>NZ_JBEXJR010000001.1:0-317924 GCF_040609235.1 Streptomyces sp. NPDC004732
CCGCCAGCCGCGAATACACCAACCCCATCGAACACATGCGCGCCCTCAGCATCGACACCCCCCACATCAAACGCGACTGGATCCCCTCCTGACCCCGACACGCCACTCCCCCCACGCCCCCCTACATCAGTCCGAGGAGAGACAGGTCATGAGCACGGAAAGCACCCCCCGACCGGCAGCCCGCGCCACCATCGACCTCATCACCGCCGCCTGGCACACCCAGGCCGTCTACGCGGCGGCCAAACTGGGCCTGCCCGACCTCATAGCGGCCGGGCACACCGGCCCGGCCGAGCTTGCCGAGGCCGCTGGCGCGAACCAGGACGCCGTCCGGCGGCTGCTGCGCCTGCTGCTGCGTCTTGGCGTGGTGGACGGTGACGAGAACGACGGCTTCCGCAACACCGACATCGGCGACCTGCTGCGCGACAGGCCGGGCTCGCTGCGCGATGTGTCCCTGCTCTACGGCGAGGAGTTCTACCAGGCCTGGGGTAACTCGATCGAGACCTTCCGCACGGGCGGGACCGGCTTCGAGAAGGCGTACGGCCGCTCCCTCCTCGGCTATCTGGGCGAGGACCCCGATGCCGCGGAGCGCTTCCAGCGGGCCATGCAGGCCCAGGCGAAGAACTTCTCCTTCGACGCCGTCCCCCAGCACATCGACTTCAGCGCCGACCGGCACATCGTCGACATCGCGGGCGGCAGCGGCCAGTTGCTGGCCACCGTCCTCGGTGCCGCGCCCGAGGCCCGCGGCACCCTGATCGACCTGGAACACAACATCCCCATCGCCCACGCGCACCTGGAACGGACCGTGGGAACCGACCGCGCCGAGCTCGTCGCCGGGGACATGTTCACCACCCCGGTCCCGCAGAAGGCCGACACGTACCTCCTGTCCCGGGTGCTCGGCGACTGGCAGGAGGACGACTGCGTACGCCTCCTGCGGTCCATACGCGAGGCCATGGCCCCGAACTCCCGGCTCCTGGTCATCGAAATGGTCGTCCAGGACGGCAAGGACGGCCTGCTGGCCCCGCTGTGGGACCTCCATCTGATGGTCGTCAACGGCGGTCATCAGCGTTCCATCGGCGAGTACCGCAATCTGACGGCACGCTCCGGTCTGTCCATCGAGCGCTGTGTCCAACTGCCCATGGAAACCTCCGCCTTGGTGCTCACTCCGGCAGGCTGAAGTCCGGCCGCACCGTCCGCGCGCCGGCCCGGTCGCGGATCTGCCTTCCCGTCGTGACCGAGGAGTCTGCATGCCCCGACAGCAGCCGGATCAACCGCGCACAGCAAGCACGTCCGGGGCGCTCGGCCCGGACATCGACCTCCGGGACCCCCTCAGGGATCTCCGGGAACCGGACATCGTGCGGGGTGCGGGCCACGGCGCGCCCTTCATCCACGGCGTGCACACCTCGGTGGCGGCGTTCATCGGGGACGCCCCCGGCCTGCCCGGCAAGCCCGCCTTCGTCCGGCACCCGCTGGAGTTCATCGAGGCGTTCTCGCCGCGCACGGCCGACGGGGAGGCGCCGTCCTTCGTCCACGACGCCGTGCTCGGCCACTTCCGCAACGGCGGTGGCGGGGCGTGGATTCTCGGGACGGGGGACGGCGGGGCGCGCGGCGCCGGGGACGTGGACCGCGTCGCCGCCTATCGGGCCGCTCTCGCCAGGCTGGAACGCCTGCCGGAGATAAGCCTCGTGGTGGCTCCGGATCTGTGGCGGGTGGAGGAGGAGGCCGACGGCATCGCGCAGGCGATCGCCGGGCACTGTGCCCGCGTGGGGCACCGGGTCGCCCTGCTGCACACCCGGCAGGGCCTCGCCCCCGCCGACGTGCACAGCAGGCCGTTCGGGCTGGCGGAGCCGGACGCCCAGTTCGTCGCCGTCCACTATCCGTGGATCACCGTGACCGAGGTCGGCGGGAACGAACGTCTGGTGCCGCCTTCGGGACACGTGTCGGGGATGTGCTGCCGCGCCGACACGGAGCAGGGCGTCCATACGACGCCGGTGGGTTCGCTGGTGGGAGTGGTGAAGCAGGAGCGTGAACTCACCGATGCAGAGCGGGAGTCGGTCACGGGCCTGGGGGTGAACTGCCTGCGGTTCGTGCAGGGGCAGGGCGTCCGGGCGCTGAGCGCGCAGACGCTGTCGACCGAGGCCGACTGGTCGGACCTCGGCGTGCGCCGCCTGGTGAACTACACCCGGGCCTCGCTCGAACAGGGCACCCGCTGGGCGGCCTTCGACACGAACACGGCTCAACTGCGGGCGCTGATGCGTCAGTCCACGACGACGTTCCTGAAGGGGCTGTGGCGTCACGGGGCGCTGCCCGGCGGGTCGGCGGCCGAGGCGTTCGAGGTCGTCTGCGACGACACCAACAACACCGCCGAGGACGTGGCGCGGGGCCGGGTGAACCTCGACGTCGGCCTGGCCGCCGTACGACCGGCCGAGTTCGTCACGTTCCGCGTTCAGCACGACATCGGCAACAGAACCATCTGACAGGGGCGGTCCGGCCGGGCCGTCCAGCCACAACAAGGAGTCACTTTATGGAGATTCACTCATGCTCGCGGGACCACAGGCCGGAGGTGCGTGACGCCACGGAATCACTGCTCTGCGACGCCTGCGTCGGAAAGCTGGCGCGTCAGCTGCGCGCGCTGCCCGGCCTCCATCAGGAGGGCCTGCACCACGTCATGGCCACGTCCCGGCGGCGTAATCCGACCAAGGTGTCAGGGAGCCGCAGGCGGGACCATCTGAACGTCTCCGCGCTCGACACCCGGAGCAACATCGTCGCGATTCTGGAATCGTGGGCGGGCTATGTCGCGGATGAACTCGAGACCACGGTCCCGAGCCGTTCCGTCCCCCACCTGGTCTGCTTCCTCCTGGCCCATCTGGAGTGGCTCACGGCCCAGCCTCCGGCCGAGGATTTCGCGGCCGAGATCCAGGGACTCCACGTCGAGCTGCTCCGTCTCATCGACCCCGACCTGGGCGAGCGCGATCCGCTCACCAGACGGTGTGTGGTGGACAGTTGCCCCGGCACGATCAACGCGTCGCCGCACAGTTCCGGTGCCGCGGCCAAGAACAGCAGCATCCGCTGCTCGTCGGGGCATTCGTGGGAGATACGGGAGTGGCTCGTCCTGCGCCACCTCATGGACCGGCAGCGCAAGGCAGCCGCCTGAGCCCGGACAGCGCCGTCCGGCGCCGGTAGTGGGAACGGCTTCGCGGGACGCTCGGCCTGCTCAGCGGGAGAGAGCAGGGTAGGGCGCGACGGAGCCACTGGTGGAGGTGCTCACCGCACGCGGGGTACTCACGCGTGCGGTGACCGCCTCCACCTGCCGTTTCCGGTGACGGCCGAGGCGGCACCGGTCTGCCGCCCGGTCTGCCGCCTCGTCACCGTCACCGGATCTGCAGGTTGTCGAGGTAGGACTGCACATTGCGGCGCGTCTCGGGAACACTGTCCCCACCGAACTTCTCCGCCACCGCATCCGCAAGCACCAACGCCACCATCGCCTCCGCGACAATCCCCGCCGCCGGAACCGCACACACATCCGAGCGCTGGTGATGCGCCTTGGTCGCCTCACCCGTGACCACATCGATGGTCGCCAACGCCCGCGGCACCGTCGCAATCGGCTTCATCGCCGCCCGCACCCGCAACAGCTCACCCGTGGACAGGCCACCCTCGGTACCACCGGAGCGGCCCGAGGTGCGCCGGATCCCGTCCTCGGTGGTGACGATCTCGTCGTGCGCCTGGGAGCCCGGCACCCGCGCCAGATCGAACCCGTCCCCGACCTCGACCCCCTTGATCGCCTGAATCCCCATCAACGCCGCCGCAAGCCGCGCATCCAGCCGCCGGTCCCAGTGCACATGCGAGCCCAGACCCACCGGCACTCCGTACGCCAGCACCTCGACCACACCGCCCAGCGTGTCGCCGTCCTTGTGCGCCTGATCGATCTCCGCGACCATCGCCTTGGAGGCGTCCGCATCCAGGCAGCGCACCGGGTCGGCATCCAGCTTCTCGACGTCCGCCGGCGTCGGGTAGACCCCGTAGGGGGCCTTGGCCGCCGCCAGCTCGGTGACGTGCGAGACGATCTCGATCCCGGCCGTCTCCTTCAAGAACGACCGCGCCACCGCACCCAGCGCCACCCGCGCCGCGGTCTCCCGCGCCGACGCCCGCTCCAGCACCGGCCGCGCCTCGTCGAACCCGTACTTCTGCATCCCCGCCAGGTCCGCATGCCCAGGCCGCGGCCGCGTCAGCGGAGCATTACGCGCCAGATCAGCAAGCACCTGCGGATCCACCGGATCCGCCGACATCACCTGCTCCCACTTGGGCCACTCCGTATTGCCCACCATCACCGCAACCGGCGAACCCATGCTCAGCCCATGCCGGACCCCGCCCAAAAACGTGACCTCATCACGCTCGAACTTCATCCGCGCCCCACGGCCATACCCCAACCGCCGCCGCGCCAGATGATCCGCCACCATCTCCGTCGTGATCGGCACGCCGGCGGGAAGACCCTCCAACGTCGCGACAAGCGCGGGTCCGTGCGACTCCCCCGCGGTCAGCCAACGCAACCTGCTCAACGGTGCTCCTCTGTCTGCCTGTTCGGTGCTCAACGGAGTGCGTGGCCGGTGAACAGGCGCCGCATCTCGTCGTGGAACTCTGGGAACGTCTTGGCCACGCACTCCGGGTCGTCCAGCGAGATCGTGTCCGGTACGGCGAGGCCGAGGACCGAGAACGACATCGCGATCCGGTGGTCGCGGTGGCATGCGATGCGGGTGGGGCGCGGCACCCCGGGGTGGACGGTGATCCGGTCCGGGCCCTCGGCGATCTCGATGCCGCAGGCCCGCAGGTTCTCCGCCATGGCGGCGACGCGGTCGGACTCCTTGAGCCGTGCGTGCGCGACACCGGTGATGGTGATGGGCTCGTCGGCGAGCGGCGCGATGGCGGCGAGGGTCATGAAGGTGTCCGAGATCTCGCCCATGTCGACGGTGAAGCCGCCCCGCAGCGGGCCGTTGCCCGTCACGGTGGTGGCGGTCGGGCCCACGTGCACGTCGGCGCCCGTGTGCCGGAGGACCTCGACGAAGCGCAGGTCGCCCTGGAGGCTGTCGGTGCCCAGGCCGGGCACGGTGACGGTGCGTCCGGTGACCGCCGCCGCGGCGAAGACGTACGAGGCGGAGGACGCGTCGGGTTCGACCACGATGTCCGTGGCGTCGTACGGCCGCGGTTCGACGCTGAGGGTGCCGTCCGCGCCCTCGTCGACGCGGGCTCCGAAGCGCCGCATCAGCGCCAGGGTCATGTCGATGTAGGGGCGGCTGACCAGGCTTCCGGTCCGGATCCGCAGGCCGCGGCGCATCAGCGGGGCCGCCATCAGGAGGCCGCTGAGGTACTGGCTGCTCAGGGAGGAGTCCACCGTGAGTTCGCCGCCCTCGATGCCCTGGGCGCGGATCAGCAGGGGAAGTCCGTTGCCGGGGCCCGGCTCCAGGTCGGCGCCCAGGGCGCGGAGCGCGTCGAGCAGGGGGCCCTGCGGGCGGGCGCGCAGTTGGGACGAGCCGTCGAAGAGGAAGCTGCCGTGCCCGGTGGCGGCGAACGGGGGCAGGAAGCGGGCCGCGGTTCCGGCGTCCGCGCACCACGGGCGGGCGGAGCCCGCCGGGCCGCGCCCGGTGCCCGTCACTGCCCAGAACGCGTCTCCCGGGCCGGTCTTCACGGGGATGCCGCACGCGTCGAGCGCCTCGCGGAACGCGACCGTGTCCTCGCTCACGAGCGGAGCGCGGACCGTGCTCGTGCCGTCGGCCGCGGCGGCCAGCAGCAGCAGCCGGTTGGTCAGACTCTTGGATCCCGGTATGCGGGCGGCCAGGCCGGTGCCGGGCTCCTTCTCCGTGATCACGCGGGGTGCCTCCTGCGGCGCGGGGACGGTAAGTGCTGGGGTTCAGGCCGGGGAGCTCCCTTGGGGGAAGTGGGCTCCCCGGCCCGGTTGGGGGTGACGGCCGGGTGGGCGGCCGTCAGGGGCGGGGGCCCCTCACCATTCGAGCAGGGCGAGTCCCGCGGCCATGCCGCCTCCGAAGCCCGCCATCAGGATCAGGTCGCCGGGGCTGAAGGCGCCCTCGCGGGCCGCCGCGTCCAGCGTGATCGGGATGGATGCGGCCCCGGTGTTGCCGTACTGCTCCAGCGTCAGGTGCGTGGTGGCGCGCGACAGCGAGAGATCCTCGATCACCGTGTCGAGCATGACGCCGTTGGCCTGGTGCGGCACGAAGTGCGCGATGTCGTCGGGCGCCACTCCCGCCTCGTGCAGGAACTGCTTGGTCAGCTGCGGCAGTTGCTCCACCACGAACCGGCGCACCTCGCGTCCGTCCATCGCGAAGTACTGCAGCCCCGCGTCGAGGACGGCCTGGTCGGGCGGGGTCCTGCTGCCGCCCGCGGGCACCTGGATGAGGTCCGCGAGCTCGCCGAAGGTGTGCAGTGCGACATGCCGTATCCGCGCGCCGGGGCCGCCGGTGCCGGCGCCGAGGACCATCGCCCCTGCCCCGTCGCCGAACAGCACGACCGTCTTGCGGTCGGCCGGGTTCAGGATCCGCGAGTACACGTCCGCGCCGATCACCAGGGCGTGGCCGCCCCGCCGTGCCAGCATGCCCTCGACCACCGAGAGGGCGTACATGCTGCCCGAGCAGACCGCGTTGACGTCGAACGCGGCCGCGCCCAGCGCGCCGAGCTTCTGCTGCACGTACACCGCGGTCGGCGGCTGCGGCCGGTCCGGGGTGGACGTGGCCACCACGATCACCGACAGCTGACCGGCGGTGATGCCCGCCGACTCCAGGGCGGACCGCGCGGCTTCGACGGCGAGGTCCGAGGTGGCCTGTCCCGGCGCGGCCCAGCGACGTTCCCGGATCGCGGTCTTGCGGACGATCCACTCGCCCTCGACGCCCGCCGGAGCCCCGACCTCGTCGTTGGAGACGATGCGGTCCGGCACGTAGTGACCGGTACCGAGAACTGAGATATCGGTAGCGATGTCCGTCATTCGCCTACCGCCGTTCGTATATCCGCTTGTGGCCGCGCAGGGCGGCGAGACGGAACTGCCCGCCGGTCTGCACCGGTGTGGGGTAGTCCCCGCCGTCGGTCGGGAAGGACCGCTCGTGCAGCTCCTTGTAGCCCGCGTAGTCGAGCTCCGTGCGGCGCGCGATGGCCTCCTGGTGCTCGGCGGTGCGCAGCTGGTCGCGGTAGCCGGGGACGACCTGGCCCGCGAAGAACTCCGCGACGCTGCCCGAGCCGTAGCTCAGGAAGCCGATCGAGCGGCCGGTGAGGTCCTCGGCCTGGTCGAGCAGCGCGGCCAGGCCCAGGTACACCGACGCCGTGTAGCTGTTGCCGATGACCCGGTTGTACGCCGTGGTCTGGCCGAGCCCCTGCTCGATGACGTCCTTGTCGGTGTCGTATCCGCAGTAGTTCAGCAGGTGGCGGTGGGCCTTGTAGGCCATCTTGGTGAAGGGCTGGTGGTAGCAGAACGCGGCGAACTCGTCGAGCGAGTGCCCGCCCTGCTCCGTGTAGTCCTTCCAGCAGCCCTCGACGGCCTGGAGGTAGGCGGAGATGGACTCCTGCCCGTCGACCAGCGCGGCGTCCCGGTAGTTGGGCCGCCAGAAGTCCATCACGTCCGCGGTGAACAGTCCGGAGGGGCCGTCGAGCCTGATGAGCGCGGGGTCCGCGCCGACCAGCATCGCGACGGCGGCCGCGCCCTGCGTGGCCTCGCCGGGGCTGTCCAGTTCGTACTTGGACACGTCGCTGGCGATCACGAGGACCTGCTGCGAGGGGTCCCTTGCGACCAGGCCCAGTGCGAACTGGAGGCCCGCGGTCGCCCCGTAACAGGCCTGCTTCAGCTCGACCACCCGCGCCGCGGAGGGCAGCCCGAGCAGCGAATGGACGTACACACCTCCGGACTTGGCCTGGTCGATGGAGGACTCGGTGGCGAAGACGACGGTGCGGATCCGCTCGCTGCCGTGCCGCTCGACGATCGGCGCGGCCGCGGCGGCGGCCAGCGTCACGATGTCCTCGTCGGCCGCCGGAACGCTCATCGACTCCTGGCCGATGCCGATGTGGTACTTGCCGATCTCCGTGCCGTTGTACTCGGCGAGCGCCGTGTGCGGCAGCACGAACTCGGTGGTCGCGAACGACAGATCGTGAATACCTATGCCTGAGTCACTGGACATGCCCTACACACCGACCTTTTCCTGGTTGCCGCGCTCCAACTGGACATGTGCACGCATCAGTTCGCCGGGGTTCGTCTGTGCCGCGAGGAGCGAGAGCTCTCCGCACAGGACCGTCGCCGCACCGATCACCGCGAGGCGGCGGGCGTTCTCGCCGGGCTCGCGGTCGACCCGGCAGCCGAGCCGGGCGAGGTTGGTCTCGACGAACTCGAGGCCCTTGCCGTTGCCCACCGTGCCGACGATCAGGTTCGGCAGGGTGCAGGCGAAGTAGAGGTCGCCGTCGCGGTCCTCGGCCATGGTGACGCCCTGCGAGCCCTCGACGATGTTGGCCGCGTCCTGGCCGGTCGCGAGGTAGAAGCCGAGCAGCATGTTGGCGTAGTGGGCGTTCGCCGAGCGGATGCCGCCCGCGAGCAGGGTGCCGAGCATGTTCTTGCGGATGTTCAGCTGGACGACCTTCGCGGCCGTCGTGTGCAGGACGTCGGTGACGATGTCCCGCGGGATCAGCAGCTCCGTGACCACGTTCTTGCCGCGGCCGAGGATGCCGTTGATCGCGGTGGCCTTCTTGTCCGTGCAGTAGTTGCCCGAGATCGACCCGTAGGAAATCCCCGGGATGGTCTCGAGCAGGTGCTTCAGGAGCGCGTCGGACGCGAGCGTCGCCATGTTGTGGCCGGAGGCGTCGCCGGTGGTGAACTCGAACCGGATGAAGAGCAGGTTGGCGTTGATCTCGTGCCGGATGTTGATCAGCTGGGCGAACCTGCTGCAGCCGCGCACCACTTCGCGCAGCTCGTCGATCCGTGCGTCGATGGCCCGTGCGGCGACGTAGGCGGTCTGTGCGTCCGTCGCCTCCACGAGCACCGAGCGGGTCATGCGCTCGTCGACGAGGGTGGCGACGATGCCTTCCTCGACCAGCCTGGAGACCTTGGCGCCGCGGCCCACGGAGGGCCACAGCGGCGTCTCGTAGGTGGCGAGCGGGACCTGGGTCTCGGTGGTGGCGACGTTCCCGGAGATGCGCAGGGGGCCCACCCACCGCATCGGGACGCCGGCTATTGCGTGTGTCTCGGTCATCGGGTGCTTCCCGTCAGCTGGTGGGCGGCCTCGACGGAACGGGAGCGCTGCGCGAACGTCCCGGTCTCGATGCCTCGGTCGGCGCAGAAGTCACGGAGTTCACCGTGGATCAGCAGGTCGCAGCGCGTCAGGTCGGCGGGGGTGCGCGCGCCGAGCATGGTCTGCAGGGCGGCGAGCTGGTCGAGCCACGTCGAGATCTGCGCGATCAGCGCGGAGACGCCCTCGTCCTTCAGGGTCCGGAGGAATCCGCCGGAGGCTCCGACGCCGGACGCGCCGAGCGCCAGCGCGCGGGCCACGTCCAGCGCGTTGCGTACCCCGCCGGAGGCGAGGACCGGGATGCCGACGTCCTGCGCGTCCAGGAGGCAGGCCGCGGTGGACTGTCCCCAGCCGTGCATGAACGCGTACTCGCCGAGCTCGCGCCGCCCGTTCTCGATCCGGGCGAAGTCCGTGCCGCCGCGGCCGCCGAGGTCCGCGACCTGGACGCCGAGGCTCTCGATGAGCAGGACGGTCTCACGGCTGAGGCCGTTGCCGACCTCCTTGACGATCACGGGGACCTCGACGGCCGCCGCGATCTTCTCGATCTGCGGGACCCAGGCGGAGAACGACCGGTCGCCCTCGGGCATCGGTGTTTCCTGCGCGGTGTTGATGTGGATCTGCAGGGCGTTGGCCTGCACCAGGTCGATGGCGCGCTGCACCTTGTCGACCGAGGCCGTCGCGTTGACGTTGGCCAGCACGAACCCGTCCGGGTTCTCCTTGCGCAGCACGCTGAACGTGTCGGCGCACGACGGGTCCTTGAAGTACGCGCTCATGGAGCCGGAGGCGACGGCCACGCCGGTCTCGCGGGCGGCGATGGCCAGGTCGCGGTTGATGATGCCGGTGCTGACGCTGCCGCCGGTCATCGCGTTGATGTAGAGGGGCACCGGCCAGGAGATCTTGGCGAAGTTCGTGGCCAGGGACACGTCCGGCCGGTCGATACCGGCCAGGGCGTGGTGGACGAACGACACCTCGTCGAACTGGTTGTGTCCGCTGTGCTGACGCGCGTGCTCGACAGCGAGCCGGACGTGGTCGTCCTTGCGTTGAGAGATCATTCTGCGTTCCCTTCCATGGCGGGACGGATCGGCAAGGGCCGCACGCCCGCCGTGGTCCACCGTTTCCGTACTTGAGCGATGTCCAGTGCCGCTTCGGCGTCGAGCAGTGCGATGCCGCAGTCGCCGCCGCCCGCCCCTGAGGGCTTGGCCGCGCCGCCGACTGCTTCGGCGGCCTCGCACAGCGCGGTCAGCCGCTGCGTGAAGATTCCGAGACCCACCTCTTCGTCGAGGCGGGCCAGTTCCTGCCGGGCGCGCCGGATCTGCCGCAGCAGGCCCTCGCGGTCGCCGCCCTCCAGTGCGTCGACCGAGGCACGCACGAAGTCGTTGCTCGTCTCCACGAACCTCCGGTGGGAGGCGCTGCCCCGCCAGGTCCGCCGGTCGAGACCGGAGACCAGGGACGAGGTGGAGGCGGGCGTTCCGGTCCAGCCGACCTCCAGCGAGAGGCCCTCGGGACCGGGCAGTGCGCGTACTTCGTGGCCCGGCCAGGGCACGCGCAGGGCCTCCTCGACGCCCGTTCTCCGGGTCAGGTCGAGGACGGCGGCCCGGTCGGGTGCCCGATAGGTGATCCAGCCGCCCCAGGTGCCTGCGGCGAGGTCGCCGCCGGACGCCTTGGGTTCGAGGCCCGCCGTGGCGAGCATCGCGAGGCGGTAGCGGGCATCAGGCGTCAGGTCGAGGCCGCAGTGGGCCGCCATGGCGGCGACGGTCGCCACGACGACCGCGCCGCTCGACCCGAACCCGAACTTGGTTCCGTTGTCGTGCAGTTCGCTGCTGACCGATACATCCAGCGCGGGCGCGGGAAGGTCCCGTTCGGCGAGCAGGCGGCCGACGATCTCGATGGCCGCCGCCACATGGGCGAAGCTCTCCCGGAGCAGCTCCTCGTCCTGCGGTCCCGATCCGCCGAGCCGCCCGTCCCGCCATCGGCAGTGCGCCGTGCGCGCGGCGAGGTCGGAGGAGAGTACGACGCCGGGTTCGCCGGGGTCGGACACGGTGACGGTGACATACCGGTCGACGGCGATCAGGATCGCCGGGTTGCCCGGCTCCACCACCGCGTACTCACCGGCGACGTACAGCTTGCCCGGCGCGCGCCGGACGACCGTCGGCCGACCGGTCACCGCCCGTCCCCGGACAGCAGCCGGGCGCCCGGTCCCGGGCGGGCGATGTGGATGGCGCCGCCCTGCGCGGCGCTGCGCACGACACCCGCCACCCGGTCGGCGTCCGCGTTGCGGCAGAGCACCTTCACGTTGGGCCCGGCGTCCATGGTCGCGTAGGCGGGCACGCCGTCGCGCCTGAGCTGCAGCACGCTGTCGAGCACGGTGAGCGAGGCGGGCGACATGTAGCGCACCGCGGGGCGGGCCGCCAGCATCGTGGCGTGCATGCCGAGCGCGTTGCGTTCCGCGATCTCGCCGACCGCTTCGAGGTCGCCCCGGCCGAGGGCCTTGCGCATGTCGACCAGGTCGTCCTTGCTGGATTCGGCCCACGGCTCGAAGAGCGGCGAGGTGTCGACGGTGCGGCGCATGGCCGCCCTGCTGGACACGTCCTTGGGTCCGGCGTTGACGACGGCGACGACGAGTGCGGGGTCGAGCGGCCCGGCGGGCACCGGCTCGGCGTACGAGCTGAGGTCCGCCTCCTCCTCCGTGCCGGTGTGGCGTCCCGCGTGCCAGACCACGAAGTCCCCGAAGAGGGACCGGGAGGCGGAGCCGGAGCCGCGGCGGGCCAGGCGGGAGAGTGCGGTGACGTCCAGGTCGAGGCCGTAGGCGGCGGCCGCGGCGACGGCCAGGGCGGCGAATCCGCTGGCGGAGGAGGCGAGTCCGGCCCCGGTGGGGACGGTGTTCTCGGTCTCGACGACGGCGCGGTCGGCGCTTCCGGCGCGCTCGCGCACCAGGTCGAGGAAGGTGACGATGCGCCGCTCGGCCTCACCCTGCGCGGGAGCGCCGCCGAGCGTCACGTCGTCGTGATCCGCTCCGGGGGCCAGGCGCACGCGGGTGGTGGTCGGGAAGATGTCCAGGGTCATCGAGAGGCTGTCGGTGCGCGGCAGGATGAGCCGCTCGTCGCGCTTGCCCCAGTACTTGATCAGTGCGATGTTCGGGTGCGCCACGGCGGTCGCGTTGCCCGCCGTGTCCGCCGGGGCCGTGCGCACCGCCGTGGCCTGTTGTTCAGCGACCATGTCCGGCAAACCCCCTCAGCGGTACGACCCATGTCTGTTCGGCGCCGGCTTCGTGCAGCTGCCGGGTCACCGCGCTCGCCCGCTCGGGCTGGGTCAGCGCGAGCACGCAGCCGCCCATGCCACCGCCGGTGATCTTGGCGCCGAGGCTGCCCGCGGAGAGCGCCCCTTCGACCAGTGCGTCGATCCGGTCGGTGCTCAACCCGGCCGCCCGCAGCAGCTCGTGATACTCCGTCATGCGCGTGCCGAGCTCCTCGGGCTTTCCGTCCGCGAGCGCGTGGCGGGCCTCGTCGGTGAGGTCCGTCGCGCGGCGTACGAAGTGTTCCTGCGCTCCGGCGTGCCGCTCGAAGCCGTCGCGGAGCATGCTGACCGCGTCCTTGGTCCTGCCCACCTCGCCGCTGTCGGCGATGATGAACAACTCCTCGCAGCCGACGGGCAGTTCCTCGGAGCGGCCCTGCTGGAACAGCAGGGGTCCGGGCGCGCCCACGGCGGTGGCGTCGACGCCGCTGGCGCGGCCGTGGGCCACGTTCTCGGCGGTCTGCACCAGGTCGAAGGCGGTCTGCGGGGTGACCTCGCGGTCGAAGAGGTCGGCCAGCGCGAAGACCACGGCGCGCGCGCAGGCGGCGCTGGAGCCGAGGCCGCGGCCGGGCGGGATGGCGCAGTCCAGTATGACGTCGAGGTGCACGTCGTCGGCCACGTGCATGGTCGTCCGGAACTCGGCACTGAGTCGCCGGAGCCAGTCGGAGGCCTGCGTCGCCACCGGTCGGGAGGCAGATCCGGTCATTGTCAGAGACACATCGCCGGCGTCACCCGGCGACTGGGCGGACCATCCGGCGCTCGCCGTGACCGCCAGCTGGGGCACCGGGAGCGCAAGGGCGGGAGCGCCGTAAACGACCGCGTGCTCCCCCAGCAAAATGGCCTTCGCGTGGGCGCGGCCGATTCCGACGGAGCGAGCGCGACGGATTTCTGACACCCCTTCCGCTGAGCTCGGTGACGTCAACGCACTCAGCTCCCTTTCTCTTTTCTGCATGGAGATCGCATCATCCAGAGTTCTAGGAATGAATGAGGCTGGCCGGACGCCGTCAGAACCCCGGCCGTTCCAGAGAAAAGGGCTTGCGGAGAGGGGTGGAATTTCCCTCTCCGCAAGCCCTTGTACTACCGGCCCTGACGGGCGAGGTGTCGTCAGGACTCGGAACGCAGCAGGTTCTCGACGCGCTTCTGCCACTGGTAGTACGACGCGATCTTGTGGTACTCGCCCTTGGGCGTCGACGCGATGCCGTAGATGTAGTTGCGGCCCGACGTGTCGTACGGAGCTTCCTTGATGAGGCGCTCGAAGGTCGGGGCGAACGTGATCGGGAGGCCCAGCGGCTCCGGCGTCATGACGGAGTAGGTGAACCTGTTGATCTCCGGGGAGTCCCAGCTCAGCGTCACGTAGATGACGAACGAGCGCTCGCAGAACCGCAGGAGCTCCTCGCTCGGCTCGGAGAGACCGAGCTCGCCGAGGATCGCCCTGACGCCCTTCTCCTCGAAGACCTCGGCCGGGACGCGGTCGCCCACGCCGCCGCCGAAGTACAGGTTCATCGTGCGCTTCGAGTAGTCGATGCCCACGGTGCTGACCATGTCGGCCAGGCCCCACTTCTCGAAGAAGTCGCGGTTGGCGGCGACAGCGGCCGGGATCGACGGCAGCTTGACGAGGTCGGAGACCTTCACGAGGTTCTCGGCGCTCGGGAACGACCAGGTCTTCGTGAAGCCCCCCGCGACTCCGAAGTCGACGCCGCAGCTGGTGATGGGGAGGTTCTCGTGAACCTCCTTCAGGAGGCTGCCGACGGCGTGGTCCGTCTTCGGCGTGAGGTTGTGCTCCAGGGCGCGGGCGTACGGGTCGAAGTCCTTCGGGAGCATCGTGAAGCGGGCGTCGAGGTCGTCGGCGCTGCTGCCGGTCGACGCGCGGAACGAGATGACGGACTGCCCGACCACGTCCTTGTAGGCATTGAGGATGGGCCAGACCTTGTCACGCGATGCGGTGACGTCCACCAGCTGAGCCGTCTTGTCGACGATTGAGTACAGCTCTTCCAAATCGGTGAACTCTGACATTTTTCCTCCACTTATCGATCTTGGCGTCTCTTTGAACGCGAGCACATCATCGGCAGCACACCAGAAGCTGATTTCGGCAAGCAGTTCGGCTTAGGATCGTCAATCCCCTTCGCCCCGGCTCAAGTCAGACTCAGGGCAGACTCAGGGCATGCCTCAAGGCAAACAACAGGAGCAACATGAGAGGCATGCATGAAATGCGAAGGGGTATCGGTACTGCACCGAGCAGAGACTCGGTCTCGCCTGTACCTACCGGCGACTACGGCGCTCAACCCACGGCCTCACGGCGGTTTTTGGGCAGAGTCGGCGTGCAGAAATAGTGACACGGGTGGCGCCTTCGAGCCAAGTGGCACCCGAAGTGACCCGGGTCACATCGAATGAAGTCGCCCCAAGGTCACGGACGTTGTAAAGGGCGAGGACCGCACACCGCGGTCCTCGCCCCCGAACTCCTGCCGTCCGGCAGGAACAGCGCAGCTCACACGTACTGACAGATCCCCCGCCGCAGGAACGACCCGTGCCCCGAACGCCCCGCGTACACACGGTTGTTGACCACCGGGACACCGCGGGACAGCACCGTCTCCACGCGCCCCGTCACCCGCTTTCCTTCGTAGGCCGAGTAGTCCACGTTCATGTGGTGCGTCTGCGCCGACATGATCTGCTCGGCGTGCGGGTCGTAGATGACGATGTCGGCGTCGGCCCCCGGGGCGATCGTGCCCTTCCTCGGATACAGGCCGAACATCCGGGCCGGTGTCGCGCAGGCGACCTCGATCCAGCGGCGACGGCTGATGTGCCCGTCGACGACGGCCTGGTGGAGCAGGTCCATGCGGTTCTCGACGCCCGGCATGCCGTTCGGGATCTTCGAGAAGTCCTCGCGGCCCATCTCCTTCTGCCCCTTGAAGCAGAACGGGCAGTGGTCCGTGGAGACCACCTGGAGGTCGTTCGTGCGCAGCCCGCGCCACAGCACCGCCTGGTGCTCCTTCGGGCGCAGCGGGGTCGAGCAGACGTACTTCGCGCCCTCGAAGTCCGGCTCCGCCAGGTTGTCGGTCGACAGGAAGAGGTACTGCGGACACGTCTCGCCGAAGACCGGGAGGCCGTCGTCCCGCGCCCGGGTCAGTTCGGCGACGGCCTCCTGCGCCGACACGTGCACCACGTACAGCGGGGCGCCCGCCACCTGGCTGAGCCGGATCACCCGGTGCGTCGCCTCCGCCTCAAGGAGCGCCTTGCGGACCTCGCCGTGGTAGCGCGGATCCCGCTCGCCGCGCGCAAGCGCCTGCTCCACCAGGACGTCGATGGCGAGGCCGTTCTCCGCGTGCGCCATCACGAGGCCGCCGTTGGAACCCGCGCGCTGCATCGCCCGCAGGATCTGCCCGTCGTCGGAGAAGAAGACGCCGGGATAGGCGGTGAACAGCTTGAACGAGGTGATCCCGGACGCGACGAGCGTGTCCATCTCCTTGAGCGAGGACTCGTTCACATCGGACATGATCATGTGGAATCCGTAGTCGACCGCGCACTTCCCGGCCGCCTTCTCGTGCCACGTGTCGAGCCCCTGCGCGAGCGTGCCGCCCTTGGGCTGGATCGCGAAGTCGATGATGGTGGTCGTGCCGCCCCAGGCCGCGGCGCGGGTGCCGGTCTCGAAGGTGTCCGCGGCGAGGGTGCCGCCGAAGGGCATCTCCATGTGCGTGTGCGCGTCGACGCCGCCCGGGATCACGTACTTCCCGGACGCGTCGATCACGTGGTCGGCCGTCCAGCCGTGGCTGTCGCGGGTGGCCAGCGCCGCGACGCGGCCGCCCTCCACCAGTACGTCGACGGGCAGTTCGTCGGAGGCCGTGATGACCAGGCCGCCGGTGATCAGAGTGCGGTTGCTCATGTGGTGCGCTCCCTTTCCTGCGATCCTGCGCGGGCCGTGCGTACGGGGAGGAGTCTGCAGACCGACCCTAGGCGCTCTGCAGGGCCCGTCCGAGGATCGCGGCGCCCTCCTCGGCCTCCGCGACGGTCAGCGAGAGCGGTGGGGCCACGCGCAGCACGCTGGTGTCGTGCCCGCCGCCCTTGCCGATGAGCAGTCCGCCCTCGCGGGCCGCTTCGAGCACGGCCGCGGCCGCCTGTGGGTTCGGCCTGCCCGTGCCGGGCTCGACCAGCTCGATGCCGATCATCAGGCCGCGGCCGCGCACCTCGCGTACGACGGGCAGTTGGGCGCAGAGCGCGCGCAGCCGCTCGATGAGGAGCCCGCCGACGCGCCGCGCGTTGCCCTGGAGGTCGTGCTCCAGGAGGTACGTGAGGTTGGCGAGGCCTGCCGCCATGGTGACCGGGGAGCCGCCGAAGGTCGAGATGGAGTTGGCGTCGAGGGAGTTCATGACCTCGGCGCGGGCCACGACGCCGCCGATCGCCATGCCGTTGCCGATGCCCTTGGCGAAGGTCAGGATGTCCGGCGAGCCGTTCTCCGCGTGGGCCTGCCAGCCCCAGAAGTGTTCGCCGGTGCGGCCCCAGCCGGTCTGCACCTCGTCGGCGATCCACAGGATGCCGTGCTCGTCCAGGACCTCCTTGAAGGCGGCGTACAGACCGTCGGGCGGCGAGGTGAAGCCGCCGACGCCCTGGATCGGCTCGGCGATCAGCGCGGCCACTCCCCCGCGGCCCTGCCCGAGCATGTCCCGCAGGTCGGCGACGCAGGCCGCGGTGAACTCGGCGTCGCTCAGCTCCGCGTACGGTCCGCGGCTGCGGCCGCCCCCGTGGACGTACAGCGTCTGGAGCGGCGAGAGGCTGGTCGGCGACCACGACTGGTTGCCGGTGATGCCGACGGTCGTGAAGGACCGGCCGTGGTAGCTGTTGCGCATCGCCAGGATCTGGTTGGAGCGGCGGTGGGCGGTGGCGAGCAGCAGGGCCGCGTCGTTGGCCTCGGTGCCCGATGTGGTGAAGAAGACGCGGGCGTCGGGGATGCCGGACAGCGCCGCGATCCGCTCGGCGAGTTCGACCATCGGGCGGTTGAGGTAGAGCGTCGAGGAGTGGATGATCCGGCCCGCCTGCTCGCTCACCGCCTTGGTGACCTCGGGCAGGGCGTGGGCCGTCATGGTGGTGAGGATGCCGCCGAAGAAGTCGAGGTACTTCCTGCCGTCGGCGCCCCAGACGTGGCGGCCCTCCCCGTGGGTGAGCTCCATGGGCCGCTCGTAGTAGAGCGCGAGCCAGTCGGGCAGCACGGCCCGGTGGCGGTCGTACAGATCGGTCACGGCTGCACCAGTCCTTCGTAGGCGTCGGGACGGCGGTCGCGGTAGAACGCCCACTGCTGGCGTACTTCCTCGATGAGGCCGAAGTCGAGGTCCCTGACGATGAGTTCTTCGGCCTTGTCGCTCGCGGGCTCGCCGACGAACTGGCCGCGCGGGTCGACGAAGTACGAGGTTCCGTAGAAGTCGTTGTCGCCGTACTCCTCCTGGCCGACGCGGTTGATCGCGGCGATGAAGTACTCGTTGGCGACGGCGGCCGCGGGCTGTTCGAGCTGCCAGAGGTAGGCGGAGAGGCCGCGCGAGGTGGCGGAGGGGTTGTAGACGAGCTGGGCGCCGTTCAGGCCCAACTGCCGCCAGCCCTCGGGGAAGTGGCGGTCGTAGCAGATGTAGACGCCGACCTTGCCGACCGCGGTGTCGAAGACGGGCCAGCCCAGGTTCCCCGGCTTGAAGTAGTACTTCTCCCAGAAGCCCTTGACCTGGGGGATGTGGTGCTTGCGGTACTTGCCGAGGTAGCTGCCGTCGGCGTCGATGACGGCGGCGGTGTTGAAGTAGAAGCCGGACTGCTCGACCTCGAAGACGGGGACGACGATCACCATGCCGGTCTCGCGCGCGAGTTCCTGCATGCGGGTGACGGTGGGCCCGTCCGGCACGGGCTCGGCCCAGCGGTAGTGCTCGGTCTCCTGGACCTGGCAGAAGTAGGGGGCGTTGAAGACTTCCTGGAAACCGATCACCTTCGCGCCCTGTCGGGCCGCCTCGCGGGCGTGTTCCTCATGCTTGGCGATCATGGATTCGGTGTCGCCTGTCCAGGTCGCCTGGACCAGTGCGGCGCGTACGACGTTGGCCATGAGCTGCTCCTTCGTATGCCCTTGAGAGGACGTCAGAGAGCCTCTACGCACGTAGATCTGCTGCGTGGATTAGGAGAACGTAAGCCTCCTCCGAGGGGCGGAGCAAGACCATCGTCGTCAACCGGCGGAGTCGATCATGTTTCGCACCCGAGCGGGCGAGAAACGGGCGCAAAGCGGCAGCGGCCGGGCCGTGGAGCCGGTGCGGGGCGGTCCGGATCAGGCGCTGAATCCGGCGACGCGCAGGGCGTGCACCAGATCCCAGTGGTGTTCCTCGGAGACTCCGCGTGCCGTCTCCAGGAGCAAGGGTATGAGCCGACGAGGGTCGGTGTGTGCGCAGCGGGCCACGTCCTCGGGGGTGCGGACGCGGAGATAGGAGTCGAGGAGGGCGCGGGCCTCGCGCTCCCGGCCCGCGTCGATCAGCGCGATGATCGCCTCGGCGATCTCCGGCGCGGGGCGCGCGACCCCTTGGCGCAGCAGCTTCCTGCAGTCGTCGGCGCGGCCGGACCCGGCCAGCGAGTCCGCAAGCGCGACGAGCCGGTCCGGCGGCAGCGACGCGGCCTCCCACAGCAGGGTCGCCCAGTCCGCGGCGAGACCCGCGCGGTGCAGCTCGGCGGCGAACCCCGGCAGCCGGTCCGCGGGCCAGCCCGCGGCCTCCACTAGCACCCCGTGCGCCTCGCCGCTGCGGCCCTCGCCGCGCAGCCGGACGAGCTCCCGCACGGCGTCGGACGTGGTGTGGGCCGCGGGCTCGTCGGCGGGGTCCTGGGGAGCTTCCGGTACGGGGCCAGGGGCGGCCTCGTAGCCTCCCCCGCCGAACGCGCCGACCCCGCCGAAAGTATCGCCGTCGAACCCGTCGAACCCGCCGTGCAGGGCCTCCGCGGCGGGCGCGGCGTCCTGTCGGGGTACGCGCAGCTCGTCGTCCAGCGCCGGAAACGGGGCGGGGGCCGGATCCGGGGCGGCGGAGTCACCCGGAAACACCCCGAAGCCGTCGCCCGAAGCCGCCGTGCCGAGGTCGACCCACGACGGGCGGTCCGCCTCGACGAGGCGGTCCATCCGCTCCTGGATCTCGACGCAGCGGGCCGTCGCGCGGTCGTGGTCGTCGCGCACCCAGGCGAGATCGAGATTGATGCGGTCCACGTCCTCGGCGTCGACCGCCGCGGTCAGCTGGCGCGTGAGGTCGGCCTGCCGCTCCAGGGCGATCCGCTGCTCCGTGAGCATCATGTCGAGCCGGTCGCTGAGGAGCCCATGGCCACCGGGTCTGGCATCGTACGCGGCGATCGAGGCCCGGTGCAGCGCGCGTGCCGTGTCCGTCTCGCGCTCGGCCGCCGGGATGCCGCGGTCCGCCGCGAGGTCGTGGAGCAGCGCCTGCACGACGTCCCAGGGCGGCACCTCGGCGCCGTCCAGGCAGGCCCGCATGCCGTCCGGATCCCGCTGCCAGAACACGCCGCACCAGCCTGCCGACTGGTCGAGCCGACCCAGCAGATCCCTCAAGTATCTCGCGAACTCCCTGACCTGATCCGGGAGTTGTCCCACTGCCATCTGACCAGCACCGTCCCGTGAAGCCTGGAGTCTTCCGGTCGGGAAGATAACACCAGACGTGTTACGGGACGACTACATGCAGTTTTCGGCGGGCATTACGGGCCGATACGGACTGCTCGGACGACTCCGCACACGACCGGTTCGGACCGCCGTCTAGACCACGGCCAGCTCGCACCGGACCACCAGCTCGTCCAGCGAGAGCCCCAGCGCGGACGCCAGCGCCGCCACCGTGAACAGCGCGGGCGTCGGCGCGCGCCCCGTCTCGATCTTGCGCAGCGTCTCCGCGGAAAGGCCCGCCTCCGCGGCGACGGAGACCATGCTCCGCTCCGCGCGGGCCTCGCGGAGGAGCGCCCCGAGACGCTCGCCGCGCTCACGCTCTTCTGGGGTCAAAGGAGTCCGCACCATGCACCCATCCTAGCCGACCCCGATTTGAATACCGGCATTGAAATACCGGTATAGTAATTGGCATGGTGGAACTCAAGACAGCACAATCGATCGACGCGATGCGTGAAGCAGGCCGCATCGTGGCGCAAGCCCTCACCGCCGCCCGCGAGGCCGCGGCCGTCGGCGTGTCCCTGCTCGACCTGGACCAGGTGGCGCACGACGTCCTCCGCGAGGCGGGCGCCTCCTCCCCCTTCCTCGGCTACCGCCCGCACTTCGCCCCCACCCCCTTCCCCGCCGTCCTGTGCGCCTCGGTCAACGAAGCGATCGTCCACGGCATCCCGAACGCCTACCGCCTGCGCGACGGCGACCTCGTCTCCCTCGACTGCGGCGCCCAGCTCGCGGGCTGGGCCGGCGACTCGGCGATCAGCTTCATCGTCGGCACCCCGCGCCCCGAGGACGAGCGCCTGATCAGGACGGCGGAGAGCGCGCTGGAGGCGGGCATCGCGGCGGCGGTCGTCGGCAACCGCATCGGCGACATCGCCCACGCCATCGGCACCGTCTGCCGCAAGGCGGGGTACGGCATCCCGGAGGACTTCGGCGGCCACGGCATCGGCCGCCAGATGCACGAGGACCCCGGCGTCCCGAACGAGGGCCGCCCCGGCCGCGGCATGCCCCTGCGCGTCGGCATGGCCCTCGCCATCGAGCCGATGGTGATCGCGGGCGGCGGCGACGGCTACCACCCCGCCCCGGACGGCTGGACGCTGCGCACGAACGACGGCAGCCGCGCGGCGCACGCCGAGCACTCCGTCGCGATCACCGAGGACGGTCCCAGGATCCTCACGGCACTGTGACCCCGCAGGGACACTCCCCGGCGTAGATCATCCGTACGATTCTCCGGTGACACGAGAGATCATTGACTACGGACAGTTCGCAGAGCGGCTGCGGGTGCAGCAACAGGGCGGCCCCCGCTGGGAGTTGCTCCACGCGGTGCAGCAGGAGTGGGGTTACGAGGACCCGGGCGGCGAGCCAGGACACTCCCGGTGGGGCGGCGAGAACCGCACCGACGGCATCGACTGGACGCTGCCCGTCCCGCAGGCCCTGAACGAGTGGTGGGACTCCCCGCTCAACTCCTTCGCCTTCAAGCCGCGCCTGTACTGGGTCCACACGCAGTGGCCGCCGACGATCTCGGACCTCGAACTGTCCCCGGACAGCACTCTCGTGGGTCCTGGGGACGACCGCCGCGTCTGCGTCTTCATGTCGGAGTACCACTACAGCCACGCATGGGGCTATCTCGCCGCCGAGGCCGAACTGCCCGACCCGCGCGTCGTCGTGAGCATCGGCGGCGAGTGGGTCGTGCAGAGCAGGTCGCTCTCGGAGTTCCTGACGCAGCTGGCCTTCGAGCGGCTGCCCGCGCACTACGGCTGGACGCTGCGGGTGCCCAGGACGGTCGTCGACGCCGACCCGGAGATCGTCCGGCGCCTGACGGCCTCGTACCGTGAACTCGGCCTGCTGCCCTGGCAGGAGATGGGGACCGACGCGCTGTCGTACGGCGCCCCCGACGCGGTCGTGCGGCACGGGCGCGGGCCGGGCGCCGACTTCGCGATCGTCATCAACGCCCGTACGCGCGAGGCGCTCGTCGCGGTCGCCGAGACCCTCGGCGTCGACTGGTCCGGCGACAAGGCGATCAGCCCGCCCTCCGAGGTGCCCGCACCCCTGGAGGACCTCGGTCCTGTCACCCTGGCGGCAGGCGAAGCCGATCCCCGGGGACGCTGGACCGTCCTGATGCGCGGCCACGTCGCAGCGCCCTCGGTACCCGGCGCCGCCGCCGCGCTCGTCCCCGCGCCGGGCGCCCTGCGGTCGGTCGCCTCCAACCGGAGCGGCACGACCCTCGTGGCGGGTGACGTGGACGGCTCCGTGCACGTCCTGGAGACCGACGACGAGTCCCCCGAGACGATCACCCTGACGCTGCACCGCGCCCCGGTCACCGCACTCGCCTGCCTCGAACTGGGCAACGGCAAGCGCCTAGTGCTGAGCGGCGACGAGCACGGCGTGATCCGCTACTGGAACACCCGCCGCAAGCCGATGCGCATCCCCTTCGACCGCCGCGCCACGCCCGTCCGCTCCCTCGCCGTCGCCCAGCTGGCGACCGGCCCGGCGCTCGCCGCCGCGTGGGCCGACGGCCTGGTCCGCATCTGGGACCTGGAATCCGACGCCGTGGCCGGTCTGCGCCTGGGCACCGGCATCAGGTTCCTGGGACTCGACGCGGACGGCACCCTGCGCGTCACCGACGGGGAGGGCACCTCCACGCTCGCCCTGGACACGACGAAGCTGTGGCCGCACCGCGACCTCCAGCTGCGCCTGGACGGCGTCGACTGGGGGTCCCTGTGGACCGCCCGCGGGCCCGGCCACATGGTCCCGGAGCTGATCGGCAAGGTCTCGTCTGACGACAAGAAGACGGCCATGGACGCGGTCCACGACCTCTACCGGCTCCTGGTCTCCAAGGAGGCCTCATCGACGGCCGCGGTCCCCGCGATCCCGTTCCTGGTCGACCTGATGACGGACCCGGACAACAAGTCCCGCAGCACGCTGCTGCTGCTCATCGCGGACCTCGCCGACGTGCGCCAGGCCCGCGGCGGCCGGGGCGACGCCCAGCTGGCCGCCGTCCGCGAGGCGCTGCCCGCCCTGCGGCATCTGCACGACGACCCGGAGTCGCCGATCCGCTGGGCCGCGAACGAGCTGGAGCAGAACTGCGCGGCGTCGCCCGCCTCATAGTTCCGACTTCACTGCCGGGGGCCGCAGCTAAGCAGGGTGCGGCCCCCGGCCCGTCCTCACTTCTCGGGGCTCACCACCATGGCCGAGCCGCCGCCCCGGCGGACCTTCTCCGCCGCCGCGAGCCACTTGCCACCCGGCAGCCGCTGCACGCCCGTCGCCGCGCCGATCTCCGGGTTCTGCTTGAAGGAGTGCCCGATCGACTCCAGCGACCCCTTCAACGGGCTGTTCCAGAGCTCCGGTTCGAGCTCCGTCTGCGCGGCGTTGCGCTGGCTCGCGCGCGGCGCCGCGATCGCGTCGACCAGCGGAAGGCCGCGGTCGACGAAGCCCGTCAGGGTCTGCAGGACGGTCGTGATGATGGTCGCGCCGCCCGGCGAGCCGAGGGCCACCACCGGCTTGCCGTGCTTCAGCACGATCGTCGGGGCGATCGAGGAGCGCGGCCGCTTGCCGGGCCCCGGCAGGTTCGGGTCGTGCACCGCCGGATCGGCGGGGGCGAAGGAGAAGTCGGTGAGTTCGTTGTTGAGCAGGAAGCCGCGGCCCGGGACGGTGATGCCGCTGCCGCCCGTCGACTCGATGGTGAGGGTGTACGCCACGACGTTGCCCCACTTGTCGGCGGCCGTGAGGTGCGTGGTGTTCTCACCCTCGTACGTCGTCGGGGCCGCCTCGTCGCCCTTGCCGCACTTCTCGGGGTGGCGCGGGTCGCCGGGTGCGAGGGGGCTCTTGAGCACGGCCGTGTCCTTGATCAGACACTCCCGCGAGTCGGCGAACCGCTGGGAGAGGAGTTCCTTCGTCGGTACGTCCTCGAAGGCGGGGTCGCCCACCCAGCGCCCGCGGTCGGCGAACGCGATGCGGCTGGCCTCGATGTAGCGGTGCAGGTACTTCGCCTTCGACGCCTTGGAGAGATCGGTGCGCTCAAGGATGTTGAGCGCCTCGCCGACGGTCGTGCCGCCGGAGGAGGAGGGCGCCATGGAGTACACGTCGAGCCCGCGGTAGGAGGCCTTGGTGGGGGCCTGGCGCTTGACCGCGTACGCCCTGAGGTCCTTGAGGGAGAGGTCGCCGGGCCGCACCTTCCGGTCCGCCGCCGGGTCGACCGGCGGCTTGTTCACCGTCCGCACGAACTCCTCGGCGAGGTCTCCCCGGTACAGCTCCCCGATGCCCTTGCGGCCCAGCTCCTGGTAGGTGCGCGCCAGGTCCGGGTTCTTGAACGTCGAGCCGACCTCCGGCAGCTTGCCGCCGGGCAGGAACAGCTTCGCGCTGGCGGGGAAGTCCTTGAACCGCTTCTCGTTCGACTCGGTCTGCGAGCGGAAGGTCGGGTCGACCGTGAATCCGTCGCGCGCGAGGCGCTCGGCGGGCTTCAGCAGGCTGCGCAGGCTCTTGCTGCCCCAGGTGTCCAGCGCCGACTGCCAGGTGGCGGGCGTGCCGGGGGTGCCGACGCCGAGGCCGCTGGTGACCGCGTCGGCGAAGGGGATGGGCTTGCCGTTCTCCAGGAAGAGCCCGGAGTCGGCGGTGCGCGGGGCCGTCTCGCGGCCGTCGATGGTGCTGACCTTGTGGGTCTTCGCGTTGTAGTGCACGAAGTAGCCGCCACCGCCGACACCGGCCGAGTACGGCTCGGTGACGCCGAGTGCGGCGGCGGTGGCGACGGCCGCGTCCACCGCGTTGCCGCCCTTCTTGAGGACCTCGATACCGGCCGCCGAGGCGTCCGGGTCGACGCTGGCGACGGCGCCGCCGTGGCCGACGGCGACCGGCACCTTGTCGGGAGCCTTGCCCGCCGGGTGTGCGGACGCCGGTTCCGCTGAGCGCGTAGGCGAAGGGGGCGCGGCCGCACCGACCGACACCAATACCCCTCCGACCGCCAATAGCGTCAGATTCCGTACGACAGCGCGACGCATTCGTACCTCCTGTCAACAACCGTCTGCGCAGCGTAACTTCGAGTCGCCCGCCGCGTCAGGACCTCTTCGAACACGGGTCCGGCGGCCCGCTAGCATGCGCCCCCATGACTGAAGACGTGCGCAACCTCGTCCTCGGCCTGATCGCGGTCGGCATCAGTGCCGTCCTTGGCTGGCTCGCCCGCAGCTACGTGTGGAAGCGCAGGCTCCGCCGCAAGCAGGCCTTCTTCGGGCTGCCCGACAACTCCGAGTCGCTGCTGGTGGTGAACCGCGACGCGGGCGGCCCCGAGCTGACCGTGGTGCGCCAGGACGTGTTCGCCCTCATCGAGCTGGCCGCGGTGATCAAGGAGTGCGGGGCGCACGCCCAGGTCGTCGCGCACGACGCGGCCCAGCAGGGCTTCGGCGAGCGCACCGAGTTCTGCGTGGGCAGCCCGGTCGCCAATCGCCGCATGGCCGCGCACATGCACTCCCTGCTGCCCGGCGTCCGGGTGAACACGGAACCGGAGCCGATACCCGACCGCGGCGCCTTCCAGATCGGCAGCGAGCGCTACCGCCTGGAGGCCGGTCTCACGGAGTACGTGCTCCTCGCCCGCCTCACCGCCGACCAGGGCCAGGAGGCGAGACCCGTCTTCCTCTTCTGCGGCCAGCGCGCGGTCACCAGCCAGGCGGCCACCCGCTATCTCGCCCGCCACCACGAGAAGCTCGCCCGCAAGCACGGCAACAACTCCTTCGTGCTGCTCCTGAAGGTCGTCAATTCGCAGGCGTACGGACCCGACGTCGTCGAGCTCGTCGCGGATGTGACGCGCGCCGCCCAGACCCCGATCCCCACCCCGTCGGCCCGGAACTCCCATCGCGCCAAGTGACACCGCACTCACCGTGCGCCGACACCTTCAGGGCCCTTCTGTGATCTAGCAGGCAATTTCCGCACATCGGGCAACCTGAAGGCGCCTTCAGGACTCTCTCCGTGCAGTTCCACATTCGCACGGAGGTACGTTCCTTGACCCCCCAGAGCTCCACGAGCCGCCGACGCCCCCTTCGCACCCGCCACGCGGCGACCGCGGGCCTTGCGGTGCTCGCCGCCGCCCTGACCGCCTGCTCGGGCGGCGGCAGCGGCTCGTCCGCCGCCGAGGCCGCCGAGAAGCCGGAGATCAAGGTGAACCTCTCCGGACAGCAGGCCGCGGCGGGCAAGCCCGTCAAGGTCAGCCTGACCGACGGCAAGCTGAAGAAGGTCACGGTCGCCGACGACAAGGGCACCGCGCTGCCCGGCAAGGTGTCGGCGAACGGCACCACCTGGACCTCGGAGCGCAAGGCGGCGCCCGGCACCGCCTACAAGGTCGAGGCGACCACCGCCGAGGGCGGTAGCGCGAAGTCGTCCTTCAAGACGGCCGCGCCCGACAAGGTCAACAAGGTGACCCTCGCCCCGGGCAAGAACACCACGGTCGGCGTCGCCCAGCCCCTGTCGATCACCTTCGACAACCCGGTCCGCAACAAGGCCGAGGTCGAGAAGCACCTGAAGGTGACGACCTCGAACGACACCGAGGGCTCCTGGGGCTGGATCAAGAACTACGACGGCAAGGACCGCGTCGACTGGCGGCCCAAGGAGTACTGGAAGTCCGGCACGAAGGTGAAGCTGGACGCCCGGCTCAACGGCATCGACTCGGGCGGCGACGACTGGTTCGTGCGCGACTACGCGACCAACTTCACCGTCGGCAAGAACCAGGTCGTCAAGGTGAACCTGGACAGCAAGACCTCGACGCTGGTGCGCGACGGCAAGACCCTCAAGTCGCTGCCGATGTCGGCGGGCACCCCGGGCGGCGACAAGGCGTCCTGGGGCGGCACCTCGGTCCTGATGTCGAAGGAGGGCACGATCAACATGCGCTCCGAGACCGTCGGCCTCGGCGACGCCTACGACAAGATGGTCGACTACTCGATGCGGCTCACCTGGTCGGGCATGTACGCGCACGCGGCCCCCTGGAACGCCTCGTACTTCGGCAACACCAACCACAGCTCGGGCTGCGTCGGCATGAGCGACGGCGATGCGGGCTGGCTCTACCACCAGGCCCAGATAGGCGACCCCTTCGAGGTCACCGGCAGTGGCTCGAAGGGCGTCCCGGACCCGGGCAACGGCTACGGCGAGTGGAACATCTCCTGGTCGGACTGGCAGGCGAAGAGCGCGCTGAAGTAACCGTGCACGCTTCAACGATCGTTACCGGGGCGTAACTTACCGACGGGTTACCCCCGGTAAAGGTTCGCGGTTACCGTCGGGTCACTTTGCACTTTCAACGAGTGAGGAAGTGACCCGTGAGCCACTCGCACCCGCACCGCGTCCTGCGCACGACCACCGTGGGCGCCGTCTCGGCCACCCTCGTCGCCGGGGCCGCCTTCGGTCTGGCCCCGGCGGCACAGGCGGCACCCGCCGCCGGGCCGCGGGCCGCGAGCACCGCCGACGCACGCTCCACCGACGTGCGCTTCGTCGACATCCCCGGGGACGGCGGCACGGTCCTCAAGGCCAACGTCTTCACCCCGAAGGGCGCGAAGGCGGGCGCGCAGTACCCCTCCATCGTGCTGCCCACGAGCTGGGCCATGCCCCAGATCGAGTACGTCGCCCAGGCCCAGAAGCTCGCCGACTCCGGCTACGTCGTGGTCAGTTACAACTCGCGCGGCTTCTGGCAGTCCGGCGGCAAGATCGAGACCGCGGGCCCCGAGGACATCGCGGACGCCTCCAAAGTCATCGACTGGACCCTGAAGAACACCCCCGCCGACCCGGAAAAGGTCGGCATGGCGGGCGTCTCCTACGGCGCGGGCATCAGCCTGCTGGCCGCCGGGCACGACAAGCGGATCAAGGCCGTCGCCGCGATGAGCGGCTGGGGCGACCTGATCGACTCGATCTACAGCGGACGCACCCAGCACTTCCAGGCCGCCGCCCTGCTCGGCGGCGCGGGCGCGCTCACGGGCCGCCCGAGCGCCGAGCTCCAGCAGACCCTCAAGGACTTCCTCGGGTCCAACCTGGACAAGGAGGACGAGATGATCGCGTGGGGCAAGAAGCGCTCCCCCGCGACCTACCTCGACCGGATCAACGAGAACGGCGCGGCCATCATGCTCGGCAACGCCTGGGGCGACACGCTCTTCCCGCCCAACCAGTACGCGAAGTTCTACGAGCGCCTGACCGGCCCCAAGCGCCTGGAGTTCCGGCCGGGCGACCACGCGACGGCGGAGGCGACGGGCCTGCTCGGCCTGCCCAACGACACCTGGACCTCCACCCAGCGCTGGTTCGACCACTACCTCAAGGGCGCCGACAACGGCATCGACAAGGAGCAGCCGGTCCAGCTCAAGTCCCGCTCGACGGGCGGCTACGAGGGCTACCCGGACTGGAAGTCGGTCGGCCCCACCCGCAAGAAGATCGCCATGGCGGGCTCCACCACGATCCGCACGAACGTCGACTCGGGCGCCAACGGCGGCATCGCCATCCTGTCGAACGCCCTGGACCAGTTCTTCAAGCTCCCGCCGATGGCCTCGATGCCCCTGCTGCCGCGGCGTTACGCGGGCGTCTGGCAGTCCGAGCGGTACGACGAGCCTCAGCAGGTGCGCGGGACGACGAAGCTGCACACCACGCTCTCCAGCACCAAGGAGAGCGGCACCCTCGTCGCGTACCTCTACGACGTGGGCCCGCTCGGCCTCGGCAAGCTGGTCAGCAACGCGCCGTACACCTTCCACGGCAAGACACCCGGCAAGCCGTTCGGCGTGGACCTGGAGTTGTTCTCCACGGCCTACGACGTACCGGCAGGGCACAGGCTCGCCCTGGTCGTCGACACGGTCGACCCGCTCTACATCGAGCACAACCCGTCCGGCGCGCAGCTGACCTTCTCCTCGCCGGAGGCGGACCCGTCATACGTGTCCGTTCCCCTGCGCAAGCAGTGATCACCGGCTGCTGCCGGGTGGGCGTGGCCCTGCTGGCTACTGCGTACCCGGCAGCAGCGTCCCTGGTTCGGCCGGGGCCACCTCCGCGGCCTCGGTCTTGGGATTGCGCCGCTGCCGTTTCGACACCCACTGGGCGAACCACGACAGCAACATGCACATCCCGATGTAGATCGGTGAGATCACCATGACAACGGGGATGAAGGGCAAATCGTAGTCGAGGTTCGATGCGATGAGCTTCCCGGCGTGGAGGAACTCCTCGTAGGTGATCAGATATCCGAGCGAGGTGTCCTTCAGGGCCACCACCAACTGGCTGATGATGGCGGGCAACATGGCCCGCACGGCCTGCGGTACGAGGACGTGTCCCATGACCTGTGTCTTGCGCATTCCGAGCGCGTAGGCCGCCTCCCGCTGCCCCCTCTCGACGGAGTTGACGCCGGATCGGAAGACCTCGGCGAGTACGGAGCCGTTGTAGAGCGTGAGTCCGGCGACCAGCGCGGGCAGCGGCTGCACCTTCAGCGCCACGAAGACGAAGAAGATCATCACCAGGACCGGCATCGCGCGGAAGAACTCCACGAGCAGCGTGGCCACCCAGCGCACCGGCCGGTGGTCGGAGAGCCGCCCCATCGCGAGCAGTCCGCCGAGCGCGAGCGCGAGGACCGCGGAGATCGCGAAGGCCTTGAGCGTGTTGCCGAGGCCGCGCAGCAGGAGCTCCTGGATGCCCTTGTACTCGAAGGGCGTCCACTTCGTGGCGGTGAACTGGTCGGTGTCGAACAGCAGGTACAGGATCCACCCGATGAGTGCGAGCACGATGAGGGTGGAGATCAGCCCGTACAGCTTGTGCCTGCGCACGGTTTTCGGGCCGGGGATGTCGTAGAGGGCGGTCGAATCGTGGGAGAGGGCTTTCATCGGGCGACTCCCCAGCGCTTCTCGAGGACATTGAAGATCGCGCTGATGGCGAGGGTGATGACGAGGTAGCCGAGGGCGATCCAGACGAACGTCCAGATGATGTTGTAGCCCAGCTCGCTGAGCGTCTTGTACGTGCCGAGCAGCTCGGTGACGCTGAACGCGCCCGCGATCGCCGAGTTCTTGGCGAGCGCGATGAGGTTGGAGCCGACCGGCGCGATGACGGACCGGAAGGCCTGCGGCAGCACGACCGTCGACAGGGTCTGGCCGAAGCTCATGCCGAGGCTCCTGGCCGCCTCGCCCTGCCCCTTGGGCACGGTGTTGATGCCCGACCTGAGCGCCTCGCAGATGAAGGCGGAGGTGTAGCAGCCGAGGGCGAGCACCGCGAACACCTTGAACGGCAGCACGAGCCCGAAGCGCGGCAGCCCGAGCAGCACCGCGAAGAAGAGCAGCGTCAGCGGGGTGTTGCGCAGGACCGTGACCCACACCGTGCCGAACGCCCGGAAGGACCCGACGGGCGCCACGCGGAACGACGCCATGACGAAGCCAAGGGCGAGGGCCAGGAGCGAGGCGTAGACGGTGAGTTCGACGGTGCCGAGGAAGCCCTCGCCGAACGTGGAGAAGTTGTCTGTCAGTACGTCCACGACGCCTCCTCAGCTCGCCGGGTAGCGGTCGATGGCGGGTGGCTTCGGCGCCGGGACCCCGGAGAGGCCGAGGGTGGCGTCGTAGGCCTTCTTCCAGTCGCCGTTCTTCTCGCGGGCGGCGAGGGCGTCGTCGACGGCGAACCGGAGGGCGTTGTCGCCCCGGGGCACGCCGATGCCGTACGGCTCCTCGGAGAACGGCTTGCCGACCACCTTGAGTTCGTCGGGCACCTTGGCCGCGTAGCCGATCAGGATCGCGTCGTCGGTGGTGACGGCGTCGACCTGATAGGTCAGCAGGTTGTCGACGCAGATGGAGTAGGTGTCGTAGGCGACGAGGGTGGCCTTCGAGTAGTCCTGCTGGATCCGCTGGTACGGGGTGGATCCGGCGGCCGAGCAGACGCGTTTGCCCGCCAGGTCCTGCGGGCCCTTGATGTCCTCCTCGTCGGAGCGCACCAGCAGGCCCTGTCCCGCCATGTAGTAGGGGCCGCCGAAGCCGACGAGCTTCTTGCGGTTGTCGTTGATGGTGTAGGTGCCGACGTAGTAGTCGATCTGCCCGTTCTGCAGGGCGGTTTCGCGGTTGGCCGACGCGATGGTCTTGTACTCGATCTCCTTGGGGTCAAGACCGAGCGAGGCCGAGACCATCTTGGCGATCTCGATGTCGAAGCCGGAGTACGCCCCTGTCGCGGGGTTCTTCTCGCCGAGGAACGGCTGGTCCTCCTTGGCCCCGACGACGAGGTGGCCGCGCCTCTTGGCCTTCTTCCAGGTGCCGGAGTCCGGCAGTGAGAATCCGGCTGCCACCTGGTACTTGGGCAGTTCGTCGGGCTGCGGCCCCTTCACCGGGGGGCTGCCCTCCTTGCCGCAGGCGGTCGCGGCACAGGCGGCGATGACGAGCGCCGCGAGCAGACGTGTCGTACGCATCATGCCTGGCCCCCCGTCAGTGCTTGAGGATCTTGGAGAGGAAGTCCTTGGCGCGCTCGCTCTCCGGGCGGGTGAAGAAGTCCTCGGGGGTGCGGTCCTCGACGATGCGGCCGTCGGCCATGAAGACCACGCGGTTGGCGGCGGAGCGTGCGAAGCCCATCTCGTGGGTGACGACGACCATGGTCATGCCCTCCCGCGCGAGCTGCTGCATGACTTCGAGGACCTCGTTGATCATCTCGGGGTCGAGGGCCGAGGTCGGCTCGTCGAAGAGGAGCGCCTTGGGGTCCATGGCGAGCGCACGGGCGATGGCCACGCGCTGCTGCTGGCCGCCGGAGAGCTGCGCCGGGTACTTCTCGGCGTGCGCGGACAGGCCCACGCGCTCCAGGAGTTCACGGGAGCGCTTCTCCGCCTCGTCCTTCTTGCGGCCCCGCACCTTCATCTGCGCCAGGGCGACGTTCTGGAGGACGGTCTTGTGCGCGAAGAGATTGAAGGACTGGAAGACCATGCCGACTTCGGCACGGAGCCTGGCGAGCGCCTTCCCCTCGTCCGGCAGCGGCCGCCCGTCGAGTCTGATCTCTCCCGACTGGATGGTCTCGAGCCGGTTGATCGTCCGGCACAGTGTTGATTTGCCCGACCCCGAAGGGCCGATGACCACGACCACCTCCCCCTTGCCGACGGTGAGGTTGACGTCCTGGAGGACGTGCAGCTCTCCGTAGTACTTGTTCACATCACGCAGCTCGATCAAAGGATCGACGGCCATGGCAAGACCTGCCCACTCTCAGCTGTGTTCGTCCGGGCAAACTATCCACGTGGAAACGGGACTTACTGGACGACACGCACTTATGGGCATTAACCGTATTTGAGGCAATTCGGGTTACGTCTCGGATGCCTCGGCATGGACCTGCGAAAGCTCGGGCGCTCCGTGCACCGCCCAGTCGAGTCCCGCCTCGACGACCTGGATGTCCCGCCCGGTCTTCAGCCGCACGACGGGACTGCCGCCGGGCCACACGTGCCAGGTCGCGCCCGGCACGGTCCGCACCACGACGGTGCCCAGATAGAGACCCGCGTCGTTGCCGAGCCACGGCAGCAGTTCGGGATCGTCGCGCCAGCGGGGCAGGAGCTGGTCGAGAGCCGCCAACGACGCGGGGGAATCATCGAGTTCGAGCCCCGCGGCACTCGCCTGGGAGCGCAGCAGCTCACACTCGGAGAACAGGGCGGCGACGCCTTCCGGATCCTGCTCGAACACGGCCGCGAGCCCCTCGGCCCGGTCCGTCGCGGAGTGCCGCCTGCGCCAGTTGTCGAGGAACGGAATGTTCATGATCGGCCTCTCCGTGTCCCTTTTCCAAGAATGTATCTTGCATCAGTTGATCACGGAATCAGGCGAATCACCCTACTCCGGAGACTCCGGAGGCTGTCGGGGCCGCGGGTCCGGTCCCGTGCGCCGCACGGCGATCGCCAGGGTGTCGTCCCGGTGGAGCACCTCGCTCACCAGTTCCTCGGCGACCAGGCCGGGAATCCGCTCGGTCGGCTGTACGCGGTGGCGGCACAGGGCGTCCTTGAGCCGGGCCTCGCCCTCGCACGGGTCCCTGCGGCTCTCGGTGAGGCCGTCGGTGTAGAGCAGCAGCACGTCGTCGGGCTCCAGCCGCGTGGACAGGACGCGTTCGCTGCCCGGCAGGGGGAAACCGACGCCGCGCCCGCGCACCTCCAGGTAGGTCGCGGTGCCGTCGCCGTGCGCGAGGAGGGCCGGCGGGTGACTGCCGTTGGCCAGGTCGAGCCGCCCGTCCGCCGGGTTGAGCCGGGCCAGCAGCAAGGTGGCCATGACGCTCTGGTCGAAGGGCGTCAGGATGCCGTCGGTGCGGGCCACGATGCTCTCCAGCGGGTGGCCTTCGAGGGCGAGGGTGCGCACCGCGTGGGTGACGGTCAGCGCGGTGCGCGTACTGGTGATGCCGTGCCCGAGCGCGTCGACGACGGTGACGTGGACGGTGCCGTCCGGGAGGGTGAACCAGTCGTACAGGTCCCCGCCGGTCGGCGCCTCGTCGCTGGCCGGGGCGTAGTGCACCGCGAGCTCGAGACCGGCGACGTGCAGCGGCCTGGGGCGCAGCGCGTCCTCAAGGGCGCGCAGGGTGCGTCCGTGCGCCGTGCGCAGTTGCTCGTCGCGCTCTTCGAGCTGCACGTACAGGGCAAGGACCCCGCTGTTGGTCTCGGCCATCTCGTCCTTGAGCCTGCGGTGCTCGTCGGCGAGGGCGTCGGCGCGGGCCAGCGCCGCGCGGAGCTCCTCCTCCAGGAGCGCGACGTCGGCGTCGCCGTTCCGCGTCGCCGCGGCGGGCGTGGCCTGCGGACGGCTCGCGGGCTGCCCCTCGGGCAGGGGCAGGTGCCACACGACGGTGCCGTCGGACCGGGTCTGTGCGCGCAGCGGCAGGCGGTCCGTCGCCACCGCCGCGCCGGAGCCCTGGCGCGGCAGGCGCAGCGCGAGCGTCAGCAGGCGCACGCCGTCCTCGTCGGTGCCGCGCCCGCTCAGCAGGGTGACGGAACGGCCGCCGCCGAGGACCGGGGCGGCCACTTCGGTCAGCGACTGGACCAGGCGGGCCCGTTCGTCGGCGGGCAGCCGGTGTCCTATGGCGATGCTTCGTACGGTGTGCCGCAGGGCCGCGAGCGTGCGGACGGTTTCGCGGGTCATCTCATTCCCAGGTGGGGGCCAAGAGCGAGGACGGTGGCATCGTCGCGGCGGCGCCGGTGCGTGTGGGCCAGCGAGGCCGCGAGGAGCGCCGGGGGCAGGGCGAGGCGCGCGGCCGTGGGGGCGTAGGCCCACCGGTGGTCGATGCCGTCGGTGTGCAGGACGACGCTGGTGTGCTGAGGCAGGTCCACGAAGCGGCTCCTCGGCGTGGGCAGGGTGTATCCGACGATCCCCGCCTGCCCCGTGAGCTGGTGGTTGACGCCTTCGGATGACAGCGTCACTGCCCGGACGTTGCCGATTCCGCAGTATTCGGCGCGTCCGGCGGCGACGCGGAGGACGGCGACGGCGGCGCCGCGCGTGTGCCTCAGCGCCTTGTGCAGCGCGGTCAGGATGTCGGCCAGCGGGGCGTGGGGGTGGGCCAGGAAGGTGCGCTCAGCCCGCTGGGTCGCCGCGGCCGCCTCGGGTCCGTGGCCGAGGCCGTCGACGACCAACGCGGTGCGTACGCCGTCCTGTTCGGCGACGGCGTATCCGTCGCCGCTGGTCTGCTCCCCGTCGGCGGGCAGGCACAGTGCGCCCGTGGCGGCCGGGGAGCGTGGGGCCTCCGGCGGGGCCAGGCGGGCGTGGGCGAGCGTGCCGAGACTCGCGTCGGAGCGGATGGCGAAGTCCGTGGCGATCCGGCGTGCGGCGCCGAGGCCCGCACCCATCGTTCTGGTGGTGCTGTACCCGTCCCTGAGGCTCAGTCCGATGTCGGGCATGCCGGGTCCGCTGTCGACGGCGATGACGTCCATGCCGCCGACGAGGGGCGAGCGCTGGACGAACAGGGCGCCGTTGCGGGCGTGCTTGATGATGTTGCTGGCCAGCTCGCTCGCGAGGACGGCCGCCTGGTCGGGCAGCGCCCCGGGCATCTCACAGGCGGTCGCGAGGGAGCGGGCGTGGTCGGCAGCGCTCTGCACAGCGCTCGGGTGGTCTATGTCGATGTGCAGAGTCCGTGCCGTCGAGCCGGTGTTCATCGCCGTTCGTTCCAGCGCAGGGCCGTGATGGTGGTGCCGAGGCCCGGCGATGTCTGCACCTGGAACTCGTGCATGAGACGGCGGGCGCCGCCCAGGCCGTGTCCCAGTCCGGCACCGGTGGTGTACCCGTCGGCGAACGCCTGGTCGACGTCGGCGATGCCCGGTCCTTGGTCGCTCACCGCGAGCCGCAGCCCTCGCCGGTCGCCCTGCCGGACGTTCTCCAGGGACAGGGTGCCGCCCCCGCCGTGCACGTAGGCATTGCGGGCCAGTTCGCTGGCGGCGGTGACGATGCGCGTCTGGTCCACGAGCCCGAAGCCTGCCCGCTGCGTCGCGTCCCGCACCGCGTGCCGCACGGTGAGCAGGTCCTCCTCCGAGCGGATGGCGTGGACGGTGCGGACGTCGCTTTCCGGGGTGCTTCCTGAACGCGTGGGGGCGGGCAGGGTGGTCGTCTTGTCGAGGTCACCGTAGAGGGACAACAGGGGCCCCCTTTGGGGGTTGAGGAGCCGGTTGCCACCCCAACGCGATCATTCCCTGCTCCGCGTTGAGGGTGGTCTCCACACCGGACAGCTGCAGGCCCAGTTCCACCAGAGTGATGGCGACGGCCGGCCGCATGCCGGCCACGATCACCCGGGCGCCGAGCAGCCGGGCCGTGGTGGTCAGTTCCATCAGCGTGCGGGCCACGAACGAGTCGATGATCTCGAGCCGTGAGATGTCGATGAGGATCGCCCGCGCACGGTCTGCGACGATGCGCTCGGTCAGCTCCTCGGTGAAGGCGATGGCCGCCTTGTCGTCGAGTTCGTTGAGCAGGCCCGTGACCAGGACGTCACCGAGGCGCAGGATCGGAACACCGCTCAAGCCCCCGTTCACCGCGCATCCGCGAGCGAGGCACGCTGGGTGGGGTGGTCCGTGAGCAGCGGGATGGCGGCGGCGAGTGCGTCCGCCAGCGTCGCCCGCGTCAGGATGGCCGACAGGTCGATGCCGAGCTGGGCGATGATCTGGGCGATCGGCGGGCGGATGCCGCTGATCACACAGTCGGCGCCCATCAGCCGTACGGCGTTGACCGTCTGCATCAGGTGGTGTGCCACCGCGGTGTCCACCGTCGGCACACCGGTGATGTCGATGATCGCGACCTGCGCCTCGTCCCGCTCGATGGCCTCCAGCAGGTTCTCCATCACCACCTGGGTGCGGGTGGTGTCGAGCGTCCCGATCAGCGGCACGGCGAGCACGTGGTCCCAGAGGCGCACCACCGGGGTGGACACTTCGAGGAGCTGGCGGCTCTGCCGCCGGATGATCTCCTCGCGCCCGTCCACGTAGATGTCGAAGGACAGGGCGCCCGCCGTGTCGAGCAGGCGGTTGATGAACAGCGCGGCGTGATAGAGCGCGGTCACGTCCCGCGTCTCCTGCTGGACCGCCTCCAACAGCGCTTCCTTGAGCGTCAGCACGGCCTGCGAGGTCGCCGTGGGGGTCGCGCCGCCTCTCGCCCGGCGCAGCGACAGATCCGTGACGCACTGGCGCAGCCCGGGGTGCTTGCCCACCACGTCCTGCACCGGGAGATCGGTTTCGAGACCGGCGAGCAGCGCGTCGACCAAGGAGTCGGCTTCTTCGTTCAGCTCGGCCTCGGTGACACCGGTCTCCAGGACCGCCTGTTCCGTCTGGAGCGCCACCCAACGGTCGGCGACCTTCTCCCCCTGCTCGCGCAGGGCGGCGCCGACGCGCAACCGGGCTTCGGACTCACTGGAGTTCATTCCATCCACCTTAGCAATTGTTGTCGCATGGCAAATGTTAGCCGAGGTATGCGATCTTCGAAGGCGGACGGCCGGCCTGTGTCGGCTGCCGGACGTACGCGGGTACCTGGATGTGCCGGGAGTAAACCCACGTGCGGGGACGAGCCGTCACCGCACGCACCGCGCGGCCCGACCGGGCCGCGCGTCAAGCGGACTCGACTGCGCCGTCGGGTGCCTGGGCCCGGGAACGCCCCGGCGCGGTGTCCTCCACGGCCCGGTGAAAGCCGCTCAGCCCCTTCACCAGGGCGGTACGCTCCGCGGGCCGCATCGCCGAAATGGCGTCCAGCAACGCACTCTCCCGGCGGGCTCTCAGTTCGTTGAGGTAATTTTCTCCCCGGCTCGACAAGCGCAGCTCGAGCTCGCGGCGGCTGGCTGAACTGAGGGATCGCTCAATGAAGCCCAGGGCATGAAGGCGGTCACACATACGACTCACCGAAGACGGCGCGGACCCCAGGGACTCACCGAGCGTCCGCAGATTGATGCCCTGAGCGCCGTCCAGGACGTAAAGCACCCGCAGCTGTGACGACGACACGGGTGCCGTCGGGGCGATGTCCCTGCCCCTGCTCCACAGCACCTCTAGCAATTCGATGACTTCCCGGGCAGCATGCGCGGCCGCATCCTGGTCGACCCTGACGGAAGTTTCGGAGTTCATGCCCTCAACTGTGACACTTCGCAATGGCCCTGTCAGTCGCTGAGGCATGGCGGACGCTCGGCCCCTTCCCGCACTCCCGACCCGAACCGGAACAGGTGGTACCCAACAAGTGGACAGATTCACGGCTGTGGAACGCGCCCTGCGCAAATCCGCACCGCACGCTCTTCTCGAAACAGTGCGGGACGCGCTCATCGGGCAGTACACAGCCTGCTCGGTCGACCTGCTCATGGCCGACTACGCGATGACCATACTCCAACCGGTCAACGCGCTCCCGCACACGGCAGCACCCGTGGCGGTCCACACCAGCCCGGCCGGACGCGCCTTCGGCGCACAGGAACCGCACATCGAGCCCGGCCCCCACGGGGCTCCGGCCACCGTCCACCTCCCGGTGAGCGTGCGCGGCGACCGCATCGGCATCCTCAGCGTCCGCCTCCCCGCGGATGCCTGCGACACCGCGGTCGTACGCGAACTCGGTGACGTCGCCGAGGTCCTCGGTCACGAGATCGTCGTGGCCGAGCGGGACACCGACCTCTACCTCCAGGCGCGCCGCGCCGACCGGCTCACCCTCGCCGCCGAGATGCAGTGGCAGCTGCTGCCCGGCCGGTCCTGCTCCCGTCCCGAGTACGACATCGGCGCCCAGCTCGAACCGGCGTACGCGATCCACGGCGACAACTTCGACTGGTCGACCTCCGCCGACCAGCTCACCCTCACCGTCACCAACGGCATGGGCGAGGGCATCGAGGCCGCGCTCCTCACCAACCTGGCCGTCAACGCACTGCGCAACGCCCGCCGGGCCGGACTGTCGCTCAGCGACCAGGCCTGCCTGGCCGACCAGGCCGTCTACGGCCACTACCAAGGCGCCGTGCACCTCTCCACGCTGCTCCTGTGCTTCGACCTCGCCACGGGAGAAACGCAGATCATCGACGCGGGCTCCCCGCGGATGTGGCGCGTGCGCGGCGGCAAGGCCGAGCCCATAGAGCTGGACGGGCAGCTGCCGCTCGGCATGTCCGAGGACACGCCCTACGCCGTGGAGCGCTTCCGCGTCGAGCCCGGCGACCGGCTGCTGTTCGTCAGCGACGGTGTCTACGACGTGGCGTCGCCGACGGGCGAGCGCTACAGCGAGCGCGCCCTCACCCGGGCGATGACGAGCACCCGTCTCCTGCCGCCCTCGCAGGTTCCGCGCGCGGTGCTCCATGAGCTCTCCGGCCACCGCGGCCCCATCGACGCCGACGACGACGCCATGATCGTGTGCATGGACTGGCGGGGACGCCCCTGAGGCGGGCGTGACACATACCGGCCAGGAATGAGGGAGTTGAATCCGCCATTGTTCGGGCAGGCGTTCCTTTCGGGACGGCCGTCCCGAGCAAGGAGGAGTCTCATGCGGACGCAGCGCGCACCGCTCACCCGACCGCCGGAAACGGCCACGTTCGACAAGAGACCCGAAGCGGTCGCCGACGCACGGGACCTCACCCGTGCCTTCGTCGCCGGGCTCCATCCGGCGGTCGGCGACCAGAACGCGTCGAGCGTCGAGCTCGTCGTCTCCGAGCTCGTCACCAACGTGGTCCGGCATGCCCGCGGCACCCTCTGTTCCCTGCGCCTGCAGGCCCGCAGGGACGTCATCACGGTCGCGGTCTCCGACGCCGACCCACGGCTCCCGCAGGCGCGCGAGCCCGATCTCGCGGGCGATGCGGGCGGGTTCGGCTGGCCGATGGTCCAGCACCTGGCGCGGGTGGTGACCGTCAGCCTCGACGCGACCAGCAAGACCATCCGGGCGGAGCTCGCGCGGTAGCGGGCCGACTGCGCACGGCGGGCGGGCCGCCTCAGGACACAGGTGACTGTGGACCGGCACGGGGTATCCGGTCCCCATGGGTTCGTTCCTGGTCACTCCGGGAGGTGGACGATGGTCTGGTGGGCGTATGTGATCGCCGCGGTCGTCGTGGTGGGTCTGCTGGTCGCCGCGTTGGTCGGCGTGCAGGCCCGGCGGCGCAGCGGGGGCGTGATCGTGGTGCGGCGCGGTCGGCGGCCCGGGCGGGGGAGGGTCCGGTGACGGCCTCCGTCCCGGCGGCGTTGATGCCGGCCGGTGACCTCACCAAGCGTCCCGTGGTCACGTTGGGCGGCGAGGCGGTGGCCCAGGTCAAGGATGTCGTGCTCGACGGCGCGGGCGGCCGGATCGCCGGGTTCACGCTGGCCGGGCGGGGGCTGCTGTCCGGCCCGCTGCGCAAGAGCCTGCCGTGGTCCGCGGTGCACGCCCTGGGCGTGGACGCCGTGATGATCACCTCGGCCGAGGCGCTGGAGGGCAAGGCCGCCGTCGCCTCCTGGGAGGAGGCCTCCGGCAGCCTGGTCCGCGGGGCGCGCGTGCTGACGGACCGTGGGGTGCAGGTGGGCACCGTGCTGGACGTGGTGGTCGAGGCGGGCCCCGAGGGGCGGGTGGTCGGCGTCGCGATGACCTCCACGGAGGCGCTGGGCAGGCACGGGCGCAAGGTGTTCCTGCCGCTCGGCGGCCGCCCCGCCCTGACCGGCGACACGTTGCTGGTCCCCGCGCAGGACACCGAGCACGTCGTCGAGGAACTCGGCCAACTGGCCACGGCGTTGTGGCGCAAGCGGCTCACCGGTCCGGGCGGACCCCGTGTCACGGGTGAGGAGCGGACCTCATGATGCTGCTCAGCCAGGCCGTGGGCCGCCCGGTCGTCAGCTCGGCGGACGCCGCTCAGGTCGGCACGGTGGCCGGTCTGGTCCTCGCGCCGGAAGAGGCCCTGATCACCGCTGTCCGGCTGGACGGGGTCAAGGGCGGCGCCGACGTCGTCGCCTGGGCGGACGTGCACGCGGTGGGGCCGGACGCGGTGGTCATCGGGGCGGCCTCGGCGGCCCGGTTCGCCTCCACGGACTCCTCCGAGAGCCAGGAGCTGCTCGGCAAGCGCCTGTTGACGGAGCTCGGCGACGCCGTCGGGACCCTCGCCGACGTCGCCTTCGACCCGGATTCCGGCCGCATCGACACCCTCCACAGCTCGCGCGGCGAACGCATCCCCGGTCACCGGCTGCTCGGCGTCGGCTCGTACGCCGTGGTGGTCCGCGTCTGACCCTTCCGATCGGATGCCGGAGCGGGTCCCTCAGACGTCGCGGCGGTCCACCGTGAGGACGGCGGCCGTCGCCGCGGCCAGTGGCCAGACGGCAAGGACCAGCCACGCACCCGTGGACGTCCACGGGTGACGGGAGTCGACGGCGCCGCCCTCGGCGAGCCGCAGCCACGCCTCGTACGGCATCGTGTGGTCGAGGACCGCCGTCCAGTACCGGTCGTCGCTGAGCGCGATGGGCAGCAGGAGCAGCAGCACGAAGGTGACGACCAGCGTGGTGCCGCCGTGCCTCAGGAGCGCGGCGAGCGCCATTCCGGCCAGCGCGGACACCGGTGCGAGCAGCCCGGACGCGATGACGAGCCGCCACGCGCCGGGGTGGCCGATCGGGACGCCGACTCCCCTGCCGGACAGGATGGCCTGGGTCAGCCAGAAGGAGCAGCCCGCGACGACCGCGCCGAAGACGGTCATGACCGCGGCGACCACCGTGACCTTGGCCGCCATCAGCTGGCGTCGGGCGGGTACGGCCGCGAACGTCGTGCGGATCAGCCCGGTCCGGAACTCCGCGACCAGCGAGAGGGCGCCGACGGCCCCGGCCGAGAGCATCAGGACCAGCGCGGAGTTGACGGTGAAGGCTTCCTGCAGCGGTATGCCGTCGCGAACGAAGCGGGCCCCGTCGGCCGCACTGTTCTCCGACCAGTAGCGGTACGTGTCGTACGCCGTACCGGCGTTGAGGGCCAGGACGGCGAGCCCGGCGATCAGCAGCGACCAGCCGGTGGAACGCAGCGAACGGAGCTTGAGCCACTCGGCGGCGACGAGGTCGCCGAACCGGGCATCGGCCGACCGGGTCATCGGGGTTCTCCTGTCGGGTACTTGAGTGCCGGGTGCTCGATTGTCGGGCGATCGAGTGTCGGGTATTCGAGGCTGTCGGCGGTCAGTTCCATGAACGCCTCCTCCAAGGAGGCCGTGCGCGTGGTCAGTTCGTGCAGCGGGATCCGGTGGTGGAGGGCGAGTTCGCCGATGCGGGGCGCGTCGAGGCCGCTCACGACGAGCCGCCCGTCGCCGTCGGCGCCCACCGAGGCGCCCTCGGCGGTCAGCAGCGGTGTCAGCGTGGGCGCGTCAGGCGTCCGCACGGTCACGGTGCGGCGGCCGGAGCGGCCCGCGAACGCGTCGAGGCTCTCCGCGGCGATGAGCTCGCCGCGGCCGATGACGACCAGGTCGTCGGCGGTGTGCTCCATCTCGGACATGAGGTGGCTGGAGACGAACACGGTGCGGCCCTCGGCGGCAAGGCGCCGGAACAGCCCGCGGACCCACTGCACGCCCTCGGGGTCCAGGCCGTTGAGCGGTTCGTCGAAGAGCAGGACCGGAGGGTCGCCGAGCAGCGCGGCGGCGATGCCGAGGCGTTGCCGCATGCCGAGGGAGAAGCCCGCGACACGGCGCCGTGCGGCATCCGTGAGGCCGACCTCCGCGAGGACCTCGTCGACCCGGGTGCGCGGGATGCGGTTGCTGCGGGCGAGGACGCGGAGGTGGGCGTGCGCGGTGTGGCCGCCGTGCACGTCGCCCGCGTCGAGGAGCGCACCGACGTGGCGCAGGCCGCGCGCCCGTTCCCGGAACGGCCGCCCCGCGACGGTGACGGAGCCGCCGGTGGGGCCGTCGAGGCCCAGGATCAGGCGCAGAGTCGTGGACTTCCCGGCGCCGTTCGGGCCGAGAAAACCGGTCACCAGACCCGAACGCACCTGGAACGTAAGGGAGTTCACCGCACTCCGGGTGCCGTATCGCTTCGTCAGTTCATTGACTTCGATCACGAGGACCACGGTGCCGTGCGCGGCCCCCGCGCGTCGTCGGCCCTGCGCCGACACTTGCCGGGGCGGCTGTCGACCGTGGTTGTACAACCGTGGGTCGATTCCCTGTACGAGTCCCCCTGGCTACGATCGGCGCATGTCAGCCACCCCGTCGTTCCCCCTGCTCAAGCACGCGCCGCCCGGTGTGTGGGTGGCCGTGTCCTGGTGCCTCGGCATGGCTTTCGGCGCGCGTGACGACTTCGGGGTCTCGTGGCTGCCGACGAGCGCGGAGCCGGAGCCCGGGCCGTGGGAGTGGCTGCTCGTGGCCGCGGCCGTCGGGACGGCGCTGTCCGCGGGGCGGCTGCTGAGCCGCCGCCCCCTGGTCTGTCTGGGGCTGCTGATCGTCGCCTCGTTCGCCGCGACCCTCGCGATCGGCGAGACGAACATCGGGTTCCTGCAGTATGCGGCGGTCGACATCGCCATGGGCTACGTCGTGGCGACCGGCACGCGCCGGGACCACATCGCCGCCGTCGCCCTGGCCCTCTGCGTCCTGCCGGGCTACGCGTTCCTGCGCCAGGCGCTCGGACTCCCCCTGCGCCTCGAACACACCATCACCTCCAGCTGGTCGGACTGGCAGATCTTCGTACTGACGGCCGCCGTCGCCTGGCTGGTCGGCAACTCGGTGAGCAGGACCCGCGCCTACACGGAGCGGCTCGGCGCGCAGGCCGCCGCGCAGGCCGTCACCGCCGAACGGCTGCGCATCGCCCGGGAGATGCACGACACGGTGGCCCACAGCATCGGCATCATCGCCCTCCAGGCGGGCGCGGCCGCCCGGGTCGTCGAGACCCAGCCTGCCGGTGCGCGCGAGGCGATGACCGCCGTGGAGAAGGCGGGCCGGGACACACTGGCCGGGCTGCGGCGGATGCTGGTCGCGCTGCGGGAGACGGAGCCCGGCCGGGGCCCGGACCGGGAGCCGGTGCCGCGCGGACCGGCCGAAGGGCTCGCGGACGTCGACAGGCTGGCCGCGTCGACGACGGCCGCCGGGGTGCGCGTGGACGTGGTGTGGCGGGGCGAACGGCGGCCGCTGCCCGCGGACATCGACCTGTCGGCGTTCCGCATCATCCAGGAATCCGTCACCAATGTGGTGCGGCACGCGGGCGTCACGTCCTGCACCGTGTCCGTGGACTGCCGCGAAGAGGAGCTCACCATCGAGATCGAGGACAGCGGAAGGGGCGGCGCCGCGCCCGCCCACGGCACCGGATTCGGCCTGGTCGGCATGGGCGAGCGAGTCGCACTGCTGCACGGCGAGTTCAGCGCCGCTCCGCGCACCGGCGGGGGCTTCCTGGTGAGCGCCCGGCTGCCGGTACCGGCCACGGCGGGTGCCCGGTGACGATCCGCGTCCTGCTGGTCGACGACCAGCCCCTCGTCCGCACCGCCCTGAGCATGGTCATCACCGAGGCCCCGGACATCGAGGTCGCGGGCGAGGCCGCCTCGGGCGACGAGGCGGTCCGGCGCTGCGCCGAACTGCGCCCGGACGTCGTGGTGATGGACATCCGGATGCCGGGCACGGACGGCATCGAGGCGACCCGGCAGATCACGTCGGGCGCCGCGCCCGCGCACGTCGTCATCCTGACCACGTTCGACGACGACGATTACGTGTACGGGGCGCTGCGCGCGGGCGCCGCCGGATTCCTCGTCAAGGACATGGCCCTGGACGACATCCTGGCGGCGGTGCGCACCGTCGCGACCGGCGACGGACTGATCGCGCCGAGCGTCACGCGCCGCCTCATCAAGGAGTTCGCGGGACGCCCCGAGTCCGCGCCGCCGCGCGGGGCGGCGATCTCCGGCATCACGGACCGCGAGCGCGAGGTGCTCACCCTGGTGGGCCGCGGCCTCTCGAACACCGAGATAGCCGCGGAGCTCTGTCTGAGCGTCGCCACCGCGAAGACGTATCTGACCCGGCTGCTGGCGAAGCTCGACGCCAGGGACCGGGTGCAGCTGGTGATCATCGCGTACGAGAAGGGGCTCGTGTCGGCGGATCGCTGACGGCCCCCTCTTCCCTTCCGGTGAGTTCGCGTCGTGTTCACGCGTCCCTCATTGACTCGCCTCCCGCGCCTCCTTAGCTTCATGGCGCATCTGCCAACGCGGGAGGGGACTGTCGTGCGCCGACGTATCTGGGGGGCGGCCGCCGCGCTCGCCCTGTTCACGGGCCTGGTACCGGTGCCCTCGGCGCAGGCCGCGGCGCCGCACAGACCCGGGCCGCTCCCCCTGGAGCGGCTCTTCGACAACCGCGCGGTCAGCGACGACACCCGTCCCGCCGACGCGGACTTCGACGGAACGGGCGGCTCCCTGTCCGCCCGGGACCTCGACGCCGCGGGCTGGACTCCCGGGCGGTCCCTTGCCGTTGACGGGGCCCGCCTCACCTGGCCGCGCACCGCGCCGGGCACGCCGGACAACGTGCGCGCCGACGGTCAGCCGGTGCGGGTGCGCGGCCGCGGCGACGCCCTCGCCTTCCTGGTCGCAGGCACGGGCGGCGACGCGAGCGGCACGGGAACGGTCCACTACCGGGACGGCTCACGCGGCAGCTACCGGCTCAGCGCGCCGGACTGGCGCTCCGGCCCGCTCGCCACGAAGTCCGTCGCCCTGCCGCACATCAACACGCCCGGCGGCCAACTCGCCGAGAAGGCACGGCTGTACGTGGTGACGGTGCCGCTGGCCCGCGGGCGCGAGGTCGCATCGGTGTACCTGCCGCGCGACCCGGGCGCCGCGGATCTGCATGTGTTCGCCCTGTCGGTGCGGGCCGGGACGAAGGGCTGGACGGGCACCTGGTCGGCGTCGACCGCGGGGTACACGGCGGTGGGGCCCTGGGCCGACCGGACGGTGCGGCTCGTCGTGCACACGAGCACGGGCGGGCCGCGGGTGCGCATCCGGCTCGACAACACCTTCGCGGCGGCCCCGGTGCGGATCGGCGGCTCGACGGTGGCGGTGCAGGAGTCGGGGGCGGGGGCGCGGGGCGAGCCGCGGCGGCTGTCCTTCGGCGGCGCACAAGGCACGGAGCTCCCGGCGGGCGCCCAGGCATTCAGCGACCCCCTCGACTTCGACGTCCCGGCCAACGCGAATCTCCTGGTCAGCTTCCACCTGCCCGACCCCGTGGTGGCGGCGCCCGTGCACAGCCAGGCCATCCAGCAGTCGTACGTCAGCGGCCCCGGCGACCACGCGGCGGACGGCTCCCCGGCGGCGTACACCTCGACGATCACCACATGGCCGCTGCTCACGGGCGTCGACGTCAGCGGCGGGCCCGGGTCCGTGGTGCTGCTCGGCGACTCGATCACCGACGGCGTGAAGTCGACGCAGGACGCCAATCGGCGCTGGCCCAACGTCCTTGCGACGCGGCTCCTGAACCAGTCGGAAGTCCCTCGGTACGGCGTGCTCAACCAGGGCATCTCCGCGAACCGCGTGGTCGCCGACCGCTACCCCGGGGACGGCGTCTCCACCGACACGGGCGGCGTGAGCGCCCTGCACCGCCTGGACCGCGACGTCCTCGCCCAGACGTCGGCGCGGACCGTCGTCGTCTTCGAGGGGATCAACGACGTGCGCTGGGGCGCCTCGGCGGACCAGGTGATCGCCGGACTCCGGGAGGTCGCGGACCGCGCACGGGCGCGCGGGCTGCGGACCGTGGCGGCGACGATCGCGCCGTGCGAGGGCGAGTCCCTGTGCACGGCGGCCGCGAATGCACAGCGCGAGGCCGTCAACGCCTATCTGCGGGGCGGGGACGACTTCGACGCCGTGCTCGACTTCGACGCGGTGCTGCGGGATCCCGCGCACCCGGCGCGGATCCTCCCCGCCTACGACAGCGGGGACCATCTGCATCCGGGCGACACGGGCCTGGCCGCACTGGCGGAGTCCGTGGACCTGCGCCTGCTCGTGCCCTGAGGTCTCGGGGCCGCTCCGCCTCAGACGTCGAGGTCGACCACGACGGGGGCGTGGTCGGAGGCACCCTTGCCCTTGCGCTCCTCACGGTCCACGTACGCATCGGAGACCGCCTTCGCGAACGGCTCGTTCCCATAGACGAGGTCGATGCGCATGCCCCTGTTCTTCGGGAAACCGAGCTGACGGTAGTCCCAGTACGTGAACGGGTGGGCGTACTTCAAGGGGCGGGGCATGACGTCCGTCAGGCCCGTCTCGCGCAGGGCCGTCAGGGCGGCGCGCTCGGGCTCGGAGACGTGGGTGGCGCCGACGAAGAGCGCCGGGTCCCAGACGTCGTCGTCGGTCGGTGCCACGTTGAAGTCGCCGAGGACCGCGAAGGGGCGGGGGCCCGCCGCATCCGTGGCGACCGCCGCCTTCAGGGCCTCGAACCACTGCAGCTTGTAGGCATAGTGGGCGTGGTCCACCTCGCGGCCGTTCGGCACGTACACCGACCAGAGGCGGAGGGGGCCGCAGGTCGCGGAGACCGCGCGGGGCTCCTCCGCCCCGTCATACTCCGGGCCGCCCGGGAGGCCCTTGACCACGTCTTCGAGGCCGACCTTGGAGACCAGCGCGACGCCGTTCCACCGCCCTGTCGCGTTCACCGCCGATTCGTAACCCAGCTCGCGGAGCTCGTCGGCGGGGAACTGCTCGGCCGTCGTCTTGGTCTCCTGGATGCACAGCACGTCCGTGCCGGTGGCCTCCAGCCAGGCCAGGAGCCTCGGCAGCCGAGCGGTGATCGAGTTCACGTTCCAGGTCGCAATGCGCATGCCTCACAACCTACCGGGCGGCACTGACAGTCACAGGTCCGCCGACTGCCCGGGTGTCAGACGCAGGTGCTCGGCCCCGCCGAGGCCACCGATCTGGTTGTCGTAGATCGGCCGGGCGAGGTCGGTGAGGAGCGCGTCGTGGATGTCGAAGGCGCGCTGCGGCTTGACCTCGCGTACGTAGTCGATCACCTCGGAGATCTTGTTCCAGGGGGCCATGACGGGCAGCATCAGCGTCTCGACGGGCTGGTCGGGGACGGTGAGCGCGTCGCCGGGGTGGAAGACCGAGCCGTCGACCAGATATCCGACGTTGGTGATCCGCGGGATGTCGGGGTGGATGACCGCGTGCAGTTCGCCGTGCACCTGGACGTCGAATCCGGCGGCCGTGAACGTGTCGCCGTGCCCGACGGTGTGCACACGTCCGGGGAAGGCGGCCGAGATCTGGTCCGCGACGGACCTGAGGGTCCAGATCTCGGTTCCGGGGCGGGCCTCCATGGCAGCCCGCAGCCGGTCCTCGTTGAAGTGGTCCGGGTGCTCGTGCGTGACGAGGATGGCGTCGGCGCCGAGCGCGGCGTCCTCCTCGCTGAAGCCGCCGGGGTCGACGACGAGCGTGCGCCCGTCCTTTTCGAGGCGCACACACGCGTGGGACTTCTTCGTGAACGTCATGCGCGGCGCGCGCCCGGCCCTGTTCTCGGGAGATGTCGTCATGTCTCCCATCCTGCTACTCCTGCGGCGTGGTTTCCTCACGGATCACTGCCTGCGCGACCTTGAAGGCGGAGTTGGCCGCAGGGACGCCGCAGTAGACGGCGGCCTGGAGCAGCACCTCCTTGATCTCGGCCGGGGTGAGGCCGTTGCGCAGCGCCGCCTTGGTGTGGAAGGCCAGCTCGTCCAGGTGGCCGCCCGCGACGAGCGCGGTGAGCGTGACGCAGCTGCGGGAGCGGCGGTCCAGGCCGGGCCGGTTCCAGATCTCGCCCCAGGCGTAGCGCGTGACGAGTTCCTGGAAGTCCCCGGAGAAGTCGTCGGCCGCGGCGAGCACCCGGTCGACGTGCGCATCGCCGAGGACGTCGCGGCGCACCTTCATCCCCGCGTCGTACAGATTCGCTCCCACGCTGCCCGGCACGGCCTCGGGCTGCTCCGCGGGGCCGATCTCGGCGACAGGCGCGACGGGCACGGGCGGCGGGGCGAGCACGGGCTTGAGGGGCGGCGCGGAGATGGCCGACTGGCCCCCCGAGGTCGCGTCGGGGGCGGGCTGCCAGGCCGAGGAGAAGTGCCGGACCAGGAGGTCGGTGACGGCGCCTGGCTGCTCGACGGGCGCGAGGTGCGAGGCGCCCGGCACGACGGCGAGCCGCGCGTCGGGGATCCCCGCGACGAGCGTGCGGGCCTCGCCCTGGCCGGTGACCTGGTCCTCCGACCCGACGAGCACGAGGGTGGGGACGCCTATCCTGCCGAGCTCGGCGCGCACGTCGAAGGCGGCGAGGGCCTCGCAGGCTGCGATGTAGCAGCCGGGGTCGGTGGTGCGCACCATCTGCACGGCCCAGTCGGTGATCGCGGGCTGGGCGGCGGCGAAACCGGGCGTGAACCAGCGGTCGGGGGCGGCGCGGGCGATGGGGTCGAGCCCGTTGCTGCGCACGATGACGCCGCGCTGGCGGAACTCGTCGGCGGTGCCGAACCGCGGGGAGGCGGCGATGAGCCCGAGCGAGGCGACGCGGTGCGGGTGCCGCAGGGCGAGCTCCGCGCCGATGGCGCCGCCGAAGGCGCAGCCCGCGTAGCCGAAGCGGTGCACGCCGAGCTCGTCGAGCGTCGCGAGCAGCCGGTCGGCGAGCTCTCCGACGGAGCCGCACGGGTGCGCGGGCGCGCCGCCGTGCCCGGGCATGTCGAAGCGGAACACCCGCCAGTGCCGGATCAGGTCGGGGATCTGCCGGTCCCACATGTGCCAGGTGGTACCGAGTGAGGCACCCAGGATCAGGACTGGGGCGTCCTCCGGCCCGTCGAAGCGGTACTGCAGGGTGTTCTTCGGTGTCTCGCTCACCCGCCCGACCCTCTCATCAATCGCGAAAAGTCACATCGCCGGGGTGAATCTAGCGGGACTCGGCCCTCTCGCGACGGCGGGTCCGTCGCTGTCGGAACCCTTGCGGGGGGGGGTGTGGCGGCCCGGACGAGGCTCGGCGGGACCACCTGGAGACCTTCCAAGATCCCGCCCTTGCCCGGTTGGAAGACTTGGCCAGGGCCTGGTGGATCCTCCGGTTCCTGCTACCGGTCCACAGCCAGAAGACGGACTCTGCATGCACCTCAATCCCATTGACCATGGGGCGGGGCACATCGCTCGGCTGATGGACCACGAGGATCACGCTCACTCCTCCGCCACAACCCCGTGCAAGCCCTCCCAGGTCGTGGCGGCTCCGCGAAGGGGTGGTGAGCGTGGGCGGGCCCACCGAGACCACGCTCTGGAACATCTGGCACCCCGTGGAGGCCGTGCCGCCGATCCGCAGCAAGCGCGGCCAACCGCTACGGCGGCCCAGGCATCTGTATGCCGACCGCGGCTACGATCACGACCTCTACCGCGACCGGGTGCGCAGGTTTGAGATCACCCCGCATATCGCCCGGCGCGGCATCGAACACGGCTCCGACCTGGGCGTCTACCGCTGGGTCGTGGAGGGCACGATCGCGCTGCTGCACTGGTTTCGCCGCTTGCGCATCCGCTGGGAGATCCGCGACGACATCCACCATGCCTTCGTCGCCCTCGGCTGTGCCCTCATCTACTGGCGACGGCTGAAATTGTCGCTGTGACTCGTGTCGCCGTGGCCCACAGGTCTTCGCGTTCGTCATGGTGTTCTGCTGGACCGCTGCGGATGTGGGTCACGGCGAGCCTCGGACGCGTTGAGCGGTATAGGTGACCGTTAGGCGCGGGTCTGCGACCTGGCCGCCGAGCTCGTCGACGAGCGAACCGAGGCGAGTGAGGAACTCTTCGCAGTCGGGCGCGGAGAGTTCCGCGATGTTCGGGAACGTGGACCACTGATCCCGTGCGGTCTGCGCGGTCAGGATCTGCTCCCATTCGATGATCTCGACGGAGACATTGTCGAAGTAGCCGCCCGTGGTCAACTGGCTGCGCCACCGGTCGGTGTCGAGGACGTGCGAGCGGCTGTCCCGGTAGCCGGTCTCGGCGGGCAGCAGGTCATGGTAGACCTCGTCGAGCCGGTCGCGGAAGAGCGTCGGCCGCTTGGCGTCGCCGAAGTCGTTCCACCACGCCGCCAGCCAGCCGCCCGGACGCACCAACCGGGCGATCTTCGCGGTCGATGTGGCCGGGTCGAGCCAATGCAGCGCTGTCGCCGCCGCCGCGAGGTCGAACCCGCCTGGCCGCCAGCAGCGGCTCGGTGGCCAGGCCCCGTACCGGCACCGATCTCGAGCACCCGCGCACCGGGCCGCAGCCCGCAGCGCTCTGCCAACAGGTCGAAGACTGCGTCCGGGTACCGTGGTCTGCCTCGTTTATAGGTCAGCGCATCAGCGTTGAACGACATCCGGCGAGCTGCGCGCGTCGTGTCAGCCATCATCGATCGCTCGGCGGTGACAGCATCCTGAGCAGCTCCGGTGTCGAGGCCAGGTTCTTGATCGTCCACTTCGGCACTCTGCCAGCTACGCCTTACGGGGCCACAGGATTTTCGCCCTGGGTACCATGCGCAGCTGGGAGCCACAGGTGGTCGCGAAACCTCGTGATGCTGCACAGCAATGCCGCGCTTATTTCGTTACGAGTCGTTAGGAACGCCCTTTGGTGCCCGGCATCCGAGGCCGGAGGAAAGCCCCTTGTCAGGGTCGCAATCCGCGCGAAAACCGCACCGCCACAACCCTCTTCTGAAGGAGCACGGTCCGGCCGGAGCGGTCTTCCGGCGCTTCGGCTGGCCGCGCAGCCAGACCCTTCTGGAGGTGGTGCGCCGTAGGACGGACATGCTGCGAGCGTCGGTGAAGGCCCCGAGGTGGGTCTCGGCCCATTCCAGGGGGCTGCGGCACCCGGTTCACCGACGATCGGTGGAGAGCCATCGAGCCCGCCGGGTGGAGCGCCCCGCGCGGCCCTTTCGCGCGTGGCCGTGGCGGAAGGGGGCGGCGTCGGAGCTGGGGATCGCGGAGGGGACTCGTGGGGGCCGCGTCCGGCGGCCGTGCGCCCAAGAGGGTGCGTCACACGCGTACTTGAGAGCACGCGGTCTTGCTCCTGGCAGTGGGTTGCCCCAAAAATGCGCATGACAAAACCGAAGGACCTTCGGTCACACAGTCATCAGAGGGGAACCCCACATGAGCAAGCCTCTCGTTGGTGCCGTCTTCACCGCGCTGCTCCTCGGTGCGACGGCGATACCCGCGTCCGCCGTGAGCACCGAGGCGCCGGTGTCCGGTAAAGGTACGGCCGCGGCGCAACCCGCCGCGGTGACCCAGGCGAAGGTGAAGGCGAAGGCTGTGACCTTCGCGGGTACTGTGGCTCTGAGCAACTGCTCGGGCTCCGTGGTGCGCGTGCCCAGCTCGCAGCCCACGGACAAGGCGCTCGTGCTCTCCAACGGCCACTGCCTGGAGACAGGCTTCCCCAGCGCCGGGCAGGTCATCGTCAACCGGGCCTCGAGCCGTAGCTTCACGCTCCTGAACGCCAGCGGCGGCAGCCTCGGCACCGTTCGCGCCAGCAAGATCGCGTACGGCACGATGACCGACACCGACGTCTCCGTGTACGAACTGACCAGCACCTACAGCGACATCGAGAGCCGCTACGGCATCAAGGCCCTCGACCTGGACGCCGCGCACCCGCAGACGGGCCGGGCCATCACGGTCGCCTCCGGCTACTGGAAGCGGATGTACCGGTGCAGCACGGACGGCTTCGCGTACCGCCTGAAGGAAGGCCAGTGGACCTGGAAGGACTCGCTCCGCTACACCCAGCCCTGCCAGGTCATCGGCGGCACCTCGGGATCGCCGGTGATCGACGACGCCACCGGCAAGGTCGTCGCCGTCAACAACACCATCAATGAGAGCGGCCAGCGCTGCACGGACAACAACCCGTGCGAGGTCGACGAGAACGGCAAGGTCACCGTCCGGCCCAGCATCGGCTACGCCCAGCAGACCTACATCATCGTTGCCTGCGTCGGCGCCGGCAACAAGATCGACCTGAACCGCCCCGGCTGCACCCTGCCCAAGCCCACCCTGACACAGAAGCACCGCTCGCCCGTCGGCACGAAGTAGCAGGTCCGCTCGCCAAGGCCGCCCTGGCGACCGCACATGAGTGAGGGCTCCCGGAACCCGAACGGGCCGGGAGCCCTCTTCCGCGCTGCCCGGGGCTCGAACTCCGCAGGGAGAGACGGACTGTGACGGGCCGTCATGCGACCGCGCCCGAGCGGTCGAGGTGTTCGACGCCCTCGCCCCGCTCGGCCTGATCCCGGTCATCATCACGCACAAGGCCCCCGCACGCACCCGCAGCTTCCCACCACCCGCCGCGCACGTCCCAGCCGGCCCCCGCCCGCACTACCACCTGGAGCACTGGACCACAGCACCCCGCACCCCGCACCCGCCAAGCCCTCCACCTCGCCCTCACCCCGAGCCCGGCGACAGCCCCGACGGACCGGCCACCTACAACGGCGAGGACTACAGCCTCACCGTGTACCCATACGACCCCGAAAGCCTGACCGGCGGCGTCCCCCGCTCCGCCCATGCCGACCGTGCCGAGCGCCGTGCCGAAGACGACCGGGCCCGCGCCTCCCACGCCCAGCAGATCCGCGATCACGTACCGCCCGCCACCAGCGTGCGGGCCGCGGTCATCGAACCCTGGCACGCCGCGTGCAGTGCATGCGCCCCGTGCTGCCCGCCCCCGACAAGGCCAGCAAGGTGAAGCGCTCCCCAGGAACCGACCTGCGCGCCAGCGACATCGAACGCGCCGCGTCTTCAACTCTCGACGCGCTGCGCCAGCTCGGCTACCTCCCCGACCTGCCTCAACCACCCGGCATCACCGGGCCGTTCCCGTGGCGGCCGCCCTCGCGGCGGCCGCCGCCCTCGGCGTAGACCCGATCGCCCTGGACGCGGCGGCGGACGCCCGCACGCCGTCACCGGCCCTGCGCTCCGCCGCGCGGCGCCTCGGCCGGCAGATGATGCGGGCCGCCCGCGCGACCTGGCCGCACCCCGAACTCGACGCACTGGCCCGGTAGTTCCCCAAGGGGCCCACCAGCCGGTGGTGCTCGGGCTCGCCGCCCGCGCCGCCGGACTCGGCCCAGAGGACGCCGCGTACTGCTCGGCGTACGAAGGGATCAGCGGTCCCGCGACCGCCACCGTCCGGCTCCTCAGCCTCGACCCCTTCGATGCCACGGCGGTCCTCGCCCGGCTCGCCCCGGACGTCGACGAGGTGGCGCACCGGGCCGCCGAGACCGCGAGACGCGTCGTCGACGAGGGCGTCGACGCGCTGCCCGCGGCGTCCGCCCCCCGCTCCTGGAGATCAGCGCGGAGGCCCACGCGGCGTGGCCCGTGCGGCTCTTCGCCTCCTAGCGGGACGGCGACCCGTACGGGTTTCCGCACCCCACCTTCTGTCCGCACCACACCCTCTTTCCGCACGACCCGCACCACCGGCACCACCTGAAGGAGCAGAAGCATGCACCTCGACCACTCCCACGACGGCCCCGCCGCCGTGTCCGCCGACGCCCACCGTCCCAACGGAAGCCGCCGCGCCCTGCGCATAGGGCTCGGCGGCCCGGTCGGTTCCGGCAAGACCGCGACCGTCGCCGCGCTCTGCCGCGACCTGCGCGACGAACTGTCCCTCGCCGTCGTCACCAACGACATCTACACCCGCGAGGACGCCGAGTTCCTGCTCCGCGAGGCCGTCCTGCCGCCCGAGCGCATCACCGCGGTCGAGACCGGCGCCTGCCCGCACACCGCGATCCGCGACGACATCTCCGCCAACCTGGAGGCCGTGGAGGACCTGGAGGACGAGGTGGGACCGCTCGACCTCATCCTCGTCGAGTCCGGCGGCGACAACCTCACGGCGACCTTCTCCAAGGGCCTCGTCGACGCGCAGATCTTCGTCATCGACGTCGCGGGCGGCGACGACATCCCGCGCAAGGGCGGCCCCGGCGTCTCCACGGCGGACCTGCTCGTCGTGAACAAGACCGACCTCGCCCCGCACGTCGGCTCCGACCTCGCCCGGATGGCCGCCGACGCGAAGGACCAGCGCGCCGAACTCCCCGTCGCCTTCCAGTCGCTGCGCTCCACCGAGGGCGTCGGACCGGTCGCCGCGTGGGTGCGCGAGCAGTACGCGGCGTGGACCGCGTCGGAATGAGCGTGGACCTGGCCTAGCGGGCCGGCGCGGAACCGGGCCACCCCCGGCGGGCCGCCCCCCGAACAGGTGGCGCGGGCATCCGCGCCACCTCCCGGATCGAGGCGCGGGTCGACGGCCGCGGCCGCATGGCCCTGCCCGTCCTCGACGGCGAGGGGCCACTGGCCCTGCGCCGCACCCGCTCCGGCGGCCCCGCGGCACGCGTGACACTCGTCGGCGCGATGAGCGGCCCCCTGGGCGGTGATCACCTCACCGTCGAGGCCACGGCCCACGAGGGCGCGATGCTCCACGTCGACTCGGCGGCGGCCACCATCGCGCTGCCGGGCCAGACCGAGCCGACGGCCCATTACGACGTGCGCCTCACCGTCGCGGGCGGCGCCGAACTGCGCTGGCTGCCCGAGCAGTTGATCTCCGTGCGGGAGAGCGACCTGCGCGTGACCACCCGCGCCGACCTGGCCGCCGACGCCCGCCTCGTCCTGCGCGAGGAACAGGTCCTGGGCCGCACGGGCGAAGCCCCCGGCCACCTCACCAGCCGCCTCACCGTGCGCCGCGCGGGCCTGCTCCTGCTCGACCAGGAGCTGTCCTGCGGTCCCGGCGCCCCCGGCGGCTGGGACGGCCCCGCCGTACTCGCCGGTCACCGTGCCGTGGGTCAACTCATTGTCGTACGACAGGAGTTCACGCACGACAAACCGCAGCCCGCGCTCCTGGTGCGCCGGGCCATGGACGAGGCGCTGCGGCGGCTCGGCTGAAGCGGTCGCCGGGCGGAACCGCCCCGAGGCGCCGCGGGCTCCTGCGGTGCCTTCCGGCGGACGTACGATGCGGCGTCATGAAGATCTTGAGCGTCAACGTCGGCCGGGCCAGGCCGGTCGACTACACCGATGCCCCGTCCGGGACCACGGGCATCGACAAGCGGCCGGTCGACGGTCCCGTACGGGTCGAGCGCCCCGGCCCCGCGGGGGTCGGCGCGAGCGGAGTGTCCGGCGACACGGTGTGCGACCTGCGCTTCCACGGCGGCGACGACCGCGCCGTCTATGCCTTCGCGCGCGAGGACCTGGACGGCTGGGGACGCGAGCTGGGCCGCGGGCTCACGCACGGGGCGTTCGGCGAGAACCTCACCACTGTCGGCATCGAGCTGCGCGACGCCCTGGTCGGCGAGCGCTGGCGCATCGGCCGCGAGGCCGTGCTCGAAGTGACCGGAGGGCGCCTCCCGTGCCGGACCTTCGGCGCCTGGCTGGGCGAGCGACGGTGGCTGCCGCGCTTCACCCGCGCCGCGTCCCCCGGGGTGATGCTGCGGGTGATCGAGCCGGGCGAGATCCGTGCGGGGGACCCCGTCGATGTCGTGCACCGCCCCTCTCACGACGTCACCGTCTCCCGGCTGTTCCGTGCGCTGACGGTGGAGCGGACCGAGCTTCCCGGTGTGCTGGTGGCCGCCGAGTGGATGGAGCGGGAGCAGCTGGGAATCGCCCGCGCCTACACGGAGAAGTACGGATCCTGAGCGGCGGTGGTGCGCGTGACTCCGCGCTGCCCTTCGACCGGTGCTTTCCTGCCCTTCTCGGACCGGTTTCCAGCCATGCGGGGGTGGTACATCCATGTGTCGACCGGTCGGATTCCTCATGCAATGGCAAAAGGGTTCGGTAATTGATAACCGTCTTCATTGCAGCCTTTGATATTGGGTGAATGATGCGCTTCACTTTGCTTGTCCACGACACGCGAAGTGATGGGAATTCGATGAATCACCGGCATGACCACGGGCATTCCCACGCATCGAATCACCATGGCGACAAAGGTCACGCGCACAGCCACGCTGGACACAGTCACGCGGTCGCCGACGACGCGGACCGCAGGTGGTTATCCCTCTCACTCGCCCTGATCGTCGGCTATATGGCGGTGGAGGTCGTCGTCGCGTTCGCCGCGCAGTCGATGGCCCTCCTCGCGGACGCGGCGCACATGCTCTCGGACGCGGCGGCCATCGCGCTCGCGCTGTGGGCGATGAAGCTCGCGAGCCGGCCGGTGCGCGGCCGCTTCACCTACGGCTTCAAGCGCGCGGAGATCCTCTCGGCGCAGGCCAACGGGCTCACCCTGCTGCTGCTCTCCGCGTGGCTGACGTACGAGAACATCGATCGGCTGCTCGACCCGCCGGAGGTCGGCGGGACCCTGGTCCTGGTGACCGCGCTCGCGGGCGTGGCGGTGAACATCGCCGCGGCCTGGTGCATGTCGAAGGCCAACCGCTCGTCGCTGAACGTCGAGGGCGCCTTCCAGCACATCCTCACCGACCTCTACGGCTTCATCGCGACGGCCGTGTCCGGTGCCGTCGTGATGACGACCGGCTTCGCACGGGCCGACTCCATCGCCTCGATGATCGTGGTCGTGCTCATGCTCCGCTCGGGGGTCTCGCTGGTCCGGGCCTCGGGACGGATCTTCCTTGAGGCCGCGCCCGCCGACCTCGATCCCGACGACGTGGGCGGCGGCATGGTCGGCCTCGACGGCGTCGTCGAGATCCACGACCTGCACATCTGGGAGATCACCTCCGGTCAGCCGGTCCTCTCGGCCCATGTGCTGGTCGAGCCCGGCGGCGACTGCCACGCGGTGCGCAAGAGCATCCAGGCCCGGCTGCGCGAGGACCACGGCATCACGCACGCCACGCTGGAGGTCGACCACGCCCCCGAGCGGCTCACCGGTGCGGGCGCGGACGCTCGTCAGCACTGCGAGGAGCCGCACGGCACCGTGCTCCGCAAGGAATCACCTGTTCACTGATTCCTCCCCGATCCGGACCGTCCTGGCCTTCCCCCGACGGGACGGTCCAGCCGTCGCCCCCTGACCCGTGTCCGCACGGGTCAGGGGGCGACGGGCTTCTCGTCGCGCGGCGCCCCGGCGGCAGGCCGTACGGTCCTGCCCGATCCCCAGCGCCGCGTCGCGGGCCGTTCCACCAGGACGTTCACCGCCCACGATGCGAGCAGGGAGAGTCCGAAGATCAGTACGACGGAACCGGCCCGTACGGCGCCGGAGGCGGTGTGCTCCTCGTCGATCAGGCGGTAGACGTGCGTCAGTACGAGCATGTGCACCATGTAGAACGCGAACGAGATGTCCCCCAGCCACACCATGGGCCGCGACCGGACCGGCGAGTGCGAACCGCGGATGTCGGCCCCCGCGCCCGCGAGCACCAGCAGCGCCATCGGGACCACGAGGACCGCGGATATCGCGTACAGGAACGGCACCTGGAGCGCGAGGGGATAGCCGACCGCGAGCGCGGGCAGAGCGTGCCGGAAGCGGACGGTCACCCGTGTGCCCTCCAGGACGGCGCGGGCCAGCAGGATGCCGAGGACGAATTCCAGGAGCCGGGTGAGCGGGAACGTGTAGATGAACCAGTACTGGTGCAGCGTCACCGGGAACGAGAAGAACTTGGGTTCCGAGGAGAACGCGACCGCGGCCACCAAAGGCATGGCGATCACCGCGAGGGCCGCGGCTGCCGCGCAGGCCCACAGCATGCGGGCGGGGATGCGGCGGATCAGGTGGATGAGCAGCGGGAAGGCCAGGTAGAAGAAGGCCTCGCAGGACAGCGACCAGGACACGCCGTTGACGCTGTCGTAGACGTCGAACGTGGAGGTCCAGGACTGCACGAGGAGCAGATTGGGAACGGCCTGGCGGGCCGCGACCTGACCGCCCGTCCAGTTGATCAGGACGAGCGCGACGAACCAGGTCACCGCGTGCACCGGGTAGATCTTCGCCGCGCGCCGGCGCCAGAAGGACACCGCCTTGTCGCCGGGCCGTGCGGACCAGGCGAGGACGAACCCGCTGAGCAAGAAGAAGAATCCGACCCCGGAACGCGCCGTGATCAGCGCGATCATGGCCGGAGTGTTGTCCTCCCACACCCCGTCGAACCAGATCGCCAGATAGGCGTGCGAGGCGAAGACGGCGAACGCGGCGACGAAGCGAAGGCCGGTCAGCGAGGGAAGTCTCGCGGCGGACGGAAGGAACGGCACGGCCGTGGCCACGGCGTCTCCTGACATGTTCGAAGCGTCAAAAACGCGCCGAACGTATCAACGGACATGGCCGGATGTATGCCACCCCGAGATGGCATCGCGCTGTCCAACCCCGGTTGCACACGGGCCTCTTGGAGTGCTTTCGGGAGCGTCGACGAGCCCGTCCGGGGAGATCTCAGACGCCCGCGAGGCGCAGCAGAGAGGCCTCTTCCACGGGGGTGAGGCCCGCTATAGGGGGCATGCTCGCGCCGCGTCCGAGGCGGTCGCTCAGCACCGCCTGCGCGGTCTCGGCGACCGGTCTGACGCGCAGGCTCGCGTCGAAGGACGACGAGACGTCGCGGCTGAGGGCGCCGTACAGCTCGCGGGGCGGCCACAGGGGCATCGAGGGGCGCCCGGTCCACGGTCGTACCCCGGCCTCGCGCAGCACGTCCTCGGGCACCGGCACGAGTTCCAGGCTGTCGTGGCCCACGGCGTCGGCCACCTCGTGGAGCAGTGACTCCAGGGGCACGGGCGGGCCTGCGGCGTCGTACACCCCGGACGCACGCGCCGCCGCGCGGTCGACGATCCAGGTGGCCAGGTCCCGCACGTCGACGCATTGGGCGGGCAGGGCGAGGCCGTCGGCGTCGTGCGCCGCGGGCACGGCGGTGGCGCGGCCGCGCGCCATGCGCAACGGCCAGTAGCCGAAGGGTCCTACGTCGTCGCCGGGGCCCACGACCAGGCCGGGGCGGACCACGAAGGCCGTGCCGCCGGTGGCCTCGCGAACGGCCTGTTCACAGGCGAGCTTCACGCCGCCGTACGTCGCCTGGGAGGGCTCCGGGTCGACGGCGGGGTCGTAGGTGCCGACGTCCGTCAGGGCGGGGCGCAGCCGTGCGGTGCGGGCGGTCTGGCCGGGCGTGTAGGTGTCGGCGTACACGCTGATCGAGGAGACGAACGTCCAGTGCTCCGCGCTCACGTCGCGCAGGGCTCTGCGGACCCAGGGCAGGGAGAGCGTCGCGGTCTCGACGGCCGCGTCGAAACGGATGCCGCGCAGCGGGGCGAGGCCCTCCGGCGCGTTGCGGTCGGCCCGCAGGAGCCGCGCTCCGGCGGGCGGTCGCGCGCCGCCGGTGCCCCGGGCGACACAGGTGACGTCGTGGCCGCGGGCGAGGGCCTCCGCCGCCACGGCGCCGGAGACGAAGCCGGTACCGCCGAGCACCAGCAGACGCAGCGGCGGGCCGGTGGGGGGGCTGGGGGGCATCGCGGGGCTCCTGGCAGGCGTGCGTACGGGCGTGCGTACGGGGAAGGTGGGAGACGGGTGCGGGGCGGCCCCGTGCCGGGGCCGCCCCACCGCGTCAGGCCGGTTCCGGCGCCGCTTTGTCGTCCTCCTTGGCGGGTTCGGGGGCGCCGGTGAGGAGGTCCTTCTTGCGGACCAGGGTGAGCGCGACGGCCGCCGTGCCGACGCAGACCACCGCGGCCCACAGCATCACGAACGAGGCACCGTCGGCGATGGCGGATTCCAGGGTGCTCCGCGCCTGGCCGGCGAGGTCGTCGGGGACGTGCTTGAGGGCCCGCGAGATGTCGCCCTGCGCCGCGGCGGAGATGACGTCGTCCCGGTCGGCCGAGCCCGTGCGGAGACCGCCGGCCGCCTGGTCCTCGATCCGGCTGCGGAACAGGACGCCGAAGATCGCGGCGCCGATGCCGGCCCCGAACATGAACAGGCTGTTGATCGCGCCGGACGCCATGCCGGCCCGCTGCTTGGGGACGACGTTGACCGCGAGCGACATGGACGGACTGCCCGCGAGGCCACCGCCCACACCCCACAGCAGGAGGCCGGGCAGGGCCACCCAGATCGCCTGGTCCAGATCGAAGGACCAGGACATGGCGAGCCCGCCGAGTGCCAGGATGCCGAAGCCCGCACCGATGATGTGCGAGGGCGAGTACTTGGCCTGGAGCTTGCCCGCGACCAGACCCATGCCGAGCTGCGGCGCGAAGATGGCCATCATCATGAGGCCGGTCTGCAGCGGGCTCAGCCCACGGGCGCTCTGGAAGTACAGGATGTAGTAGACCGAGCCGCCGATGGTGGCGAAGCGGGAGAAGAAGGCGATCAGGGTGGCCGCCACGAAGGTCGGCACCTTGAACAGGGAGAGGTCCAGGGTCGGCGCGGCGACCCGCCGTTCCAGGACCAGGAAGCCGGCCAGGAGCAGGGCGGAGACGCCGAGCTGGACGAGGGTGGCCGCCGACCCCCAGCCCTGGTCCTCGCCCCGGGTGAGGGCGAAGTTGACCAGACCGAGGGTGAGGACGAGCAGGCCGGCGCCGGTCCAGTCGATGCCGGCGAGGGAGCTGCGCGGCGGGTCGAGGGGCAGGCGGGTGCGGCACAGGAAGAGCGCGACCACACCGACCGGCACGTTGATCAGGAAGAGGTAGCGCCACTCGGTGAGGTCCACGAGGAGACCGCCGACGACCGGGGCGACGGCACCACAGGCGCCGAGCGTGGTGCCCCAGACGGCGATGGCCATGTTCCGGGCCTGCCCGTCGTAGACCTGGGCGATCAGGGGCATCGCGTTGGCGAGCACGAAGGCGGCACCCATGCCCTGCACACAGCGGGCGATGTCGAGTGCGATGGCGTTCGGGGCGAGGCCGCAGGCCAGCGAGGACAGGGTGAACAGGGCGATGCCGCCCATGAACATGGCTCGTCGGCCGAGTCGGTCCGACAGCGAGCCCGCTGCCTGCTGGAAGGCGCCGAAGGTCACCGTGTAGCCGATGATGATCCACTGCAGGGCGGCCAGCGACCCCCCGAGGTCCGACTGGATCTCGGGTAACGCTACGGAAACGATGGTGATATCGATAACCAATAGCGCCGACGCTACGACGGTAATAATCAGGACGATACGAGCCTGGGAGCTCGTCGTGGTATCCGTGGCGCTCACGAATTCCTCTTCCGAAGGCGTGGTGCGGCGGCCCCGTCCGACCCTGCGCGGTGCATTGAAAACCGTTTCCAATGCAATTCAGGAACAGTGCCGCCATTCAGGGTAAGGCTTACCTTACCGCGCATGGTTGCGTGAGTGTAGCACTCGTTTTCCGGCGCTTTGAAGGGCGCATCAAAATGAAATGATTTCCCGTGTGCGGTGAAATTGTGCAGGCCCCGTGGTCATGACGCGGCGGCGGGCAGCGCCCCGACGTCGACCTTTCCCGTCACCGTGAGCGGGATGGACGCCACCGGCACGAACAGCTCGGGCACCATGTACGACGGCAGCCGGTCCCGCAGGAAGCGCCGCACCGAGGAGAGATCGGCGCTCTCCCCGCTCACCACATAGGCCACCAGGCCGGTTTCGTCCGCGCTCCCGGACCGCGCGAGCACCGCCGCGCGCCGGACGTCGGGGTGCTCCATCAGCACCTGCTCGATCTCGCCCGGCTCGATGCGAAGACCCCGGACCTTCACCTGCTGATCGGCGCGCCCCAGATAGTCGAGCTCGCCGTCCGGCAGCCACCGCGCGAGATCGCCGGTCCGGTACAGCCGCGCACCCGGGCGGTCCGAGAACGGATCGGGCACGAATCGCTCCGCCGTCAGGCCGGGCCGCCCCAGATAGCCCCGCGCGAGCCCGTCGCCGCCCAGGTGCAGCTCCCCGGCCTCGCCGTTCACGACCAAACGCCCCTCGGCGTCCAGGACATGGGCGGTGGTGCCCGTGACGGGACGGCCGATCGACGGCTTGTCCACGTCACGCCCGACCAGGCTCCACGTCGAGTACGTGGTGTCCTCGGAGGGCCCGTACAGGTTGTAGACCTTCCGCACCGTCCCCATCGCGTACAACTGCCGGGCCAGCGCGGCGGGCAGCGCCTCGCCGGCCAGATTCACCGTCACCACCGAGGGCGGCAGCGCCCCGCACGCCAGCAGGTCGAGCAGCAGGCTCGGGACGGTGTTCACCAGCGTCACCGGCCGGTCCGCGGCGGCCACCGGCAGATGGAACATCGTCTCCGCGAGGACCACCGTGCCACCGACCGCCAACGGCGCGAACAGCTCGAAGACCGACAGGTCGAAGCACATGGACGTGGAGGCCAGGGTGTACCGCAGCTCGTCCGGCGTGAAGCATTCGAGCGCCCAGGCCAGGAAAGCGGCCGCACTGCGATGCTCGACCGCGACGCCCTTCGGACGGCCGGTGGACCCCGACGTGTAGAGCGCGTACGCCAGGTGCGCGTCCCCGCCCGTGCCCTCGCCCGTGCCCGCCGCTGACCACGGCCGCGCCGCGGCGATGCGGTCCCAGTCACGGTCGAGCGAGACCAGCGTGCACGGACGGTCCGGCCACTTGTCCCGCAGCGCCTCCTCGGTGACGATCAGCTCCGCGCCGCTGTCGCGCAGGATGAACTGGCGGCGGTCGAGGGGGAAGGCGGGGTCGATCGGCACGTACGCCGCCTCCGCCTTCAGGACCGCGAGCATCGCCACCAGCATCCACGGCGACCGGCCCAGACAGATGCCCACCAGGGTCTCCGGGCCTGCGCCGAGCCCGCGCAGATGCCCGGCGAGGAGCTGCGCCGCCTCCTCCAGCTCGCCGTAGCTCAGCCGCTCCCGGCCGGCCACGACCGCCTCCGCGTCCGGGGTCAGGGCCGCCTGACGGGCCACGAGTTCATGGATGAGCGGGCGACGCGCCGCACCCGCGCTCACGCTCCCGCCGCCGTTCCGGCCGCGGCCTGCCGCGCCGACAACTCGCGCCGGACCTCCTCGGGCGACATCCGGGCCACCCGAAGGTGCACATCGGCCATGGCCTCGGCCCGGCCCGGCACCTCCTCCGCGGCGACCACGCCCGCCGCGAGCCCGGCCACCGTGGGCGACAGGAACACCGTGCGCAGCGTCACCGCGTCCGACGCGAACACCTGACGCAACCGGGTCACGATCCTGGTCGCCAGGACCGAATCCCCGCCCAGGGCGAAGAAGTTGTCCTGCTCGCCGACCGCGTCGACCTCCAGCACCTGAGCCCACACCTGCGCGCACACCTCGGCGACGGCCGAGCGCGGTGCGCCCTGCGCGGCCCCGGACAGCTCCGGGCGCGGCTCGGGCAGCGCGGCCCGGTCCACCTTGCCGTTGGCGTTGAGCGGCAGCGCGTCCAGCGTCATGAACACCGACGGCACCATGTGCTCGGGCAGCGTCGCCCGCAGGTGCTCCCGCACCGCGAGGTCCGCGGGCGCCGTGCTTCCGGCGCCCGGCACGACGTACGCGGTCAGTCCCCGGTGGCCCGCGCGTCCCGCGCGCTCCTGTCCCACCACGACGGCAGCGGCGACGTCCGGGTGCGTGAGCAGTGCGGCCTCCACCTCGCCCGGCTCGATCCGGTGGCCGTTCACCTGGACCTGGAAGTCGGCACGGCCGATGAACTCGATGGTCCCGTCCGGCAGGAAGCGTCCCAAGTCGCCTGTCCGGTAAAGGCGTTCGCCGGTTCGCGGGTGCGTGACGAACGAAGCCGCGGTCCGTTCCGGATCGTCCCAGTAGCCGCGGGCCAACCCCACGCCGGAGCAGTACATCTCGCCGGTCGCCCACACCGGGCGGTCCCGCATGCGGTCGTCCAGGACGCGGTAGCGGGTGTTGGCGACGGGCTTGCCGTACGGGATGCTCCGGCGGTCGAGGTCCGGCCGGTCCACGGGGTGCCAGATGTTCCAGAGCGTGGTCTCGGTGGGCCCGCCCACGCTCACCACCCGTACGCCCGACTCCTCGCCGAGGCGCCGCACCGTCGCCACGTTCAGCCAGTCACCGCCCAGGAAGGCGAGCCGGAGCGCCGCCAACGGGTTCTCCTGCGGGCCCAGATGCTCCACGAGCATCTCCATCATCGCGGGCACCGAGTTCCACACGGTGACGCCGTGCTCGGTCATGAGGTCGGCCCAGTGCGCCGCCTCGCGCCGCTCCGACGCCCGCGGCAGCACCAGCGTGCCGCCCGCGCCGAGCACCCCGAACAGGTCGAACGCGGACATGTCGTGGTGCAGCGCGGTCAGCGCGAGGGCCCGGTCGCCGGGGCCGACCGCGAAGGTCTCCCGGGTCTCGCGCAGCGCGTTGACCACGCCCCGGTGCTCGACCATCACGCCCTTGGGCTGCCCGGAGGAGCCGGAGGTGAACAACACGTAGGCCAGGTCGGACGGTTGGGCCGACACGACCGGCAGTGCGGGCTCCGTCTCGCGCACGTCCTCGGGCAGCGCGTCCAGGCACAGGACGCGCCGCTCGCCCGCGAGGGGAGCGAGGCCCTGCCGGGTGAGGACCAGGTCCGCCCCGCACCGGGCGAGCAGGCCGCCCGCACGTCCGGGCGAGACCTCCGGGTCGAGGGGGAGATAAGGAGCCCCTGCGTACAGCACGCCGTACACGGCGACGACCTGCTCCCAGCCCTTGTCCAGGACCACGCCGACGGGCCTGTCCCGCGAGGCGCCGTTCGCCAGCAGCCACGCGGCCACCCGGCAGGCCTCACGGTGCAGCTCGCCGTAGCTGAGCGTCCGGCCGTCGGCGACGACCGCCACCTGGTCGGGGCGGGCGGCCACCTGGTCGAGGAAGTCGTCCTGCACGAGCCGGTCCGGCAGCGGACGGAGACCGCCGTCGCCCAACTCCCTGCCGTCCGCGCCCAGCGGCACCGGAGCCTGCAGCGGCTCCTGCTCGTCCCAGGCGGCCGGATCGTCGGCCAGCCTGTCGAGCAGCGAGCTCAGCCCGGTGAAGACGTCGTCCACCATCCCGGGGTCGAACAGTGCCTCGTTCACGTCCCAGTTGACGACCAGAGCCCCGTCCTGCACCTCGGTGAGAAGGTCCATCCAGACCTGCGGCGTCTGCGTGATGCCGCCCGTCTGCTCCAACAGGCCGTCGAGGAGCGTGCCCCTGCCGCCGCTCAGCGGGACCGCGCTGGTGAACACCACGGGCATCAACGCCCCGTCGAACCCGCCGCGCAGCCGCATGAGTTCACGCAGCAGATGGACACCGCTGACGTAGGAATGCGTCAGGTCGCTCCACAGCTGCTCCTGCACGCGGCGCGCACGGTCCAGGAAGCCGCCGGGCGTGGCGGAGTCCACCTCCACCAGGGCGAACGAGGCGAACTCGCCGACGGTGTCGTCGACAGCGGGATGCGCGCCGATGCGGTTGAGGTTGGTGACGTTCAGCGTGAACCGCGGGGCCTGCGCCCAGGGCGCGAGTGCCTCGGCGTACGCCGCGAGGAGCAGCCCCGCAGGCGTGAGCCCCACCTCGGCGGCCCGGTCGGTGACGCGCTGCCAGCGGTCCGCCGTCAGCCGCACCGACCGCCGGACGAACCGCGGATGCTCCACCGACTCGGGCGTGCGCACCATGGGCAGCCGGGGCGCGGGCGCGAGATCGACGAGCCGCCGCTCCCAGTACTCCGCCGAGCGCCGGTGCGCCTCCGTGCCGGAGAGGTCCGCGGTGGCGAGGACATAGTCCCGGTAGTCCATGGCGGGCGGCGCCGGGTCCGCGTCCGGATTCCCGTAGAACAGGGTCAGGTCGTCCCAGAGGACCCGGATGCTGGCGAAGTCGGCGCAGAGCGCGTCGATGCTGAAGTGCACCCGGAACCGGTCGCCGGGCAGCTCGGCGACGACGACGTCGAAGAGCGGCCAGACGTCGACGGGACGCACCTCGTGCGAGTAGCGCTCGCGGATCTCCGAGAGCCCCCGGCGCACCTTGTCCTCGTCCGCCGTGCGCAGATCGACGACCGGCATCTCGTACGGGGGCACGGAAGCGAGGACCCGCTGGGTCATCGAGTCGGGCAGCACCACGGCACGCAGCATCGGATGCCGGTCCACCACCCGCTGCCAGGCGGCCCGGAACCGCGGCACGTCCAGGTGCTCGCCCTCGAACTCCAGGTACATGTGGGCGGAGACGTTCCCGGACGACAGCGACCCGGTGCGCCCCACGACGTAGGCCTGCTGCTGGTCGGTGAGCCGGAACGGCTCGTGCGCAGCCGCCGGATCGGACTGCACCACGGGCAGCGGGGCGCCGTCCCTGCTGTCGGCGGAGCCGCCCCGCTCCGACTCGATCGCCCGGCTCAGCTCGGCCACCGTGCGGTGCCGGAACACGCTGTGCGGGTCGAGGTCCAGGCCGAGCCGCTCGCGCAGCCGGTTCATCACGCGGATCCCGAGCAGCGAGTTGCCGCCCAGCTCGAAGAACGTGTCGTGCACGCCCACCCTGTCCACGCCGAGGAGCTCCGACCACAGGCCGGCCACCAGCTCCTCCAGCTCGGAGCGCGGCGCGCCCGCGTCCGCCGCCGAGGGCTGCGCGGAGCCCGGCCGGGGCAGCGCCGCGCGGTCCACCTTGCCGTGCGCGGTCAGCGGCAGCGCCGCCATGACGAGGAGGTGCGCGGGCACCATGTAGTGCGGGAGGCGCCCGGCGATGTGCGCGCGCAGCTCCGCCGCCGAGGGCGGTACGTCGGCAGCGGAGGACACGTACCCGGCGAGCGCCTGGTTGCCCAACTCGCCGTCCTGGCGCGGCAGGGCAACGACCGCCGCGGTGCCGACCCCCGGATGGGACCGCAGCGCCGTCTCGATCTCGCCCAGCTCGATCCGGTGGCCGTCCAGCTTCACCTGGAAGTCCTCGCGGCCGACGAGCTCCAGGTTCCCGTCCGGCAGGAACCGCGCCACGTCCCCGGTGCGGTACAGCCGCTCGCCGGTCACCGGGTGGACGGGGAAGCCCTGTTCCGTGCGCTCGGGGTCGCGCCAGTAGCCCAGCGCGAGCCCGGCCCCGCCGATGTACAGGTCACCGGGCACACCCACGGGCCGGGGCCGCAGCGCCGCGTCGAGCACGTGCAGGGTCTGGTTGGGCAGAGGAGTGCCGTACGGGATGCTGGGCCACGCCGGGTCGACCTCGTCCACGTCGTACGTACTGGAGAGGATCGACGCCTCGGTGTTGCCGCCGAGCCCCACGAACCGCACGTCCGGCGCGATGTCCCTGGCCCGCTCGGGCAGGGACAGCGGGATCCAGTCGCCGCCCAGGACCAGCAGGCGCAGCGAGGCGACCCACGGCTCGGGGTCGCGCTCCACCTGCTCGCAGAACAGCTCGAACAGGGCGGGGGCACCCAGCCAGGTGGTGACGTCCTCCCGGCGGACGAGGTCCAGCCAGTGCCCGGGGTCCCGGTCGGTGCCGGCGTCCGGGAGGACCAGGGTGGCCCCGGCGCACAGCGTGCCGAGCAGGTCCCAGACCGACAGGTCGAAGCTCATCGCCGACAGGCCGATGACCCGGTCCCGCTCCGTCACGCCGTACTTCTCGATCACATGGACGAGCGAGTTGAGCGCACCCCGGTGCGGCACCAGGACACCCTTGGGCGTGCCGGTGGAACCCGAGGTGAACAGCAGGTAGGCGGGGTCCTCGGGACTCTGCGCCGGAGCCAGCGGGCTGTCGTCCACGTCCGCCCACGCCGCGTCGTCGTCCACCGCGAGGACGGTGACGTCGCGCGGCCACTCCCACCGCCCCGCCACCTTCCGCTGGGTCAGGACGAGGCGTACGCCGGTCATGTCGAGCAGCCGCTCCCGGCGGTCGGCGGGCACTGCGGGGTCGAGCGGCATCCAGGCGGCCCCGGACTCCAACGCGCCGAGCAGGCCCACGGGTTGCTCCCAGCCACGCTCCATGCAGATCGCGACCGGCCCTCCGGGGCGCGCGCCCAGCTCCCTGAGGCGGCGCCCGATACGGCGCGCCCGGCTCAGCAACTCGCCGTACGAGAGGCGGTGTTCGCCCGAGACGATGGCGGTGTGCTCGGGGCGGGGTGCGGCGGCGCGGGCCACCGCCTCCTGGAGGAGCCCTTCGGGCAGTGGCGCCGCGGTCGCGTTGACCTCCGTGCGCTGCCGCTCCTGCGCGGCGGGCAGCCGCACCGGCGTGACCGCCGCCGTCCAGGCCGGGGGACGCCTGGCCAGCGCGGTCAGCAGGTCGAGCCAGGACTCCGCCATGTCGGCCACCATGCCGTCGGGCAGCGCGCCGTCGGCGTACTCCCACCGGGCCTCGACCCTGCCGTCCGCCCGCGCCACGCGCAGCGCGAGCACCGGGCCGGGACCCGCGGGCGCCGGCGCCGGGTCGGCGTCCAGGGCGTCGACGAACTCGACCAGCGGACCGAGGTCCATGCCCGAGGCGTCGACCGTCCCGGAGGGCGCGGCGGCACGGCCTGCGAACCCGCCTTCGGCGAGCGTGTCCGCCACCAGGGTCCGGCAGCCGTCCGCCGCGCGCTCGCGCAGCGTGAACCGGGGATCCCGCGACCACAGGCCGAGGACCTCCGAGAAAGCGGTGCGCAGCACGGCGGTGGTGTCCAGAGCCGCGGCACGTGCCCCCTCGGTGACGCCGCGCCACACCCCGGCGTCGACGTGGACGAGATGGCTCGCGCGGTCGCCGTCGGACGGCTGCGCCAGCTGGGGCAGGCGGGGGCCGCGCGGTACCGCGGCGCCGGTGTCACGGGCGAGGCCGGTGCTCATACGGTGTTCTCCGATCGGAAGTCCTGGGCCTCGCGGGGGGCCGGGAGGGTGCCGGAGGAGTGCGGGGAGGGGCCCGCACGGTCCGGTGCGGGCAGCAGACCTGCGCCGACGAGGTGGTTCACGTAACGGTCGAGGAGCGGCCCGTCCACGACCGGGCAGCGCACTCCGGAGCCGGCGAGCGCGTCGAGCGTGCCGGAGACGTCGAGGCGGAGGCTGCCGAAGCCGGGCATGCCGTGCGAGGCTCCCGCCAGCGCCGCCACCGGCACCGAACCCTCGTCGCCGCCCGCGTCGAGGACGTCCTCCGACACCAGCCGGGACCAGCGGTCCGCGTCGGTCGACGCCAGCCGGTATCCGGCCGCACGCAGCCGGGCCACGACCGCGTCGAGCCGGGTCCGTTCCGGGTTGGCCAGGTGATAGGTGCCGCCCAACGCCGCGGGCGTGAGCGACAGGTGGGTGAGCGTGGCGACGGCGAAGTCGACGGGCACCAGGTCGAAGTCGGCGTCCGCACCGAAGTCGGGCACCGCGCCCAGTTCCACGCAGGCGCCGATGAACCGCCAGAACGCCGCGTCGGGGTCGCCGCTGCCGGTCACCGAATCGCCGCCGAGCCGTCCCGGCCGGTACACCGACACCGGTATCCCGCGCCGCCTGCCCTCGTCGGCCAGTTCCTCGGCCACCCAACGGCTGCGCACGTAGCCGGAGGGCAGGACCGCGTCCGCGGGCACCCTGCCGTCCGGGCGCAGGACGCCCGGCTCGGCGCCGCGAGCGAAGAGGACGCCGGGCGACGAGACGTAGTGCACCGGCTTGGTCCTGGCGCGCGCCGCGAGCCTGAGCACCTCCGCCGTGGCGCCCGCGTTGGCCGCCTTCAACTGCCGGTACGGCTGGGCCAGATTGGCCTCGCAGCCGACGTGGTGGATCGCGTCGACGGTCCCGGCCAGGCGTGCGAACGTCATCGTCGACAGGCCGAGGAACGGTTCGCGCAGACTGCCCGCGAGGACGGTCACCCGATCCATCGGCACGTCGAGACGGAAGCGGGTCAGCGCGCGGGCCAGGGCCCGCTCGGCCTCGCCGGGGCCCTCGGCGTCCACCAGGACGTGCAGGCGAGCCCCCGTCACCGTCAGCAGCCGGGCCAGCAGGTGGGCGCCCAGGAAGCTGGTGGCGCCGGTCAGGAACAGGTGTTCCGGCGCGGCCACGCGCGCCTGGTCCACCGGAGCGGCGGCGACGACGTCCTCCGCCAGGACGGCGTCGGCCCGCAGTTCCGCCGCGTCCGCATCGGCCGTATCCTCCTGCGCGGCCCCGGTGCCCCCGGCGGCACGTGCCCGGTCGAACACGGCGGCCAGCTGGGTCACCGTGGGCGCGTCGAAGAACACCTGGACGGGCAGGTCGACGCCGAGCCGCTCGCGCAGCCTCAGCAGGACCCGCACGGCCCGCAGCGAATGTCCGCCCGCCTCGAAGAAGTCCTCGTCGGGGTCGACCTCGCGCAGGCCGAGCACCTCGCGCCAGACGGCCGCGACCTCACGCTCCGTGGCGGTGAGCGCCACGTCGTCGTCCGCGGTCGCGACGGTCGCCTCGTCGGTGGGGGCCTCGGTCACCACCGGGGACGGCAGGGCGGCCCGGTCCACCGGGTCTTCGAGGAGGCCGAGTTCGGCCACCGGCAGGTCGGGCGCGTCGAGCACGGCGGCGAAGAGCCGCTGCAGGTCCTCCGTGAACCGGTCGACGGACTCCGGGTCGAAGAGGTCCACGCTGCCGCGCACCCCGCCGTCGATGCGCCCGTCGGTCTCCCAGTAGTGCAGCACCAGGTCGAACTCGGAGGTGTCCAGCCCGAAGTCGAAGGCCGCCACCTCCAGGTCGCCCATGCGCGCGGCCCCGGCCGGGTTCTCTCCCACCACGGCCGCCTGGAACAGCGGGTTGTCGCCCCCGTTGCGTCCCGGGCGCAGCTCGGCGGCGACCACTTCGATGGGCGTGTCGCGATGGGCGTACGCCTCCAGGCAGGTATCCCGCACCCGTTGCAGCACCTGCGCGAAGGTGAGTCCGGCCGGCAGGTCGAAGCGGAGCGCCAGGGTGTTGGCGAAGAAGCCGATGAGGTTCTCCACCTCCGGCTGGTCACGGCCGTGCACCACCGACCCGGTGACGATGTCCTCGTCTCCCGAGCGCAGATGCACCAGGGTGTTGAACCCGGCGAGCAGCGCCATGAAGAGAGTCGCCTGGTGCTCGCGGGCCAGCGCGCGCAGCCGCGTCGCCACCGGCTCGTCGAGCGTGAAGGCCCGGCTGACGGCCCGCAGGCTGGTACGGCCCCGACGCGGCCGGTCGGTGAGCCGGTCCAGGGTGGGCAGCGGTTCACGCAGCGCCCGGCTCCAATGCGCGAGACGCCGCTCCAGCTCGGGGCCGCGCAGCAGATCGCGCTGCCACTGGGCGAAGTCCGGATAGCCCACCGGGAGTTCGGGCAGCGGGGCCGCCTCCTTCCCCTCAATCCCGGCGGCGTAGAAGGCGAACAGCTCCCGGAAGAGGATACCCATCGACATGCCGTCGCCCACGAGATGGTGCATGGTCACCATCAGGACGTGCTCGTCGCCACCCAGCGGCATCAGCCGGAAGCGGATGAGCGGGCCCTTCGTGAGGTCGAACGGCCGGTCGGAGTCCTGCCGCAGCAGCTCGACCGCCTCGTCCTCGCCCCGCCCCCGGTCGTCCACGTCGAACGCGAGCGGCTGCCCCGCGACGACGACCTGCCGGGGTTCGCCCGCCTGCACGTGGAAAACGGTGCGCAGCGCCTCGTGACGGCGTACGACGTGCTCCAGGGCGTGCCGCAGGGCGTCCACGTCGAGGGGGCCGCGGAGCCGGATCGCCTCCACCATGTGGTGGTAGGCGCTCTCCGGGTGCAGCTGGGCGAGGAACCACAGGCGCTCCTGCGCGAACGACAGGTCGGCCGTGTCCAGGCCCCGGCGGGGGATCCGCGGCGCCTGGGGCCCGGCACCTCCGGTCAGCCACTTCTCCATCAGCCGCTGCTTCGTCGTGGACAGCTCCGCGCCGTCCGCGCGGGAACCAGGTGGAACCATGGGGGCGTCAACCTTCGCTCGTGCCCGGTAGCGGGCGCTTGGGATGTTCTGGTGTGCCGCGGGGCGGCCCCGGAGTCACTCGTCGAGCAGCCGGGCGGCTTCCTCGTCGGACATGCCGAGCAACTTCTCGTGCAGCCGCCGCTCCACGGCCTCGGCCGTCTGGGCGACGGTCTGCGCCTGCGAGAGCAGATCGGTGACGGTGAGGGTGACCGGCAGCAGGGCCTGGAGCCGGGCGACCACCTGCGCCGCGAGCAGCGAGTGCCCGCCCAGATCGAAGAAGTTGTCGTGCGCCCCGACCGGCGTGACGCCCATGACGTCCTGCCAGACCTCCGCGACCGTCTCCTCCAGCGGGGTGCGCGGCGCTGTGTACGCGGTGGGCAGCTCGGGCCGCTCGTACCGGGTGAGACGGGGCTCCTCCGGCGCCTCGGCGGGCACGGCCGGCTCAGGTGCCGCCGCCGCAGCGGAGGATGGCCCGGCCACATGCGCGCCGACGACACCGGTGGGCACGTCGACGAAGTAGCGCTGCCGCTCGAAGGGGTACGTCGGCAGCGCCACCCGGCGCCGCTGCGCGTCCCCGCCGAGCGCGGCGAGGTCCACCGGCACGCCGCGCACCCAGAGCTGGGCCACCGCGTCCAGCAGGGGAGCGGCGTCGGCCGCGTCCTGGCCCGAGCCGAGCGTGGCCACCACGGGGGCGCCGCCGGGACCGGTGCCGCGCCCCGCGAGAGCCCGCAGCGTGTTGCCCGCGCCGACCTCGAGCAGCGTCCGGGCGGGCGCGTCGCGCAGGGTGCGCAGCGCCTCGCCGAACAGCACGGGCTCGCGCAACTGCCGTCCCCAGTAGGCCGGGTCGGTGGCCTGCTCCGGGGTGATCCAGGTGCCGGTCACGTTCGACAGGTACGGCACCTCGGGCGCGCCGAGCCGCACACCGGCCATCGCCGCGGTGAACGGCTCCACGGCCGAGGCGGTCAGCGCCGAGTGGAAGGCGTGCGAGGTCCGCAGTGCGGTGACGCGGTGCCCGGCGGCGACCAGTCGGCCGGTCAGCTCCTCGACGGCCGCGACGGGGCCCGAGACCACGGTCTGCTCCGGGGCGTTGACGGCAGCCACCGTCACCTCGCCCGCCGGGTCGAGGAGTTCCCGCACCCCCTCGACGGCGAGCGGCACCGAAGCCATCGCGCCCGGCGGGCAGTCCTGGAGGAGCCGGCCCCGCAGGGCGACCATGCGCAGCGCGTCCGGCAGCGCGAGGACACCCGACAGGCACGCCGCGGTGAACTCGCCGACGCTGTGCCCGAGCAGCGCCGCGGGGTGCACGCCCCAGGTGCCGAGCAGCCGGGCGAGGGCGTACTGCGTGGTGAACAGGGCGGGCTGGGCGAGCCGTGTCTCGGTGAGGCGCCGCGTCGCGCGGTCCAGGGCATCGGCGTCCTCGGTGGCCGGGTACAGCGCCGCGCGCAGGTCCTCGCCCAGCTCGGGGGCGAGCAGCGCGGCGCACTCGTCGACGACGGCGCGGTACGCGGGCTGTGTCACGTACAGCCCGCGCCCCATGCCGAGACGCTGACTGCCCTGACCGGGGAAGAGGAACGCCACGTCGGGGGCGGGCCCGGACGGGTCGGCGCGCCCCACGGTGACGGGGGTGACACCCGTGCCGTCCAGGGCCGACACGGCCTCGGCACGGTCGTGGCTCACCAGCGCCATGCGGTGCGCGTAGGCCGGCCTGCCGACCCGCAGGGTGTGCGCGGCGTCGGCGAGCGCCGGAGCCTCCTCGGCACGCAGACAGTCCGCGAGCGCCGCCCCGGAACGCTGCAGCGCCGCGTCGCCGTGGGCGGAGAGCACGAGGAGCTGAGGGCCCTCTTCGGCGGCGGAGGGGAGCGGCAGGGGCGGCTCCTCCACGACGATGTGGGCGTTGGTGCCGCCCACGCTGAAGGAGCTGATGCCGGCGCGGCGCGCCTCGCCGCCGCGCGGCCACGGCGTGGGCCGGGAACTCACGCGGAACGGGGTGTTCGGGAAGTCGATGTCGGGGTGCGGCACCGCGCAGTTGACGGCCGGCGGGATCTCCTCGTGGCGCAGCGAGAGCAGCACCTTGATCAGCCCCAGCACGCCGGCCGCCGTGTCCGTGTGGCCGATGTTCGGCTTCAGGGAGCCGAGCGTGCAGAAGCCGCGCTTCTCCGTCCCGAACGCCTCCGTCAGCGCGGCGACCTCGACCCGGTCGCCCAGCGGGGTGCCCGTGCCGTGCGTCTCGACGTACGAGATCGACTCGGACTCGACGTCGGCCACGGCCAGCGCCTCGGCGATGACCTCGGCCTGCCCGCCGACGCTCGGCGCGGTGAAGCCCACCTTGTGCGCGCCGTCGTTGTTCACGGCCGTGCCGAGCAGTACGCCGAGCACCTGATCGCCGTCCGCCAGCGCGTCCGCGAGACGCTTGAGGGCGACCACGCCCGCGCCGTCACCCGGCACGGTGCCGTTGGCGTCGGCGGCGAACGCCCGGCAGCGGCCGTCGGGCGAGTTGACGCCTCCCGCGTTGTGCACGTAGCCGGCCTGCTGCGGGAAGTACACGGTGACGCCGCCCGCGAGAGCCAGGTCGCTCTCGCCGCCGAGCAGGCTCTGCACCGCGAGGTGCACCGCCACCAAGGACGACGAACAGCCCGTGAGCACGCTCATGCTCGGCCCGCGCAGATCGAGGCGGTACGACACCCGTGGGGCGAGAAAGTCCTTCTCGTTACCCAACAGGGCCTGGAACTCGCCCACTTCGTGCAGATAGGCCGGATCGGCCGACAGGTGGCGCTGCCAGTAGGAGGTCGGACCGCCGCCGCCGAACACCCCGATCGAACCGTCGAAGGCCGCCGGCTCGTACCCGGACGACTGCAGCGCCTCCAGGGAGCACTCCAGGAACAACCGCTGCTGGGGGTCCATCAGTTCGGCCTCGCGCGGGGTGCAGCCGAAGAAGGCGGCGTCGAAGAGCTCCACCCCGTCGAGGACCGGACGGCGCCGCACCAGCCGGGGATCGTCCAGGAGCGCCTCCGGGACACCGGAGGCGCGCAGCTGCTCCTCGGTGAACTCGGTATGCGCCTCCTTGCCGTCGCGGAGCAGCGCCCAGAACTCCCGCGGCGACGACGCACCCGGGTAGCGGCCGGAGAAACCGACGACCGCGATCCGGTCGTCCCCGCGCTCGTCGTCGCCGCCCCGCTCCAGGGGTGCGTCGTCGTGGCTGTATGCGTTCACTGTGCCGTCGCCCGCCCGTCCATCAGGCGCCGCAGCGACGCGGGGCGCATGTCCGTCCAGACCTCTTCGATGCGGCGCAGACACCGCGCGCGGGTCCCCGTGGTTCCTTCGCGGCGCCAGCCGGGCGGGTCGGCCCGGTCGGCAGGCCACAGCGCGTACTGCTCCTCGTCGTTGACGACGACGCGGTACGCGCTGCCGTCCTGCTCCTCTGTTGCCGGAAGTGTCACCGGAAGTCCTTCGCGAAGTACCGGGCGCCAGCCCGTGGAACGGCGTGCTGGGGTGGGCGGGGGACGGCGGGCTCAGACCTGACTGAGCAGTTCCTCCGAGATGACGGGCTGGTGGTACGTGCAGGTCCCCGACCGCACCATCGACCCGTGCAGCCGCTCGGCGGGGATGAGCAGCTTGTCGCCCTCGTTCATGGGGATCATCTGGCCCACGTTGTTCCAGAAGTGCATCTGCCCGACCTCCACGACGACGAGCCGGTGGTCGTCGTGCACATGGGTGGTGGACGTCTCCTCGTGGGACTCCACGAACGTCTCGAGGTCGACCTCGATGCCGTTCGCCGCGATCAGCGCGTCGAGCTTCTCCGCCTTGTCCTTGTACTCGTCGAGCCGGTCCGCCCAGTCCAGCTGCACGGCGAGATCGCCGTCGGACACCGCGGCGAGCCGGCGCGCGTCCTCGAAGCCGCGGTGGAAGGAGAGCGCACCGTCGGCGCCGAACCGCTCCACGAGCGGCCCGAGCAGCGCCCCGGTCAGTTCGGCGAGCTTTTCACCGGTCAGCTGCGGCACACCGGTGAAGTACGCGGCGCCGTCCTCGCCGAACGCCTCCCGGAACACCTCGCCGTACGCGGCCGCGGTGACGGACTCGTCGAGGCGGTGGTGGACCCAGGCGCCCAGGAACTCGCCGAGGCGCGCGTGGTCGCGGGCCACCGAGTGCAGATGGTTGGCGCCCGCGAGCGACGAACCGAGCAGGAACTGCCAGTAGGCGTACGGCTCGGCGGAGAGCTCCGCGCCGCCCAGCAGCGCCTCGTAGTGCGGCAGACGGTCCGCGCGCTCGCGCAGGTCGTCGAGCAGCAGCCCCCGCAGCGCGGGGTGCGCGGTGCCGTAGTCGCCGAGCAGGCCGCGGCCCACGCCGCTCTGGACGGCCGGTCGCGCCGCGGTCAGCTGCGCGAGGAGGTACGTCGCCGCGTCGGCGCGGTGACGGGTGGACCGGGCCACGTCGAGGGCCTTGCCGGGGTGGGCCCGCCGCTCCTCCAGGACGCCCTGCACATGGCGGACGACGGCGTCGGTCCCGCCCTCGACCGGGGTGTGCTGCTCGCCCAGCCAGTGGAAGAGATGGTGTTCGAGGACCTGGCCCGCCTGGAGTGCCAGGACACGGTTCTCCACCGACCGGAACGCCTCGGCGTCGTCGGCGCTGGGATGTCCGGCACCACCGGCCGGCACGAACAGCAGGTCGGCGTCGTGCACGGTACGCAGCATCCGGTGGCCGAGAAGGGCGCTGAGCCGCAGTACGCGGTCGGCGGTCAGCGGCGTGCCGTAGTCGAGGAAACCCAGGTCGTGCGGGCGGACCGGCCGCCTGAACGGGTTGTCCTCGTTGACCAGTTCTTCCGCCGTCGCACTGCGGAAAGGGCTATTGGCTGCGTATCGCCGGACAATTCCATTGGGGTCGTCCGGGGCGCTCTTGATACGCGAGACAGGGGACATGAATTCTTTCCCTTTCTTCGGCGCCGATGGTGACGCACTGTTCGCGCGCGACCTCGAGCGGATATGAAGCTAACAACGGACCTCGGCGGGAGTCGTCCAACCAGGGGTGGAAACCCCGTCTACCACCCGAAGTTGAGAGACCTGGGCAAGCCGCCGCCCCCGTGGTTATGGTGACCGGGCCGGCCGACTTGTGAACCCGACCACGGCCGTGAATGGGGAGTGGACCGATGACCGAGACCGTGACCAGCCCGCCGCCCGGAAGTGAGGACGGCGGACGGCCATTGCGCGAATGGCTGGCCCGAAACCGTCGGGAGAACCCGGCGCTCTGGGACGAGGCCACGCGCTCCTGCCAGGTATTCGGCTTCGCCGAAACCCAGCAAATGCTGAAGGACCCGCAGACCTTCTCCTCCGACTTCGGCAGACTGGTGCCGCCGCCCACGGGGGAGGCCGCCACCACGGCCGACGGCCGCCCGGTGCCGAACCTGCTCGAAGGACACCTGAGCGTCACCGATCCGCCGCGCCACAGCAAGCTGCGCAAGCTCGTCGCCCAGGCGCTCACCCCGCGTGCCGTCCTCGCGCTCGAAGGGAAGATCACCGAGATCACCACGGGGCTCCTCGACGCCATGGCGGGCCGCGACGAGGTCGACATGGTCACCGGCTTCTTCAACCCGCTGCCCGTCACCGTCATCGCGGAACTGCTCGGCGTCCCGGCGTCGGACCACGCGATGTTCCGGGGCTGGGCCGACGACCTCGTCGCCGCCAACCACGACGCGAGCGCGGTCGACGCCGAGCGGCTGAAGCTGCCCGAGAACATGAACGCGCTGCTGCTGGAGATGCAGGACTACATCCTCGACCACGCCGCCCACCGGCGCCGCAGGCCGTGCGACGACGTGCTCAGCCGGCTGGTGGCCGCCGAGGTCGACGGCGAACGCCTCAGTGAGTCCGAGGTGTTCACCATCACCCTCATGATGCTGCTCGCCGGACACATCAGCACCACCTTGCTCCTCGGCAACAGCCTGGTATGTCTCGACGAGAATCCGACCGCCCTCGCCGCCCTGCGCGAGGACCCGGCGGCCGTCCCGGGAGCCCTGGAGGAGGTGCTGCGCTACAGCCCGCCCGCCCCGCTCGCGTACCGGCTGACCACGCGCGACACCACCCTCGGCGGAGTGGACGTCCCGGCGGACGTGATGGTGGCCTCCTGGGTGCTCTCGGCCAACCACGACGAGCGGCAGTTCACCGACCCCGAGACCTTCGACATCACCCGGAGCCCCAACCCGCACCTGTCCTTCGGCCACGGCGTCCACTTCTGCATCGGGGCCCCGCTGGGCCGGATGGAGGCCCGGATCGCGCTGGGGATGTTCCTCGAGCGATGCGGTGAACTGCGCTTCGCCGAGCCGCCGGTGCCCTACACCTCGCCCACCGTCCTCGGCTCCAAGCGCATGGTGCTGTCGAGCCCGGTGGCCTGACCGGCGGAGACGCGTTCGCCGTCGCGGGACCGGAAGGGGCAGCGGCTCGCTTCGGCCTCGGGGGCGTCCGACGAGTCGGCGAGGAAGTACTGGCGCCACTCCCGGTTGTCCGGGTCGCCGTACGAGCCGAGTTCCTCGGACGCCTCGACGGCGTCGTAACGGCTGAGCCGCTTGCGGATGATGCGCCGCGCCGCGGCACCGGGAGCCGTTTCGGCGCCCAACTCCTCGAAGACCCACCGCGGTTGGAAGGTGATGAAGAAGACGGGACTGTGCCGGCTGCGGCGCAGGACGTGCGCCGGGGTGTTGCAGACCACGAAGATCGGGGTGTCGCCGAAACTGAACTCCCACCACGGGTCGTCCGTGTCGTGGGGCACCTCCGCGGGCCACGGGCTCTCGTCCGTGTCGTGCAGATGCTGGAGCACCGACCAGAACTTCGCCCGGTACTCCCCCATCGTGCGGGTGCGGCCGTCCGGCCGGAAGAAGACGATCAGTGACGTCTCGCGGCCAAGTTCCTTGTATCCGGACAGATAGGCGTTGAGCGTGTCCCCGAGTCCGTCCCAGGTGCCGCGGTCGTCCAGGGACTCCACGAAGCCGAAGCGCAGGCTGTCCCGCTTGGTCCCCGACACCGCGAAAGTGCAGGGGAAGGGCGACGTGCTCGACAGGAGCGTCTCCTGCAAATCCCGAATGCACTCGGGACCCCACTCGGGTATTTCGCCGATGACGTTCTCTGCCATGTGAATTCACCCCGCCGGTAGCTTTTCCTTGCGCTGCCCTGGCCCCGGGCACCGATCGGCGAGGACGCTACCAGCGTTCAGTGGAGCGGGTCTTCCAACTCGAGTAGGCAATCCGCTCTGCAACCGAGTGTGCAAGAAGGGGACGTCGTGTAAACCGTGGGATGTAGTACACCGCTCGGCAGACAATCGCCTTCCGGTGGACAATGCCGATCGATAGCATGTGGGCATCTTCCGGTGGTGATACGGGCGTACCCGAACCGCCTTTCCGCATTCCAGTGGCCGACCGCGGGAATCCGCACTTCCGATGGCTTGCCGCTCCCGGCCCGCCATGGCCTTCAGAGAAGGAGAATCACATGCCCGCTCTCGACGCGCGGACTTCCGAAGCGGCGGCGGCCGCCGATGAGCTGGAGCGCATCCTCGGCACCCACCCCGGTGTCGAACACTGCACCGTCCTGACCGAGGTGGCGCCCGACGGCGTGCCGGTGCGCACGGCGTATGTGGTCCCCCGCCGCAACGAGGTCGTCCAGGACGACGGCGCCGCCCTCCGCCGGCAGTACGTCGCCGAGTGGCAGGGCGTGTACGACCACGTCTACGCGCAGCCGACGTCCGACGACCCGACCTTCGACATCCGCGGCTGGCTGAGCAGTTACACCGGCGGCGAGCTGAGCGAGGACGACATGCGGGCCTGGCTGGACGGCACGGTGAACCGCATCAAGGGCCTCGGTGCGCGGCGCCTCCTGGAAGTGGGCTGCGGCACCGGCCTGTTGCTGCACCGGCTGGCTCCGGGCACCGAGCGCTACCTGGCGAGTGACATCTCGGCGGGCGCGGTGGACCGCATCCGCGGGGCCTTCGGCGGCGAACTGCCGGAGGGCGTCGAGGTCTTCCAGGCGCCCGCCGACGACATGTCCGCGGTGCCCCCGCGCTCTGTCGACGGCTTCGTCGTGAACTCGGTGTCGCAGTACTTCCCGGACGAGGAGTATCTGGACCGGGTCGTGCGCCAGGCCGTCGAGGCGGTGGACGAAGGAGGGTTCCTCTTCATCGGGGACGTGCGTTCGGCGGCGCTGGGCCGGGCGTTCGGCGCGGGCCTGGAGCTGGCCCGCGCCCCGGAGCGGGCGCCGAGCGAGAAGGTGCAGGCCCTCGTCGAGCGCCGCTGCTGCACGGGGACCGAACTCATCATCGACCCCAGCTATTTCACCGCCCTGGCCGGCAGGCTGCCGCGCGTCGCGCACGTGGCGGTGCTGCTGCGGCGGGGGACGCGCCGCACCGAGATGAACCGGTTCCGCTACGACGTGGTGATACGCCTCGACCGTCTGCCCGGCGGTGAGGCCGTGGTGCCCGAGTGGCAGCCCTGGGAGCGGGATCGCTGGGGCGCGGCAGAGCTCCGCCGCCACCTGGAGGAGGAGCGCCCCGCCGTGCTCGGTCTGCTCGGTGTGCCCAACGCGCGGGTGCTGGCCGACCACGTCGCCGCCGAACTCCTCGCGCGTCATGACCGTCCGGCCGTGGCGGGGGAGGTGCGCGCCCGTGCCGACGCCGAGTCCGCCCGCGGCATGGAGCCGGAGGAGATCTGGTCGCTGGGCGACGACCTGCCCTATGCGGTCCGTCTCAGCTGGGCCCGTTCACTGCCCGACGGGGCGTTCGACGTGAGCCTGGTGCGCGTGGACGACGGGGCGGCGGCGCCGGAGGTCCGTTTCCCCGAGGAGCCGGCCCCGCCGCGTCGGCCCGTCAACCGGCCGTGGTACGGGCGGGTGGAGAACCTGAGCCCGGTCAAGTTGCGCGCCCATGTGCGCGCGCAGGGCGGCGAGTCCGTGCTGCCGGGGCGTTTCGTGCTCCTGGAGTCGCTGCCGGACCAGCCCGGTGGCGTGTCCGTCGAAGGCGCATACCGCTCGATTCAATGGGCGTGATCCGGGCGTGATCCGGGCGCGCTTCGAGGGACATTCGGTCCAACTTCTTGCTATATGCACGAGTTGGTCCGACCCGGTGACGCCTGTAAGGGGCAGGAATTCCGTGGCTGAATAAGGGTACCCACAGATCGACGTGATAACAGTTTTCATATCGCAAAAGGTTTGAGAGCGCAGAGCTGGGGCGGAAGTGACACCTCCGGTGCGGACTCCCGGCGTCCCGACGGGAGGGAAAAACGCGCCAACATAAAAGCGGAAGATTAAATTCCGGCAAAATTATGTAAGCCTCACTTAGGCTGTGGCTCATAACAGCCCACGCTTTTTGTGCGTTGCAGGCGCACCGGCGGATGGATGACTTGTCTGATGGGGGAACTGGCGATGGGATGCGTGAGTGCCATACAGGCTGCCGACGGCCGCGAGGGACTGACGCCGGCGCGGCCCAGACCGGGCGTGCGCACCGGCCGCATCAAGCTGCTGCTCGGCGACGAACAGCCCTTGGTGCGGCGCGGATTGCGCGCGCTCTTCGAGAACGACCCGGCCTTCCGGGTCCAGGGCGAGGCGGCCAACGGGGCCTCGCTGCTGGAACTGGCGAGCGCCCACCGGCCCGACATGGTGCTGATGGACGCCGACCTTCCGGGCCCCGATCTGCTCGACGTGGTGCGCCGGTTGGTCGGTGACCGGCTCGACGGCAGCACGGGCGTGGTGCTCCTGGCGTCCGAGGCCGGACTGGCCGACGGGAGTGTGTTGGGGGCCGCCCGCGCGGGTGTGCGCGGCTTCCTCTTCAAGCGGGAGTCGTCCGAGATCGTCTCGGGCGTCCGGGACGTCGCCTGGGGCGGCGCCGCCATGAGCCCGGGCATCGTCGGTCAGGTGCTGAAGGCGCTGCGGCGCACCCACCGGCTCGACGCGCTCCGCCCCTCCGGGGAACTCGCCCTGCTCACACCCCGTGAGATGCAGATATTCCAGCTCGTCGCCCAAGGGCTGACCAACCAGCAGATCGCCGATGTGCTCGTGCTCTCGGAGGCGACGGTCAAGTCCCACTTCAACCGCATCTGCCGCAAGCTGGCCCTGCGCAACCGGGTCGACGCGGTCATCCTCGCGTATGAGATGGGTGTCGCCGGCGCGGTCTCGGAACCCAGGGCCGCCGGCTGACGGTGCGGGGCGCCGGAGAGGGCGCCCCGCACCGCCGGCCGCACCGCGGGCACGTAATACCGACTGCCTCGCGGGCACCTGGTGCCGACTGGACCGCCGGCACTTGATACCCCTTACGCCGAAGGCACGTCCAGCCGACGTGCCAAGCCCAGCGCCCCGGTCACCTCTTCGATCACTTCCGACAGCCGTTCGTGCAGGTAGAAGTGCCCGCCGGAAAAGACGCGCGAGCTGAGGCCGCCGTCGGTCACCTCGCCCCAGCGCAGCATTTCCCCGGGGCCCACATGCGGGTCGTCGGTGCCGCAGAACGTCGAGACCGGGGCGGAGATCCGCGCTCCGGGATCGGGCCGGTACGTTTCGATCAGACGGTAGTCCGCCCGGATTCCGGGCAGGAAAAGGGACCGGAAGTCGGCGCTGTCGAGAATGTCGCGCGACGTGCCGTCCATCGCCCGCAGATCCTCGACGATGGCGTCGTCCGACAGGAGATGCACCGCGGACGACGGGGCCGCGTGCGGCGCGGGACGCCCCGACACGCAGAGCCGCGCGAGCCCGCCCGGGCAGGCCCGCTCGATCCGCCGGGCCACCTCGAAGGCGACAGCGGCCCCCATGCTGTGCCCGAACAGCACCAGCGGCCGCTCCCGTGACACCGGCAGCGCCGCCGCGATCTCGTCCGCGAGCGCCTCGACGCTCGACGCGGGCGGCTCCTCGAAACGGTCCTCGCGCCCGGGGTAGCGCACCGCCAGAACCTCCACCCGGGGTGTGAGTTCCCGTGCCCACCCCTGGTAGGAACTGGCGCCGCCGCCGGCATGGGGGAGGCACACCAGACGCGGTGCTCCGGGCTCCCCCGGATGACGGCGCAGCCACCGCCCGGGATCTGTCTTTTCGGCCGTCATGCTCCGTCTCCCGCATGTCTTTTGGCTGTGGCGCCCCAAAGGGACATCGTCTTTCGTCCGGCTCTCTCCGAGTAATTCCCGGCCGCCAGGGGAGCCGCGATCGTACATATGCTCCTGCCTATGGACAAGGTCGGGGATACTCCGGTACGCGAGGCGGAACCACAGTTGGAGTCCCCGATGGCTACCGGAGTTGGAAGACGACCGCGCACCCCACTGCTACGTTCGGTCCGGGCCGAGGGAGTCGGTTACCGGCACCATCGGAGAACAACGACTCCGGGAATTCCGGGAATGCCTGTCGGGGCATCCGGCTCACTGTTCCGAAGAGAGAAAACAGGGGACCCGCGCAGTGACGAGCACCGATGACCGCACCGAGATATCCCCCGAAGAACAAAAGCGCGAACTCACCCGGCTGTTGCTGGCCGAGGCGGGACTCGGGCAGCCGGAATCCGCCTTCGCCCCCGTCGCCGCCCACGAGCCGGGGAACGGTGACGCCGAGTCGGTGCCCGCGCCGCTGACCGCCGCCGAGGAGCGCATGTGGTTCCTGCGTCATCTGCGGCCGGACGACATCTCGTACAACCTGTGCGGCGGCATACGCCTCACAGGTGCCCTCGACCCTGACGCCCTGACCGAGGCCGTCACCGGCCTGATCGCCGCCCACGACATCCTGCGCACCCTCTACCCCGCCGGGGACGACGGAGCGCCGGTCCGCAAGGTCCTGCCCGCGCCGGACACGGTCCCGCTGGACCTGACCGATCTGGGCGCCCTGCCCGACGACGAGCGCACGCACGCGGCGGACCGCGCCATCGAGCAGGAGGGGCGCAGGCCTTTCCGGCTCGACGAGGAGACGCCGCTGCGCCTGCGGGTCCTGCGCTTCACGCCGACCGACCACCTGCTCACCCTCACGGTCCACCACATCGCCTTCGACGACACGTCCTGGGGGCGCGTCCTCGACGAGCTCGCCGCCCGCTACGCCGTGGCGAGCGGCGGGCACGGCGCCGTGCCCGAGCGCCCGTCCGTGCAGTACGCCGACGCCGCACGGTGGGAACACAGGCAGCGCGACGGCGGTGCCTGGGACCGACAACTCGACTACTGGAAGGGCCGCCTGGGGCAGCGGCCCGCCACCCTCGCTCTGCCCGCCGACCACCCGCGCCCCGACGGCGACACCGGCAGCGACACGGACGGCGTCCGCCGCGACGCGCTGCTCGGCGCCGAGGACAGCCGCGCCCTGCGCGACCTCGCCCGCACGAGCGGCGCCACGCTGTACACCGCACTCCTCGCCGGCTATCAGGCCGTGCTGCACCGCTGGAGCGGCGAGAGCGACGTCGCCGTCGGTTCCCCCGTCGTCAACCGGGGCCGCACCGAGTTCGAGGACGTCGTCGGCAACTTCGGCAACACCGTGGTGCTCCGCACCGACCTCGCGGGCGCCACGTCCTACCGGGCGCTCCTCGCCCGCACCCGGGACGTCTGCGCCGACGCCTTCGCCCACCAGGACGTACCGTTCGACCGGGTCGTCGAGGCGCTGCGGCCCGCCGACGCGGTCGGTCAGGCGCCCCTGTTCGACGTGGTGTTCTCCTTCGTCACCGCACAGCCCCGGCGGGTGGACACCCCCACCGTGAGCTTCGCCGAGCACCCGCACCACAACGGCACCGCCCGCTTCCCGCTCGTCCTCGAGGTGCGGGAGTCCCCCCACGGGCTCGCCTTCGGACTCACCGCCAGGGCCGACCTCTTCTCGCCGACGGCCCTGGGCAGGATGCTGGGCCACCTCCTGACGTTCGTGCGGGACGCGACGGCCCGCCCGGACGCCCCGCTGAGCTCCCTGCGGATCCTGACGGAAACCGAGGAACACCGGGCGCTGACCGAGTGGAGCCGCTCGCGCGAGGACCCCGCCGAGAACCGCCCGCTGCACCGGCTGGTGGCGGAACAGGCCGCCCGCACCCCCGACAACATCGCCGTCGTCGCGGGCGCCACCACCCTCACGTACCGCGAACTGGAGACCCGGTCGGACGAGCTGGCCGACCGGCTGCGCGCCGACGGGGTCGTCCCCGAGCGCATCGTAGGCGTGCACCTGACGCGCACCCCGCAGCTGGTGGTGGCGCTCCTCGCGGTCCTGAAGGCGGGCGGCGCGTTCATGCCGCTGGAGCCGGACTGGCCCCCTCTGCGGCTGCGCTCCGTGGTCGAGAACAGCCGCCCCCGGCTGGTGCTGACGGACAGCCGGTACACCGCCGCGCCTCCGCCGCTCGACGTTCCCGTGCTGGACCTGGCACAGCCCCTGCCCCCGCTCGACGCTCCTGCCCCCTCCCCCGGCGAACCCGCGATGGAGAACGTGGCCTACGTCATCCACACCTCCGGCTCGACCGGCACCCCCAAGGGTGTGATGATCCGTCACCAGGCCATCTCCAACCGCCTGGTGTGGCAGTCCGCGCTGCTCGGCATGACCGAGGAGGACCGGGTCCTGCACAAGGCGCCCATGGGCTTCGACATCTCCGTGAACGAGATCTTCCTGCCCCTGGTCAACGGCGCCCGCCTCGTCCTCGCCGACCCCGGCGCCCACGGCGACGTCGGCCACCTGGCCGAACTGATCGAGCGGGAGCGGATCACCTTCCTCTACATCGTGGCCTCGATGCTGGAGGTCCTCCTCGAGCGCGACGACATCAGCCGGTCCGCCCGCTCGATCCGCCACCTGTGGTGCGGCGGCGAGGCGCTCACCCCCGCGCTCTACCGGCGCTTCCGTGACCGCCTGGACGCCACCATGTACCACGGCTACGGCCCGGCGGAGACGACCATCGGGATCAGCTGCCAGGTCTTCGACGAGGACGAGGACGGCGCGGTCGTCACCCTCGGCAGGCCCAACCCCAACGCCCGCCTCTACGTGCTCGACCCCGCCCAACAGCCCGTCCCCGTCGGCGTGGTGGGAGAGATCCACATCGGCGGCATGCCGCTGGCCCGCGGCTATCTGAACGACCCGGCGCGCACCGCCGCGGCGTTCGTGCCGGACCCGTTCGGCGTCGAGCCCGGCGGACGGCTCTACCGGACCGGGGACCTGGCCCGCTACCGCGAGGACGGGCGCGTCGAGTTCATCGGCCGTGCCGACCACCAGGTCAAGGTGCGCGGCTCCCGCATCGAACTGGGCGAGGTGGAGGCCACCCTCGGCGCCCACCCGGCGGTGCGCAGAGCCGTCGCACTGGTCCGCTCATCGGCGCCGGGCGGCGACCGCCTCGCCGTCTGGTGCGTACCCGAACATCCCGTGACCGAGGGGGAGTTGCGGGAGTGGATGACCGCCCGGCTGCCGCACTACGCGGTGCCCGGCGAACTGCACCTGCTGAGCGAGCTGCCGCTGACCGCGGCCGGCAAGACGGACCGCGCCGCCCTCCTCGCCCTGGAGCCGGCCCCCGCCCCCGCCGTCGCCCTCGTCCACCCCGAGAGCGACCTGGAACGCGAGGTCGCCGCCGTCTGGACCGAGCTGCTCGGCCGGACCGACATCGGCACCCGGCACAACTTCTTCGACGTGGGCGGGCACTCCTTGCTGCTCGTACGCGCACAGACCCTGTACAGGCGCCGCCTGGGCAGGGACATCCCCCTGGTCGAGCTGTACGACCACCCCACCGTGGCCGCGCTCGCGGCGCACCTGGCCCGGGACCCGGACGACGGCGGAGACCCGGAGCTGGCGCGCGTGCGGGACCGGGCCCGACGCCGCAAGCGACGCACGGGCCGAGGAACGGCGGGCACGGCCGGGACCCACGAGGGCCCCGGTGAGAGGACGTGATGAGGACTGTGGACAACGCACTGGCAGCAGACGCCGAGATGCCCGACGAGGGACACCCCGCTACGGACGTCGCCAAGACAGCCGACGAGGGGTACGCCGACACGGACATCGCCGTCATCGGCATGGCGGGACGCTTCCCGGGAGCGCGCGACCTGACGGCCTTCTGGGACAACCTGACGGCGGGGCGCGAATCGGTCGCCCCGATCGACGACGTCGAGTACCTCGCAGCGGGCGGCGACCCCGCCCGGCTCGACGACCCCTACCTCGTCAAGATGGCCTCCGTCGTCGACGGCATCGACGAGTTCGACGCCGAGTACTTCGGCTACCCGCCCGCCGAGGCGGAACTCCTCGACCCGCAGCAGCGCCTCTTCCTCGAATGCGCGCACCACGTCCTGGAACACGCGGGCTACGGACCGGGCACCACCCAGGGACCGGTCGGCGTGTACGCCGGAGCGCAGCAGAGCCGCTACTACCTGGACCACGTCCACCCCCGCGTCCGCGCGGGCGACACCCTGGCCCAGCACCACGCGCAGCTCGGCAACGTCACCAGCACGCTCGCCACCCGCGTCTCGTACGAACTCGGCCTGACCGGCCCCAGCCTCTCCGTGCAGACCGCCTGCTCCACCTCGCTCGTCGCGGTGCATCTCGCCTGCCAGGACCTGCTGGACGAGCGCTGCGACGTCGCAATTGCCGGCGGCGTCTCCCTCAACCCGGCGCTGCGCCAGGGCTACCGCTACGTACAGGACGGACCGTTCTCCCGCGACGGGCACTGCCGCCCCTTCGACGCCGACGCCAACGGCATGCTCGGCGGCGAAGGAGTGGGCGCCGTCCTCCTCAAGCGGCTGGCCGACGCCCTCGCCGACGGCGACCACATCCACGCCGTCATCAAGGGCACCGCGATCAACAACGACGGCGACCGCAAGGTGGGCTTCGCCGCCCCCAGCGTCGCCGGTCAGGCCGAAGTGCTCGTCACCGCCCGGACCCTGGCCGGAGTGGACGCCGACACCATCGGCCTCATCGAGGCGCACGGCACCGGCACCCCGGTCGGCGACCCCATCGAAGTGGCCGCGCTCACCCGGGCGTTCGCGCTCGACACCGACCGCACCGGCTTCTGCGCGCTCGGTTCGGTCAAGAGCAACATCGGGCATCTCGACGCCGCGGCCGGCATCGCCGGACTCATCAAGGCCGTCCTCGCCCTGGAGCACCGCACGGTCCCGGCCAGCCTGAACTTCCGCAGCCCCAACCCGCACCTGTCGCTCGACACGACCCCCTTCTACGTGCCGACCACGACCGGCCCCTGGCCCGCCGCGCCCCACCCCCGGCGCGCCGGCGTCAGCTCCCTGGGGATCGGCGGCACCAACGCGCACGTCGTCCTCGAAGAGGCGCCCACCCCCGCGCCCCGCGCCGAGGACGCCGCGGAACACCTGCTCGTGCTCTCGGCCCGCACCCCCGAAGCCCTCGACGACCTCGGACAACGGCTCGGCGAGCGCCTGCGGGACGAACCGGCACTCGCCCTCGCCGACGTGGCGCACACCCTGCGCTCCGGCCGCCGCGCCCACCCCCACCGGCGCGCCGTCGTCGCCCGCGACACCCTCGAAGCGGCCCGCGCGCTCGCCCCCGCCGGACCGTCCCACCGGGCGGCCCCCGCACGCCCCGTGGTCTTCCTCTTCCCCGGCGCCGGATCCCAGCACCTCGGCATGGGCCGCGACCTGTACGAGCGCGAACCCGTCTTCCGCGCGGAGATCGACCGCTGCGCCGAGATCCTCCGCCCGCACCTGCCCACCGACCTGCGCAAGATGCTGTACGAGGAGGAGCCCGCGACCGGCGGGGTCTTCCCGGCCCTGGTGGCGACCGAGTACGCCCTGGCCCGCCTCGTGATGTCCTGGGGCCTGCGCCCCACCGCGCTGCTCGGCCACAGCCTCGGGGAGTACACCGCGGCCTGCGTGTCCGGCGTACTGCGCCTGGAAGAGGCCCTGCCGCTGGTCGTGCGGCGCGAGGAACTCTTCGAACGTGCCGCAGGAAGCGGCGGGATGATGGGCGTCGCGCTCGACGAGACCGAGGCGGTGCTGCTCGACCCCGAGCTGTCGCTCGCCGCCGTCAACGGACCCCGCGCGTGCGTGGTCGCGGGACCCGAGGACGCGCTGGCCCGCGTCGGACAACGGCTGACGGAACAAGGCGTCGACCACCGGCGCATCCGATTCGGGGCCGCCGCCCACTCCGCCCTGCTCGACCCGGTCCTCGACACCTACGCCCGGACGCTGGGCACCGTCTCCCTTCACGCCCCCGAGATCCCGTACGTCTCCAACCTCACCGGCACCTGGGTCACCCCCGAACAGGCCACGGACCCCGCCGCCTGGGTACGCCACACCCGCGAGCCGGTGCGGTTCTCCGACGGGCTCGGCACCCTGCTCGCCGAGGGCGACCCGCTCGTCCTGGAGGTCGGCCCCGGCCGCGCCCTGGCCACGCTGGCCCGGGCCCAGGCGGGCCCCGGCACGCCGGTGCTGCCGCTGATGCGCCACCCGCAGGCCCAGGAGCCGGACCGGCGCACCCTGCTCCAGGCCGTGGGGGACGCCTGGAGCCACGGCGCGGACGTCACCTGGGACGCCCTGCCCACCGGGCCGGACCCCCGCCGCGTCCCCCTGCCCGGCTACCCCTTCGCCCGCACCCGGCACTGGATCGACGTCCAGCCGCTCGCCGCCCCACCGACGGCACGGGTCCCGGCGACCCTCTCCGCGCACCTGGACTGGATGACCGGCACCGCGCAGCAGCTCGGCGCCGAGCACGCCGCCCGCAGGCTGCCCGCCGAACTCACCCGTAGCCTCGACGCCCTGGCCGCCGCCCACGTCCGCGCGCTGCTGCACCGGGCCGGCCTCCCCACCGCACCCGGCTCCGTCGTCGAACGCGCCGCCGTCCACGCGGCGTTCCGCACCGTCCCGGCCTACCGGCCGCTCGTGGACGCCCTGCTGGCCCTGCTCGTCGACGACGGCCTGCTGACCGACGACGCGGGCCGGCTGCGTTTCACCCCGGCCGTCGACGCCGTGGGCGACCCGGACGCGCTCACCGCCGCCATCGTCCGCGACCACCCCGACCATGCCGAGGACCTCGCCTACCTCGACCACTGCGTACGCCACTACCCCCAGGTCCTGTCCGGAGCGCTGGCGGGCACCGAAGTGCTGCTGCCCGAGGGAAGCGACGAGCGCCAGCGCGCCCTCATCGACCGCAGGCTGGCCTTCAGCGACATCCCGCTCTACCGCAAACTCATCGCCCGTACCGTCGCCAGGCTGGCCGCGGAGTCGGGCGGGCGGCCGCTGCGCGTCCTGGAGATCGGCGCCGGACGCGGCTACCTCACCTGGGAGGTCGCCGAGGAGCTGCGCTCGCTGCCGGGCGTCGAGTACCACTTCACCGACCTGGGCCGCTCCTTCGTCCTGGACGGACAGCGCCAGGCACAGGAACGAGGGCTGACGGGGATGGAGTTCGGCGTCCTCGACATCACCCGCGATCCGGCGCCGCAGGGCTACCCGGCGGGCTCCTTCGACCTGGTCCTCGCCTTCAACGTGCTGCACGCCACCCCCGACCTCCGGCAGGCCGTGCGCCACGCCGCGGGCCTCCTCGTCCCCGACGGGGTGACGATGCTGCTCGAGGCGTCCCGGCAGCAGCGCTGGTCGCTGATGACCACGGGCCTGTACGAGGGCTGGTGGTACTTCGACGACGACCTGCGCGAGGGCTCCCCGCTGGTCGGCAAGGAGGTGTGGCAGGAGCTGCTGAGCTCCGAGGGCCTCACCGACGTCACCACCTTCCCCCGCTCCGCCACGCACGACGCGGGCGACCACACCCTCGTCGTCGCCCGCCGCGGCACCCCCGCCCGCGCCGACGACAGGACCGCCGCCCCCCGGACCGCCGCCGTCGGCCGCTCCTTCAACCGGCGCCCCGAACTGTCCGTGGCCCACACCGCACCGACCACCCCGCGCGAGAAGGAGGTCGTCGCGGTCTGGGAGGAAGTGCTCGGCATCGACGGCATCGGCATCCACGACAACTTCTTCGACCTGGGCGGCGAGTCGCTCCTGGCCATGCAGCTGATGGCGCGGCTGCGCGACCGGTGCGGCGTCGAACTGTCGCTGCGCCGCATCTTCGACGCCCCCACCGTCGCCGACCTCGTCCTCCTCCTGGAGCAGGCCGCGCCCGCCACCGCGGGCCGCATCCGCCGCAGCGCCCGCCGGGGCCGGCCCACCGCCGCGGTCCCCGCGCCCGCCCAGGGCGACCCTTCCGAGCAGCACGTCAAGACCGAGACGGAGTAGCCGTGTCCCTGGCCGAGCACCCCGATCCCACCACCCACGCCGACGCCGGACCGCTGCGCTTCCCCGCCTCGTACGCCCAGCAGCGCATGTGGTTCTTCCACCAACTGCAGCGCGACAACCCGTACTACAACATCCCGCTCGCGCTGCGGTGGTCGGGCCGTGTCGACATCGCGGCGCTGCGCTCCGCCCTGGCACAGGTGGTGGCGCGCCACGAGATCCTGCGCACCACCTTCGCCACGGAGAACGGCGAACCGCTCCAGGTCGTGGCCCCCTCGGGGACGGTGGCCCTGGAGACCGCGGAAGTGCCTCCCGAGCAGGAACGGCAGTGGTCCCTCGACTGGGTGGACCAGCCCTTCGACCTGACCCGCGGACCGCTGCTGCGGGCCGCGCTCGTGACCACGGGACCCGACCGGCACCTGCTGGTCCTGTGCCAGCACCACATCGTCACCGACGGCTGGTCGCTCAACCTCCTGACCCGGGAGCTGACCGCCTTCTACCGCGAACGGCTCACCGGCGAACCCACCGGGCTGCCGGAGCTGGAGATCCAGTACGCCGACTTCGCCGAGTGGCAGCGCGACCGCCTCGAAGGACCCGAGCTCGAACGCCAACTGGCTTACTGGCGCGGGCAGCTGGCCGGTGACCTGCCGACCCTGGAGCTGCCCGCCGACCGCCCGCGCCCCGACGAACAGGCCTTCCGCGGCGCCCGCGTCGACCTCACCCTGCCCGCCGATCTGACCGAGGCGCTCACCGCACTGGGCCGATCCCACCGGGCAACCCTGTTCATGACCCTCTTCGCGGGCGTCAGCGCACTGCTGCACCGCTACACCGGGCAGGACGACGTGCTGATCGGCTCCCCGGTGGCGGGCCGCGAACAGGTCGAGACCGAGGCCCTGCTGGGCCTGTTCGTCAACACCCTCGTGCTGCGCGCGGACCTCGACGGCGAACCCTCGTTCGCACAACTGCTCGGCCGCGTACGGCAGATGTGCGCCGACGCCTTCGCCCACCAGGACGTCCCGCTCGACAAGCTGGTGGAGGACATCCAGCCGGAGCGCGACGCGAGCCGCACACCGCTGTTCCAGACCCTCTTCGCGTTGCAGAGCGGGCCGGACACCGAACGCGCCCTGCCCGACGCGCAGTTGCGCGCCGAGGCGCTGCCGCGCGCATCCACGCGGTTCGACCTCGAGTTCCACCTGTGGCTCGACGCGGGGCAGCTGCGCGGCACGATCGTGTACAGCACCGACCTCTTCGACGAATCGACGGTACGCGGCCTGACCGGGCACCTGCACCGCCTCCTGGCCGAAGCGGTCCGCACCCCCGAACGCCCCGTGGCGGACCTGCCGCTGGACGACGCCCCGGCCCTCCCCGCCCCGGCCGCCCTCGCACCCGACACGGTCCCGGCACGCCTCACCGCGCAGACCCTCCGTACCCCGCACGCCACGGCCCTCACGACCGACACTGATCGGTACGCGTACGCGGACCTCGCCGCACGCGTCGAGGCCACCGCCGAGCAGCTCCGCGCTCACGGGGCGCGCCACGGGCAGGGCGTCGCCGTGTGTCTGCCGCCCGGGCCCGCCTCCGTGACGACGGCGCTCGCGCTGCTCCGGCTCGGCGCGGTCTGGATTCCGCTCGACCCCGCCCTGCCCGAGGCGGCGGCGCACGCCTTCCTCGCCGACAGCGAGGCGCGGCTGCTGCTCACCACCGGCGCGCCGCCCTGGCCGCTCACCCTGCCCACGCTGGACCTCGCCGACCTGCCGACCGCCGAGGGCGCCCGCGAACCGGAGACCCGGCCCGTACAGCCCGACGATCCGGCCGTCGTCGTCCACGGCGACCACGGACCCGTCGCGGTGACCCACGCCGAACTCTGCGACACCGTGGACTGGTTGCAGCGGCGCACCCCGCTCACCGCCGACGACACCGTGCTGCACCACCGGCCCGACGCGCTGCTCTCCACCGTCCACGCCCTGCTGTGGCCCCTGCTGCACGGCGCGTCCGTGCACCCGGCCCGGTCTGCCGAACACACCCCGGCGACCGTCGCGTTCCTGCCGCCCACCGCCCTGGCCACCCCGGTCGCCGCTGAAGCCGCACGCCTGCGCCTGGTGCTCACCGACGGCGGCCGGCTGACCGCCCGCCTCGCTGACCGCTTCCACGCCCACAGCGACGCCGAGCTGCACCGCCTGTGGCCGCTCCCCGAAGCCGGCGGCTACGCCGCGGCCCTGCACTGCGCACCGGGCCTGACCGACCAGGAGCTGAGCAGCGCGGAGCCGGGCAACCGCCCGGTCGTCCCCGTCGACGCCCGCTCCCGGCCGCTCGCGACCGGCATCCCCGGCCCCCTCCACGCACCCGGGTCCCTCCATACCCCCGGCGCCCGGCAGCCCGTCACCTGGCGCGGCCGCCTGCTGCCCGCAGGCCGCCTCTCCCTCGACGACACCGCGGACCGGCTGCGCCGCGACGGCCGCAGCGCCGCACCCGCCGACATCGAGAACGCACTGCTGCGCGAGGAATCGCTCGCCGCGTGCGCAGTACTGCCCCTGACCACCACCGACGGGGTCGAGGAACTCGTCGCGTACGTGGTGCCCACCGGCCCCTTCCACCCCGCACGGCTGCGCGCCCACGCGGCGGCGCTCCTGCCCGCCGCACTGGTCCCCGGCGCCTACGTCGCGGTCACCTCCCTGCCCCGCACCCGCGCCGGACGCCTGGACGAAGCCGCCCTGCGGGCCCTGCCTGTGCTCGACGAGGAACTGATCCGCCGGTGGGAGGACGCCCTGCCTTCGGCGAAGGTCACCCTGACCGAGGACACCGCCGCGAGCCCGCAGGACCGCGTCCACACCGACATCCCCGGGCCACTCGCCGACCAGCCGGCGGACGACGGGGGCGCGGCCGGGACCACCGACTCCGCCACCCCCCAGGCGGCGCCCGGCGAGGACACCCGCCTCGCGCTGTTCACCGGCCCCGGCAGTGCGACACCGGACGTAACGACCCTCCCCGAGGCGCTGCACCGCGCCGCCGCCACCGCCACCGCCGAAGGCGGCATCCTGCTCCTCGACCACCAGGGAGAGGAACGCGAACTGGACTACGCGGCGCTCGCCGATGACGCCGGACGCGTGCTCGGCGGACTGCGGGCGGCCGGCCTGGCCGCCGGTGACCGTGCCCTCCTGCAATGCCCCGACCACCGGGACTTCCTCGTCGCGTTCTGGGCCTGCGTGCTCGGCGGCATCGTTCCCGTACCGCTGGCACCCGTCTCCCCGGCCCAGGACGGCCCCGCCGTCGACCGGCTCGCCGGAGCCCTGGAACTGCTGGGCGCACCGATCGTTCTGACCGACCCCACGACCGCCGCCGCACTCGAAGAGGCCGCCGCCCGCCGCTCCTGGACCACTCCGGTACGCATCGGCGTCCTCGACGAACTGCGCACCGCGGCCCCCGGCACACCGCACCCCGCGGACCCCGACGACGTGGCGCTGCTGCTGCTCACCTCGGGCAGCACCGGCGCCCCCAAGGCCGTCGCCCTGCGCCACCGCAACGTGCTCGCCCGCTGCGCGGCCACCGGCGCCGCCAACGGCTTCGGCCCCGGCGACGTGTCCTTCAACTGGATGCCTCTGGACCACGTCGGCGGCATCGTGATGTTCCACGTGCGGGACGTCTACCTCGGCTGCCGTCAGATCCACGCGCCCACCGCGTGGATCCTGCAGGAGCCGCTGCGCTGGCTGGAGGCGGTCGACACCCACCGGGTGACGCTGACCTGGGCGCCCAACTTCGCGTTCGGCCTCGTCAACGACCGGGTGGCGGAAGCCGCAGGGGCGACCTGGGACCTGTCGTGCCTGCGGTTCATCCAGAACGCGGGTGAGGCCATCATGCCCCGCGTCGCCCGCAGGTTCCTGTCCGCGCTCGCCCCCCACGGCCTGCCCGCCACGGCCATGCGTCCCTCCTGGGGCATGTCCGAGACGTCGTCGGCCGTCACGTACTCCGACGCCTTCACGCTCGAGTCCACCGGCGACGACGACCCCTTCACCGAGGTCGGCCGTCCGCTTCCCGGCACCACCCTGCGCATCGCCGACGCGCAGGAGCGCACCCTGCCCGAGGGGGTGCCGGGGCGCCTGCTGGTGAAGGGGCCCACGGTCACGTCGGGCTATCACGACAACCCCGACGCCAACCGGGCCGCGTTCACCCAGGACGGCTGGTTCGACACCGGCGACCTGGGCGTGCTCCGCGACGGCGCCCTCACGATCACGGGTCGCGCCAAGGACGTCCTGATCATCAACGGCGTCAACCACTACTGCCACGAGATCGAGTCAGTGGTGGAGGAACTCGACAGCGTCGAGAACTCCTTCACCGCGGCGTGCGCGGTCCGTGACCCCGGTGCCACCACCGACGGACTCGTGCTCTTCGTCCACCTGAGGGGCGGACCGGCCGACCCGGCGGAGGCGATTCGCGAGATCCGCTCCCACCTCGTACGCCGGACCGGCCTGAACCCCCGCCACGTGCTGCCCGTGGACCGCGAGGAGATCCCCAAGACCGAGATCGGCAAGATCCAGCGCTCCAAGCTGCGCGACCGCTTCCACGCGGGGGACTTCATCGAGCTGATCCGCGCCACCGACCTCGCCCTGGGCAACGAACGGACCCTGCCCAACTGGTTCCACGAACGCCGCTGGACCCCCGCCCGGCCTCAGCAGGGCCCCTGTTCCGACGCCACCATGCTGGTCATCGCCGACCGACTGGGCCTGGCCGACGGCCTGTTGCCCCTGCTCGACGCGGACGGGCGCCGTGCCGCCCGCGTCGACCTCGGCGAGGACCGTGCCCGGCTCGCCGCCGGCCACTACCGCATACGCCCGGACCACCGCGACGACCACGACTGGCTCTTGGACGCGCTCGACGCCGACGGCCTCACTCCCGGCGAGATCGTCGACCTCAGCACCTACGCGCCGCCCGCCGAGGGCAAACCGGACCGGCCCGTACCCGCCGAGACCGCCTGCCTCGTCCACCTCGTACAGGCCCTGGACGCCCACCGCGACGAGGACGGCGGCGACCGCACCCTGCGCGTCGTGGGGCGCCACACCCAGCACGCGGCCCCCGGTGACGAGCCCGACAGCGACCGGGCGGCGCGTCTGGCGCTGCTCGTCAGCCTCCTCCAGGAGATCCCCTGGCTCACGGGTTCCCACCTCGACCTGCCCGGCGACGGCACCCCCGGCAGCGACCTGCCGCATCTGCTGGCCGAACTGACCGCCCGCCCCGGTGAGCCGGAAGCCGCCGTACGCGAAGGGCGCCGCCTCGCCCCGCGCCTCGCCCAACTGCCCGCCACCCCCGCGGAGTCGGGCCCCCCGCTGCGGCACCGAGGGGTGTACGTCGTCACCGGTGGACTCGGCGGGCTCGGCGCCGAGATCTGCACGCACCTGCTCGACGCCTACGACGCCCGGCTGCTGATCCTCGGCCGCACCCCGCTGCCGGAGGATGCCGGTACGGCGGCCGACGATCCCGTGGCCCGCGCACGCGTGGAGAGCCTGCGGGCGCTGCGGGCCCGTGGCGGAGACGTCCTGTACGCCGTGGCCGACGTCTGCGACGCCGACCGGACGCGGGCCGCCCTGGACCTGGCCCGGGCGCGCTGGTCACGCGAGCCCGACGCAGTGATCCACCTCGCGGGCAGCTTCCGCCAGCAGTCGTTCCTCACCCAGAGCGTCGACGAACTCGCCGACGTGCTGGCCCCCAAGACCACCGGCACGCAGGTCCTTCTCGACTGCCTCGCCGAAAGCGGTTCGGAGACCGTGCTGATCGGCTTCTCCTCCGTCAACGGCGCGCTCGGCGCGGCGCTGGCGAGCGGGTACGCGGCCGCCAACGCCCACCTGGACGCCAGGGCGCACCGGTCGAAGGACCTCCGCGTCCGCAGTCTCGCCTGGAGCCTGTGGGAGGAGACCGGCATGAGCAGGGGCCGCCACCTCACCGAACCCAGCCGCGCCCGCGGCTACCACCCCATCGGCCGCGGCGAGGGACTGCGCGCCTTCCTGCACGCCCTGCGGCACGACCGCCCGCACGTACTGATCGGCCTCGACGCGTCCAAGCCGTTCATCCGCAGCCGTCTCGACGCTCCCGCGCGACTGGTCCACCGCCTGAGCGCCCACACCCCGGCACCGCAGGCGGAGCCCCCGGCCGCACTGTCCGACCGCTACGGCCACCCGACGAGCTGCGTCCTCTCCGACACCGGGGGAGAGTCGTCGTCCGGCGGAGCCGGCGCTCCGTCCGGCCCCACCCAGGAACTGGTCGTCCGCACCTGGCGCGACGTCCTGCACGTGGACCGCGTGGGCCCGCACGACAACTTCTTCGACCTCGGGGGGCACTCGCTCCACCTCGCCCGCGTGCACAACCTCCTGGAGGCGGCCCTGGAAAGGGAGTTCTCGATGGTCGACCTCTTCCGTCATCCCACCGTCGCGAGCCTCGCGGCCTTCCTGGAGACCCCCGCGACGCCGCCCCCCACCCGAGCCGCGGCCCAGGCGCGAGCCGACCGCCGCCAGTCCGCCCGGAGCCGCCGACGACCGCGCTGACACCGGCACTTGAGCCACACCGGCAACGTATGAGGCAGGCCGGCTGTCCGGTGAGCGCGGCGGCGAGCTGGGTCCGGGAGCGGATGCCGAGCTTTCGGTAGACACGGCTCAGCACCGTCTCCACGGTCTGCACCGAGCAGGTGCGGGTAATGCGCCCCGATCAGTTCAGCGGGCAATCGCTGATCGATGCTTGGCTAGGGTCCGTCCGGCGGATCACGACCGTCTCGGCTTCGAGTCGTTGGCTTGCCCATGGGGCGGGGAGATCTCACGAACAATGAATGGGCGCGGCTGCGTCCGCATCTACCGAAGTCCGGTCAGCGAGGCGGGCGTTGGGTGGGTCATCGCAGAGTGATAAATGGGATCCTCTTTCGGCAGCGCACCGGGGTGCCGTGGCGGGATCCGCCTGCACGGTTCGGCAAGTGGAAGACCGTGTACGAGCGGCACAGACGCTGGTCGGCGGACGGCACATGGGACAAGATCTACGCGTCCGTCCTGGCCGACGCCGACGCGAAAGGCCGCATCGACTGGTCCATGGTGAGTGTGGACTCCACCTCCTACCGAGCCCACAAGCACGCCGCGGGAGCGCGTAAGAGATCTCCGTGGGTGCCGGGAAAAGACGCACGCCCCGCCAGCACCGGCCCGATGAGGGACTCGGACGCTCCCGGGGGCCACCTTGGTGGCGGACGCCCCCGCACCCGACCGGATCATCTCGGTGGCGACAAGGCGTACTCCCCCCGGCGCAATCGCCGCTACCTGCGCCGACGACAGATCAAGCACACCATCCCCGAGTCGAGGAATCAGCGGACCAACCGTCGGAGCCGGGGCAGCAAGGGCGGTCGTCCTGCCAGCTTCGACAAGGAGATCTACAAGCGCCGCTACGAGGTCGAGCGGACGATCAATGCCCTCAAGGGCTTCCGGGCGGTGGCCACGCGATACGACAAGCGTGCCTACGTCTTCCACGGCACCGTGACCGTCATGGCGATCCGGCTCTGGCTCACGAGTACAACGCACCGACACATGGGAGTTGAGAGTGGCGCACGACGTTGCCGCGCTGGCAGTGGAGCTCACAGAGATGGCTGCGGCCGATCACCAGTCCTCGGTCCGCGCGAACAGCGATGACCCGGCGGAGCAGTTGGCGTGGCGCCAGTTGACCGCGCGGCACGGTGACCGACTCGGCGAGATCATGGATGAGTACGGCTGGCCGACGGCGGACCTGGTCGGCGAGGAAGCCGCACGTGCAGCATGGCTGATCGCCCAGCATGCCGACCGGCAGCTCGACGTTCAGCGGCGCGCCCTCCAGTTGATGCAAGTGGCGGTGTCAGCAGGCGCGGCCAGCCCGCGCGAGCTGGCCTTTCTGCACGACCGGACACTGGTCAATGAGGGCCGCAAGCAGGTCTACGGCACTCAGATCGCCGGCGTGAAGGACGGGGCGCCGGTTCCGTGGCCCTGTGAAGAGCCCGAGCGTATGGACGAACTCCGTGCGGAAGTCGGCATCGAACCCTTCGACGAGTACGTGGCCAAGTTCGCGCTGACCTGACGCCCGTCCCGTTCCAGGCTGCCGGTTCACAGCCCTTGAGCGGGAAGAGGGAGCGCTGTACGCGTCTCAACGGACGCAGCCGTCTGCCCGGCCACCGGATGGGATGGCCGGGCAGACGGCTGAGTTTCTGCTGAGGACGCTTAGCGCTTTGAGGACCTCTTCAGGTTGAACGTCTTGTCGATGCCACCGGAATCTGATGCCAGCCACACGCCGGGAACTGTCTTGGTCCTCTCACCGAAGGCGTCTGTAAGGTCATCGGCTTCGACCGTGGTATCGATCACCAGATTCCACTGTGTGAGCTTCGGGTATCGCGAGCCCTCGACCGGCGCGTAGTGCTGAACGTGTCCCAGCCCCAGGCACCAGCCGGGACGGTAGCCGCCGTTGTCGTGGAAGAGGCGGAGCTGTGTGGGCTCGCCGATGTCTGTCGTCGTGATCGAGTACGTCCCCCACGTTCCGTACTCGAAGTCGTTGCCCGCGTTGTCGAATACGACTTCGGCGCTCTTGCCGTTCTCGCCGATCAACTGTCCGTACATGGTGGCGTCGGTTCCCGCGCCGCTGATGTGCTCAGTCCACAGGGTGATCTTGTAAGTGATTTCGTCCGCCATGACTGCCCCTCCAAGCCAACTACACAACGCGATTGACGCTAAGCCGAAAGTGATCAAGCAGCTAGGAGGGATCACGCCAGAGATCACGGCCCATGCGCGGTGCTCTCTGGCTGAAAGCGCTTAGTACTCCACGCATCCACCTCACCAACCGAATGCGCGACCTGCTCTGCGGAATCAGCCCGGTCCTGGAGGGAGCCTTCGACCAAGCCCGCTCCAAGGGCGCGGTCATCATGCTGACGCGCTGTCAGACCCCTTCCGCCCTGCGGCGCACCGGCGTAAAACGGCTGGCCACATGGCTTCAGCGGCGCAAAGTCCGCAACCCCCAGAACATCGCGGAGAAGGTCATCGCGGCAGCGGAAAAGCAGCGCACCGCCCTGCCGGGCGAAACCCGCGCCGCGGCCCTCCTGAGCGAGCTGGCCCACCAGCTGCTCACGAGCCTTCCAGGCCCAGAAGGGCTGCCCGAGCACTTCTCGTGCCGCAGAAGGAACGAGGCGTGATCGACTGCAAACGGCCGACTGAGCAGCGTGCGTCAGCGCGTGCCAGGCGACGGCGATCGTCGAACGGCGACAGATCTCCCCGCTCGTCGATCGTTGGCGTTGAGTCGCACGCCTTCTCCACCCCACAGCGAAGGCCCCCGTCGAGACAACCGACAGGGGGCAATGTCAATCACAGTTGTCACGACCGTGTCATCAACTGGGCCGACGCACTCTCGCGACGGCAGGTGCGTCGCTGTCGGAACCCTTGAGGGGTGTGATGGCACGGACGAGGCTCGGCGGGACCACCTTAAGACCGTCCAAAATCGCGCCCTTGCCCGGTTGGAAGACTTGGCCAGGGCCGGATGGCCCCCCGCGGTTCCTGCTACCGGTCCACGGCCCGAAGCCGGACTCTGCATGCGCCGCAATCCCACTGATCCTGGGGCGGGGCACATCGCTCGGCTGATGGACTACGAGGATCACGCTTCCTCCTCGCACTGATCAGCGCTCCGGACAGTCCCTGGCTGCCTCTCTTGTGCTGCACGGCATCAGAGGGCGGCGCGGCATCTTCGAAGTGCCCCAGCCGTCGTGGCCGGCTGCCCAGGTGGCCTGTGAGCGCGTCAGGGGGTGCACGCGGCGATCAGCGGCGTGCACCCCCAGTGGGATTGCCTACCACGCATCGGCCCCCCATCTGCTGGGCTGGGTCCATGTGGCCGAGGTCGACATTTTCCTGCGCGCGCATCAGCGGTTCGGCACCCGCCCTCTGACGCCCGATGAGTGCGACGAGTGCGTCGCCCAGACGGCCCGCATCGGCCAGGCCCTTGCTGGAGACCACCCGGTACCTGTTGTTCAAGCCACACCTTCCGGTGGCGGCGATGCCGTTCTACGTTCCGCTGGCCCTCAACGCTGTCGCGCTGCTGCGCCGCTCGACACGCTGTGGAGTGCGGGATCAATCGGCTCAAGCGGCACCAAGCGGTGGCCACTCGCTCCGACAAGCTGGCCGTCCGTTACGAGGCGACTGTCCTCATCGCCGTACTCGACGAATGGCTATGACACCAGCGCGGCTGCCCGGCATCATGGGTGCCGTGGACACGCCGAGCACCGACTGGATCACCATCGCGGCCTACGAAAACCTGCCGGGCCGCCTCCGCCCGATGGCGGCCACCCGCGCTTGACTGCGTGACCGCGGCATCGACTGGATGCCCTTCAGCCCAGACGAGATCCAGTGGGGTTTGGCCTGCGGCATCGGCCTTGACGGCCACTGGCACGGCTGGTTCGACATCCGCATCCACGCCAGCGCGCTTCGACGGCTCGGGCTTCATCCTGACCAGTCCACCGCCAAGGTCACCGGCACATCTCCACCTGGCTGGTGGCATGCCGCCGCAGAACGCAACGCTCACTAGCGCCTCAGAACGTCACTTCTGAAACAGGCCCTATGGACGGGTCGAGACCGTGGGCTGGCCGTAATAGCCGTGCACCTAGACGCCCTCGCCCCGCCCGGCACCACGACCGAGGCGTACGCCTGGCTGATCGCCGCCGTCGGTACCGGACAGGCCGCCGGACCGCCCTGTCCGGAACGCTCGCCGAACATGCCCGCCTCGGCACTGACCGGCGGCCTCCCGCAGCGTTCCGGGAGGGGGGCGGGGGCGGGCGCCGTCCGCAGCCGTGGCGGCGCCGGAGCCCTCAGGAGTGCTGCGGGCCGTCGGCGCTGCGGCCGTAGCGGGCGAGCATCGTCGCGACCGCCTCCTCGACGGCGTGGCCGACGTCGGCAGGTGCGGGGCTCCAGTCGGCGAGCAGCATCCGCGGCCACAGGACGTAGTTGGCGATCATTCCGAGGAACTGGTTGGTGGCGCTCTCCGCGTCGGGTACCACCGCAGTGCCTGCGGCGTGCTCGGCCTCCAGGTAGTGCTGGACGGAGATGAAGTAGGGCAGCTTGCCCAGCTCGAACTGGGCCCGTCCCAGTTCCGGGAAGCGCGGCAGTTCGGCGATGACGATACGGAAGAGGCCCGCCATTGCGGGTCGGCCGATCAGGTCGGCGTACTGGCGGCCGATCGCGCTCAGGCCGGCGCGCAGGTCACCGGGCCGCGTCGCGGGCGCCGCCGGGTCCGGCCCGCCCTTCCAGTACTCGGTGACGATGGCTTCGAAGAGCGCCGCCTTGGTGGGGAACTGCTTGAACAGCGTGGACTTCGAGACGACCGCTTCCTGCGCGATCTTCGCCAGCGAGGTCCCGTCATAGCCCCGTTCCAGGAACAGCTTCGTGGCCGCCGCGGTGATCGCCTCGCGCTTGCGCTGAGCGAGTCGTTGATGGTGCGCGGAGAGTCCTGCGGTCATGGGTCCAGTATGGCCCATCACGAGGCGAGTCACTTGACTCGCCACTGTGCAGATGTTTACGTGAATGGGGAGGCGAGTCGAACGACTCGCCTCTGCTCGGCGGGAGCACTCCCCGCCGGCGTCGTGGCGTTCCCGTAAGGAGAAGCACTCATGGAGTCAGGCAAGATCGCATTGGTGACCGGCGGCAATCGCGGGCTGGGCCGGGCCACGGCCCAGTCGCTGGCCCGGCACGGGCTGCGCGTCGTCGTCACCTACCGCGGCGACGCGCAGGAGGCCGAGGAGACGGTCAAGAACATTCAGGAAATCGGCGCCACGGCTGCCGCACTGCGGCTGGACATCAGCGACGTGGCGTCCTTTCCCTCCTTCGTCTCCCACCTGGCCGCGCAACTGGAGCGCTGGGAGGCGACCCGGCTGGACGTCCTGGTCAACAATGCCGGGATTGGGCTGTTCGGACCGCTGGAAGCGGTCACGGTCGACGACTACGACGCAGTGATGGACACCAACGTGCGCGGCACGTTCTTCCTCATCCAGGCGCTTACGCCCGTGCTGGCCGACGGGGGGCGGATCATCAACGTTTCCTCCTCCCTCAGCCGCCACACCAGTTCCGGCACCTCGGTGTACGCGGCCTCCAAGGCGGCGGTCGAGGTCCTCAGCCGGACCCTGGCCGTGGAGCTGGGTGCGCGGGGGGTCCGCGTCAACGCCGTCGCGCCGGGGCCGACCGCAACCGACTTCAACGGCGGCGCCATGCGGGACGACGCGCAGATGCGCGAGGGACTGGGTGCGCAGACCGCGCTCGGCCGCGTCGGCGAACCGCAGGAGATCGGCGACGCGATTGCCGCGCTCGCCTCCGAGGACCTGCGATGGGTCACCGCCCAGCGGCTCGAAGTGTCGGGTGGCGCCCTGCTGTAGGGACCCCAGCCCGCACGATGTGTCCCGCTCCTCACCTGGCAGCACCGGGATTCGCCGTGCGTTGCGGCCTCGTGGCCCGACCCGAACAGTGGTACCGGCGCCACGCACTCGAAGACCACAGTCTTGTATGTGGCGGTGTCGATGCGGCCGTCGGGCAAAGCCAGGCGCAGGGCGAGCAGTTGCTCGCCCTCGTGGCATCCAGCCCACCCGCCACAGATGCGCCGGACAGCACGGTCAGCATCGGCCTGATGGCACTGGCACAGTCCCGTGGGCTGATCAGGAGTGTCGGCGTCGTAACGCCGGAGCTTCGCGTACTCCTCACTGGCCCAGATCCCCGCAGGCACATCGCGCCGACAGGCACAGCTCTCGCAGGGACGCTGCGCAGGAGGCCGAAGCGACGAGGCCATACGGCCGGTATGGCCGACAGTCATGATCGAGGAGTCGCGCCTCAGGTGCACCACCTCCCTGCGCCTGGGCACCGCCGAGGCCGAACAGGTCCTGCGCCGCTTCACCGTGGCGGCCTCAAGCACCCCGCCTGACATGCGGTCGAAGAACTCGGGCGGGCGGTACGCACCGCGTTCGCCTGCGACCATCTCCCGACGTCCTTGACCTGGGCCTGACCGCCCGGACCATGCCGGGGCCGCGCACACGCCCTCCGATGACACGGCCGGGGTCTCGGGGTGATGCCCCGTCGCACTGGTGCGGTTGGGGCGTCAGGGGGTGGGGATGTGCTGGGTGAGGAAGAGGGCGGCGCGGTCGAGTGCCTGGTCGGCTTCGTCGAGGGGGCCGCCGGCGAAGGTCTGGAAGACGTGGGGGGCGTCGGCGGTGATGTCGAGGATGACGTCGACTCCGGCGTCGCGGGCGCGGGCGGCGAGGCGGGTGGAATCGTCGAGCAGGATCTCGTTGGTGCCTACCTGGATGAGGAGCGGGGGGAACCCGGTCAGGTCGGCGAAGAGGGCCGGACTGAGCAGGGGCTGCTTGGGGTCCTGGCCGGCGAGGTACATGGCCCCGGTGTGCATTACGGCCTCGCGGGTGAAGATCGGATCGATGCCGTCCTTGGTCGTCATGCTCTCCCCGGTCCGGGTGGCGTCCAGGCCCGGGGAGAAGGCCACGATCGCGGCGGGCAGCGGAAGCCCCGCGTCGCGGGCGGCCAGGGCGGTGGTGACCGCGTAGCCGCCGCCGGCGGAGTCCCCGGCGAACGCGATGGCGGACGGGGCCAGGCCGCTGTCGAGGAGGGCGCGGTAAGCGCTCAGGTTGTCTTCCAGACCGGCCGGGAACGGGTGCTCGGGGGCCAGCCGGTAGTCCACCGAGTACGAGTCGAACCCGGTCTTCGAGACGAGCTGCGCGGTGAGCGACAGCGCGGTCTCGGGGGAGCCGAAGACGAAGCCGCCACCGTGGAAGTACAGGATCGTGCCCGGGCGGGCGCCGTCGTGCGGTGTGACGTGCAGGGCGGGTCGGCCGCCGAGCGTGGTCTGCGTGGTGCGGACGTCGTCCGGCACGATCATCGTGTCCATGAGTGCCCTGAACCCGGCGCGCAGCTCCTCGACGGAGCGCCGGCCCTCGGGCCGGGGCCGGCGGAGCATCGCGTCGACCTTGGCGAGCTGTTCCTTGCTCATCTGCTTCCTCCCGCGGAATGGCTTCCTCTACACTATATGCCGTGGCATATAAATCGGATGGGGTCGCCGACCTCCAGGGATTCTTCGCGGATCTTGTCCGCTGCGAGACGCGCCTGTACAACGCGCTGAACGACCGCCTGCGTGAGCGGCACGGGATCGTGACGTCGCAGTTCGAGTTCCTGCGGTTCCTGCGCGAGCACCCGGGGTCCCGGGTGGCCGACCTCGCCGCGGAATTCGCCATCGGCGCCGGTGCAACGAGTAAGGGCGTCGACCGCCTGGAGAAGCAGGGGTGGATCGTCCGTCAGGCCAATCCGGCGGACCGCCGGTCCTCGCTCCTGGCGCTGACCGACGACGGCTCACAGCTCCTCGATGCCGCCGAAACCACTTTCACCGCGGGCCTGAGCGAGCTGGTCGAAGGCACCCTCGACCAGTCCACGACGGCAGCCGCCGCCCACGCCCTCCGCCAGCTGCGCTCCGTACTCGAACGCGACCAGGTCGGCACCCCCACCGGCTGAAAGCGCCCTGAGACCAGGCACTGCCCGACTCTGTCACCAATCGATGGCGAATGACGACACAGTGCCCGCGTCGAATCGACCCGGATTTCCCAGAGGCTGACGAAGGCTCACATCCAGAGCTCACGGGAAGGAGCAGCGAACGAGGTCATTCCGTGGAGCTGGCCTGCATGGGTCTACTTGGATTCGACCCGTCCGAACGGGTTGGGGCCGGCCGTCACCGCGTCGCGGGCCACCTGCCAGGCGGAGTCCCCGGGGTAGAGCTCGCTGCGCAGGTAGGCCCAGGCGAGCGTGGCGAGGGCGGCGACCCGCGCCGGGTTCTCGTCCGTGGTTTCGGCGACGTCGTATCCGGAGACCCCTCCGAGCCCGTGCTCCGCGTCGAACAGGGTGAGCAGAGACTTGGGGCCCGGGGAGAGGACGTAGGGGTCGGTGTGCCAGTCCGGGCCACTGACCGTCAGGAAGGCGGAGTCGTCCTTGTCTCCGGCGACCACGAGCGCGGGCGTCGTCATCGTGGAGAAGTCCGTGGTCAGGAAGAAGGAGTAGTTCTCGACGGTGAACTCGGTGAGGGCGTCGCCGCCCCGGCCGGGCGCGGCGAGCAAGACGCCTGCCTTGATCCGGTCATCGGCCAGGTTCACCGTCGTTCCGTCATGGGGATCGGTGAGCTGGGCACCGAGCAGCAGGCTCGCGGTGTGCCCGCCCATGGAGTGCCCGGCTACGGCGACCCGGCTCCGGTCGAGACGGCCGGCGAGCTGCGGGACGGCATCCTCGATCACGTCGAGCCGGTCGAGGACGCGCGTCATGTCCTCGGCCCGGGTGCGCCAGTGTGCGGCGGCTGCGGGGGCGTCGGGCTCCAGGCTCAGCGTCTTGGAGTCCAGGTGGGTGGGCTGGATCACGACGAAGCCGTGTGCGGCCCAGAAGTTCGCGAGCGGGGCGTAGCCGTTCAGCGAGGAGAGGTTGTTGGAGAAGCCGAGACCGTGCGAGAGGAGGATGACGGGCAGCTCGCTCCCGGTCACCGGCGCGGAGACGCGCACCTGGAGGTCCACAGCGCGGCCGGGGGTCGCCAGCACCACCGGGCCGACCGACAGGACGGGGGTGGGCGAGTGGAGGGTGTCGGCTGTGTAAGCAGGTTCGCTCATGAGGAGCATGCCCTTCGATGGCCCTGTCGCCGTCCGCGGACGGCGACAGGCACGGCGGAGTGACCGCAGTCAGCTAACCTGAAAGCGGATCGTTGTTCCATTTAGAATATGGAACGCTGATCCGTTTCGTCAACGGCCGCCGGAAGGACAGCGTGGTGCCCACAGCAGGCCCGACCAGAGGAGCGTCCGCCCGCAGCAAGCGAGCAGACGCGGTACGCAACCAGCAGACGCTGCTCGACGCCGCCGCAGAGGTGTTCGTGACCTCGGGGATCGATGCACCGACCCGCCAGATCGCCGCCCGGGCAGGTGTCGGGCTGGGGACGCTCTACCGTCACTTCCCCACCCGGGCGGACCTGGTCACCGCCGTCTATCACCATCAGATCGAGGCCTGCGCCGAAGCGGGCCCGACGCTGCTGGCCGCTGCCGACTCACCCTTCGACGCGCTGCGCCAGTGGGTCGACCTCTTCACCGACTTCCTGGTCACCAAGCACGGACTCGCCGACGCCCTCCAGTCCGACAGCGACCGCTTCGCCACGCTGCACACCCACTTCCTCGAGCGGCTGATGCCCATCTGCGCCCAGCTACTCGACGCCGCCGTCGCCGCGGGCGAGATCAGGCCCGGCATGCAGCCCTACGAACTCATGCGCGGCATCGGCAACCTCTGCATCGGACGCGACAGCGACCCGCGCTACGACCCGCGCAGGCTGATCGAACTGCTCCTTCAGGGGTTGCGCCCCTCATAGACGGCACTCTCCCGCAGCTCGATCAAGAACCGTCGCCAGGGGCGACCCGGACGCCCGACCGGTTCTCCGAACTCGTCCTCGCTCAAGAGGTGACGGACCCCTGTTCCGGGAATGGTTTGCGAGACTTTCCCGCGCGTGGCAGACCCTCAGGACACCACCGGAAGCGACGCCGACGCCCTCGATCATCACGACTGCCCGCGCTGCGGCGCCCAGCCCGGCTCGCCACGCCGCTGCGGGTGCCGACCCCGGCCAGCCATGCGGGTGCCCCTGGGCGAGTTCCGCAGCACCTTCCCGAAGTCCAGCCATCAGAAAGTGGCCGCAACCGCCCGTTGTCGTTCCAAGAGTGAACTCGTTCAACGGATCGGCTGACGGCTGGCCCCGAGCAATCACCCCGGCGTCCCTGTCGTCGGCCGTCGAGCACCTTCGGGGAATGGAGCATCGGCCATGTCTCCGGCCCTCGGCCCCATCCCCCAGGCACCTTTGGGTTGCGCCCTTTGGCGGAACTGGCCCCCAGTGAGAGGTGTCATCGCCAGCGGCCGGTTGAAGGTTGCTACTCCTGTGGGACAGCGCGCTTCACCTCAATGGTGTGAAGGACCAATCCGCGCGCGGGTACGGGACGGATTCCGGTCATGGACCACGAGGTACGACCCAGGCCGCTTCGCGGCTTCAAACGCCTGTCGCTCGGCGCCCTGAGCGGACTGTTCGCCGGTTATGCGGCCATCGCGGTGGCCGAGTTGGTCTCGGCCACCGTGCGGCCGGAATCGGGGCCGGTCATTGCTGTCGGTGGTGCGGCGATCGATCGCACGCCGCCGGGCGTGAAGGACTGGGCGATTCGGCACTTCGGCACGAACGACAAGCTGGTCCTGCAACTCGGCATCCTTGCCGTGCTGACGGTCCTGGCCCTGGCTCTGGGTGCGGTGGCCGCCCGTTGGCGGGTCATCGGTTCGCTGGGGGTGCTTGCCTTCGGCGTGGTCGGCGCTTTGGCCGCCACGAGCAGGCCTGACTCGACGAGCGTCAGCGACGCGTTGCCCTCCGTAGTGGGAGCCGTGATCGGTGCCGGACTCCTCTACTGGCTGGTCGGCCGGCTGGGAACCTTCCGCAAGGCAGCGGACGAGCCGGGCGCGCCGACGGAAGCCGCGGACGACGACTCCGTGGCGGACGGCGCACCGGTGGGAGGGGCGTCTCCCGTAGGCTCCGAGGGAGGCGCAGAGGGCTCGGGGTGGGACCGGCGGGGTTTCATCCTGGCCGCGACCGCCGCGGCCGCGGCCTCCACCGGTGCCGGACTGGCGGGCCGCGCGCTGAACGGTTCGCAGGGCCAGAACGCCGTCGCCTCCCGCAAGAAGGTCGTGATTCCGGCCGCATCGTCGACGGCAGCCCCAGTGCCCAAAGGTGCCGCACTGCGGATCAACGGGATCAGCCCGTTCATGACGCCCAACGACGACTTCTACCGCGTAGACACCGCCCTGGTCGTACCCAAGGTCGACGCCACGTCCTGGCAGCTGCGCATCCACGGGCAGGGGGTGACGCGCGAGAGGACGCTGTCCTTCGACGACTTGTTGAAGATGCCGCTGATCGAACGGAACATCACCCTCACCTGCGTGTCCAACGAGGTCGGCGGCCCGTACGTCGGCAACGCCCGCTGGATCGGCGTACGCCTGGCCGATCTCCTGAAGGAGTGTGGGGTGCGGCCGCCGTCGAAGGGCGGTCCGGCCGATCAGTTGGTGGCCCGTTCGGTGGACGGCATGACGATCGGCAGTCCGGTTGACGACGTGATGGATGGCCGGGACGCGATGCTCGCTGTCGGCATGAACGGTCAGCCGCTGCCCTTCGAGCACGGCTTCCCGGTTCGCATGCTGGTCCCCGGCCTGTACGGGTACGTGTCGGCCTGCAAGTGGATCAAGGACATCGAGCTCACGACCTTCGATTCCTACGACTCGTACTGGGTGAAGCGGGACTGGGCGCAGAAGGCCCCGATCAAAACCGAGTCGCGGATCGACACCCCCAAGCCGTTCGGGCGTCCGAAGGCGGGCACGGTCGTGGTCGCGGGCGTGGCGTGGGCGCAGCACCGGGGGATCGACAAGGTCGAGGTGCGGGTCGACGACGGGCCGTGGGACGAGGCTCGCCTGGCTGCGGAGGACACCCGGGACACCTGGCGGCAGTGGTCCTACGAGTGGCCCGCCACCAAAGGCGGCCACACCCTGACCGTCCGGGCCACCGACCGCACCGGCGAGACCCAGACGGAGAAGCGCACCCCGACGATCCCCGACGGAGCGTCCGGCTGGCACTCGGTCGTCGTCACCATCGACTAGATCGAGGCATGAGAACGGACAGAAATCGTCGAACATGATCCTCACGGTGAGCGGGTCCGGCGCACATGAGTTACTAGCGTGGTCACCCAGTTCACACCGCGTTCCAGCGGCCTTCGGCAGGCGGCGTATGGCGGAATCCATCTCGATCGGCCCCAACCCCGCACACGGCCCGGATCTGCCCACGCTCATCAGGCAGGTAGGAGCGGAAGACCGGGAGGCGTTCGCCGGCGTCTATGACGCCGGCTGCGATGCCGTATTCAGGCTGATCCGCAAGGTGTTGCGCGATCACGCGCAGGCTGAGGAAGTCGCTCAGGAAGTGTGGGTGGAGGTGTGGCGCACGGCCGGCCGCTACCGTGCGGAGCGCGGGTCGGTGCTCAACTGGTTGCTCACGCTGGCTCACCGGCGCAGCGTCGACCGCATCCGCTCCGTGGAGTCCGCGGCCGCGCGCGACCACCCGGCCGCTCTGCTGGACCGGCCTCGGGAGTTCGACGAAGTGTCCGAGCAGGTCCAGGCACAACAGGAGCGGGAAGAACTACGCACTCGACGACGAGGAACGCGCCGTGTTCGAGGCGCACATGGCCCGGTGCGAAACCTGCGCGCTGGAAGTGCGGGAGTTCACCGCCACCGCCGGACGCCTCGCCCTGGCCACGACAAGCCGCGCGCCTCAGGATCTGAAGTCGCATGTGCTGCAGCGGATCAGTGAGGTTCGCCAGGAGCCCCCCCCCGGCCGGCAGGCCAGTGTGCCCGGCCCGACGAAGAGCAGGCACGGAAAGGCTGTGTGGTGGGCCCTGGCTGCCTGCGCGGCCGGGATCGCCACGCTCAGCGGAACCACTGTGTGGCAGCACCAGCGGGCCGATGATGCTCGCCACCGGGCCGAGGCCGTGCAGGAGCAGTCCGACCGGATCGCCGCAGTCCTCGCCGCACCGGATGCCAAGGTCGCCTCGGCGTCCCTGGACGGTGGAGCACACGGTTCCGTGGTCGTCTCGAAGAGCAGTGGCAGGGCCGTGTTCATCGCATCCCACATGGCCGCACCGCCGAAGGGCAAGGTGTACCAGCTGTGGTTCGCCGATGGCGGCCACATGCGCCCGGCCGGTTTGATGGATGCGTCGCGCACCGACCAGAGCGTGCTCATGGACGGCCGCGTGGGCCGTGCCACGGGACTCGGCGTCACGCTGGAGCCGGCCGGCGGCTCACAGCAGCCGACCAGTCCGCCCCTGGCGACGATGGCCCAGCCCACCTGACAACCGACAGGGCAGCCCGGACTCTGCTGTGCACGTGGTCGCGGGGAGATGCGCACGACGGCGTCCGACCTGGGATTTGTCACTGAAGAGCTCGTACGGAGCTCACTCTTTCGGGAACCCACCAATCCGCCCCGCCCTGCGCTCCGGATTCCGTTCGATGGAGGCGGATGGCCTTCACGGATCTGATCGTTGAGGGATTGTCATGCAGACTCGAGTCCGTCGCGTTGCTGTTGCTGTTGTTGCCGCCGCTATGCTGCCGCTGGCCCTGACGGCGTGCTCCGACAGCGACTCCAAGGACAAGGCGTCCGACAGCTCGTCGGCGGCCGCATCCAAGGGGTCGGACATGGCCAGCCCGTCGGACGACATGACGGATTCCGACAAGCCCTTCGGTTCTGCCTGTTCGTCGGTGCCCAAGGACGGTGCCGGTTCGTTCGACGGCATGGCCAAGGACCCCGTCGCCACCGCGGCGTCCAACAACCCGGCCCTCTCCACCCTGGTGTCCGCGGTGAAGAAGGCGGGCCTGGTGGACACGCTGAACAATGCCAAGGACATCACGGTCTTCGCCCCGACCAACGACGCCTTCGCGAAGATCCCGAAGGCGGACCTGGACAAGGTTCTCGCCGACAAGGCCCAGCTCACCAAGATCCTCACGTACCACGTGGTCGGCAAGAAGCTCGCGCCCAAGGACCTGGAGAAGGGCTCGTTCGAAACGCTGGAGAAGTCGAAGCTGACCACCTCGGGTTCCGGTGAGTCCTACAAGGTCAACGACTCCGCCAACGTGGTCTGCGGCAACGTGAAGACCGCCAACGCCAACGTCTACATCATCGACAGTGTCCTCATGCCCAAGAGCTGACGCCCTTCAGACCGTCCTTGCCGTCTTCCGACCAACGGACAGCGCACCGACATCGTGCCGCCAGGATCACAACTCCGTGCGCCCGGACCAGCTGTCGGCACGTGGCCATGAGTCATGCACCGTTCGCGCGTACGGCATCCCTGGTGCCGGATGATCCTTCGGTACCAGGGATGCGTACTGCGGCAACAGGCCGGGCAGGCCTGTCGTCAAGGCCTATGGGCTCGTGGACTACTTCCACATGCCCATGTCGCCGCCATGGTTCATCGAGCCGTGGTGGCCCATGTGGCCCTCGTCCCAGGCGTGCCCGCCCCAGCTGTCCGAGCCGTTGGCGCAGCTGTTGCCGAAGGCCGGATTGAGCAGGCCGATGACGTTGACGGTGTTGCCGCAGGCGTTGACCGGAACGTGGACCGGCACCTGGAGGACGTTGCCGGACAGCACGCCCGGCGACCCCACAGCGGCTCCCTGGGCCCCGGCGTCCGCGGACGCCGCGCTCGCACCGGCCAGGACCGAACCGCCGATGGCCACCGCGATCGCCGCACTCTTCAGCACACGAGACATGAAACGCTCCACACTCATCCGCACAGCCCACGCCCCTGCGGGCGAGGACGAGAAGCGGTCCGCTTCTCACTGGCCATCCGGAACGTCCGGGGCAGCTGGATTGGCCGCAGGGCGCCAGTTCACCCGTCCGGACCACGCGCTCCCAGCTGTTGCCCGCCCCCACCGCGAAAAGCCCTGCGGCGCTTGCCGAGGCCGACCTTCAACCGCGGGCTATCCGCAGATACCGGCTGACAGCGAGGGGCATGAAGATCGCAATGATCACACACGAGCACAACACCGCGTAAAGCGCTGCATGCTGGACAGGCCACCCGCTGGGTGGGACAACCGCCGACGGGGCCTCGTTGCCGAACAATGAGCGGGCGGCCGTGGCTGTCGCAGAGACTGGGTTCCATTCGGCAACGGCGCGCAGCGGGGCCGGCATCGTGGCGACCGAGACGAACGCCCCCGAAACAAAGGTGACGGGGAAGAGCCAGATGAGCCCGGCACTCTGCGCGACCTCGACACTGCGGGCCATCAGTCCGACCGTCGCTCCGACCCAGGACATGGCGAAGGCGAAGAGCAGGACCAGACCGTACGCGGCGAGGGCGGCGGCCGCGGACCCCTCGACGCGCCAGCCGACCAGCAGTCCGCACAGCGAGGTCACCGCAAGGGTGACGGCGCTCATGGCGAGGTCGGACAGGGTTCGGCCGAGGATGACGGATCCGCGGGGCATCGGTAGTGCGCGGAAACGGTCGACCATGCCCTTGTCCATGTCGGCTGCCAGGCCGATCGCGGTGAACGAGGCGTTGAAGGTAACCGCCTGCGCGAAGATGCCTCCCATCAGGAACGTGCGGTATTCGGCACCACCCAGGCTCCCCCCGAAGACGTAGGCGAGGAGCAGGACGAACATCAGCGGCTGGACGAGCGCGGCCACGACCGCACCGGGTGTGCGGCGCAGGTTCACGAGGTTGCGCCAGGCGATCAGCGCTCCGTCGCGCACGGTGCGCATCGGTCCTGCCGGGTGCCGGGCGGCGAGGTTCAGTGTCGCCATGCATGGTCTCCTTTCTTGCGACCTCCGCGGCGTGCGGGCGTGGCGGAGTCCGCAGCGCCGGGGACGCGGCGGGGTTTGCCGGTGAGTGCGAGAAACGCGTCGTCGAGAGTGGGAGACGCCAGGGAGACGTCTGCCACCGCGAGCCCTGCCGTCTCCAACGCGGCGAGGACGTGCTGGAGGTCCGTGGAGCCGTTGTCGGTGGCGACCGAGACGTGACCGGTGCGGCGGTCGATCTCCGGCGGGTGCGGGCCCACGCCCGCCAGTACGTCGGCGATGGCTCCGACGGTGTCCGACAGCGCGGCCCGGAGCGAGATGCGTTCTCCGCCGACGGCCGCCTTCAACTCGGTGGCCGTGCCGCGGGCGATGACGCGGCCGTGGTCGATCACGGCTATGGAGTCGGCGAGTTGGTCGGCCTCCTCCAGGTACTGGGTCGTCAGCAGGACCGTGGTGCCGTCGGCCACCAGATCCTGTACGGCCTGCCAGGTGTCGGCTCTGCCGCGGGGGTCGAGGCCCGTCGTGGGCTCGTCGAGGAAGACGACCGCGGGCCGGGTGGTCAGCGCGCCCGCCAGGTCCAGGCGGCGGCGCATGCCCCCGGAGAAGCCGCCGCTGGGACGGTCCGCGGCCTCGGTGAGGGTGAACCTGTCGAGCAGGTCGACGACGCGGCCCCGCGCGGTCCTGCGGCTCATGCCGTGGAGCCGGGCGACGAGGTAGAGGTTCTCACGCGCGGTCAGGCGTTCGTCGACGGCGGCGTACTGGCCGGAGAGCCCGATCCGTTCGCGGACCGCGTGGGGCGCGGTGCGGACGTCGTGTCCGGCGACCGTTGCCCGGCCGCCGTCCGGTCGCAGCAACGTGGTCAGGATGCGCACGGTGGTGGTCTTGCCCGCTCCGTTGGGACCCAGCAGTGCGAGCACACTGCCCGCCGGGGCTCGCAGGTCGATGCCTGCGAGCGCTTGGCGGTCGCCGAAGCTTCTCGTCAGCCCGTGGGCCTCGATCGTGTCCTGGTCACCTCGAGACGCGGCGACCGTCGCGAGGGGCAGGGGCTGCCGGGGCACACCCCTGAGATCCACTCCGGAAGGGCTCATCGCGAGGCCAGCGCGCTGCGCGGAGTGAGGTCGGTCCAGTTGGCGTCGACATAGGCGATGCAATCCTGGCGGGGGGCGGGTCCGTGGACCGGGTGCCAGCCCGCGGGCACGTCGGCGAAGTCGGGCCACAGGGAGTGCTGGCCTTCGTCATTGATCAGGACGCGGTGCCGCACGGTGGGGTCGTCGAAGGGATTGGTCATGGTGAAGTGCCTCATTTCGTGGTGCGGGGCGGAGAGTTGTCGAGGGTTGGGGCGTTGGTTCGTCCTCACGTCGGCCATGCCCTCGGGACCGTGGCGAGGTGGGCGCGCGGTCAGTACATGCGCAGGGCTGTCTCGAGGACGGGGCCGATGACCGCCCGGGAGTCGGGACGCAGCATCTGGGCGTGCCCGCACGGCACGTCGTGGACCTCGAGATCGCCCTCGACGTAGGGAGCCCACAGAGCGGGCGTCAGACCGTTCGCAGGGTCCCCTTCCGTGGCGCGGAAGAACAGGACGCCGCCGTTGAAGGTGCGCGGGGTGTAGCGGCGCATCAGCCGGGCCTGGTCGGCGAAGTTGCCGACCATGGTCTCGATGGTCGCCGGTTCCAACGCTCCCAGTGGGCTGCCCGTGTCACGCAACGCGTCGCGCACGGCCTCCGCGTCCAGCGGGGCATCGTCGTCCCACTCGGACAGGTCGAGCCCGAGCGCGGTCAGCAGGGCGCGGAAAACCGTGTCACGTCCGGCATCCTCTAGACCGTCGGCGGGCGGTACGGGGAAGGCGTCCAGGACCGCCAGCAGGGCCACCTCCTCGCCGGCCTCCTGGAGCTGGACAGCGATCTCCTGGACGACGTTGCCGCCGAAGGACCAGCCGAGCAGCCGGTAGGGGCCGTGCGGCTGAACCGCGCGGAGCTGGGCGACGTAATGGGCCGCCATCGCCTCGATGCTGTCGGGGAAGTGCTGGGTGCCGTCCAGGTTAGGGGTCTGCAGGCCGTAGACCGGCCTGTCGGTGACGTGCTGCAACAGACCCGCGTAGGACCAGGCGAGACCGCCGGCGGGGTGGACGCAGAACAGGGGCGGCAGGCTGCCGGTGACGCGCAGCGGAAGCAGGCACGCCAGATCCGCCGTGGCCGCGTCACCGTCACCCGGGGGCGTGTCGTGTTCCGTCAGGGCCGCGGCGAGCCCGGCGGGCGTCGGGCTTTCGAACAACGCCCGGATGCCCAGCTCGGTGCCGGTGGAGTCGCGCACGCGTGCCAACAGCCGGGCAGCCAGCAGCGAGTGCCCGCCGAGGGCGAAGAAGTCGTCGTCCGCCCAGCAGTGTTCGAGGCCGAGGGCCTCGGCGAACAGGGCACAGAGGAGGTCCTCGCGCGGTCCGGCGGGAGGGCGGCCGGTTCCTCGAGTCAGGTGCTCGTCGTCCGGATCCGGCAGTGCGGTGGCATCGAGCTTGCCGCTCGCCGTGAGCGGCAGCTCGTCGACGGTGACAAACGCCGCGGGAACCATGTAGCTGGGCAGCTCGGCCGCCACAGCCGCCCGCAGGACGTCGCGGTCCGGCACGGCCGGTGCGCCGGTCGCGGCCGGGTCGTGGGCGGGCACGACATAGGCGACCAGCCGGTCCGTACCGCGGTCTTCCGTTCCGGTCTCCCGGCGGGCGACGACGGCGGCCCGCGCGATGCCGGACTGCCGCTCCAGTACGGTCACGATCTCGCCGGGTTCCACGCGGAATCCGCGCACCTTGACCTGATGGTCTGCTCGACCGCGGAACTCCAGCCGGCCGTCCGCGGCACAGCGGACGAGGTCTCCGGTGCGGTACATGCGCTCACCCGGCGCGCCGAAGGGGTCCGGTACGAAACGGGAGGCGGTCTCGCCCGGCCTGCCCACGTAACCGCGGGCCAGGCAGGCACCGGCGAGGTACAGCTCTCCGGTCGAGTTGGGCGCGACGGGTCGCAGGAAGCGGTCGAGGACGTAGGAGCGGGTCCCGGTGACGGGCCGGCCCAGGACGGGCGTGTCCGTGCCGTCGAGAGACGTGTAAAGGGTGTCCACCGTGGCCTCGGTGGGGCCGTAGAGGTTCCATACGGTCAGGGCGGGCGTCTCACGAAGTCGCCGCCACAGGCCGGGCGGTACGGCCTCCCCGCCGAGGGCCAGCACGGACGGCTGGTGGCCGTCGGCCGCGGGATCACAGAGTCCGGCATCGAGCAGGGCGGCCGCGTGGCTGGGGGTGGTCTCCAGCACGTCGATGCCTTCTTCGCGGACCGTCCGGACGAGTGCCGCGGGGTCCCGCCTGGTGTCGTTGTCGACGATCAGCAGCTCGTTCCCGTCGAGCATCCACAGGACCGGATCCCATGAGGCGTCGAAGGACAGTGAGGCGGTCAGGGCGACCCGTAGCCTGCGCCCGTCGGCCGCGGCCCGCGCCGGGGCGAAGAGGGCGTGCCGGTGATGCTCCCACAGCTGGGCCAGTGACCGGTGCTCGACGACGACCCCCTTCGGGCGTCCGGTGGAACCGGACGTGTGCAGGACGTATGCCGTGTCGCTGGGGCCGGGTGTCGCCGTGCGCGGAGGCACACCGGGCAGTGCGGCCAGAGCGGCCCTCGTGTCGGCGGCGTCGAGCAGGACCGTCCGCCAGGGGCCGTCGGGGATCAGGTCCGCTGTCGTCGTGGTCGCCAGGACCACCACGGGCTCGGCGTCGTCCAGCACGGCGCCGATCCTCACCCTGGGCAGGGCGTCGTCGAGCGGGGCGTACGCGCCGCCGGCGGCCAGCACTCCGAGCATCGCGGTGATCGATTCGGCCGAGCGCGGCAGCAGGACGGCGACCGTACGGTCGGGCCCCACGCCGTGGGCCCGCAGCAGGTGCGCCAGGCGGGCACTGTCCTGGGCCAGTTCGGCGAAGGAGAGGGCGTGCGCACCGTGGCGTACGGCGATGTCGCTGCTGCGCGCCGCCCCGGCCGTGGCCTCGAAGCCGGCGAGCACGGTCGGGTGGGGCGGGATCGCCTGCGGTCCCTGCCCGCGGTCGAGCAGGGCGTCGCGTTGCCTCGCCAGGGCGTCGTGGCGGGAGAGCGGCGCGTCCGGATCCGTGACGACGAGCCGGACCAGCGCGACGAAGGAGTCGGCCAGGCTCTGTGCCGTCCCGGTGTCGAAGAGGTCTCGTGAGTACTCCAGTTCGCCGGTCAGCCGTCTGTCGTCGGACTGTTCGGAAAAGTTGAACGACAGGTCGAACTTGGACGCGGCCGTGTCCACTCCCCGCACCGTTGCATGAAGGCCCGGCAGGTCGAGGGCGGGCGTCCCGGCGTTGTTGAGCGAGAGCATCACCTGGAAGAGCGGGTGCCGGGCGAGCGAGCGCGGCGGGGCGAGGTGCTCCACGAGTGATTCGAAGGGCAGATCCTGGTGCGCGTACGCGGCCAGGTCGGTCTGTCGAGCGCGTGCCAGCAGCGTGCGGAAGTCCGGGTCGCCGTCGGTACGCACGCGCAGCGTCAGGGTGTTGACGAAGAAGCCCACTAGTCCCGTGAGCGCCTCGTCGGACCGTCCGGCGACGGGAGTGCCGACCACGATGTCGTCGCCGGCTCCGTACCTTTCCAGCAGTGCGCAGAGTACGGCGTGCAGTGCCATGAAGGTGCTGGCGCCCTCGCGCCGGGCCAGGGCCGCGAGTCGGCAGCCGTCGTCCTTCGTGAGCGGCAGGGTGACCTTGCCACCGTTCCCGGAGACGTGCTCGGGGCGAGGCCGGTCCGTGGGAAGGGCCGCTTCGACGGGCGCACCGGCCAGTTCGCCCTTCCAATGGGCGAGCTGGCGGGCGTGCACACTGTCGGGGTCGTCGGGGCGCCCCAGGACGTCTTGCTGCCAGAGCGCGTAGTCGCCGTACTGGACCGGAAGCGGGGTCCACGCGGGTGCACGTCCGGTGGTCCGGGCGGCATAGGCGGCGGCCAGGTCCTGCGCCAGCGGGCCCATGGACCATGCGTCGGCGGCGATGTGGTGGAGCGTCAGGAGAAGGACGTGCTCCTCGGCCGTGATCCGCAGCAGTTCGGCGCGCAGCGGCAGGTCTTCGGTGAGGTCGAACCCTTCCCGGGCCGACGCGCTCAACGCCTCGGCGATCCGGTCTGCGGCGCAGGAGGTGACGGTGAGGGTCGGGCGGGACGCTCCCGCGGGCAGGACCCGTTGGATCGGGGTGCCGGACCGGCCGACCGCGTCGCGGAAGACCGTGCGCAGGCTCTCGTGCCGGGCCACGACGTCGCCCAGCGCGCGGTGCAGTGCGGCGGTGTCCAGGCACCCCCGCAGAGCCACCGCCATGGGGAGGTTGTACGAGGGGTCTCCCGGGCGCATGCGGTTGAGGAACCACAACCGGTGCTGCGCGTAGGACAGGGGAAGGTCGGCGGGCCGGCCGGTTTGGGCGTGCAGCGATGGGCGGCCGCGGGCGGCCCCGTCGAGATGGGGAGCGAGTCCGGCCGGGGTGGGGTCCTCGAACAGGGCACGCACCGGGATCTCGACTCCGAACGCGTGCCGGATGCGGTTGACGATCCGCGTGGCCAGCAGCGAGTGGCCGCCGAGCGCGAAGAAGTCGGCGTCGCGGCCGACGGGGCTGGTACCGAGGCACTCCGCGAAGAGGGCACAGAGAATCTCCTCCTGCGGCGTGCGCGGGCGCTCTCCCTGCTCGGACGGCTCCGCTCCCGGTTCCGGCAGGGCGGCGAAGTCCGTCTTGCCGTGCGCGGTCAGGGGTATGTCGTCGACCAGCGCGAGGCGGGTCGGCGTCATGTAGGCCGGCAAGCGGCCGGCGACGAACGAGCGCAGCAGCGCGACGGTGGGTTCCGCCGCCGCGGCCTCCGGTACGACCCAGGCGACCAGCCGGCCGCCGTCCTCACCCTCCTGGACGGTCACCACTGCCCGTCGTACGGCGGGGTGCGCGGTCAGTGCCGCCTCCACCTCTCCGGTCTCGACACGGAATCCGCGTACCTTGACCTGGGAGTCCGTACGGCCCATGAAGACGAGGGAGTTGTCCGGGCGCCTGCGTACCAGGTCGCCGGTGCGGTACATCCGGCTGCCCGAGGGGCCGTAGGGGTCGGCGAGGAAGCGGTCCGCGGTCATGCCGGTCGCCTCGTCGTATCCGCGGGCCACGCCGGCCCCGGCCAGGTACAGCTCGCCGGTGACACCGGGTGGCGCGGGGCTCAACCGTGCGTCGAGCACGCGGGCACGCATTCCCGTGATCGCCCGGCCGATGGTGGGTGTCGACCCGCGAGTCACCGGGGCGATCACACTGTCCACGGTCGTCTCGGTCGGTCCGTAGAGGTTCCACACGGTGACGCCGTCCAGCTCAGCAAGCTCGTTCCACAGCCTCTCGTGCACCGGCTCGCCTCCCAGGGCCACGACGCGAGGCCAGGGCCTGCCCGGCGCGAACAAGCCGCTGCCACGCAGCTGTTCGAGGAACGAGGGGGTCGTCTCGACGACGTCGATTCTTCTTTCGTGCAGCAGCCGCACCAGCGCCTCGGGGTCACGGCGGCTCGCGTCGTCCACCAGGTGCAGCTCATGTCCCGCGACCATCCACAGCAGAGGGTCCCAGGACGCGTCGAAGGTCGCCGCCGCGGTGAGGGCCACCCGCAACGGGCGACCATTGTTGTCGCTCTCGGCGGGAGCGATCAGGTGACGCGCGTGATGCCGAAGCAGGTTCGCGAGCGCCCGGTGCTCCACGACGACGCCCTTGGGCCGGCCGGTGGACCCCGAGGTGTGAAGGACGTACGCGGGGGCGGAGGCGTCCGGCCCGTCCGACGGCAGCGGGGCGGTGTGGACGTCTGCCGTGGGCGCGTCGTCCAGATAGCGCACGGGGATCCGGACGTCCGGCAGGGCAGCGCGGCACTGATGCTCGGTGAGCAGCATGGCCGGCTGCGCGGAGTCCAAGATGTACGCGTTTCGCTCTGGCGGATGCGTCGGGTCCAGCGGTACGTAGACCGCGCCGGCGCGCAGTACGCCGAAGACGGCCGCGATCTGCCTCCCGGACCGGGGCAGCGCGACGGCGACTCGGTCTCCCGCGCGAACCCCGGCGGCGACCAGGCGCCGTGCCACGCTGTGCAGCTCTTCGGTGAGTTCGCCGAAGGTCAGGGTGCGATGCCCTTCGGCCACGGCGATGCGGTTCGGGGTGACCGCAGCCTGGGTGTCGAGTACGTCGGACACGCTGTGCACCAGGTCCTGCCCCTGGTACACGTCGCCGTCCGGGACGCCGGTGTCGAGGGCTGCGTCCCGTTGCTCCTTCGTGAGCATGCCCAGCGCGCTCAGGCGTGCGTCGGGGGTGGCGAGTGCCGAGCGCAGCAGGCGGACGAAGTGGCCGACGAAACGGCGCACCGTGCTTTCGTCGAAGAGTTCGGAGCTGTACTCCACCTCGCCGCTCAGTCCGGCGGGCAGTCCGTCACAGCTGTGCGACTCGGTGAAGTCCCAGATGAGGTCGAATTTGGCGGTGTTCCGCTCGGACGGGAGGACCTGCGCCTCAACACCGGGCAGTTCGAAGCGGGGAGCGGCGGTGTTGTTCAGGGCGAGCATCACTTGGAAGAGCGGGTGGCGGGAGAGCGACCTCGGCGGTGCGAGTGCTTCCACCAGCTGCTCGAAGGGCAGGTCCTGGGAGCTGTAGGCGCGCAGGTCCGTCGTCCGCACCCGTTCCAGAAGGTCCCGGAACACCGGGTCGCCGCCGGCGTCGACGCGAAGCACCAGGGTGTTGACGAAGAAGCCCACGACGTCGTGGAACTCCTCTTCGTCGCGTCCCGCGACCGGGGTCCCGATGACGATGTCGTCGCCTGCGCCCAGCCGGTGCAGCAGGGCGGCCAGCACGCCGTGCAGCACCATGAACGGGCTGACACCGGCCTGCCTGGCGAGGGCGGTCAGAGCGCGGTGCTCTGGGGCGTCAAGGCGCACGGGTACACGGCCCCCGCGGAACGTGGCCTGTTCCGGTCGCGGACGGTCGTAGGGCAGGGGGAGCTCGGGCGGCAAGCCCTCCAGCGTGTCCCGCCAGCCGGTCAGCTGACGCGTGGTGAGCGAGTCGGTGTCCGTCCGGGCACCGAGCCGCTCCTGCTGCCGCAGTACGTAGTCCGCGTACTGGGCGCGCAGCGGCGTCCGGCGCGGTTCGCTCCCGTGCAGACGAGCCTCGTACGCTTCACTCAGGTCGCGGACCAGGGGCCCCATCGACCATCCGTCGGCCACGATGTGATGGAGCGTCAAAAGAAGCAGATGCGTCCGGGTCTCCGCATCAGGCTCACTGGTGGGCACCAGCACGGCGTGTACCGGGGGCTGTTGCGACAGGGTGAAGTCAGGACTGGGAAAGTCCCCGGGGCGCGCGCCCGACCGTGCGGGACTCACCTGCAGCGTCACAGTGCACGCGCTGGGGTCCAGCACGACCTGGTGCGGACCCTGCTCGTCCTCCTGATAGACGGTGCGCAGGCTCTCGTGCCGCACCAACAGGTCGGCGAAGGCTGCCTGGAGAGCACCGACATCGAGGTCGCCCTCGAGACGGATGGCGACGGGGATGTGGTAGCGCTCGCTGCCCTCCCCCATGTGTTCCAGGAGCCACAGCCGGTGCTGGGCCGCCGAGAGCGGCAGACGAGCCGGGCGCTGCCGGGTGACAGGGGCGGCGGACCCGCGCCCGGCTTCCTGGGAGGCGCGTTGGGCGTCGACCGCCAGTGCGAGTGCGGCGACCGTCGGCGCTTCGAAGAGGGCGCGAACCGGAAGCCGGACGCTCGTGCGCTCGGCCACGGCGCTGAGCAGGCGAGTGGCCAGGAGGGAGTGGCCTCCGAGTGCGAAGAAGTCGTCCTCCCTGCCGACTTCGGCCAGGCCGAGCAGGTCGGCCATCGCCGCGCAGACGTCCTCCTCCGTCCGCGTGACCGGCGCGTTCGATGCGCCTGCGGAGAGGGTGGTGGGCTCCGGGAGGGCTGCCGCGTCCACTTTTCCGTTCGGGGTCAGCGGGAGCTGTTCGACGAGCGCGTAGACCGCGGGCACCATGTGTGCGGGCAGCAACGTCGCGAGCGCGTCCCGCACCGGACGTACGTCGTCGCGCACCCGCGCTCCTGCCGCGTCGCCGGACGGCACGAGGTAGGCGGCCAGCCGCTCCCCTTCCGGGCCGCCCTTGAGGACGACAGCAGCCTGATCGATCCCCGGCAGCACCGTGAGCGCCGCTTCGATCTCCCCCGTTTCCACCCGGTGCCCGCGGACCTTGATCTGTCCGTCGCTGCGCCCGACGAACTCCAAGGAGCCGTTCTCGTGCCACCGCACCAGGTCTCCGGTGCGGTACATACGCGTCCCCGGCTCTCCGAAGGGGTCGGCGAGGAAGCGGTCCGCGGTCAGTCCGGGCTGGCCGGCGTAGCCGCGCGCCACTCCCTCTCCGGCAAGGTAGAGCTCCCCGGTCACGCCGCTCGGCAGCAACCTCAGGGCCGTGTCCAACACGTAGGAGCGTGCTCTTCGGACAGGGCGCCCGATCACCGGATCCGTGCCGCGCACGCGTGCGGTGACGGCGTCCACGGTCGTCTCGGTGGGGCCGTAGAAGTTGTAGGCGACGAGGGACTGCTCGGAGGCGAGGCGCTGCCACAGCTCGGCGTTGACCGGTTCGCCGCCGAGGGCGATCACCGTGGGGCGGTGCGGCGCTTTCCGGGTCGGGCCGATTGCCTCCGACGTAAGGCCGGCGGCCAGGAGCTGCTGGAGGAAGCTGGGGGTGGTCTCGATGACGTCGATTCGTCCAGCGCGCAGAAAGGCGACCAGTGCCTCTGGATCACGGCGCGTGGCGTCGTCCACGATGTGCAGGTGGTGTCCGCTCAGCATCCACAGCAGCGGATCCCAGGAGGCGTCGAAGGAGGTCGCCGCGGTGAGCGCCACGCGCAACTGGCGTCCCTGAGCGGCTTCCGCGCTCGCATGCAACTCCTTGCGATGGTGGGCCAGCAGATTGCTGATCGAGCGGTGCTCGACGAGCACACCTTTGGGCCTGCCCGTCGATCCGGACGTGTAGATGAGGTAGGCCGCGTCGTCACCCCGCGGCCCGCTTGTGGCAGGGGCCGGTACCTCACCAGGGAGGTGGGCCAGGCTCCGGACCTTCGTGGTGGCCGGCGCCAGTGAGGCGACCGGACTACCGGGCGCGCAGACGAGGAGTGCGGGCGCCGCGTCGGCCAGCAACTGGGCGATGCGTTCATCCGGATAGGAGAGGTCCACGGGCAGGTAGACCGCACCGGTGCGCAGGACGGCGAGCGGAGCGACAACGGTGTCGACCGAGCGGGGCAGCGCGACCGCGACGACCGTGCCGCGCCCTGCTCCGTCGCCCCGCAGGGCCGTGGCGGCCACGTCGACAGCCCGGTCCAGCTCGGCGAAGGTGACGTTGCCCGCGCCGTCACCGACGGCGGGCTCGTCGGGCATCTCACGGGCCAGCTGTGCCAGTACCTCCGGCAGGGTGGGCTCGCCCCCGGCCGTGTGCCCGCCACCCCGGCCCGTGTTCTCCCTGTCGTCCGGCAGGCCGGTTCCCATGGCCAGCAGTACGTCCCGCTCTTGCGGACCCGCGAGATCCAGCGCGCCGAGGCGGCGCGCCGGGTGAGTCACGAGTTCCTCGGTCACCCGCACGATCCGTTCGAGGTGTCCAGCCGCCGTGCGGTCGTCGTAGAGCGCCGCATTCGCCAGGACGTCGATACGGGCGCTCGCGCCGCCGGGTGCGGGGTGCACGGCGAGCGTGAGGTCCTCGACCGGCCCGAGCGAGAGGTTGTGGAGCGTGCCGGACGCCGCACCGAACCGGAGATCCCCGTCGAAGGACAGCACGTTCACCGACGGTCCGGTCAGAGGCTCACCCCGCCGCAGTGCCCTTTGTCTCCGCAGTTCCTGCGCGGGGAATCGCTGGTGCCGCAGAACGGCCCGCATGGCGTCCGTCGTCTGTCGCAGCAGGTCCTGGACCGTGTCCTGGGCGGACAGTTGCAGCCGCAGCGGAAGAACCTGGGACATCATTCCCGGTGTCTCCCGGGCGATCCGGGTCCGCCGTCCGGTCACCGGCATGCCGAGGAGCAGGTCGCCCGCCCCTCGCATCCGGTGCAGATAGGCCGCCGTCCCCACGACGAACAGCGTGGGCCAGGCCACCTTGGCGCGCCGCGCGCCGTCCCGCAGTCGCCGCCACCGGTCGCCGTCCAGCACGGTCGACTGCCGCAGCACCTGTTCACCGGCAGAACCCGTGGCATCGGTGAACCGTTCGGGCAACGGAGCACCCGTGAGCCGGTCACGCCAGTAGGCCGCGTCCTCGTCGTACTGGGCAGACTGCCGGTACTGACGCGCTTCGGCGACCAGAGGCTCAAGGGGACGGGGCTCGGCGGGCACGTCGGCCCCGGCGGCGAGCAGTCCGTACGTCTCGGCGACCCGGCCGAGTGCCACAGCCGCGCCGTATCCGTCCAACACCAGGTGGTGCGTGCGCAGGTACAGCAGATGGCGTGCCTGCGAGAGCTTGTAGAGAGCGAAGGCCGTCACCGCGGCACCGGTCACGTCCACGGGCGCGGAGAGGTCCCGTCGCATCGCCTCGTGAGCCTCTGCTTCGCCGTTCGCATTCGCGGACAGATCGACGAAGGGGATGTCGGCAGGCAGGCCCCGGCGGACGAACTGACGCACCGTGGAATCTGTGGAGTCTGCCCCACCATCGGATATCGCCGCGCACATCGCGTCGATCTCGCCCCTCACGTGCGTCACCGCTCGCCGCAGCGTCGCAGGGTTCAACTCCCCCTGGATATCTATGTACTCGGCGATCGTGAATTCGCTGCTCAGCGGGCGAAGCGCGTGCGCGAACCACAAAGACTCCTGAGCCGGAGTCACCGCGAGCGAGTCGGCGGACTCCTCAGTCATGCGCCCCGCCCCAGTACCGATGTAACGCGTGCCGACACCGTCGACCACCCTCCCCATCTCACCCGGTTCGATGCGTGTGCGAAGCACTCCAGACATCGACTTCCGTGCTTAATCCGTGACGCGTGGGACTACGGATTGGTGTGTGATGCACGACACGCTTTGTTACTACTGCGTAGAACGTCCACCTCCCCCTGCTCGAACACGGACCCATCCGCCTCACACGAGGGCTACGGATCAAGGGCACAAGGCGCAGTCGGCGGCAGGCCGCCGAACTCCGGACACAAAGGAGCACACTTGATGCACCGATCAGGATGGGGCAGGACCTTGAGCGGTATGGCTGTGGCAGGCAGCGTCGCGATCCTGGGACTCGCGGGCGCGACAAGCGCATCGGCTGCTGACGCACCGGCCGTGCGGGACGCTGGACGGCCAGCTCAATCCATGTCACTCATGGACCACAGCGTTCCGAGCCAGCAGGGCGGCTACCGAGGCACACAGGGGTTCAATCTGTGTCTGCTCTCCCGGTGTTCCATCGGGTCCGAAGGCCCGAGCTCCGGAGCGATAGGGCTGACCCAAGGAGGCAACCTGTGCCTGCTGTCCTCATGCTCGCTGCGGCCGTGAGGACTTCGCCGAAGGTGGATCGCCCCCGCAACATGAAGACGATTCCCGCACAGGCGCCTGACGCCAAGCCGAGCGCCTGAGCGAGTGCGGCGTCGCTGTCCATATCGCGTCGGCACAAAGCAATAGCCCACACTCGCCCTGCGAGAGGGCAGGGACGCCGCAACTCCTCAGACACGAACTGGTGATGCATCGCCTCAGCTCAATGACAGCGGCCAACGGCCTTTCGACGACATCAGGTCAGCTGGACCACGTGGACGTCAGAAGACGGTTCTGCCTACCTGTGCCAGGTGGTACCGAGTGAGGCACCCCGTCCGCCATGGGGGGGGAATCTCCCTGTTGGGGGGATGGGGTGGGGTGAGAGGGGGCGCGCGCAAGGGCAGGGAAGCCGGGGACGGCCGCTTCCCTGCCGAAGAGTGCGCGGGCGCCGAGCGCGGCCCGTGGGGGCTACTTGAGGTCGCGCTGCTTGGGGACCACGACGCCGAAGCGGTCCTGGATCGTGGCGAGGGCGGACTCGTGCACCTGCCGGGCGGGGATGCCGCGGGGGTTGCCGTTGACCGGGAGCGGGCGGGTCGCCGAGGCGTCGCCGATCACGGTCGGGTTATAGCCGTTGTAGACGGCGCCCTCGGTGGTGGAGAGGGTGCACATGTGGGTCATGAAGCCGGAGATGATGACGTTCTTGCGGCCGGTCTTCTTGAGCTCGGCGGCGAGGTCGGTGTCGTGGAAGCCGTTGGGGACGGCCTTTTCGACGACGGTCTCCCCCTTGGCCGGTTTGAGTGCCGGGATGATCTGGCCGGCCTTCGACTTGAGGTCGTAGCCCTTCTCCACGATGTGGATGACGGGCGTGTGCGCCTTGCGGGCCCGCTCCAGGAGGGTCTTGGTGTTCTTGACCGCCTCGCGCCAGCCGGTGAGCTCCATCGTGCCGCCGGTGTAGACGTTCTGGTAGTCGACGAGGACCAGCGTCGCGTCGGACAGCTTCGCGGGCGTCTCGTCCAGCTTCATCAGCTGGCGCAGCGTCGTGGTGTCCTTGGCGTGGTTCTTCTCGTGGCGCCGGTCGCGGTCGTCGGTGCGCGTGGCGGCCTCGGAGCTTGTGCCGCAGGCGGTCATGGTGGTGGCGAGCACGGCGGCGACCCCCAGGGCGGCGGCCGAACGGAGCAGTGTGGTCTTCATCGGACGATCTCCTTGTGGGTGGGAACCACGACCCCGTACAGGTCGGCGATGGTGGCCAGCGCGCCGTAGTGCACCTGGCGGGCGTCGATGTCGGTGCCCGCGACCGGGAGCGAGCGGGTCGCGGTGGCCTCGGCGACGACGGTGGGGCGGTTGCCGTTGAGGAAGGCGCCCTGCGCGGTGAACGCCACGCACATGTGGGTCATCCAGCCCGCGATGACGACGTCCTGGCCCTCGGTCAGGTGACTGGCCAGGTCGGTGCCCACGAAGGCGTTCGGGACCTGCTTGACGACAACCGGCTCGCCCTCCACGGGGGCGACCTTGGGGTGGATGCTGCCGATCTCGGCGCGGATGTCGTACGGGGTGCCCTCGCCGCCGTCGTTGATGACATGCACGATGCGGGTGCCGGCCTCGCGGGCCCGCGCCAGCAACTGCGCAGCCGCGTCCAGGGACTTCTCCCAGCCGTCGAGTTCCATGACGCCCTGGGTGTAGGTGTTCTGGAAGTCGATCAGGATCAGCGTCGAGCCGGTCAGCTTCGCGGGCTCCTGGTCGAAGCCGTTGAGCTCGCGCAGCGTCGTTCTGGACATGGGTGTACCGCCTTCGGTGATGCGTGGGAGAGGTGCAGTTGGCGGTGGTCCGCCGAGCTGCCTCTCACGCTAGGACCGGGCCGGGACGTCGGCAATGACATGTAATCTGCAGATCCAGACATGCCCGCCGCTCAGCCGACCAGGGAGAGTTCCGTGCCGGACACCGCCGCCCGACGGCTCATCGTCATCGTGCTCTTCGAGGGCGTCGACCTGCTCGACGTCACCGGGCCGCCCGAGGTGTTCTCCCTCGCCCTGCGCGAGACCGACGAGGCGGCGGGCTACCAGGTCGTGCTCGCCGCCGCGAGCATGGACCCGGTCACCACGGGGGCGGGCGTACGCATCCTGCCCGACCTCACCTTCGAGGAGGCCGCACACCGCAGCATCGACACCCTGCTGGTACCCGGCGCCGTGGAAGTGGACGAGGAGCGCCGCGTACACCCGCTCGTCGATCCCCGGCTCGTCGAGTGGGTGCAGGTTCTCGCCGGGCGCTCGCACCGGATCACCTCCGTGTGCGTGGGCGCCCATCTGCTCGCCGCGGCGGGCTTGTTGGACGGCAAGCGGGCGACCACGCACTGGTCGACCGCGCAGCAGTTGGCCGCCGATCACCCGGAGGTTCAGGTCGACGCCGACCCGATCTTCATCCGCGAGGACAACGTGTGGACCGGGGCCGGTATCAGTGCCTGCCTCGACCTCTCCCTGGCGCTGATCGCCGACGATCTCGGCGAGGCGGTCGCGCTGCGGGTGGCCCGCCAGCTGGTGATGTACCTCAAACGCCCCAGCGGGCAGAGCCAGTTCAGCGTCCCGCTGACCCAGGTGTCCACGACGCGCCGCATCGAGGACCTGCGCCACCACATCCTGCGCCACATCGCCGAACCACTGGCCGTCACCGAACTCGCCGAGTACGCGCATGTCAGCGACCGGCACCTGACGCGCCTGTTCAAGACCGAACTGGGCGTCACCCCGCACGCGTACATCGAGTCGGTGCGCGTGGAGAAGGCACGCCACGACCTGGAGTCCTCGGACGCCACGCTCGAACGGATCGCGTCCGACTGCGGTTTCGGCACGGTGGACACGCTGGTACGGGCGTTCCGGCGCCGCCTGAACACGACGCCCGGTGAATACCGGCGCAGGTTCCGGGTGCCGCAGCTGCCTTGACTCCCCTGCCGGTCGCCGGGGCCGCGGTCAGCGGGGCGGGCGGCTCCGGGTCACGCGGCGGACGCCTTGTCGGCGATGACCCGCTCCTCGCCCGCGGGGTGGGTCACGTGGTGCACGAGCGCCGCGATGGCGCCGCCCACCAGGGGGGCCACGATGAACAGCCACAGTTGGGACAGCGCGGCTCCCCCGGCGAACAGGGCGGGGCCCAGGCTCCGGGCGGGGTTGACCGAGGTGCCGGTCAGCGGGATGCCGACCAGGTGGATGACGGCCAGCGCGATGCCGATCGGCAGCCCGTCGAAGCCGGTCACCGCCACCCGGTGCGTCACGCCGAGGACGACGAAGACGAGGAGGAAGGTCAGGACGACTTCCGCGAGGAAGGCGCCGCCCAGGTTGATGCCGACCTCGGAGCGGTCGTCGTAGCCGTTGCTGCCGAACGCCTCGCTCGTCTTCAGGCCCGGCACCTGCTTGGCGAGCAGGAAGAGCAGGGCCGCGCCCGCGATACCGCCGAGGAACTGCGCGATCCAGTAGGTGACGGCGGTGCGGCCGTCGATGCGACGCGCGACGAGCATGCCGAGCGTCACTGCCGGATTGACGTGGCAGCCGGAGATCGGGCCGAGGGTGTACGCGAGGGCCAGCAGCGTGAAGCCGAACGCCAGCGCGATGCCGAGCGTGCCGATGAACTCCGCACCGAGCACCGCCGACCCCACGGCGAAGAAGACAAGGAGCAACGTCCCGAGGAACTCCGATACCACCGCTCTGCTCTGCACAGCGACCACCTCGCAGGCTTGCCGGACCCCCTTGCCATCCTCCGCCCGCCCGCCTCTTCCCACCCGTTCTGCCGGGGTCGAAGCCCGTAACGTACGCCCATTCGAGTGACGGACCGGCTCCACAGCCCCCTGTCGGTGCCGGTGAGGCCTTACAGGCGCCCCGGGGTGCGGACACTCACGCCACCAGCCCTATATTCGTACAAACAATTCACGCGTGGCCCTGCCGCGCTGGACACGGGGTGGGACCACAGTGATCGAACCCGGCGGCACTGGACCCGCCCGGGCCGGGGCCCGTACTGCCCGCAAGGCACGTACGAAGGCGCGGCGGCGCAAGCAGATGGCCGTGATCGCGGCCGTGATCGGGCTGGGCGGGGCGGCCACCACGGGGGTCATCGCTCTGGCGGACTCCTCCGGGGACGGGGGCGGCTCCGGGCGCACCGCGTCCGCTTCTTCCGGCAGTGCGGCGCAGAAGGCGCGTGCGGCCAAGCGGGCGATGAAGGGCGAGGAGAAGTGGGACGGCAAGGTGCGGGTGCTGGGGGACGGCTCCACCTCGTACACCGGGCCGCAGCACGGGCAGCTCAAGCCCAAGAAGCTGAAGCCCGGTGAGAAGCCGCCGCAGTTCGTGGTCTTCTCCTGGGACGGCGCGCTGGAGGGCGATGACCGCCGCTTCTCCCACTTCCGCCAAGTGGCGCGGGAGAGCAAGGCCCACATGACGTTCTTCCTCACCGGGATCTACCTCCTGCCGGAGAGCAGGAAGTCGCTCTACCGTCCGCCGCAGCACAACCCGGGGTCGGCCGCCATCTCGTATCCGACCGTCCCGCACATCCAGACCACGCTGGAGCAGCTGCGCGGTGCCTGGAAGGACGGGCACGAGATCGGTTCGCACTTCAACGGGCACTTCTGCGGCGCCAAGGGCGGCGGTGACTGGAGTGCCGGGGAGTGGAAGAGCGAGATCGAGCAGACGTACGCGTTCATGAAGGAGTGGAAGACCAACACCGGGTTCACCGAGGAGGGGCCCCTGCCCTTCGATCCGGACCGGGAAGTGGTCGGCGGCCGTGCGCCCTGTCTGGAGGGGCAGAAGAGCCTCCTGGCCGCGGCCAAGCCGTTCGGCTGGCGCTACGACGCGAGTTCGTCGGGCGACTTCCAGATATGGCCGTCCAAGGCCGGGGGCCTGTGGAATTTCCCTCTGCAGCTGCTGCCCCTGGAGGGCAAAGAGGTGCAGGTCCTCTCCATGGACTTCAACTTCCTCTACCACCAGTCCGGTGACAGCACCCAGGGCGACCCGGCGAGGTTCCCTGCGTGGCAGGAGCAGGTTTCCACGTCGTACATGAACGGGTTCAACCGCGTCTACAACGGCAGCCGGGCGCCCATGTTCATCGGCAACCACTTCGAGGACTGGAACGGCGGCATCTACATGAACGCCGTCGAGGACGTGATGCGCAAGGTGTGTCCGCGCGAGGGGGTGCGCTGCGTGTCGTTCCGCGAGTTGGCCGACTGGCTCGATGTCCAGGACCCGAAGGTCCTGGACCGGCTGCGCCTGCTCGACCCTGCGCAGGCACCGAAGTGGAAGTCGCTCATCAAGTAGCGGGGCGGCCTGGTCCAAACGAACGGCCCTAGGTGAGCGCCTCGATGTAGTGGGACCACAGATCCACCGCTCGCCGACTGGCGGGTGTGGTGGCAGCGTCGCCGCCAAGACCCTTGAGCGGCAGGGGCACCAGGTCCTTGAGCGACATGCGGTAGACGACCACGGCCGTGGTCTCGTCGTGGGTGCCTCCCACGAACCAGCCCGCCGTGTTCGCGGTGGTCGTCCCGGTCTTGCCCACGGCGTCGGGGTGTGCCGCGCCCGCCGCCTTGGCCGACCCGTCGGTCATGGTGGCCCGCAGGGCGTCCGTGACCGCCTGGGCGGTCTTCTTCGACATCGCCCGGGCGGGTCGCGGTACGGCGAGCGGCACGGCGTCCCCGGCCCGGGTCACCGAGCTCACCGAGTAGGGGTCGGTGTGCATGCCGTGGGCGGCGAAGGTCTGGTAGGCGCCGGCCATCCGGATGGCGCTGGGCGTCGAGTTCTCCCCGAGTGCGAACACGGGGATCCGTTCCCCCAGGCTGGAGGGGAGCAGTCCCGCCCGCAGGGCGTACTTCTCCACCCGGTCCAGGCCTGCGTCGAGGCCGAGTTGGAGCAGGGGTGTGTTCACGGAGTCGGCGACGGCCTGGCGCAAGGTCACCTCGCCCCAGTCGCGGCCGCCTTCGTTGCGGCCCTTGACCACCTTGCCGCTGCGGTCCCAGTAGGGCCCCTCCGGCGTCTTTACGGCAATCTTGTCGTCGCCGTCGTAGACGCTGGCCGGGGAGACGGGAGTGCGGCCCCCCTCCCGGGTGCGCTTGACGCCGTCCTCCAGCGCGGCGGCATAGACGAAGGGGGTGAACGCCGAACCGGCCGGAATGGTCGTCGCGTTGGACTGGTTGAAGCCCTGTTTCAGGAAGTCGCGGCCGCCGTACACGGCGAGCAGCCTGCCGTCCGGGGCCACGCTCGCCGCGCCGATCCTGGCGTGCTGGTCGGTGTCGGGCCGCCGCTCGGCGTCGAAGTCCTTCTCGGCCCGGTGGACGGCGGCGGTCAGGGCCTTGGTGCGCTTGCGGTCGAAGGTCGTGCGGATCTGGTAGCCGCCCAGGTCGTAGTCGGCGGCGGTGATGTGCCCGGATTTCATCGCGTGCCGCTTGGCCAGCTCCACCAGGTAGCCGGTCCGCGCGCCCGGGATGTCGCCCGAGCCCGACTTCGTGGGTTCGGGGAACTTCTTGTAGGTGGCCCGCTCGGCCTGGGTGAGGTGGCCGGTCTCCACCATGCGGTCCAGGATCCAGTTCCAGCGTTCGACGGCCCGCTCGCGGTTCTCCTTGCCGAGGGCCGGGTCGTAGAGTCCGGCGCCTTTGAGGAGAGCGGCCAGGAAGGCGCCTTCGCTGGGGTTGAGGCGCGAGACGTCCTTGCCGTAGTAGGCGTGCGAGGCGCGCTGGATGCCGTACGTGCCCCGCCCGAACCAGCTCGTGTTCAGGTAGTTCTGGAAGATCTTGTCCTTGCTCGTGTGGTTGTCCAGCTTCACGGCGAGCAGGGCTTCGGTGAACTTCCGGGACAGGGTGCGGTCCTGGCTGAGGTAGACGTTCTTCACGTACTGCTGGGTGATGGTCGACCCGCCCTGCGTCTCTCCTCCGGTGAGCGCGGCGGTCGCTGCGCGCAGGGCACCGGTCGGTGAGACGCCGGCATCCGAGTAGAAGCTCGCGTTCTCGGCCGCGAGGACGGCGCCCCGGACTTTCGGCGGCACCTTCTTCAGCGGTATCTCCTGCCTGATGACCCAGCCGGTGCGGGCCATGACACTGCCGTCGGACCAGTAGTACACGTTGTCCTGTTGTGTGGCGAACGAGTTGAGGTCATCCGGTATGTCCGTGGTGGCGTACGCGATCGTGACGAAGCCGGTCAGGCCGAGGGCCAAGTACAGGAAAGCGCCCAGCCACTGGCGCCACGAAGGCAGCCACCGGCGCCAACCGCTGCGGCCCGGCCGGGGATAGGCCGGACGCAGCCGACGCAGTTGTCCGCGCACCCCGGCGAGGGCGCCGGGTATGCCACCCGTGGGCCGCTGCCTGGACTTCCTGCGCCGACCGGTCGACGCGCGGCGCTCCCCCGCTGCCGCCCGCCGTCTCCCGCTGCCCTGCCCCACGGCCATCTTGCGCCCACCCACCCCGTATGCCTCCCCTGTTGCGCTATGGCGCTCACATTAGAGGCAGTTGAAGGCGCGCGGACGGGCCTGCGGGGCCCTGGATGCCTGGTTTGGGAGCCTTCGGGTTCTGCAAAGGAAGGGCAACAACTGTGGAAGTAGTCGCAGTTGTGTCAAGATTTCGTGCCCCGATCGGGGTGATCGGGACACCGGAAGAGGAAACACAGTGACATCCATAGCGATACCGAAGAGATACAGACCCGCCGCCCTCGCCGGTGTGGCCGCGGCCGTGGCGTCCGGCTGCCTGCTCGCGCCGTCCGCGCACGCGGACGCCGGTGGGGTGCCCCGCAAGGCTGACCACCGGACACTCACCGCCTTCGCCCGCATCGCCGATGATGTCCTCTCCCGGCGCACCCAGGCCCTGGTGGAGGACCGCGCGGGGCTCGGCGGCCCGGACGCCGACGCGGCGACGACGCGCATGTCCGGCCGACTGCGGACGGACGAGGACGCCGCGCTGCGGTCGCTGCGCGCCCGCAAGTCGCGCCTTGCCCAGCTCGGCGAGGCCTACACGAAGGCGGACACCCGCGTCGTCGTGGACCGCGCCACGGTCACCGGCAGCACGGCGACCGTCCAGGTCACGGCGTCGACGACGTTCACGTACAAGAAGGTGCGCGGGGACGGGCCGCGGACCACCTCGTCCTCGACGCGGCAGGAGCTGAAGCTCGCCGGTACCAAGGACGGCGGCTGGCGGCTGACCGCGATCACCTCGCGCAACCAGGGCCCTGTCGCGGTCGACGAGCCCTCGGCGGCCCGGACGAACACCGTCGACGACGACGGCAACCAGTACCCGGACGGCACACCGGCCTCGACCAAGTACCCCACCACGCCGATGCCCTCGGGCAAGACGGCCGGTGCCTACGGCTACTCCGCCATGGCGCAGTACGCGGAGAAGTACTGGCGCAGCTACAACCCGGCCTACCGCAAGTTCAACGGAGCAGGCGGCGACTGCACCAACTTCGTCAGCCAGGCGCTGAAGGCGGGCGGCTGGAAGCCCGTCCCCGGCTCCGCCTACGACTACCGGAACTGGTGGTACGAGAGCGCGGGCCAGAGCACCTCCTGGGTCGGGGTGAACGAATGGGCATGGTTCACGCTGTCCAACCGGCGGGCCCCGAACCTGGCGAGCGCCTACCAGATGGACGTCGGCGACGTCCTGCAGGTGGACTTCGACAAGGACGGGTCCAAGGACCACACCATGCTGGTGACGTACCGCGACAGGCAGGGCATGCCGTACCTGACCTACCACGACACCGACACCTACCGCAGGTCGCTCGCGAGCCTGGTCGCGTCCTACCCCGACGCGCGCTACTTCGCTTACCGCACCTGAGAACAGGCCCTCAGGGCGACCGGGTACAGTGCGCGCCTGCAACCCGGTTGCCCGAGGAGGGGACGCATGACCGACACCAGCGAGGCCCGATCCGCGGACGACGCTGCTGACGACGCGGCTGATGCGGCCCGTGCGGCCGAGCAGAGTCGGCTGCGCCGCCTGATGCGCTACCTCCCTCTGGTCGCCCCCGTCCTGCTGTGGGCCGTGCCCTGCTGGGTGCTGCTGCACGCAGGACAGCACTGGCCGCTCCCCGTGGCGCTGGGCGGCACCGCCCTGTGCGTCGTCGGTCTGGTCACCATGCCGGTCGCGATGATGCGCGGCCACGGGCGGCGGCAGCAGGACCGGGCGGCGATCGTCGGAGCCACCCTCCTCGGGACCAGCTGGGTCCTTTTCACCTGGTCCGTCCTGCTCGGCGTCCTGCTGCGGCTCGCCCTGACCGTGGCCGGTGCGGGCGACGGGCGGACCCGGGCCCGGATCGTCACCTGGGCGGTCCTCGGCGCCGCCGCCGCGCTGCTCGCCTGGGGGTACGCCGAGGCCCGCCGGGTGCCACGGGTGCGACGGCTCGACGTGCAACTCCCGCGTCTCGGCGCCGGGTTGGACGGCACCCGCGTCGCCCTCATCACCGACACCCACTACGGCCCGCTCGACCGCGCCCGCTGGTCGGCGCGGGTCTGCGAGACGGTCAACACCCTGGACGCCGACCTGGTCTGCCACACCGGCGACATCGCGGACGGCACGGCCGAACGCCGCCGCGCCCAGGCCGCTCCGCTCGGCACCGTGCGCGCCGCCAGGGCCAAGGTCTACGTCACCGGAAACCACGAGTACTACAGCGAGGCCCAGGGCTGGGTCGACCTGATGGGCGAGCTGGGCTGGGAGCCGCTGCGCAACCGTCATCTGCTGCTCGAACGCGGCGGCGACACCCTCGTGGTCGCCGGTGTGGACGACGTCACCGCCGAGTCCTCCGGCCTGGCCGGTCACAGGGCCCACCTCGCCGGGGCCCTGGACGGCACCGACCCCGACCTGCCCGTCCTGCTCCTGGCCCACCAGCCCAAGTTCATCGACCGGGCCGCGGCCGCCGGAGTCGACCTCCAGCTCTCGGGCCACACGCACGGCGGCCAGATCTGGCCCTTCCACCACCTCGTCGGCATCGACCAGCCCGCTTTGGCGGGCCTCAGCCGCCACGGCGCCCGCACCCTGCTCTACACGAGCCGCGGCACCGGCTTCTGGGGCCCGCCGTTCCGCATCTTCGCCCCCAGCGAGATCACCCTGCTCGTACTCCGGAGCGTCTGAGGCGGTTCCGGGCGCGCGGGCCGGACCGCAGCACAGGGCCCGGACCGCGCGTCGCGGTCCGGGCCCTGTGCCATGCGGTTGCGATGCCGCCCCGCGGCGGCGGTGCGTCAGCTCTGGGCGGTGTCGTCGCCCGTCTGCCCGGGCTCGGCGCTCTCGACTGCCGGAGCGCCGCCCACCTTCTCGCGCATCTTGCGCACCAGCTCCGCCTTCTGGTCGGCGGCACCCTGGCGGTCGAGGTTGCGGTGCGGACCGTTGTTCTGCCGCTCGGCGCGGGACAGCCTCTTGCGCTTGCCGCCGCCCATGCCGACCGGGTTGTTGATGTTCTTGCTCACGGGTTCTCCCGAAGTGATGTGAAGTGAACTACGGATTCATCGGTGGGGGACGGGCGCGGCGACGTCGAAGGACGTCAGCAGGGGCCCGTCACGCTCTCACTCGTAAATCAACGTCTGGAAGAACATGCCCATGACGTTACCCGGTTCCGCCGCCCCCGCCCACCAAGTTCCGCCCTCACGCGTCCCGGATCAGCGGGCACGTCATGCAGTGGCCGCCGCCGCGGCCGCGCCCCAGCTCGGCGCCGACGATCGTGATGACCTCGACGCCTGCCTTGCGCAGCAGGGTGTTGGTCTGGGTGTTGCGGTCGTACGTGAAGACCACGCCCGGCTCCAGGGCGACGGCGTTGTTGCCGCTGTCCCACTGCTGGCGCTCCGACGCGTAGACGTCTCCCCCGGTCTCGATCACCCGCATCGAGGAGAGCCCGAGCGCCTTGGTGACCACGTCGACGAACGTGCGTGACCCCTCGTCGGTGATCGAGACCCCGGCGGGGCCGTCGCCGGGGCGGAGCGTGAACGTGTGTACGTCGTCCATGATCTTCGGGTAGAGGGTGACGATGTCGCGGTCGGCGAAGGTGAACACGGTGTCGAGGTGCATCGCGGCGCGCAGCCTGGGCATGCCCGCGACGACGATCCGGTCGGCCGCGCCCTTGTCGAACAGCGCGGCGGCGACCTGGGTGATGGCCTGGCGGGAGGTGCGTTCGCTCATGCCCATGAGGACGACGCCGTTGCCGACGGGCATGATGTCGCCGCCCTCGAAGGTCGCCTGGCCCCAGTCGAGTTCGGGGTCGCCCCACCAGACGGTGGAGCCGGTGAAGTCGGGGTGGAACTGGTAGACCGCCTTCATCAGCAGCGTCTCGTCGTGCCGGGCGGGCCAGTAAAGCGGGTTCAGGGTCACGCCGCCGTACAGCCAGCACGTGGTGTCGCGGGTGTAGAGGGTGTTCGGCAGCGGTGGCATCAGGTATTCGCCCGCGCCGGTGGACTCGCGGACGAGCGCGACGTAGTCGGAGCGGAACTCGTCCGGCAGATCCGTGGTGGCCAGGCCGCCGATCAGGTATTCGGCGAGCTTCCGCGGCTCCAGCGTCTCCAGGAAGGCGCGGGTGTCGTCCATGAGACCGAACCCGACCTGGTTCGCGGTGATCTTCCGCTCCAGGAGCCAGTCCCTGGCGCCGGGGACGCCCACGGTCTGCGCGAGGAGGTCGTGCAGCTCGACGACCTCGACACCGCGCCGCCTGAGCTTGTCGACGAAGTCGGCGTGGTCGCGCTGGGCGTTCTCGACCCACATCACGTCGTCGAAGAGCAGGTCGGCGGAGTTGGTCGGGGTCAGGCGGCGGTGGGCGAGCCCGGGCGCGCAGACCAGGACCTTGCGGAGCCTGCCGACCTCGGAGTGGACGCCGTAGCCCGGTCCGGTGGTGTCGTTCTCTGTCACGGTGTGCCTTTCCGGAGCGGTCCGGGGGCATAGAGGCCAGGACGCACTGCAGCCACTGCCAGTGCAATTTAACGCTTGCGTGGAAGGTTGTCCTGATATGCACCACCTCGATGCCGGAGCCATCGAACGCCTCGTCCCCATGTCCGCCGCGATCGACGCGCTGGAGAACGTCCTCGCCGCCGGGCTCGACCCCGCGGCGGAGCCGGACCGCGGCGTCATGGACGTGCCCGGCGGTCAGCTGCTGATGATGCCGTCGGCCACGGCGTCGTACGCGGGCGTGAAGGTCGCCACGGTCACGCCGGGCAACGCGGACCGCGGCCTCCCCCGCGTCCAGGGCCTGTACGTCCTCCTGGACGGCGGGACCCACACCCCGCTGGCCCTCCTGGACGGCATCGCGCTGACGTCACTGCGCACCCCGGCCGTGTCCGGGGTGGCCGTCGGCCGGCTGGCGGTCCCGGACGCCGGGCGGCTCGTCGTCTTCGGGACCGGGCCGCAGGCGTGGGGGCACGTGGAGGCGGTGCGGGCGGTGCGTCCGGGGCTGCGCCACGTCGACGTGGTCGCGCGGCACGCGGGCCGGACGGCGGACTTCGTCGCCCGCTGCCGTGCCGCGGGCCTCTCGGCGTCCGCGGCGACGGCGGACGCCGTGGCCCGCGCGGACGTGGTCTGCTGCTGCACCACGGCCCGCGAACCCCTCTTCGACAGCTCCCTGCTGCCCGGCCACGCCACGGTCGCCGCGGTCGGCTCTCACGAGCCGGACGCCCGCGAGGTCGACGCCGCTCTCGTGGGCCGCGCCACGGTGGTGGCGGAGTCCCGCTCGGTGGCGGCGCGGGAGTGCGGCGACCTGGTCCTCGCGGCCGCCGAGGGAGCCTTCGACATGGCGCGGCTGCACACGCTGGACGCCCTGGTCAGGGGCGAGGCGCGGGCCGAGGAAGGGCGGCCCCGGCTGTTCAAGTCGGCGGGGATGGCCTGGGAGGACCTGGCGGTGGCGGCCGCCGCGTACGAACGGTGGGCGGCCGCCGGGTGAGGTGCCTCGGCCGGAGGCTCAGCCGCTCACCGTCACCGGGTGCCGCAGCACCGCGTCGAACAGATACCCCTGGGTGTTGAACACGGTCGTCTCCGGCTGGGTCCGGCCCGTGGAGTCCGTGGCGCGGGAGAGGAGCTCGGCAGGGCCTGCCTTGCCGGGCTTCCACGGGGCCGACCAGCGGCTCCAGGAGCCTCGCCGCCCGGGGTCGTGCAGCCGCGCCCTCTGCCAGGACGCACCGCCGTCCGTGCTCACCTCGACCCGGGTGATCGCTCCGTCGGCCGACCAGGCGCGGCCCGTGAGCCGGTGCCGGGTGTGCGCGGACAGGGTCGCGTTCAGCGGGAGCTCGAAGGCCGACTTCAGGGTCTGCCGGGTCAGCGGGGCGCTGCCCTCGGGCGGATAGGCCTCTCCGTAGAGACGGTAGAAGTCCGTGTTCCAGGGCGAGTAGAGCGGCGTGGTGGAGACCTCGATGTCGCCCAGCCACTTGATCGAGGAGATGCCCACCCAGGAGGGGGCGAGGAGGCGCACCGGATACCCGTGGTCGGGCGGCAGCGGCTCGCCGTTCATCTCATACGCGAGGATGACGTCGTCCAGCGCCTTGGAGATCGGCATGGGGCGGCGCACCCGGCCGTAGTTCGTGCCGTTCGACGTGACGTACTCGTCGTCGAGGCCGCGCGGCATGATGTCGACCGTCCGGCCGGAGAGGCCTGCCTTGCGCAGGACGTCGGAGAGGCGTGCCCCGCGCCAGTGGGCCATGCCGATCGCGCCCGTGGTCCACGGGGTGCCCAAGGGTGCCTGGCCCTGCTGCGTCTTGAAGAAGTTCCGTGCATTGCCCGCGCACTCGACGAACGCGGTGCGGGTCACCGGCTTGAAGCGCCTGAGGTCCGCGAGGGTGAACTCCCGCGCGCCGCCCGTCAGCCCGTCGCCCCAGATGTTCAGCTTCCAGGCCGCCGCGTCGATGAGGGGGGTCTTCGTGTGGTTGCGGACGAAGAAGCGGGAGACCGGGGTGGTGAAGCCGGTGTCCGCGAACGCTTCGAAGCGGGCCTCCGCGTTCGTGCCGTGCACGATGAACCACTCCGGCGGCAGGGACTTGACGATGCCCCCTTCCGCCGCGGCCGCCGGGGCCGTCGAAAAGCCTGCCGGTACCGCGGAGACCAGGCCCGCGGCGGCGACCAGCTTCAGCATGTCGCGGCGCCCCACCCCGCCGGCGCGGGCCCGTCCGGCTAACCACTGGTTCAATCTGCGTCTGTCGTACGACGCCTCTGATTCCGGAAGTCTGCTCATGGCCTCACGGTAGGAGGCCCGGCGGCGGCACACCGGGTGATCGCCGCCATCTTCACAATCGGCCGGTCGATTTCACGGCGTCGTCGTCGACACGACGTAAATCATCGGATGCTGCGCGTTCGAGCGGTCCACGACCACGTCCAGCGTCGGCGCCGGGTCCTTGTGCTCGTGGGTGAGGCCGTACCAGGGGCCGGGGCCCGTGAACTCCCAGCCGACGACCTTCTGGTCGCGCTTGCTGATCGTGATGTCGTCCGCCTTCAGGGCGCTCTCGGTGGTGCCGATCTGCTTGAGGAACTTCTTCAGGCCCGCGTTGCTGGTGAGGAACTGGACGTAGAGGCGGCTGGTGCGCCAGTTGTTCGTCTCGTAGTAGGCGACCTCCTCCGAGTACGGCTGGACCGGCACGTCGTACAGACGGCGCTGCACCTTGGAGGGCCAGCCCTCGGTGAGGCCCGTCGCCGAGTACTTGTCCTCCTTGTCGCGGCCGCTGTTGCGGCTCTGGTTCGCGGAGATCACCAGATATCCGGCGGGCACGCCGATGAGCAGCACGATGATGATCGCCGTCAGCCACCGGCGGCGGAGCATGTGGCTGCGGTCCTCGGTCTTGCGGGCCTTGCCCCCCTCCCGCTCCGACGGCTCGGGGGCACCGGGCTGGTCCGGGGACGAGGGCTGGCGTGGCACGGTCATCTACTGGGTTCCCTGGGATGTGCGGTCGTTGGTGCGGCGCGCCTCTGCGTAGCGCTCATAGCGTTCGTAGCGCTCCACGCGGCGCCGGTTGGCGCGGCGGAAGCGGCGGGCGACGAGGCGGGACAGGTCGGCGGCGCCCACCATGCCCGCCTCGGGGCCGAGCTGGGCACGGGCGATGCGGGCCTCGGGGCGGTAGCCGCGGCCGGTCAGGTGACGGCGGAAGGCGTCGCGGGCCGGGCCGATCAGGAGGTCGTCGGCGGCGCTGACGCCGCCGCCGATCACGAAGCAGGAGGGGTCGAGGGCGGCGGCGAGGTTCGCGATGCCGACGCCGAGCCACTGGCCGATGTCCTGGAGGAGCTCGACGCACATGGCGTCGCCCTCGCGGGCCAGCTCGGTGATGAGCGGTCCCGTGATGTCGGGGACGTTGCCCTTCACGCGCTCGATGATGCCGTACGCGACCGGGGAGTCGGCGGCGGCGAGCTCACGGGCCTCCCTGACCAGCGCGTTCCCCGAGCTGTACTGCTCCCAGCAGCCGCGGTTGCCGCACGGGCAGCGGTGGCCGCCGGGGACGACCTGCATATGGCCGAACTCTCCGGCCACACCGAACTTGCCGCGCTTGACCTGGCCGTCCTCCAGGATCGCGCCGCCGATGCCGGTGCCGAGGGTGATCATGACCAGGTGGTCCTCGCCGCGGCCCGCACCGAAGCGCCACTCCGCCCAGGCGGCGGTGTTCGCGTCGTTGTCGACCATGACGGGGACGGCCAGGCGGCCCGAGATGCGGTCCCGCAGGGGTTCGTTCCGCCAGGACAGGTGCGGGGCGAAGAGCACGCGGTTGCGGTCCGCGTCGACCCAGCCCGCGGCGCCGATGCCGACGGCGTGCACGTCGTGCCGGTCGGAGAGGTCGAGGACCAGCTCGACGATGGTGTCCTCGACGACCTTGGGACTCTTGGACTTGTCCGGGGTCTCCGTGCGGAGGGTCTCCAGGATGTTCCCGTCGGGGTCGACGACGCCCGCCATCACCTTGGTGCCGCCGATGTCGATGCCGACGGTGTTGACGCGGGGCGCCGTGAGGTGCGATCGGCGTTCGCGGGTGCCCACGGTCCGCAGAACGGTGGCTCGTGCGGAGCCGCGGTGCGCGAGGTCGCGGTAGGTGCTCATTGCGGCGATTCTGCCTCACGGTAGCGGGACGGCGCACAACGGGACCCCGGCCGGGGGCGCATATCCGGGTGCCTCCGGCCCCGGGGTCCTTAGGGGCGCGGGGAACTGCGCGCTCAGCCCACGAAGAGCCGCAGCCGCGACTGCCGGGCGACCCCGCGGACGCGTCTGCGGCTTCTGCGTGGCTGGTCGCGCAGTTCCCCGCGCCCCTAGAGGCGGGCCCCCAGCCGTCAGGCTGGGCCTCGGCCCTCCAGTTCGTGACGGAGGTCGTCGAGTTCGCTGCCGCCCGCCATCTGGCGGGTCAGTTCGTCGAGGGTGATGTCGTCGCGGGTGTAGCTGCCGGACATCGTGCCGCGCTTCAGGAGGACGAACCGGTCGCCGACCAGGTACGCGTGGTGCGGGTTGTGGGTGATCAGGACCACGCCGAGGCCCGCGTCCCGCGCCGCCGCCACGTACTTCAGGACGACACCGGACTGCTTGACGCCGAGCGCGGCGGTCGGCTCGTCCAGAACGAGGACCTTCGCGCCGAAGTGGACGGCGCGGGCGATGGCCACGCACTGGCGCTCGCCGCCCGAGAGCGTGCCGATGGGCTGGTCCACGTCGCGCAGGTCGATGCCCATGCGGAGCAGCTCCGCGTGGGTCGTCTCGCGCATGAGGTCGACGTCCATGCGGCGGAAGGGGCCCACGCCCTTCGTCGGCTCGGAGCCGAGGAAGAAGTTGCGCCAGACCGGCATCAGGGGGACCACGGCGAGGTCCTGGTAGACCGTGGCGATGCCCCGGTCCAGCGCGTCGCGCGGGTTGGCGAGCCGCGCCTCCTCGCCCTCGATCGTGAAGCGTCCCGCGTCGTTCTTGTGCAGCCCCGCGATGATCTTGATCAGGGTCGACTTGCCCGCGCCGTTGTCGCCGAGCACGCAGGAGATTTCCCCCGCGTGCACTTCGAGGGAGACGCCTTCGAGGGCGCGGATGTTGCCGTAGTACTTGCTGACGTCGTCGAGCTCGACGAGCGGCGTGCGCCCGCCCTCGTCCGCGGGGACCGCGTCGGTCTTCGTCATGTCCGTGGTCACTTCGTCGCCTCCGCCCGCTTGCGGACCCAGTGGTTGAGCAGGGTGGCGAGCAGCAGCATCACGCCGAGGAAGAACTTGAACCAGTCCGAGTTCCACTCGGCGAACACGATGCCCTTGCTGACCATGCCGAAGATCAGCGCGCCGACGGCCGCACCGACCGCGGAGCCGTAGCCGCCGGTGATGAGGCAGCCGCCGATGACGGCCGCGACGATGTAGATCAGTTCGTTGCCGACGCCCTCGCCGGACTGCACGGTGTCGTACGAGAACAGCAGGTGCTGGCCGGAGATCCAGGCGCCGAACGCGACGCCCATGTAGAGGCCGATCTTGGTCTTGGCGACCGGGACGCCGACCGCGCGGGCCGCGTCCTCGCCGCCGCCGACCGCGAAGATCCAGTTACCGACGCGGGTGCGCAGCAGGATCCAGGTGGCGACCACGATCAGGGCGAGCCACCACAGGATCGTGACCTTGAAGTCGACGCCGCCGATCGGGATCGTCGAGGCGAAGACGTCCTTCGCGGACGAGAAGCCCTCCATGTCGGAGATCGACTTGGTGGAGACCGTGCCGCTGATCATCTTGGTGAAGCCGAGGTTCATGCCGGTCAGCATCAGGAACGTACCGAGCGTGATGATGAAGCTCGGCGGGTCCGTGCGGGTCAGCATGACGCCGTTGAAGACGCCGATGGCGAGGGTGACGAGCAGCGAGACGCCGACGCCGACCCAGACGTTCGCCGTCATCTGGTAGCTGAACATCGACGAGACCAGGGCGGAGGTCGTCACGAGGACGCCCGCCGACAGGTCGAACTCGCCACCGATCATCAGCAGGGCCACCGGCACCGCCATGATGCCGAGGGTCGAGGCGGCGTACAGGACCGTCGCGAGGCTGTTGGCCTGCAGGAAACTGTCCGCGACGAACGAGAAGAAGATGAACACGGCGATGGCGCCGACGACCGAGCCGAGCTCGGGCCTGCCCATCAGCTTCTTCAGCGGCGAGGTCCTGACGAGCCGCTCGTCGGTCTTGGCGCCCGGTGCCGGCGCCGGTGCTGTCGCGGTCATCGGGTTCCTCGCTTCGCGTATTCCTCCAGCTCGGCGGCCTGGTCCTTGGTGATGATCTGCGGTCCCGTCAGGACGGGGCGGCCGCCGCCGAGGACGTCGGCGTTGTACTTGTACAGCCAGAGCAGGTCGATGGCCTCGTAGCCCTGGAGGTAGGGCTGCTGGTCGACGGCGAAGCCGAGGTCGCCGGACTTCAGCCCGGCCGCGACCTTCTCGTTCAGGTCGAAGGTGTCGACCTCGGCCTTGCTGCCCGCGCTGTCCGCGGCCTTCACCGCGGTGTCCGCGAAGGGCGCGCCCAGCGTGACGACGGCGTCGATCGACTTGTCGGTCTGCAGCCGGGCCTCGATGGAGGACTGCACGTCGGGCATGTTGGTGCCGGTCACGTACAGGTTCTGGATCTTGCCGTCGAAGGTCTTCTTGGCGCCTTCGCAGCGCTGCTCGTGGCCGACGTTGCCCTGCTCGTGCAGGATGCAGAGCGCCTTCTTCTTGCCGCGCTTGTTGAGCTCCTCGCCGACGGCCTCGCCCGCGATCGTCTCGTCCTGACCGATGTGGGTGAGCGCGCCGAACTCCTTGGACTCGGCCGATCCCGAGTTCACGGTGATCACCGGAATCCCGGCCTTCTCGGCGCGGGCCAGCGCGCCCTTCATCGCGTCCGGCTTGGCCAGCGTGACGATGATCCCGTCGACCTTCTTGTCGATGTAGGAGTCCACGAGCTGGGCCTGCTGCTGGGCCTCGTCGTCATGCGCGTACAAGAAGTTGATGTTGTCCTTGCGGGCGGCCTCCTTGGCACCGCTCTGGACGATGTCCCAGAAGGTGTCGCCATCGCCCGAGTGAGTCACCATGCCGAAGGTCCAGCGCGGTGTGCTCACCGCGGCCTTCCCCTGGGCGGTCGCCGCCTTGCGGGCGTCCTCCGCGCGTTTGCCGCCGGTGCTGCTGCATCCGGTGAGCCCCGCGGTCACCCCGAGCACCGCCACCAGCACGGCGCCCACCGTACGTACCCCTGTCTTCACCCTTGCCACGACGCCGTGCCCTTCTTGCTCTGCTGCTCTGTGCGGCCGGTCCGGATCCCCGGCCCCAGCCGCCCAAGTATCGACCACGCGGATCACGCGTGTGTTCATCGGGTACCGCGAGCGGTGTACTTCTCCAGCTTCGGCACGTCCTTCCCGGTGACGATGGCGGGTCCGGTGAGGACGGGCTTGCCGCCTCCCAGCACGTTGGCGTTGGTCTTGTAGAGCCACAGCTCGTCGACGGAGAGGTAACCCTGCAGGTAGGGCTGCTGGTCGACGGCGAAGCCGACCTCCTTGGCCTTGAGCCTCTTCACGACCTCGGCGTTCAGGTCGAAGGTGTCGACCTCGGCCTTGCTGTCCGTATCCTCCTTGGCCTGCACCGAGTACGCGGCGATGGGCGCGCCGAGGGTGACCACCGCGTCGATGTCCTTGGTGGCCTGGAGCTTGGCGCTGATGGAGGACTGGGAGGCGGGCGCGTTGGTCCCCTCGACGTTCAGGTTCTCGACCGACCCGCCGAAGCTCTTCTTGACCCCTGCGCAGCGCTGTTCCAGCGAGACGTTGCCCTGCTCGTGGATGACGCAGAGCACCTTCTTCTTGCCGCGCTTGTCGAGCTCGTCGCCGACGGCCTCGCCCGCCACGGACTCGTCCTGCCCGATGTGGCTGAGCGCGCCGAACTTCGCGGAGTACTCGCCGCCCGAGTTGATCGTGACGACCGGTATCCCTGCGGCCTGCGCCTTGCCGAGCACGGACCGCATCGCCTCGGGCTTGGCCAGGGTGACGACGATCCCGTCGACCTTCTTGTCGACGAAGGACTGGACGAGCTCGGCCTGGCCCTTGGCCTCCTTGTCGTTGGCGTAGAGGAACTGGACGTTGTCCTTGCGGGCGGCCTGTTTGGCGCCGCTGCGGACGATGTCCCAGAAGGTGTCGCCCTCGCCCGAGTGCGTGACCATCGCGATCTTGAGGCGGGGCGTGTGCACGCCCGTGCCGCCACCGCCGCCGTCCCCGGACTTGTCCTCGTCGTCCTTGCCGCCGGAGCCGCTGCAGCCGGCCGCGAGTGCGATCACCGCCAGACAGGCGAAGACTCCGTTGGCCGTACGGGATGTGCGCATGGTGGACCACCCCTCGTCTCCCGGCCGCCTCGGTGCGGCTGGAGGAGTTCTAGCGGGGGGCGCGCGGCACCGTCAATAAGTTTGTCAGAACATTCTGACTACGGTCGTACGAGGAGCTGGAACTCGAAGGAGTAGCGCGAGGCGCGGTAGACGTGTGAGCCGAACTCGACGGCCCGTCCCGTGTCGTCGAAGGTGGTGCGCCGCATCGTGAGCAGCGGGGCGCCGACCGGCTCGGCGAGCAGCTCCGCCTCCTCCGCGGTGGCGGCGCGGGCGCCGACGGACTGGCGCGCGCTGTGCAGGGTGAGGCCCGCCGCGCGCATCAGGCGGTAGAGCCCGGTGGCCTCCAGGCGTGCGGAGTCGAGGTCGAGGAGGCCGGTGGGGAGGTGGTTGCGCAGGTGGGCCATGGGCTCGCCGTGCGCGAGCCGGAGCCGCTCGACGAGGTGCACCTCGTCGCCCTCGGCGACCCCGAGCGCCGCGGCGACCTCGGCGGTCGCGGGCTCCAGGGTGGTGCGCAGGACGCGGGTCTCGGGGCGCTGGCCCGCGGCCTCCAGGTCGTCGTAGAGGCTGCTGAGCTCCAGGGGGCGCTTGACCTGGCTGTGCACGACCTGGGTGCCGACGCCGCGGCGCCGCACGAGCAGGCCCTTGTCGACGAGGGACTGGATGGCCTGGCGGACCGTGGGCCTGGACAGGCCGAGCCGCCCCGCGAGCTCGATCTCGTTGCCGAGGAGGCTGCCCGGGGTCAGGGCGCCGCGCTCGATCGCCGCTTCGAGCTGCTGGGCCAGCTGAAAGTAGAGCGGGACGGGGCTGCTGCGGTCGACGCCGAGCCGGAGGTCCACCGTGGGGTCCTGGACCGGCTTGTCCTGAGCTGCTTTGGCGACTGGTTTGGACACGTGGCGAGCGTAGTCCCAGGAGATGATGACGGGAAGTTCTTAAGTTCTGTTGTCCGGACAAAGGATTGACAGGGCGGTCCGGCGTCGCGAGGGTGGGTCCATGCGCATCGGACTGATCGGAACGGGCCGTATCGGCACTTTTCACTCGGCAGCCCTCAGCCACCATCCCGACGTGACGTCCCTGGTGATCGCCGACGCCGACACCGCGCGGGCGACCGCCCTCGCGGCGCGGACCGGGGCGACGGCGGTTGCCTCGGTGGACGAGGTCTTCGCCGCGGGGGCGGACGCGGTGGTGATCACGGCGGCGACCTCGGCGCACGCCGAGCTCATCGGCAGGGCGGCGCGGGCGGGACTCCCGGTGTTCTGCGAGAAACCCATCGCCCTGGACCTGCCGGGCACGCTGGCCGCCCTCGCCGAGGTCGAGGCCGCGGGGACGGTGCTGCAGCTCGGCTTCCAGCGGCGCTTCGACGCGGGGTACGCGGCGGCGCGCGAGGCGGTGCGCGCGGGCAGGCTCGGGCGGCTGCACACCGTGCGGGCGATCACCTCCGACCCGGCGCCGCCCCCGGCCGCGTACCTGCCGCTCTCCGGTGGTCTCTACCGCGACTGCCTGGTCCACGACTTCGACATTCTGCGGTGGGTGACGGGGCGCGAGGTCACGGAGGTGTACGCGACCGGCTCCGACGCGGGACCCGCGATGTTCCGCGACGCGGGCGACGTCGACACGGCGGCCGCGGTGCTCACCCTCGACGACGGCACGCTCGCCACGGCCACCGCGACGCGCTGCAACGGCGCGGGGTACGACGTCCGCATGGAACTGGCCGGGGAGCTGGACCAGTTGGTGGTCGGCATGGACGAACGCACGCCGCTCACCTCCGTGGAACCGGCGGGCCCGCCCGCGCCGGTCAAGCCCTGGCCCGGTTTCCTGGAGCGCTTCGCCCCCGCGTACGAGGCGGAGCTCGCCGCCTTCGTCGAGGTCGTCCAGGGGACGCGGGCGAACCCCTGCGACGGCCGCGAGGCGCTGCACGCGCTGCGGATCGCGGAGGCGTGCGAGCGGTCGCGGCGGGAGCGGCGGCCGGTGCGGATGACGGAGATCTCCGAGGAGACCGCCTCGCCGTGACACTCAGGCGGTCGACAGCACCGTGCCCTGCGCAATCGCGCACAGCGTCTCGGTGCCCTCCTCACCGACCGCGGACAGCTCGCACCGGACCACCGCCTGACGGCGGCCCGAGTGGACGACGGCGGCGCGCGCCACGAGGGCCACGCCGGTCGCCGGACGTACGTACTGGATGGAGAAGCCGGAGGTCAGCACGGCGGGGCCGAGCGTCGTGCCCGCGGCGAACGTGATGCTGTTGTCCGCCGCGTAGGCGAGAACCCCGCCGTGCAGGAAGCCGTTCTGCTGGTGGAGCTCCGCACGGATGCCGATCTCCAGCGTGGCCGCGCCTTCGCCGAACCGCGTCACGCGGGCCCGCACGAGACGGCTGAACGGCTGGGCCTCCAGGACCTTCTGGGCCATGGCGAGATCCAGGGGGTCGGGCAGGTCCTGCGGCGGCTGGTCGACGGGCTGGTGATCGATGGGCGGCTGATCGGTGGGCTGGTGATCGGTGGGCTGCGCGGGCAGTGGCTCGGTCCAGGGCTCGGTCATGCCCGACTACTACCACCGGACGGGAAGCTGCCGCATCCCCCTGATCAGAGTCCCCGGCAGCCACTCGCCCGGCGGCCCGTCCGGCGCGAGGCCGGGGCAGCGCTCCAGGAGCGAACCGAGCGCGATCTTCGCCTCGACCCGGGCCAACGGGGCACCCAGGCAGTGGTGCAGACCGTGTCCGAAGGCCATGTGGCCCTGCGGGGCACGGCGGATGTCGAAGCGGTCGGGCTCGGGGAAGCGGTCGGGGTCCCGGTCGGCCGCGGCGAGACCGATCCGGACCACGGCACCGGCAGGTATCACGATGCCGCCGAGCTCGGTGGGCTCGGTGGCGAAGCGGTACGTCGCGCTCTCCACCGGGCCCTCATAGCGCAGGGCTTCCTCGATGGCGCCGTCGAGGAGGGACATGTCGGCGCGCAGCGCGGCCAGTTGGTCGGGGTGGGTGAACAGGGCGTGCACGGCGTTGGCGATCAGGTTGACCGTCGTCTCGTGTCCTGCGATCAGCAGCACGAAGGCCATGGCGCGCAGCTCGCTGGTGGAGAGGCGGTCGCCGTCCTCGTCGCCCGTGGTGCGGATCAGCGCGCTCAGCAGATCGCCGCCCGGGGCCGACGACCGCTTGTCCTCGACCAGTTCGGCAAGATACGCCGCCAGCTCCTCGAAGGCGGCGCGCTCGGCCTCCTGCGTCGGCGACGCCACCACGCCGTTCGACATGCGGCGGAAGGCCGCGCGGTCGATGTCGGGGACGCCGAGCAGCTCGCAGATGACGGTGATCGGCAGGGGGAAGGCGAGCGCCTCGAACAGATCGGCCCGTCGCGTCCCGGCCGACTCGCCGTGGACGAGCATCTCGTCCAAGAGGTCGTCGGTGATGCGCTGGATGCGGGGCCGCAGGGCCTCGACCCGGCGCGCGGTGAACTCCCGGGTGACGAGGCTGCGCAGCCGGGTGTGCTGGGGCGGGTCGGCTATCAGCAGATGCGTGCCGATCAGCTCTTCCTCGTGGAAGGCGAAGCCCGCGGCCGCGGCGGACTTGGCGAAGCGGGGCTCGCGGAGCGCGGTTCTGCACTCGTCGTACCCCACCACCAGATAGGTGTCGCCCATATCCTCCGGGGGTGGCAGCCGGACGCGGTGGACGGGTCCGAGGGCGCGCAGGTCCGCGTAGACGGAGTGCGGGTCCTCTCTGAATCTCGCGCCGTACGTCACCAGGTCGATGCTCTCCGCCATGCTGTCTCCTCCGGGGGCTCATGTGGCCAACGTGCCGGGCGCGGTGATCGGTTCCCCATAACCACCCTTATCAGCCTTCTTGATCAGCTGTCCTGATCGAGGAGTCCCGCGTCGTGTGCCAACAGGGCGATCTGCACGCGGTTGTTGAGGTCCAGCTTCGTCAGGATCCTCGACACGTGCGCCTTGACCGTGGCGATGCTCAGGAACAGCTGGGCCGCGATGTCCGCGTTGGACCCGCCGCGGCCGACCGCGACGGCCACCTCCCGTTCCCGCTCCCCCAGCGTCGCCAGCCGGTCCAGCGCCCGCCGCCTGCGGTCGAGTTGGGGGTCGACGCCGGTCACCTGCGTGATCAGCTGCTGGGTCACCGTCGGCGAGAGCACCGGCTCCCCCGCGGCCACCGCGCGCACCGCCGCGACGATCTCGGCGGGCGCGGTGTCCTTGAGGACGAACCCGGCCGCGCCCGCGCGCAGGGCACGCAGCACCTGCCCGTCCGCGTGGAACGTGGTGAGGACGATGACCTCGGGGGCGCCGGGACGCTTGCGCAGGGCCTCCGTGGCGGCGAGGCCGTCCATCGTGGGCATGCGGATGTCCATCAGGACGACGTCGGGCCGGAGTTCGCCGACCAGCGGGGCGACCTCGGTGCCGTCGCCCGCCTCGCCCACGATCTCGATGTCGTCCGCGCCGCCGAGCATGAAGGAGAGCCCTGCCCGCACCAGCGGATCGTCGTCGACGAGGAGCAGCTTGATCGTTTTCATGACGCCCACGGTAGCCAGGCCTCCAGGTGGAACCCGCCGTCGGGCCCGGCCTCGTGGCCGAGCCTGCCGCCCGCGAGCGAGGCCCGCTCGGCGAGCCCGATCAGGCCCTGCCCCGAGCCGGGCACCTCGGGCACGGGGCCGGGCGGTGCGGGATTGCGGACGGACATGGTCAGGCCCTCGCCGGGGGCGCCCGTGACGGTGACGGTCACCTCGGCGCCGGGGGCGTGTTTGCGGGCGTTGGTCAGGCCTTCCTGGGCGATGCGGTAGGCGGTGCGGCCCAGGGCGGCGGGCACGCTGCCGGGGTCGGCGACGTGGTTGGCGATGACGACCTTCATGCCCGCGTCACGGGACTCGGCGACCAGGGTGTCCAGGGCGGCGAGGGTGGGCTGCGGGCGCCCGGAGGCGTCTGCCTCGCCGCCACGCAGGACGCCGATCACCTGGCGCAGGTCCTGCAGCGCCTCGTGGGAGCTCTCCCGGATGACGCCCGCCGCCCGGACGATCTCCTCGCGGGGCGCGTCGGGGCGGAACTCCAGGGCGCCTGCGTGGACGCTGAGCAGGGTGAGGCGGTGGGCCAGGACGTCGTGCATCTCGCGGGCGATGTCCTCGCGGGCGAGCCGCTGGGCCTGCTCGGCGCGGAGCGCGGCCTCGTTCTCGGCGCGGACGGCGCGGTCGCGCAGGCTGAGCAGGAGCTCGCGCCGGGAGCGCACGAACATGCCCCAGCCGATGACGGTGCCGGTGAGGAGCACGCCGAAGGCGATGGCGATCCCGTAGGACATGGCGGGGTCGGGGCGCAGCCAGAAGGTGAGGGGTACCACCGCGATCGAGGCGCCGCCGATCCACGCGACGTACCGGAACGGCCGGTGCACGGCGAGGGTGAAGAGGGCCACCGCCGCGGCGCCGCCCGCCGTGTCGGAGGCCACCGAGACCGGCACCATCACGAGGGCGAGGCCGACGGGCCAGCGCCTGCGCAGCCAGACCGTGGCACAGGCGAGCGCGCCGAGCACCTGGTCGAACTCCGCGTAGCCCTGGGCGATGTGCGGGTTGTCGGCGACCGCGTCGGCACCGAGCATCCCGATGAGGACGGCGGCGAGGAAGCAGGTGAAGTCGGCGATCCAGTCGCGGACGGTCCGCCGCGACTTGCGCCCCACGCGGCTCGGGTCGAACTCCCGGGCGACGGCGGAGGGCAGCATCCACGGTCTCCGGGCCAGGGGGCTGCTCAGGGGCGTCGGCTCGTGCTCGCGCCGTCGCGTGGGATCAGTGCCGCTCGTGCCGCTCATGGTCGACAAATCTACGCACCGCAGGGGGGCGCGGACGCTCCTCACACGTGATCGGCTACCAAAGTCGCGCAGGTCGCCGACTTTCGGACCCCTTCGCGGGGAAGATCCTCGCCTCGCGGCGGATGTCCGCGGGGAAAGTGCGGGGCGAGGATCTTTCCATGAAGCAGCTACTGGAGTTTCTCGGTGTGGCCCTGCTGTTCCAGGGCGGTGTCGGCCTGGTCCACAGGCTCACCGGTGAGCTGCGCGGCTGGGGCCTGGTGCAGCGCCTCGGGTTCCTCGACGGCTTCGAGACGTACGCGAGCGTGGCCCTGATCGTGCTGGGCTGCGCGCTGTTCGCCGCGGTGCGGAGCCCGCGGACCGGCTGACCGGGTCCGTCGGCTCAGCAGCCGTGGTCGACCAGGTCGAACGACGCGTAGTGGTCGGCCGTGTAGTAGTCCTCCTGGTTCTTCTCGCCGGTGACGATGCGGCGGGCGCCGCGGTCGTCGGAGCCCGGCGTGACGACCGTGTACTCGTGGTAGTAGCTGGCGCTCTGCTTCGGCAGCTCGCCCTCACGGTTCTGGAAGACGGTGCCGTCCTGCGGGTACGGGTAGGGGCCGCCCGCCTTGATCAGGTCGAGGGTGTCGTGTGCCTGGGAGGGCAGCTTGGAGAGGCAGATGTCACCGACCGCGGTGATGGAGTGCGAGACGGAGACGGCAGCGGCAGAGGTGACCGGTGCGGCCGGGGCGGCGCTCGCCGTGGCCGCGACAGGGCCGCCGACGAGGAGGGCGGCGGCCAGGGCGGTGATGCTGACGATTCGTGGGGGGATTCGCATGGGTCCAGTGTGACGCGCGTAGAGGTTGGCGTGTCAATGTCAAGTTGGTGAAATTTTCCGGGAGTTAACCAACCGAAGACGTCCCGTCACCCGGACGACCGGATGAGGGGCTGGCGGTCCGGCCAGCCCACCGATCGGAATCTCACCCGACCGCCCGCCGCCCCCAACTGGTCCCCACCAACACCAGCACCCCGCCCAACAGCCCCAGCAAGCCCAGCCGTTCGCCGCCGAGCGTGATCCCGACCGCCGCCGCCCACAACGGCTCCGTGCCGAGCAGCAGGCTGACCCGCGACGGCGAGCTCCTGCGCACCGCCCACATCTGCACGAAGAAGGCGAAGAGCGTGCAGCAGACGGAGAGGAAGATCAGTCCCGCCCACTCCCGCGCCCCGAAGCCCCCGGCGACGGACCAGGGCGTCTCCCCCGTCCCGGCAGCCGCAAGCACCGCGAACACCACGACCGCGGAACCCAGTTGGACCGTGGTGAGGGAGAGCGCGTCGGCACCCCGCACGGCCTTCATGCGGGACATGGCGAGTACGTGGGCGGTACGGGCCAGGGCGGCGAGGAGGATCAGCAGGTCGCCGAGCGAGGGACGGGTGAATCCGGCGCCCTGGGTCAACAGCACCACGCCGAGCACGGAGAGCCCCGCCGCGGCCAGAAAGGCGCGCGGCGGCCGGGTCCGCTCCAGCACGGCCTCGGTGAGCGGCGTGAAGATCATGGTGAGGCTGATGATGAGGCCCGCGTTGGTCGCCGAGGTGTGGACGATGCCGTACGTCTCCAGGAGGAAGATCCCTCCGAGGATCAGCCCGAGGACCGCGGCTCCGCGCCACTGCGTGGCGGTCAGCGCGCGCAACTGGCGCAGCCCCGCCACCACGAGCGGGGGCAGCACCACCGCGAAGCGCAGCACGAGCACGGCGACGACCGTGTGGGTCGTGGTGATGCCCTTGGCCGCGAGGTAACTGGCACCCCAGACGGCGGCGACGAGCAGGACGGGCAGATCGGTGAGCCAGGCGCGGCGCGGGGCGAGCGCGGCGGGGGCGGCGAGCGACGACACGGGGGCGGTCTCCAACGGGCTGGCTGGTGCGGGGGTGTGGAGACTTCGGCGGCTCGCACGCGGAGGGCACACGGTAACCGGCTCTGCCGGAACGGCGGCAAGGATTTACGTGTCCGATTGCCGCCAGCCTCCACCCACACCGGACGACTTTCATTGAACCCGCAAGCACTTAGTGATGACGCGAAAGGTTCTGAAATGTCTTCTCTCACCGAGCACACCGAGCCCACCGAGCCCACCGGACACACCGAACACACCAAACACACCGGACTCACCGGCAGGACGGCCCTGGTCACCGGCGGCAGCCGCGGCATGGGCGCGGCGATCGCGCTGCGGCTCGCCCAGGAGGGCGCGGACGTGGCCATCACCTACGTCCACGGCGAGGCGGCCGCGAACGAGGTGGTCACGAAGATCCAGGCCATGGGGCAGCGCGCCTTCGCCATCAGGGCGGACGCGGCGGACGCCGGGGACGCGGCCGGTGCGGTGGACCGCGCCGCCGACGACCTGGGCGGCCTGGACATCCTGGTGAACAACGCGGGGATCGGCGTCCTCGGCCCCGTCACCGATCTGTCGCTCGCCGACATCGACCGGGTCCTGGCCGTGAACGTACGAGGGGTCTTCCTGGCCTCCCAGACGGCGGCCACCCGGCTCCGCGACGGCGGCCGGATCATCACCATCGGCAGCTGCATGGCCCAGCGCGTCCCCGGCCCCGGCGGCACGCTGTACGCCACGAGCAAGGCCGCGCTGATCGGCCTCAACAAGGCGCTGGCAAGGGAGTTGGGCGGCCGCAGGATCACGGCGAACCTCGTCCAGCCGGGCCCGATCGACACGGACATGAACCCGGCGAACGGCCCCTTCGCCGACGCCCAGAGCGCCATGACCGCCCTCGGCCGCTTCGGCTCGGCCACCGAGGTGGCGTCCCTGGTCGGCTATCTCGCCGGGGACGACGCGGCGTACATCACGGGCACGGAACTGTCGGTGGACGGCGGTCACGCCGCCTGACGGGTCCGGGCATGAGTGCGGGGCGCGCCGGGGCTGTCCACCCGGCGCGCCCCACGTTCAGCGGGGGCGGGTCAGCCGCCCAGCTCCTGGTGGCGGGCCGCCAGCTTGGCTGCGCCGTCTTCGGTCAGGGAACCGAACAGGCGGAGGCGGGAGATGCCGCCGTCCGGGAAGATGTCGACGCGGACGTGCGTGCCGACGGCCGGTGTGGACAGGACGAAGCGGTGGTTGGTGTCGGGCTGCAGGCGGGTGCGGGGCAGGGCCTCGACCCACTCGCCCGACTCGCCGTCGCGTACCGAAAGGGCGGCCCAGCCGGCCGAGTTGCCCTTGAGGTAGGCGGTGTCGATCTCCACCGAGCGGATCTCGGCCTGCTGCACCAGCTGGTAGCGGATCCAGTCGTTGCCGGTGTCGCGGCGGCGGCGGGTCTCCCAGCCGTCGTCCATCTTGCGGGAGCGGCCCGGCTGGATGGTGTTGGTGGCCGGGGAGTAGAAGCGGTCGGACGCGTCCTCGACCTGGCCGCCGTTCTCCAGGGCGACGACGTCGAACGTGCCGAGCGCGGCGAGCCACGCGGGGTCGGCGACGACCTCGCCGTACACACGGAGGCGGGCGATGCCGCCGTCGGGGTGCTGGTTGACGCGCAGGTGCGTGAAGCGCTGCTCGATGTCGACGGCGAAGCCGTTCGCGGCGTGGCCGCCGACGGGCGTGCGCGGGACGATGGTCGTCCACTTCACGTCGTCGCCGGAGAGCTCCTCGGGCGTCGGCGAGCCGTCGACGCTGGTGCCCTCCACGGAGACGGCCTGCGGGTAGTTGCCGCGGAAGTGCGCGGTGTCGATGACGATGCCGCGGATGACACCGGGCGCGCCGAGCCGGACGAGCGCCCAGTCGTGGTCCTCAGCGGTGGGCCACGGGTGCTCGGCCGAGACGCCGCGACGGCGGCGGGTCTCCCAGCCGTCCATGACCTTGCCCTTGTGACCGAAGTGCTCGGGGTCGAACACGGCGGGGTGGGCGAGGAGCAGGTTCTCGCGCATCGCGAAGAACTCGTCGTTGGCGGCGATCACACCGGCGCCGAGCTGCCGGTCGGCGAGGTTGGCGTACTGGGTGAAGGGGAAGTCGGCCGTGCGGTAGTCGGCAAAGGGCTCGCCGCCGCCGTAGGGGCTCGCGTCGCCGGTGAAGGAGGGTATCGCCGTCACTGTTTCAGTTGTTCCTTTCCAGAAGGCGGCCTGCGGGTTCACTGAACTCGCCGCCGTGCAGGATGCGTTCGCCGCGCAGCCAGGTGGACTTCACGACGCCGCTGAGGGTCTTGCCCGCGTACGCCGTGACTCGGTTCCGGTGCTGCAGCTCCGCGGGGTCCACGGTGAAGGTCTCGTCGGGCGCGAGGACAGCGAAGTCGGCGTCGCGGCCGACTTCGATGGCGCCCTTCTGGTCGAGTCCGACCAGCTGTGCGGTGCGCGTGGACATCCAGCGCACCACGTCGTCCAGGGAGTGACCGCGCTTCCTGGCCTCGGTCCAGACGGCGGGCAGGCTCAGCTGGAGCCCGGAGATGCCGCCCCAGGCGGTCGCGAAGTCGTCGGTCTTCAGGTCCGCGGTGGACGGGGAGTGGTCCGTCACGACGCAGTCGATGGTGCCGTCGGCCAGCGCCTCCCACAGCAGGTCCTGGTTACCCGCCTCACGGATGGGCGGGCAGCACTTGAACTCGCTGGCGCCGTCCGGGACCTCCTCGGCGGTCAGGGTGAGGTAGTGCGGGCAGGTCTCGACGGTCAGCTCGACGCCCGCGCGCTTGGCGGCGGCGACGAGCGGCAGCGCGTCGGAGGAGGACAGGTGCAGGACGTGGACGCGCGCGCCGATCCGCTTGGCGACGGCGATGAGGCCTTCGATCGCCGTGTCCTCGGAGACGCGGGGCCGGGTCTCCAGATAGTCCGCGTACTTGGGGCCGCTCTTGTGCGGGGCGGCGTCCAGCTCGTGCGGGTCCTCCGCGTGCACGATCAGGAGCCCGCCGAACCCGGCGATCTCGGCCATGGAGTCGGTGAGCTGGTCCTGGTTCAGCTCGGGGAACTCGTCGACGCCCGAGGGGGACAGGAAGCACTTGAAGCCGTAGACACCCGCGTCGTGCAGGGGCTTGAGGTCCTGGACGTTGTCGGGGAGCGCGCCGCCCCAGAAGCCGACGTCGATGTGCGCCTTGGTGCGGGCGACGTCCTTCTTGGTCCGCAGGTTGTCCACCGTCGTAGTGGGCGGCAGGGAGTTGAGCGGCATGTCGACGAGGGTGGTGATGCCACCGGCGGCCGCGGCGCGAGTGGCGGTCCAGAAGCCCTCCCACTCCGTGCGGCCCGGGTCGTTCACATGGACGTGGGTGTCGACCAGGCCGGGCAGCAGGGCGTCGTCGCCGAAGTCTTCGAGGCGTGCGCCGTCCGGCACTTCGGCGTCGTACGCCTCGACGGCCACGATCTTCCCGCCGGACACGGCGACCGATGCGGCCCGGGTGCCCTCCGGGGTGATGACGCGGGTCGAGCGGAGCACCAGTTCCACATCCGCGCCCGCCGTCGCGTCCACGTCCACGTCCTTTTCGGACACCCGCGTCCCCTCTCTTCTGTTCCGCTACACAGACCTTTTGTTTCCGCTTAACGGAATTCAACGTTCTGTTGAAGAAGTTTTCACGCTTGCTCTCGTGACGTCAAGGGTGTGCTTCGGCACCCCGGCGCGGCGGGCGCCGAATTCGCCCCGGACTGGACGTTTCCACAACGTGGAATTAGAATTCCGCTTGCCAGAACGTAGCTATGCACAACGCGAGCGTCGAGGGTTCGCGGGACAACCCCGCGAAGACGGGGACAAAGGCCCCCTGACCGGCGACGACGGCATGCCGAGCAAGAGCCCTCGTGACGAACCGACCGGTAGGCTGCTCCCTTGCCCGCCAGCACCGAAAGGAACGCGCCGTGCCGACGTCAAGTGCCAGCGACGCCCCTGCTGAAACCGCCGCCTCCAAGACCCCCGCCGCGAGCGGTGGCGTCCAGTCCCTCGAGCGCGCCTTCGATCTGCTCGAGCGGATGGCGGACGCGGGGGGCGAGGTCGGCCTCAGCGAACTCTCTGCCAGCAGCGGCCTTCCGCTGCCCACGATCCACCGCCTCATGCGCACGCTGGTCGCCTGCGGATACGTACGCCAGCAGGCCAACCGCCGCTACTCGCTCGGCCCCCGCCTGATCCGCCTCGGCGAATCCGCCTCCCGACTGCTCGGCACCTGGGCCAGGCCCTACCTCGCCCGGCTCGTCGAGGAGACCGGCGAGACCGCGAACATGGCGCTCCTCGACGGCGACGAGATCGTGTACGTCGCGCAGGTGCCGTCCAAGCACTCCATGCGGATGTTCACCGAGGTCGGCCGCCGGGTCCTCCCGCACTCCACGGGCGTCGGCAAGGCGCTGCTCGCGAACACGTCGCCGGACGAGGTCCGCGCGCTGCTCGCCCGCACCGGGATGCCCGCCGCCACGGAGAAGACGATCACCACGCCCGAGGGCTTCCTCGACGCACTCGAAGACGTGCGCCGCACGGGGTACGCGGTGGACGACAACGAGCAGGAGATCGGCGTCCGGTGCCTGGCCGTGCCGGTACCCGACTCCCCCACGGCCGCGGCGATCTCCATCTCCGGCCCCGCGGGCCGGGTCACCGAAGCGGCGACGGACAAGATCGTGCCGGTGCTGCAGCAGGTGGCGGTGGAGCTTTCGGCGGCGCTTGCCAGTGCGGGGCCTGGCTCCTGAGCCTTGGGCGGTTCTCCGCCGGGGGGGGGAGCGATGGTGCCGCCGCTTCGCGGCGGGTGTTTTCCCACCCGCCCACCCGTATCTCCGCACCGCAATCTTGCCGTAGGAGCCCCGCCCACGCCGTAGGGATCCACCCCCTACTGGTTCGCCAGGGCGAAGTCCTCCGTCGTCATGCGCCTCAGGGTGCGGCGCATGCCCTTCGGGGCCGGGGGCGCGGGGACGGTGAGGACCGCGCAGGTCGCGTGGGTGTGGACGTAACGGTGGGTCCGGGTCACGTGGTGTCTGCCGGGGCGCGCACCGAGGACCAGGAGGTCGTCGGGGTGCGCCGCCAGCTCGCACAGGACGCGGCCGGGACGCCCCCTGATCACCCGGCGCTCGGACACGACACCGGGCGGCGCGCCGCCGAAGACCTCGTCGAAGGCACGGTCGAGGCGGGCCCGCGCCTCGGTCCACCAGTGCCGCGCCCACTGCGGATCCGGGTGGCGCAGATACAGCCCCTCCCCCTCCGGCGGCTCCCAGGCGTGCACCGCCACAAGGACACGGCCCCCGCGCCGCGCCTGCTCCGCCCCGGCCCGCAGCGCCGCGAGGCTCGCGAGCGAACCGCTGACTCCCACCACCACCGCTTCGTGCTCCGGCATCGATGCTCCTTCCCCCGGGCCTCACGAGCCAGGCCAAACAAGCCGACTGAAGTGCTACGAACGGCAGTCTGTACGCTGATTGGCCTGGGCAGCAGGGCCAATCGGCAGGAGTTGGCATGGCAGACGCACATGTGGTCCACGCAGTGGACAGGAGACTGGGCAGCCGTCAGCTGGCCCACCTCCTGACCGGCGCCGTCGGCGAACGCCCCGGCTACCGCGCACTCGCCCACGGCGTGTGCCGCCTGCTGCTCGACGGCCGCATCCCCCTGCACACCCGGCTGCCCGCCGAGCGCGAGCTGGCCTCGGCGCTGGCCGTCAGCCGGGCCACGGTCACGGCGGCGTACGACGTGCTGCGCGAGGGCGGCTACGCCCTCAGCCGTCGCGGCGCGGGCACCTGGACCGAGCTGCCGCAGGGACAGCGGCCATCCAGCGTGGCGGCGTTCCCGGCGGGCGACGGCGTCCTCGACCTGGCGGTGGCGGCGCCGGGCGCGCCGGAGGCGGAGCTCGGGGCGGCGCTCGCCGCGGCGGGCGCGATGCTGGCCGAGCACGCGCCGACGCCGGGCTACCACCCGTACGGCATCCCGGAGTTGAGGTCAGCCGTCGCCGAGCGCTTCACGCGGCGCGGCCTGCCCACCCTCCCCGACCAGATCCTGATCACCACCGGCGCCCAGCACGCGCTGTCCCTGACCCTGGCCCTCCTCGGCAGGCAGGGCGACCGGGTCCTGGTCGAGAACCCGTCGTACCCGAACGCCCTGGACGCGATCCGCGGCGCCGGTCTGCGCGCGGTGCCCGTGCCGGTCACGGAGGACGGGTGGGACGCGGGCCTCGTCGAGTCGTCGCTGCGGCAGGCGGCGCCCCGTCTCGCGTATCTCGTACCGGACTTCCAGAACCCGACGGGCAGCCTGATGCCGCGCGAGCAGCGGGTGCGCATCCTGGAGACGGCCCGTGCCACCGGCACCTGGCTGCTGATCGACGAGACCATCGCCGACATCGCGCTGGACGGACCGCCGCCCGCGCCCTTCGCCTCGCTCGCGCCGCACGGCGCGGGCGAACAGGTCATCACTGTCGGGTCGTTGAGCAAGACGCACTGGGGCGGCCTGCGGATCGGCTGGGTGCGGGCCGGGTCCAGGCTGATCACCGAGCTGGCGACAAAGCGGGTGCCGAGCGACATGGCGACGCCCGTCATCGAGCAGCTGGTGGCGCTCCATCTGCTGCACGGCATGGACGACGTGCTGCGCGAGCGGCTGCCGCGGCTGCGGGCGCAGCGGGAGGCGCTCACGGCGTCGCTGGCCCGTCATGTGCCGGAGTGGCGTTGGCAGGTGCCGCCCGGCGGGCTCTCGCTCTGGGTGGACCTGGGGCGGCCGATCGCGTCCTCGCTGGCCCGTGCGGTGCTGGCGCAGGGCGTGCGGATCGAGGGCGGCTCCCGGTTCGGGGCGGACCCGGGGACGCACGAGCACCGGCTGCGCATCCCGTACACGCTCTCCGCGGACCTCGCGGAGCAGGCCGTGCGCCGTCTGGCGACCGCCCTGTCGGGCGACCTCCGACCCACGGTCGACGACACGGTCCGTAGGCACTGGGTGGCGTAGGGCCCAATGCCCTGAAGGCTCTATGCCCTGAGGCCGCTAGGGCTTGTCCGGTGGGTCGAGTAACCGCCGCGGGATCGAGGTTGTTCTGCCTAGGTCGTGACCTTGAAGGCGATGACCATCTCCTCGCTCATCGCCCTCACCTCGGTATCCGGTTCTCCCGGCCTACTCGACGCTGATGTCGTCGTACTGGAGGGTGACGGTCTCGGTGGCCGGGTCGGCCCCGGACGCGTCCATGCCTCCGGGGCCGCTCCATTGGCTGGCCCAGGCGTTGGAGAGGTGAAAGTACCGGGCCGGGTTGCCCTGGGCGTCGAGCAGGGTGATCGTGACGTTCTCGCGCGCCGCGTCGAGGTCCCGGTCCTCCAGCGTCTTCTTCACCCAGTCCGTGAACACCTGGCTTTTGTCCAGACCGCGTGTGATGGTCACTTCGCCGCTCTGGCGGGGGCCGGGCTGTTTGTGGATGATCAGGTCTCCGGAGGCGGACATCTGCTTGATCTCGACAACGTCCTGGCCGTAGGTCAGGTCACTGACGCTCTGGGCGGTCTCCACCTGGAAATTGCCGAGCGAGATGAGAAACCGGAAAGTGGTGAGCTTTTCCACGACGTGCTCCTTCGTTCGGTGCGTCGGCAGTGGGGGCTACTGCTCGGGCTCGCCGATGCGCCCGGATGCGGAACCGTTGCTCCCTCTCTGGTGGAACACCGTTTGCCGCGGCCCGACCGGCGTACTGCCCAAACAGCCACATCATCAATCACCCCTGCTAGGGCGTGCTCGAGGGGGCCGGTCGGGTGTCGTGCCGAGTGGCTGCCCGGGAGTACCGAGCGTGTGTGCCGGACCCCGCGCGTCCTGGCAGGACTCATCGGACACGCCCTAGGCCCCTAGGCCCTGAGGAACCCGGCGGCCGGGACCGCGGCGCCCCGCGCCGCTCCTCAGCAGAACCGATTCCCCAGCTCTAGCGGCCGTTCGGTTCGCCGAACATCTCCACCGCGATGCGCACCGCCGCAAGCCCCGCCGCCAGTGCGCTGACCGAGCCGATCGCACCCGCCACGAGCAGCAGGGACCTGCGCATCCTGGGGATCTCGGGGGCGCCGCCGTACGCCATCTCCGCCAGCGCGGCCAGCTCGTCCTCGGCGATGCCGCGGTCGGTGAACTCGGCCGGATGCGCGGCGAGCTCACGGCGCAGCCGGGCAACGGCGGCGCGCAGTTCGGCCACCCGTGGGTCCTCGTCGCTCCCTGTCACTTGCCTCTGCTCCACGCTCCGCAACACAGCTCCCCCTGCGCACGCCGTCGTGCGGCTGTTCTCGTGCAATTCCACTGACTCGCCAGTTGCTGGTCGGGCACCTGGGGGCCGCGGGTCAGTAAACCGTTCCTGATGCGGGATGCGCCACTTCGTACACGCCGTCGGGGCGGCTGTCTCGTGTATCCAGGAGTCATGACGACAGAACCGAGGAACGCGCAGGCCGCCGGGGCGGGAGAGGTCGTCGGGCTGCTGCTCGCCGCGGGAGGCGGACGGCGCCTCGGCGGGCGGCCGAAAGCGCTGCTGGAGCACGGGGGGCGGCCGCTCGTGGAGCACGCCGTGCGGGTGCTGCGCGAGGCAGGCTGCGCGCGGGTGCACGTGGTCATCGGCGCGTCCGCCGACGCCGTGCGTGCGCGGGCCTCGCTCCCCGGCTGTGTGCTGGTCGACAACCCGGAGTGGGAGGAGGGCATGGGCTCGTCCCTCCGCGCCGGTCTCGCCTCGCTGGCGGGCACGGACGCGGCCGCCGCCCTGGTGTCGCTGGTCGACCAGCCGGGGATCGGCGCGGCGGCGACGGCGCGGGTCCGTGCCGCGTACCGCTCGCCCCGGACGCTCGCCGCGGCCGCGTACGACGGGCAGCGGGGGCACCCCGTCCTGTTCGGGAACGGGCACTGGGCGGGGATCGGGGCGAGTGCGGTCGGCGACCGCGGGGCACGCGACTACTTGCGGGAGCACGTGGGCGAGATCACGCTCGTGGAATGCGGGGACGTCGCGGAGGCGTACGACATCGACACGGCGGCGGACCTGAGCCGTCTCGCCCCGGGCCCCGGCCTCCCTTCCGGCCCCGGAACCCCGGCCTCCGGGGCTTCCTGAGCCCCGGCCCACGTGGAGTGACCGGCATGGCACTCAGCGCCATGTTCTGTCGACGAAGAGAATCTCGACGTCAACAAACCATTGAACTTCCACCATAAGGAAACTAGTATCCACTGACCAGAAGGCCCGTTACCTCGGACGGGGCCCCAAAGCCGTACCTCGGCCCCTGTGGCACCCAGTGCCACCGCGTCTGCCCGGCGGCTCGCCCGGCACCGTCCGTGCAGCTCTCTGAAGGAAGTGACAGGACATGTCCGCACTAGCGCCGTCGCCGCTGGCCATCGTCGACGCAGAGCCCCTGCCCCGGCAGGAAGAGGTGCTCACCGACGCGGCCCTCGCCTTTGTGGCGGAGCTGCACCGGCTGTTCACCCCCCGGCGTGACGAGCTCCTCGCCCGGCGTGCCGAGCGCCGTGCCGAAATCGCCCGCACCTCCACCCTGGACTTCCTCCCGGAGACCGCCGCGGTCCGCGAGGACGACTCCTGGAAGGTCGCCCCGGCCCCGGCCGCGCTGAACGACCGCCGCGTGGAGATCACGGGCCCGACCGACCGCAAGATGACCATCAACGCCCTCAACTCGGGCGCGAAGGTCTGGCTCGCCGACTTCGAGGACGCCTCCGCTCCCACCTGGGAGAACGTCGTCCTCGGCCAGCTCAACCTGACCGACGCCTATGAGCGCCGCATCGACTTCACGGACGAGCGCACCGGCAAGTCGTACGCACTCAAGGGCGCCGACGAGCTCGCGACGGTCGTCATGCGGCCGCGCGGCTGGCACCTGGACGAGCGTCACCTCCAGGTCGACGGCCGGCCGATCCCCGGCGCGCTCGTCGACTTCGGCCTGTACTTCTTCCACAACGCCAAGCGCCTCATCGAGCTCGGCAAGGGCCCGTACTTCTACCTCCCGAAGACGGAGTCGTACCTGGAGGCCCGCCTCTGGAACGACATCTTCGTCTTCGCTCAGGACTACGTCGGCATCCCGCAGGGCACGGTCCGCGCGACCGTCCTGATCGAGACGATCACCGCCGCGTACCAGATGGAGGAGATCCTCTACGAGCTGCGCGACCACGCCTCCGGCCTCAACGCGGGGCGCTGGGACTACCTCTTCTCCATCGTCAAGAACTTCCGTGACGGCGGCTCGAAGTTCGTCCTGCCGGACCGCAACCTGGTCACGATGACCGCCCCGTTCATGCGGGCGTACACCGAACTCCTCGTCCGCACCTGCCACAAGCGCGGCGCGCACGCGATCGGCGGCATGGCCGCGTTCATCCCGTCCCGCAGGGACGCGGAGGTCAACAAGGTCGCGTTCGAGAAGGTCAAGAACGACAAGGACCGCGAGGCGGGCGACGGCTTCGACGGCTCGTGGGTGGCCCACCCCGACCTGGTCCCGATCGCCATGAAGTCGTTCGACGCGGTCCTCGGCGAGAAGCCGAACCAGAAGGACCGGCTGCGCGAGGACGTCAAGGTCGCGCCCGGGGACCTCATCGCCATCGACTCCCTCGACGCGAAGCCCACCTACGACGGCCTGGTCAACGCCGTCCAGGTCGGCATCCGCTACATCGAGGCCTGGCTGCGCGGCCTCGGCGCCGTCGCGATCTTCAACCTCATGGAGGACGCGGCCACCGCGGAGATCTCGCGCTCGCAGATCTGGCAGTGGATCAACGCGGGCGTCGTCTTCGAGCACGCCGGAGAGACAGTGACGGCGACGGCGGACCTGGCCCGCAAGGTCGCCGCCGAGGAGCTCACCGCGATCCGCACCGAGATCGGCGACGAGGCCTTCACGTCCGGCAAGTGGCAGCAGGCCCACGACCTCCTCCTCCAGGTCTCCCTGGACGCGGACTACGCGGACTTCCTGACCCTTCCGGCGTACGAGCAGCTGCGCTGACACCCTTCACGCATACGTTCACTCGTACGTGGACACTTCGCCCCCGGCACCGCACAGCGCCGGGGGCGAAGTGCGTGGCAGGTTGACCAATCCGGGGCGCGGTCGGCTACGTATCAGAGGTGTACGTCGGTCTGCGCCCTGGAGGATCTGCGCGTGAATGAAGTCGTCCGCATCGGGTCCCGGTCGGCACCCGGCCCCGATCTGCAAGAGCTGCTCGCCCGGGTCGCCCGCGGGGACCAGCAAGCGTTCACCGGTGTCTACGACGCCGTGGCGGGCCCCGTCCTCGGGATCGTGCGCGGAGTGCTGCGCGACCACGCCCAGTCCGAGGAGGTCACCCAGGAGGTCCTGGTCGAGGTGTGGCGCACCGCGCCCCGCTACCGGCCGGACCGCGGCACGGCGATGACCTGGGTGCTCACGCTCGCGCACCGGCGCGCGGTGGACCGGGTCCGCTCGGTGGAGGCGGCCACGGCCCGCGACCAGAAGGCCGCACTGCTCGCCCGCACCCCGGCGTTCGACGAGGTCAGCGAGGAGGTCGAGGCACATCTGGAGCGCGAACAGGTGCGCCGGTGTCTGCGCGCCCTCACCGAGGTCCAGCGCCAGTCCGTGACCCTCGCCTACTACCGCGGCCTGACCTACCGACAGGTGGCCGAGCTGCTCGCCCTCCCCTTGGGCACCGTCAAGACCCGCCTCCGCGACGGCCTCATCCGGCTGCGCGACTGCCTGGGGGTGAGCGCATGAACAGCGCGGCCGACCTGCACACCCTGACCGGCGCCTACGCCGCCGACGCCCTGGACGACGCCGAGCGCGCGCAGTTCGAGGAGCACCTCGCGCTCTGCCCGCCCTGCGCCCAGGAGGTACGGGAGCTGACCGCGACCGTCGCACGCCTGGCGCTGGCGTCGGCCGTCACGCCCCGCCCCGCCATGAAGGACGAGGTGCTGCGGCGCATCGCCACCGTCCGCCAGGACGTGCCGCGCGGTGAACCGGGTCCGGTGCCGAGCGCCACGCCGCGCGGGACACGCGGGCCGGCCCGCTGGGCCCTTGCGGCCTGCCTCGCCGCGGCCGTCGCCTTCGGCGGCACCGCGGTCTGGCAGCACCAGCGTGCGCAGGACGCGCGCGACGAAGCCCGGCAGGCGCAGGAGCAGGCCAGGACGGAGTCCCAGGAGCTCGCGGCGGTGCTCGCCGCGCCGGACGCCAGGACCCGTACCGGCGAGCTCACGGAAGGGGCCAGGGGGACGGTCGTCGTCTCCAAGAGCCTCGACAAGGCCGTGTTCGTGGCCGACGGCATGGCACGGCCGCCGCACGGCAAGGTCTACCAACTCTGGTTCGACGACGGCGGTTCGATGCGCTCGGCCGGTCTCATGGACCCCGACCGGTCGGCGGCGACGGTGCTGATGCGGGGCGGGGTCGGCAAGGCGACGGGGATGGGCGTCACGGTGGAACCGGCGGGCGGTTCGGACGAGCCGACCTCCTCGCCCGTGGCGCTGATGGACCTGCCCGCCTGATCTCCCCATCGGATGGGGAATCCGATGGGGAATTCCGATGGGGAACTCACCAATCCGCACGGCCGTCGGCCTCGGATACCCCATGTGACGACAGAACGGAACCGCTCGAAACCGCGCCGCGACCTGTGGCGAATCGCGGCGGGCGCCCTGAGCGGGGCGCTGGCCGGGTTCGCCGCACTCGCGGCGGCGGAGCTGCTGTCCTCCGCGGTACGTCCCGAGGCCGGGCCCGTGGTGGCGGTCGGCGGCGCCACGATCGACCGCACCCCCGCGTCCGTGAAGGACTGGGCCATCCGGGAGTTCGGCACCGACGACAAGCTCGTCCTGCAGTCGGGCATCGTCGCGGTGCTTGCGCTCCTGGCCGTCTCGCTGGGGCTCGTCGCCCTGCGCCACCGTCGGGTCGGCACGGCGGGCGTGCTGCTCTTCGGGCTGATCGGTGCCTTCGCGGCGACGTCCCGGCCGGATTCCACCGGTCTCGTGGACGCACTGCCCTCCCTGGCGGGCGCCGTGGCCGGTGCGGCGCTGCTGTACGTGCTCGCGGGCCTGCTGAGGCCTCGCCCGGCTCCGGTCCCGGCGGGCGGCACGGCGGACCCGGACGCAGCGGACCCGGCCCCCGGGGAAACCGGGTGGGACCGGCGCCGCTTCCTCGTCGCCGCCACCGCGGCCGCGGCCGCGTCGGCCGGGGTCGGCGCCCTGGGCCGGGCGTTCAACGCCTCGCGCGGCAAGGACGCCATCGCCTCGCGCGCAGGCATCGTGCTGCCCGCTCCGGCCTCGCCCGCCTCCGCCGTCCCCAAGGGCGCGCGGCTGCGCGTGCCGGGCATCAGCCCCTTCGTCACGTCCACCGGGGACTTCTACCGGGTGGACACCGCGCTCGTGGTGCCCAAGGTGAACGCCGACACCTGGCGGCTGCGCATCCACGGCAAGGGCGTCGCGCGTGAGCGGACCCTGTCCTTCGCCGACCTGCTGGGGCGCGAACTGATCGAGCGGGACATCACGTTGACCTGCGTGTCGAACGAGGTCGGCGGGTCCTATGTGGGCAACGCCCGCTGGATCGGGGTGCGGTTGGCGGATGTGCTCGCCGAGTGCGGGGTGAAGCCGCCGTCCCGGGGAGGCCCCGCCGACCAGTTGGTCGCCCGGTCCGTGGACGGCATGACCATCGGCACGCCCGTGGACGACGTGATGGACGGCCGCGACGCGCTGCTCGCGCTCGGCATGAACGGCGAGCCGCTGCCGTTCGCGCACGGATTCCCCGTCCGCATGGTGGTGCCGGGTCTCTACGGCTACGTATCCGCGTGCAAGTGGATCGAGGACATCGAGCTGACGACGTTCGACTCCTACGACCCGTACTGGGTCAAGCGCGACTGGGCCGCCAAGGCGCCGATCAAGACCCAGTCCCGGATCGACACCCCCAGGCCGTTCGCCAGGCCGAAGGCGGGCACGGTGATGGTCGCCGGGGTGGCATGGGCGCAGCACCGCGGCATCGACAAGGTCGAGGTGCGCGTCGACGACGGCCCCTGGCAGCTCGCGGACCTGGCGGCCGAGGACACCCGGGACACCTGGCGCCAGTGGTCCTTCCCCTGGAAGGCCACCGCGGGCGGTCACACGCTCACCGTGCGGGCGACCGACCGCACGGGCGCCGTCCAGACCGACAAGCGGACCCGCACGATCCCCGACGGGGCGAGCGGCCGCCATTCGGTGGTGGTCACCGTCGACTGACCCGCGCGCTCCTCCGTGCACAGACCGGAGTCGAGCGCCGCACCCGAGCTCATTCATCTCACCACGACACCAGGAGAAGTCATGAACACCACCCCCCGCCGGGTCCGCCGCGCCGCCGTCGCCGTCGTCTCGGTCGCCTTTCTCCCCGTCGCCCTGACGGCCTGTTCCGACGACAGCAGCGACAACAGCAGCAACACCGCCAAGGACAAGGCCACCGCGAGCGCCTCCAAGAGCCCGTCCAAGGACATGGGCAGCATGACGGAGCCCTTCGGTCCCGGCTGTTCGTCCGTGCCCAAGGACGGCAAGGGCAGCTTCGACGGCATGGCGAAGGACCCCGTGGCCACCGCCGCCTCGAACAACCCCGACCTGTCCACGCTGGTGACCGCCGTCAAGAAGGCCGGTCTGGTCGACACGCTCAACAACGCCAAGGACATCACCGTCTTCGCCCCGACGAACGACGCCTTCGCGAAGATCCCCAAGGCCGACCTGGACAAGGTCCTGGCCGACAAGGCCCAGCTCACCAAGATCCTGACCTACCACGTGGTCGGCAAGCGGCTCGCGCCGAAGGACCTGGCGAGCGGCTCCTACGAGACGCTGGAGAAGTCCAAGCTCACGACGTCCGGTTCGGGAGAGTCGTACAAGGTGAACGACGCGGCGAACGTCGTCTGCGGCAACGTCAAGACGGCCAACGCCAACGTCCACATCATCGACACGGTCCTGATGCCGAAGATGTGAGACCGGCTGCCGTCAGCCGAGATGGGTCGACCAGTCCTGCTGCGCAGCGGGCTTCCCGTGCAGATCGGGGACGCGCTTCAGCCAGGAGGGTCGGCCCTTCTCGGTGGCGGCGGCGCGCCGGGCGTCGGCGGCCGCCAGTTCGTCACGGGAGGGGAAGCAGGTGGGCAGCCACGCGGCCGAGGCGCGGGCGCGGGCCAGGAGGTGGTCCACGTAGGCCGCGCGCACCGCGTCCGGGGAGTCGAAGCCGGGCTCGTCGGCGAGCCAGGCGTCGGGGACGAGAGCGACGATCTCGCGGAGGGCGTCCTCGGTGACGAGGGGCGCCAGTTCGGCGTCGGCGGCCGCCATGTCCGGGCCGTACGCGCCCAGGGCGTGGTGCTGGAAGTCGTACGCCTTGTCGGGGGCGGAGGCGCCCCAGCGGTGGTGGAAGACGAGCGCGGCGCCGTGGTCGATGAGCCACAGCTTCGGCTCGTACACACCGAACGTGGGCCAGATCATCAGGTTCGAGCTGTGCACCGTGCGGTCGACGTTCGCGGTGAGGGCGTCGAGCCAGACGACCTTCCCGGCCTCCAGCGGGTCGACGTCGATCGCCTCCGGTGTGAAGTCCGCGGCGCCCGGCAGCAGGTCCATGCCGAGGTTGACGCCCGCGCTGGCGTGCAGCAGGTCCTGGACCTCCTGGTGCGGTTCGTCGGCGGCAACCGTCGGGTCGAAGTGGACCAGCACGAGCTCGGGGAAGCGCAGGCCGAGGCGGCGCGCGAGTTCACCGACGATGATCTCGGCGACGAGCGCCTTGCGGCCCTGGGCCGACCCGGTGAACTTGACGACGTAGGTCCCGAGGTCGTCGGCCTCGACGACACCGGGCACCGAGCCGCCGGTCCGCAGCGGGTTCACATAGCGAACAGCAGTCACTTCACGCAGCACACCGGCCACTTTATGCCGCGGTCAGCGCCCGGCACGAGCAGGTTTCCGCGGCGGGCCTGCCCGACGCCGTCACGCCGTCACGCCGTCGACCCCGGCCCTTCCCGCATCGCCCACCGGATGAGACCGGTGACGGCGTGCCCCGTCGGGTGCACGATCCATCGGTCGACGGGGGCGGCACGCGCGAGGCGCAGTTCCGAGGCCGCCCAGCCGGGGAGGAGCGCCACGGCGTTGGTGGCGAGCGCGGCGTAGAACGGCAGGGCCGACAGCGGAATGGGCGGCTTGAACAGGAGGTAGCGCGTGGTCTCGATCGCTTCCCGCGTGCACCGCAGCTCGCCGCGGTACCGGTCGAGGCACTGTCGCAGCGCGTCGAGGGACCGGGGCGGGTCAGGAACCCCGAGGGCGCCCGCGATGTGCGCCGTCTGGTCGACGTACACGTCGCACTCACCCGGCGTCAGGGGCCGCGCGCCGAACTCTTGATGGGCCCTCAGGAAGCTGTCGATCTCGGCCACGTGCACCCAGAGCAGCAAGTGGGGGTCCGATGCCTGGTAGGGCGTTCCCCGCGCGGTCACTCCGCCGATTCCCGCATGAACGGCTCTCACCCGGGCGCAGGCCGCCTGCGCGCTCTCGGCCGTGCCGTAGGTCGTGGTGGCGAGGAACGTACTGGTTCGCTGAAGGCGACCCCAGGGGTCTCCCCGATACCCGGAGTGGGCGGCAACAGCCGCCATGGCCACCGGGTGGAGCGATTGCAGCAACAGCGCGGAGAGGCCGCCGATGAACATGGAGCTGTCGCCGTGCACACGGTGGATCGGGCTCCCGAGCTCGAACCACCGGGGCCCTGGAGTGCCATGGATCCGCTGCCTGTTCCTGGGGCCCTCCGGGCCCGCCACTCGTGCGAACAGCGCCTGTCCGGCGCGCTCACGCACCGCGTCGAGAGCACGCACCATCGTGAAGGTCATCAGTGACACAGCCTCCTGCGCGCTCGACGGTCTACCTGCGATACCGGCACGGGCCCGGCTTCGGATGCGGCCCCCGACGAGATGCGGCAATCCGCACCAATCCACGGCCCGGTCGGCTACGGATCATCAGTGACGGGCTCGTGAGGGGCCCGCGCGCGGAAGACGCCGACGGCCTGAGCACTCCCGGCGGACTAGGACGGGAATCCCTCCGCCCGGAGCCGGCCGTCGGCCTCTTCCGCCTGTCACCTGCCGTACGTCGCACTGCGTGCGGCAGGTGACCCCCGCCCTGCCGTGGGCACCCCGCGAGGTGGCCGTCCGTACCCGCGCAACCTGGGAGCGATTCTCAGAGAGGCGGGACAGGGGACGTCACCATGAGGTGCACGAAAATGCTCCACAGACCGACCCCCGCGGCCACCACACGCAGCCTGCGCAGGCGCCGCGGGCAGACGGGGTCGGGCTCCCCCCGGACAGGGCGGCCGGTCGTCATGGGCGCCGCGCCCGGCCGCACCGCCACCACCCGCACGACCCCGGGCACCGGGCGGTCGGCGCGTGGCGGGTGCGCGGGAGCCGTCCGCTGGGCCAAGCCCGCGAGGAACAGTGCGTACGCCCGGCGTCGCTCTCCCCGGGGCGAGGTGCGCCCCGATTCCCAGGACCGCACCGTTTCCGCCGTCACGCCGAAAGCCGAGGCGAGTTGCTGCGGTGTCAGTCCCCAGCGCTCGCGCAGATGGCGCCGGTCTGCCGCGTCCGGCAGCGGGGCGGGGCCGATCGGGCCTGCCGGAGCCGTTGGAGCCGCACTGTCTGTTGATCTTGTGGAATTCATGCCTGTACGACAATCCGGTACGGGTGCCCCGTACGGGCTGATGCGCAAGTTCCCCCGGACGGCTCTATAGGCTGCTCGCGTGGCGTCCATGAAAGATCCAGCACCCGAGAGCAGCCCGGCGACCGACCTGGTGTCGTTCGCGGTGCAGTTGCGCCGCATGAACGGCGAGATCAACCGGCTGGTCCACGCGTTCGCCGCCGGTCACGAGCTGCACGCCACCGACGTCCAGGCCCTGGGTGCCATCCTCGACGCCCAGGAGCCGATGACTCCGGGACGGCTCAGGGCCCATCTGGGCCTGACATCCGGTGCCGTCACCGCTTGCCTCGACCGGCTGGAGCGGGCCGGGCACATCCGGCGCTCCCGGGAGAGCCAGGACCGCCGCGTCGTTCACCTGCACTACGAGGACAGCGCCCGCGCCGCCGCACGGGCCTTCTTCCAGCCGCTCGCGGTGGCCACGGAGAGCGCCCGCACCCGCTTCAGCACCGAGGAACTCACCGTCGTCCTGAGCTTCCTCACGGCACTGAACGAGGAACTTTCCGACCTGCCCCAGCCTGCCCCGTAGGGGTCACGCCTCGGGACCCCCATGGCCCGCCACGGCCACCATTTGATTCAATCATTGAGATTCTTTTTCATTGAGATGGATTGAGCGGTCTAGGAGACCCATGCCCCCCACCGGTCCACGCCTCGCCCGCTGGCTCGTGCCCGTCGTTCTGCTCGTGGCCTGGCTCGGCATCGGCGGCGCGCTCGGCCCCTACGCCGGGAAACTGGGCGAGGTCGCCACCAACGACCAGGCCGCCTTCCTGCCGCGGAACGCGGAATCGACGAAGGTCATCGAGGCGCAACGCGCCTTCGACCAGGAGGAGTCGCTGCCGGTCATCGTCGTGTGGACGGCGGAATCCGCCACACCGTCGGGGCGCCTGGAGGCCTCGCAGAAGGCGGCCGCCACCCGCGCCCTGCGCTCGCTGGACGGCGCACCCGGGATCGAGGGGCGCGTGTCGCCCGCGCTGGCGGCCAAGGACGGCCGGGCTCTGCAAGGCGTCGTCCCCCTGCGGTCCGACCTGGGCGACCAGCTGGCCCCGACCCTGGAGCGGATCGAGAAGCGTGCGGCGCAGGTGCCCGGCACAACGGTGCAACTGGCCGGTCCCGCGGCCAGTCAGGCCGACCTGTCCGACGCATTCGCGGGCATCGACGGCATCCTCCTGGGCGTCGCCCTGGCCACCGTGCTGCTGATCCTGCTGCTGGTGTACCGGAGTCTGCTGCTCCCCTTCGTCATCATCATCGGCGCCGTGTTCGCCCTGGGACTGGCCTGCGCGATCGTCTACGTACTCGCCGACCATGCCGTGGTCCGCGTGGACGGGCAGGTCCAGGGCATCCTGTCGATCCTCGTCATCGGCGCCGCCACCGACTACGCGCTGCTCCTCACCGCCCGGTTCAGAGAGGAACTCGGCCGGACCCAGGACAAGGCGACGGCCATGCGTGCGGCGCTGCGCCGCTCATTCGGCCCGATCATCGCCAGCGGCGCGACGGTGGCACTCGGTCTGCTGGCGCTGCTGCTCAGCGATCTGACCAACAACCGGGCGCTCGGCCCGGTCGGCGCGATCGGCATCGGGTGCGCCGTACTGAGCGCGCTGAGCTTCCTGCCCGCGGCGCTGCTCCTGCTGGGGCGCGCCGCGTACTGGCCCGCCAAGCCCCGCACCTCGCAGGAGACTTCGCGCGGAGACGGCGTATGGGGGAAGGTCGCCGCCCTCGTGGACCGCGCGCCGCGCAAGGTGTGGGCGGGCACTCTTGCCGCGCTGTGCCTGTGTGCCGCGTTCGCCCCCACCCTCACGTCCAAGGGCGTGCCACTGGACGAGATCTTCGTCAACGACGCGCCCTCCGTGGCCGCGCAGGAAACGCTGGGCCGGCACTTTCCCGGCGGCTCGGGCAACCCGGCCGTCGTGATCGTCGACGAGGACCGCCTCGACGCGGTCACCACGGCGGCCGCGCGCACGGAAGGCGTCGCCGACGCCTCCCCGGTGACCGCCTCCGGCCGCCCCGGCACGGACCGGCCCCGCACCGTCGGGGGGCGGGTCCGCATCGATGTCACGCTGAAGGATCCCGCGGACAGCGATGCCGCGAAGCAGACCGTGGTGCGCCTGCGCGACGCGGTGCACCACGCGACCGGATCCCAGGGCCTGGTCGGGGGCTACACGGCCCAGCAGTACGACACCCAACGGACGGCGGAGCACGACCGCACGCTCATCGTGCCGGTGGTCCTGGCCATCATCCTGGTGATCCTCGTCGGCCTGCTGCGCTCGCTGCTGATGCCGCTGCTCCTGGTCGCCACGGTGGCCCTCAACTTCGTCGCGACCCTGGGGGTGTCCGCCCTCGTCTTCCAGCACGTCCTGGGCTTCAGCGGCACCGATTCGTCCGTACCGCTGTACGGGTTCGTCTTCCTCGTCGCGCTCGGCGTGGACTACAACATCTTCCTGATGTCCCGGGTCCGCGAGGAATCCGCCCTCCACGGCACCCGGCAGGGCGTCCTGCGCGGTCTGACCGCCACCGGTGGCGTCATCACGTCGGCCGGTGTCGTCCTGGCCGCCACGTTCGCCGCCCTGGGCGTGATCCCGCTGGCCTTCCTGGTCCAGATCGCGTTCATCGTCGCGTTCGGCGTACTGCTGGACACCCTGGTCGTACGATCCCTGCTGGTACCGGCGCTGGTCCGCGACATCGGCCGCACCGCCTGGTGGCCGGGAGCCCTCAGCCGCACGCCCCGCTGACCCCTGCCTGCCGGTCCAGCAAGACCTTCGCCAGGACGCCGTCGCCGGTGAGCTCGACCCGGCCGTCCCGCACGCCCTCGCCGAGGGTGAGCTCGCCCCGGGCGACGGCCGCGCACGTCGCGGCGTCCAGGGCGATGCGGGCGTCGGGCTCCTCGGGGGCCGCTCCTTCGCCGTACCCCTCCGCGCCTTCGCCGGTCCGCACGTGGAAACAGCCCTCGTCGAGCCGCACTTCGAGCACTCCCGCGGCGCCGAGACCCGCAAGGGACCGCAGCAGCGGCAGCGCGAACCAGTGCGCCCGCACCGCGTCGGTCGGCCTGCGCTCCGCGAGGGCAGGGGCGCCCCAGGCGGCGATGGCCTTGAGGACCGGCAGCAACTCCCTCCCGCGGTCGGTCAGTTCGTACACGAACGCCGCCGCGGGCGGGGGCAGCTTGCGGCGGGTGCTCAGGCCCTGCTGCTCCATGTCCTTCAGGCGCGAGGCCAGGACGTCCGTGCTGACGCCGGGCAGGTCGGCGTGCAGGTCCGTGTAGCGACGCGGGCCCGCGAGCAGTTCCCGGACGATCAGCAGGGTCCAGCGGTCGCCCACGGCGTCGAGGCCCCGGGCTGCGGCGCAGTACTGGTCGTAGCTTCGGCGGGACCGGGCGTTCGGCCGGGGCTGCTGAGGTGGCATGCGACATAGTCTATGCAAGTTGTTGGACTTTCCAAGCGGAGACTTGGTAAAACCAAGTAACACACGTCACGGGAGGCACAGCGCATGGAGTTCCGGCAGTCGAGCAAGCTCAGCGAGGTCTGTTACGAGATCCGGGGCCCCGTCATCGAGCACGCCGACGCACTGGAGGAGGCGGGCCACAGCGTCCTGCGCCTCAACACCGGCAACCCCGCGCTCTTCGGCTTCGAGGCGCCCGAGGAGATCGTCCAGGACATGATCCGGATGCTCCCGAACGCACACGGCTACACGGACTCGCGCGGCGTCCTCTCCGCCCGCCGCGCCGTCGCCCAGCGCTACCAGTCGCTCGGCCTCGACAATGTCTCCGTGGACGACGTCTTCCTCGGCAACGGCGTCTCCGAGCTGGTCACCATGGCCGTGCAGGCCCTCCTGGAGGACGGCGACGAAGTCCTCATCCCCGCCCCCGACTTCCCCCTGTGGACCGCAGTCACGACCCTCTCCGGAGGCAAGGCCGTCCACTACGTGTGCGACGAGTCCGCGGACTGGTACCCCGACCTCGACGACATGGCCTCGAAGATCACCGACCGCACCAAGGCCGTCGTGATCATCAACCCCAACAACCCCACGGGCGCGGTCTATCCGAAGGAGATCCTGGAGGGCATCCTCGACCTGGCGCGCAGGCACGGCCTGATGGTCTTCGCCGACGAGATCTACGACCAGATCCTGTACGACGACGCGGTGCACCACAGCGTCGCCGCCCTCGCGCCGGACCTCGTCGTCCTCACGTTCTGCGGTCTGTCCAAGACGTATCGGGTGGCCGGGTTCCGGTCGGGCTGGCTGGTCGTCACCGGGCCGCAGCAGCACGCCAAGAGCTACCTGGAGGGGCTGACGATGCTCGCCTCCATGCGGCTGTGCCCCAACGCCCCCGCGCAGTACGCCATCCAGGCCGCGCTCGGCGGCCGCCAGTCCATCCGCGAACTCACCGCGCCGGGCGGCCGGTTGCACGAGCAGCGCGACAAGGCCTGGGAGAAGCTGAACGAGATCCCGGGCGTCTCCTGCGTGAAGCCGAAGGGCGCCCTGTACGCCTTCCCGCGCCTGGACCCGAAGGTCCACCCGATCCACGACGACGAGAAGTTCGTGCTCGACCTCCTCCTCCAGGAGAAGATCCAGGTCGTCCAGGGCACGGGCTTCAACTGGCCCCGCCCCGACCACTTCCGCATCCTCACGCTCCCCTACGCCGACGACCTCGACGCGGCCATCAGCCGCATCGGCCGCTTCCTGAGCGGATACCGTCAGTGATCCCACCGGTGACACCACCGGTGGAGCCGACCACTACGCCGAAAGCCGGGAGCACCGTGCCGCCCTGCACCGACTGCGGACAGCCCGTCCAGACCCAGTTCGCCTCGCCCGAACTCGTCGCGCCCATCGTGTACGAGGGCTTCGACGCCGCCGCCGACCCGGCCTGGCCCACCTCGGGCGCGGCCACCCTCGACGACTACGCGCGCTGGTGCAAGCACCTGTGCGGGCTCACCTGCTTCCGGATGGCGCTCGGCCCGTCCGCGCCGCCCCTCTTCACCCTGCGGGACGGCGCGCTCAAGCGCGGTGCATACACGGAGGAGGGCGGGGTGATCAAGGGCATGATCTACGCCCCGTTCGCCGAGTACGCCCGCGACGAGTTCGGCGTCGACGCCGAGGTCCACCGGCACCTCACCGTCGAGGAGATCTGCGCGCTCCTCGACGAGGGGAGGCAGGTCATCGCCTCGGTGCACTTCGAGATCCGCCGCCCGCACCGCCCCTCGCCGGGCCGCGGCGGCCATCTGGTCCTCCTCACCCGGCGCACGGCCGAAGGGCTGCTGCACTTCCACAATCCGTCGGGTATCGACGCCGCCACCCGCGCCGCCGAACTGTCCACCGAACGGTTCGAGCCGTTCTTCGCCGGACGCGGGGTGTCGCTGCGCTGACAGGTGGTCACCGGGACTGCCAGGATGGCGCCATGATGCGTGGAGGCAAGGTCGCCGTCGTCGGCGGCAGCATCGCCGGGTGCGCCGCGGCCCTGGCCGCGCACCGCGGCGGCGCGGACGAGATCACCGTGTACGAACGGGCCACGGGGGACCTGGCGGACCGCGGCGTGGGACTCGCCGTGCACGACTCCCGCTACGCCGAACTGGAGTCGGCCGGGTACCTGGACGCGGGCATGCCGTGGGTGCAGCTCGTGCGGCGGCGGTGGTACGTGCGGGACGACGCGGCCGCGTCCCCGGTGGGCCGGGAGATCGCCGTGATGCCGTTCCCCTTCCGCACGTACAACTGGGGTCCGCTGTGGCGGGAGTTGCGCGGACGCATTCCGCGGGGCGTGGACTTCCGCGCCGGATCACCGGTGCGGCAGGTGCTGCCCGGGCCCGACGGCGTCGAGGTGACCACCGACACGGACAGCACCCGCCACGACATCGTGATCGGCGCCGACGGCTACCGCTCCGCCGTCCGCGCCGCCCGCTTCGGCGACGTACGCCCGGCCTACGCGGGCTACCTCGCCTGGCGCGGCGCCTTCCCCGAAGCCCGGCTGAGCGATCCGGAGCTGTGGGCCGAGGAGGACTGCGCGTACGCCGTCTTCCCGGGCGGTCACGTGATCATCTACCGCATCCCGGACGGCGCGGGCGGCCACCGCGTCAACTGGGTCCTGTACACCGCGCCGCCCCCGGACCTCGACCTCGGACTCGGCCTCGACCTGCGGCTCACCGGCCCCACGAGCCTGCCGCCCGGCGGCCTGACCGACGCGCTCGCCGCCCACGTCGGCCACGTGGCCGACGACCTGCTGCCGCCCTACTGGGGCGCACTGTTGCGCGAGACGGCGCCCGAGGAGCTCTTCCTCCAGCCCATGTACGACTTCACCGCGCCGCGCTGCACGTCGGACCGCGTCCTGCTCGTCGGCGACGCGGCGGCGGTGGCCCGGCCGCACACCGGCGCGGGCGCGGTCAAGGCGCTGCAGGACGCCACGGTCCTGGAGTCCGCCCTCGCCACGGCGGACACCTGGGCGGACGCCCTGGACACGTACGACACCGACCGCACGGTCTCCGGCCGCGCGATGGTGGACCTCGGGCGGCGGCTCGGCGGGGCGCTGGTCCAGGCGACGCCGGACTGGCGGGCGATGGACCAGTCGGCGATGGAGACGTGGTGGAAGCAGGCCGACGGGAGCGGGGCGTTCGGGGGGCGTGTGCTGAAGCGCTGACGCGGCGCGCGCGCCCGCTCCTCCCCTCGTGGACCGGCGTGCGTGATGCGTGGTCAGGCCTTCGCGCCGGGTGCCGTTCTGACGCCGTTTTGGGGATGCACACCTGAGATCAATAGTATCCGGCGATGATCACAAGACAACGGCCGGCGGCCTGGGCCATCGCCCTGCTCGCCGCCCTGACCGCCGGGCTCGTCACGGCAGGCCCCGCCGCCGCCGATGACAGCGACGAACCGGCACAGCCCTCCCCCAAGGTCGAGCTCGTCCTCGACGTCAGCGGGTCCATGCGGGCCCGCGACATCGACGGCAAGTCCCGCATGGCCGCCGCGAAGCAGGCCTTCAACGAGGTCCTGGACGCGACCCCGGACGAGGTCGCGCTCGGCATCCGCACCCTCGGCGCCAACTACCGCGGCGACGACCGCAAGACGGGCTGCAAGGACACCGAGCTGCTCTACCCCGTGGAGCAGCTCGACAAGGCGGGCCGCACCGACGCGAAGACCGCCGTGGCGACGCTCGCGCCCACCGGCTGGACCCCGATCGGCCCGACGCTCCTCAAGGCCGCCGACGACCTGACGAAGAACGACGACGCCGAGCGCAGCCGACGCATCGTGCTGATCTCCGACGGCGAGGACACCTGCCAGCCGCTCGACCCATGCGTGGTCGCCCGCGACATCTCCGCCAAGGGCATCCACCTCACCATCGACACGCTCGGCCTGGTCCCCGACGCCAAGACCCGCGACCAGCTGAGCTGCATCGCCGAGGCCACCGGCGGCACGTACACGTCGATCCGGCACACCGATGAACTCTCCGGCCGTGTCAAGCAGTTGGTGGACCGCGCGGCCGACCCCGTGGTCACCCCGGTGGAGGCGAAGGGCGCCACTGAGTGCACCGCCGCGCCCGAGCTGAAGTCCGGTCTCTACACCGACCGCGAGAAGTTCGCCGAGCACCGCTACTACCGCGTGGACGTCCCGGCGGGCAAGGAGCTGCGCGCCTCCGTGAGCGTCGCCGCCGACCGGGCCGTCAACCAGGACTACGGCGTGCTGCTGCGCGCCGAGACGCCGGGCGGCCGCGAGATCGTGCGCGGCCAGGAGTCCGGCGACGGGCGCACCGACGTGATCTCGACGGGGCTGCGGTACCCGACGCCCGAGGCGGACGACGACGAGGAGGAAGGCACGGCGGAGAGCGTCTGCCTGCGCGTCAGCAACTCCTTCTCGGCGGGCGCCGCGGTCAAGACGTCCCCCGGTCTCCCCGTCGAGCTCGCCGTGGACCTGGTGGACACCTCCGACGAGGCCTCCGACGTCGCCTTCTTCGGGCTCGGCCACGGCTGGTGGCTGCTCGGCCTCCTCGTCCTCGTCGGCTTCCTCGCCGGTCTGGTCTGGGGCTGGGTCTCGCGCTGGCGCTTCGCGGTCTGGAGGACCAACTGATGCGTACGACACGTGTGGTGCGGCGTTTCGCCGTGACGACCGGCGCGGCCCTGCTTGCGCTGACCGGAACCGCCGGAGCGGCGACGGCCGACGACGACAAGCCCGAGGCGGTGACGGAGGCGGGCACGTCCTTCCGTACCGCCACCGCGCTCCGCATCGACCAGGAGGCCACCGCGGAGGCGTCCACGGGTGACTACCTGTACTGGGCGTTCCCCGTGGACACCGGTCAGCGCGCCACCGTGCACGCGACGGTGAAGCTGCCCGACGCCGCGACCCGGCACGCCGCCTCCACCTGGCAGGTCGACGTGTACGACGGGCTGCGGCGCCGTCAGGCCTGCCGACTCGGCACGCCCACGAAGACGGCCGCGCAGGACGCCGCGTCGGTGTCGCTGTCCTGCTCACTGCGTACCGTCAGGTCCTGGTCGGAGCAGTGGGCCAACGATCCGCTGCCGGGCACGTACTACCTGCGGCTCACCGTCACCGACCTCAAGGCGGACGACCTGGGGCAGCCGGTGCGGGCCGAGGCGAAGGTCACCGCGACCGACGCGGGCGGCGCGCAGGCGGTCGACGGGACGCTCGCGGAGCCGCTGGTGCCGGGCGCGGGCTCGGACAAGCAGCAGACCGCCGCCGCCGTGGAGCCGGAGGACGGCTGGTCGGGCGGCTGGTGGTCGTCGCGCTGGCTCTGGACGGCGGCGGGCGGTGTCCTCGCGGCGCTCGCGGGCGTCGGCGGATACGCGCTGACGCGCGGTTCGGGACGGCCCGCGCGGGTTCCGCAGGGGATGTAGCGCAGGCGTGTGACGCCCCGCCTGCCGGGTCCCGCCGGGCGCGGGACCCGGGGGGCGTGGCAGGCTCGGTGGTGGCGGTGCCGGACGGCCCGCCACCACCGGGAGAACAGGAACGGCGCGATCATGGGTGATCTGCTCCTCGTCCGGCACGGCGAGACGGAGTGGTCCCTCTCGGGGCAGCACACCAGCTGGACGGACATCCCCCTGACGGACAACGGCAGGGAGCAGGCGCGCTCGCTGGCCCCGCTCATCAGCAGGTTCCGGATCGGGGCGGCGTTCACCAGCCCGCGGCAGCGCTCGCTGGAGACCGCGGAGCTGGCCGGTTTCGGGGACGCCAGGGTGGACCCGGACCTGAGCGAGTGGGAGTACGGCGCGTACGAAGGCGTCACGACCGTCGAGATCCACCGCACCCGGCCCGACTGGTACCTGTTCACGGACGGTGTCGCGCTCGGCCCGCCGGAGCATCCCGGCGAGAGCCCTGAGCAGGTGGGCCAACGCGCCGACCGCATGCTGGCGAAGGTGGACGCGGCGCTCGCCGACAACGAGGGCAGTGTCGTCCTCTTCGCCCACAGCCACTTCCTGCGCGTCCTCGCGGCCCGTCGGCTCGGCCTCCCCGCGTCGGGCGGCTCGATGTTCCTGCTCGCCACCGGCACCGTGAGCCGGTTGAGCACGGAGCACCGGCGGCATGTGGTGGCGAGCTGGAACCTGCGCCCCCAGCTGGTGAAGTGACGTTTCCCACCGTGTGATCCGCCCGGCCGGAAGCCGACCGTGCTCCGCGCGGACGGCATTCGACAGACGCGATGACGATCATCAAGACTGCGGCCATGCGATACGGCGTTAACCTCCTCAACTTCGGCCCCGGCACGACCCCCGACTCCCTCCTCCGGCAGGCGACCGACGCGCGCGACCTCGGTTTCGAGTTCGCGATGATCTCCGATCACATCGCGGTGACCCCGGACGTCCACGAGGTCTATCCGGCGCCGTTCTACGACCAGTTCGTGCTCGCCGCGTACCTCGCGGGCCGGGTGCCGGGGCTGCGGCTCGGGACGACTATCACCGTCGTCCCGTACCGGCACCCGCTGCAGACGGCCCGCATGGCCGCCAACATCGACCAGTTGAACGACGCCGGGTTCATCCTGGGCGCCGGGGTGGGCTGGTCGGCCGCCGAGTACGAGGTGCTCGGCGTGCCCTTCCGCGAGCGCGGCGCGATCACCGACGAGTACCTCACCGCGATCCGCGCCGCGTGGCGCGAGGACCCGACGTCGTTCCACGGGAAGTACGTCGCGTACGACGGTGTGCGCACCGCGCCCGCCCCCGCGACCGACCCCTGCCTGCCCGTCTGGGTCGGCGGCAACTCCCCCGCGGCGCAGCGCCGCGCGGCCCGCCTCGGCGAGGGCTGGCACCCGTTCATGCCGAGCCGGGAACTGCTCGGCGAGGCGCTGCCCCGCATCGCGGCGGAGGCCGAGGCCGCGGGCCGTCCCGCGCCGGACCTGGTGCCGCGCCTGCAGATCCGCGTCGGAGAGCAGCAGGACGCTCCGGGGCGTCCGCTGGGCCACGGCAGCGTCGACCAGATCCGCGGCGACCTGGAGACCCTGGCCGGTCTCGGCGCCACGGACGTCCTCCTGGACACCTACCCCGGCAGCCCCGGGGAGCAGGCGGGCGCCGACGAGGACCGGCGGGTCCTCGAACTCCTGATGTCAGTGGCACAGGGCACCATCGGTACCAGTTGACGAACCCCGTCGACTGATCGACGGAACCGGTTCGGGGAAGGGGTGCGCGCGGTGAAGCCTCCGACAGCCGCTCAGCGACGGATCATCGAGGCCGCGGACCCGGGGACCGGACGACTGTCCGGCAGTGAGGCCCAGCTGACGGGCCTGGTGCGGGCGCGCCTCGCCTTCCGCCATCCCCGGCCGCCGCACGCGTTCTTCCTGACGCCCGCGGGCCATCGGGCACGGGACGAGGGCGCCGCCCCCGCCGCTCCCGAGCCGCCGCCCCCGGCCCCGGCGCCCGCCTCCGGGGTCTTCGCCGCGCGCACCGGCACGGAGACGGAGCCGCCCGCCGCCGAGGGCCCCACCCGGGCGCGCGAGGTCCGCGGCGCCTGGGAGGGTCTGGTCGAACTGCGCCGCATGACGAACGCCGACGGCGCCCGGGACCGCCCGTGCGCCTGGGAGCGTACGCACCTGGTGCAGGCGGCGGCGCTGGCCCTGGAGGCGGCCGGGTGCAGGCCTGCGGGCCCCGGCCACGACGGGTACCGGGTCGCCGGGACACCGCAGCCGGAGGCCGTCGCCGTGCGGGACCCGACGCCGGAGGGGATCCGGGGGTGTGCGGCCGCCCTGGAGCGGGCGGGCTGGCAGGTCAGCGAGCACGCGGAGCCGCGCTCGGGCGGGCGGCCGGGCGGGCGCTATGTGCTCGCGTCGCCGCGGAGGACCTGACGGCCCGCACCGGAATTCCCTGCGCCACCCCCGAGTTGAACGCACCGACCGCAATCTGCACGCCACCGAAGGGAACACCGTGACCGAGCCCTACTCCGTGAGCGTCGGCGTCCGTGGGTACGAGACGGACACTCAGGGCCACCTCAACCAGGCCGTGTATCTCCAGTACGCCGAGCACGCCCGGTGGTCGCTGCTGCGCGCGGCAGGCATCGCGCAGACCGACCTCCTGGACAAGGGCGTCGGCCCGGTGGTCCTGGAGACCACCATCGGCTACCGCAGCGAACTCCTCGCGGGCGACGAGGTATCGGTGAGTTGCACGTTCGTGTGGGGCGAGCGCAAGACGTTCGGCGTCGAGCAGACGATCACCAAGGCGGACGGCACGGTCGCCGCGACCGTCTCCTCCGTCAGCGGGCTGCTCGACCTCAAGGAGCGGCGACTGGTGGCGGATCCGCGCGACTACTTCAGGGCACTGGCGACGGACCCGTCGACGCTGGGCCTGTAGACGGCACTCATGTACATGACATCGTTACCCAACCACCCCGATACGTTCACACGCCCGTACGTACATCCGTGCCACCCTCCCGGTGGTTGATTAGTCAACTCGCGTAGACCGCACGCTCATTGGTTCGGGCGCGCGGCGCGCGAGGCCACCGGGAAAGGACACACCCCACATGCCCGTCCCGCGCGTACGCCGCTGGAAACCCCTGGCCCTGACCGCTGCCGCGGTGATCGTCGGCATCACCGTGCCGGCCACCGCCACGGCCACCTCCTCCCCCACACCCGCCCCGACCCCCGCGGCCGTCGGCGCCTACGACGACACGTACTACCAGGACGCGCTCGGCAAGACAGGGCCCGAGCTCAAGTCCGCGCTGCACACGATCATCAGCGAACAGACCAAGCTCTCGTACGACCAGGTCTGGGACGCCCTCAAGACCACCGACGAGGACCCGGCCAACAGCTCGAACGTCATCCTGCTCTACTCCGGCACCTCGCGGAGCAAGAGCAGCAGCGGCGGCGACCAGGGCGACTGGAACCGTGAGCACGTCTGGGCCAAGTCCCACGGCGACTTCGGGACGGCGACCGGCCCCGGCACCGACGTCCACCACCTGCGCCCCGAGGACGTCACGGTCAACAGCATCCGTGGCAACAAGGACTTCGACAACGGCGGCAGCGCCGTCGAAGGAGCCCCCGGCAACCTCACCGACGGCGACTCCTTCGAGCCCCGCGACGCGGTCAAGGGCGACGTGGCCCGCATGATCCTCTACATGGCGGTCCGCTACGACGGCGAGAGCGGCTTCCCCGACCTGGAGCCCAACGACAAGGTGGACAACGGCAGCGCGCCCGCCATCGGCCGTCTCTCGGTCCTGAAGAAGTGGAGCGACGAGGACCCGCCGGACGCGTTCGAGAAGAACCGGAACCAGGTCATATTCGACAAGTTCCAGCACAACCGGAACCCGTTCATCGATCACCCGGAGTGGGTGGAAGAGGTCTACTGACCACGGCCTGACGGCTCAGCCGTTGCTGCCGCCGCCACTGCCACCGCCCTCGAACTCCTTGGGCGGTGGCCCCCCACCGGTGTCGGCGAAGAACTGCCAGAGCGTGACGAGGGCGACCGCCTGCGCGACCAGGTAGGCGAGCTGCAGCGAGAAGTACCGCATCTGGTAGATCGACAGCAGCAGCCCGAACCGGCTCTGCCAGAACCGGCGTTCGCCCTGGAAGATGTCGAGGTCCAGGGCGATGCCGGTGAGGGTGAGGACGAAGAGCATGGTCAGCATGACCAGGCCGATGTCCCCGTACCCCTCGTCCATGAAGAAGTACCCCGCCGCGGCGACCCCGGCGGGCAGGGCGAAGGCCGCGGCCACCGCCAGCGCCTTCACGGGCCCGCGCCGCCCCGGCAGCCTGCGCCAGAGCGCGCCCAGCACGAAGCCCGCGCCGATCCAGCACGCCTGCCAGGACACGAAGCCCGCCACGATGTCGGGCAGCCCGAAGCCGTAGTAGAGGTTGGCGCGCCAGTTGTCGCCGCGGATCCACCCCGACCAGACCACGACCGCGGTCGCCGGGAGGCCGAAGAAGCAGGCGATCAGGGCGGCCCTGCAGCCGTTGCCCCACCAGGTGTCGCGCGGCCCCATCGCGAGCGCCACGTCGACGACCGAGACCCGGGAGGGCAGCCGGTCCGGGGTGCCCGACGCACTGGTCCACGTGTGGAGTCCGCGTACCTCCTGTTCCAGCAGGCGCCGCTGGAGTATGTCGTCGTCCGACTGGCCCGCCTCAAGGCGTCGCATCATCGCGTGGATCTCGCGGTAGCGGCGGGCCCGGCCCAGGACATCGCGGCGCCGGTGAGCGGTGACGGTGTCGCCGAGCCGCTCGCGGGTCGTCTCCAGAACGTGGTCGAGAACGGTCCGGCTCCTGGCCGCGACCGTGACCAGGTACAGCGCCGCCATGTTCAGGACGAGCCAGACGGGTTCGAGGAGTGCGTTGTTGCCGAAGGCGCCGAGGGCCAGCCCGACCAGGACGGGGAAGAACAGCAGGAAGAGCCACCGGTCCTCCGACTCCTCGACCGGCGACTCGATGGCCCGCGCACGGGCGGCCCGCAGCGCGGCCAGGACAACGAGGCCAGTGATCAGCCAGTGGTACCAGAACCACCAATTCTGGAAGTTCACGGTGAACCAGGTGAGATCCCCCCTGATGTCGTCCAGGTGATCCCGGTCGTACGCGGGGTCCCACCGGACGCTCAGCCATGAGATGCGCCGCCAGTCACGTTCGACCGTCATGGCGTAGCAGGCACCTATGACTGCCGTGCCGATGACGACCGCCGGTCCGGCGTAACGGAGTTGAAGGTCGCGCGGAGCGTTCGGGGCCTTGCGGCTCGGCGGGACGAGACCGCAGTCGCGGGCCGTGCGCCAGACGGCGGCGGCGAAGCCGAGGAGGCTCAGCGCCGCCACGCACCCATGGGCGACGAACAGCGCGTACACGGCCCTGTCCGGTGCGCCGACGTGCAGCTCCAATGACGTCGGCAGTCCGAACCAGTGAGGCGCGCACGACACGGCGAGCACCGGCGCCGCCAGGACGGCTCCCGCCCACGCGACGGGCCGCCGCGGCCGCCCGAAGGCGAGGAGGAGCACGGCGGCGCCGAGGGTGATGGGCAGGCTGAGGCGCTGCTCACGGTCGTACCAGTCCTCCTCGCTCGCCAAGGCCCTCGCGAGGCGGAAGAAGATCTCGTCGCCGCTGACGGCGATGACGAGACCGGCCGAAAGCCAGGCCCAGTCGCTCAGCGTCCGCGCCGCCCGCTCCTCGTCTCCGGTGATCCCCGCACGGCGGCGCACCTTCCCTGCCGCGTACAGGAGGATTCCGCACGCCACGAACGTCCAGGCCGAGCCGCCCGCGGTGCTCACGTTGGCGAACAGCAGCCGATCGTCCTGCGCCGCGAACGACCGTGGCCACTCCGGTGCGATCCGCACCACGACGGACGGCGGGGCCTTCTCGCCCTTGGGCCGCCACACCAGTGCGGTGGCGCCCTCCTTGGTGGTCGGCTTCGGCACGGCCGACGCGGCTCCCGGGTCGCCGGGGTCCACGAGGATCTTCGTCCAGTCGACGCGGTGGAGCCCTGGGGCCGGTTCGAAGAGCAGCCCCCAGCGCGCCACGCCCCGTTCCACCTTCCAGGGGCCCAGGGCGAACCACCCGGTGGCGTCGTCGATCCAGGAAAAAGTGTCGAAGGTGACTTCGAAGCCGCCCTTCTCCGGCTTCACCCAGGGGCTTCCGTCGGGGCGCCACTCGTTCCACCAGCGCAGCTGGTTCTCGTAGGGGCGCGTCAGGCACCCCATGGCCGTTTCGTACTCGTCGGTGTCCTCGTCCATCAGCAGCGACTTCGCCTGCTTCCAGGACGACGGCACATGGACCCTCAGCCGGGCGGTCACCTTGGTGTGGATGCGTCCGCCGTGCGAGAGCCGTACGGAGGCGCTCGCCTTCGCCTTGTCGAGGCCCGCGGTGTCGCACCCCTGGTCGACCGGGTCCCCGGCGGCTCCCGCCCGGGCGGGCCACAGCAGCGCGCACAGCACGAGTACGAGCGTCAGCAACGCGGCGCGTGACTTCAACTACCGCCCCCAGAAACCCAGTTGAACTAGGAGTCAGTGTCCCCGAGCCCGTCCAGTTCCGCGAGGTCCTCGGCGCTGAGACGGAGCCCGGCCGCCGCCACGTTCTCCTCCAGGTGGTCCGGCGACGACGTCCCGGGGATCGCGAGCATCGACGGGGAGGCGGCGAGCAGCCACGCCAGGGTGATCTGCGCGGGCGTGGCGCCGTGCCGGTCGGCGACGCGCCGGAGTGCCGCGAGGTCGGGCGCTCCGGCGCCGCCGAAGGGGAAGTACGGGACGTACGCGATGTTCCGTGCCGCGCAGAGCTCGACCAGCCCGGCGTGGTCGCGCGACAGCGGGCTGAACCTGTTCTGGACGGCGGCCACGGGCGCGATCTCCTGGGCCTCGGCGAGTTGCTCCGGCGTGGCGCTGCTGACGCCGAGGTGGCGGATGAGGCCCTCCTCGCGCAGGGCCGCCAGGGTGGCGAAGCGGTCCTCGCCGGGGCCGTCGCTCCGCAGGAAGCGGAGGTAGACCAGGTCGAGGTGGTCGCGGCCCAGCTCGCGGAGGTTGCGGTGCACGGCCGCGCGCAGCTCCGCCGGGTCCGCGGGGTCCATCCAGCTGCCGTCGGGGAAGCGGCCGGGGCCGACCTTCGTGGCGATGACCAGGTCTTCGGGGTAGGGGTGCAGGGCCCTGCGGATGAGGTCGTTGGCCGCGATGTCCGCGTAGAAGTAGAAGGCCGCCGTGTCGATGTGGTTCACGCCGAGCTCCAGCGCGCGGCGCAGCACGGCGATGCCGCGGTCGGGGTCGTGGGCGGGGCCGTCCCAGTGGGCGGAGGGCAGGCGCATCGCGCCGAAGCCCATGCGGTGGACGGGGCGGTCGCCGCCGATGCGGTGGTGTCCGGCCGCGGCGGCCGGGGCGGCGTTGCTCGTACTCGTACGCGTACTCGTACTCGTACACGTACGCGGGCCGGTGCTGGAGCTGGCGCTTTCCGGGGTTGTCATGGCCAGAGCCTGCGACGTGCGTCCGGGGAGCGCGATCGCGTGGCCACTTGCTGCCACCGTTGACCCCTCGTGGGCCGGGCCGCAGACTGTCGCCACCATGCCGAGCACATCCAACACAGACCAGATCGTGTCGCTGCGGGGCGAGCGGGAGCTGGTGCGTCGAGCCGGGGAGCTCATCACCGGCGCCCGCGAGGAGTTCCTGTGCGCGGCGGCGGACCTGGTGACCTTCTCGCCCGGCGTGAACGCCGCGTTCGCCGGGGGCAGGCGCCCGGCGCTCGTCCCGGGCGGCCTGACCATGCGCAAGCTGTACACCCCGCGCGCGCTCGCGGACGCCCGGTCGGAGGCACGGCTCGTCCGGATCGCCGAATCCGGGGCGCAGGTCCGCATCACGGCGGCGCCGCTCGCCCACGAGGCGATCGTCATCGACCGGCGCGTGGCGATCCTCGCCGGGGCGCCGGTCCAGGGGGTGCGGACGTTCACGGTGATCCGTACGCCGATCGCGGTCGAAGGGGTCAGGACGCTGGTGCACGCGGCCTGGGAGACGGCCGCCGACCTCGACGAGTTCCGCCGGGCGCGGCCGCCCGCGCTGAGCGAGGAGGCGCGCCGGGTGCTGCGGGCGCTGAGCGCCGGGCACACCGACGAGGTGACGGCGCGCGACCTCGGCATGTCGCTGCGCACGTACCGCAGGCGCGTCGCCGAGCTCATGGCCGCGCTCGGCGCGACCTCCCGTTTCCAAGCGGGGCTGCGGGCACGCGAGTTGGATTTCGGCGTTCGGGACGGGGCGGGCAACTGACCGCGGCGGAGGGCCGTCTAAATTACTGCTTGATCGTTGAACGCTTGACCGTCGAACCGACAGATACGACGGTGCAGGTACGTCGCCCAGGAGGCTCCCGTGTCAGATCACGACCCCCAGCTCGGCTCAGCCACTGACATCCGCGCGCGCATCGACACCAGCACGCCGCACTCCGCGCGCTTCTGGAACTACTTCGTGGGCGGCAAGGACAACTACGAGAAGGACAGGGAGCTCGGGGACCACATCAAGGAGATCTTCCCCGGCCTGGTCGACGTGGCCCGCACCAGTCGGCTGTTCCTGGGCCGCGCGGTGCGCCACCTCGCCACGGAGCGGGGTGTGCGGCAGTTCCTGGACATCGGCACGGGCCTGCCGACGGCGGACAACACGCACGAGGTCGCCCAGCGCGTCGCCCCGGACTCGCGCATCGTCTACGTCGACAACGACCCGCTGGTCCTCGCCCACGCGCGGGCCCTGCTGACCAGCACGCCCGAGGGCGAGACGGCGTACATCGACGCCGACCTCTACGAGCCCGAGGCGATCCTCGCGGAGGCCTCGAAGACCCTCGACCTGTCCCAGCCGGTCGCCCTCATCATCCTCAACACCCTCGGCCACGTCGCCGACCTCGGCCAGGCCCGCGATCTGGTGGCCCGCCTCATGGCAGGCCTCCCGTCCGGCAGCCACCTGGTCATCAGCGACTCCACGGCCACCAGCGAAGGCATGATCGCGGCGTCGAACGAGTACAACAAGAGCGGCGCGATCCCCTACTACGTCCGCGGCGTCGACGAGATCGGCGCCTTCTTCGAGGGCCTCGAACTGGTGGAGCCCGGCCTCGCCCAGGTCACGCGCTGGCGCCCGGAGGCGGAGGACACGACGGCGGTCGACGCGTACGGAGCGGTGGGCCGCAAGGCGTGAGCTGAGCCGCCCCGGTGGAGAACCCCCGGCCTACCGGCCCGTGAACGCGAGGATTTCGCGGGCCACGGCGCCGGGGTTCTCCTCGGCCAGCCAGTGCCCCGACTTCGGGATCTCGACCGCGCGCACGACGTTGCGCAGCATCGGCGTCAGGGTCGGCCGGGTGGCGGCGAGTGAACCGGTCGCCGTGAGGAGAAGGGTGGGGGTGTCCGTGGGTGCGGCGGAGGCGTTGTCCCGCTCGTCCTTGTCCAGACTCCGGTAGAGCTCGAATCCCGCGTGCAGGGTGTCCGGGCGGCTGTAGGTGCGGACGTATTCGTCGGTCTCCGCCTCGGTGAAGGGCGGCCGTGTCCTCGTACCGCCGAGTGCCGATCCTCCGTAGGCGACCTGCGTGGAGAACGCAGTGACGTACTCGCGTACGTCTTCCCGGTCGTCCACGAGCTTTTCGGGGATCGCCTGCTGGCTGTTGAAGGCCATGTGCCAGGAGAACGTCCGGTACTTCGCGGCGGGGAGCTTCCGGCCGGGGAGCGGATAGTCCATGTGTATGTAGGAATTGACCCGGCCGGGGAACTGCGAGACGTATTGGGCCCCGACTCCGGCGCCGAGATCGTGTGCCACCAGCGTCGAATTCCGTGGCGTGCTGCGTCGCGGCGTCGTGCGTCCCGGAAGCGGGGGCCGTGCCGCCCACGGCAAGTGAGAACGTCAGCGCTCCGGCACCGAGGAGCAGGCGTCGGCGGTGGGGACTCTTCGCGCTGCTGCTGGTGCTTGCGCTTCTGCTTCTGCTGCTGCCGCCGCTTCGAGTGAGTGTCATGGTGCGATCCTCAGGCGGTGCCTTGCGGAACCGCACACCTTTTTGCAGGCTTGCAAAGAACGCGTCAACCGAGTGGAGGCGTCGGCCGGTGACGGAAGACCAGGCGGTGCTGGAGAACGTCGGCCCGCGGCTGCGGGGCTTCCGCAAGGCGCTCGGCCTCACCCTCGCCGTCCTGTCGGAGCGCACGGGGCTCACGCCGAGCACGATCTCCCGGCTCGAACGCGGGCACATCCGCCCGACCCTGGAACAGCTCCTCCCCCTCGCCCGCGCCTACGCCGTGCCGCTCGACGAGCTCGTGGCCGCACCGACCACCGGTGACCCGCGGGTCCACCTGCGCCCCTTCCGCAAGGACGGGCTGACCTTCGTGCCGCTGGGCGTGAAGACGGGCGGGATGCGCGCGTACAAGGTGATCTACCCGCCGATGTCGAAACTCCCGCCGCCGCAGTTCCATGTGCACCCCGGCCGGGAGTGGTTCTACGTCCTCCACGGCACGGTCCAGCTCGTCCTGACCGACACCCGCACGGAACTGGCGGCGGGCGAAGCGGCGGAGTTCGACACCGCCACCCCGCACTGGATCGGCAACGCCCGGGACGACGTACCGGCGGAGACCATCGCCATCTACGGGCAGCAGGGCGAACGAGTGCACGTCACGGACGTCTGACGGGGACGTCACCGCTCCCGCCCTCCGTTCCCGTTCCCCATTCCAGTCCCCCGTTCCAGGGTGAAGGTGTCTGCGCTGGTCAGCGGCCATTCCGGCATTCCCGCGTCCCGTACCACCGGCGTGTTGTGGCGGCCGGGACGGATCGCGGCCCAGGCTGTGGATCGTCCGAGCGGCTCGCCGGACGAGCCCTCTCACGGATCACTGACCCACGGATCACGGATCAGTGACCCACGGATCACTGACCACTGACTGTTCACCGCACCCATGGAGTTCTCGATGCGTTCGCGTCTCGCCGCCCGTTCCACCCGCCTCGTCCTGACCGCCGTGGCCGCCGCGGCCCTCGCCACCACCGCCACCGGCACCGCCCTCGCCGTCGGCGGCCAGAGCAAGGCCCCTGTCGAGCAGGTCTGCGGTACCGCCGACCTCACCTACAAGGTCACCGAGGAGACGCAGGCAGGTGGCTACTTCCTCGTGACCGCCAAGGCCAGGCCCGGCATCACCTGCTACCTGGAGGGCACCATCCCCTCCGCCGCCTTCGGCTCCCGCCCCGACGGGCAGGTCCACCCCGTCGAGCAGGCCGTCACCGACACCATCAAGCTCTCCGGTTCCACCGCCGCCTACGCCGGTATCAACCCCAAGTCGACCAACGACGACTTCGGCACGGAGTTCGACCGGATGGCCCTCGCCGTCGCCGGGGACGAGGAAGGCGCCATCTCCGTCCGCCTGCCCAGCACGACCCTGGTCGACAAGCCGCTGAGCACGAACTGGCACGCCGACCCGGCCGACGCCGTGCCCTTCAGCTGACGCCCGCCGGGCCGCGCGGCGCCGCCTCGCCCGCACCGCCGCCCTCGGGCGGGCGATCAGGCCCGGCCGTGGTGGCGCGAGGCCGACGGAGGCGGTATCCGTCCCAGCTGGACGCCGGTGAGCAGGTGGTCCCCGAGCTGGGTCAGCGTATGGCGCACGTGATGCCGCTGCCTCGTGCTGGCGACGAGACCGGCGCGCCGCAGCACCGTGGCGTGCTCACTGGCGGAGGACACGGACACGCCCGTGCAGCGCGCCAACTCGCTTGTCGTGCGCGGGGTTTGGAGAGCCTGTAGGACGGCCGCCCGGGTGTGGCCGAGCAGCGGCGCCAGTCTGGCGCTCGGGGCGGCGGGCGTGTCGGAGCAGAGCGGTCGCGCGGGGTAGACCAGGACCGGCCACAGGGTCTCGTCCAGCAGGGCCACCGGTGTGCGCCGACAGAAGTACGAGGGCACCAGCAGCAGTCCGCGCCCTTGCAGGTGCACGTCCCGTTCGACGGGATAGTCGGCGCACAGGACCGGGGACTGCCAGCCCATCAGGGGCGCGAAGGACCGCAGCATCTCTTCGGTGCCGAGGCGGCACTGGGTTTCGGTCCGGTGCCGCCGGTCGCCTTCGATGCGGGAGGCGATGTCACGCCAGCCGGGCTCCAGGACGGAGGCGTGGTAGTCGCGCAGCGCACGGCCCAGGCGGCGCAGGGCGCCCGTCTCACCCTCGGCGAGCCGCCGGACCTCCGAGGGCAGCGGGTTGTGGTCCGCCAACAGCTCCAATTCGCCGCACAGTTGGCGACGCGGAGTGGAGAGCACGGCATCGATGCCGGACTCCAGCCCGCCCGAACCCTCGGCGGGCGTCAGGAAATCCGGGAAGTAGCCCCGCGAGGGCATCAGCGGGGACAGCGTTCTCAGCGCCCGGCCCCCGCGTGCGCACCTGCGGCGCCGCCAGCCGTCGAGCACCGGTTCCCGGCTCTTCTCGCGGAGTTGCTGCAGGCTCAGGACCGTTTCCCACAAGGGGTCCGGTTCCTCGGCGATCCTGGTGCGGGCCAGGTCTCCGGAACTGAAATGAATACGCAGCACGGCATCCCCCGATTGTCCGCCACGGCGTCCATATGGACGGTAGTGGCAAGAACCCCGGTTCCCAAGTACACGTGAGGGTGATCGAGGTCTTCCCCGAGTTTCGGGCAGCGCCGAAAGCCCTGGCCGCCACGGACCGTCTTTCCGCAACCTGTTGGCGTACCGAAGGGAAACGACAACAGGGAACGACAACGGGGGATAGATGATCAACCATCGCAGGACCACGCTCGGTTGCGCTTCGCTGCTCCTGGCCGCGGGAACGCTGGTGGCCGTCGGCAGCGGCGCCTCGGCCCAGCCGCAGCAGTCCGAAGCCGCGACCGCCGCCCACCCGGCGTCAGCGCCGCAAGCGGAGTGCAAGTACCAGGGGTTCGTCAACTCGGGTGCGTTCATCACCGCGTGGAAGGGCTCCCCGCACAACATCGGTGGCGGCCGTTCCCTGGGGCTGCGCACTGGCCGGGACAACATCATCCTCGACGGGGACCGCTCCAGCGCCAAGCTGCTGCACGCCAAGAAGGGCGACAGCGCCTGGGTGGAGATCAGGCACCAGAAGCACCGGCCCGAGAGCTGGCGCAAGGGCGTGGCCTGCGGGATCACCTCCGAGCGGCGCCTGTCGGACCCCAGGCCGGGAGCGCTGAGGGACCACTACATCCAGACGCCCTGGTACTACCACAGCTCGCCGACGATCGATGACCGCTGGATGCGGGCCTGCGCGGAGCTCCGCGGCGATGTCAAGTGCGGCAAGTGGTACAACGACCACGTGTAGGAGCCGCCGGTGCTGGTGCCCCGCCCGAGGTCCACGGGACCACGGGCGGGGCACCGCCATGTTTCACCGCGTCACGGGGACGCGAACCCTAACGCGCACCCATAGCTGAACTCCGCCTCCAGAAGCTCGGTGAAGATGCCGATGGGGTCCTCCCAACGCCCGCTCACCCAGTCCGCGTTGATGTTCACCGCGAGCAGGTGCGTGCCGTCGCGCGTGCCGTAGACGTACGACCAGGATCCGAAGAGCGCGCCGCCCATCCCCCAGAGCGCCGTGCCGGAGGGCAGCATCACGCGGGAGACGCCGAGGCCGTACGTGGAGCGGGGCAGCCAGTCCTGCGTCGGCGTCATGGTGAGCAACTCCCGCTGCTGCTCCGGCCGGAGGAGGCGGCCGCCGAGCAGCGCCGAGAAGAACCGGGTCAGGTCGGAGACGGTGGAGATCATGCCGCCCGCCGCCCAGTACGGAGTCGTCTCCAGTTCCGTGACGTCGTGGACCGGGGCGTCCGGATCGGGGGAGAACAGCTTGGTGTAGTGGCGCGCATGCGGCCGGGGAAGGGCCGCGTCGGCGCCCACCGGCAGGGAGGTTCCCGTCAGGCCGAGCGGGCGGGCGAGACGGTCGGCGATCTCCTCCGTGAGCGTCCGGCCGGTCACGCGCTCGATGATCATCCCGGCGACGACGTAGTTCGTGTTGGAGTACGCCCAGCCCGTCCCCGCGGGGAAGTCCGCGGGGTGCGACACGGCGATCCCGACGAGCTCCGCGGGTGTGTAGCTCTCCTGCGTGCTCAGCGCCGGCTGGTCATGGGTGTGGCTGAAGATTCCGCTGGTGTGGTCGAGGAGTTGACGGACCGTGATCGTGCCGCCGTCGTGTCCGTTCCCGGTGACCACGCCCGGCAGCCACTGCTCCACCGTGTCCCGCAGGGTCAGTCGGCTCTCCGCCACGAGTTGCAGGAGCACCGTGGCGGTGAAGGTCTTGGTGATGCTGCCGATCCGGAACCGGTCCTCGTGCCCGCGCGAGCGACGCGTACGCGTGTCGGCGACCCCCGCCGTGCCGAACCAGTTCCCGCCGCGGTCACGTACCTGAGCAAGAATTCCCGGCACTCCCCCTTCCTGCACCGCCCGATCGAGCACACGCTGTGCGGCGTCGTGACCCCGTCGGGCGGGCGCCACGGGAGTGGCGTCTTCCATGTGAACTCCCCTGAATCTGTCTTCTCTTGTCTTTCGCGACACATGAAAGCTACGTTGCGCATGTGTCCGTCAGAAACGGCGCAGGCCGTGCAACTTCGGAGAACGGGGGAGTTTTCCGGATCTTGTAGCGTTGCCGATGACGGCTAACGCAACGCAGGGCTACGGACGTTGGCACGGGCCCCAGGGGCGGGAAGGCGGACATGGGCGGCGGGAGACTGACCGCGGAGGACCGGAGAATCATCGAGGCGGGACTGTCCGAGGGCTTGGCGTACGCCGCCATCGCCCGTCGTCTGGGGCGGGCGACCTCGTCCGTCAGCAGGGAGGTCGCCCGCAACGGCGGGCCCGGCGCGTACCGCGCGGAGCACGCCGACCGCGCCGACGCCTGGCGGCGCCGCAACCGGCCGCTCCGGCCCGCGGCGCCACGACCCGCCGACGCCGACGCCGACGCCGACTGCGACTCGGGCTCCGGTGCGGCCACCGAAACCGACCCCGACGCCGTCCGGGCATACGTGGACAAGTTCGCGTCCCTGCTGATCGCTGTCGGGCTGCCCCGCACGGCCGCCAGGGTGCTGGCCTGCCTGGTGACGGCCCCGTCCGGCGCCGGGACCTCCGCGGAACTCACCCGGCGGCTGAAGGTCAGCCCGGCCTCCATCTCCAAGGCCGTGGGGTACCTCGAAGGGCTCGACGTCCTCTCCCGGAAGCACGAGCCCGGCCGCCGCCAGGAGCGCTACGTCATCGACGAGGACGTCTGGCTCCGCGCCTGGCTGACCAGCGCCCACAAGAACGCGGCGTGTGCCGCGGCCGCCCGGGACGGCGCCGACCTGTTCGGAGTCGAAACGCCCACGGGGGCGCGGCTCCGGACGATGTACTCGTTCTTCGCGGGGGTCCACCGGAACATGACAGGACCGCCGATCGCGGGGGCCCTCGACGACGCGCTGACCGTACTGGCCGCCCTTTTCCACGCGGCCCGGCCCCTCACGACCGGCGAACTGGCCACCGCGCTCGGCTGGCCGGAGGGGCGGGTCGCCACCGCCGTGGAGGAAGCCGCCGGGAGCGAGCCGCGGCTACGGCTCACGCCCGCGCAGCGCGCCGCACTCACCGGGACGCCGTGACCCCTCCCGTGACCCCTCCTGGGATCAGTCGTCCAGCGCCTTGGTGACCTTCCCGAGGTCGACGAACTTGAAGTTCGTGGACGGGCGGTCACCGTCGCCGGGGACGTCGTGGCCGTCCTGGACGACCAGGAGGCCGTGCGGGTACTTCGGCCCGAGCGGCTCGTTCAGCGCGGCCGCGCCGTCGCACTCCTCGGAGCCGTCGAGCGCGCCGCCCGCGGGGGTGACGCGGAAGCCGCCCTCGTACTCGTTGTGGTCGCTCAGTTCGCGGTCGTACGCGGCGAAGGTGTTGTCGCCCTGACTGGAGGCGAGGAGATAGCCGTCCCCGCCGTCCTCATTGACGAGGGTCAGCCCCTCGACGTCGGCCGTGATCCGCTTGCCTCCGTACCCCGGATCGGCGCCCGGAGCGCACTCCTCCGTCTCCTCGTCGTAGACGCCGGGGACCCCGTACTCCCGCACCTTGTCGACGAGTTCGGGCTTGCCCGTCAGGTCGGCGCGCAGCCGCCAGATCCCGACGTCCTCCTGCCCTGCGTACAGCGTGCCGTTCTCCGGGTCGACGACCATGCCCTCGACCTGCGGGAGTTCGCCCGGCTCCGCGCACGGGCTCCACGAGGTGCCGTTCGGCAGCCGGAAGGAGGACGGCAGGTCCAGCGTGCGGACCTTGCGGTACGTGACCTTGCCGTCCCGGCCAGGGAGCAGTTCGAGGAGCGCGACGCTGGTGCGCTCGCGCCGGCTGACCAGCGCGTACGAGCGGCCGCTCGCCTTGTCCTGCCAGGTCGCGAGGCCGTACGCGGTGCGCTGCTCGTTGATCTCGGCCTGGTCGGCGGAGAAGACGGGCGGGGCCGCGGGGTCCGTGACGTCGGTGAGCGGGCCGCCGGAGCGGTCGCGGTCGATGCGGTAGAAGCGCAGCCGGTCGTGGCCGCGGTCGCTGGTGACGGCGAGGTCGGCGGCCCCGGAGGCGAGCTTCAGGCCGTGCACGAGGTCGACGTTGTTGAAGCGGCCCGGCGCGTCGTCGGGGCCGTCCGCGGGCGGGGCGGCGACGGACTGGACGGGGCGGGCGTCCAGGTCGTAGGCGCGCAGACCGCCCTCCTTGGCGGTGGCGATCACCAGGCTGCGCGCCGGGTCGGCGGTGTTGCGCCAGATCGCGGGGTCGTCGGCGTCGGCGTTGCCGCCCGCGTCGTCGTCGTGCAGCACGGGGGTCTCGGCCCGGGGAGTGACTCCCGGCAGCGGGTCGGCGGCCACGGCCGTGGCGGAGGCCGAGCTCGCCGCGAGGACGGTGGTCAGTGCGAGAACGGCCGCACCGATCGTTCGACGGGTCGGACAGTGTCTGGTCACGCGATGTCTCCTCGTTCCGGGAACGGATGGATCTTGCGTGAGACTGGGTCCTGCCGGTGTCGGCACGGCATACGCCACCCGTCCGGTAACACCCCGACCGAATGTACTCAGGGTTAACTCCCCCTTGAATCAGGGGCGTTGAGGGGCCACAGCAAGCTCGGCCCACACGGTCTTGCCGACCTTCCGGCCCACGACGCCCCACTCGACGGCGAGCGCCGCCACGATCACGAGCCCCCTGCCCGTCTCCCGGTCGGGGTCCGGGGAGTCGCGCGCCACCAGCGGCAGACGTTCCGCGCGGGCATCGGCGAGTTCGATACGCAGCGTGTCCGCGCGCAGCGTCAGGCCGAGCTCGAAGTCGCGTCCCGATACGCGACCGTGGGTCACGGCGTTCGCCGCGAGCTCGGCGACGATCGCCTCGGCGGCGTTCGAGAGTTCGGTGTCGTACGCGATGCCCCAGCCGTCCAGGTGATACCTGGTCAGCCTCCGCGAGAGGCGGGCGCCCTGGGGCGTGGCGCTGAAGCGTTGCGCGAACGTGCGGAGGGCGGCGGGGTGCGCTTGGGTCGGCATGGCCGCAACGGTGGCCGTACGCCGGGGAGGACGCCAGGCACGAAACTCGTACGCTGAGTAATTGTACGAGTGCGAACGGTGGACAGTACGGATAACCGAACGTGACCATGGGCGAGTTGGCGGGGAACCGGTAAGCGAGCGTCAGGGGATACCCGTGATGTCGTCAAGTACGACGGGCAGTAATGAGTCCGAGCCGACCGACGGGCTCAAGGCCTTCGGCGCGGTCCTGAAGAGCTTCCGCAAGCGCGCCGGGTACACACAGGAGTCCCTGGCGCCCGAGATCGGCTACTCGGCCCACTTCATCGCCTCGGTCGAGCAGGGCCGCCGTTTTCCGCCCCCTCGCTTCGTCGACCAGTGCGAGGTGGCGCTGGACGCGTTCGGGACGCTGCGGCTGGCCGCGAACCAGCTGTCGCGGCAGCGGGGGCTGGCGTCTTGGTTCCGGCGATGGGCCCTCCTGGAGCAGGAGGCGGTGGCCCTCTCCACGTACGAATGCCGATTGATTCCGGGGCTGTTGCAGACGACCTCGTATGCGCGGACGCTGTTCGTCAATCAGCTCCCTCCGATGGGCGACGAGCAGATCGAGGCGCAGCTTGAGGCCCGGGTCGAGCGTCAGCTACTGCTCACGGAACGGCCGAACACGGCGTACAGCTTCATCCTTGAGGAACATCTGTTCCTGCGCCGCATGGGCGGGCATGAAGTCACCATGGAACTCATCGACCATGTCCTCGGCCTCGCCGAGCGCCGGAACATCGAGCTGCAGATCATGCCGGTGGTACGGGAGAGTCATGCGGGGCTGGACGGGCCCATGCAGCTGCTAGAAACACCGGAGAACCAGTGGTTCGCCTACGGAGAGGGGCAGGAGAGCGGCCAGCTCATCTCCGTTCCCAAAGTGGTCAGCATGCTCCAGATGCGGTATGCCAGGATGCGCGCACAGGCTCTCTCGTTCGAAGACTCGGTGAGCCTGCTGGAGCGGATGCGAGGAGCATGATGGGCACCCCCGAACTGGCCTGGTTCAAGAGCAGCTACAGCAGTGGAGGCTCCGGCGACTGCCTTGAAGTTGCCCTCGCCTGGCGCAAGTCCAGCTACAGCAGCGGCTCCGGTGACGACTGCGTGGAAATCGCCCCCTGCCCCACCACCATCCACATCCGCGACTCCAAGAACCCCGAAGGCCCCCGGCTCGCCCTGACTCCCCGCGCCTGGGCGGAGTTCGTGGCGTACGCCGAGGGCCGCTGAGCCGTCTTCGTCAGTACTGCGGCTGCGACTGGGGCTGGTTCTCCACCAGCTCCCGCGCCTCCTCGTCCGTCGCGACGGACGGCGGGGAGCCCTCCAGGGGCTGGCGTGCCGTCTCCTTCATCGCGGCGACCGCGATGATGCCGATCAGACCGGCCAGCATCGTGTAGAACGCGGGCATCAGGTCGTTGCCGGTGGCGCTGATCAGGCCCGCTACGACCAGTGGCGTCGTACCGCCGAAGAGGGAGACGGAGATGTTGAAGCCGATGGAGAGGGAGCCGTAGCGGACGTCCGTCGGGAAGAGCGCCGGGAGCGAGGACGACATGACGCCCAGGTAGCAGACCAGGGCGAGGCCGAGGATGAGCAGGCCGGTGAAGACCGCGACCGTGCCGCCCTGCTTGATGAGGAGGAACGCGGGCAGGGCGAGGACGAAGAAGCCGACCGAGCCCGCCATCAGGACCGGCTTGCGGCCGATGCGGTCGGAGAGGCGGCCGACCGAGTTGATCAGCGCCATCAGGATCAGCATGACGATCACGATGGACATCAGGCCGCCCGCTTCACCGAAGCCCAACTGCGTGAGGTACGTCGGCATGTACGACAGCAGCATGTAGTCGGTGATGTTGAACGCGGCGACCAGCGCGATGCAGAGCAGCATCGCGCGCCACTGGCTGAAGAAGGAGTCCTTGAAGGACTTCTTCTGGCGTTCGGCGGCCGGTCCGCCCTCCTCCATCTTCTGGAACGCGGGCGACTCGTCGAGCTTCATCCGCAGGTAGAGGCCGATGAGACCGAGCGGCGCGGCCACCATGAACGGGATGCGCCAGCCCCAGGACTGCATGGCGTCGTCGCTGAGCAGCATCGTCAGGGTGGTGACGAGGACGGCGGCGACGGTGTAGCCGATCAGGGTGCCGAACTCCAGGAACGAGCCCCAGAATCCGCGCCGCTTGTCGGGGGCGTACTCGGCGATGAAGGTTGCCGCTCCCCCGTACTCACCGCCCGTGGAGAAGCCCTGCACCATGCGGCAGAGCACGAGGAGGATCGGCGCCCAGACGCCGATCGTGGTGTAGCTCGGTATGAGGCCGATGGCCAGCGTCGCCGCCGACATCATGATCATGGTGAGCGCGAGGATCTTCTTGCGGCCCACGCGGTCGCCGAGCGGGCCGAAGAACATGCCGCCGATGGGGCGCACCAGGAAGGCCGCGGCGAAGGTCGCCAGGGAGGAGAGGGTCTGCGCGGTGTCGTTCCCGGAGGGGAAGAACTCCTTGCCGATGATGACGGCGAGGTAGGCGTAGACGCCGAAGTCGTACCACTCCATGGCGTTGCCCAGCGCGGTCGCCTTCACCGCCCGCTTGACCTGGGCTTCCTCGGTGACGGTGATGTCCGACTGGCGCAGCCGCGGATTCTTGCGGCGGTGGATCGCCCGGAAGAGCGCCCGGTGCCTCGCGACGGCTTCGGGAGCCGGGGGTGCCGGTGTTTCAGGGGCTTCGGGCGCGCTCACTGGTCAGTCACTCTCTCTGTCGGCACCTGGTGGGTCGGGTCGGACGTCGATCAACATTGCCAACCCCGGTACCGGAAAGTGCCCGCTGATGGTCCTCACGAACAGGGCCCCAAGTCCTTGATCACAAGGACTTGGGGCCCGTTTCGCCACAAATTCTCCGGGCAGGTGACCTGCGAGGTTCGTGACTTCTCAGCGTGTGTGCATCAGCGTGCGTACAGCTGTGACCGGGGAATGATCTGCTGCTCCTGGCCGGGGCTCGACCACAGCAGCTTCAGGTGCGCCTCACCGGTCTGTTCTGCGTACTCGACCTTGATCGCGTGCCGCTTTCCCGCGGTCAGCCGCACCTGCGCCTTGTCGAGCTTCGGCTCGTGCGGCGTCCAGGAGTCGATGACCAGCTTGCCGTCGACCCAGACGCGGGCCATGTCGTCGGAGACGGTCGTGAGCGTGTACGTCTCCGAGCGGCGCGGCTCGACCGAACCCGTCCAGCGGATGCCGAAGTGGTCCGCGGGGATCGAGGCGGCCGGTGATCCCGTGTACTTCCAGGCGTGGTTGAGGGTGGCGTCGGTGCGGGTGATCTTCGGGGCGCCTTCGAGGTTCGCGTTGTCGAAGATCTCCTGTTTGAGGCCCTTGCCCTGGCCGGGGCGCGCCGTGGGGCCGGGGTCGACCCGCAGCTCGATCACGGTCGCGGTCCCGTTCGTGGCGGCGCCCGACGGCTTGATGTCGTAGCCGTCGCCGGACGCGGTGACCGTCACCTTCTGGTCGCTGCCCAGGACCCTCGCGCCGCGCACCGCGAAGTCCGTCCGCGCCTTCAGGTGCAGCGACCCGCTCGCCGCGGGCCACTGGGTGACCGCCGCGTACAACTTGTCGCCCTTGCGGCTCACCGAACCCCAGGCCGGTTCCTCGACGAGGCCGCCGAAGCGGGCGCCGAAGACCGCGTCGCCCTGGCCCGCCGTGCGCAGCCAGTCGCCCATCTGCGCCAGGCGGTCGACGGAGGGCTGCGGGACGCGGCCGCGCGCGTCGGGGCCGACGTTGAGGAGGTAGTTGCCGCTGCGGGACGTGGTGGCGAGGAGGTTGCGGGTCAGGGTCTGCGCCGACTTCCAGTCCTCGTCGTAACGGGCGTACCCCCAATGGCCGTTGAGGGTCATGCAGGACTCCCAGAGCTGGCCGTCGACCGGTGCGGCGGGGATCTCCTGCTCGGGGGTGCCGTAGTCGCCGTCGACGACGCGGCGCTTGCCCACGCGGTTGTTGATGACCAGGTCGGGGTCGAGGCCGCGGAGGTAGGACTCCAGCTTCTCGCCGTCCTTCGCCGTCCAGGGGTTGTGGGGCTTGTCGGTGTCCCACTCGCCGTCGAACCAGAGCAGCGCCGGGTCGTAGCTGTCGACCAGCTCCTTGAGCTGCGCGTACATGCGCTTCTCGTACTTGGGGAAGGTGGCCGGGTCCGCGAAGTCCTTGTCGTGCCAGTCCCAGATCGAGTAGTAGAAGCCGAGCTTGATGCCCGCGTCGTCGGACGCCTTCTTCAGCTCGGCGAGGATGTCGCGGTTCTTGTCGAAGGACGAGTGGTCGCGCAGGTTCCAGTCGTTGACCTTCGTCGGCCACATCGCATAGCCCTCGTGGTGCTTGGACGTGATGACGATGTAACGCATCCCGGCGTCCTTGGCCGCCTTGACGACGGCCTTCGCGTCGAAGTCGGCCGGGTTGAAGTTCTGCGCCTGTTTCTCGTACGCGTCCATGGGGATGTCGCACTGCCGCTTGATCCACTCGGCGTCGCGGCAGGTGGTGCCGTCGGGGCGGCGGTACTCGCCCTCCAGGTTCGAGTACGCGCCGAAGTGGATGAACATGCCGAACCGGTCCTGGCGGAACCAGTTGGTGCGGTCGGCGGTGAAGGGGTCGTCCGACGCGTGGTCGGTGCCGGGGCCTGCGGCCTTTGCGGGCGGCGGAGCCGCGTCGGGCACGGCCGTCGCGGCCGGGACGGCGGCGCCGATGAGCGCGGCGGCGAGGAGCAGGGCGAGTCCAGTGGCTCTGTGGCGCATGGGGCGGCTCCCGATGTTCCGGTTCCCTGGGTTGGGGGTCGCACGGGAACGTAGGGATGAATACATCGGATGTCAATGGGCCGAACTCGCATCTCCCCGCCCCTATTTGACTCTTGAAGCTCACATCGCTCCGATGACTGAGATCCGGAGCGGTGGCGGTTAGAAGCAGGGGGGCTACGGGGGAAGAGACCTCCGGTATGCACCGCGCGCCCGCACCCCCATCCGACCGACGGAGCCCGTATGCCCCTGCACCGCCGCACCTTCCTCACCGGCCTCGCCGGGACGGCGGGTGTCGCCGCCGTCGCCTGTTCCGGCACCACCGCCGACGGCGCGGTCACCGACGGCGCGCCCGCCCCGCGCCGGACCGCCGCCGCCGAGGCCGCCCGGCGCCTGCTCCCGCGCCACTGGGACCAGATCGAGTTCAGGACCGTCCCGAAGAAGGCGGGCGGCGAGGACTCCTTCCAGGTCACCGGAGGCCGCGGCCGCATCACCGTCACCGCGACCGGGCCCGCCGCCCAACTCACCGGCCTGCGGCACTACTTGAAGCACGTCACGCACGCCAACATCACCTGGGCGGGCAGCCGCACCGACCACCTCCCCGGCCGGCTCCCCGCACCCGAAGCACCCCTCACCGGAGCGGCCAACACCCCGCACCGCTTCGTCCTGAACGACACCAACGACGGTTACACCGGGGCGTACTACGACTGGGACTACTGGCAGCACGAAATCGACGTGCTCGCGCTCCACGGCTACAACGAAGTCCTCGTGTACGCGGGCGCGGACGCCGTGTACCACCGCGCCTTCCAGGAGTTCGGGTACACCGACGACGAGCTGCGGGGCTGGATTCCCGCCCCCGCCCACCAGCCGTGGTGGCTCCTGCAGAACATGTCGTCGTTCCCGCACCCGGTCTCCCGCCAGCTGCTCGACGCCCGCGCCCGCCTGGGCCGCCGCATCTGCGACCGGCTGCGCGACCTCGGGATGACACCGGTCCTGCCGGGCTACTACGGGACCGTGCCGCCAGGATTCGAGACGAAGAACCCGGGCGCGAGGACCGTTCCGCAGGGCGACTGGGTCGGCTTCGCGCGACCGGACTGGCTGGATCCGCGCACCGGCCACTTCTCGCGCGTGGCCGCCGCGTTCTACCGCGCGCAGGACGAGCTGTACGGCCCGACCACGATGTACAAGATGGACCTCCTCCACGAGGGCGGAAAGCCCGGCGACGTACCGGTCGGCGACGCGGCCAAGGGCGTCGAGAAGGCGCTGCGGACCGCCCACCCCGACGCCACGTGGGTGATCCTCGGCTGGCAGCACAATCCACCGAAGGCCATCACCGACGCCGTCGACAAGAAGCGGATGCTCGTCGTGGACGGCCTCTCCGACCGCTTCCCGAACGTCACCGACCGCGAGGCCGACTGGGGCTCGACGCCGTACACGTTCGGCTCCATCTGGAACTTCGGCGGCCACACGACGCTCGGCGCCAACACCCCCGACTGGGCAGCCCTGTTCGAGAAGTGGCGCACCAAGGAGGGCAGCACGCTCACCGGGATCTCCCTGATGCCCGAGGCGGCCGACAACAACCCCGCCGCCTTCGAGCTCTTCTCGGAACTCGCCTGGCGCAAGGGCGACTTGGACCTCGAAGCCTGGTTCCGGGAGTGGTCGACCTCCCGTTACGGAGCCGCCGACCCGCACGCCGCGGCCGCCTGGGACCTCCTGCGCCGCACGGCCTACGGAACGACCCGCGCCGACGAATGGGCCGAGGGCGCCGACGGCCTCTTCGGCGCCAGGCCCGACCTCTCGGCGAAGTCGGCGGCGTCGTGGTCACCCAAGAAGCTGCGGTACGCGGCGGCGGACTTCGAGCCCGCGCTCGGCGAACTCCTTGCGGTGCGGCCCGGGTTGCGGAAGTCCTCCGCGTACCGCCGCGACCTGCTCGACGTCACCCGGCAGGCACTCTCCAACCGCAGCCGCGTCCTGCTGCCGCACATCAAGGAGGCGTACGACGCCGGGGACGCGGACCGCTTCGACCGTCTCAGCCGCGAGTGGCTCGCCCTCATCGACCTGCTCGACCGACTGGTGGCCACCGATCCCCGCCACCTGCTGGGCCGTTGGGTCGCGGACGCGCGAGCGTGGGGCGCCGACGCGGAGGAACGGGACCGACTCGCGTACGACCAACTGTCGCTGCTGACGGTATGGGGCACCCACTCCGGCGCGGACGCGGGGCTGCGCGACTACGCGAACCGCGAATGGGCGGGGCTGGTCGGCGGCCTGTACCGGCTGCGCTGGGAACGCTACTTCAAGGAGCTCAGGTCGGCCCTGGCGGAGGGCCGAGCTCCCAAGAAGATCGACTGGTTCGCGGTCGAGGAGGCCTGGATCCGCGACCCGGGAAGACTGGCGACCCGACCAAAGGGCACCACGTACGACATGGCGGAACAGGCCCAGGCCCACCTGAGCGCCCCTTAAGGGGCGCGGGGAACTGCGCGACAAGCCACACAGAACCCGCACCCCGCAAGGAAGAGAGGCACCCCCGAACCAACCCGGCACGGGGGTGCCCCACCCTCAGGCGCGGGGACACTCCTTCCACGCCACGTGATAGATCGTGCTGATGTCGCCGTCCGTCGAGTCCATCGTCATGAAGCTGGACTTCGCGGGGTCGGACGTCCCCAGGTCGACGCGCAACTCCGTGTTGATGTTGAAGTTCCGCTTCACGCCGCACGGCGCCCAGACCAGCTGGGCCCAGTCCGTCGTGTCGGTCGCCTGCCAGTTGTCGTTGTAGACGCCCTTGAACTCATGGCTGATCGAGGCCGTCTGGGGTGAGCCCTGGAAGTAGTACGACGCCTTCTCCGTGCCCTTGGCACCGGGCTGGAGCGAGGCGTAGCCGCGGTAGTCCGCGCTCGCGATCGCGTACGTGAAGCCCGAGGGGACGTGCACGATGAGGCTGAGCTGGCAGTTCCTGCGGAACGCGGTGGGGTCCGCGCCGCCGCCCGCCTTGGCGAGGTAGTCGCTGTAGGTGACGGTGAAGGCCGTGTTGTCCTCGGAGACGGCGACGGCCGCGGTGCCCAGGGGGCAGCCCGATCCGTTCACCGTGGCGACCTCGATCACGATCTTGTCGGGGGGCGGATCCTGGATCGACGTCGTGTCCTGCGCGGGGAGCGTCGAGCCGAACAGCGCCACGAGGGCGCCGCTCAGCAGCAGTGCACCGGCCATGGTTCTCCATTCCATTTCTGCGGAGGGGGGTTGGAGAAGTGCCTGTGGTGAGTGGAGCGCATTGCGGGTGCCTGGAGCGGATTGCGTGAGCGAGGGGATCGTATGGACCAATGGGCCGGGGGGACAGAGCGATGTCCGGCCATTCGGAATCCGCGACTCATCCTGTCTTGACGGGTATACGTCACACCGGATCTCTGGTAGGAAACCTTCCTAACAGTACGCGGAACGCTGAACTCCCCCATCTGGAGGCCCTCATGGAGACCCCCCACATACGCCCGCGCACCACCCTCACCTCCCGTCGCACCCTGCTCGCCTTCATGGGCGCCGCGGCCGTGGCGGGCCCGCTGCTCGCCACGCAGTCGGCGGGCGCGTCCCAGATCTCCTCCCTGGTCTCGGCGAGCGGGCTCGACGACCCGGCGAAGAAGGAGATCGCGATGCAGATCGTCTGCAGCGCGGAGAACTCCTCGCTCGAATGGAAGAAGCAGTATCGATACTGCGAGGACATCGACGACGGCCGCGGCTACACCGCGGGCATCATCGGCTTCTGTTCCGGCACCGGCGACATGCTCGACCTCGTCGAGCTCTACACGCAGCGCAAGCCGGGCAACATCCTCGCCAAGTACCTCCCTGCGCTGCGCAGGGTCGACGGCAGCGACTCGCACGACGGGCTCGACCCGAACTTCAAGCCCGACTGGGAGCGGGCCGCCGACACGGACGCGGAGTTCCGCAAGGCGCAGAACGACGAGCGCGACCGCGTCTACTTCAACCCGTCGGTCAAGCAGGGCAAGACGGACGGCATCGGCACCCTCGGCCAGTTCTGCTACTACGACGCCATCGTCATGCACGGCAACGGCGGCGACTCGACCAGCTTCGGCAACATCCGCAAGCGGGCGCTGCGCTCGGCCAAGACACCGGCCCAGGGCGGCGACGAGGTGACGTACCTCAACGCCTTCCTCGACGCGCGCGTCTGGGCGATGAAGCAGGAGGCGGCCCACGAGGACACCAGCCGGGTCGACACCGCGCAGCGCGTCTTCCTGAAGAAGCGGAACCTCAACCTGGACCCGCCGCTGGACTGGAAGGTCTACGGGGACCCGTTCCACATCGGCTAGTCATCGGGCAACCATCGGCCAGCCATCGGACAGCCATCGGACAGTCCCGATATACAAGGCAGTTCAGCCATATCGGATAGGCCAGACGCGCGGGGTGCCACCGGTGCCCCGCGCGTCTGCGCTGCCTCTTGCCTCCCGGAGGTTGAAATGGGTACCGTCCCCGCCAACTCCCGTCTACGCGCGTCAACCTGCACCGAGGTGAGAGATCTCCATGTTCCTCCGTACGACTACCACCGTGCTGACCGCCACCGCCGCGCTCCTGTCGGCGGGCGGCCTCTCGGCGTCCGCGGCGCACGCCCCGAACGGCGGCTGGCAGAAGTTCGGTGACGACATCAAGTCCGGCATCAGCGGGCTCGCCCTCACCGGTGGCGGCCACGAGCGGGGCGCGGCCCACGCCCTCGTCGTACGCGACAACAAGAAGCCCGGCGAGAACCGCGTCGCCCGGATCACCTACCGCGCGGGCGCGGGCGCGGACGCGGGCGCCGACCGCTCCGCCGACGTAGAGCCGCTCACCTGGACGGGTACCTCGGAGCCCATCGACCTGGAGGCCATCGAGGCGGTGCCGGGCTCCCCCGGCGAGTACGTGGCCCTGGCCAGCCGTGGCCTGGTCTACCACCTGAAGGTGACGGGCACGGACGCCCAGGTCCTGGACACCTCTCCGCTTCCCTCGATCGCCGAAGGCGACGACTACGAGAGCTTCGCGCTGACCGCGCGGCACGGAAAGCTGGCGGCGGTCTGGGCGGACCGGGGCGCGGGCAAGAAGCGTCCCGCGACGCTGCACGCCGCGCCCTTCTCCTTCAACAAGTACGGCGAGGCCGACTTCGGCCCGGTCACCACGTCCCGCTTCCGCGCGCCCTACCCGACCGGCGAGGTCCGGCACGCCTCGGACATCTCCGTCACGGCGTCGGGCCGCCTCATGATCAGCTCGGCCGCCGACGCGGGCGACGACGGCCCCTTCTCCTCCGCGGTCCTCGACGCGGGCAAGCTCTCCGTGAGCCGTTCCGGCAAGGTGCGGCTGTCCGTCGACAACTCCCCCGACGTGGTGCGGAAGTTCAAGGGATTCAAGATCGAGGCGGTCGAGTGCGTGCCGGGATCCGGCGGGAAGGCCCTGCTCGGCACGGACGACGAGAACTTGGGCGGGTCGGTCAACTCCGCCTCGGTGTGCGGAAAGTAGCGGTGCTACTGTCCCCGGATGTCCAAGGCTGAGATATCCAAGGCTGAGACGTCCAGGGCTGAGACGTCCATGGCTGAGATCGACGCGCTGACCGCCGAGTTCTTCGGGTCCTTCGACAACCGGGGCGGAAAGGCCGCCGACGTCGCCCGGATCCGTCGGCTCATGCTGCCCGGCGGCGTGATCGTCGTGACAGGACCGCAGTACGCGGCCTACACCGTCGAGGAGTTCATCGAGCCCCGCGAGCGACTGCTCGCCGACGGCCGTCTGGTCGAGTTCTCCGAGTGGGAGATCTCGGCACGGACCGACATCGTCGGCGACATCGCGTGCCGGTTCGGTGAGTACGGCAAGGCGGGAGTCCTGGACGGCGAGCCGTTCGAGGGCGGCGGCACGAAGACCATGCAGTTCGTCCGCACCCCCGAGGGCTGGCGGATCGCGGCGTTCTCCTGGTACGACCGGCCCTGACTCCGGCCGGTCAGCCGAGGATCGGCGTCGTCTGGGAGGAGGCGATCCGCCAGTCGTCGCCCTCCTTCACCAGTACGTGCGTGAGCCGCCCCGACGAGGCGTGCAAGGGGGCCACCGACTCACCGTCGGCCCCCGGCTGCCGCCGGTCTGAGACGTGCTTGATGCTGGCGACGATCGCCACGTCGGCACGGAGGAAGCGGATGTCTTCCTCCTCAAGCGTGGTGACCACGTCGGCCAGCGATGACGCCAGGGCCTGACGCATCGCGTCCGCCAGCGTGTCCCGGCCCGCGACGCGGCGCCCACCGAAGTTCACGACCGTGGTGTCGGCGGTGAACAGCGGGATGAACCGCTCCACGTCATCCTGGAACTCGCTCGCGTCCGCGACCACTTGGCGGATGGCAGCCAACTCGGCGGCCCTGGTGGCTTCGGCTGAGGACGTGTCGGTACGCATGACAGCTCTCCCGTGCGGGTCTGGTGCGGGTAGGCGACCCGGGGCGGATCTCCTGCTCCACATCCTCGGACCTCAAGGGAACTTGAGGTCAAGCAGCCGGAAGGGCTCTGCCCGGCGAACCCTGGGCCCTTAGGGGGCGGCGTGGGCTCGGCTGCGGCCGGCTCAGTAGCTGTGCCAGATCCCTTGATCGGTGACGGGCCCGAGCGCGTTGACGCGGTTCTCGTAACCGCGGTTCGGCATCATGCCCGTGCCTTCCGGCCGGAGATCCACGTGCCGGGGTCGCTGAGCTCGATGATGGTGCCGACGTTGTCGGTGACGAAGGCGATGCGCTGGCCGGTTGCCGGCATCTCCATGGGGCCGCCGATCAGCGGCACATCGAGTTCGAGCAGCCGGGACACCGCCGCGTCGAGATCTGCCACAGCGAGGCAGAAGTGGTGCAGGCGCGACGTGACCATGCTCGTGAGGACGTTGTCGGTCGGCGCGCCGCCACGGTCCGACGCGCCCGCGAGGAGCTCAATCTTGACGTCACCAGCAGTGAGGAAGACGAACGTCGTGCCGTGGGCCTCGAACCGCTGCTCGACGGTGAAACCGAGATTGCGCGAGTACCACGCGATGGTGGCGTCGAGGTCCTCTTGCGTAACGGTGATGCCCACGTGGTCGTGGGAGAACGTGAAGGTCATGTTCGAAGAATCATCGGCCGCCGGGCCGGTAACCAGAGAGAGGAATTCGGTAGGAAAACCGCTACCACCTTCGGGTCGGCGCCGGGTGCGACAATCAGTCCCATGACCGCTGACATCGCGAAACTCGGCCCGATGTTGCGCACCTGGCGCGGCCGTGTCTCGCCGGACACGGCGGGACTGCCCAGCGGCCACAGGCGCCGGGTCACGGGACTGCGCCGGGAGGATCTCGCCGAGCTCGCTGGGATCTCGGTCGACTATGTGGTCCGCCTGGAGCAGGGACGCCATGTGACTCCGTCGGCGCAGGTGACCGCGGCGCTGGGCCGCGCCCTGCAACTCACCGACGCCGAGCGGGACCATCTCTACCGGCTGGCCGGGCTTGCCCCTCCGGCCGGCGGGGAGATTTCGGACCACATCCCGCCCGGCCTGCACCGCATGCTTAACCGGCTCGGCGACTCCGCAGCCGCCGTGTTCGCCGCGGACTGGCAGCTCATCTGGTGGAACCGTTTCTGGGCGGCGTTGCTGGGCGACCCGTCCTCAACGCCGTCGGCGCTGCGTAACTTCGCTCGCGACACCTTCCCGGCCGACGGGGCCGCCCCCCGCCTGTCGCACTGGCCGGTGACCTCGCTCAGCCAGCCGGAGGTCGAGGCCTCCGTCATGTCCGACCTGCGCCGCGCCACGGGGCGATTCCCGGACAGCGACCGCCTGGCCGGCCTGATCCGGGACCTCACGACGGGCAGCCCGCGCTTCGCCGAACTGTGGGCCTCCGGCGTGGTCGGCGCGCACCGGGAAGACCACAAGATCGTCCAGCACCCGGCGACCGGGCCGATCGCGGTGGACTGCGACGTCCTGACCGACGGCGACGCGGGACGCAAGATCGTCGTTCTCACCGCAGCCCCCGGTACCGAGGACGAAACCAAGTTCCGCCTGGCGGCGGTGTCGGGCATTTCCAACTCCGCTCATGCCTGAGCGGAAGAACCCGGTGATCAGGTTGCATGCGCAGCCCCCAGCCCTCCGCCTTCGCCGCAGCCATCCCCTCGGCCAAGGCCGCGTCCGTCACGTCGCCCAGCGCCTCCCGCAGCTGAACCACCAGCCGGAGCCGGATCGCGGGGGCCCACTCGGCAAGGCCATCGCAGAACCGGGCCACGTCCGTCTTCAGGAAACCGATCCTCTCGAAGCCGGTGCAGGCCGTGGCACCCCGAACGCGGGCGAGACCCGGGTGCTGCTGTCCGGGTGCTGCTGTCCGGGTGCTGGGCACGTGCTGAGCCCGGCGACCTGGTCCAGGTACCGGTAGACGTGGCGGGACATGTCCTCGTCGCCTTCTCCCGGATGCGGAGCCACCCCGGGATCCTTCCTCGCCGAGAAGTGGACGACGAGGCGCAGTACTTCGCGGGCCTGCTGCTTGCCGTCTGCGGCGATGTCGGGCAGCGGACGTCTTCGACACACCGGACCATGCCGACGGCGCGAGGCGGATGTTGCGGGACTGCGTGTGCGCCCGGATACGGATGGGCGGAGGTTCCACAGCCCGGGCGGTCCGTCGATGGGATGGGACGTGGTGCGCGGGGGTCGGGGCGGCCGACTCCTGTTCCAGCTCCCCGGCCGTCCTGAACACCTTTCAGTTGGCGAAGTAGAGGGCAGCGCCGCCGCCCGACAGAAGACAGCCGAGGCCCGCGACGATCAGCCCGTTTCTCCTGACCTTGGAGGCTGCCTCCAAGTTGCCGTCCTCCCGCTCCTCACGAACCGCCTTGGGTACAAGAAGAGCTACGATCAGGAGAAACCAGCCTAGAGCCGACATGACGATGCCTGCCACTCTCGCCCAGAGCTGCGTTTCGGTCGCCTCAGCGACGAGATGGACCATGGCCTCCTCCTCCACTTGGCCAACTTGTCTGGCTTTCCGCCACACCCTTGTCATGGCATGTCAAGCAGTCAAGGGGCAGACGTCACGTCAGCCCCACGAAGAATTCCCGGCTCGGCGGCGGTTACGGGACAGCCTTTAATAGGACTCCGTTAGGTCTTCTCGTTCGGCCTGTTCAGCAGCATGTTGGATGCGTGGACGTGGGACAGCTTGAGGGCCTGCGGGCCGACTTGGCGGAGTTCGTTGGGGATGTGTTCGCCTCGGTGCCACGCCGAGATCAGCGGGGTAAGGCGGACTGCTACCTGCGCGGGTTGATGCTGGACGGCCGAAGGAAGTCGATCCAGGCCATGGCTTCGCGGCTGCCGGATGGCAACGAGCAGAACCTCCAGCAGTTCGTGAACCAGTCGCCGTGGGATCCGCTGCCGGTGCGGCGCCGGATCGCCGTGCGCATGACGAGGTCCCTCGCCCCCGACGCGTGGGCGATCGATGATGTGTCGGTGCCCAAGGACGGCCGGATGTCGGTGGGGGTCGCGCCGCAGTACTGCGGCGCCCTGGGCAAACGCGCGAACTGCCAGGTCGCGGTGAGCGTCCACGCGGTCACCGCCACGGCGTCGTGTCCGCTGCAGTGGCGGCTGTTCCTGCCCGCGGAGTGGGCCGATGACGCCGAACGGCGGGCCAGGACACACGTCCCCGCCAGTGTCGGACACCGGGAGAAGTGGCTGCTCGCCCTGGACATCCTCGACGAGCTCACCACCTGGGGACTGACCCCGCAGGTGATCGTGGCCGATGCCGCGTACGGCACCAACGCCCGGTTCCGCCAGGCGCTGGCCGAACGCGCCCTGCACTACGTGGTGTCCATCCGGACCGATGTCACGGCTCACGCCTTCGGCACGCTGCCCGTTGCCCCTCCCCGCAAGGGCGCCAACGGCTGCTGGCCCCAGCCGCGCTACCGCCAGCCTCCACTGTCGGTCGCCGTCCTCGCGACCGGTCTGGGACGCGAGGCGTTCACCGAGATGACGTGGCGCCAGGGGCCCCGGGGGCCGATGCGGTCCCGCTTCGCAGCCGTGCGGGTCCGCCCGGCCGGCAAGGCCATTGAGCGCCCTCTCAAGGCCCGGGCCTCCGCCGAACAGGGCTGGTGGGACGGCATACTGCCCGATCTGTGGCTGATCGCTGAGTGGCCCACCACTGCCGAGATTCCCACCGATTACTGGTTGTCGAACCTGCCTGACGACACACCCATCGACTACCTGGTCCGCCAGGCGAAGGCGCGCTGGCGCATCGAGCACGATTACCGAGAGCTCAAGCACGGCCTGGGTCTGGACCACTTCGAGGGACGATCCTGGCCCGGCTGGCACCACCACGTCACCCTGGTCACCGCCGCCCATGCCTTCCTCACCGAGCAGCGGCTCTCCCCAAAAGCCCCCGCGCCGGGCTCACTCTCTACCAAGTCCTCGATGTCCTCCAGGACTTGCTGAGGTGCTGGACCGGCGTCTGCACCACCTGCCACCGCCCCCTGCCCCTTGACCAGGCCAGACGCACGAGAACCCCGCAGACCTAACGGAGTCCTATTAAGGGCTGTCCCGTAAGTGATCTTCCAGATCTCGCTACCTGGTTCGGAGGGGGCATGCACGAGAGCCTTGAACGTCAGCTGTCCGTCACGTGGTCAGACCGGCGCTGGTCAGCCAGATGTGTTCGCAGGTCGCGGATGCCCCTTGCAGCGTCTCGCGGGACTCTTGTGAGGCGTGGTAGAAGGTCCGCTCGATCATCCAGCACAGGGCGCGTGCCATCGCTGAGGCTTGGTCCGGTTCGGTGCCGGGCTGGATGCCGGCCCGTTCCAGGACGGCGGTGATGGCCGTGATGAACAAGTCCGCCGTATGGCTCCACAGCTCGCCGATCTCCGGCACGGTCAACGACTGGTCGATCGCCGTGCGCATGACCAGGCCGTGCTCGTTCCACAGCTCCACCGTGCGCTGCATGGCTTCTGCGATGGCCCGGCGGGGCTCGTCGGCCTCCGCGGTGGTCCGGGACCGTTCCCACAGATGCTCGACGGTACGCGCCACGAGTGCCACCACTACTTCTTGCTTGGAGCCGAAGTAGAAGTACAGGGCCCCGCGCGTGATGCCGGCGCCTTGGGCGATGTCGCCGACGGTCATGGCGTTGTAGCCCTTGTGCGCGAGCAGGGTTTCGCAGGTGTCCAGGATGGCCCGCTCCCGCAGATCGCCCTTGCGTTCGGCGCTGCGTCGGCTCCGCGCGGGGTGCTGGCCTGGCATCAGAGCTGCGCACCCTCGTCGTAGTCGGTTGTGCGGGAGAGCGTCTCCCATGCGCGGATCTCCTCGTCCACGGCAGCGCGCGCAGTGGTGACCAGCCGCAGCGCGTCCGAGCCCAGGACGAGGTGGGCCGGCGGCTGGTCGACCGAGGCGATGCGCACGACGGCGTCTCCGGCCTTGGCCGGGTTGCCGAGCTGGTTCCCGCTGGCCTTCTGCCGCGCTTCGCGGATGGGCTCGAACAGCTCGTCGTAGTCGTCGACGGTCCGCGGGGCGCGTGTCATGGAGCGTCCGGCCCAGTCGGTGCGGAAGGAGCCGGGCTCGATCGCCGTCACGTGGATCCCGAACTGTGCGACCTCCTTGCCCAGTGCTTCGAGGATGCCTTCCAGGGCGAACTTGCTGCCGCAGTAGGCGGACATGCCGGGCACGGCCATGAGTCCGCCCATGGAGGTGACGGCCATCAGGTGTCCGCGGCGGCGTCGGCGCATGTGGGGCAGCGCTGCCTGCAGGGTGGCCACTGCCCCGAAGACGTTGATCTCGAATTGCCGCCGCACCTCGGCCAGCGGAGTTTCCTCGAAGGTGCCCTCCAAGCCGTAGCCGGCGTTGGCGATGACGACGTCCAAGGGACCGACGCCTCGCTCCACCTCTGTGATCACATCCGGGACGGCGTGGTCGTCCGTCACGTCCAGGATGCGGCCGTGGGCGTCACCGGGCTTGAGCCCCTCGAAGGCCCGCCGGTCCTCCTCGGAGCGGACCGTGCCGACAACGGTGTGACCGGCATCCAGGGCAGCCTGGGCGAAGGCACGTCCCAGCCCCGTGCTGACGCCGGTGATGAGCCAGTTCTGCCTCTGCATTGCTCCTCCAGAAAGGTCTCACGGGGAGCATGACTGCTCCTCTCTCCAGAAAGTCTACACAGTGTCGATTTTTACCTTCGCAGTGTTGGTTCTGGATCGCTCGACGGCATCACGCCTGGCCGGGGCGGGAGGTGCAGGCTGGGGTCGGGTGTCCGCGTGGTCGGCGCCTCGGAGGGGCGCGCTCAGCGGCGTACCACCCGCAGGCCCACCGCGTCCTGCTGCTCCACATCGCTGTCCGTCAGGACGTGCAGGGGCACGAACACCGCCATCCAGTAGAAGCCGAACAGCCAGCGGCCGGTCAGCGGGAGGAGGCGGGGGCGCCCCGCGTCGGCGGCGCGGACCACGCGCAGGCCCGTCAGGAGCTTGCCCAGGCTCGCCCTGGTCAGGCGGGTGAGCAGGACGTGGTTCAGGAGGGAGAAGCCGAGTGCGGCGCCCAGCGCCGCGGCCCACATCGCCGGGGACTGCACACGGACCTCGACCACCCCGTCGGCGGCCGTGACGCCGACCGCCGCCGCGGCCACCAGGCCGCACAGGAGGGCGGTCAGCGCGTCGACGGCGGACGCCGTGAGTCTGCGGGGCTGGGTGGCCGTTCGGGAGGTCTGGGAGGACTGGGAGATCACGGCGCCTCAGCGTAGTCAGGCCGCCCCGGAGCCCTGCGCGTGGGAGGCGGCGACGTCAGTGCGTCACCACCGGGTCGGGGTCGGCGACGGCCGAACTGTCCTTCGTACCAAGGTGGTTGAAGACCAGGTTGAGGGAGACCGCGAGGATGCAGCCCGTCGAGATCCCGGAGCCGAGGACGATCTGCGCCCAGTCGGGGAACGCGTCGTAGAAGCCGTCGGAGAGGGCGGGGGCGAGGCCCGCGCCCAGTGTGACGACGACGATCAGTGCGTTGTCGCCGCGGTGCAGGTCCGCCTGGAGCAGCGTCTGGATGCCGCTGACCGCGATGGAGCCGAAGAGGAAGAGGCTGACGGCCGCGAGGACCGGCATGGGGACGACCGAGATGAGCGCCGCCGCGGCCGGGCTGAGGCCGATGAGGACCAGGATCGCGCCGCTCAGCGCGACGACGAAGCGGCTGCGCACCTTGGAGATCACGACCAGTCCGATGTTCTGGGCGAACGCGCTGGCGTGGAAGGCGTTGAAGAGCGGGCTGAGCGCGGAGCCGAGGGCGTCGGCGCGCAGACCGCGGGCGATGGTCTTCTCGTCGACGTCCTTCTCGACGATCTTCCCGAGCGCGATCATGTCGGCGGTCGACTCGGTGAGGATCACCAGCATCACGACGCACATCGAGATGATGGCGGGGATGTTGAACTCCGGGGCGCCGAAGTGCAGCGGGGAAGGGATGCCGACCGGGTCCGCGCCGTCCAGCTTGGAGAAGTCGGCGAGGCCCATCGGTATCGCGAGCAGCGTGCCGAAGACCATCGCGATGAGCATGCTGATCTGCTTGAGGAAGCCGCGCGTGAATCGCTGGAGCAGGAGCATGACCAGGACGGTGGCGCCCGCGAGTCCGATGCTCTTCGGCTCCGGCGTGCCGGTGGCCGAGTCGTCGACGATCCAGTCGTACGCGACGGGGATGAGCGAGACCCCGATGAGGGTGATGACGGAGCCCGTGACGACGGGCGGGAAGAAGCGGACGAGCCGCGAGAAGTACGAACTGACCAGGAACCCGAAGAGACTCGAGACGATGATCGCGCCGAAGACGACGGGCATGCCCGCCTCGATGCCGCCCTGCGTCGAGATGATCGTCAGCATCACGCCGACGCCCGCGAACGAGACGCCGTTGACGAACGGCAGCCGTGAGCCGATGAAGTTGCCGATGCCCAGGGTCTGGAGCAGGGTGGCGATGCCCGCCATCAGAAGGCTGCCGCCCATGAGTACGGCCGTGTCGCCCGGGGACATCTTCGCCGCGACGGCCACGACGAGCGGGACGGAGACCGCGCCCGCGTACATGGAGGCGACGTGCTGGAGGCTGGCGACGAGCATGCGGCCCGGCGGCAGGATCTCGTCGACGGGGTGGACCTCGGGGGCAGTTGCCGGGGCACCGGCGGACTTCTGGTGAGAACTCATGGATGGCGCTTCTTCCGTCGCGTGACGCCGGAAATCGGCCCCGTTCCGTGGGAGTTCATGAGACGCGGAACAGGGCGGAAGTGTCCGACTGGAAAGTAACTTCCGCCATACGGTCGGCGGCGCCACGACGTTACGTCAGTGCACCCCGACAGCGGAAGACCCTGCGGACCACGAGAACTGCACGTGGGACTGCCCTTCGGTGCCTGGTGCTGCCGGACGCTTCGTGGGCAGACTTGGTGTCTCTGTACCTGAGGAGCCCCGTTGCGCGACCACGACCACGCCAGAACGCACGACGCCGCGAAGGCCCGGTCCGCGGCCCGCAGACCCGCGGCCACGTCCGAGCCCGACGCCCCGCTCCAGCGGCTCCTCGCCCTGCAGGGTTCGGCGGGCAACGCCGCCGTCGTCCAGATGCTCCGCAAGGGCGGGCAGTCGGCGGGCCAGGAGCAGCACCAGCACGGCGCGGGCTGCGGCCACCAGGAGGCCGAACAGCCCGTGGTGCAGCGCGCGGGCGGCCAGGACACGACGGCCATGGACATCGACCGGCTGGACTTCTCCGACGCGGAGGAGCTCTCGGACGGGGGCACCGACTCGGAGGCCGGTGAGTACGACTACCCGTCGTTCATGGCCGAGCGCGGCAAGCACCCCCGCTCCACCACGCCGACTCCGCAGGCCGCGGCGGGCTTCGGGGACAGTACGTACGGCATCGACCCCGGCAAGGTGAAGTCGATGCGCGAGGACAGGAAGCAGGGGCGCGACGTGCCCCCGCTGCAATACCGCAAGGACAACGAGCCCCTGTACCGCTGGGACGGCAGGACGCCCGACCAGATCATGGGCAAGGGGTTCAAGCCCTGGAACGAGAAGCTGCCCGCCAGCCTCCGGCACTATCAGAAGCTGCTGCAGAGGACGGGCTTCGTCAGCACCACCCGCTCCCCCGGCGGGTACGTGCCCGACTGGGCGCGGCAGGCGGACGGGAGCGGCTGGCGCTACGTGATCCACGCGCCCGGCGGCATCGACCTGGTGGACACGCTGGGGACCACGTCCTTCGCCCAGCAGCAGGAAGTCATCTTCTGGAAGGGCATCCAGGCGGGTTACGTCGTCCGTGCCGAGCTGTGCGACGCGGGCGGCAACATCATCAAGGTCGTCAAGAGCGGCGGCGACGACGCGATGGACATCGACTGAGGCGCTGCCGACAGAAGTACGTTCCCTCGCGCGGGACCTGACCGCGCGAGGGAACGGTGTAGCTGTGCCGTGAGCCGTAACCGGGGCCTCAGTGCGCTACCGCCTCGCTCTGGCCCTGGCCGTGGCCCTGACCCGGCACCCGCGTCTCGGCGATCGCTCCGCCGCCCTCCATCGGCGCCGTCACGTCGTCCTCGTCGCGGCCCTTGCCGATGTGGTTGAAGACCAGGTTCAGCAGCACGGCCGCCACACAGCCCGTCGAGATGCCCGAGTCGAGGATGATCTTCGCGGTCTCCGGGAACGCGTGGTAGAACTCCGGCGCCGCGATCGGGATGAGGCCGACGGCCAGCGAGACGGCCACGATCAGAACGTTGTTGTCCTTCTCCAGGTTCGCCTTGACCAGCGTCTGGATGCCGCTCGCCGCGACCGAGCCGAAGAGGACGACGCCCGCGCCGCCGAGCACCGGGCGCGGCACGACGGCGATGAGCGAGGCGGCCATCGGGCACAGGCCCATCAGGACGAGGAAGCCGCCGCCGACGGCGACCACGTAACGGCTGCGGATCTTCGTCATCGCGACCAGGCCGATGTTCTGCGCGAAGGCGCTGCACATGAAGCCGTTGAAGAGCGGGCTGACCGCCGAGCCGAGGGTGTCGGCGCGCAGGCCCGCGGCGATGGTCTTCTCGTCGGCGGGACGGCCCACGATCTCGCCGAGGGCGAGCATGTCGGCGGTGGACTCGGTCATCGAGACGACCATGACGACACAGAGCGAGACGATAGCGGCCGCCGCGAACTGCGGTGCGCCGAAGTGGAACGGCGTCGGGAAGCCCACGATGTCCGCGTCGCCGACCGGGCCGAAGTCCGTGACGCCGAACGGGATCGCGATGAGCGTGCCGATGACGAGGCCGAGCAGGACCGCGATCTGCTTCACGAATCCGGTGGTGAAGCGGCGCAGCAGCAGGACGATGACGAGCGTGATGCCGGCGAGGCCCAGGTTCTTCATCGAGCCGTAGTCGTCGGCGCCGGGTACGGGCCCCTGCGCCCAGCCGAAGGCGACCGGCATCAGCGAGATGCCGATGAGGGTGATGACCGTGCCGGTGACGACCGGCGGGAAGAAGCGGATCATCTTCGAGAAGAACGGGGCGGCGATGAAGCCGAGTACACCGGCCACGATCACCGCGCCGAAGATGACCGGCAGCGCGTCGTCCTTGTTGTCGGTCGAATCGACGACCGCGAGCATCGGCGCGACACCGGCGAAGGTGACGCCGTTGACGAACGGCAGCCGGGCGCCGATCTTCCAGACGCCGAGGGTCTGCAGGAAGGTGGCGAGGCCCGCGGTGAACAGGCAGGCGCCGGTGAGGAAGGTGAGTTCCTTGGCGGAGAGGCCGATGGCGGCGCCGACGATGAGCGGCGGGGCGACGACTCCCGCGTACATGGCGGCCACGTGCTGGAGGCCGGTCGTCGCCATCTTCAGGGCGGGGAGCTTCTCGTCGACGGGGTGTATCGCCCCGTCGGCGCCTATGGACCCGTCGTCGGTTTCTGGGTCGGGGGCGGCACCTGGGCCGGTGCCTGGGGTGGTGCCTTGCTTGGTGAACCTGGGCTGAGTGGCCACTGTGGCTCCTCCGGTTGTTTTCCGGTCCCGGCGGGCCGCCGGCACTTTTCGCTTCTGGGAGGTGGTGCGTGGTGCAAGGACTTGCTCTGTATGCGGTTGTGGGAAGTGCGCCCAGGTAGTACTGACCGCCCCGGGAACGTGAAGCTTTGGGCCACGTTCCCGGGGCGGCACTTGAGCAGCCCGCTCGGCTGCTCAAGTCCGGTCAAGGGCCGTCCCCCCTGACCGGAGTTCTTGGGTTCAGCTCTCGGCGGCGATGCGCGCGAGTCGCTGGGCCTGCTCCCGCGTGGAGCGGGCGATGGCGTCCTCGTCGGCGTGCAGCAGGGTGCCGTTCTCGACGACCGGCTTGCCGTTGACGAGGGAGAGGGTGACCGGGGCCGCCGCGCCGAAGACGATCGCGGTCACCGGGTCGGCGATCGAGGCGTGTCCGATGCCGTCGATCTTCCAGAGCACCAGGTCGGCGAGCTTGCCCGCCTCCAGGGAGCCGATCTGCGTGGCGCGGCCGAGGACCTGGGCGCCGCCGTAGGTACCGAGGCGCAGGGCCTGACGGGCGTTCAGGGCGGCTTCCCTGTGGGCGCCGAGGCGGTTGATCAGCAGGGCGTTGCGCAGCTCGGTGTGGAGCTCGCCGGACTCGTTGGAGGCGGTGCCGTCGACGCCGAGGCCGACGGGGACACCGGCCTTGAGCATGTCGGGGACGCGGGCGATACCGGCCGCGAGGCGCGCGTTGGAGGACGGGCAGTGGGCAACTCCCGTACCGGTGCGGGCGAACGCCGCGATGTCGGAGTCGTTCATGTGGACGCAGTGCGCCATCCACACGTCCTCGCCGAGCCAGCCGGTGGACTCGAAGTAGTCGGTCGGGCCCATGCCGAACAGCTCGTGGCAGAACTTCTCCTCCTCGACCGTCTCGCTGCCGTGCGTGTGCAGGCGCACTCCGAGGCGGCGCGCCAACTCGGCGCCCTGCTTCATGAGTTCGGTGGAGACGGAGAAGGGCGAGCAGGGTGCGACGGCGACCTGCGTCATCGCGTCGAAGGACGCGTCGTGGTGCTTCTTGACGGTCTCCTCGGTGGCGGCGAGCGCGCCCTCGAGGGTCTCGACGGCGAAGTCCGGCGGCAGACCGCCGTCCTTCTCGCTGCGGTCCATGGAACCGCGGGCCAGGGTGAAGCGGACGCCCATCTCGGAGGCGGCACGGATGATGGAACCGGAGAGGTCGCCGGAGCCCTGCGGGAACACGTAGTGGTGGTCCATGGCGGTGGTGACTCCGCCGCGGGCCATCATGCCGAGGGAGCCCTGTGCGGCCGCGTACGTCATCTGCTCGTCGATGCGCGCCCACGTCGGGTACAGCGCCACCAGCCAGTTGAAGAGGTTGTGGTCGGTGGCCAGGCCCCGGGTGATCCACTGGTAGAAGTGGTGGTGCGTGTTGACCAGGCCGGGGGTGACGAGGTGGCCGGTGGCGTCGACGCGGCGTACGACGTTCGCCAGGCCCTCGGGGGCCTTGCCCGCGCCGATCGACTCGATCTTGTTGCCCGCGACGACGACGTAGCCGGAGGCGTACTCGGTGTCGTTGGCGTCGACCGTGGCGATGGCGGCGTTCTCGATGACGATGCGCTCTACGGCGCCGTTGGGGTTTGCCGAGGATGCCATGGTGCTTCCTTCATGGGTGAGTGGCGATGTGGGCACGGCATGACCCTAGGAAGATTTGAGTGCCGCGGCGGTGGAGCCACGGGTGCCGAGATGGTGAAAGAAGAGGTTGAGCGATACCGCGACGAGCGCACCGGCACTGATGCCGGAGCCGAGCACGGTCTGCGCCCAGGCGGGGAAGTCCGCGTAGAAGGTGGGTGCGGCGAGCGGGATGATGCCCGCGCCGAGCGCGACGGCCACCAGGATGATGTTGGAGCTGTCGTCGAGGCCCGCCTCGGAGAGCGTACGGATGCCGCTGACCGCGATGGAGCCGAAGAGCACGATGCCCGCGCCGCCGAGGACCGGCATGGGGACCACGTTCACGACGGCGCCGAGCACCGGGAAGGCGCCGAGCACGATGAGCGCGCCGCCCGCGACCGCGACGACGTAGCGGCTGCGGACCCGGGTCAGCGAGACCACGCCGACGTTCTGTGCGAAAGCGGAGGTAGGGAAGCCGCCGAAGACGGGGCCGACCAGGGTGGCGATGCCGTCCGTGCGCAGGCCGCGGGTGATGGTCTTCCCGTCGGTCTTGCGCTCGCAGATCTCGCCGAGGGCGAGCATGCCTGCCGCGGACTCGGTCATCAGGACCAGCATCACGATGCAGAGCGAGAGGATCGCGGCGGGCTGGAAGACGGGGGCGCCGGAGGCGAACGGCGTGGGCAGGGCGGCGAGCGGGGCCGTCTGCACCGAGGTGAAGTCGGCCATGCCGAACGGGATCGCGGCGAGCGTTCCGATGAACATGCCTGCCAGCAGGGCGACTTGCTTGAGGAAACCGCGTCCGAATCGCTGGAACAGCAGGATCACGACGAGCGTGAAGGCGGCGAGCGCCAGATACTTCATGTCGCCGAACGTCGGGTCGGTGTCGTCGCCGCCCTGCGCCCACTTCACGGGCACAGGCATCAGCGTGACGCCGATGAGGGTGATGACGACGCCGGTGACCAGCGGCGGGAAGAAGCGGAGCAGCTTGCCGAAGAAGGGTCCGACGGCGAGGCAGAAGACGCCCGCGACCATCACCGCGCCGTAGATCGCGGGGAGTTGGTCGCCCTTGGCGTTGGTCTCGGCGATCGCGAGGATGGGTGCGATGCCCGCCGAGGAGGCGGCGTTCACGAACGGCAGACGGTTGCCGACGAAGCCCTTGACGCCGAGGGTCTGCAGGATGGTGGCGAGACCGGCGATCAGCAGACCGGCGGCGATCAGCCGGGTCTGGGCCACGGTGTCCAGGCCGCAGGCCTGGCCGATGATGAGCGGAGGGGTGACCACGCCCGCATACATGGCGGCGATGTGCTGGAGCGCGGCGGGGACGAGCCGCGAGGGGTGGAGCTTCTCATCCACCGGGTGACAGGCGGCAGGTGACTCGCTGTCAGCTATGTCCGATGGGGTGGAACACGGGCCTTCGGCTGCTGCCGGCCCCTTTGCTGGCTGTGCCATTGCGGATGTTCCCTCCGGTGTGGCGCGCCCCCGTCCACTGCGGCGGGGCGGGGGCGCGCATCCCGCGTCAGAGGTTGGTCATGTCGACCGGGATCTTCGGCTCGACGCCGTCCCGCAGGATCGTGGCCTCGATCAGGCCGTACGGGCGGTCGGCGGCGTAGTAGACGGCGCCGTCCTTGGCTTCGTTGTCGAGGCCGAAGGACGAGAGGTCCTGACGGAAGTGGTGCTTGTTGGGCGCGGAGAAGCGGATCTCGTCGATCTCGCTGCGGTTGTTGATGACCCGCGAGCCCATTTGGTACAGCGTCTGCTGCAGGGAGAGGGAGTAGGTCTCCACGAAGGCGTGCAGGATGTGCTTCTTCGCCTGCTCGTACGACCGCTCCCAACTCGGCATGCGCTGCTCGTCGTTGGTCCAGTTGTGCCGCCACCAGGTGGACAGGGAGGTGGCGAGGATGCGGTCGTAGTCCTCTTGGAGGGTCGTGTACTTGTCCTTGATGTAGCCCCAGAACTCGGAGTTCGTGGAGTTCATCACGGTCAGGTCCTTGAGACCCGAGAGCACCTCGAAGTTCTCGCCGTCATACGTGATCTGGGCGACCCGCGTCTCCTGCCCCTTGCGGACGAAGGAGTGCTTGACCTCGTCGGCGCCGATGAACTTGGAGTTGCTGTCGGAGCCGCCGATGCGCTCCCAGCTGTACTCCTCGATGCGGATGCGCGCACGGTGGATCGAGGGCTGGCTGTCCACGAAGTGCCGGGCGAGGTGGATGCCGTACTGCTCGGCGGACTCGATGCCGTATTCCTTGGCGAACGCGAAGCAGGTGTTCTTCGTCGTGTCCGTCGGCAGGCAGTTGGCGTTCGAGCCGTTGTAGTGGACGTCGTCCAGATCGCCGGAGAGGGCGACCGAGACGTTCAGGTCCTTGATGTGGTGGGTGTCGCCGTCCCGCGTGATCTTTACGACCCGGTTCTCAGCCTTGCCGTACTGGTTCTGTCCCAGAATGGTGGGCATGTCTGCTAGCTCCCTCGGTAAACGGAGTAGCCGAACGGGTTGAGCAGCAGCGGTACGTGGTAGTGCTCGCCCGGCTTGACGGCGAACGTGATCGCCACCTCCGGGAAGAACGCTCCGGTCGCATCGCTGTCCCGATTCGCGGGGGCGTCCTGCTGCGCCTCGGCTTGCTGGTTGTTCTTGGTCAGGAAGTACGCCTCGGTCTCGAAGTCGAGACGTACGTGGGTGGTGCCTTCCGGCAGGGCCGGGAGATCCTTGCAGCGACCGTCCGCGTCGGTGGCGCTGCCGCCGAGTGCCTTCCACTCCTCCCCTGCACCACTGCGGGCGGACAGGGAGATGGCGACGCCCTCGGCGGGGCGACCCACGCTGGTGTCCAGGATGTGAGTGGACACCGAAGCTGTAGTTTCCGTGCTCATGCGTCGCTTCCTTCTTCTACGAGGCGGGTCAGCCGAATGCGGTTGATCTTGCCCAGTTCACTGCGGACGATCTCCCGCTCTGCCTCCGCCCCGTGCTCGATCCGGATCTTGAGCTGGCCGAGCATGAACTCGGCGGTCGCGCCGGTCGCGCAGATCAGGAAGACGTGACCGAACTTCTCCTGGTAGGCCAGGTTCAGTTCGAGCAGTTCGGCCTTGAGCTCCTCGGAGGCCCCGGCCATCCCGCGCTGTTCGCGGGCGGAGGTCGGGTCCCCCGGCTTCGGGCGGCCGATCGGCGGGTGCCCCGCCATCGCCTCGGCCAGATCCTCGGCGGTGAGCTCGGCCATGGCGGCGTCGCTCGCGGCGAAGAGGGCTTCGACGGTGGCGTAGGGGCGCTGGGCAAGCAGCTTGCTTCCCCAGGCCGAAGAGGCACAGGCCTCGTGGAGGGCGGCGGTGGCCGCGGCCTCCTCCAAGGCGTTGAACCGGGTGGGATCCGGTGTCGTACTCGAAGTCACGGGGAGCCTCCGTGGCCTTGTGCTGGACGGGCTGCGGAACAGCTAAGACCTTCAACAACACCGCGTCAACAGTTTGTTGAAATAACTTGAACAAAGAAGCCGTCACCCGGCAATACGGGTGACGGCTCGGCCGCTCAGAGTGACGGCGGGGACGGGCGCGGCAGGGCGCCACGCCGGTCGGGGTCATTCGCCCTTGGCGGCGTTCTCCCTGTTCAGGTAGTTGTACACGGTGAAGCGGGAGACCCCTAGGGCGCCCGCCACAGTCTCCACGCCGTGCCGTACGGAGAAGGCGCCGCGCGCCTCCAGTATCCGTACGACCTCCTGCTTGGCCTTGCGGTCCAGCTCCGACAGGGGCCGCCCCTGCTTCCGCTCCAGGGCGAGCAGGATGTGGTCCAGGGAGTCGGCGAGCTGCGGCAGCCGCACGGCCACCACGTCCTCGCCCTCCCAGGCGAGCACGACGTCGTCGGTCCCCGCCTGGTCGGGCGGCATCATCTCGCCGCCCATGGCGTCCACCAGCGGCTTCACCGCGGTGACGAAGGGGTCGTCCCCGAAGCTGGTCACTTATCCGCCTCCCCCGGACCGGCCGCCGCTCCCGGCTCGCCGATCACGTTGACCTGGAGCGAGACGCGGGTCGCGCCCGCCCCCAGGGACCGGCGCAGCATCGCATCGACGGCAGTAAGCACCGCGTCGACGTCGCCCTCGGCCGTATTGCCGAACGGGCCTACGTCCACGGTGTCCAGCGGGGCCCCCTGGATGACCTCGCGAGCCACCAGCGCATGCGCCGGGGCCTCGTCGAGATCGAAGGGTTCGGTCGTGAACTCCACTCTCAATCGCACGCGCAACAACCTAATGCCGCCGCTGGAATTTTCGGCAGTCCCCTCTTGACAGCTTCCACAGATCGGAGGCAGTCTTCCACCAGACAGAAATGAACTTCCGCAATACGGAAGGAGCGCGGAAGCCCCATGGGATACTCCGACCAGCGCTTCAATGTGAACCTGTCGATCCTCTTCACCGAGCTCCCGCTCCTGGAGCGCCCCGCGGCCGCCGCGAAGGCGGGCTTCGGCGCGGTCGAGCTGTGGTGGCCCTGGGTCGACGCCCCCACCCCCGAGCAGTCCGAGCTCGACGCCTTGAAGAAGGCGATCGAGGACGCGGGCGTCCGGCTGGTGGGCCTGAACTTCTACGCGGGACAGCTGCCGGGCCCGGACCGCGGCGCCCTGTCGATCCCCGGTGAGGAGAGCGCGAAGTTCCGCGCGAACCTCGCGGTGGCGGCGGACTTCGCGAAGTCCCTCGGCTGCACGGCGCTCAACGCGCTGTACGGCAACCGCGTGGACGGCGTCGACCCGGCCGTCCAGGACGAACTCGCCCTGGAGAACCTGGTGCTCGCCGCCCGCGAGGCGGACCGCGTCGGCGCGATCCTGCTGATCGAGGCGCTGAACAAGCCCGAGTCGCCGCTCTGCCCGATCGTGAGCGCGCCCAAGGCGATCGAGATCGTGGACAAGGTGAACGCGGCCACCGGTCTCGGCAACGCGAAGTTCCTCATGGACCTGTACCACCTGTCCATGAACGGCGAGGACCTGCCGTCGGTCATCGAGCAGTACGCGGCCAAGACCGGCCACGTGCAGATCGCCGACAACCCCGGCCGCGGCGCCCCCGGGACGGGATCCCTTCCGCTGGAGGCCCTGCTCGACCAGCTGAAGAAGACCGGCTACGAGGGATGGGTCGGCCTGGAGTACAAGGCCACCGACGCCGCCGCTTCCTTCGGCTGGCTGCCCGCCGAGGCCCGCGCCGCGCGCTGAGCGCCAACTCATCGACGTAGAACACGCTTCAGAGCAGTAGGAGAGACACCCTCATGAGCAACCTTCCCAAGATCGCGTGGATCGGCCTCGGCATCATGGGCTCGCCCATGTCCGAGAACCTGATCAAGGCGGGTTACTCCGTCACCGGCTTCACCCTCGAGCAGGACAAGCTGGACCGCCTGGCCGCGGCCGGCGGCACGGTCGCCAAGTCCATCGCCGAGGCCGTCAAGGACGCCGACGTCGTCGTGACGATGGTGCCCGCCTCCCCGCAGGTCGAGGCCATCGCGTACGGTCCTGACGGCATCGTGGAGAACGCGAAGTCCGGCGCGCTGATCGTCGACATGTCGTCGATCACCCCGCAGACCTCCGTGGACCTGGCCAAGGCCGCCAAGGAGAAGGGGCTGCGCGTCCTGGACGCCCCCGTCTCCGGTGGCGAGGCCGGTGCGATCGAGGCCGTGCTCTCCATCATGGTCGGCGGCGAGCAGGCCGACTTCGACGAGGCCAAGCCGCTCCTCGAGGCGCTGGGCAAGACCATCGTGCTGTGCGGTCCGCACGGCTCGGGCCAGACCGTGAAGGCCGCCAACCAGCTCATCGTCGCCGTGAACATCCAGGCGTGCGCCGAGGCCGTGGTCTTCCTGGAGAAGTCCGGTGTGAACCTGCAGGCCGCGCTCGACGTCCTGAACGGGGGGCTTGCGGGCTCGACCGTGCTGACCCGCAAGAAGGACAACTTCCTGAACCGGGACTTCAAGCCCGGCTTCCGGATCGACCTGCACCACAAGGACATGGGCATCGTCACCGACGCCGCCCGCAACGTCGGTGCGGCCCTGCCCGTCGGCGCGGTCGTCGCCCAGCTCGTCGCCTCGCTGCGCACGCAGGGTGACGGCGGCCTCGACCACTCCGCCCTGCTGCGCTCCGTCGAGCGCCTCTCGGGCGCCGAGCTCTAAGCCGCACCACCGGCGAGAGCTCCTCTCGAACTTCCGGGCCGTGGCGGCGCTGACACCTGTCCTGTCGCGCCCAGGCGTCGCCGCGGCCCGGAACTCCATCATCAACTTCAACAAACTGTTGACGTAGCAGTTCAGGGGTCCTTACGCTCCGAACACCTCAGCAGTCACAGCACGGAAGGTCACGATGTCGAAGCGCGTGCTTACGACCGAGTCCGGCGCCCCCGTCGCCGACAATCAGAACTCCGCCACCGCCGGCGTCGGTGGCCCGATCCTCCTCCAGGACCAGCACCTGCTGGAGAAGCTCGCCCGCTTCAACCGTGAGCGCATCCCGGAGCGTGTCGTGCACGCCCGCGGCTCCGGTGCGTACGGCTACTTCGAGGTGACGGACGACGTCACCGGCTTCACCCACGCCGACTTCCTCAGCGAGCTCGGCAAGCGCACCGAGGTCTTCCTGCGCTTCTCGACCGTGGCGGACAACCTCGGTGGCGCGGACGCGGTCCGTGACCCCCGTGGCTTCGCGCTGAAGTTCTACACCGAAGAGGGCAACTACGACCTCGTAGGCAACAACACGCCGGTCTTCTTCATCAAGGACCCCATCAAGTTCCCCGACTTCATCCACTCCCAGAAGCGCGACCCCTTCACGGGCAAGCAGGAGGCGGACAACGTCTGGGACTTCTGGGCGCACGCCCCCGAGGCGACGCACCAGATCACCTGGCTCATGGGCGACCGCGGCATCCCCGCCTCGTACCGCCACATGAACGGCTACGGCTCGCACACCTACCAGTGGACGAACTCGCAGGGCGAGGCCTTCTTCGTCAAGTACCACTTCAAGACGAACCAGGGCATCCGCAGCCTCTCCGCCGAGCAGGGCGCCGAGATCGCGGGCACGGACCCGAACTCGCACCAGACGGACCTCCTGCAGGCCATCGAGCGCGGCGTGAACCCGTCCTGGACCCTGCACGTGCAGATCATGCCCGCGGCGGACGCGGCCGAGTACCGCTTCAACCCGTTCGACCTCACCAAGGTGTGGCCGCACAAGGACTACCCGCTGCAGCGCGTCGGCCGTCTGGTCCTCGACCGCAACCCCGACAACGTCTTCGCCGAGGTCGAGCAGGCCGCCTTCTCCCCGAACAACTTCGTTCCGGGCATCGGCCCCTCCCCCGACAAGATGCTGCAGGGCCGCCTGTTCGCCTACGCGGACGCGCACCGCTACCGCCTGGGCGTCAACCACACCCAGCTCGCGGTGAACGCCCCCAAGGCGGCCAAGGCCGACAACTACGGCCGTGACGGCCTCATGGCGTCCAACGCGTACGGCCGCGACCGCAAGAACTACGAGCCCAACTCGTACGACGGCCCCGCCGAGACCGGCACCCCGCTGTCGGCCCCGCTGGCCGTCAACGGCCACACGGGCACGCACGAGGCCCCGGCCCACACCAAGGACGACGACTTCTTCCAGGCGGGCGAGCTGTACCGCCTGATGTCGGAGGACGAGAAGTCCCGTCTGGTGGCGAACATCGCCGGCGGCCTCTCGCAGGTCTCCCGCGACGACGTCATCGAGAAGAACCTCGCCCACTTCCACGCCGCCGACGCCGACTACGGCAAGCGCGTCGAGAAGGCCGTCCGCGCCCTGCGCGAGGACTGAGCGAGCAAGCAACACCCAGGCTGCGCCGGTGGGTTGACGGGAGGTCGACCCACCGGTGCTGAGCCCGCACCGCCACGGACCCGGATGAGGGGTGGTCCCGTGAGCACCGCGGGCAGTCCGCTCACGCGGACAGGCACGGGTCCGCGGCGGCTCTGTGAGCCAGTGCGGTGGTAAAGGTCCGGCGGCTCCCTTCTCGACCTGAGGGAGGGGAACCCCCGTTCCATCACAACCACCGCGGTCCCCGCCGAATCCCACGAACTCCGTCCGGCAGCGCGTATGCATGTTCCGCCAGTCGCGCGCGGTCGGACGGCAACAACTCCACAGCCCCACAGGCCACTTCACGGCCCACAGGGCAGCTGAGCCAGAGCGGCGAGCACGGGACGGTCCCCGTACTCGCCGCTCTTCTGTGTGCGCACCTGCCGCCCTTGCGTGCGTGCCGAGTAGCCGGGCACCTGCCGCCCTGCTGCGTACCGTCTCGTGTCGCCCTGTGCCGCTCTGTGTCGCCCTGTGCCAGTCCTGCGCCCACACCCCGTGCCCTTCTGGCATCCGGGAGAGTCACGCGCATCCGACGAGCTCGGCCCTCACCGTCGTCGCCCCGTCCATGCCCTGGCGGCCGCTGCTGAGCTCGTGCGCGCACGCCGAAGGGGCGGTCCACCCCGCCGGGTGGACCGCCCCTGTGTGCGCTGTGGTGGTCGTCAGACCTTCAGCGGACGGATCGCCGTGGGCGCGTGGCCCGGCTCCGTTGCGAGCTCCTCGAACTCCGACACGTCGGAGATGTCGGCGGTCTTGCTCATCGCGATGTTCGTGATGCGCTCCAGGATCGCCTCGACGACGACCGGCACCTGGTGCTCCTGCGCGAGCTTCTTGGCCTGCTCGAAGGCGGCGCCCAGCTCGTTCGGGTCGGTCACGCGGATCGCCTTGCAGCCGAGGCCCTCGGCGACCTTGACGTGGTCGACGCCGTAGACGCCGAGCTCGGGGCTGTTCTGGTTCTCAAACTCCAGGTTGACCTGGAAGTTGATGTCCAGGCCGATCTGCGCCTGGCGGATCAGGCCCAGGTACGCGTTGTTCACCAGCACGTGGACGTACGGGATGCGGTGCTGCGCACCGACCGCCAGCTCCTCGATCATGAACTGGAAGTCGTAGTCACCGGAGAGGGCGACGACCTGGGTGTCCGGGTCGGCCTTCGCGACGCCGAGCGCGGCCGGGATGGTCCAGCCGAGCGGGCCCGCCTGGCCGCAGTTGATCCAGTGGCGCGGCTTGTAGACGTGCAGCATCTGGGCGCCGGCGATCTGCGAGAGGCCGATCGTGGTGACGTAGCGCGTGTCCTTGCCGAACGCCTTGTTCATCTCCTCGTAGACGCGCTGCGGCTTCATGGGGATGTTGTCGAAGTGCGTACGGCGCTGCAGGGTCTCCTTGCGCTCCAGGCTGGAGGCGACCCACGCCGAGCGGTCGGGCAGCTTGCCCGCGGCCTTGAGCTCCTTCGCGACCTGGACGAACAGCTCCAGGGCCGCCTTGGCGTCCGACGCGATGCCGTAGTCCGGGGCGAAGATCTTACCCAGCTGCGTCGGCTCGATGTCGACGTGCACGAACTTGCGGTCCTTGGTGTACACGTCCATGTTGTAGCCGGTGTGGCGGTTGGCCCAGCGGTTGCCGATGCCGAGGACGAAGTCCGACTCCAGGAACGTCGCGTTGCCGTAGCGGTGGCCGGTCTGCTGGCCGACCATCCCCGCGTTCAGGTCGTGGTCGTCGGGGATGGTGCCCCAGCCCATCAGGGTCGGCACGACCGGGGTGTTGGTGATCTCGGCGAACTCGACCAGCAGGTCGGAGGCGTCGGCGTTGATGATGCCGCCGCCCGCGATGATCAGCGGACGCTCGGACTCGACCAGGAAGGCGATGGCCTTCTCGATCTGGGCACGGGTCGCGGACGGCTTGTAGACCGCCAGCGGCTCGTACGTCTCCGGGTCGAACTCGATCTCGGTCTGCTGGACGTCGATCGGCAGGTCGATGAGGACCGGTCCTGGACGGCCCGAACGCATCAGGTGGAACGCCTGCTGGAAGATGCCGGGGACCTGCGCGGCCTCCAGGACGGTGACGGCCATCTTCGCGACCGGCTTGGCGATCGTCGCGATGTCGACCGCCTGGAAGTCCTCCTTGTGGAGCAGGTGCGTCGGCGCCTGGCCCGTGATGCAGAGGATCGGGATCGAGTCGCCGGTCGCGGAGTACAGACCGGTGATCATGTCGGTGCCTGCCGGTCCCGACGTGCCGATGCAGACACCGATGTTGCCCGGGTTGGTCCGGGTGTAGCCCTCGGCCATGTGCGAGGCGCCCTCGACGTGGCGGGCGAGGGTGTGGTCGATGCCACCACCCTCCTTGAGCGCCTTGTAGAAGGGGTTGATCGCGGCGCCCGGCACACCGAACGCGTTGACGACGCCTTCGCGCTTGAGGATCTCAACTGCCGCGCGGGCAGCGGTCATACGAGCCATGGGGTTCTCCTGCTTCGACAGCTTCGACAGCTCTTCGGCTGCCGGATTCGGCTGGCGGATCCGGCTCCCGTCGCGCCCCGCGGTGAGCTTCTGTTTCCGCATTGTGGAAATTTAGTTCTGCTATACGGAAGCAATGTATGCGGGCATGCCGGACAGCGTCAAGAGAGATCGGCGGAACGGCTCCGCGGAACCCGGCGCCGGGGCGTTGACCCAACTGGCAGCCGTCGGCCATCGCTTGGGTGGAGGATGGGAGAGACCGATGGTGGCGACGGTGACGGTGACGGAGAGTGGCGTGCCGATGGTCCCGACAGTGCCGATACGGTGCCCGGAGTGCGGACGCGAGCATCTGTACGCTCCCCCGTCCTATCCCTGCGCGTGCGGCGCCCCCGTGGCCCCGCCGGTGGCCAGGGGCGCGACGGTGGCCCAGATCACGGACCGGACCTGGGCGGACGAGTGGGTCACGGCGTGCTGCGGGGCCTGCGGCCGCGAGGGCCACTGGCCCCAGCCGGAGCTGGACTGCGCTTGTGGGGCGGTATTACGTGTTCCGGTGGCCGGAACGGTGGAGGAGGCAGGGAAGGCGGGGAAGGCGGCGACAGGGGCGGGGGTGGAGGCCGGGGAGTCGGCGGCCGAGCACCCCGCCGACGAGGAACTGCCCGGCGGCGAGAACGCGCCTCCCGGCAGCCCGAAGGCCCCGCCCGGCCTCCCCTCCCACATCCCGCTGCCCCGCACCGCCCCGCGCCCCCGCCCCGCCTTCCGCCCCGTGACGATCCGCGACGCCCGCGACGCCGTGACCGTGGCCGCCCTGTACCTGCGCTGGCTCGGCTACCTGAACACGCGCAGCGCCGCCCGGCGCCCGCCATCGGGGTCCCGGATCGTCGCGCGCGGCATGCTGGCCCAGGTCGAGCCCGCACTGCGGCCCACCACCCTGCGGGACGTCGAATGCCTCTGGCTCACCGCGATGACGGAGGCGGGCGACACACCCGTGACGTGCGCCTTCTTCTCCCTCGCCGGGTACACGCCCGGCGCCCGCACCCGCGCGGACACCCTCGGCGTCCCCCTCTTCACGATGGACGCGACCGGCACGCCCCAGCCCGTCAACAGCGCGGCGGACGAGCTGGTGGCGGCGGGGGCCTAAGACGGCGTGCGGGGCTGCCCGGTGCCGGAGCCCGCCGCGCCGCGCAGGTGCACCACGTGGCGGGTCAGCGCCAGCGTCGCAAGCAGGGCGACCAGACTGCACACGCCCGGCCAGCCGAAGGCTCCGTACGCCTGCACCGACAGCCAGGAACCGACGCTTCCGCCCAGGTAGGCGCAGGTCATGTAGGCCGTGTTGAGACGGGCCCGCGCCTCGTCGCTGAGCCCGAATATCCGTACCTGGTTGGCGACCGTGCCGGACTGCATCGCCACGTCGAGCAGCAGCGTCCCCACCGCGAGGGACGCGAGCCCGACGGCCCCGCCGATGCCGCCCGCGAAGAGGACGGCCGACGCCGCGAGGACCGCGACCATGCAGACGAGGTTGACCGCGTCGGACCCCCGCCGGTCCACCTGCCGCCCCGCCACCGGCGTGCAGAGCATGGTCGCCGCGTTGACCAGCGCGAGCAGGCCCACCGCCGACGCGCCGAGACCGTACTCGGGCCCCGTCAGGAGCAGCGCGACACCGGTCCACAGCGCGGAGAAGCCGCCGAAGATCATCGCCTGGTAGAAGCCGGAGCGGCGCAGGTCGGGCTCGGTGCGCAGCAGCCGCAGCGACTCGGCGAGCAGGGCCGGGTAGCGCTGCCGGGACGGTGCCGTCGACCGGGGCAGCGCACGCGCCAGTACGCACGCAATGAGCAGCGCGATCACCGACGTCATCAGGTACGGGGCACGCCAGCCGAGCCACTCCCCCACCGTGCCGCCGAAGACGCGGGACAGCAGCATCCCGCCGATCGAGCCGCTGAGCAGCGTGCCCGCGACGGCACCGCGCCGTTCCTCGGGGACCAGACCGGCCGCCGTCGGCGCGATGACCTGCGCCACGACGGTGGTGACGCCGACGAGGACGCTCGCGGCGATCAGTGGCGAGATCCCCGGCGCGGCGGCCGCGCCGAGCAGGCCGAGACCGGTGAGGGAGAGGAGCGTGACGATGAGCGTCCGGTAGGGGATGCGGTCGCCGAGCGGTACGAGGAGGAAGATGCCGCCCGCGTACCCGAACTGGGTGGCGGTCACGACGAGCGCCGCGGTGTCGGCCGACACGTTCAGTCCGTCGGCGACCAGCGGGCTGACGGCCTGCGGGAAGTAGACGTTCCCGACGGCGACGCCACAGGTGACGGCGAGCAGCAGCACCATGCCCCGGCTCAGACCGGGTGGCCCCGCGGCGGCGGATCCGTTGTCGACGTCACGGTCACCGGCCTTGGACAGGCGCACACTCACCTCACGGATCGACGCAATGGCTCTGCTGGCGGACCGGCCAACGATCCCCGGTCAGCCCCCTGCCGCACAACAGGATTTGGTCGGGGCATACTCGCCCCCATGCTGATCCGCCCCGCCACCGCCGCCGATCTGCCCGCGCTCCAGGAGATCGAGCGAGCCGCGGGCGAGCCGTTCCGCGCCCTGGGCATGGCCGCGATCGCGGACGACGAGCCGTTCACGGTCGAGGAGTTGGACCGCTACCGCCGGGCCGGTCATGCGTGGGTCGCGGTGGACGCGGACGGCGCCCCGGCCGCGTACCTGATCGCCGACCCCCTCCCCGACGACCACGCGCTCCACATCGAGCAGGTCACCGTCCACCCCAGAGCCGCCCGCCGCGGCATCGGCCGCGCCCTGATCGAGTACGTGGCGGAGCGGGCCCGCGCGGAGGGTGCGACCGCGCTGACCCTGACGACCTTCACCGACGTCCCGTGGAACGCCCCGTACTACGCCCGCATCGGCTTCCGCCCGCTCGCGGACACCGAGCTCACCCCGGCCCTGCGCAGGATCCGCGCGCACGAGGCGGAGCTCGGCCTCGACCGCTGGCCCCGCCTCTGCATGCGCCTCGACCTCAGCGCCTGCCCTTGAACCCCGCCGGGGACCGCCGTCACTCCCCGTACCGCTCCCTGAGCTCAATCTTGCGCACCTTCCCGGAGACCGTCATCGGGAAGGCCTCCAGGATCCGCAGGGCGGCCGGGATCTTGTAGTGGGCCAACTTCCCCTTGCAGTAGGCCTGGAGCTCCTCCAGGGTGAGGACGTCTTCGGGGTCCCGCACGATCACGCAGGCCAGCGGCGTCTCTCCGTACCGCTCGTCGGGTACGCCGACCACCTGTACGTCCGCGACCTTCGGATGGCCGTACAGGAACTCCTCGATCTCCCGGGGGTAGATGTTCTCGCCGCCCTTGATGATCATGTCCTTGATGCGGCCGACGATCTGGACGTACCCGTCCTCGCGCAGGACCGCGAGGTCACCGGTGTGCATCCAGCGTCCGGAGTCGATGACTTCGGAGGTCCGCTCGGGCTCGTTCCAGTAGCCGAGCATCACGCTGTACCCGCGCGTGCACAGCTCGCCGGAGGCGCCGCGCGGCAGCGTCACGCCGGTCGCGGGGTCGATGACCTTGACCTCGATGTGGGGCAGGACCCGGCCGACCGTGCCGGTGCGGCGCTCCAGGTCGTCGTCGCGGCGCGTCTGTGTGGAGACGGGCGAGGTCTCGGTCATGCCGTAGCAGATGGCGACCTCCGCCATGTGCATCTCGGCGACGACCCGCTTCATCACCTCGACCGGGCAGGGCGAGCCCGCCATGATGCCGGTGCGCAGCGAACTCAGGTCGTACGTCGCGAAGTCGGCGAGGTTGAGCTCGGCGATGAACATCGTCGGCACGCCGTACAGCGAGGTGCAGCGCTCCCGCTCGACGGCGTGCAGCGTGGCGACCGGGTCGAAGGACGGGGCGGGGATGACGATGCACGCGCCGTGCGAAGTGGCGGCGAGGTTGCCCAGCACCATGCCGAAGCAGTGGTAGAAGGGCACGGGCAGACAGACCCGGTCCTGCTCGGTGTAGCCGACCGTACGGCCCACCCAGTAGCCGTTGTTGAGGATGTTGTGGTGGGAGAGCGTGGCTCCCTTGGCGAAGCCGGTGGTGCCGGAGGTGTACTGGATGTTGACGGGGTCGTCGCAGCTCAACTCGGCTTCACGTGCCGAGAGTTCGGCCGGGTCAACAGAGGCGGCGGCATCCAGCAGCGCGCCCCACGAGCCGTCCCCGATGTAGTGGACGGCGCGCAGTTCGGGGCAGCGGGGCCGCACCTCGTCGACGAGCGCGCGGTAGTCGCTGCTCTTGTGGACCTGGGTGGCGACCAGGACGGAGACGCCGGACTGATTGAGGACGTACTCCACCTCATGTGCCCGGTAGGCCGGGTTGATGTTGACCATGATGGCGCCGATGCGGGCGGTGGCGTACTGCACGAGCACCCACTCGGCGCAGTTCACCGCCCAGATCCCGACCCGGTCCCCCTTGGCGACGCCCGCCCCGAGGAAGCCGCGCGCCAACTGCGCGACGGCCGCGCCGAATTCGGCGTACGTCCAGCGGGTGCCCGCGGCGACGTCCACGAGCGCGTCCCGGTCCGGCCAGGCGGCAACGGCCCGGTCGAGGTTCTGTCCGATGGTGTCGCCGAGGAGCGGCGTGCCGCTCGTGCCGTGCGCGTAGGAAAGCTCTGCGCTCATCGGAAGTCCTCCTCGCGGTACTCCGCGTCCGAACCCGCCGCGGTCGCCTCGCGCAGCTCGATGCGGCGGATCTTGCCGGACACGGTCTTGGGGAGCGCGCCGAACTCGAGGCGGCGCAGGCGCTTGTAGGGAGCTAGCACCGCACGCGAGTGCTCGAAGAGCAACTTCGCGGTGTCCGGGCCCGGTTGGAACCCTGCGGCGAGCACGACGTACGCCTTGGGCACGGCGAGCCGCACCGGGTCCGGCGCGGGCACGACCGCGGCCTCGGCGACCGCCTCGTGCTCCAGGAGCGCGCTCTCCAGCTCGAACGGGGAGATCTTGTAGTCGGACGCCTTGAAGACGTCGTCGGCCCGGCCGACATAGGTGATGTAGCCGTCGGCGTCGCGCGAGCCGATGTCGCCGGTGCGGTAGTAGCCGCCCGCCATCGCCTGCGCCGTACGCTCGGGGTCGCCGTGGTACCCGGCCATCAGGCCGACCGGGTCCGTCCCGAGGACCAGGGAGATCTCCCCCTCCGGCGCGCCCGGCGCGCCGGTCACGGGGTCGAGGAGCTCGACGGCGAAGCCGGGCGTGGGGCGGCCCATCGAGCCGGGCTTCAGCTCCTGGCCCGGCGAGTTGGCGACCTGCACGGCGGTCTCGGTCTGCCCGAAGCCGTCGCGGATGGTGACGCCCCAGTCCCGCCGCACCTGCTCGATGACCTCGGGGTTGAGCGGCTCACCGGCCGCGACGACCTCGCGCGGCGGGGTGCGCAGCTGGGTCAGGTCGGCCTGGATGAGCATGCGCCACACGGTGGGCGGCGCGCAGAACGACGTGACGCCCGCCCGGTCCATCTCCGCCATGAGCCGTCCGGCGTCGAAGCGCGCGTAATTGTGGATGAAGACCGTCGCCTCGGCGTTCCACGGCGCGAAGAGGTTCGACCAGGCGTGCTTGGCCCAGCCGGGCGAGGAGATGTTCAGGTGGACGTCGCCGGGCTTGAGGCCGATCCAGTACATCGTCGCGAGGTGGCCCACGGGGTACGACACGTGGGTGTGCTCGACCAGCTTGGGCTGGGCGGTGGTGCCGGAGGTGAAGTAGAGCATCAGGGGGTCGTCGGCGAGGGTGATGCCCTCGGGCTCGAAGACGTCGGGGGTGGCGGTGGTGTGGGAAGTGGCGTCGTCGACTCCCGCGTAGGCGGTCCAGCCCTCGCGCTCTCCCCCGACGACGATCCGCGAGTAGTCGCCGGGCATGTCGTCGAACTTCGCGGTGTCCTCGGGGCGCACGACCACGTGCCGGGCGCGGCCGCGGTCGATGCGGTCGCGCAGGTCGACGGGGCCGAGCAGCGGCGTCGCCGGGATGACGACGGCGCGCAGCTTCATCGCCGCGAGGGCGATCTCCCAGAGCTCGGCCTGGTTGCCGAGCATGACGACGATGCGGTCACCGGTCCGCACGCCCCGCGCGCGCAGCCAGTTGGCGACGCGGTTCGAGCGGGTGGACAGCTGCGCGAAGGAGAAGCGTGACTCCGCGCCGTCCTCCTCGACGATGTGCAGGGCCGTGCGGTCGTTGCCCCGCGCGATCACGTCGAACCAGTCGAGCGCCCAGTTGAAGCGCTCGGGCCGCGGCCAGGCGAAGCCTTCGTACGCGGCGGCGTAGTCCTCTCGATGCCGCAGGAGGAAATCCCGTGCGGTACGGAACTGCTCCGTGGCGCTCGTGCCGTCACTCGTCATGTGCACCCCTAGTCGCCCGCTCTCGCGGTGGATCACGCTGCTGGTCGTGCTGATGCTCGTACCGTCGCTCGTACTGCCGTACTCATTCGCTCGTAGTGCCGTACTCATTGCCGGACGCTACGGAACATCGTGTAATTCGTGATGCGGGTCTCACTACCCCCGAACGGGGGTGTCGCGAGGTGAAAGGGCGGGCGCGTGTCGGCTGACGGCGGCGAGACGGTGGAGATGCGGGCCGCTCTGCTGCGGCTGCGCCGCGGCACGGGGCTCCCGGTGGCCTTCGGCGGACTGCTCGAAGGGTCGCGCCAGGTGCGCATCGGCGAGCTGATCGGCACGGGTACGCGCGCCCTGCAGGGCCTCGCCATCTCGTCGGGGAACGGCCTCGGCGGCAAGGCGGTCGCCCTGTCACGGCCCTGCGCGGTCACCGACTACCACGTGTCGCGGCACATCAGCCACGAGTACGACGCGGCGGTGGCGGCGGAGGGCCTGCGGTCGGTGCTCGCGGTGCCCGTGGTGGTGCGGCGCCGGGTGCGCGGAGTGCTGTACGGCGCGCTGCGCACGGCCCAGCCGCTCGGCGACCGGACGCTGTCGGCGGCGGTGGCGGCGGCCCGCGACGTGGAGCAGGCCCTGGTCGTACGGGACGAGGTGCGGTCGCTGCTCGCGGCGGCCCGGGAGGCGGGGGCCGCGGCAGCGGCAGAGGCGGGTCCCGGGCCGGGGGCGTGGGAGCAGGTCCGCGAGGCGCACGGCGCACTGCGGGCCCTGGCGCCGCGCGTGACCGACGCCGCGCTCCGGGCCGAACTCCTCGCGGTGTGCGGTCGGCTGGAGTCGGCTGCCACTGTCCCTGCGCAGCCCCGGGACCGCCCCGTCGCCCTCGCCCCCCGCGAGGTCGACGTCCTGTCCTGCGTGGCCACCGGTGTGACGAACGCGGAGGCCGCCGAGCGCCTCGGCCTGCGCCCCGAGACCGTGAAGGGCTACCTGCGCTCGGCCATGCGGAAACTGGGGGCGCACACGCGCTTGGAGGCGGTGGTGGCGGCGCGCCGGGCGGGCCTACTTCCGTAGACCCGCCCCCGACCCGACCCGGCGCGGGGCCCCCGGGGTGAGCTCTACTTGTCGGCGGTCAGCTTCCCGGCGGCGCCCCAGCTGTCGGTCGGCGTCTCGTGAATCCAGACCTGCACGGTCTCGGCGGGAATCTTGTACGCGTCCACGAACGCGTCGGTGATCTGCTTGACCAGCTCCCGCTTGAGCTCGACGGTGCGGGGACCCTGCTGGACGGTGACGACGGGCATGACTGAACTCCCTTACTCAGGGCCGGAGTTACCGGCGACGGAGTACTGAGCCACCCCGGCGGGCCGGGGTTTCTCGGTACGACCCCAGTCCAGCCCAGCGGCGCCGCGCGACCAAGGCTCAGCCGACGAACACAGCGATCAGTTTCCGTGATCACCGCAGGTCAGCGGAGGTTTCTTACACCGCCCCGGAGGCTGTTCCGGTCCCGGCCGCCACCGCCGTGCACGCGGCGAGGAAGACATCGAGCCCCGGGGCCGACCGCCCCGCCCGCACGGCGAGACCCGTGGCGAGCGCGAGCCCCGGCTCACGGAACGGCAGGAACGCCACGCGCGGACTGTGCAGCACGCGCGCGTGCGACGCGTACACGACCGTCCACTGCGGCACGATCCCCGCCCCGATCGTGGCGAGCCGGTCCTGCAGCGACCCCCCGAAGCCCCCGGGCACCGGCTCGAACCCCGCATCGCCGCACGCCCCGACGACGAGGTCCACGAGCGGCGGGTTGTCGCGCCGCGCGGTGATCGCCAGCGGCAGCTCCGCGAGGTCACCGAGCGCCACGTCCGCGCCTCCGGCGAGGGGATGCGCGGCAGGAAGGACGGCCACCAGCGGGTCGTCCCAGAGCGGCACGATCCGCACACCGGGCACGGGCTCCGCGGAACGTACGAAGGCGGCATCGACCCGCCCGTCGACGACCTGTTCGATCCGCTCACGCGCACCACCCGACACCAGCTCCACCGGCACCCCGGGCGCCCGCACTGCGAACTCCGCGAGCACCCGGTCCAGGTGCTCCCCCAACCCGGTGCTGGTGGCGAGCCGCAGCCCGACGGGCGGGGCGACCGCGGCCCGCGCCCGTTCGGCGGCGGCCAGCACGGCCCGCGCCTCGGGCAGCAGCCGCTCCCCCGCCCCCGTCAGCCGCACGTGCCGGGGCGAACGGTCGAAGAGCTCGGCGCCCAGCTCCCGTTCCAGACGACGTATCTGCTGACTCACCGCGGACTGAACGATGTGCAGCCGCTCGGCCGCACGCCCGAAGTGCAGCTCGTCGGCGACGGTCACGAAGTAGCTGAGCTGCCGCAGTTCCATGCGGGGAAGCGTATGCGCGCGGCAACACGGGACGCCGCCGCCCCGGGCATCGCTGACCAGGACACCGCCGCTCCGGGGCGCCACTCGCGTACGCCTACAGGCCCCATCGCCCCTGCGGCGCAGCGAGACCACCGGAGCGACCCCGAAGAAGCGCACGCGCGAGGCGACACGACACGCCCCCGCCCCGGACACCGCCGCTCCGGGGCATCACCCCCGTACGCCTACAGGCCCCAACACCCCACGGCGCAATGCGAGACCGGCCGGAGCGACCACAAGGAAGCGTCTGCACGAGGCGACACGACACGCCCCCGCCCCGGACACCGCCGCTCCGGGGCGGCACTCCCGTACACCCATAGACCCCACCACCCCACGGCACAGAGCAAGACCGGCCGGTGCGACCCCGAGCAAGCGCACGCGCGCGGCGACACGAGACGCCGCAGCCCGGGACGCCGCCGACCAGCACGTCCCCACTCCGGGGCTCCACTCGTACGCCTACAAGCCCAACGCCCCACGGCGCAGCGAGACCGGCCGGAGGAACGGCGGGGAAGCGCACGTGCGAGGCGGCAAGAGACGCCCCCGCCCCACAGGCCGCCTACCGGCACGCCGTCGACCAAGACACCGCCGCTCCGGGACGTCACTCCCGTACGCCCGCAGGCCCCATCGCCCCACGGCGCAGAGCAAGACCGGCCGAAGCGACCGCCGAGGTCACGGCGAGCAGTGCGCAGGCGCTCAGGACCGCCGCGAGCGTCGTCCACGGGATCTCGACGGGCGTCCACACCGAGAGCAGGCCCAGCGCGCCCCACATGCCCGCCAGGTTGAGTCCGGCGGCCAGCGCCCCCAGCAGCCCGCCGATCACGACCACCATCAAGGCCTCGGCGCCCACCAGCCGCAGCACCTGCCACCGGGTGGCGCCCGCCAGCCGCAGCGCGGCCAGCTCGCGGACCCGGTCCGAGGTCGCCATGACCATGGTGTTGGCCAGGGAGATGCCGGTGTAGAGGAGGGCGATCCCGAGGACCATGAAGAGGCCGAGGCGGGTCGTCCGGTTGGTCTCGGGGCGCATCGCCCGTACCCAGGCGTCCGTGGTGAGCACCTCTCCGCCCGACGCCCGTACCGCCTGCCGCAGACCCGCGGCCACGGTGGCCGGGTCCGCGCGGTCCGAGAGGCGTACGTCGACCCGGTCGATGGGGGCCGTGGGGGCGTTGCGCGGGGTGACGTAGGCGCCGTTGTCGCCGGTGCCCGTGGTCATGACGGCGGCGATCCGCAGGGACTTCCTCGTACCGTCGCCGAGCCACACGTCCACCCGCTCGCCCACGGTGTGCTCCGCCCATTCCTCGTTGACGATGATCGAGTCGTCGTCCAGGTCGCTCACCTTCCCCGCGGCCAGCGGGAGTCGAGCCGTTGCGGCGAGCGGTTCCGGCTCGACGGCCCTGGCGTCGGACCTGATGAGCGCCGCGCCGTCCTCCAGGACGTACACGGCGCTCGACGCGCTCGCCGAGACCTGGGTGCCAGGCACGGCGCGCAGCCGCTCCAGCGTCGCCTCGTCGAAGCCGGTGTCGGCCGCTGCGGTGACTACGAAGTCGGCGGCCGTCCGCTCCCGCATCTCGGTGGCCTTCGCCTCGCCGAGCGTCGCGGTGGCGCCGAGCAGCGAGCCCGCCAACGCGACCGTGACCAGCACGGGAGCCGCGACGGCTGCGGTGCGGCGCACCCCGGCGGCCGCGTTCTCGCGCGCGAGCATCCCCCCGGCGCCGGGCAGCCGGGCGGGCAGCCAGGCGATCAGCCTCGCCATGGGCCCCACCAGTACCGGCGCGAGCAGCGCGACCGCGGTGATCAGCAGCATGGGCCTGCTCACGTAAGTCTTGCGCTGCAGCAGGTCGCCCGGGCTCGTCACCAGGGCCAGGACGAGGGTGACCGCGGCGGTGGCCAGGAGAACCGAGCCGACCAGCCAACGGCCCCCTGTCATGGCCCGGGTGTCCACGGATGCCTCGCGCAACGCCTCGGTGGGCCCGGTGCGACCCGCACGCCAGGACGCGGCCAGCGCGCCGCACAGGGCCACGAACAGGCCGGTCCAGAACGCCAGATGGTAGGGCCAGGTGTACTCGCCGATGGTGAACCAGCGGGGCGCGAGGCGTTCGTGGACCGCCCACTCCGCGAGCTTCGGCGCCCCGTAGGAGCCGAGCACGCAGCCGACCGCCGAGGCGAGCACACCGACCACCAGCGCCTCGGAGAGGACCATGCGGCGGATCTGCCCCGGGGTCGCCCCGGCCGTGCGAAGGAGTCCGAACTCGCGGCGCCGCTGGGCCACCGCGAACGCGAAGGTGGAGGCCACCACGAACACCGACACGAATCCGGTGACGCCGCCTGCCGTGCCGAACATGGCGTTCATCGCGGTGAGCGCCTCGCTGTCCCGGTCGGGGTCGGCATCGGCGTACCGGCGCGCGTCCCCCGTGAGGACCCGGACGCCTTCGCTGCCGCGTACCGCCTCGCGCACGGCCGCCGCGTCGGCGTCGACCACGAGTTGGAGGCTGCGCGGCGACAGTTCGGCGGCGCGGGCGTCGGTGTGGAACACGGCGTTCTCGAAGCCGAGCCCGGCCACGGTGCCGACGACGCGCACCGTGCCGCCGCCCGTGCGCAGCCGGGTGCCCGGACGGGCCCAGTCACCGCTGACGACGACTTCGTCCGCGGCCTCGGGCGCGCGTCCCGCGTCAAGCTCGTACGGTGCGAAGGCAGCGGTGGACCAGGGGTGGCCGACCAGATCGGCGGGGCCGCCCTCGGCGCGCACGGCGAACGACCGGTCCTGGACGACGGTCCCGAGGCCGCGCAGCTTCGCGACCGTGCTGTCGGGCACGGGGCGCGGCTGCGCGAGCTGCCGGGTCTTCTGGGTGCGGTGGTCCACGGGGGTCGGCACCCTGAGGGTGTCCTGTCCCTTGACGACTACCGGCGCGGCGGCGAACCGCTCAGGGCCCCGGTCCGGCGCGTCCTGCGAGGAGGCCAGGGCCAGCCCCATGACGGCGATCAGGGCCACGCCAAGGGAGAGGGCGACGAAGCTGCCGACGAGGGTGGTCCAGCGGTGGCGCAGGGTGCGCAGCGTGGTGCTCAGCACGGCACTCGGCTCGGCACTCAGCACGGTGCCGCCTCAAGCTTCGTCACGTGCGCCGCGATGTCCCCGGCAACGGCTCCGCGCAGCTCGCCGTTGACACGGCCGTCCACGAGGAAGACAACACGGTCCGCGTAGGAAGCGGCGACGGGGTCGTGCGTGACCATGACGACCGTCTGGCCGTCCCGGTCGACCATGCCCCGCAGCAGCGTCAGCACTTCGCGGCCGGTCCGCGAGTCGAGCGCGCCGGTCGGCTCGTCGCCGAACAGCACGTCGGGCCGGGTGATGAGGGCGCGGGCGAGGGCGACCCGCTGCTGCTGACCGCCGGACAGCTCCGTCGGCCGGTGGCGCGCCCGGTCGCCGAGTCCGACCCGGTGGAGCACCTCGCGCACCTGTGCCTTCTTCGGGCGTCGTCCTGCCAGGCGCAGGGGCAGGGCCACGTTCTGTTCGGCGGTCAGCGAGGGCAGCAGGTTGAACGCCTGGAACACGAAGCCGATGCGCTTGCGCCGCAGCAGGGTCAGCCTGGTCTCGCTCAACGTGGTCAGCTCCGTACCGCCCACGGCGACCGAGCCCGACGTGGGCCGGTCCAGGCCCGCGGCGCACTGCAGCAGGGTCGACTTGCCGGACCCGGACGGTCCCATCACCGCAGTGAACGTGCCCCGCGAAAACGCGAGCGATACGCCGTCGAGGGCGGTGACGGCCGTACTCCCCGATCCGAACCTCCGCGTCACGGAGTGCAATCGGATCCCGTCGTCGGTCATGTGTCTTGCCACCAGTACCTGCTCCTCGGCTCGTCGGTGGCACCACGAAACAGCGAAAACCCCTGGTGACGCAGTACGGCGGGACCGAGACCCGAGGTAGGGCCAGGCATACCCCTGATACGGACCCTGCCCCGATGGCACCGCCTCTCCGAGGCCGCTTACGGTCATGCGCATGCATCTTCGGAACGTGTGGCAGGCCATGTCCCGGCCGGGCTTCCTGCTGTCGGCCTGGCCCTGGCGCTCCGCCGCGTATCTGCTCACGGGCGCGGTGACGGGCGTCGCCGCCCTGGTGGGGCTCGTGGTGCTCACGGTGGTCTGCGGGGCGCTCGCCCTCGTCCTGGTGGGGCTGCCGCTGCTCGTTCTGGTCGCCCTCAGCGGTATCCCGGTGGCCGCGGTCGAGCGGCGCAGGCTGCGCCTGATCGACCGCGACCCCGCTGCCGACCGTCACCAGGTGCCGTCCGCGCCGGGACTCCGGCCCTGGCTGACCACCCGGCTGCGCGAACCGGTGACGTGGCGGGAGCTCGGCTACGCCCTGCTGTTCGCCGGGCTGCTGTGGCCGGTCGACGCCGTGGCGATCGTGATCGCCCTGCTCCTCCCCCTCTCCGTCGTCGCCACGCCCCTCCTCATGGCCACGGTCGGCGACGGCCACGAGGCGAAGGTGCTCAAGCAGTGGACGGTCACCACGTGGCCGACCGCCTTCGGCATGGCCGTACTCGGCCTGCTCCTGCTGGCCCTGGGCGCATACGCGCTGGCTGCCACCGCGGGCGCCCGCGCCGGTCTGACCCGGCTGCTGATCAGCTCCCCCGAGGGCGAGCTCGGCGCCAAGGTGGTCGAACTGGCCCGCTCCCGCGCCCGGTTGGTGGATGCCTTCGAGGCCGAACGGCGCCGGATCGAGCGCGATCTGCACGACGGCGCCCAACAGCGCCTCGTCGCCCTGTCGATGACCCTGGGCCTGGCCCGGCTCGACGCCCCGCAAGGACCGCTCGCCGACCAGCTCGCCAAGGCCCACGGCGAGGCGGGCAAGATCCTCGCGGAGCTGCGCGAACTCATCCACGGCATCCACCCGAAGGTCCTCACCGACTACGGGCTCCAGGCCGCGGTCGCCGACGCCGCCGACCGTTGCGCGGTCCCCGTCGACGTAGACCTCGAACTGCCGGGCCGCCCGGCACCGGCGGTGGAGTCCGCGGCGTACTTCGTGGTCTGCGAGGCGCTCGCCAACGTCGCGAAACACAGCGGGGCGGAGCGTGCGCGGATCAGCGGTGACCATCGCGACGGACGCCTGTTCCTGGAGCTGCGCGACGACGGCCGCGGCGGCGCGGATCCCTCGGCGGGCAGCGGTCTCACCGGCCTCGCGGACCGGGTGTCGGTCCTGGATGGCAGACTGGCGCTGACCAGTCCGCCGGGTGGGCCGACTCTGTTGCGAGTGGAGTTTCCTTGCGAGTTGACCAGGGCGGCCGACCGCTCCGCGTAGTGCTGGCCGAGGACAGCGTGCTGCTGCGGGAGGGCCTCATCGGCCTGCTCGCCCGCTGCGGCCACGAGGTGGTGGCGGCCGTCGGAGACGCACGGGCACTGATCGCCGCGGTCGAGGAGCACACCCCCGATATCGTCGTGACGGACGTGCGCATGCCGCCCGACTTCCAGGACGAGGGCCTGCACGCGGCGGTGCGGCTGCGCGAGAAGCGCCCCGCACTCCCCGTCCTGGTCCTCAGTCAGTACGTACAACGGTCGTACGCCGCCGAACTCCTGGACTCCGGCGACGGATCGGGCGTCGGCTACCTCCTCAAGGACCGCGTCGGGCAGGTCGAGGAGTTCGTGGCGGCGCTGCGCAAGGTGGCGGACGGCGGGACGGTGGTCGACCCCGAGGTGGTGCGCCAGTTGCTGCGCCGCCGCCGGGACCCGCTGGAGCAGCTCACCCCGCGCGAACGCGAGGTGCTCGCCCTGATCGCCGAGGGCAAGTCCAACGGCGCGATAGCCAGGGAGCTCGTGGTGTCCGACGCCGCGATCGGCAAGCACATCGGCAACATCCTCACCAAGCTGGACCTGCCCCAGACGGACGAGACACACCGCAGGGTGCTGGCGGTCCTGACGTACTTGCGGGCCTGACGGTGTGCATTGCAGCAGGGACGCACGCCATCACACGTCGATGACGCTCCCGAAGCGGATGTCGTACGAGGATGACGTCTCCGCGATCCGCGTGAGCATCCACTCCGCCTCCCGCACCAACTCCTCCCGCTGAGCGCGACCGGGCCGCGCCCCGAACGGCTCGATGGTGAGCACGGCGACGCCACTCTTCGCGTCCTCCACCACCCTCCACACCCCCGCGAGAAACCCGTCGAGCAGGAAGACGCAGTAGGGCTGATTCACCTTCCACGTACGGCCCTTGTAGGCGTCGGGGATGACGCGGGTCCGGTCGGCGTGCGAGAGGAGGAGGTTGTCGTACTCGGGGAGGAAGCGGGGCGGGGCAGGGGTGTCGGGGTCGGGGCGCGGCGCGTCGGGCAGGTCGAAGAGCTCGACGCCGTTCTCGTCGCGGAACGTACGCAGCCGGGGCCTGAGCCGCTCGAAGACCTCCCGCAGCCGGGTGAGACGGGCCCAGGTCTGCATGTCGTTGACGGAGGCGGGCCCGAAGGCACCGAGATAGCGCAGGACGGCGTCGTCGAGGGAGGCGGCACCGGAGGATCCAGCCGACTCGTCGTCACCGAGCCACTGCCCGACCGTGGTGAGCGCGACCTGCCCGCTGCGCCGCCACAGTCCGCGCGGGGTGACCTGGACGAGCGGCAGCATGCAGCGGGCGGCGACGGCGAGGGACTGCGGGTCGGCGTCGGGCCACCGCACGAGCAGCACCTCACGGAGCTGCTTCATCGTGCGGGGCTCCGCTTCGACGGCTGCCCGCGCGATCCGCGCGAGCGCCGCCAGATCGACACCGACGAGCCCCTTCCTGAACCCCGTCAACTCCCGCTCGCGCGCGTCCTGGACGAGCGGCCGCAGGGTGCGGGCGTCGGCGGCGGTGTGCAGATGGATGGTGGAGCGCAGGGTGACGATGCGGACCAGCTCGCGCGCCTCCAGAAGCGCGGAGAGCTCGGCGGGGTCGAAGTCCGCGAGGCGCGCGGCGAGGGCGTAGTAGGGCGGCTTGACGTTCTGCGCCTGGAGGCCGACGAGGTGGGTGACGGCGTCCTTGACCGACAGATCGCGGGAACGGCGCAGGAGGAGCTGCCGGTCGAGGGTGGCGCGGTTGAGAGCACGGGTGCCGAGGACGGGGGCGGCGGCGCGGGCGGGCGCGGGCTTGGTGGCGGGGCCTGCCGGACCCGAGGCCGTCGTGTTCTTCATGGTCGGCACGTTAGCGGGGGTTGCGGACACATACGGTCCGCAACTCCCACCACTCCGCGCCCCGAAGCCCCCCACGTGCCGCTCCCGCCCCGCACCACGACGGACGCATATCCTGCTCGGGGCCCACGGACCCGCGACCCCCAAGAACGCGAAGACCACCCACCCCCTCCCCTCCTGTTCCTCCCCTCCGATCGAAGGTGGTCGCCATGACGGAGCGCCGAGCTCGCCCCGAACCGCCCGCGAACACCCGAAAGCACGCGTGGCGGCGCGCGACGCGCCCTCCGACGCCCCCGCCCGCCGCGAACACCACGGAGCCGCCGAAGGACCCGGCCACGACACCGGAGAGTCCCCCCGCGGGCAGCGTCGTCGAGGCGGCCCTGTACCGCGACGGTGTCCGCGTGGCGACGCCCGCCTCCCTGGCGGACACCTTCCGCGAACTGCGCGAGCAGCCGGACGGCATGGCGTGGATCGGCCTCGCACGCCCGACGGAGGCGGAGCTCCTCTCCCTGGCCGCCGAGTTCGACCTCCACGAGCTGGCGCTCGAAGACGCGATGGAGGCCCACCAGCGCCCGAAACTGGAGCGCTACGGCGAAACACTCTTCGTCGTCCTGCGCGCCGCCCGCTACCTAGACGCCCCCGAAGAGGTCGACTTCGGCGAACTGCACGTCTTCGTGGGCCCTGACTTCGTCATCACGGTCCGCCACAGCGCCGCCCCCGACCTGTCCGGCGTCCGCCGCCGCATGGAGGAGACCCCCGATCTCCTCAGACTCGGCCCGGAGGCGGTGCTCTACGCCATCCTCGACGCGGTGGTCGACGGCTACGTCCCGGTCGTCGCGGGCGTCCAGAACGACATCGACGAGATCGAGACGGAGGTCTTCCGCGGCGACCCGGAGGTCTCCCGCCGCATCTACGAACTCTCCCGCGAAATGGTCGAGTTCCAACGCGCGACCCGCCCCCTGGTCAGCATGCTGCACTCCTTGATGGCAGGCTTCGCGAAGTACGGCACGGACGAGGAACTCCAGCGCTACCTGCGCGACGTGGCCGACCACGTCACCCACACCAGCGAACGCGTCGACGGCTTCCGCCAGGCCCTGACCGACATCCTCACGGTCAACGCGACGCTGGTGACCCAGCAGCAGAACGCGGAGATGCGAGCGCTGGCGGAGGCGGGCTTCGAACAGAACGAGGAGATCAAGAAGATCTCGTCGTGGGCGGCGATCCTGTTTGCACCGACGTTGGTGGGAACGATCTATGGCATGAACTTCGAGACGATGCCCGAGCTGAAGTGGGCGGCGGGGTATCCGTTCGCGATCCTGCTGATGGCGGTGGTGTGCGTGAGCTTGTACTTCATCTTCAAGCGGCGGGATTGGCTGTAGATAGCGGGCTGCACCGAGCACTGAAGTTCACAAGAGCGAATATCTTTGGGATTTCGACAAGCTGTACTACACCCGCGATCGGCAGCCCCTCACTAATGTCCGCAACGCCTTCAGGGCTCTTGCCTTCGCCTGATGCAAGCACTGGGACGACGACCCCGCCCGCGCTGGTCGTCGTCTCTCTGGCCTCCGACGGTCGAGACAGATTGAGGACGGACACCGCCATGCTGGCTGAAGAAACATACTTCGCCGACCATATCGAGGGTGCTCGATGATTCCCCGTGGACCGGACTGCACGGTAACCACCCTGATCGAGCTGCAAGGCGGCAGGCCGCAGTGGGACAAGGCCATGCGGCGGATACGGGAGCTGGGCTGGACGTGCCACGAGCTCAGCCCGAAGGAACGACGCACGGTCCGCCAGGCGTTCGACTCCAACGTCAATTTCAGCGAGTTCTGGTGGGTGGAGGTTCCGATCAAGGGCTCCACCTGGCGTGCCGACCGCGAAGCAGCTTGGCAGATAACGGAGTTGAGCCGGTCGGCACAGACTGTGATCTACGGTCGGCTGTTCCGGCGTGACGAGATCGATCGGGTCCTAGAGCCCGAGTGGCAGGTGCACTCGGTCGAACACGATCCCGAAGGCACCGTCACACCGGGCTTCCGTCGGCTTTGGCGGACAGTCACGCGCTGGTGCGCGACGCACACTGGGCTCCTCGACGTCCGCGTGCGCATCCATGCGAGCAAGGACGCCGCCCGACACCTGGCCCGGCATCTGCGCACGGACGGACCCCGAGCGGACCTCGACGTGCGGCCGCTCGACGGACGGGGGCGCACCGGGACTATCCATCATCGGGAGGACGCCCTCAACAGGGCTCTGGCGCTCTTCGGCGGGCCACTGCTCGCCATGTCCCTCTTCCTGTCAACAGCTCAGCACTTGATACCCGCTGCGGCCGCAGTGTGCTGGTTCCTCGCTGTCGTCTGTGCCGTCCCAGCCTGGTGGACGGCTTTCGCCCTGCCGTTGGCTCACTCTCGGCTCCACTGTCTAATTATCTGCGTCATCGCAACCCTCGCAGTGGCCGTCTACACGCTGGGCGTCCCTGGGCTCTTCGACGGCGTCGACTCCCGGTCCGCCTGGGTGACGGCAGCAATCGGCTTCTACGTGACCGGTCTGATCCTGCTGGGGCGCCGCTGGCGATGGCAGATACTGGCCGCGACGTTGCTTCCCCTGCTCGCCACACTGCTCGTCGCGGCTCTGCCCCTCACCGGCAGGATCCTGCAGGACGGCTACGCGGACGAGCTGTCCCTGTCACCGGAAGAGACGGCGGTCAGCGGGGCGTACCAGCTCGTCGCGGCGGTGAAACTACTGTGGCCCACCCTCGCGGCGATCCTCTTCGTAGCAGCCGTTTGGGGCGTCCTGCGCTACTTTCACTTCATACGGCCGCGGAGCGTCTTCGCTGGCACCATGGCCGCACTCTTCCTCACCCTTGGCTTGCTCACAGCCGCCGAGTGGACCTTCGCGTCACCGCAGCACGCGGCCGACAAGCTGAAGCGAGCAGCCTCTCATCACACCAAGGCCCCACCGTATTTCGGTATCTCAGCGGACTGGGTCTGCGTCCGTCCCACAGTCTCGGTTCACGCCCTGAACGAGCAGGGCGGAGCGCTTGTGCCACGCACCCCCTACCTTTCGTTCGGCGTCGCCGAAGGCAACGTGGTCCTGTGGAACGCCGCAGCCGACCGCCCACTGCGTGTTCCGGCCGGACAGGTGAAGCTGCTTCCTGCCGGGAATCCCGGGCTCTCTTGCGTCACATGATGGGACGACACAGCCGGCAGAGAACCGAGCAAATCTACTTGCGCTACGCAGCTCGGACTCGTTCTCGAACCTCAGGGCGCCTCCGGTCGGGCGGCTTCGGCTTCCAGCTCCGCCAGCCGCTCCGCGGCGAAGCGGACACCTGCGTCCTGTGCCTGGCGCAGGGCTCGTTCCGCGCCCGCGATGTCGCCGCGTTGTCGGCGGAGGGCTGCGAGAGTCAAGAGGAGGTGCGGGTCACCCTGGCGGATGGCTGGGAGCAGGAGCTGTTCGGCCGCCTCGCGCTCTCCGCGGGCGGCGCGGGCGCGCGCGAGGGCTTCGATGAGGGGCACGGAACGAGCGGCCAGTTCCTCAGCTTGGCGTGTTCTTCCCGTCGTCTCCAGGATGCGGACTAGATCCGCCTCCGCGCTCGGGTCCCCCTCCTGGAGTATGCGCCGATAGAGCCGCTCCGCTCGTTTGAGCTCGCCTTCCTCCTCCCGCAGTCTGGCAAGCTCTGGCAAGGCGTGGCCCACGCCGAGGTTGTAAGCCCTCCAGAGGAGGCCAGCGGCCGATCGGTAGTCACCCTTGCTACGACGGATCATGCCCAGACCCCGCAGAGCATTCGTCTCGCCCACGGCCACGGCAATCTCGCAGAAGCGTTCGGCGCGGGCCGTGTCGCCCTCCTCCTCATACACCCAGGCAAGTTCGCGCGGAGCGTTCGTGTCGCCCGCCTCCATTGCATGCAGGAACACCTCGATTGCCCGAGGCGTGTCCGTGTACCTATAGGTCCAGGCAAGCCCGGTGAAAGCTTCGCTGTTGCCCGCTTCGAACGATCGCGTCGCGAGGTGGAGGGCGCGCTCGTGGTGCTCGCAATCTGCCAGCCAGCGGGCCTGGTACTCGACGGCCCGGGCTCCGAAGAAGCCGCGGTCGAGGACTGCCTCGTAGAGCCGCTCCGCGGCCGTGTCGTCTCCGCGCTGGGACAGGACGGACGCGAGCCCCGCTGCAGCGTCGAACCTGCCGCTGGATTCGACGGCCTTCCGGTACCAACATTCCGCCTCGTCGAGCAGTTTCGCACGCTCGTACCGCCAGGCCAGGTGGACTTGAGCCTCAGCATCGCCGAGCTCGGCGGCCAACTCGAAATAGGACAGAGCGTCCTCGCCCTTGCCGCGGTCTTCGAGCGACAGGGCGAACGCGGACAGTGCCGCGCCCTCGCCTTCCTCTGCCGCCGCCATGGCCAGTGCCTCGGCGTCCGTCCTCATACCGCGGGCCAAGGCCGCGCGGCTCAGCTTGCCCTTGTCCCCCGCGCTGGCGGCATGTTGTACGGCGGCGGACCAGAACCCCGCAGCCGGGCAATCCAGTTGGCGACGCCTTCTCGCGTGCAGTTCGACGAAGTCCGAGAGTCGGTAATGGCTCGGTTCCGATAGGTCCGACAGAGATGGGCCCGGGGCCGGCGTCAGAGGCCCACGTACACCACGACACGGGGCTGACAGGTACTCCACCGCTCGCGTGAACCAGTCGGGCCGTGCCAGGTCGCGTTGCAGCGAGGTGAGGTACACCGCGGCAGCGTTCTTGAGGAAGGCACGCGGGAGATCGAGGCCGTGGCCCAGTCGACGGGCGTCCATGGCGGCCTGCAACACCGCGCGGGCGGTGGGGGATCCCGTCTCGTAACGCTCCAACTGGGCCGGGCCACCGGCCAGGTACTGGATAACATGTCCGCTCTCGGCGAGGCGCGCGGCCTGCAGCATCCGTTCATCGGTGACCTCGGACCCCGCGGTGAGAATGGTGAGCTCGTCCTCACTGAACGTTTCCGGTACTCGGATCGGGCACCTGGCCAGCAGGGATTTCGTCTGCGCGCGTTCGTCTCGTGGCGCGGTGGTCATCGTGGCCCAGTGCTCGTGCCAAGCCGTACCGAGGACGAGCACTGGTACGCATCGGGCGCTTCGAAGCAATCCCGTCAGCCTGGAAGCGACCTGCTCGTCCCGATCGGCGTCGCCGGAGATGAGGTAGCGGTTGATCTCGTTGAGCCACAGGATCGTTCGGGGGCCTACCAAGTCGATCGCGGCGAGCAGGTCCTCAGGGGCAGCCGGATGCCACAGTCGCCACTCCCCGGGCAGCCGCTGAATCGCCTCCCATGCCGCTCGTGTCTTCCCCGTGGAGGAGTCTCCGAGAAGCACCTTCATGACGCTTCGCCCTGCGAGGGCCTGGTTCACGGCGGTGCCGAGTTCATCGTCGAAGGGCCTGCGGAAGTATGAGGGCAGTGGCCCACCATCGTCAGTGGCGTGGTCGACGATGATCGCCTCGTGGACCTCCAGGTCGAAGGGGTCGGCGGCGGCGATTGGGATGCCCGGACGGTCCAGGCCGCCCGCGCTCTCCGTGGGCGAGAGCTCCCCCGATGCCTCGCGATCGCAGAACCGGCGAGCCGCTTCGTCTCCGAAGTAGCGGGCCACGATGAGCGGCCGACTACGCAGCAGGATCCCCAGGTGCTCTGCGTCCCAGATCTCACCGAGAGACAGTCCCGGATACCGACCCTGGTAGTCGTGGGCCAGATCGCGCACTTGGGTGCGCGTCCCCCTGCACGAAGTGACGATGACCAGGCGCGCCGCGCCCTGAGGGCGCGGACCGTGGACGAAGGTGTCCAGCGCCTTCTTCGCGTTTGTGTCCGTGAACCGGGTCACTTGCTTGACTTGGAAGGCGTGCCAGTCGCCGTCCGCTGCACGCCCGACGATGTCGACACCGCCCTGCGCCTGCCCGGGCGTTCCGTAGCGGTGGCACGGCGACAGACACTCCACCGCCTGCACGAGTTCGCAGACCAACCGCTCGAAGTCGTCCCAGGGCATGTCATGGAACAGTAGGAAATCGATCTTCTTGTCGATTACCACGGGCTGTCGTGAGGACTGCACTGCATCAACCCCCGCTCGATCCATACGTCAACGTGCGGTTCACAGGCTAGACAAGGGGGCTGACACGTCGCCGACCATGACAGCTCGCGGTTCAAGTCGCCCCTCTGACCAGCGGCAAATCGCCATCGAAGGCATCTTGGTCGGGGAGAATCCGGGGAGAATGAAGGCCCGTTGGGGAGCAGCTGGGGAGAATCGGGCGCATCCACGGGCAGCACGGCGGAAGGGCCGAAAATACGGATCGCCGGAGGTCAGACAGCCTCTGCAGCCAGTTTCCGCAGGTTAGTGCCGCGAGGGCGACGACTTCAAGAAGATCTCGTCGTGGGCGGCCATTCTCTTCGCCCCGACGCTGGTCGGCACGATCTACGGCATGAACTTCGAGGCCATGCCAGAACTACGCTGGGTTCTCGAATACCCCTTCGCCGTTGCCCTAATGGGGATTGTTTGCCTCGCTTTGTACCTTGTATTCAAGCGTCGAGATTGGCTCTGAGTAACCACGTCAACGGTGGGGACATCCGCGCGCAAGATGCGGATCGGCTGCTCTCAGGCGCACCTGGAGGCCTCTGGGGAGAATCGGCTGGGGCCCGCGCAGGCTGTAATCACTGCCGTGAACCCCGACCTACAGGTACCACTACGTCCCACCGGACTGGACCAGCCTCCGGCAGGGTTACGCAGAGTAGCCATCGGTGATACGCCGAAGGCGGCTGCCGCTCCCCCTTGTACTCCGTGGCAGGGACCTACCAATCCGCGGGGTCGCCGTACATCTCTGGATGCGTGGCTCGGTCGGCTGCCTCTCGGCACGCCAGCCCAAACGCCTCGGCAACCGCAGCCTCGTCAGTGCCACGGACCTGGGCCTCGACGGTCCAATCAGGACCAGGTTGCCTCTCAGTACGCCAATGCGCCGACGACGTGCTATTCGTCGACCATAAATTCCCAGGCGGGCACCGACCAGGTCTGCGGGACCGCGCTCCGAAGCTTGCCGCCATCGGGCAGGAAGGCGGCATGGGCCTGGTGCACGAGGCGCCGGTCGGGAACATGATCACGGATCGCCCGCACGCCGCCGGGCCCCAACCTTCCCCAACGCTGGAGGCCCCATTCCTCCACGACTGCCCTCCGCCCAGGCCAGTCCTTCCGCCACTGGTCCACCACGGTCTCCACATGCTCACGATGGCGGAGTGCGAGGAGAGGCCAAAGACTTCACCTTGGCGCAGACTGCATCCAAGCCCGAGCACAACGGATATGCGATACCGCACCTTGATCGCAGTCGGGCACGTCGGCCACGCCGCATGGGCCGCCGGACAGGATGCCATCGCCGCCCCACCTGGTGCACGGCGTCGATCTAGACCACGTGGACGCCAGAAAAAGGTTCCGACAACCGGCGCCCGCAGGTGACAGAGAATGCACGCAACGGGGAACAGAGCCCCGCGGCATCCGTCGCACTTCCCCAGTGCAGCGTGCTTTGACGCGTCGAGACAGAGGAAAATAGTTCTGCACGTATTCTTGCGCGCATGCAGAGTTACACGATCGGGCAGGCCGCACGCCTCTTGGGAGTGAGCCCGGATACGGCACGTCGGTGGGCCGATGCCGGGCGCGTGACCACCCAGCGCGATGAGGGCGGGCGTCGTCTCGTCGACGGGAAAGACCTGGCCGCCTTCTCGGTCGAGCTCGCCCAGAACGGTGGTGAGGAGGACGCCTCCTACACCTCTGTCCGTAACGCCTTCCCGGGCATCGTGACCGCGGTGAAGCTCGGCGATGTCGCGGCTCAGGTGGAGATCCAGGCCGGGCCGCATCGCCTGGTCTCGCTGCTGACCCGGGAGGCCGTGGAGGAGTTGGGCCTGGAGGTCGGCATGGAGGCCACCGCCCGCGTGAAGTCGACCAACGTACATATCGACCGCGCCTGATGCCCACGCACCTGGCCTCCCCCGGCGGCCGGTAGGTCATCCCGTCACTGGGTGAGGGGCATCCCTGGCACGGCGGACGGCTCGCCCCCCCCAACACACACCACCACGTCTGCGGACGCTGTCCAGCCACGCAGACAACAAGTCGTCAACGAACGCTTGGAGTGCGAAGCACTGGCGGCCGGGCGCTGCCCGGCGAACTCACCCTCTGGAACACAACTGCGTGGTGGGCGTAACCCAAGGTGACCCGGCCGTGTCACAGCAGCGCAATGATCACTGATCACTGCGTAGCTTCGGTCACGGAAGCATCCGATCCCACAGATAAAGGGGCCACCGCCCGTGACTTCGCCCCCGACGCAGGTGGGGACAGTCTGCTCATATTGTGGTGTCGGCTGCGGGATGGTGCTCGATGTCGGGATGGGCACCGACACCCGGCCCAGCTCCACGCCTGCTCCGTTCTCAGCGGGGACCGCCGCCACACAGGCTGCCCTCCCTGCCACACCCTCCGCCATCTTCGGCCTTGATCGCACTCCACCGCCGGTCTTGGCCGAGCACGAGCGCCAGTGCCTGGTCGGCTTCCTCGCCGGCATCACATCCGGTGCTCCTGGCGTGCCGGTGCTGCCGCCGAACGCTCAGTTCAGCCCGGAGCACGCACTGGGGGTCAACGGGGTGCTGGCATCAGTGCGTTCTAGTGCGCCCGGGCCTCAGGAGTGCGCAAGGAGTCCGCGTTCCAGGGCGATGACGACGGCGCGGGTGCGGTCGCTGACGTCGAGTTTCGCGAAGACCCGCAGCAGATGTGTCTTCACCGTGGCCTCGCCGATGACCAGACGACGGCCGATCTCGGCGTTGGACAGGCCGTCGGCGACGCCGTGCAGCACGTCCCGCTCGCGGGCGGTGAGCACGACCGGCTCGGGGCGGCGCATCCGCGCCACCAGGCGCTCCGCGACCTTGGGCGCGAGGACCGTCTCACCGCGCGCCGCCGAGCGGATGGCATCGGCGAGCTGCTCGCGGGTGGTGTCCTTGAGGAGGTAGCCGACGGCGCCGGCCTCGACGGCTCGTTCGATCTCGATGTCCGTGTCGTAGGTGGTGAGGATCAGCACTCGGGTGGCCATCGGCAGGGCGACGATCTCGGTGGTGGCGGCCGCACCGTCGAGCACCGGCATGCGCAGGTCGAGGAGGGCCACATCGGGGGCGAGCCGCTCGACGAGGTCGACGCCCTCGCGGCCGTCGCTCGCCTCGCCGACGATCTCAATCGTGGGCTCGTCGGCCAGCAGGGCGATGACTCCGGCGCGCATCACGGCGTGGTCGTCGACCACGACCACGCGGATCCGGTCGTACGCGGTGTTCGTCATGGTCAGTCCTGACTGTGCGTGGGAAGGCTGGCGAGGACACGGGTACCGTCCCCGAGGGAGCTGGTGACGGCGAGTTCACCGTCGAGTTCGGCCAGCCGTCGGCGCATGCCGTCGAGGCCGAACCCAGAGGACTCCCCGACGACGAAGCCGCAGCCGTCGTCGGTGATCTCCAGCTCGACACCGCCCGCGAGTTCGGTGAGGACCACTCCCACGGTGGAGGCGCCCGAGTGTTTGCGCACGTTGGCGAGGGACTCCTGCGTGCAGCGCAGCAGGGCGACGCGGGTGCGCTGGTCCAGGTCCATGTCGGGCAGTTCGGCGGTGACCGTGAGGCCGGTGTCCTGGACGAAACGGTCCAGGGTTCTGCGCAGGGTGGTGGCCAGCGAGCCGGGTGCGACGCCGCTCACGGGGGCGGAGCCGACGAGCACCCGGGCCTCGGCCAGGTTCTCGCGCGCGGTCTGCTCGATGGAGGTGAGCTGCTCGGCGCAGCGCACGGGGTCGGTGACGGTGGCGGCGCGGGCGGCCTCTGCGAGCACCACGATGGAGGCGAAGCCCTGGGCGAGGGTGTCGTGGATCTCCCGGGCGAGCCGTTCGCGCTCTTCGGCCGCGCCCTGCTGCTGATACGCGGCCGCCAACTCCTCCTGAGTAACGGCCAGTTCGGTGGTCAGGCGCTCCTGCCGCTCGTTGCTCTGGCCGACGAAGCGGTACACCCACAGCCCCAGACCCACCCCTGCGGCGTAGGCGACGACGGTGAACACCGCGTTCCCGGTGAGGAATTGAGGGCTCCAGCCCTGGCCGAGGGTGCCGCCGAACACGGTGAGGGCCGCGGCAACCCCGCCGAGCGTGATCGCGTCCCGCGGGGCGCGGGTGAAGAGCCAGAACTGCGGCAGGGACACCACGCGCGAGGCGGCTCTCAACTGTGGTCCTGGCTCCAGGACGGGGCGCACTTCTACGTGTGCGGCGACGCCTCCCGCATGGCCAAGGACGTAGACCGAGTCCTGCGCGAGATCGCTATCATCCATGGCGGCCTCGACGAGTCCGGTGCCACTGCGTTCGTCAAACAACTCGCCGCCGACCAGGGGTACATCCGTGACGTGTACTGAACAGTGACGGACCGGCCACCCTTGCTCGGCCGACTGGGTTGACCCGCGAATCGGGTCAATCTCGAGAGGCTCAGCCGACACGTACAGCGCGGGCCAGGAAGTGGCGTTCGGCGTCCTCGTAGCAGCTCATCTCCCAGCCGGTCGTGCGCAGCGCGTGCCGGAGGTTGGCCTCCTCCAGGGGGTCATCGGGGTCGAGGGGCCGTCCGTGCCGGGCGGCGCGTTCGGCACGGCCTGAGGGGTGGAAGAGCTGCAGGCTGCCGCCAGGAGCCGTGACCCGGGCCCATTCGCGCAGGGTCGCGGTGGGTTCGGCGAGGTGGTTGAGCAGTCCGGCGCTGAAGACGGCGTCCACCGCCGCGACCATCCCCATGTCCCCGACATCGGCTCGCAGCGCAGGCAGTGCTCGGCCGGTGCCGCACCCCAGATCGAGAACCCTCTGTCCCGAGCCGAGTCCCATCCGGGCGACGGCCGCCTCGTAGCTGGGCTCGTCCGCGGCGAACCGCTCCTCCCAGCTGTCGGCCCTCGGAGTGAAGAATGCGCGGGTCGAAGTATGGCTGGCACGAGCTGATGCCAAGTCGGCGAACCGGCCCAGGATCTGATCCCGGCAGGGTGTCGGCGTGGCCGACTCCGCCGGGGTGGCCCCGACCGGTCGAGGTGCGGTGGCCGCCGCCTCAGGGAAGGCCGTCGCGAAGGATTCCACGGCGGTGACGTCGGCCTCCGGGTGGAACTGGATCCCCCATGCCGCCGTGCCGACCCGGAATGCCTGGATGGGATACCGGTCGGTGGAGGCCAGCAGAACCGCCTCCTCTGGAAGCTCCATGGTGTCGCCGTGCCAGTGCAGCACCCGCATCTGCTCCGTCACCCCGGCGAACAGCGGATCCCTGTCGGCCGCGGGCTTCAGCCGCACGGGGCCCCACCCGACCTGGGCTGCCTCTCCCGCACGGGCCGTGCCACCCGCAGCCAAGGCCAGCAAATGCGCTCCCAGGCACACCCCCAGCACCGGAACCTGAGCGTCCAGCGCTGAGCGCAGCAGCGCCAGCTCCGCCTGCCGGGTGGGGAAATCGTCGTCGCTGTAGCCAGACATCGGACCATCCATCACCACGAGCGCCTCGTGGCCGGACAGGTCGTACGGCAAGGCTTCACGGATCATTCGGCCATTGGCAGGCGCCGAGACTACTCCCAGGACGAGTAGCGACCGTCGACCCGGATGGTGTTGATCCCGCTGATGTGCCGACCGCCGCAGCGGTCCTGGGGCAGCACCAATTGAGGGCCGGCCCGGTCGAGCGGGGTGTCGTCGAGACTGAGCGCGAGCAGGACGGGAGCGCCGCCGAAGTCGGGGTCGATCTCGGCCCAGGTCAACAGGACGCGATGACCGTCCGCGCCCGACAGGGCGATCAGGAAGCGCAGGCGGTCCTTGCGCCGCACGGGATCGAAGACCGGACCGGCGTCGGCCAGCACGTCGTGCAGCAGCGGCCCCGAGAAGTGATGGTGCTGCATGCCACTGGTGGCGCACTCGAAGCTGACCTGCACCCGGTGCTGGGGCCAGGCGGACAGTTCCGGCACCGTCAACCGGGCCGGGCGGGCAAGGTCGCCGGTCAGGGCGAGCTCCGCCATCGGGCCGGCGACCGATTCCACGAGGGATTGACTCACTGGCTACTACCTCCCGGATGACGTTACCCGCGCCCCCGCCCCGTACAAACGCACATACCACCCCCACCTCACAGACATCCAGCCCATGCGATGCAACAAGAGACTTACCCCTCGCAAATGCGGCAGTATGATCCCCGCATGCACACCTACCGGATCGGCGAAGCGGCCGCCTTACTGGGCGTCAGCGCCGACACCCTCAGGCGCTGGGTCGACGGCGGAAGGCTGCACGCCGAGCGCGACGAGCTGGGCCGCCGGATCATCCCCGGACCGGCGCTGGCCGCCTTCGCCCGCGAGGCGCATCACGCCGAGCGCACGAACAACGCTTCCTCGGCGCGCAACCGCCTTTCCGGCATCGTCACCGAGGTGATCCTGGGTGACGTATCGGCGCAGGTCGAGATCCAGGCCGGACCGTTCCGGGTGGTGTCCATGGTCAGCCGGGAGTCGGCTGAAGACATGAAGCTGGAACCCGGTGTTCCGGCGACTGCCGTGATCAAGTCGACCAACGTGGTCGTCGAGAGACCGTAGAAAAGTCCTCAGGACTAACAGGACTAAAGGGAGTAGACCCGTGATGACCCGATCCGCGCGCCGGACCCGCCGCACCAGCCGGACCCTGCAGGTGGCCGGTGCAGGTGCCGCCGCGCTGCTGGCGCTGAGCGCCTGCTCCTCCTCCGACGACGACTCCTCGACCAAGTCGGACACCTCGGAGTCCTCGTCGAAGAAGCTGTCCGGGACGGTGACGGTCTTCGCTGCCGCCTCGCTCAAGGAGAGCTTCACGACGCTGGGCAAGGACTTCGAGAAGGCCCACCCCGGCACGAAGGTCACCTTCAACTTCGGCGGCAGCGACTCGCTCGCCGCCGGCATCACCGGGGGCGCCCCGGCCGATGTGTTCGCCGCCGCGAGCCCCAAGACGATGAAGATCGTGACGGACAAGGAGGATGCGGCCGGCGCCCCGTCGACCTTCGTCCGCAACCAGTTGGAGATCGCGACCCTGCCGGGCAACCCCGACAAGGTCTCCTCGCTGAAGGACCTCACCAAGTCCGGCCTCAAGGTCGTCCTGTGCGACAAGACGGTGCCGTGCGGCGCGGCCGCGCAGAAGGCGCTGGATGCCAGCAAGCTGAAGCTCACCCCGGTCTCGTACGAGCAGGACGTCAAGAGCGCCCTGACGAAGGTGGAGCTGAAGGAGGCCGACGCCGCGGTCGTCTACAAGACCGATGTGAAGGCGGCGGGTGACAAGGTGGAGGGCGTGGACTTCCCCGAATCGGCCGATGCCATCAACGACTACCCGATCGCCCTGCTGAAGGACGCGCCCAACGCCGAAGCGGCCAAGGCGTTCATCAAGCTCGTGCAGTCCGCCGACGGCCAGAAGGTCCTCACCGCCGCCGGGTTCCTCAAGCCGTGACCCAGCTCGACAAGTCCGGCGCCGCGGCCGACACCCTGACCGGTGGGCCGCGGCGCAGGCGCGTCCGCGCGCAGGGGCGAGTCCGGCGCCGCGGGGTGCCGCTGCCCCTCCTGGTGCCCGCCCTGGTGGGCCTGGCCTTCCTGTTGCTGCCGCTGGTCGCCCTTCTCCTGCGGGCTCCGTGGCGCGATCTGCCCGAGCAGTTGACCAGTCCGGAGGTCTGGCAGGCGCTTCAGCTGTCCCTGCTCTGTGCCACGGCCGCAACAGCGGTGAGTCTGGTGATCGGGGTGCCCTTGGCATGGGTGCTGGCCCGTACGGAGTTCCCCGGGCGGGGGCTGGTCCGTGCCCTGGTGACGCTGCCGCTCGTCCTGCCGCCCGTGGTGGGCGGTGTGGCGCTGCTGATGGCGCTCGGACGCAATGGTGTGGTCGGGCAGTATCTGGACTCGTGGTTCGGCATCACGCTGCCGTTCACCACGACCGGTGTCGTGATCGCGGAGGCGTTCGTGGCGATGCCTTTCCTCGTGATCAGCGTGGAGGGCACGCTGCGGGCCGCCGATCCCCGCTACGAAGAGGCCGCCATGACGCTGGGAGCATCGCGCTTCACCGCGTTCCGCCGGGTCACCCTCCCCCTCATCGCGCCGGGCATCGCGGCGGGCTCCGTCCTCGCCTGGGCCCGCGCGCTCGGCGAGTTCGGCGCGACCATCACCTTCGCGGGCAACTTCCCCGGCCGTACGCAGACCATGCCGCTGGCCGTCTACCTCGCCCTGCAGAGCGACCCGGCCGCAGCCATCGCGCTGAGCCTGGTGCTGCTCGCCGTGTCCATCGCGGTCCTGGCCGGGCTGCGCGACCGCTGGATGACTGCCTCATGACCCACACCGAAGACACCCCGGTCGACCACGCCGCCAGCAATGGACTCGGCGAGGGCCTCCATGCCCGACTCGTCGTCCACCAGGGCGCCTTCCACCTCGACGTGACGCTGAGAGCCGCGCCCGGCGACGTGGTGGCGCTGCTCGGGCCGAACGGCGCGGGCAAGACCACCGCACTGCGCGCGCTCGCCGGGCTCACTCCCCTCTCCAGCGGCGGCCACCTCCACCTCGACGGTGCCTCCCTGGACCGCACCCCGCCCGAGTCCCGCCCCGTCGGCGTCGTCTTCCAGGACTACCTGCTCTTCCCCCACCTGTCCGCCCTGGACAACGTGGCATTCGGGCCGCGCTGCCACGGCGTGTCCAAGGCGGAAGCCCGAACCCAGGCCGCCGCGTGGCTGGACCGCATGGGGCTTGCCGACCACGCCGGTGCCAAGCCCCGCCGACTGTCCGGCGGACAGTCCCAGCGTGTCGCCCTCGCCCGCGCCCTGGCCACCCGCCCGCGGCTCCTGCTCCTGGACGAGCCCCTGGCCGCGCTCGACGCCCGCACGCGTCTGGAGGTGCGTGCCCAACTCCGGCGGCACCTGGCCGACTTCGAGGCGGTGGCCATACTGGTCACCCACGACCCGCTGGACGCCATGGTGCTCGCCGACCGTCTGGTCGTCATCGAGCACGGCCGCCTGGTCCAGGAAGGCACGCCCTCCGACATCGCCCGGCACCCGCGCACCGACTACATCGCCCAGTTGGTCGGCCTCAACCTCTACCGAGGCCGGGCCGAGGGGCACGCCGTCCGTCTCGATGCCGGGCCCGCGATCACGACGACCGAGGATCTGAACGGCCCGGTCTTCGTCGCGTTCCCGCCGGGGGCCGTGACCCTGTACCGCGACCGGCCCAGCGGGTCCAGCGCACGCAACCTGTGGAGATGCGAGGTCGCCGGCCTGGAGACGCACGGCGACCAGATCCGCGTGGACCTCACCGGTGAGCTCCCGCTGGCCGCCGATCTGACCACCGTCGCCGCCGCGGAACTCGACCTGCACGAAGGTGCACAGGTCTGGGCAGCGGTCAAAGCGGCGCAGACCCACGCCTACCCGGCTTGAGCGCTCGGGGCTCCGCGTGGTGGGCAGGTCACTGCGCCACGGAGTCGGCCCGGCACACCGCCCGCTGATCCATCGCTTTCCAGACTCGGTCCCGGGTCACCGGCATCTCGGTGAAGCGGATGCCGGTGGCGTCTTTCAGTGCGTTGGCGAAGGCGGGGGCCACGGGGTTGAAGGGGCTCTCGCTCATCGACTTGGCTCCCAGGGGGCCGATCGCGTCGGTCGTCTCCATGAAGTGGACCTCGGTGCGTGGCACGTCGGCGTACTGCGGGAGGCGGTAGCGCCGGAAGGCTGCCGTGGTCACCTCGCCGCGCTCGTCGAGTCGTACGGTCTCGAAGAGTGTGGCGCCGAGGGCCTGGGCTACTCCGCCCTCGATCTGGCCGCGGCACTGCAGCGGGTTCATGACCTTGCCCGCGTCGGCGGCGTGCACGCTGCGCAGGATCTTCATCTCGCCCGTGTCCGGGTCGACGGCGATCCGGAACCACTGGGCGTTGAAGGCCACCGAGCGCGGGGTGCCACCCCAGTGGCCGTCCGCAGTGATCTCGTCCTGTGCCCCCTGGGCGTGCGCCGCCTCGTGGAGCTCCTTGAGAGTGACCGTCCGGCCGGCGCAGTCGAACCCCTCCGCGCCGAGCGTGCACAAGTGGCGGGCCACACCCACGTACCGGGCCGCGAAGGTCTTCAGACGCCCGGCCAGGGACTCCGCGGCGAGCAGGACCGCCTTTCCCGCCACGACCGTTCCTGCCGAACCGAAGGCCCCGGTGTCGTGCCGGACGACATCGGTGTCCGACTGGCGGATGGCGATCCGGTCCATGGTGGTGTTGAGGGCGCCCGCGGTGATCTGCTTGTGGACGGTGGTCGTGCCGTTGCCGAACTCCGCCGTGCCGACAGCGATGTCGTAGGTCCCGTCGGAGAGGAGGCTGACGGTCGCGTCGGCGTAGTGGCCGCCGGGCGGTCCCGTGGCGATCATCGCCATGGCCGTGCCCTGGCCGGTCAGCCATCCCTCCGGCACGTCGTCGGCGCTCTGGTCATCCGCGATGGCCCTGCGGACGATTCCCAGGCACTGGGCGAGGCCGTACGAGGCGATGTGCAGGTCCTCCTCCTCGCCGATCGGGCTGAGCATGTGGTCGCCGGGGCCGATGATGTTCTTCTCGCGGAAGGCGAGCGGGTCCATGTCCAGGCGGCGGGCCAGCTCGTCCATGGCGGACTCGACGGCGAAGGTGACCTGGCCCAGGCCGTAGCCCCGGAAAGCGCCCGCGGGGACGCCATTGGTGTAGACGGAGTAGGCGTCGACCTTCTTGTTCGGGGCCCGGTAGACGGCGAAGGATTCGCCGACGCTGTGGAACATCACCGCCGGGCCGTGGTTGCCGTATGCGCCGGTGTTGGAGACCACCCGCATCTGGATCGCGGTCAGCGTGCCGTCGGCGCGGGCGCCCAGCTTGATGCCGATCGTGAACGGGTGGCGGGTGGTGGCGCCGTAGAACTGCTCGGCGCGGGTGTATTCGAGCTTGACCGGGCGGCGCAGCTTGAGTGCGGCGAGGACGACGATGTCCTCGGTCAGCATTTCCTGCTTGCCGCCGAAGCCGCCGCCCACCCGGCCCGCGACGACGCGGACCTCGTCCTCTCCAAGCCCGTAGAGGGCGCACAGGGCACGGCGGGTGAGGAAGGGCGTCTGGGTGCTGGAGCGCACGCTGAGCCGTTCGCCGGTGCCGTCCTCCTTCGGTTCGAAGTAGGCGACGCAGCCGTGGGTCTCCAGGCTGGCGTGCTGGACGCGCTGGGTGCGGAAGGTCTCCTCGTAGACGACCGCGGCTTCCGCGAACCCGTCGTCGACGGAGCCGATCTCGCCGTGCACCTCGCCGGCCACGTTGTTCTCGACGCGGGCGATCCGTACCTCCGGTCCCTTGCCCGCGTGGATCACGGGGGCTCCGTCACGCATGGCATCCTCCGGATCGGTGACGTAGGGCAGTTCCTCGTACGTCACGTCGATCCGTCGGCAGCCTTCCTCGGCCGCCTGCTCGCTCGTCGCGACGACGGCGGCGACGCGCTGGCCCACGTAGCGGACGGTGTCGTCCAGGACGCGGGTGTCGTCGGGGTCCTCGGTGGGGTGCTCGTGCCGGGCGCTGGAGTACAGCGTGGCGGGGGCGTCCTCGTGGGTGAGGACGGCGTGGACGCCGGGCACCCGCAGGGCCGCGGAGGTGTCGATGGCGAGGATGCGGGCGTGGGGGTGCGGGGAGCGCAACAGCTTCATGTGGAGGAGTCCGGGGACCTCGACGTCGAAGGTGTACCGGGCGGTGCCCGTCACGACCTGGGGTCCGGCCGGGGCACCGAGGCTCTTGCCCACCGCCTTTCCGGCACAGGGGCGCTCGGTGTGCTGCACGCCGCGGACGGCGTCCTCGATGGCGCGATATCCGGTGCAGCGGCAGATGTTGCCCTTGAAGGCGCGCGGGAGGTCGTCCAGTTTGCCGTCGTCGTGGGCACTGCCCTTCTCCTGTTCGAGGGCGGCCGTGGTCATCAGGAATCCCGCCGTGCAGAACCCGCACTGGAAGCCCTGGGCATCAAGGAACTTCTGCTGTACGGGGTGGAGTTCACCGCCCTTGTCGGCCAGGCCCTCCACCGTGGTGACCGACCGGCCCTCCGCCCGCACTGCCGGGTAGAGACAGCTGTGCACCGGCTCCCCGTCCACGTGCGCGGTGCACGCACCGCAGTCGCCCGCGTCGCAGCCCTTCTTCACCCCGAACCAGCCGCGCTCGCGCAGATACGTGCGCAGGCACTGCCCAGGGCGGGGCTCGGAGTCGAAGGTGTTGTCGTTGACCTGGATGCTGAAGCTCATCGCACACCGTCCCGGGTGAGTTCGTGGCGGACCTGCTCGGCGAGGTGGAAGCCCATGTGCCGTCGCCACTCGGGCAGCCCGTGGATGTCGTCGAACCAGTCGGATTCGCCCACGGCCGACCTGATCGCCGCGCGCAGCTCGTCCCGGTGCGGGGGCAAGGAGAACCAGAGGCGGAACGGCCGTCGGGTCGCGGCCGTGAGGGTCACGGCCAGCGAACCGTCCAACGGATCCAGCGTTCCGATGACGAGCGCACCGGAGCGTCCGAGGCCGTAGAGGGACGCCTGCCGGAAAGCCGTACGACAGTCCAGCGAGCGGGCGGGGATCGTCACCGAGCGCAGGAGTTCGCCCTCCGCAAGGTCCTTGCGGCCGGCTCCGGTGACGAAGTCGGCCGCCTTGACCCGCCGGAGCGAACCGTCCTGGGCCTGGAGCAGACACTCGCCGTCGAGGGCGGCGGTGAGCGAGATCATCGGCCCTGCGGGCAGGGCGTTGCAGAGGTTCCCGCCGACCGTCGCCATGTTCCAGATCTTGAACGAGGCGAGGAAGGCCCGGCAGCACTGCTCGAAGAGAGGGGCGGCTGCCGCGTCGAGGGCCCGCCCGAACCGCGACAGCTGCGCGATGGTGCAGGTGGCGGCGATCTCCAGCGATCCGTCGGGCAGGGTGCGGAGCGGCTCCCAGCCCATCCGGCTCAGATCCACCAGGCGTCGCAGCTGCGGCTGAGGTTCGGAGAAGAGGTACGTTCCGCCCCCGAGCCAGGCATCGCCGGGACGCCAGGGCTCGTGACGGCGTGCGTCACGCACGTCGAGAACCGTGTTCAGATCCATGTCTCCCCCGTCTTCGGTCTCTGCCTCCTACGTCAGTGAAGCCCGGCGACAGGCCGAAAACGACTGGTGCGCGGCACGGAAAACCTCCCTCCCGACCGTTCCCGCCCTGGTGAATCATCCAAGAGCCGCACCGTCATCAGAGCCTTGCATTTACGATGACTCGACTCGCACCCACCTAGTGGATGTGAGAAGCCGAGGCGAGGGCTCGGTGGCTATGCAAGGAGTCAGTACATGCACGTCGGAGACCTCCTCCAGATCGAGGAACTCGATCTCACTCTCATCTGGGGTGGCGAGAATCTGCTCAGCCAGGCGATCAGCGGAGTGACCGCGACCGACCTGGAGGACCCCGCCCGTTTTCTCCAGCCCGGAGAGATCGTGCTCAGCGGCCTGGTGTGGTGGAGCAAAACGGACCGTCGGGCCAGAACCGAGCGATTCGTCTCCGCCCTGGCGGAGTCCGGAGCCACGGCACTCCTCGCCGGAGAGGAGACCCACGGCTCCGTCCCCGCCGACATCGTCGGCTCCTGCCGCGAACACGGCATCGCGCTCCTGGCCGTTCCGGCGCACACCAACTTCCGGGCGATCACCGAAGCCGTGTACCGGCGCCAGTGGGGCGACCTCAACCGCCGCCCCGCGGACCACTTCGCCCTGCCCGAGAACGTAAGGGGCGAACTGGGCCGCCTCCTCGATCAAGGCGCCGAAGCCGACGAGCTGCTGGCGAGCGCGCTGGCTCCGTTCGGCACACCGTCGTGCTACGTGCTCACCAGCAGCGGACGCACGATCGCCCGCACCGCATCGGCCCCTGGCCTCCCGGCCGCGCAGGCCGTGGAGAACTTGCGCGACCTCACCGGTGAAACGTTGCGCGTCCAGGCCGAGACCACGCCGTACGACACCTGGTACCTCCACGTGCCACAGGCCGGTGGAGCACCTCCCCGGGCCCTGCACGAGATAGCCGAAGTCATCGGGCAGTACCGTCACCACCACGATCGCAAGCATGCGGCTCGTCGCCGGACCGGACAGGAGCTGATTGCTCTCGTCGACAGGGGCGGCGCGGACACCGTCGCTCTGACAAACGCCCTGGAGTCCTGCGGCCCGCTCGTACAGGGACCCTGGCAGGTCGTGGTCACGACCACCGGCGGGCAGTTGACGGACAGCGTCGCCACGGAAGCACTCACGGAAGCGCTGCGGCACCTCCCCTCCACAGACTTCGCGGTCGGCACCACCCTGCAGGGGGAAGCCGTCGCCGTCGTACGAAGTGGCAGCGAGGCCACCGCGTCGCTCCGCGGACCCTGGTCCCTCCTGAACGGCTGCCGACCCGAGAGTCCGCTGCACGTCGGCGTCAGTGCCGCCACCGCCGAGCCCACCACACTCCACGCCGCCCTCGCCCAGGCCCGCTACGCTCTCGCGGCGGCACGGCACGACTCCCCGACGACCGGTCGTGTGACCGCCGTCGAGGAACTCTCCTCCTTGGACACACTCCTGGCTGGAGTCCCCGTCGGCGTGCGAACGGTCTTCAGCGCCACGGCTCTCGGGCCGCTGGCCGACAGCGAACTGGCCTCACACCACAGGCTTCTGGAGACCCTGGAGGTCTTCCTCGCCCACAACTGCTCCTGGGCCCGCACCGCCGAAGCCATGCACTTGCACGTCAACACCGTCCACTACCGCATCGAACGGGTTCAGGAGCTCACCGGCCGGGACCTCTCCCGCCTCGACCACAAACTCGACCTGCGCGCCGCACTCCTGTGCCGCTGAGAGGCTCACCGAGGCGGCGCCGGTTCAAGGAGTGTCCATGTGCACATCGGTCGACTTCACGCGTGCGGTGACCGTGACGCCGACCTCGATGCCGAGCGCCTCGACGGACTCCCGTGTCACCAGCGAGACGATGCGGTGCGGCCCCGACTGGATCTCGACCTGCGCGGCGACGTCGTCGAGCGCCACCCCGGTCACGATCCCGACGAACGCGTTCCGTACGGAAGTGGCAACGGGGCTCTCCGACAGCGGATGCATCCCCTGCGCCCGCTCCTGCGCGAACGCCGCCACACTCACCCGGTCGATCGCACGGTTCCCCGGGCCGTCCCGGACCATGCCGAGCCGTCCGGAGTCCGCCCACCTCCGGACGGTCTCCGAACTCACGCCGAGCAGCCTCGCTGCCTGCCCAATGCTGTACGCCGACACACCCGCACTCTAGATCCCCTGCCGCGGCCGACCGGCTGGGTGTCACAGACACCGACCGAGGGGTGGCCCCTAACTCTCGGCGGTGGGATTCACGGCGTACGAGCGGGCGCCTGTACCGGCGAGGGCGCCGCCGGAGACGATCAGGTATGCGTCGCGTATGGGGGTCCCGTCGAGCCAGGACTCCAGGATCTCGCGGGTGCCCGCGGCATAGCGGGCCTGTGCCGAGAGGGAGGATCCGGAGATGTGCGGGGTCATTCCGTGGTGCGGCATGGTGCGCCACGGGTGGTCGGCGGGCGCGGGCTGCGGATACCAGACGTCACCCGCGTAACCGGCCAACTGCCCATCGTCCAGGGCACGTCGAACGGCATCCTCGTCGACGATCCTCGCGCGGGCGGTGTTGATGAGGTACGCGCCGCGCTTCATGGTGGCGAGCAGCTTGTCGTCGAAGAGGTGCTCTGTTTCCGGGTGGAGCGGCGCGTTGATGGTGACGACGTCGCAGTGTGGGACCATGTCGGCCGCCGACTCGTGGAATTCCAGGCCCAGTTCCTCCTCGACCCCGGCGGGGAGCCGGTGCCGGTCGGTGTAGTGCAGCTTCACGTCGAAGGGGGCCAGGCGGCGCAGGACCGCGAGGCCGATGCGTCCGGCCGCGACGGTGCCGACATGCATGCCTTCCAGGTCGTAGGAGCGAGCGACGCAGTCGGCGACGTTCCAGCCGCCGTCCAGGACCACCTGGTGGGCGGGCAGGTAGTTGCGGACGAGCGAGAGCGTCATCATGACCACGTGCTCGGCGACGCTGATGCTGTTGCTGTACGTCACTTCGGCGACGGTCACACCGTGTGCGATGGCGGCGTCCAGGTCGACGTGGTCGGAGCCGATCCCGGCGGTGACGGCCAGTTTGAGGTTCTTGGCGGCCGCGATGCGCTCCGCGGTCAGGTAGGCGGGCCAGAACGGCTGCGAGATGACGACGTCCGCATCGGCCAGCTCGCGGTCGAAGACCGAGCCGCCGCCGTCCTTGTCGGAGGTGACCACAAGGGTGTGGCCCCTGCTCTCCAGGAAGGCCCGCAGGCCCAGTTCGCCGGAGACGCTGCCCAGGAGGTGGCCGGGGGTGAATCCGGTGTCCTTGGGTGTGGGCGCCGACTGGCCGTCGGGGTAGGACTCGATGCGCGGCAGATCGTCGCGGGCGTAGGCGGTGGGATATCCGGTGGCGGGGTCGTCGTACAGGACGCAGAGCACCTTGGCCATGGTCACGGCTCCTCGTTGGAGAGGGCGGACGTGCGGGATGTCTCTCACGGTCCGCGCCTGACCCGCCGTGGTCAAAACGAAGTCTTCTATCCGCGGTGAGCCCTGGGCTATGAGCCCAGGTGGGAGCTGAGCAAGTCGTCCAGGGCGTCTCGCACTCCGGCATCGCGTGCGACGGCGAACAGGGCACGCACCATGGCCGGTTGGGTGTCCTGCGCCACGACTGCCAGTCCGACCCGGGGGCCGCGGGCGGGCCCGGAGAGCCGCACCACGCGCATGCCGGGCGGGGTCGGGAACATGTGCAGCCAGGCATGCGAGATGACGCTCGACCAGCGGCCGGTGACGAGGTGCGCGTACAGGCCCGCGACCGTGTCGGACTCGACCGCAGGTGCGGCCGTCGCGTTGTCGGCGGCGAAGTTCTCGTCCAGGATGCGGCGGTTGCGCATGCGCGGCGAGAGGAGGCACAGCGGCAGTGCCGCCGCCTGGGCCCAGCTCACCTCGGTGCCCTCGGCATACGGCCCGTCGGCCGGTGTGAGTAACACGTACCGCTCCTCGTACAGCGGCAGGCACCGCATGTCGCGCAGAGAGCTGTCGTCGAGGTAGGTCAGGGCCGCGTCGATGTCGAAGCCGGTCAGGCGGCGGGTGATGTCGCGCGAGGAGAGCGACTCCAGGCTCACCTTCACACCTGGGTGGCGCTCGCAGAACGGCGTGGTGAGCAGCGAGGAGGCGGTCAGCGCGGTGGGAATCGCCCCCAGACGCAAGGTGCCGGTCAATTCCCCCTGCAGAGAGGCAAGTTCCTGTCGCAGCGCGTCGCGTTCGGCGAGCACGCGTTGCGCCCAGCCCAGGACGTGTTCGCCTTCGGGTGTCAGGCCGTGGAAGCGGCTCCCGCGCCGGATGAGGGCGACCCCGAGCTCGGCCTCCAGCTTGCGGATCCCGGCCGACAGCGACGGTTGCGACACAAAGCATGCGGCGGCGGCCCGCGCGAAGTGCCGCTCGCGGGCCAGCGCGACCAGATACTCCAACTGTCGCAGCACTCGTCCCCCAGAAATCGGATACCGAGTGGCGGCTCACGCACCCGGTGTCCCCCGGCGCTAGCGATGGCATGTGCGAGAACCACCATATGCAAGGGAGTTGGCGTAGGAACCCCAGCAGGTATTAAGGAACCCATCAACTAGGGTTGCATTTGCGGAATACGCCCGCCTGGTGTGCGGGCCACGGCACCACAGGGGAGATGGGGGAATCGGCGTGACGGACACACCAGCAGGGCCGGAGGAGGCCCGGCGTATCGCGGGTCTGGTGGCGGCACAGGAGAAGGCGATTGCGCTGTTCGCCGAGGTGGAGGCGCGCTCACTGGTCGCGCCCGGTGTCGGGGAGCGGGAGGCGAGCGACCGCATCCGGGATCTGGCGAACGACATGTTCGGCACGACCAAGCACTGGCACAAGCGGATCATCCGCTCTGGACCCAACACCCTGGCTCCGTACCGGGAGAACCCGCCGGACCGGGTCATCGGCGAGGACGACATCGCGTTCGTGGACTTCGGTCCGATCTTCGAGGAGTACGAGGCGGACTTCGGCCGGACGTACGTCTTCGGCGACGACCCGGACAAGCATCGGCTCCTGCACGACCTGCCGCGCATCTTCGACGCCGGGCGTGCCGTGTTCGCCGCCGATCCGGGCATCACCGGCAAGCAACTGTACGCCGAGGTCGAGCGCCTGGCTGCCGAGGCAGGCTGGGAGATCGGCATCTGGCACGCCGGCCACCTCGTCGGGGAGTTCCCGCACGAGACCAACGACGGGGCGAAGGCCGAGTCCTACATCACCCCTGACAACGACTCTGCGCTGCGCCGCACCGATCGCAGAGGCCGGGTCTGCCACTGGATCCTGGAACTCCACTTCGTCGACAAGCGGCGGGGGTTCGGCGGCTTCTACGAGCAGTTGCTGGATCTGGCGTGACCGGGGCGGTGCTGGGGTTCGCGCTGTTCTCCTTGGGAGTGGTGACGGCCGTGGAAGCCGCCCGCGCATAGAGGCAGGTCCGCCAAGGGCCTCACACCGGCTGCGGTGTGAGGCCCTTGCTCTGCCTTGAGGCGTGTGGGGATCAGACGGCCAGGGAGATCTCGGTCGACTTGATCAGCGCGACGACGGAGGAGCCGGAGGCCAGCTTCAGGTCGGCGACGGCGTCCTTGGTGATGGCGGCGGTCAACTCGCCGCCCTGGACGGAGATCTTGACGGACGCCATGGCACCGCCGGTGGCGACGTCGGTGATGGTGCCGGGGATCTGGTTACGAATGGACAGGCCCTCGACCGCGCCGGTCGCCAGGGAAACCTCGGTGGACTTTACGAGGATCTTGGCCGTGGAGCCCTCGGCGAGGCCGAGCTCCTTGACGGCCTCCAAAGTGATCGCGGCGGTGACGTCCTGGCCGCCGTCGAGACGGACCTTGACGGTCGCCATCACCTCGCCCGGGGTGACGGAGGTGACCGTGCCGACGATCTGGTTACGGATGCTCAGGCTCATGAAGGAATGCCTCACAAAGTAATTGGGCGGTGATCTGTCAGGCGGCTGGCCTGCATGATTCACACGTTAATGCCCGAAAGCGGGACCGTTGCACGGAGCATGGCATCCGCCAGTCGGCGGACCCGGTATGCCTGGCAGATCAGGCGACCCCGAAAGTCATGAGTTATTCGGGACCTCTTCCTTGGCCGCAATGATTCCTTGGGCCTCAGTTTCCGTATCCGCTTCTGGTAACGGCATGATCTTGACGCATTGCAAATACACACTTTTTCTTTCTAATGTTTCTCATATGCAGCGTTACACCATGGGGCAAGCTGCGCGTCTGCTAGGCCTACGGCCGGGATCTGGCGGCATTCGCCGTAGAGGTGGGCCAAGGCTTGCTCATGGATGACGAGAGCCTGCCCCTGCAGGTCTACCTCCTCCTCCAGGATCAGCCCGAGGCCGCCACTTCGGTCTCCCTGCTGCTCCCATCGCCATGGCCGTGCTGATCGGCCTCCGCGGGCGCTGGACCGGTGGCACCGCCGGTCGCACCGCACGCCCTCGGGCCGAGGATCCGCGGGACACGCACGCTCAGCCCGCAGCCGCGCTGCAGGACGCCGCTCCCGCGGCCGCCAAGTCCTCAGCCCCGCAGGCACACTGGCCCCTGCATGCCGAGGTCACCAGCTTCAACCAGCTCACCTTGGACGCCGCCCCCGGCACCACCATCGCCGCCGTCGGAGAGAACGGGGCAGGCAAGACAACCCTGCTGCGTGCTCTGCTTGGCCTCACCCCCCGCGCCCACGCCGAGCTCCGGCTCGCCGACACCGATGTCACCGATGTCACCGACATGCCCCCGCACAAGCGCGGCGTCGCCTGGGTCCCGCAGACAGGGGCCCTCTTCCCTCATCTGACGGCGCTCGCCAACACCGCCTACGGCCTGCGCGCCCACGGCATCCCTCGCGCCGAATCCCGCCACGAAGCCAAGGAGTGGCTTGACCGGCACGGCGTCGGCCACCTCGCCCACCGCAAGCCCGCCCAGCTCTCCGGCGGCCAGGCCCAACGCGTCGCCCTGGCCCGCGCATTGGCGACGCGCCCCCGGCTTCTGCTGCTCGACGAACCTCTGGCCGCGCTCGACCAGACGACCCGCGCCCACGTACGGCACACCCTGCGCACTCACCTGTCGGGCTTCGGCGGCGTCTGCCTGATCGTCACCCACGACCCCGTCGAGGCCGTCTCCCTCGCCGACCGCGTCCTCGTCGTGCCACCCGAAGCCATCTCCCTGCACCGCGAAAAGCCCACCGGCAGCCCCCGCAATGTCTGGCCCGGCACCATCCAGGAGATCACCGCCAGCGGCAGCCGCCTGCGCCTGATCATCACCTCCGGCCAATTCCCCGACACCGTCGCCGAGATCACCTGGCGCAGCGCGGGGACCACGGCCACTGGCCTGGATGATCAACCACAGATCCACCCCGCCGCCAGACATTCTTCGGATCACCATCCGGTAGAACCGCCGAACGTTCACTGATGCACTGGACCCCACCCGCCGAAAGATCCGCACCGGCTCTCGCGGACCGGTCGGCGGACCATGCAGAGGGTGCTGCGTGACGCTCGCGGAGTGCGCCACGCAGCACCCCTGCCACCTCGCCAGAGATCGGCATCTACGAGCCCTTATTCCCTATGCAAGTGATTCCTGTGAGCTTGTCTTAGGCTTTTGCCTTGCATCTGCGTCTACGGAGACAGAGGGTCGCGTGATGGAGCAAGGCATGTTGCCGCCGGGGCAGCGTCTGGCGAAGGGCTGGCCCATCTCGCATTACGGGCCGGTGCCCCGCTTCCGCCCGGAACGCTGGACACTCCAGGTCTTCGGCGCCACCCAGAGCGGGGACAAGCACTCCTGGGACTTCGACGATCTCGCCGCCATGCCCAGGGTCACCGTCCTCGCGGACCTGCACTGCGCATCCGGCACCAGCACCGTCGGCCACGAGTTCTTCGGCGTGCCCGCGTCCGCCCTGCTGGATCTCGCCCCACCCGCTGCGGGCGTGTCCCACGTCATGGCCTGGGCCGAATACGGATACAGCGCGAACCTCCGCCTGGCCGACTTCACCGCCGCCTCCACCGTCATGGCCACGCACCACAACGGCGAACCGCTCACCGCCGAACACGGCTTTCCGCTGCGCCTGGTCGTCCCGCACCTCTACGGCTACAAGGGCCCCAAGTGGTTGCGGGGCATCGAGTACATGACGCAGGACCGGCGCGGCTTCTGGGAGGAACGCGGCTATCACAACATCGCTGACCCCAGCACTGGCCTGCGGCACTCCCACCAAGAAGACGACAACCAGTAACCGGGCGCATCAGCGTCGGCACAACCTCCAAGCACCTCGACGCACATGCCTCACTCTTTGGGTGATCTACCAAGCATCTACAAGGCCACTATGCGAATGTACGTGGCAGATGCAAGATAGAAGGCATTGCTCGGGGTGCGGGTGCCGCAGCTCCGGCCAGACCCGAAAGGCGAGGTCCCCCCATGGTCATGCGTACCTTTGACCACGGCGCCGACGACGTCGGCCGCGGAGTCCTGGCCCCTGCCCACGCCTCCTTGCGCCGTCCCGACGAGCGCATCGCCCACGTCATCGCCCGAGCACTCGGCGATGCGCGCACTGTCCTCAACGTCGGCGCGGGCACCGGATCGTACGAGATCGCAGCGCGCACGATCACCGCGGTCGAGCCGTCCCTGGCCATGCGCGCCCAGCGTCCGGCCCAGCTCGCCACCGCCATCGATGCTGTCGCCGAGGACCTGCCCTTCACCGATGGGCAGTTCGACGCGTCGATGACCCTCTTCAGCGTCCACCAGTGGTCCGACGTCGAAGCCGGACTGCGCGAGATGCGCCGCGTCACTCGCGGCCCCGTCGCCGTACTGACCTGCGACCCCGCACGTGTGCGCGACTTCTGGCTCTACGAGTACGCCCCCGACGTCCTGGAGACCGAAGCCCGCCGCTACCCCTCCCTGGACCGCATCACGGCCGCGCTCGGCCCCACCACCACCATCCAGCCCGTCCCCGTACCGCTGGATTGCACCGACGGCTTCAACGAGGCGTACTACGGCCGACCCGAGCTCCTCCTGAACCCCGCCGCCCGTCAAGCCTGTTCGGCCTGGAGCTTCATCGACGACCGCGCCCGACAGGACTTCGACATCTCCCTGCGCCGCGCCCTGGGATCCGGCGCCTGGGACGAAGCCTTCGGCCACCTGCGCAGTCGGCCGACCTACAGCGGATCTCTCGTCCTCCTGCGCTCCGCCCCATGACGACATCAGGAGCACGGCCCACAGGAGGGAGACGGGGACGTATGCCCGATTCCAGTCGCGACCACGGGCAGTTGGCGCCGCTCCGCCGACGCCCGGCGCGCTCGGACACCCGGGACAACCGCGTCCGCATCATCGAGATCGCGGGCAGGGCCTTCGCCAGCCACCCCGACGCGACCCTTCAGTCGATCGCGAAGGCGGCCGGTGTGGGCCAGGGGACCATGTACCGGCACTTCCCCAACCGCGAGGCACTGCTCCTCGCCGTCTATCGGAATGACGTCGAGGAGCTCGTCGAAGCCGCCCCACGCCTACTCGAAGGGCACGACCCCTTGGACGCACTGCGCCTCTGGTTCGGCCGACTCGCCGCATACGGTCGTGTCAAGCACGGGGCATCCCAGGCCATAGCGGCGGCCACCCGCGCGGACCTCGGGAGCCACTACCACCCGCCGGTCGTCGCGGCGCTGGACCAGCTGCTCACCGCCTGCAAGGACACCAAGCAACTACGGCTCGACGCCGACGCCGACGAGGTCCTCCTGCTCGTGTCGTTCCTGTGGAAGACCGACAGCGGTCCCGACTCCCAGGAACGCAGCGAACGCATGCTCACCATCGTCATCGACGGGCTACGCGTCGCAGCACGCAACTGAGACCACCCGAAGGCGACCGCCCTCACCCGGCAACTGCTCGCCCCCGCTCGCCAGGTCGAAGCGATGCTCGATCGGGGCCCGCCGAGGCAAGATGCCGCTCATCCCGGCAGCAGGACCACGAGCACCGGGGCGCCTGACTGCCAGTGCGGTGGTACGGCGGCGAGCGCGGTGGCGAGGGCGGCGCCGTGACTCAGGGGCTTGCGGTGGGACGGTGGGGTGTGCCTTTCTCGCAGGGGCCCGATGGGGGGCGGATTCGAAGGCCGATCTGTACGCTGCGATTCGCCGCGACCATTGCCAGAACGGGCTGTCGCAGCGGGCGTTGCAGCGTAAGTACAACGTCACCTGGCGCACGGTGCGGCGTGCGTTGGACGGGCAGTGGCCTGAGCCGCGCAAGTCGCCACGGCGGCGGGAGTCACGGCTGGATGCGTACACGGATCTGATCGACGAGATGCTGCGGACGGACCTGGACGCGCCGGTCAAGCAGCAGCACACCGCGCAGCGCATCTTCGACCGGTTCGTCGACGAGCACGCCGCGCTCGACATCTCGTACCCGATGGCGCGTCGGTATGTGAAGTGGCGCCGGGCGGAGGTGCGGCGGGAAGCCGGGCTGGGGCCTGAGCGGTGTTCGTGCCGCAGACGCATCTGCCCGGTGCGGAGGCCGAGGTCGACTTCGGCGAGTTCCATGTCCGCCTGGCGGGCCAGGACACGCGGGTCTATCTGTTCTCGCTGCGGCTGTCGTTCTCCGGCAAGGCGGTGCACCGGGTGTTCGCCACCGCGGGCCAGGAGGCGTTCTTCGATTGGCACGTGCATGCGTTCCGAACGCTGGGCGGAGCTCCGCGACACCGGATCCGTTAGAAGCCGTCCCGCTTCCTCGGCTGACCGTCACGTGGCGTGATTGTCCGATCAGTTGCTCGTTGGTCGGGCGTGGCTAAGACATCGTTGGATCTCGTGGAGAAGCTGCGGGCGAAGTTGAGGCGGACGTGCGGCAGGTGCGGCCGCGGTCTCGGGCCGCATGACAGACCTGATGCCTGCCGGACGGGGAAAAGCCTTCGACCGGCCAAACGCTGATCCGGCACCCTCTCCAGCATGACCACGCCGTCCTTCATCCCCGGACTGGAACTTTCGTACCGCTTCTACCTCGAAGCCGTACGGTCTTTGCTGGAGGAGGCCGCCCCGGGGGTTAGGCACTCCGCCGCCCGCCTCGGTGGCGGCTCGGAAGTCCTCGGATTCGACACCGCCCGCTCCGCCGACCACGAGTGGGGACCCCGCCTGCAGATCTTCCTGCGCTCGCAGGACGTCACACGCCACGGCGAGAGGATCACGGCACTGCTCTCCGAACGCTTGCCGAAAACCTTCCGCGGCTACCCGACGCACTTCGCCCCCGTCGGCGAAGCAGGCATCCGGGTCATGCAGACAACTGACGGGCCAGTCCACCACCGGGTCGAAGTCACAGACCCAGGCGCCTGGTTCACCGCGCAACTGGGCTTCGACCCGCGTTCCGGCATCACCCTGACGGACTGGCTGGCCACCCCCACTCAGCTCCTCGCCGAGGTCACTGCCGGTGCCGTCTTCCACGACGGACTCGGTCAACTCGCACCAGCCCGCGCCAACCTCGACTGGTACCCCCACGACCTCTGGCGCTACCTCCTCGCCTGCCAGTGGCAGCGCATCTCCCAGGAAGAAGCCTTCGTCGGCCGCTGCGGCGAAGTGGGCGACGAACTCGGCTCCGCTGTCGTCGCCGCCCGCCTGGTACGCGATCTGATGCGGCTCTGCCTGCTCATGGACCGCCGCTACCCGCCCTACAGCAAATGGCTCGGCAGCGCCTTCGCCCGCACTCCCCAGGCAACCGCCCTCACCCCGGTCCTCACCGAGGCCCTCGCCGCCACCGACTGGCACACCCGCGAGCACCACTTGACCCGCGCCTACGAGGCCGTCGCGGCCACACACAACCAGCTCGGCCTCACCGACCCCGTCGACCCCGCCACACGGCCCTTCCACACCAGACCATTCCAGGTCCTGCACGCCGAACGCTTCACCGCGGCGCTGAGAAACCGCATCACCGACCCTGACATCAGCTCCTTGCCGCCGATCGGCACAGCCGACCAATTCGTCGACAGCACGGATGTCCTCAGCCATCCGGAACTGACACGCGCCGCCACCCACGGTCTGCTCTCCTCCTGAGGCCTCCGTCACACCTCTTTGGCAACAGAACGGACCCCTTCGTTCTGGGCCGGTTGACAGTTTTGAGGGTGAGGTGGAGACGGTCCCGGGCCCAGGTGACGAGCTCGCCGCCGTAGGCGGAGTCGGCTCAGACCAGGGTGATCTCGGGGTGGGCGAGGCGGAGCCGGATGAGGAAGTCGCGGGCCGCGTACGCGTCGTGGACACTCGCCGGAGTGACCATCATCATCACCGGCAGCCCCCGTGTGTCCACGGCACGGCGCCGATTTGCTGTTCCAGGTTCTGACTGAACGCGAGGAGAAGAACAGCGTCGCGATCGCCTCCGACGAGTCGTTCTCGGGGTGGACGAGGACGTTCACCGATCCGCGGCTCTGCGCGGCCATCGTCGACCGGCTCACCTTCAACGGCGCGATCATCCAGACCGGCACTGACTCCTACCGCCTCGCCCACACCGAAGCCCTGGCTGAACAGACCGCCATCGGCTGAGCAGACGGCCTTCCGGGACCCAGGGCGGTCCTGACTGCGCTGGTCGAGGTCAGGTCGCGTCTCCAGGACTGGGCAAGGGCCTCTGATCCGGGTGGACGCGGAGCCCGTCGAGAACAATCGCGAAATAGCGTCGCCACATCTCAGACGGATGTTCGCCGGGCAGTGACAAGACAGCGTCGATCATCGCGGCGATCGGTGCGATGTCGGCCTCTGTGATGCCGTCGCGCAACGCGCCTTCGGCACTGGCCCTCTCCACAAGGTGCTTGCAGTGGGCTGTGATTTCCCGCCGCGCGCGAGCGAGGCCGTCGGCCTCGACGGTGCCCTGGCGCATCAGTTCGCGCAGCCCACGGTTCTTCGCTGCCCTCGCCAGCGCTCTCTCAAGGAAGCTGGCCAAGGCGTCGAAGGCATCGTCCTCTTCCCGGGCCTCCTGGGCCATCGCTGCAATCTCGTCAAGCTCCTGGCCGAAGACTGCCTCCGAGAGGGTCTGCTTGTCGCGGTACTTCCGATAGACGGTGCCCACTCCAAGCCCAGCATGATGCGCGACATCGTTGAGGGTGGCCTGGAGGCCGCGTGCGGCGAAAATCTCGCGCCCGGCCTGGAGGATGCGTTGACGATTGAGCTCCGCGTCCCGCCTCAGCGGGCGTCCGCCTGCCACGGCTGCGTCCTCGTCCTCCGTCTGACTGCCCATGAACGACTCCTCGCACCGATCCGACCGAACCGGATAGAGCATATCCGGTTCCATGGTACGGTCCCCGTAAGCGGATACGAGATATCCGCATAGCGATTCCGTGGCGCCAGGCAGCCCATCTGCCGCCCCAACCCGCGGGAGAGGGGAACCAGGAATGCAGACCGTGGTCATCACCGGGGGTACCGACGGGCTCGGCAAAGGGCTCGCCCTGCACTACCTGCGACAAGGAGCGCGCGTGCTTGCCGTCGGCAGCACTCCCGCCAAGGGCGAGGCCCTCCTGGCGGAAGCGGCGGCCATCTCGGCCGTTGACCGTGCCGCCTTCCTGCAGGCCGACCTGACGTCGGTCTCAGCGACCAGGCAACTCATCACCAGAATCGAGAACACCTGCCCCTCGGTGGACAAGCTCGTCCTCTGCGCCCAGCGTTACCGCCTCTTCGGCCCTCGCGCGGTTACCGATGAAGGGTTTGAGCACAGCTTCGCCCTCGCATACCTGAGCCGATTCGTCCTGAGCCACGGTCTGCGCGACGTGATGGAGGCCGCGCAGCACCCCGTCGTCATGAACGTCGGAACTCCGGGCATTCCCCTGGGCCGGATCCACTGGGAAGACCTGCAACTCGCACGGCGCTACGGCGGCACCAAGGCCACCTTGCAGTCTTTCCGCGCCAACGATCTTCTTGGCGTCGCCTTCGCCGCCGTGCACGCTGACACCCGGATCCGCTACATCGGCTACAACCCCGGCGTTGTGGCGACTGGTATGCCGAACCACCTACCGCAACCGCTACGCACCCTCACCAAGGCGTCCTTCGCCGTTTTCGCTACTTCCGTTGCGAAGGCCGTCACCCCGATGGCTCGACTCCTGGACGAACCGCAGGGTGACCGGTTCACCGTCTACCGCAACACGCGCCAACTCCCCCTCAAAGGCGCGTCGTTCAACCAGGAAACCGCTATGCGCCTGCACCATCTCACTCAAGAACTACTGCGCACCCCGTCCATGTAGCCGCCACGCGCCAGATCCATCACAGGAACCAGCGGAGCTGAGATTGCGCGCGGCGAGCGACTCCCGAACTCACGTCGAATCGACCTCCCCGGAGAGGCTCTGGTCCACTTCTTGTGATGCCCGGCTGGCGCGCTGTCGGGGTGCTTCTTACGAGGGCATCAGACCTGCGTAGTACCGGGCCCCTTCCGGCTGTTCTGACTAGCCTGTGCCCGTGAGACGACGTTGCGATGTCTGCGGTCGGCGGCACCCGGTGAGTTGGAGGGAGGGCTGGAACCAGTTACGGATCACATGCTCCGCGTGCCTTGTGGAACGGTTCGAGGCACGGAGGAAGGCAGAGCGCAGACAGATGGAACTCCGAGCCCAAGAGGTCCGGGAATGGCTGACTGCTGCGCCGACGTACTCTGCCCACCTGTTGGAGGAAGAAGAGCGGCGCTATGAAGAGAAGCGCCAGAAGGCCCGGTCCGCCGACCGCCGCGATCGGTGGGAGCAGCAGGCGCAGTTGCACTCCCTATTCCGGCCCTGGGCGGATGCGCTGGACACTGATGACGCCGTCCAGGCGTTGGCTCCGCACGTGGGCGACCGCCGCCCCCACAAGCACTGGTACGGACCCGATCTCGGCACTACAGCCAGGAACGACACGAACTTCGTCTACGTGTGGTTCGCCGACGCCGACGCCGACGCCGGGCTTCCCCGGCAGCACGCAGGGGTGCTCCACCTCGTAACGCACTCCTATACCTCTCGCCACCACGGCCAGAGGGCCTACACGAGAATGGCCACGGGAAGCATTTACCAGGGCTCCGATGGCGTGACCGTGCTCCTGTGGGCGTAACCTGCCGCCGCCGACATGGACGACCGCCATCGACTGCGCCCGACCCGCCAGCGGCTCGCACACACACCCACCACCGGTCCGCCTTCGCAGGCCAGAGCCCCCGGAGAATGACACAACCAGGATGCCACCGGTCAGCGGGACGTGGGGCAGAGCCGGCAGTGGGCGTCCGGTCAGGCCCGCGAGGAGCGGGGCGAGCAGGGTGTGGACGGCGGTCAGGGCCGCGTACGGGTTGCCGGGAAGACCCACGGTCCAGCGTCGGTCCGGGAGTTGGGCGAGTAGCTGAGGGTGGCCGGGGCGGCAGGCAACCGCGTCCACCACCCACCGGGCACCGTGCTCGGCCGGCAGCCGTCTCAGCTGGTCGGTCGCGCCGACCGAGGTGGAGCCGGTCACCACGATCACGTCGGTGTCGTACGACGTGGCGAGGACGGCGGTCGCCAGTGCCCCGACAGGGTGGTCCGGCACAGGGCGTACGTCGGTGGCCTCGCCGCCGAGCGTGTTCACCAGCGGCGGCAGCAAAGGACCGAGTGCATCGCGTATCTGGCCGGTGGCAGGCCGCCCTGCGTGGATGAGTTCGTCACCGGTGACCAGGATCCGGACACGGGGCCGGGGCCGGGGCCGGGGCCGGGGCCGTACCAACAGCGTGTCGTAGCCGCACGCGGCGGCCAGACCCAGCAGCGCGGGGCCGACCCGCGTCCCGGCAGGAGCCAGGCACGCGCCCACCGAAGCGTCCTCGCCCGCCCGGCGGATGTGCTTCCCCGAAACCGGCGCCGGGCCACGCACCCCCGCCCCCGCACGCACCGCGTGCTCCTGCGGCAGCACCGCCTCGGCGCCGCACGGCACCTGCGCCCCGGTGGAGATCTCCACTGCCTCGCCCTCGGCCATTTCCTCGGGCACATCGACAGCCCCCGCGCGCACGACGTCCGCCGACAGCAGCCACGGGCCCGGCCCGGCGATGGCGTACCCGTCCATGGCCGCGGTGTCGAAGGGCGGCAGCGGCTGACGGGCACACAGGTCCTCGGCGAGTGTCAGCCCCGCGGCTCGCGTGAGCGGCACCCGCCCGGCCGACAGGGGCGTGGGAGCCGCGTGGGCCAGTTCGCGCGCCCGCGACCAGGGCACGTCGCGACAGGAAGTTACCGGGGCTGCTGCAAGCACAGTCATGCGTCCACCATGTCGCCCTCGCTTTGCCCCTCATGGCATGGGAGGTTGCCGCGGTGCACCAGGCCGCTCACGCCTGACGCAACGGGACGGTGAGGGGCCGCGCTTCTCCTCCCAAGCCCGGAGGGCAGGTCGGCCTCCAGCCAGACCATTCCGTGCTCCTCTGCGCCGAGTTCGGGCAACGTCCGCCGACTCACGCGGGACGAGGGGGCTCGGCCGGGCGCTTCCGGCTTCCGGCCCCGGCCGCACATCAGCGTTTTGGTCATCAGGCCCCGCTCCCCTGCCGCGGCCACCTACGGTGATGTGCTCAGACGCCTGCCGGCAACCTCGGCAATCAAGCTCATGCGTTCAACGGCAGGGCCTCTGGCAGCGCCGGTGGTGATCCCACGGCGGCCCGCCCGCGTCTCGCGTCCCCGGAACTTCCCCTAGACACGGCAGGTACAGCAGCACATGACGACGTCAGAGCCTGATCTCCAGGACCCCTTTACCGCGCCGCATTTCGCGACATCCGCCCTGATCACGATCGACGTACAACGCGACTTCCTCTCCGAAGCCCCCTACGGCGTCCCGGGCACCACAGAGATCCTGCCCGCGCTGCGACAGGCGGTGTCCGCCTTCCGGGCTGCGGGGCGGCCGGTGGTGCACGTCGTGCGCCTGTACGAGGAAGGCGGAGGCGACGCCGACCTGGTACGGCGGCGGCTGCTGGAGTCGGGGGTACGGATCGCCTCGCCGTGCACAGCGTCTGGGAACGTACGACTACGCCGTCTTCAAGCCCCGCTGGGGTGCCTTCTATCGCACGTGCCTGGAGACACTGCTGCGTGAACTCGGTCTCGACACACTGGTGTTCGCCGGATGCAACCTACCCAACTGCCCGCGCGTGAGCATCGTGCAGGCATCGGAACGGGACTTCCGTCTCGCGCTGATACGGGACGCGGTCTCGTAGGTGACAGACTCCGCGCTGACCGAACTGGCGGGCATCGGCGTCCACGTCATCGAGGCCGACGCCCTCGAAGGACTGCTCGCGTAGTTTGCCGGTAGGGCGTCGGGGGTGGTGCCGGTTGCCGAGAGCGTTCCTGAGTTATCGGGTCTTGGGGTCCTGGCCGATGCTGGCGAAGCCCTCGTTGCTCCGGGCCCACGAACGGCTGGGATCCGAGCCGCTGCGGGTGCTGTTCACCGCCACCGACCCGGCCGCTGGCCGACGAGAGCACACCAGGCACGTTCTGGCGGGGCTGCGGCTGGTGCCGGTGGCGGTGGCGGTGGACAACACCTACTGGGACGTGGCCGACACCGCGGCCGACGCGAGCGCATTTGGCCGGCCGGGCAACACCCGCGGCGCCGACAAGTCGGCCTAGCCGCAGGTGCGGATGGCAGCCTTGGCCGAGTTGGGCACGCACGCCGTGCTCGATGCGGAGCCGGGCGGCTGCCGGACTGATGGTGCGGGAGGCGGCCAATGCGGACGTCTCGATTACTTCGGGTCGCGGTTGAACTGCGCCGTCGACCAGCGGTAGCCGAGCGCGATCAGGCCGACGCACCAGACGACCGCGATCCAGCCGTTGTTGCCGATTTCGGTGCCGAGGAGGAGGCCGCGGAGGGTTTCGATCGCGGGGGTGAAGGGCTGGTACTCGGCGATCGGCTGGAACCAGCCCGGCATCGTACTGGCCGGGATGAAGGCGCTGGAGATGAGCGGCAGGAGGATCAGCGGCATGGCCATATTGCCGGCCGCCTCGGGGTTCGGACTGGCCGCGCCCATGCCGACCGCGATCCAGGTGAGTGCCAGGGCGAACAGCGTGATCAGCCCGAACGCGGCGATCCACTCCAGTGCCGTGGCGTCCGTGGACCGGAAGCCCATCGCCACCCCGACGGCGCCGACGAGGACCACGCTCGTCACGCACTGCAGCACGCCGCCGACGACATGCCCGACGAGCAGAGAGCCCCGGTAGATCGCCATCGTGCGGAAGCGGGCGGTGAGGCCCTGGGTCATGTCCACGCAGACGGACACCGCGGCCCCGATCACGGTGCTGCCGACGGTCATCAGCAGCAGGCCGGGGACGATATAGGCGATGTACTCGGAGCGGTCCGCGCCACCGCCACCGATGCCGGCGCTCATCACGTCGCCGAAGATGTAGACGAAGAGCAGCAGCATCATGATCGGCGTGAGCAGCAGGTTCAGGGTCCCGGACGGGTAGCGCCATGCGTGCAGGAGGTTGCGGCGCAGCATCGTGTTCGAGTCGCGTACAGCGAGCGAGAGGGAGCTCATCGCACGTTCTCCTTGGGCTGGTTGGGGACATTGGCTGGGCCGGTCAGGGCGAAGAACACGTCGTCGAGGTCGGGGGTATGGACGGTCAGTTCGTCGGCCTCGATGCCGACGGAGTCGAGCCAGTCGAGAATGGAGCGCAGTTCGCGCTGGCTGCCGTCGCTGGGGATGGACAGCGACAGTGCCTCGTCGATGGGGGTACCCCCTGCTCGAGCGAAGCCGAGAGCTTGGGGGAGGGTGACCTCGCGCAGGGCGTCAGCGGCGGACTGGTACGCGACCGGGTCGGTGAAGCGGAGCCGGATGTGCCCGCCCGGGATGAGCCGTTTGAGCTCCTCGGCGGTGCCCTCAGCGGCGATCTTGCCGTCGTTCAACACGGCGATGCGGTCGGCGAGTTCGTCGGCCTCCTCCAGGTACTGGGTGGTGAGGAAGACGGTGACGCCGTCGGCGACGAGCCCGCGGATGATGCCCCACATGTTGTGGCGGGAGCGTGGGTCGAGCCCTGTCGTCGGCTCGTCGAGGAAGATGATCCGCGGGTTGCCGACCAGCGTCATCGCGAGGTCGAGGCGGCGCTTCATACCGCCGGAGTAGGTTGAGGCGGGCTTCTTCGCGGACTCTGCCAGGTCGAAGCGCTCCAGGAGTTCGGCGGCGGCCCGTCGTCCCTCGCTTTTGGACAGGTGGTGCAGGTCCGCCATGAGGAGCATGTTCTCCTCGCCGGTGATCAGGCCGTCAACGGCGGAGAACTGCCCGGTGACACCGATTGCGGCACGGACCGACTGTGGGTCGGCGGCCAGGTTGTGCCCGCCGACGTGCAGGTCACCGGCGTCGGCGGTGATGAGCGTGGACAGGATCTTGACGGCGGTGGTCTTGCCGGCGCCGTTCGGGCCGAGCAGCGCGAACACGGACCCGGCCGGGATGCGCAGATCGATGCCGTCGAGGACGGTCTTGTCGCCGTACGACTTGCGTAGCCCGACGGCGGAGACGGCGGTCGGCGACGGGTGACCGTCATCCCGCCTGGATGTGGGCATGACAGATGAAGGCATGGCGACTTCCTTTCGGAAAATGGTGTGGCGCGACCCGCCGCCGGAGACTTGCTCATTCACCTCGGCGGGCAGGGTCTGCGGCGGCATCTGGTGGCCGGTCGGCCCGCATCCATTCGCGCTGTGCCGAGGCGAACGAACCGCGCGTGCGGGCTAGGTCGACTGGTGTAAGGCGACGGGTGCTACTTCTCGGCCGTGCCGGATTCCCCGCTGATGGACTCCTGATAGACGTCCGCGTAGGTGCGGGAGTCCTTGATCAGATCGTCGCAGAACGCGGCGATGTCCGTGCCGATGAGCTCCAGGACCCCCTTGCCCGTGGCGGCGCCCTCCTCGAAGAAGTCGACGATCCCGGGGAGCAGGGGCCCGTCGGGCAGATCGATCGGTCCGACCTTGAACAGGTACTTCTGCATCTCTTTGTAGACGATCTGGTAGTCCTGCGGGAGCACCTTGACCCGGGCCATGTGCGCCCGCCACTGCTTCTTGCCTTCGATGATGTCTTGGATGCTCACGTCAGCCTCCCAGCCGGCTCAGCTTCTTTGCGACGTTCCTGTTCAACTGCTCGCGCCACCGGTCGCGATAGGTCCGAGCCCCCTCTCCACCGGCCAGCGCGGTGCAGAAGCCTGGAATGTCGTCGCCGAGCACCTCGTGGACGCTCTGCCCGTCGGCCGCTGCTATTTCAAGCAGCCCCAGGGCGGCGTCGAGGATCGGCATCAGGTTGCGTCCGGTGAAGTCCCCATAGGGGAAGAGGTGGGCGATGATCTGTCCCCACGCCGCCCGGTAGTCGTCCGGCAGGGCCTCGGCCCGGGTTTCGAACGCCTTCCATTCCCTGGTGAGATCGCTGCCTGTGATCTTCTCCCAGAAGTTCATCTCCCGCCCTCCTTGAGCTTGTTGATGCGTGATGAGACGTACTGCCATTTCGCCCAGAACTTCGCGAGTTCCTCGCGTCCGGCGTCGTTGAGCGAGTAGAACTTGCGCGGCGGACCGACCCCAGACGGCCGCTTCACCACCTGGACGAGCTTGTTCCTCTCCAGTCGCAGCAAGATCGTGTACACGGTCCCCTCGACGACGTCGGCGAAGCCGAGCTCGTTCAGCTGACGCGTGATGGCGTACCCGTAGGTTTCCTCGCTGCCGATGATTTCGAGCACGCACCCTTCGAGCGTGCCCTTCAGCATCTCCGTCAGGTCGTCCATCGCGAGTCCTCCTCAGCCCTAGCAGTACTACGTAGTACCGAGTACCACTACACGGTATCACCGAGTAGCGGAGAACGGCAGCGCCGCCGGTCGGCGCGGACGGACCCGGGAGCAATTTGCGAGGACCCAGGCTCCGCGGCTGCGGCTACCCCATCGGCCCGGCTCCACGGTCGGCGGGGGCTCGTGCCTCATCACCGCAATGCCCCGACCTCGGCTCGGGATGACCCTCAACACGATCATGCGCTTCTCACGCGCGACCACCCCGGAGGAGATGTTCACCGGGCAGTGGCAAAACCGTGCGACCAGGCTCGATGACTACAAGCCCTACCTCGATCAGCGATGGCAGGAAGGCTGCACCAATGCCTGGAAACTATGGGAAGAGATCAAGGAACAGGTCTATCCCCGCGATTACGCCAGCGTCCGCGGCTACGTCAGCAGGAACCTTCGCGGCAAGCCCTAATCGGTCGCCCCCCCCGCCCGCCATCGGCCCGCGCCGTCACGCGCTGGATCCTCACTCACTCCGACTTCCTGGCCGAGGGCGACCGGAACCAGCTCAAGGCCGTCCCGGCCAACCGCCCCGAGCTGACAGCGCTCTCCGAGCACGTGCACTCCTTCGGCCACATGGTCACTCACCTGCAAGGCGACCAGTTGCCGACCTGGATCGAAGCAGCCACCTCCACTGCCGACCTGCCCAGCCTCCGGCACTTCGCCCAGCACCTCGAACCCGACCTCGACGCCGTCATAGCCGACCTCACGCCGCCCTGGAACTCCGGCGTCGTGGAAGGCCACGTCAACCAGATCATGATGCTCAAGCGTCAGATGTTTGGCCGCGCAGGATTCGAACTCCTCCGCAAAAGAGTCCTGCTGGCGTGATCCGTGAGTGAGGGGATTGGAAGGTTGAGGTACTCACACCTGCCTGGTGCCACGGTAGTCATCGCTGGATACGCTCCCGCTATGTCTGACTCACCCGACGCCATCAGCAAGCGCAATGCCGACGTGGTGCGCCGCTACCTTCGAGTGTTCGAGACAAAGGCAGTTGACCAACTCGCCGAACTTGTTGCCGAAGATGTACTTGTCCATGGAGCAGGCCAGAACGTCCAGGGGCGGCGCTATCCCGAGCAGGCGGTCCTGACTCCAGGCCTGTCCAACTGCCGCGTGCGGGTGGACGACCTCTTCGCCGCTGAAGACCGCGTGACCGTGGCCTTCACCTTGACGTACAAACACGACCGCACCGGGCGCGACCTGACCATGACGGGCGTTAAGTCCTACCGCCTCATGGAAGGGCGGATCGTCGAGTTCTGGGGCGAGACCGACCTGTACGGGATCCTTCGTCAGGCCGGGCTCGTTCCCGAGCAGATTCCGCCGTTCTGAGGGACGGCAGCACGCCTCACTGCCCTGCGGGTCGCGGACCCAGCCCTGAACTCGCAGGGCAGGACCAGCAAGCGCTGGCCAACTACTGCCCGTACCCCGGTCACCGTTGTCACTGCGCGTAGCCACACCACACGAAGTGGCTCTGTCGCTGATTTGGGGGTGCACCCGATCGCGAACGGGTGGGCATCGCCTGTTGTGTGAAGGATGCAGTGAACGTCGCTGACGTACTTCTGCCGGGTGTGGGGGTGGAGGTCGAGAGGGTGGCCCTCGGAGAATCCGAGGTCCGGCTCGGTCGCTACTGACGTGTCAGAAGATGGCGATCGGGTTGACATCGAGTCCGAATGCCGACACCGGACCCGGGGCACATCAAGGTCTCTACCGAACCCGAAACGGTTCACCTCGGCTCGCTGCCTATGTGGGTGTGCAGCCGCAGCTCTGGCGCAGGATCAGCGGGGCGTGTGCCGAGGGCCGTAGGGAGGAGCCGTCCAGGAGCAGGGCGACTGCCTGTTGGGCCATGGTTCGCAGGGGTTGTTCGGTGGCGGTGAGGGAGGGCGCGGTGTAGGCGCTGTCGGGGGTGCCGTCGAGACTGATGATGGCCAGCCGGTCGGGGACGGGCAGCCGCGAGGCTCGGGCTCCGGCGAGGACTCCGATGGCTTGTTCGTCGGTGGCGGTGATCAGCGCGGGGGGCATGGCGCCCTCGCTGATCAGGCGGCCGGTCAGGGCGGCTGCGGCGGCGCGGGCGTACTCGCAGCGCAGCAGGGGGGCGTCGGTGCTGGCGAGGGCCGCTTCCCAGGTGGCGCGGCGTCGGCCCACCGGGCCGGCGTCGTGGGGCCCGGCGAGGAAGGCGATGCGGGTATGTCCGTGGCTGCGCAGGTGGGTGACGGCCTGCTGGACGGCGGCTGCGTTGTCGGCGGTCACGGCCGGGACCTGCCCGCCTTCGGGCTGGTTGTGGACGTATACGGCTGGAACGCCGGCCCGCTGGGCCTGGGTTGTGACGTCGGCGCCGCCGTCCGCGGAGACGATGATGAGCCCGTCGACCTGGGCGGCGAGGAACTTGTCGGCGAGGTGTTGTTGCCGTTCGGGTGAGTAGCCGGCGTTGCCGGTCATGGTGAGCTTTCCGTGCTGGTCCAGGGTCTGCTCGATGTGCCGGGCCAGCGCTCCGAAGTAGGGGTTGGAGGCGTCGGCCAGGATCAGGCCGACCACACCGGTGGTGCGGGAGCGCAGGGCCCGGGCGATGCGGTTGGGGCGGTAGTCCAGCTCGGCTGCGGCGGCCAGGACCCGCTGGCGGGTCTTGGCCGCGACCGGGCGGGGTCCGTTGTTCATCACATAGCTGACCACCGCTGTCGAGGTCCCGGCCGCGCGGGCCACGTCCGTCAGTGTCGGCGCCTTGTCTGCTCGTTTCGTCATAGCCCTTGCATCCTCTCATCTAAACGATTAGATATGAAGGGTGAACGGATTTCTTCCAGGCCGCGTTGTGGCCGTCGGCTCGGTGAACAGCGACCGGATCCTGCGCTGTCCCGTCCTTCCCGCCCCAGGTGAGACGGTGCTGGTGACCTCTCTTGCCGAGGGTTTTGGCGGGAAGGGCGCCAATCAGGCCGTGGCCGCCGCAGCGATGGGAGCCGCCACGCACTTGGTGGCCAAGGTCGGCGGGGACGCCGACGGGCTCAAGGCGCTGGCCAACCTGCGCGGCGCCTCGGTCGGGGTCGACACGGTGATCACCGAGGTATCCGCGCCGACCGGTCAGGCGCTGGTCATGGTGGACCCGGACGGCGAAAACAGCATCGCCGTGGTCAGCGGCGCCAACGCGCTGCTGTCCGCACGGGACGTCACCGACGCCCTGACGGTGCTCCAACCGCGGGTCGCGGATGTGATCCTCACCAGTGGTGAGGTCCCCCAGCCCTGTCTGCAGGCCGTCGCCGGCAGTCTGCCGCCGGGTGCGCGGTGGGTGCACAACGCGGCCCCGACGGGGATTCTGCCCACATGGCCCGAGGAGCACCGGCCGCTGCTGGTGGTCAACGAGGTCGAAGCCCAGCAACTCACCGGAACCGCCGACGCCCGGGCCGCCGTCCGAACCCTGGCAGAGGCGGCGTTGGGCGCGGTGGTCACCCTGGGAGGTGACGGGGCGCTGGTCGCTGAGGAGGGGCGCTGTGAGCACATCCCTGCCCCTGCCGTCACCGTCGTCGACACCACCGGCGCCGGGGATGTCTTCTGCGGCGCGCTCGCCGCCGAACTCGCCCACGGCCACCCCCTTCTCCGGGCGGCGGCCACCGCCGCAGCCGCGGGCGCCTTCGCCGTCACCGCGCTCGGCGCCCGGGGCGCCCTGCCCCGCCCGCGCGACCTCGTCCGCATGGCCCGCTGACCGGGCACGACCCCGCACCCTCAACCCGCACGACTCGTATGAATGGAGCACGGCCATGCCTGCCCTTCCCCTGCTCATCGACACCGACACCGGATCCGACGACGCGGTCGCGCTGCTGCTCGCCGCCGCCAGCGGGCTGGGCGACATCCGGGCGGTGACCACGGTGGCGGGCAACGTGCCCGTCGAGACCGGCACCCGCAACGCACTGATCTCCCTCGAGACCGCGGGCCGCACCAACATTCCCGTCCACCCCGGCTGTGCCCGGCCGATGATGCGGACCCTTTCCAGCGCCCAGCACGTACACGGCGAGGACGGCATGGGCGACATCGGACTGCCCGACCCAGCCACCGCCTGCCACAGCAGTCACGCGGTCGAGGCTTTGCTGTCTTACCCCCGCGAACACCCCGGAGAGCTGACGCTGGTCACGCTCGCCCCGCTCACCAACATCGCCGCTGCCCTGCTGCGCGACCCCGATCTGTTCACCCGCTACCGGCACGTGTACTGCATGGCCGGTGCCGCAGACCTGCGCGGCAACATCTCGCCCACCGCCGAGTTCAACGTCTGGGCCGACCCCGAAGCCGCCCGGATCGTCACGCAGGCCGCCACACCCGAGAAGGTCACGTGGATCGGCTGGGACGTCTCCCGCAAGGATGCCGTCATGACCCCCGCCGACCAGCAGCGCCTGGAGCAGCTCGGCACCCCGATGGCGACGTTCGCGCACCGCATCAACCGCACCGTGGCCGACTGGGCCCGCGACGTCACCGGGCTGGCCGGCTATGACCTGCCCGACCCCGTCGCCATGGCCGTGGCGCTCCAGCCCGACCTGATCACCGAACAGGAACAGGCCCACGTCGAGATCTCCGTCACCGACGACACACGCGGACAGATGATCATCGACCGCCGCGTGTCCGCTCCCTCCCCCAACATCACCCTGGTCCGCCGCGTCGACGAGACCGGCTTCAAGAAGCTCCTCTTCGACACCGTCGTCACCACACCTGTTCCCGCCGACGCGGCTCCTTCCGCCCTGTGACCTGGACCGACTTCATGAGCGCCCCCACCGCGCGCATCCCGCGCTACGAGCTGCACTGCCACCTCGACGGCTCCGTCCGCCCTGGCACCGTCGCCGACCTCGCCCGCGAACAGGGCATCATCCTGGACCGGCCGGTCCAGGACTTGGTCGTGGCCCCGGCCCACTGCGGCAGCCTGACCACCTTCCTGACCTACATCGACCTCCCTCTGCAGGTCCTGCAGACTCCCGACGCTCTCGCCCGGACCGCCCGGGAACTGGTCGAGGACTGGAAGGCCGACGGCGTCGTCTACGGAGAAGTACGCTTCGCCCCGCAACTGCACGGCCGCCACGGCATGACCCCCGACGAAGCCGTCCAGGCGGTGGCCGCAGGACTCGCACAGGGCCGGGCCGCCACCAGCGTGGGCACCGGACTGCTGCTGTGCTGCCTTCGCCACCAGAGCCCGGACGAAAGCCTCGCCGTCGCCGAGACCGCCCTGCGGCACCAAGACGTCGTCGCCGGCCTCGATCTAGCCGGCGACGAGGCGCTGTACACCGCCCAGCCCCACCGGGCCGCCTTCGACCTCGCCCACAGCGCCGGGCTGCCCTGCACCGTGCACGCTGGAGAGGCCGCAGGCCCCGAAAGCATGTGGGACGCGATCGACGTCCTCGGCGCCCGCCGCATCGGCCACGGCGTCCGCTGCACCGCCGACACCGCACTCCTGAAGCGACTCCGCACCGACAGAATCGCCCTGGAGATGTGCCCCACCAGCAACGCTCAGACCGGGGCGGTCCCCAGCCTCACCGACCACCCCGCCACCCCACTGCTCACCGACGGACTGCCGGTCACCATCAGCACCGACACCCGCACCACCTCCGCCACCACCCTGCAGCGTGAGTTCGAAGCATTGCGCCAGGCAACCGGATGGACCAGCCAGCACGAGGTCCTCGCACAGGAGAACGCCGCCCAGGCGTCCTTCAGCCCTCGAAACGTGCAGTAGAGGCAGGACGACGGCTCCGTGACACCACCTCACTGCCAGGGGTCCGCCGCAGTACATGCCGAAATCACCGCGACAGAGACCCTACCGGGATCAGCGCGACCTGCGGCGGGCCATTCCGGCCTCCGGGGCGAGATGTAGGCATGTACTGCGGCAGAGCCGGAAGGGCAGGGCGAGCGTGACGTAGAAACGGCGCGCCCGTCGCGATCTCCCACAGGGTCGACCACGCCCGTTGCTTCTCCATCCGGCGCCGCGCCGGCAGGACCTGCCGTGCTTTCGAGCCGATCCAGTCCGGCATCTTTCTCCCTCCTTCGTGGTCCACCTGGCGGACCGCGCGGCATCGTCAGGCCCGATTCGGCGGCTTCGACAGCTCAGCCCGCGCTGCCCGCGATCCTGCCGTCTGTTGGTGTGGCGTTCAACATGACCCGACTGCCCGCCTCTCGCCCACCTCCGTCAAGTCCTCGTCTGCGTTGGCTGGCGCCCTGCCCGAACGTGACGAGTACATGGTCCGCCTGGAACGTTTCCTCACCGGCCTTCTCGCATCCCAACAGGGCCCCCAACAACGCAAAGACCTGCATCGGTACACAATCTGGCACCTGGTCGGCGGCTTCACCGACGCAACAACGGCCGCCCCCTCACCCCGCAGCAGTTCATATCCGCACGTCAACGCACCCACACAGCCGTCGCCTTCCTGAACTGGCTGACGGCCCACGACCTCACCCTGGAGACCTGTCGGCAGGCCGACCTCGACCAGTGGCTGACCGACGACTCCGCCACCTACCGCCACACAGCCGGGCACTTCATCCGCTGGGCCCGCACCAAAAAGCTCAACACCATCCACGTCCCCGCCGTCCGCTGGAACGGCCCCACCCAGCCACTCGACGACGAACATCGCTGGAACGTCCCACGCCGGCTCCTGCACGACGAAACCCTCAAGCCCTAAGACCGCCTCGCCGGACTGCTTCTCCTCCTCTACGCCCAGGGGCCCTCGGCGATCCACCGGCTGACCACCGAGGACGTCAAGATCGGCGCTCAGGAAGTACGGCTCCACCTCGGCACTGCACCCGTTCAGCTGCCCGAACCGTCGCCGCACTGGCCCGTACTGACACCGCGAACCGCAAGGGCCACGCAACAATCGGCGCCCTGACGCCGTCTCCATGGCTTTCCCCCGGCGGCCAGCCTGGACGGCCGATCAGCACCACACAGCTGAACAACGCCTCAATCAGCTCGGGATCCGACCCAACCAGGCCCGCAGCACCGCACTCTTCCAACTCGCTACTGAGATCCCCGCCACGATCCTCGCCCGCACCTTGGGCATCCACACCGACGTCGCCGTCACCTGGCAGAGACTCTCCGCAGGCGACTGGACCACCTACGCCGCCGACGCCAGCCGCCGCACCACCTCACAAAGGACATGAGCAACATGGCCTCTCTCCCCGTCGAAGCTGTGCTGTTCGATCTGGACGGAACACTTATCGACCACGATGCCGCTGCCGAAGAAGCGGTCACCACGAGCTTTCTCGGCCCCGTCGATTCGCCCTCTCTCGAACGGGATCGAGTCGTCCGCCGCTGGCGCGAGCTGGAAGCATGGGCGATGGACCGCTATCTGGCTGGCGAACTGACCTTCTGCGAGCAACGCCGCCTGCGCATCACACATCTCGCCGACGAGTTCGGCCTCGGCCCGTGGTCAGACGAGCAAGCAGATGCCTGGTTCGCCCAGTACCTCACGCGCTACGAGGACGCTTGGCGGACCTACCGCGACGTGACCCCAGCCCTGGACGCCCTCACAGCCGCGCGCCAGCAACTTCGGCTCGGCGTGATCACCAACGGTGACGCTGACCAGCAACGCCGCAAGCTGAAACACGTCGGTCTCACAAGCCTGTTGCAGCATGTCACCGCCTCCAGCGAGGCAGGCGCCGCCAAACCCGACGCAAAGATCTTCCTGACCGCATGCAGCGAGCTTCAGCTCCAACCTTCGCAGGTGGTCTATGTCGGAGACCGACTCCAGACGGACGCAGAAGCAGCCATCGCCGCCGGGCTGCACGGGATCTGGCTCGACCGGGGCGACGCCGCCTCCGTCACACCGGTCCCACACATCAGGACACTGACCGAACTCGCGCCCCTTTTCACACAGCTCATGACCGTCCGGAGGTCTGTCAAACGAGCGGTGTAACTGGGGTTGTTGGGGTTACTGACGGGCTGCGGAGAGGCGGCCGTCGAAGGTGATGTCGAAGGCGTTCAGTGCGGTCTTCCAGCGCATGGTCCAGCGGACCTGTCCCTTGCCGGTGGGGTCGAGGGACGTGATCGCTATGTAGACGCATTTCAGGGCGGCCTGCTCGTTGGGGAAGTGTCCGCGGGCCTTGACCGCCCGGCGGATACGGGCTTTCACCGACTCGATCGCGTTCGTCGTGCAGACGATGCGGCGGATCTCGGTGTCGAACCGCAGGAACGGGGTGAACTCCTCCCAGGCGTTCTCCCATAGTTTCACGATCGCCGGATACTTCCGGCCCCAGGCATCGGCGAACTCGGCGAACCGGTCCAGGGCGGCCTCTTCGGTGGGAGCGGTGTAGACGGGCTTGAGAGGCTTGGCGATCTTGTCCCAGTCCTGGCGGGCGGCATAGCGGAAGGAGTTCCGCAGCAGATGCACGACACAGGTCTGCACGATCGTCCGGGGCCAGACGGTCTCCACCGCTTCGGGCAGGCCCTTGAGCCCGTCGCAGACCAGCATGAGCACGTCGCTGACGCCGCGGTTCTTTATCTCCGTGAGGATGTGCCGCCAGTGCTTGGCGCCCTCGCCGCCGTCGCCGGCCCACAGCCCCAGGGTCTCCCGTCGGCCCTCGGCGGTGACGGCCAGGGCGACATAGATGGGCCGGTTGGCGACCGCACCGTCGCGGATCTTGACGTGGATGGCGTCGACGAAGACGACCGGATAGACGGTGTCGAGCGGGCGGCCCTGCCATTCGACCATGCCCTCGAGCACCTTGTCGGTGATGGTGGAGATGGTCTGGCGGGAGACCTCGGCTCCGTAGACCTCGGCCAGGTGGGCCTGAACCTCGCCGGTGGTCAGGCCCTTCGCGGCGAGTGAGATGACCATCTCGTCGACGCCGGCCAGGCGCTTCTGCCGCTTCTTGACGATCTTCGGTTCGAAGGAGCCGTCGCGGTCGCGGGGCACGGTTATCTCCACCGGGCCACGACACGGACTTGGGACAGCAGAAGCCCCAAGAGACCCAAGAGCGCAGGGATCCCCAAAGCCAAGGTGGCCCATGTCACCACGCACCCCTTCCGGTTGGCCCCAGGACACGCGAAGCCCCTGGGGCTACTGACCCGCCGTCCTGGTCCGCATACTCCCGCCGCAAGAGATCAAAGTCTGCACCGTGAATGCCTCATTCTGTGATCTTCAGGCCGAAGATCACTCGCGGTCCGTCTGCCTCAGGGCGTCATGGCTGCTAACGCTGCTCGGCGTGGGGAGAGGTGATCTGTCTGATGAGGAGTGGGCGCGGCTCGAAGCACATCGGCCGAGTTCGGTGGGCAGGGGTGGCCGGTGGAAGGATCACCGCACGGTGATCAACGGGATCTTCTTCCGGCTTCGGACCGGCATCCCGTGGCGGGACCTGCCCTCTCGCTTCGGGTGTTGGAAGACGGTCCATGACCGGCATCGGCGCTCGTCCGCGGACGGCACGTGGGATCGCGTGCTGCGCCGGGTGCAGGCGGACGCGGATGTCGAGGGCCGGATCGACTGGTCCATGGTGAGAGTGGACTCCACCTCGTGCCGGGTCCACCCACACACCGCCGGCGCCCGTCATCGACCCGCCCAATCAGCACGCTGAAACGACCTCTCAAGCCCGCGCAGGCTACTGATGTCTGATGACGAGGGCGGAAGGCAAAATTGCCTTCCGCCCTCGCATGTTGCTGGATGCTGCGGTCAGTTACCGATGACGCGCAGATGCCCGTCGGGCGTCTCCATGGTTTTCCCGACCCTGCTGACTTCTTCGAGCCAGGGTACGCGGGGCCCGCGGGCCGTGCCGGACGTCATCCGTGGTGACTCCGCTCGTGAGAGATCGAGTAGACGCCGGCCGAGCCACCTCCAGAACAGGTTGCACTCGACGTACGGCCCCGGGAGGCCCAGTTGCCGGTGACCTTGAATTTGGCGCCGGTGCCGCTGACACAGGTCACGACCGCGCGGTGTGTGGAGGTTGCACTGCCGTCCGTGCACTTCACGTTTCCGGTCAGGCCGGAATTGCTGGTCCAGTTCGTGCATCCGCTCTTTGCCTGAGCGGCGTTCAACGGGCTGGCCTGGGCGGTATCTGTTGCACCGAAGAGTGCGGCGGCAGTCACCGGAGCAATGAGTGCGAGCTTGACTTTCTTGTGCATGTGTTCCCCCTTGTTCTTCAGGCCAAGGCTTCGGGCTTGGCCGTGGCGTGAGTTGAACGACGCCACTTAATGATCATGATCTGATTTCAGAGGACGGGAGTTGATGTCCCGTCACGGGGTGAGGCACGGGGGCTGCATTGGCCCAGCCCTCACACAGCCTGGATCTCAGTTCCGGCAGCGTGTGTGCCCGCAGCGGACTACGGTGCGACCAGTTGCTTCTCACGGCCGATACCGTTGGCGTCGCCGTCCCAGTACAGCGAGAGTTCGCCGTCAGACCAGCGCACGAGAGTGTCGTCCGGGTGCGGATTGTCGGTGAAGTCACCGCCGGCCACGAGCGTGGCGTGGGTCCACAGCTTGCTGGGCGCCTTCCACTTGTGCTCGCCCCACGAGGAACCAGTACCTGTGAAGTCCTCGTAATTGGTCAGCTCACCGTCCGACCAGCGCACGATCAGATCCCAGGTGTCACCTGCGGCGTAGTCACCGGAGCCGAGCTCGACCGCGTGCTTCCATGTTTCGGCCTGGGCAGTGCCCGGCGAGACGACCTTGATCTCCTTGCCGAGCTTCTTGTTGTCGCCCGTGTTCTGGTAGATGGTCAGCTCACCGTCGGACCAGCGCACCACCAGGTCGTCCTGCCACTTGTTGCCGCCGTATCGCCCCGCCGTCATCGCCTCGGCGTGCTTCCACGTCTCATTCGGTGCGACCAGCTGGACCTCGCCGTGCAAGCCCTTCTCGTCCACGGACGGGTACAGGGTGACCTCTCCGTCGGACCAGCGCACGACCAGGTCGGAGCCGTTGTCGCCTGTGAAATCACCGGCCACGACCTGCTTGGCGTGGTTCTTCCACAGGTCGTTCGGGCCCTGCACCTTGAACTCCTTGTCGAAGTTGTTCAGGTGCTTGTCGGCGCCTCGGTAGAGGGTCAGTTCTCCGTCGGACCACCGGACGAACATGTCCATCCGGTCCTCGCTCACCGGCCCGTCAAGGGTGAAGTAGCCGGCGGTGAGGTCCTTGGCGTGCTTCCAAGTGGACGCGGCCGGAAGAACGTTGGGTGCGGGCGCGATGCCGCTCTCCGCAGCGTCGAAGATTCGCTTCAGGTCTCCGTCGAAGTAGGAAGAGTACGAGGTGTTGGGCGAGTGCCCACCAGTCTTCCAGCCACCGGTCACACCGACGACCTTCGGGTTGTTCCCGCCGATGATGAACGGGCCACCTGAGGTGCCGGACACGTACCCGTCACAGTTGACCTCGGAGAACGTGCCTCCCTGCCAGGCTCCCTCGGCGCCGGTCTTGAACCGGGTGAGCTTGGTGGAGCAGTCGAGCGGGTTCTGGTTCGGCTTGTACTTGTCGTTGCCGTACAGATACGGGTATCCGATGACCCGCGCCTGGTGGTCGAACCCCTGGTTGTAACCGATCTCAATGGCACCGACGACGTCCTGGAGCTTCTTCCCGTCGGAACGAGGTTCGGTCTTCAAGAAGCCGAAGTCCAGGTCGGTGTACTTCTTGTCGCCCCCGGCCTGCTTGTAGCGCGGGTCTACGTAGATCTGCCCCTTGGCGATGGGGAAGATTCCGTGCGGGGCCTGCTTCGACGCGGTGTGCTGGGGAACGAAGACCAGCTTTTCCTTCAGGTCGTTGCTGTCGAAGCAGTGGCCCGCGGTGAGCACCATGTTCTTGCCCTTGGAGGGCACGACCGTTCCGGCACAGAAGCGGTAGTACAGGTTGCCGTTCGCGTCGCGGTCGGCCCAGTAGAACGTGCCAACTTCCTTGATCCCGCCGAACTCGTGCGACGGGCTCCGCAGAGCGTTGCGTGGCGGCTTCGCCTGCTCCGGCAGTTTTGCGTCACGGGCCTGCTGCTCGGCCACGGGCTCGGCCTGGGCCATGCGCTCTGCAGTCCAGAACTTCTCCAGGTCGGACGCCGGCTCGGTCGGCTTGAGGACGTCCTCCGGGCGCGGATCCTTGGACTTGCCAGTCGTATCGGTCTCGTTGGCGGACTCGGTAGCCGTCGGTGACGGCTCGCCGGCCGCGGGCGGTGTGTTCGTCGGCGCCTTCGTCGGGTCAGACGGAGCGCTGTTCGTCGGCTCCGGGACTGGCGCGGTCGACGCTGTGGCGCTCGGCGACGGCCCGCCAGGAGCGGCCCAGGACGTCGCTGGTGCCGCCACCGCCGCACCCAGCGCGGCCAGGACGACAAGGTTGCGCTTGACGTTCAAAATTTCCCCCTCATTCACTTTGCTCCGCACCAAACCGGGGCAATCTCTACGCCGATTGGTACAGACCAAAGACCGTACATGCGCCCGAGTGGTCCACCCATCAAGATTTCTTGGAGCCGCCCCGGGGGAGGGTGCCCCGGTCCGCGCACTAGAACGGCTCACCGTCATCGAGGCGCGCGCTGAAACCCCCAGAGGTCCGGGCTTCTCCCGGGTGGTGCACCCGGTTGAGTCCGCCTCCACGTCGAGTGCATCAGCGGCCCGCTTGTGAGCGACCTCACTGGACTGACGCTGCTCAACTCAAAAACGGATCAATCAATTCCGCCCACATGGGGAAGGTTTCTCAAGTTTGGCATTAATGTCCGTAATGCTCAAAAAGCTCCAACTCTGCCCCTGCGGTGGATGGTTAGCCGACCTCAGGTTTGTCCGCCGAGAAGAGCCACGTCTCGAACAGGTTCGAGAGGTCCCGGCCCGACTTCTCCTCGCACAGGGCGATGAACTGCTCGGTGTCGGCGTTCCCGTGCCGGTGCTCGCGTGCCCACGTACGCACGATGGAGAAGAAGGTGCGGTCTCCCACGGCCTTGCGCAACTGATGCAGTGTCATGGCGCCGCGGCCGTACACCGGGGAGTCGGAGACTCGTGTGGCGGTCGGCGGGTCAGCGGGTGGGAACTCCCAGATGCCTTCGCTCTCTGGGTGCGTGCCGTCGTAGAAGGAATCGAAGGTTTCCTGAGCGCTGCGGTGTCCGTGTTCCTCGTCCCACAGCCATTCGGCATAGGTGGCGAACCCTTCGTTCAGCCACATGTCCTGCCAGGCGCGGGGCGTGACGGAGTTGCCGAACCACTGGTGGGCGAGTTCGTGGACGAGCAAGCGTGTGTCCGGTGCCCGGTCGAAGTACGGCTTGGTCTGCGTCTCCAGGGCGTAACCGAGGTCGGGGAGGTGGTCGACGATGGCGCCGGCCGAGGAGAAGGGGTAGGGACCGAAGCGGTCACTGGCCCAGTCGATCACCTCGGGCACCATCTCGGAGACGTCGACGGGCCCGTCGGCCTCGTCGGGGTCGACGGCCGTGTAGAGGGGCAGGCCGTCGTCCGTCGTGCTGGTGGAGACGTCGAAGACACCGGTGGCGACGGTGGCGACGTAGCTCGCCATCGGCTCGGGCGCGCGCCAGCCGAAGGTGGTGCGCTTGCCTTTCCGGCGCGTCTCGCGCAGCGTTCCGTTGCTGATCGCCGTGTACTCCGACGGCACGGTGACGGCGATGTCGTACGTGGCTTTGTCGGACGGGTGATGGTTGCCAGGGAACCAGGTCCTGGAGCCGGTCGGCTCGCCGAGCGCGGCCACGCCGTCGTCCGTCTCGATCCAGCCCTCTTCGCCGCCGTCCGCGTGCGTGATTGTCCGGGGTGTACCGCTGTACCGGACGGTGGTCTTGAAGGTCTCGCCTTTGCCGATGACCTGGGCGGGAGTGAGCGTCAGCTTGTTCTTCGTCCTGCTGAACCGGGCATCGGAGCCGTCGACGGCCGCGTCGTGCACGCGCAGGCCCGTGAAGTCCAAGCTGAAGCGGGGGAGGTCCTGAGATGCCCGTGCGGTGATCACTGCGGTCCCGGTCAAGTGGTTGGTGTCCGGGGTGTAGTCGAGAGTCAGGGCGTAGTGCGCGACGTCGTAACCGCCATTGCCCAGTGCCGGGAACAGGTGGTCGCCGACACCGGTTGCCGCCGCTGTCGCGGTGCCGCGGTCCGCGGGGCGGGACAGGGAGGACGTGCAGGCGACTGTGGAGGTGAGGACCAGGGCCGTGAAGAGTGCGGCGTGGCGCAGGCGTGGGCGGAGGATGGTGTACTCCTGATGAGGGTCGTCGGTCACGGTCACAGGCGGCTGTGGGTGAGGCGTTTCCCGCCCGCGTCGAGTAGGACGAGGTCCCTCGCGGTGCCGTCGCCGTCGTCCCCGTCCCACCAGGTACGGAAAAGCCTGATGAGCTCTTTGGCATCGTCCGCTGCCCGTGCGGAGTAGTCGGTCTTCACCTCGACGTCGTAGGCGTCACCGGAATCGGTGGATTCGAGTGTGAACAGTGCCTGTGCGTGACGGGCGGTGCGTGACTCACCGGTGTCGCGGGCCCAGGAACGGAACTGTTCGAGGAGGCGGTGATTGGACTCCCGCTTGAAGTGCCTGGAGGCCGTCCCATTATCCGCGCCCTGCGTGCTACACGCCGACACGGCGAGGCAAGCAACCGCTGCAAAGACGCCCAGGGCGCTGCGCCGCCAGGAGCGGTTGTGCGCTGCATGCAGGTGACTCATCTTGTGCTCTCCGTGCGGTCGCTTGCTCAAAAGGGTGCGATCTGTCCAGCAAGAGGAGCGGAAGCGCTGTGGGGTTGCAGACGTGCTTCTGGGCTGCCACCTCTGGCCCAAAGGGCTCACCCGGGATCCAATTGGTCCGGACCTATGGAGCAGGTACGTTACGTTCACGTCGAACGAAGTGTCGACTCGGCAATCCGAGCCGCTCACCACCTAAGACGGCAGAGAACAAAGCCAGTGAACGGAGCAGGCAGTGACCAAGACGGGGTGGATTACGCGATCCGGCGAGTGTGCTGGGCTACTCACGGTGGCACTGCTCCTCGCTACGGCGTGCTCCCCCTCGGGCGGCGGCGACGAGCCCGCGGCGTCCGCGAGGCCGACCGACCGCGCAGGCAAGGCTGGCCGGGCCCATCAGGACGACCCGAACCTCCTGCGGGGATTTCGGTCGTGGCTGAAGACGAACGACTCCCCGAAGGACGACAAGTTGGCGGGCCACACGCTGTCCATCCGACTCTCCTACGACGAGGAGCGCGACGGCGTGGTGAAGGTCCTCACCGATTATGGGTCGCGGGGCGAGGCGGAAAGCCAAGTCGGCCCGCTTGCGACGGCGTTCGCTGAATGGTGGGACAAGGACCCGACGGCTGGACGTGCGTACTTCCTCAACCAGGGCGGCAGGACCGTGCAGGAGACGGCGCTCTATCGCGGCAGCGAACCGGACAACCTCCTCAAGGAATTCCTCTCCTGGACCGCCAAGAACGCCACTGGCGGCGGCCGTCTCACCCCGCACATCACTGCGCTCAACATCGGATACGCAGACAGTGGCACCGGCGTCGTGACAGTGTCGACGGACTACCTCACTTATAAGGACGCCTCGACACAGAAGAACCTCAACGCCATCAGTGCAGCGTTCGCTGCTTGGTGGGACGGAGACGACGGCGCGAGCAGCGTCACCGTAAAGAGCCAGGATGAGGGCAGCAGCACCACGAAGAAGCTGTGACGCAGCTGTCGAGTGATCAGCGAACCGAGTTCATCGATCCGCGAATTCCTGGAGGGCTTCCCTGAGGGGTTCGGCCGCATCGGAGGAGACTCCTGACTTGCACCTTACTGATAGAGCAGGACCCGCTTCCGGAGGAGTTCGAATCCTGCGCGGCCGAACGTCTGGCGCTTGAGCATCTTGATCCGGTTGACGTGGCCTTCCACAACGCCGGAGTTCCAGGGCAGCGTGAGGCCGGCAAGGCAACCGCTCCGATCCAGGTCGGCAGCTGGTCGCTCCTGGAGGTGAGCAACCATGTGGCCAAAAACGAGCAGTGCCCCGTTCCGCTGTCTGGCCTCCACACGCCGCGCCGACCTCTCCTCGCAGGACCAGGCCCCGGCCTCACGGACACACCGTGAACCGGGGGAAACCTGAACAAATTCGGGCTCGTTCGGCGGCGGACCAAAACGTCGAGCGCAACTCCGAGCAGCGCTGCACACGGTGGTCTTCGCACCCCCCGGATGTCAGTGCGGCGGGATACCGTCCTCATCACGCTGAGCTGAGGGGCAGAACATGGCGAGGAATGCTCGGGCCGAGCAGCTGCGGGAGTACGGCCGGTCCGTGCTGGAGGGGGCCCGATCGGAGCAAGTCCTGCGCATGGCCCGGCAGGTGAATGCCGTGTCGTACACGAGCGCGCGGGAGTACGCAGGTCGCTCGCTCTTCGAGTTGCTGCAGAACGGCTACGACGCGCATCCGAGGGACCGCCGCGACGGACGGGTCCACGTCCTGCTGGACGAGGCGGAGGGCGAGTGGGGGACGCTGTACGTCGCCAACGGCGGAACGCCCTTCACCTGGCGGGACGTCGAGCGGGTCTGCGAGCTCGCGCAGAGCTCAAAGGAGGTCGGCGAGGGCATCGGGAACAAGGGTGTTGGGTTCCGCAGCATTCTGCTGATCAGCAACGCGCCCGAGATCTACAGCGCAGACCCCGACAGCCCGCTCGGCCCGGAGATGGACGGGTACTGCTTCCGCTTCGCGCAGAGGGCGGACGTGGAGGAGTTCCTCGCCGGTGAGGACAACGCCCATGATGTGGCCGCCAAGTATCCGCCGCTCCAGGCGCCCCTGCCGTTGGAGGACGTGCCCGCGACCTGTCGGCAGCTTGCCGCCCAGGGGTACGTCACCACCGTCCGGCTGCCTTTGCTGAACGACGCGGCCCGGGCCGAGGTCAGGCTGCGGATGCGCGAGCTCGCCGGGGCGAAGGTACCCGTGATGCTGTTCCTCGACCGGCTCGCCGGCCTGACGCTGGAACGACGGTCCGCTGATGGCGAGGCAGGTGAGTTGGACGACAGCCACGAGGCGCACGAGCGGCACGAGCTGACCCGATCCGAGGAGCCCTTCGCGGTAGCGCAGGACGGCGCCGGGCATGGACTCCCCGTCTCCTGCGCGACCGTGGACCTGGGGCCGTCCGGCGCCTTTCTCGTGGCCCGGGGCACCGTGGAGAAGGAACGGCTGAACAGCACGCTCGCCGACGCCGTGGGTTCCGGGCTCCTCGACGACACATGGCAGGAGTGGAAGCGGTCCGCCGTCGTCGAGGTCGCGCTCCCGCTGCCCGCCCCGCGCCGACCGCGACGCGGGCAGATCTACACCTTCCTGCCGATGGGCGACGACCAGGCCGCGCCGTTCCCGGGGCACGTGAACGCCCCTTTCTTCACCAAGTTCGACCGCACCGGGCTTCCCTCCGACAACCCCCTCAACGTGCTGCTGCTCGACGCGGTCGCCGAGACCTGCCTGGCGGCCGCCGCGGTACTGCGTACCGTGCCCGAGCCGTCCATGCGGCAGCTGGCCGTGGACCTGGTGAGCTGGGAGAGCGAGAAGGGCTGGGCGGGGCGGCTCCGCGCTGCGGCCCTGCGCGTGCACGGAGGCGAACTCGCCGATGTACCTCTCGTGCCCGTCCTCGCCGCGGACGGCGCTCCGCCGGAGGCGGGCTGGGCCCCGCCCCGGGTCGCGGTCCTGTGGCCGGACCTCGACCTGACGCTCCTGACGGCACACCGCGCGCACCAGGCCGGGATCGTGGTGGCGGACCCCGAGACCGGCGGCGACCGGCTGAAACGGCTGGCCAACCTGTGCAAGGCCCTCGCGTGCCCGTGGGAGCCCGGCCCGGAGATCCTCGCCGAGTACGTGGAACGGATCGTCAAGGGCCTCCCCCTCCCCCGCCCCGGCGAGCCGCCCGAGCAGTGGAGCGCGCTGTACGAGGACCTGCACTCCCTCTTCGAGGACGACGGACACGTCCTGCACGGCAGGAAGTTGCTGCTCGCGGAGGACTGCACGCTGCGGCACACCAACCGTCCCCCCGACAGGGCGGGTAGGGGCACAAGCACACGTGCGCAGGGCAAGCCGAGCGGTCAGGGTGCCCGACGCGAGGCGTTCTTCCAGCCGGTGCGTACGGAGGAGAACCAGGCCGAGGCCCCGTCCGTCCCCGCCCTGCTCGGCAAGCGATTGTTCTCCCTGCACCCGGGGCTGGTCTGGAAGGACCGCGGCGAGCGTACGCGCTGGCGGTCCGCCCGTGCCTTCCTCGAGCAGGAGGGGCTCGTCCGGCCGTACGACACCAGGGGCCTGCTGGAACACGTACGACAGGCGCTCAGCACGAGTACCGATCGCCAACTACGGCTCCAGACGCTGCGGTTCGTCTTCCGGCTGTGGCAGCCGCGACGTTCGCTGGGCGGGACAAAAAGCTCCTGGCTCGGACTGTACGTACCGTCGGCGGACGGCCGGCTGATCAAGGCGAGCGGCGCCGTCTTCGGCCGGGGATGGGGCCGCGCGTCCGCCGGCGAGGACCTGGCGACGGTGGTCGCCGCCGGGCAGGACGTGTCGAAGAGCCTCAAGGCGATCACCGGAAGCCTCCTCGCCCCACCCGCGGAGTTCGCCAAGCGTGGCGACGAGACCACCTATGAGGAGTGGCGGGCTTTCCTGCAGGAGGCAGGGGTGGCCGACGGGCTGGTCCCGGTCAGTTCCTCCGATGCCTTGAGCCGGGTAGGCCAAGGCCGGGAGCTCACCGCTCGGCAGCTGGTACGCATGGCGAGGGTTTCTGCCGAGGTGCAAGAGCAGTGGGAGCCGTACGTCCGCGACTGGTCCAGTGCCTACTACCCCCGGACGCCGTACCGGGGAACCCCCGCCTGGCAGCTCCCCGGCCAGGACATCGTCGGTCGCCTCGGCCAGGAGGCCCGGCTGGCATACGCGCGGCTCGTCCTGCACGGCCTGGCCAGCTGGGACGACGCGAGGTTCACCAGCGTCTGGACAAGTGCCGGCAGCCAGAGTTCCCCGGACAGTGAACGGATACCAACTCCGCTCGGTGCCTTCGTCCGGGAGCAGCCGTGGCTCCCGGTGCGAAGCCGCGGCCGGGCCGTCCGGTTCGTGCGGCCGGCCGACGCCTGGCACTGCCCGCCCGGGCTGGAGGAGGAACCCTCGTACGCACCGACCGTCGACCATCGGCTGCGCCACCTCCTGGAACGCGGGAAGTCAGGCGACCGCTTGCGGGAGATGCGGCTGCCGACCTGGGACGACCCCCGGGACAGCGGCCGCCTCATCGCCGCGCTGGGAGGGCTCGCGGCGGAGGGCGCGCTGGGGGCCGAGGACCGGCCCGCCGCGCAGCGCGCCAACGAACGCGCTTGGAGGCAGCTCGTACGGCGGCCCCATCCCGCACTGCCCAAGGGCACCAGTCTGCTCGCCGAGTCCGGGGACCGGCTGATCAGTGTGCCGCTGTCCGCCCTGGACGACGGGAAGAGCGATGGCGATCGTGATGCCGGGAACGTGCTCTACGTCAGCGGTGAACGCGACGGCCTGACGGCCCTGCTGGTACGGGAGATGGCGTGCCCTCTGCTCACCCTTCCCGGTATCTCGGCAGAGGCCGCCGAGCTGCTGACGGCCCAACACCCCGCCGCCGTCCGGCACACCGACGACCTGATGTTCACGGTGACCGTGGACGGCGCGCGGGTGGACCCCGCGACCATGGGAGAGCCACTGGTCCAGCAGCTGCCCTGGCTCACGCTGGCCGTGGGCGTCCTCTCCGATCACCTGGCGCACGGCCCCCGGGCGAGCGAGGCCGAGCTGAGCGAGCTGACGTCCCTGGTCCGGAACGTACGTATGCATCGCTACCGCTCCTGGGACATCGAGCTCGACGGCCGGTCCGTGACGTTGCCGATCCGCCTCGGCGGGGTGCTGCCGCTGCCCGATCCGAAGCATCCGCTCGTCCTGGCCCCGGCAGGCGAGCCGGGCTGGCCCGAAACCGCCCGCATCATGGTGGCGGTCGCCGAGTTGTTGGGACGGCGGGAGTTCGGCCACCGACTGCGCCTCGCCGCCCACCTGCTCGCCTCCCGCCACGCCGACCTGCATGACCCGGGCCAGGAGGAGCTCGCCGATGCCCTGGAAGTCACGGTCCACCAGGTCGAGGAGACGAGCCGCCGGATCGACGGGGCCATCGGCGTGGTCCTGGAGCGCTGTCGGCCCTTCCTCGTCCACCTGCTCGGCACGGAGGCGGCGAACTCGCTGTTCCTGCCGCCGCCGGGGGACATCCGGGAGTTCCAGACGCACCTGGAGGAGTACGCCGCCGAGCTCCCAGTCCCCGTATCCGAGTTCATAGCCAGGGCCCGCGCGGCGCGCGGTACGGATGAACTGCGGCGCGACCTGGGCATCGGATTCGCCGAGCTGAACGACACCCTGCGCGCGATGAGCCCACCGGAGGATGCGGTCAGCCACGCCGACGAGCACGAGGAGGCGCTCCGCACCTACTTGGACCTGCGCAGGAAGGAACTCGTCAACCGGCTGCGCTGGGCAGTGCTTGAGGACTTCGACGCGCACCGTCCAATAGCCGACTGGCCCTCGGTCCGGGCCCTGGACTGGATCACCGCGCCGGAGGCGTGGGCGTACACCGTGGACACGGCCGACACTGGGATCCTGGAGACGCACGTGGAGGAGCAGTTGGCACTGTGCCTGGGCCGCCCGGCGCCGTTGCCCCGATCGGGTGAACGACTTCCCGCCCTGGATCAATTGCGCGGCGCGAACCTCCGTACGATCACCGGCCTGGCCGCCGACCTCGCGGTCCTGGTCAGGGCAGCCGGACACCCGTGGCCCGCCTCCCTGACCGGAGCCGAGCCCGCCGAGGAGGTCACCGCACGGCTGGAGGCAGCGGGCGCGCTGGACTTCCGGCTCCTGTCCCCCACCGACGTCGTCAGCTGGCTGGCTGCCCTCGGCCAGTGGCCCGACGGAATGGCGGTGGCGACGGATCCCGAACGGCACGGACTGTCCGAGACGGACCTGGACCGGGTGCGCAACGCGGCGGAACACGAGCGCCTCAAACGGGAGCGCGAACGGCGGTCGATCTCCGTCGGCGGCCGCGAATTCGACGTGTACTCAGGCGACTTCACCGCCCTCACCGGCGAACTCGACCGGGTCCTGCAGAGCGGCTCGACACCGGGCATCACCGCCACCGGGCCGCTCCGCTTCACGGACCCCCGCCCCCAGACCGGGCGCGCCCAGGCCACCGGTCGCACGCGTGGGCGGCGGTACGGGGGCAGCACGGACAGCGGGCTGACCGCGGCCCAGCGCGAGGCCATCGGGTACGTGGGCGAGTGGTACGCATACCAGTGGCTGTGCGCGCGCTACCAGGACCACATGGACGAGACCGGCTGGGTGTCGGGCAACCGCCGCAAAGCATTCCCCGGCCCGTCCGGCGACGACGGCCTCGGCTTCGACTTCCGGGTCGGCTCCGGCAGTCGGCCCTACCTGTACGAGGTGAAAGCGACCGGTGGGGACGGCGGCCGCTTCGAGCTGGGAGAGAGCGAGGTCCGCGCGGCCCGCCAGCACGCGGGCAACGACCGCTGGCGCCTCCTGGTGGTCACCAACGCCCTCACCCCGCACAAGACCGCCATCCAGATGCTCCCCAACCCCTACGGCAAGCGCGGCCGGGGCCGTTACCGCGAGGAAGGCGGGGCACTGCGCTTCTCGTACGTGCTGTGACCTTGACGTTCAACTCCAGCTCAGGTCAACGACCTGCGTCGGCCAGACATCGCAGCTCACGCCGTTGGCTGTCCTCTTCCGGGACAAGTGCCCATCAGGAACGAGCAGCTCCGCGCAGCGTCATGTCCGGTCTATTCATGCCGGGTCGAGTCGGCGGGTCTCGGGGGTCCTGGTGGCGTGCAGGCGGCTGTGATGTTGGGCTGGCGTGTCCGGCCGTTGTGGAGGATCCCGATGGCGAGCAGATCGTGGCTGCGAGGCGATCTGGCTATGGCCGTCAGGGCGCTTCAGCCGCATCCTGTGAAGGGCGCGGAGTGGGTGGGTGTGGCCAGCATGCCGGGTTCTGGCCGGCAAGGAGGAATACATGGAAAGCGCGCCGAGCAGGACGGCGATGTTTGCGGCTGTGTCGCGCGGATTGTTTCGCCTGGAGACGGCGTCGCCGTGGGTACTGGACGATGTGCTGGCCCTGGTGCTTGTCGGCCCGGTATGGCAGCAGCTGCGAGACCAGTTCGATCCGCTGTTCCCCGACCCGGTCCGTCGCGAGGCCCGTGCGGCTGTCTGCACCCGCAGCCGGTACGCCGAGGACCGGCTCGCTGCTGGTGCCTTCACGCAGTATGTGATTCTCGGCGCGGGGCTTGACTCGTTCGCGTGGCGGCGGCCGGATCTGCTCGGCTCGCTGACGGTGTTCGAAGTTGATCACCCTGCCTCCCAGGCCTGGAAGCTCGAGCGGGTCAGAGATCTCGGCCTGCCGCTCAGCGCCTCGCAGGTATTCGTGCCGGTTGATTTCGAGGCCGGACCGATTCAGGATGTTCTGGGCGCGACCGGGTTCGACTGGGCGCAGCCGGCGATGTTCTGCTGGACGGGCGTCGCCCCCTATCTGACGGCACAGGCGATCGAGTCGACGTTGCACACGATCGCGGCGGCTGCTCCCGGGTCTGAGGTCGTGTTCTCCTACCGGGCCGAGGACGCTGCGCTCGACGACGCGGGGACGGAATACGCCCGTATCTACACACCGATCGCAGCTTCAGTCGGCGAGCCACTTCAGCCTGGCTGGCCCGTATCCGAGATCGAGAGGCTGGTCATCCGGTGCGGGCTGAAGGTCGTGGACCACCCCACACGTGCAGACCTCCAGCAGCGGTACTTCGCCGGCCGTACCGATGGCCTGCGGCCCTATACCTTCGAGACCCTGGTGGCCGCGCGGGTCACCTGAGCGAGCGGTTCCGCAGAAGCTATCCCACTGTGCTCTTGTTGAGACGGGCCATCAGGTCGCGGTTGGTGGCGCGAGTTGCGGCGAGTTCGTTGTCGCGGTCGGGGAGTTGTCGGCGTAGCTCGACGGTCTGTTGTTCCAGTTCGGTGATCCGTCGCTGAAGTTGCTGGATGTCGGTCGGACCGCCCGGGCCGGTCTCTTTCCGGACCTGTTCGCCGAGGGCTTCGGGCAGACGGTTGCGTAGGCGCTGGTTTTCGGTGGTCAGTCGCGCGATGCGATCGTGGGCGTGGCTGACCAGAGCTCGATCAAGTTCCGTAGGTGTGCGGGTTGTTGGTGATTCCCAGGATGGGCAGTGCGCGTTCGGGGGCGTCGCGGATCGCCCGGGTGGTCTTGGCGATGTTGTCGGCGCCGAGGATTTTCAGGGTGCCGAACGAAGCGGACATTCCCTCTGCCTCCCGCCCGAGAGAACCGTCCTTCCTGTGCCACCACAGGAGACGACACGAGGGTATTTGCGTGCACCACATACACAGCGGAGGGCAGGGTCGCTTCGAGGCGACGCACCCGCAAGATCCACCTCTCCTCCGACTGACGGTCGTCGACGGCGGTGAGGGACGCCTTCGTCACCAGTGGCGGCCGCCTCGCACCTGACAGTCAGACAACAATCCTGCGTGAGACCCATCGCCGAGCGCCTACGCCCCTGGCGTACGGCCGCTGGTCAGTCCCGGTCGCTCTCATCGAGCCTGTGCTGCGGACCGGTCCTGTCGTCGCGGTTTGCGCAGGCACCCCTGCCGGGAACCATTTGCCGGGCCGCGCGTCAGCTCTGCGCTGAGGCGGATCGATTGTGCCCGACTGGACGTTCCGAAGACGTGCTCGACACTGGCACGGACCTGCTTGTGCGAGTGGTTGCGCTCCTGCTTCCAACCGGGTAACTCTTCGCCCTGAGTGCGACGGTGCGGCATGATCAACCCGGCCCCTGGATAGCCGCCATCAGCAATTACAGTCGCCCGTCCGACCGCGGCTTTGGCCCCGGATTCCTCCCACGCCTTGCAGTCGTCGTGGTGGCCCAGCAGAGGTTTCCCGACCACGACGACCAGGCGGGTGTCGGCGTCGATGACGACCTGGTGGTTGGCGGAGTATCGGTAGTTCTTCGGCTGCTCGGCAACCGAGTGATCGCGGGTGGGCACCAGCGTGCCGTCCACGATGAGCACGGTGTCCTGCCGGAACCAGCGCCGCGACTGCAGGGCCATCAGCGTGCCGAGATGGTCGATGGTCCTGTCCGCTGCGGACTTCGAGACGCCGAACAGCGGATCGAGCTGACGTATCGCCAAACTGGTACGCCAGTAGACCGCGACCAGCAGCACCCTGTTCTCCAACGTGAGGCTCCGGGGTCGGCCCGGCGCACCACGTCGGCGCCCTCCCGCCGCAGCGCGGTCACCAACGTCCCGAAGAGGCGTGGGCTGAGCCCCGCGAACGGGACTATCCAGGACGGTGGCAACGCCGTGATCACACCAGCAGTCCCGATGTCGCCTGGCCCTACCGCGGCTTCGCCGCATTCCGAGGACGACTGGCACAGGCTGAGGGGTTCGCCCTCTCCGAGATGTGGGCTTCAGCAGTGAGCTCCCTTGGAGCGACGTCTCCACTACGCTGAAACCACTTCTCGATCGCCCAGACGACGGCGGCAGTGAGCTCTCGGCTGCCGAGTGTGCCGCGATCACGGCCCAGTGGCACGAGCACGCCGACGACCCGCTCCTCCAACGGCGCTCCGATGACGCCAATCAGCTCACGGCCGTCCAACGCCAGCAGTTAAGGGAAGGCCGCTGGGGTCGCGTTGATCCTCAACTGACCCTGAGAATGCCCGGGTCCTGTCTCAGACAGAGACATGAAGTTCGTGAGAACTGTGGCCCTGTGCACAGGGATTGCATCTGCGGCGAGGTCAGAAGCGACGCGGCCCGCAGATCTGAGGGGGACGGCCGCAGCCGCATGAGGACGTGAGGAACCGCCTGCGCGGCCGCATCGAGTCTCACAGCCCTGGGACGAACCGCCGCGAACGTCGTAGCTTTCTACGAAATCCTCCGTAGGGTGAAAGCCCGACCCGGCTTACGCAAGAACCCTTAAGAAATAGATTTTTCGCTCGCCCACGGTGACCCCTTTTTGCAATCCCCTCCCACCGGGCGAGAGTTGGGCAATGTGCAGGTAAAGCGGCCTGACGGCTGGGGCGATGCGCGATCCCCTCCCGCTTACCCAAAGCCCTCACGGCGCGCCCCTCTCGTTACTATTTTGCAATAGAGAACTTCATCCCTAAATGTCTGCTTTGGGAGATTGTTGGGCTGTTCTAATGAACTGGCCGCTCAAGAGGGGATTTGAGTCGAGGAGCTTTCCGCTGCCCAACTAGGGAGATGTAGCTCTTCGTGGCGATTTACTGCATTTCGAGTGGGGGTTGGTTCAGCTGTAGTGGTCCTGGCGTCTGCCCGGTTCGCTTGAGTGTGGCGTTCATCGGTCCGGTATTTCCTGGGGGTTTTCCTGTTGTCCGCTGGGGCTATTGAAAAGGCGAGTCGGCAGCATGAAAACAATCAACAGGTAGAACGCCGGTTCTGAATTCTCGAGAAAGAGTTGTCTTCTTGACTGCCACCTTCCTAAGCCGACGCGCGCTCCTCGTGGGCATCGCCGCCGGAGCGGCCGTTGTCGCTGTCCCCACCATCGGCAGTGGTCGCGCCCACGCTGCCGGTCTGCCCGACATTCCCGATGACGCGGGTCTGCCCGACACCGACCGCGGCAAGGCCGTCTGGGCGTACAAGCTCGGCGGCAAGGCGGTGAAGGAGGCCGCTGCCGCCGCCCTGACGACCGGTTCCGTGAGCGCCTTCCTGGCGACCGGCTTCGAGCGGGCCCGCGCCGAGGACAACAGGTTCACCCTGTTCGAGTCCCTCGCTTACGCCGGGAAGTCGGTCAGCGACAGCGTCTCCACCGCACTGTCGGGTGGCGACAAGGCCATCGACACGTATCTGTCGGACGGCTGGCAGAAGCCTCTGGTGACCGACCTGCGCGTCGAGACGTTCACCGTCATGAGCGGCGGTGGCAAGGCCGTCCAGCGCGAAGCGTCCAAGGCATTGGCCGAGGGAAGCCGCAAGGCCCTGGACACGTTTCTGACCGACACTCAGTACACGGCCCACGCCGAGGACGAGAAGGTCGAGGTCTTCACCCTTCTCAACGGCGCCTCGCCCGAGGTGAAGAAGTACGCCGAGCGGGCGCTCGCCGACGGAACTCCGGAGGCGATCCACTGGTTCCTCGTCACCGGCCAGCACATCGCCCGTGCCCGCGACGAGGAAAAGGCGACGATCGATCAGCTCGTCGCCATCGTCGAACGCGAGGGCAGGCAGGCCAAGGCGACCACGGAGCGCGCCGTCGCCGCATCCGACCAGGCCAAGGCCGCCGCGGAGAAGGCCAAGCAGGCCGCCCTCACGGCGGCCGAGGAGGCCAAGGCCGCCAAGCAGGACGTGGACAAGGCGGCCAGTGCCGCCAACAAGGCCGCAGGTGCCGCCCGCGGTGCGGCCGCCGCGGCGACGACCGCGATCTACGCCTCGCGGACCGCGCAGGCCGCCTCCGCCCGTGCCACCCGCGCCGCGCAGGCTGCGGCCGCCGCGGCCGCCACCGCTGGCCGGGCCGCCTCGCGTGCCTACGGCGCCGCCATCGCCGCTTCCAAGGACGCCTCCCAGGCCCGCGCCGCGCGCCTGGCCGCCGAGGGCGCCAGGGACGCCGCGAAGAAGGCGCGCACCGCGGCCAAGGCCGCCGACGCCGCGTCGACCGCCTCGAAGCAGGCTTCCGCGGCGGGCGGTTCCGCCGCCTCCGCAGCCCGGAATGCCGCTGCCGCCGCGACCGCATCGGCCGACGCCGCCGACGCCGCCGGAGTCGCCACCTCCCAGGCCCGTGAGGCACGCCAGGCCGCGGGCGAAGCGAACTCCGCGGCTGCTCGTGCCACCCGCGCCGCCGCCACCTCGCAGTCCCTGGCCAACAGGGCGTCCGCCGCGGCCGCGACCGCGCATCGCGCCGCCAACTCCGCGGCCGACCACGCGGACAAGGCCGCCGACGCTGCCGAGGACGCTGCGAAGAACGCGGGCAAGGCCGTCGAGTACGCCAAGCGCTCCACCGCGTACGCCGAACAAGCCGTCAAGGCCGCCAACACCGCCATGGACGCGGTCAAGGAGGCCCAGGAGGTCGAGAAGGCGGCCCGCGAAGCCGAGACGAAGCGGATCGAGGAAGACACGCAGGCAGGTATCGCACTCGCCCGCGAACAGGCGAAGCAGGAGGCCGAGACCCTCGAACGCATCGAGCGCCAGCGGGACCTGGCCGATCAGGCCGACAAGACGACCAAGGACCTCATCGCCGGGGCCGAGCAGGCCCTCGAAGCGGGTGACCGAGCCAAGGCCACCGTGGCGGGTCGCAAGGCCACCGCGAGACTGCTGGACAGCCATGGCACCTGGACCAGGGCAGCCGCCGAGTTCGCACTCGCCGGAACCGATGAGGACGTCCTGAACTGGATCGACGTCGACCGGGTCGCCGCCCAGCGGCAGGACGACCGCGAAAGTGTCCTCGTTCTCGCCGAGGTCGCCCCGGCGGCCGTGGCCGAGGCCGCGCAGAGGGCCATCGACAGCGATGATCCGGACGCCGCCACCAAGTTCCTGGAGACCGGCCGGATCAAGGCCTCCCTGACCGACAACCGCGTCGCGGTCTTCAAGATCCTCGGGCTGGAGCCCGGCAAGGCCGTCAAGGAGGCCGCAGAGGCCGCTCTCTCGGACGGCAGTGCCGAGGCACTGGACCGGTTCCTGACCTCGGGCCTCGGCGAGGCGCTTCAGGAGGACGACAAGGTCGAGGTCTTCCGGCTGCTGAACGACGGCGGCCCGAACCTGAAGTCCGCCTGCCAGGTCGTTCTGGAGGGCCCGGCGCGGATGCGGCGGTTCTTCGTCGCACGCGACCACCACCACATCGCGCAGGTCGACCACGACGCCGCCAGCCACATCTCGGCGATCCGCGCGTCGATCGCGCATGCCGCGAAGGTAGCCGCCGAGGCGCTCCAGGACGCCGCGCACGCCTCCAAGGCGGCCGCGGAGGCCAGGAAGGCGGCCAAGGAGGCGTCCGACTGGGCGATCAAGGCGAAGAACTACGCGGACGACGCCTCGGAGTCGGCCGGCGAGGCACGCAAGAACGCAGCGGCGGCCGACGCGTCCGCGGAGAAGGCCCGGACCTCCGCCCAGAGCGCGAAGAAGGCCGCCACCACCGCCCGCACCGCTGCCCGCACGGCGAACTACGCGGCCAACCAGGCCTACGACTCCGCCGGCAGCGCGGTCGCCTCGGCCAACTCCGCGCAGGCCTCCGCGGCAAAGGCGAAAGCGGCCGCTGTCCAGGCGGGCAAGGACGCCAAGGCCGCGGCGGTCGCCGCCGGTGAGGCCCGCAGCATCGCCATCGCCAAACGGAAGGCCGAGGCCGCCGCAGCGGCCAGGGAAGCCGTCCGTAAGGCCAAGGAAGCCAAGGCGAACAACAAGAACCCTGCCGACACGTCGGCCAACGACCAGTGCAAGGTCGAGCAGCCGGGGACCTGGCTCGGGCACAACGCCCAGGAATGGCAGGACGCGACCTCACAGGCCAGCACCGTCCTGGGAACGCTGAGCTTGGGGGCCATGGGCCTGGGCGGTCTCGCACTCGCCACCGGGATCGGCGCCCCGGCCGCGCCGTTCCTGTTCGCCGCCGGGGCCATTCTGGGAGGCGCGTCGTGGGTGGCGCAGGGGTTCAACGTCCTCGCGCACGGCTTCGACGACCGCATAGGACGCGGCTGGTGGAGCGCGCAGTTCAAGGAGTCCCTGGGCATGTTCGCGCTCGGCGGCATCTTCATGGGCAAGGGAGCGATCGTCAGCAAGCTCGGCTACGGCTTCAAGGCGGCCAAGGACGGCGTGAAGAACGTGGGCTCGGCCATCAGTGACGCGGCCGGAGGGATCGTCACCACGACCATTGGATGGCTGACCTGGTAGCGGACTTCCGTCCCGCGAGAGCAGAAGAAAGATAAAGGAGACGGGTGGCGGTACCCGACCGTCACCCGTCCATTCGCCCTTCCCGTCTGAGAGAGTTCTTCATGTTCGGTTCCGGCCTTTCCATCGATCAGTGGATGGTGCTCGCGGCCGCGTCTTCATTTCTCCCCGGCCTCGCCATGCTGCCGTACATCCGGAAAGCGAAGAAGAAGGCGCTGGTTCCTCTCTTCTTCGTCGTTCCCGCCGGCATCGGAGCGCTCGGCATCTGGGGGAGCGCCGCTGCCCGTGGTTACGGCGCGGCGGAGTCCCTCGAGATGTACGCATGGTGCATGGCAGGTCTGGCACTGCTCATCGTCCTCGGCCGTCCCCAGATCAAGAGAAACGAAGAACTTCAGGCTGCGGGCAAGGAGATGGAGCAGCCATCGGGCCTCTATATGGCGGTGGTCTTCGTGTCCCTGGGAATCGCCGCCGTACTTGCTTTCCTGGTCAGGGAATACCTCATTGGGTGACTCCTAGTCCCGCGTGATGGGTTACACATTCCGTCATGCGGGATCCAGGCCTTTCACCGCCATCCCTGGCTGGACTTTCTGTGAGGGGAATGATTGTGTTGACATCGCTGTTTCCCCTCTCTACTTCCCTTTCCCTCTCTACTCCCCTTCACCTTTCCCTTTCTATTTCGCTAAGAGGACATCACTTGATGAATCCCATACGACGGATCTGTGCCATCGGCGCTGCTGCGGCAGCCGGGGCCGTCGCGATCGTCGCCCTATTCCCCCCGACCGGCTCGGGCGACGCCGTGGCTCAGCCCCGGGTGGACGGCAGCAAGGTGGTCGCGGCCGCCGACAGCCAGCCGGGCTACGCGGTCGAGGACTTCAACTACCCCGACGCCGACCGGATCCTGAAGGACAAGGGCATCGTCCTCAAGCGCGGCGACGGACACATCACCCTCGCCGAGTGCGGCTCCGCCAGCGGCCTGATGGAGGTCTACTCGCGGCGGAACGACAGCATCTGCTTCCGCACCACCGGCACGTCCGGCTATCTCACCATGGAGATCCCCGCCGTCTACGGCGTGAAGACCAGTGCCATGGACGCCGATCTCAAGTTGAGCGCCGAAGGCAAGCAGTCCACGGTCGCGGTCGACAAGAACACCTTCAAGCCGGTCGGCGAGACCGTCGACCCGGGCGGGCGTGAGCACGTCCTCCTGGAGATCCGCACGTCCAAGTAGCCCCCGCCCGACATCACGCGCACAGCGGGCACGCGGCACTCCTCAGTTCCACGACGCCCACGATGCCCCCTGCAGCACTTCACCAGTCCACAAACAGAGGAACGAAACACGTGTCCGGCAGCAAGACCCGCTCGGCGCGGGCGCCCCGTCTCCTGGCGGCGGCTCTCGCCTCAACCATCTGTGCCCCGGCCATCGCGATGCTCGCCACGGCACCCGCCGCCCACGCTCTGACAGGCGACCGCGCCCCGGCCGGTGACCACTCCTTCACCGCGCAGCTCCACATAGGCGGGAAGGACCCCCTCCGCGGCTGCTCCGGCGCGGTGGTGAGCAAGCAGTGGCTGCTCACCGCGACGAGTTGCTTCGCGACCACCCCCGGCGCCGACGTTCCGGCCGGGAAACCGGCTCTGAAGTCCACGGCCACGGTGGGCAAGCAGAGCATCGACATCATCGAGGTGGTCCCGCGTGACGACCGCGACGTCGCCATGGTCCGCCTGGCGCAGCCCGTCGCCGACGTAGCCCCGGTGCCCGTGGCCAGTGATGCCCCCGCCACGGGCGAAACCCTGACCGGTGCCGGGTTCGGCCGCACCAAGACCACCTGGGTACCGGACGCGCTGCACACCGGGTCCTTCCGGGTGGATTCCACGGACAGCACCACCGCTGCCCTGACCGGCCTGGACGGCGCGTCGGTCTGCAAGGGCGACGCCGGTGGGCCCCTGCTCCGCGTCAAGGGCGGCAAGTCCGAACTGGTCTCGCTGCACAGTCGTTCCTGGCAGGGCGGGTGCCTCGGTTCGCAGGCCACACGCACCGAAGCGGTGGACGCACGGGTCGACGACCTGGCCGGGTGGGTCAAGGACGTCAGCCACCGTGACCAGATCCACCCCGCCGACATCGACGGCGACGGCAAGGCCGACCTCCTCGTCCACCGCACCAACGGTGATGTGGTCTACCACCGCAACCTGGGCAGCCGTTTCGCGGCCGGCACGGTCATGTCCTCCGGTTGGGGACGCTTCGTCGACGGCAAGGACCTGGGCCGCCTGTACTTCTCGGACATAACCGGTGACGGCAAGGCCGATCTGGTCGAGCATCGCCGTGAC
>NZ_JBEXJR010000001.1:318023-1089766 GCF_040609235.1 Streptomyces sp. NPDC004732
ACCGGTGACGGCAAGGCCGATCTGGTCGAGCATCGCCGTGACGGCAAGGTCGTCGTCCGTAAGAACATGGGCACGCACTTCGACGGCGGCACCGACTGGTCCAGCGGCTGGGGACGCTTCGTCGACGGCAAGGACCTGGGTGTGCTGCGGTTCGCCGATGCCAACGGCGACAAGAAGGCCGACCTGTTCGCCTACGTAATCAACGACGGCACGGTGTCCGTCCGTAAGAACATGGGCAATTACTTCGACGGCGGCACCGTGATGCTCACCCTCTGACAGCTCATCGAGTGGCCGCAGCCGGACAGCAGCAATCCGGCTGCGGCCACCCTGTTGCGGTACCGCAGGTGTCGCAGGGTGGGGACGTCGTAAGCCTTGTCCGCATGGAGGCGTTGGGGCTTGAAGTAGCGGCCGCGATGCGGGTCGTGTTGCGTGTGGAGTCCCGCCGCCATCGGCTTCAGTCCTTCGCTGTCGTGGACGTTCGCCGCGGAGATCCCGACGACCAGGGGCAGTCCGGCAGTCCGTTCGCGTCCGACAGGACGTGCGTCTTGGTGCCCGGCTTGCGCCGGTCCACGGGGCTCGGACCGCACGTCACGGGCTCTGGGCTGCGCCGTGGGCCAGATCGGCCAGTCGTCCGGCGTCCGGGCTGCCGGGTTCGGCCGACCAGAGCACACGTTGCTGTTCGGGTGCACCGGCGTAGCGGAAGGTGTCCCAGTCGAGGGTGAGTTCGCCAACGATGGAGTGGGTAACGCGTTTGCGGCCGAAGTCCTGGTACGCAACGCGGTGCTCGGCCCACCAGACCCGGAATTGCTGATCGGCAACGGCCAGCTCACCCACAAGAGCTGTGAGGGCTCCGCGTCTCCGGGGCTCGCGCGAAGCCACCGTGTGGCATCGCCTGACCACGATGTCGCGCGGATCGTACTCGTCGAGGAGACGGCGGTAGACGGTGATCGCGTCATCGAGCGCCGCCGGGGAGGGGTGCTCGGGCGGCATCCGGTAGTCGACGGCTTAGGTCACGAGTCCGCTGCTCGCGGCGGCGAGAGCGCCTGAGGAGCGGCACATCTCGCCCGAGCCGAAGATCAAGGCCCCGCCGTTGAAGTACGACTGGACCGCTCGGCCGCTCTTCCCCACGTCGGAATCACGCACGACGTAGACACGGACCCGTCGAAGGTGAGGGGGCGGATCGTCGGCGGACTCCGACGCCCACCGACGGCTACGGAAAGTCACGAGAGGGGGTGGGGGCCGCTCGTCATGCCTGCGCAACGCGAGCCATGATCCCGGCTGCGCCGTCAGTTGTGGCAGTGGGCGCGACCTCATGGCGAGCGCCCTCCGCCCCATCGCGGCGTCAGCCCGCTGGAGCTCTTCCCCGACTTGGTCATCGTCGTCCCGGCCACCCGGACGGCCCACCACTTCGCCGGACATCCGACCTGGCACGGCACCGACGCGCTCGCCGAACAGTCCGGGCCGGCCTCGTCGAACACGCCCACTGCAACCGGACCTTGGCTGCCGCCATCCGGGGGTTGGGCGTCGGCACCGCCCTAGGTCGTGTCCGCAAAGTCAGCGGAGCCAGAGTTGTAGGCAGGGATGGTGACCATGGCTTGGTAGCGGATCTTCGCGGACGAGTAGCCCTTGTCCGCGGCCACCCGCTCCGGTCTGGTCCGGGGGCGGCCGTGTCCGTCGCAGGCGAGGTGGATCTTTGTGGTCAGTCCGCCGCGGGACCGGCCGATCGCCTCATCGGGCCAGAGCCCCCCTCTTTTCGGGCCCCGGCCGCGTGCTGGTGGGCCCGCACGGTGGTGGAGTCGACGCACACGATGGCCCAGTCGACGGCGCCCACGGCGTCGGAGTGCTGCTGGACATGGGCCAGCAAGCGGTCCCAGGTGCCGCAGGCCGACCAGCGGCGGAAGCGTTCGTAGACCGTCTTCCACAGGCCATAGCGCTCAGGCAGATCCCGCCAGGCCGCCCCGGTTGACAGCTTCCACAGGATCCCGTTGACGACCTGACGCCGGTCCCGCACCGGACGCCCCATCCGAGGCAGAGCCAGCAACGGCTCGATCACCGCCCACGACTCAACGGTCAGCTCATGACGACGCACCACGAACAGACCAACAAGCCAACGACTTTGCGGACACGACCTAGGCGGACCGGCCTGCGATGATGACGGCGTGCCACAGCCAGGAACCACTGCCGTCGTCATTGTCCTGCCCGATGCCACCCCGCTCCTCGACGCGGCGCGGCGTATCGACCCGGCTCTGGTGCGTCCGGGGTTGCCCGCGCACGTCTCGCTCCTCTACCCGTTCGTGCCGGAATCGGCGCTGACGGATCAGGACGAGGAGGGCGTGCGTTCCCTGGCTGCGAGATTTCCGGCTGCTGATCTGCTCTTGGAGGAGGTCGTGACGGCGCCCGGTTTCGTCGCCGTCGCCGTTCCGGGACTTCAAGCGATCGTCGATGCGTTCCACGCTCAGTGGCCCGAGTTGCGCCCGTACAACGGCCGCTTCGGGGCGCGGCCCGCCGCCCATGTCACGGTCGCCATGGGCCCGGACGATCCGACAGCTGCCGCCCATGTCCGCACTGCGATCGGCAGCCTGCTGCCGCTGCGCACCCGTGCGACAGCGGTCCAGCTGGTGGCGCTGACGGAGGAAGGCTGGCAGCCGCGGTTCACCGCGCCGCTCGGCGTCCCGGACGGGCGGCAGTAAACAGCGCTCGCCAGCTCCCCGCCCTGAGGAGTGACCCCCGATCAGCGGCGGCCCGCGGCCAGGACGACGAGGAACTGGCCGCCGCCCGCCTCGACGCCAGCAGTCACCGGCACCCCCGGCAGCAGTCGGGAGAACCGGTCCACCAGCCAATCCGCCGCCTCCTGGGCGTCCTTCCTGGTCGGACAACGGCCCACCATCTCGCGGCCCCCCTTGCGCTCCAGCCTGTCGGCAACGGCGATCAGCGGCGCGGGTTCGACCACGTACAGGCGCTCTGGCCAGGCGATGACCACCTTGACCGCGCCCTTGCGGCTGTTGCACCCGCGGTGCGCGAGCCGCTCGGCGACCTTGGCCTTGCGGTCGGCGGTCCGGCTGTCGACGCTGGGCCCCCGCGGGTCGTTCACCGATTCGTCGGGGTCGACCGGTTCGTCACACACCCAGCACCGCCAGCCGTCGCGCTCGGCCACATCATCAAGAAGACTCATCCGGGCAAACTAGCCTGCCCGGCCGCCGCCCGCGCACCAGGGCCCCGGTCAGCCAGTCGGCCAACAGCGCTGCGACACCAGGACGGCTCCATGGACGACGAGCGTGCTTCAGGCGCAGCGCCTGTTACGCACTCTGCGCGCCCTCCCGAGATCGGCTCTGAGGGGATCACCAGCCGGTGAGCAGCAGATGGTTGATGGACAGGGCGAGGGCGGCCTGCGCCGCGAGCCAGGGACGGCGTCGGGGAAGGAATGCGCAGGCGGGCAGCAGCCACAGTGCGAACGGGAGCCAGATGCGTTCCGTCTCCGCCTTGCTCATCCCTGAGAGGTCGGCGATCAGCAGGGCCAGGAAGGCGGTCAGGACGAGCAGTGCCAGTCGCGGTCCCGCCGCGTGGTCGGGCGCGGTGTCCGATGGACGCGGCGGGGCGTCGGGAGCGTCGGGCGGAGCCAGAACCTCCCTGCGCCCTCGGAGCGGAGCCAGCACGTCCCTGCGCCCTCGGACGAGAGTCACCGCGGCCCGGCGCAGGCCCGCCACTGTCGCGAGGCCCACGACGAGCACGGTGCACGCGAGGTTGGCCCAGGCCCAGTACCAGTAGGGCCGGATGCCTCCTGCGCCCTGGTGGTAGCGCTCGACCAGCAGACGGTAGGCCTCCCACCAGTCGAACCCCGCGAGCGTGAACAGGAGCGGTACCACGGCGAGCCCGGCGAGGAGGGAGGGCAGCAGCCGCAGCCGGGCGCGCAGCCCGCTGCCCCGGAGGCGGTCCTGCCCCAGGACCAGCACGGCCGCCGCGAGGAGTGCGAACAGCGTGAGCCCGTAGGACAGATAGCAGGTCAGTCCGAAGAGCAGCCCCGCGCCGAGCGCGGTGAGGCGTGGTCGGTGGCCTGTTGCCGCCAGGGCGAGCAGCGCCACGGCCCAGGCCGCGACCGCGGCGAAGTAGCCGTCCGCGGATGTGCCCATCCATACGGCCGCGGGCGAGAGGCACAGGAACGGGGCGGTCCGCCGTGCCATGCGCTCCCCGGCAAGTGCCCGTACCGTCACCAGGACGGCCGCACCGGCCGTGGCGCCGACCAGGATGCACCAGAGTCCGGCCCAGGCGCCGCCCCCCAGACCCACCCGGTCAAGGAGCACGAAGGTGACGGTCGCGCCCGGCGGATGTCCGGCGACGTGCGCGGGCCAGTGGTCGGGAGAGTCGATCAGAATGTGCCATGTGAAGTCCCGCAGAGTGCCGGGGATGTCGTCGAAGCGGTCGATGACCTGCAGGTACTCGTACTTTGTGGTCAGCCGCCGGGCGATGCCCCGCTGCCAGCCGTCGACCAGGGCGAGCGAGATGGTCCAGGCCGTCGTGACGGCCCATAGCGTGCACAGCAGCGTGCGCCACCGCAGTCGGGCGGCCAGCGTCGGGCCGTAGGCGATGACGGCCGCCGCGACGACCACGGCGGCCGGGGTGCCGGGGCCGAGGTGCGGGTCCCAGTGGGCGTACAGCGGAGGCCAGTTGACACGGAGGGTGCCGTCGGAGTTCTCGACGGCGGTGCCGATGACGACGGCTGTCACGACGAGCAGGGCGGCCATCAGGGCGGTGACCAGGTCACGCAGAAGATCGCGGTTCACACCGGAACGCTAGGCCGGGACCGGGCCGACGGGGCCGAGCACGGCCGTGACGTCAGCGTTTCGTCATGAGTCGCGCACCCTATTTCGGGGTGCTCCCGGCCTACCTTCGGGTCATGCGCGACCATCTGCTCCCCTCGTCCCCGGGCTTCTGGCGCAGCCCCGTGCGCGGGCCCCGGTTCACCTCCGTGCTCGGCGTCGTCCTGCTGGGCGGGATCACCGTGCTGTTCGTGACGGGCCTGCTCTCGTACGCCGCGTACAACCCGAACCTCGCCCCTGTGAACGACAAGACCCCGGACAAGGGGCTACTCGGCCTCTACCTGTTCTCGTGGCCGACCGACCCGCCCTGGCTGTACCGGCTCACCCAGGGCGTCCATGTCACGCTCGGGGTCACCCTGATTCCCGTCCTGCTCGCGAAGCTCTGGTCGGTCGTGCCGAAGCTGTTCGCGCTGCCGCCCGCGCGGTCCCTCACCCACGCCCTGGAGCGGATCTCGCTGCTCCTGCTGGTGGGCGGCGCACTCTTCGAGTTCGTGACGGGCGTGCTCAACGTGCAGCTCGACTACCTCTTCCCCGGCTCTTTCTATCCGCTGCACTTCTACGGGGCGTGGGTGTTCTTCGCCGCCTTCCTCGCGCACGTGGTGCTGCGGCTGCCGACGGCTCTGCGGAATCTGCGCGAGCTGCGCGGACCCCGGAGGGACGTGCGGGTGGAGCAGGGGGAGCTGGTCTCTCCGCGGCCCGCCGACCCCACCGTGTCGCGGCGTGGGGCCCTCGGTCTCGTCGCCGGGGGCTCGCTCCTCCTGTTCGGGACGACAGCCGGTCGCAGCTTCGACGGGCCGCTGCGCGAGACCGCCCTGCTCGCGCCCCACGGAGGCTCTGAGCCGGGCGGCCCCGGCGGATTCCAGATCAACAAGACGGCTTCGTACGCGGGTATCCGCGAGCGCGAGACGGCGCAGGACGCGTGGCGGCTCGTGCTCGTCGGACGCGGTGGCACCGTCCGGCTCAGCCGGTCAGAACTCCTGGAACGCCCGTTGCACGACGCGCGGCTGCCCATCGCCTGCGTGGAGGGCTGGTCGACGTCCGACCAATGGTGGGAGGGGCTGCGGCTGCGGGACCTCGCGGCGCTGGTCGGCCACGACGATCCGCCGGACGTCCTGGTGGAGTCCCTCCAGCGGCACGGAGCCTTCCGCCGTGCCGCCCTGCGCGCCAACCAGGTCGGTGACGCCCGTTCCCTGCTCGCCCTGCGGGTCAACGGCAAGGACCTGACCCCCGACCACGGCCACCCGGCACGGATCATCGTGCCTGCCGCACCCGGCGTGCTCAACACCAAGTGGGTGGCCCGGATGACGTTCGGAGAACTGTGATGCGCCCTCGCCGTCCTCGCCCTGTGGGCGAGAGCCTGCCTCCGACGGACCCTCGCCGATGGCGTTCGAAGCTCGGCAGCCCGCTCCAACTGCTGCTGCTGGCAAGTTCGTTCACCCTCGCCGGTTACGCGGGAGTGCGCCTCCTCGCGAACGACTGGCTCGGCGTGGCCTTGTGGTTCGTCGGGGCGGCCCTCGTGCACGACCTCGTGCTGCTGCCGCTGTACACGGCCCTGGATCACGCGCTCGTGCGGGCGGCGGGCCGTCGGCACCGGGAGCGGGTCGGGTACCTACGGGTACCGGCCGCGCTCTCCGGGCTGCTCCTGCTCGTGTGGTTTCCGCTGATCAGCGGGAGCGCCACCGGACGCTACGCGTCCGCCACCGGCCTGTCCGCAGACGGCTTCCTGGCCCGGTGGCTGCTGATCACGGCCGCGCTGTTCGGCGGCTCGGCACTGCTCTTCGTACTGCGACTGCGCAGCGCGACGAAGCAGCGCCCGCCCGCGCTCCACTGACCCGCCGCGCGCCACCCCGCACGCCCGGCGTACCGGAGCAGGGCGGGCGTGCCAAGACGGGCCCAGGGAAAGGGGCTCTCGGACAGGCCGTGCAGGTCGGTGGCGGGCACGAGGCGGACGTCGACCCGCTCGTCGATGTCGACCGGCGCCGTCTCGGCGATCAACAGGCCTCCGGGTTCGAGGAGTTCGGCGGTCCTGTCGAGCAGCGCGGACGGGTCACCGCCGATGCCGACATTGCCGTCCAGCAACAGGGCGGTGCCCCAGCGGCCCTCACCGGGAAGCGGCGCGAAGACGGACCGGTGCAGCGCCTGGCCGCCGAGCTTGACGGTATGCGTGACGGCGGCCTCGCTGACGTCGATGCCCAGGGCACGCCTGCCCCGGGCGCACAGCGCGGCGACGAGCCGTCCGGGCCCACAGCCGATGTCCAGCACGGCGCCCTCGCAGCGCCCCACCACTTCCAGGTCCGCCGCGTCGGCCCCCGCGCACCAGCGCTCCACTTCCAGTGGCAGCAGCCAGCCGTCGGCGCGGCGGAGGAAGAGCGGGCCGCCGCCCGCGCGCAGCGCGTCGGCGTAGGGGTCGGCGCCCCAGGAGGGCGCCGGGGCATCGAGCAGGCAGCGACCGGCACCGGTCGCCGACGGCCCTGGCTCACGGACGGTGCTCATCGGCCCGCGACCGCCCCGAGCCGCGCCAGCTCGGCCGCGAACCGCCCGTGCGGCGCCCCCGCGGCGACGGCTTCCGCGTCTGCGGCCGTGTCCACGTCCCGCAGGCTTGGCAGATCGCCCACGCGCAGGCCCGCCGCCACCAGCCGTTGCCGCTGGATCGCTCCCGTCGTGGGCGTCGACATCGGTACACCGCGCAGCAGTTCGGGGTCGGGGGCCGCAAGACCGAGCGCCCAGAAGCCACCGTCCTCCGCCGGGCCGAAGAGCGCTTCGCGGCCCTCGAAGTCCACGGTGAGCAGCTCCGGGGTCACCTGAGGGGTGTCCATGCCGATGAGGAGTGCCGGACCGGCGCAGCCCGCGAAGGCCGCGGCGAGCCGTTCGTCCAGGCCACCCGCACACTGCGGCACGACCTCGAAGCCCGGCGGCAGCCAGGGCCCCGGCGCTCCGTCGAGGACCAGGACGCGGCGCTCGGCGGGCGCCGCCGCGACCGCGTGCAAGGTGTCCACGAGCGCCGCCTCGGCGAGACGTGCAGCTTCGTGCGGACTGAAGGGCGGGGTGAGTCGCGTCTTCACCCGCCCCGGGAGCGGTGCCTTGGCGATGACGAGGAGCGTGGTCACGAAAGTTTCCTCCTGGAGGAGCGGGTGGTGCGGGTGGAACAGGTGGTGCCGACGTGCGAGGGCGAGGGCGAGGGCCGGATCAAGGGCGGAGAAGAGCTCCGAAGGTTCAGCCCCGCCGCGCCGCCGGGGCCGGGGCCGCCGCCGGGGCCGTAGACGGCTCGGCCAGGACACGGCTCATGTCCCGCACGGCCTGCCAGGTGCCGCGCCAGGTGCCCGTCACCTTCGAGTCGCCGGTACGCGGCAGGTACGGGACGTCGTGCTCGCGTACGCGCCAGCCCGCATCGGCCGCACGGACCACCATCTGGAGCGGATAGCCGCTGCGCCGATCGGTGAGGCCGAGGGAGAGCAGCTGTTCGCGGCGGGCCGCGCGCATCGGCCCCAGGTCGTGCAGGCGCAGCCCGGAGCGCCGCCGCAGCATCCGGGCGAGCGCGAAGTTCCCGGCGCGGGCGTGCGCGGGCCAGGCGCCCCGGCTCCGGGGGCGGCGGCGCCCGAGCACCAGATCGGCCTCGCCTGCCCGCACTTCGCGTACGAAGGGGACGAGCAGGGAGGGGTCGAGCGAGGCATCGCAGTCGCAGAAGCAGACGATGTCGGCGGTGGCGGCCGTCAGGCCCGCGTGGCACGCGGCCCCGAAGCCGCGCCGCTCCTCCCGGACCACGGTCGCGCCGAGGCCGCGCGCGATCTCGGCCGAACCGTCGGTGGAGCCGTTGTCCACGACGAGGGCACGCCAGCCCCGCGGGATACGGGCCAGCACCCAGGGCAGGGCCTCCGCCTCGTCGAGGCACGGCAGGACCACATCGACTTCGGGCCGTGCGGAACCGCCGTCGGTCCGGGTGGGGACGGCGTCCGGGCGTGCGGGATCCGTCGGATCGGGGGGAAAGGTGGTCATGGCTTTCACCCTACGAGCATGATTCGGACATATCAGACTTCAGATCCTTACGAAACACGGACGTCGAAGGCGGCCCGCACTCCGGAGGCGGCGCGGACGGGCCCGTGGTGCGAGGCTGGCGGCATGGAGCAGCCGCACAGCCCGACAGACGCCGGGCCCGCCCAGCACCGGACCACCGGAGCCGAACGGGTCCTCGTCGTCGACGACGACCCGACCGTCGCCGAGGTCGTCGCCGGATACCTCGATCGCGCCGGGTACGTCGTGGACCGTGCGGGTGACGGACCCGCCGCCCTGGCCAGCGCGGCCGAGCACCACCCCGACCTGGTGGTCCTCGACCTGATGCTGCCCGGCATGGACGGCTTGGAGGTCTGCGGGCGGCTGCGCGGGCGCGGCCCCGTGCCGGTCATCATGCTCACCGCGCGCGGGGACGAGGACGACCGCATCCTCGGCCTCGAAGTCGGCGCGGACGACTACGTCACCAAACCGTTCAGCCCCCGGGAACTGGTCCTGCGGGTCGGGTCGGTGCTGCGCCGCGCCCAGCCGGGGACCGGTACCAAGACGCTGGCCGCGGCCGGTCTGACCGCCGACCCGGCCGCCCGGCGCGCCACCAAGAACGGCGCCGAACTCGCCCTCACCTTGCGGGAGTTCGACCTGCTGTCGTTCTTCCTCTCCCACCCGGGCCGCGCCTACGGCCGCGAGGACCTGATGCGCGAGGTCTGGGGCTGGGACTTCGGCGACCTGTCGACCGTGACGGTCCACGTCCGGCGGCTCCGCGGCAAGGTCGAGGACGACCCGGCCCGCCCCCGCCTGATCCAGACCGTGTGGGGCGTCGGCTATCGCTTCGATGCCACCGGGGCGCCGACCCCCGACGGTGCACTCGCCCCTCCGGAGAACTGACCATGCGCGACACACTCCTCATCGCCCTGTTCGCCTTCCTCGGCGCGGTGGCGGCCGGGCTGCTCGGTGCGGTCGCGCTCCGGCTGCTCCGCCGCCGCTCGCTCACCGCCTCGATCGCGGTCGTGGCCTCCGTGGCCGTGGGCGCGATGCTGGCGGGGACGCTGGCCGTGGCCCAGGCGATGTTCCTCTCGTCGCACGACCTGACCGTGGTCACCACGGTCGTCGCGATGGCGGCCGTCGTCTCGCTGGCCACGGCGCTGCTGCTCGGCCGGTGGGTGGTCGCCCGCAGCCGTGAACTGGCCGTCGCCGCCCGTTCGTTCGGCAACGGAGGCGCGTTCGCCGCCCCGAGTGTCCCGGCCACCGCGGAACTGGAGGAGCTGAGCCGGGAACTCGCGGCCACCAGCGCCCGGCTCGCCGAGTCGCGCGACCGCGAGCGCGCCCTGGAGGCCTCCCGCCGCGAACTGGTCGCCTGGATCTCGCACGACCTGCGGACCCCGCTCGCGGGCCTGCGTGCGATGTCCGAAGCGCTCGAGGACGGCGTCGCCGCCGACTCCGGCCGCTATCTGCGGCAGATCCGCACCGAGGTCGAGCGCCTCAACGACATGGTGGGAGACCTGTTCGAACTCTCCCGCATCCACGTCGGCGCCCTCGTCCTGTCGCCGTCGCGCATGTCTGTGTACGACCTCGTCGGCGACGCCCTCGCGGGCGCCGACCCGCTCGCCCGCGAACACGGTGTGCGGCTCGTCGGCGACCGCGTGGAGCCGGTGCCGGTGCAAGTGGACGGCAAGGAGATGAGCCGGGTGCTGGGCAATCTGCTGGTCAACGCGATCCGCAGGACACCGGCCGACGGCACGGTCGCGGTGACGGCGGAACGGTCCGCCGAGGGTGTGGTGCTGTCCGTCACGGACGGCTGCGGCGGCATCCCCGAGGAGGACCTCCCGCGCGTCTTCGACACCGGCTGGCGCGGCACACACGCCAGGACGCCCCCGGCCGGGGCGGGCCTCGGCCTGGCCATCGTCCGCGGCATCGTGGAGGCCCACCAAGGCCGCGCCGACGTACGCAACATTCCCGGCGGCTGCCGCTTCGAGGTGACGCTGCCCGTGGCCGAGGCCTGAGCGCCCGTAGCCGAGGCGTGAGCGGCGGGCCGCTTCCTCCGCCCGCTACTCGCCCCGCAGCCGCGCGCCCGCGAACTCCTTCATCCCTTCCTCGAAGCCGACTTCGGCACGGCAGCCCAACTCGGCCTGGAGGCGGGAGGAGTCCGCGGTGATGTGGCGGACGTCGCCGAGCCGGTACTCGCCGGTGACGACGGGGTCCGGGCCGCCGTACGCGGCGGCCAGCGCCCGTGCCATCTCCCCCACGGTGTGCGGGTCACCGCTGCCGGTGTTGTAGACCCGCAGCGAGCCGCCGCGCGGATCGTCCGAACTCGCTTCCATCGCGACGACGTTGGCCCTCGCCACATCCCGTACGTGGACGAAGTCCCGCCGTTGCGCGCCGTCCTCGAAGACGCGGGGTGCCTCGCCGCGGGCGAGCGCCGAGCGGAAGAAGGAGGCGACGCCCGCGTACGGGGTGTCGCGAGGCATCCGGGGACCGTAGACGTTGTGGTAGCGCAGCGACACGGCCGAACCGTCCGTCGAACGGGCCCAAGCGGCCGCCAGATGTTCCTGGGCGAGCTTGGTCGTCGCGTATACGTTACGGGGGTCGGCGGGGGCGTCCTCCGCGACGAGGCCGGGGGCCAGCGGGGCGCCACAGACGACGCAGGTCGGCTCGAAGCGCCCGGCCGCCAGGTCGTCGGCGGACCGCGGCCCCGGCCGGACGACCCCGTGCCGGTCGCAGACGTACCGCCCCTCTCCGTACACGACCATCGACCCCGCAAGGACGAGCCTGCGCACCCCGGCGGCCGCCATCGCGCTGAGCAGGACGGCGGTGCCGAGGTCGTTGCGCGAGACGTACTCCGCCGCGTCGGTGACGCCGTCGCCCAGGCCGACCATCGCCGCCTGATGGCAGACGGCGTCCACGCCCGACAACGCGCGGCGCACCGCGTCGGGATCCCTGACGTCCGCGCCCGCGTCCTCGCGCACGTCGAACACGACGGGCTCGTGCCCGCGAGACGCGAGCGCCTCGACGACATGGGATCCAATGAAGCCGGCTCCGCCGGTGACAAGTACACGCATGTCTCGCACGCTAGGCGCGGCGATGCGTCCGGCCCAGCGCCGCGCCGGACGCGTCACCGCTCCGTAAGGATCTCCGGGCCGACCGGTCCGGCTTGCCGGTGAGGCCCCGCAGCTCAGCTCTTGGGCATCAGGACGGTGTCGATGATGTGGATGTTGGCGTTGGCCGTCTTCACGTTGCCACAGACCACGTTGGCGCTGCCGTTGACCTTGTAGGACGTGCCGGAGCCCGACGTGGTGAGCTTGGACTGCTCCAGCGTTTCGAACGAACCCTTCACGAGGTCCGCCGGATCCACCCTCTGCCCCACGACGTGGTAGGTGAGAGTCTTGGTGAGCTGGGCCTTGTCGGCGAGGACCTTGTCCAGGTCCGCCTTGGGGATCTTCGCGAACGCGTCATTGGTCGGCGCGAAGACCGTGATGTCCTTCGCACTGTTCAACGTGTCCACGAGACCGGCCTTCTTCACCGCTGCCACCAGCGTGGACAGGTCCGGGTTGTTCGACGCGGCGGTCGCGGCGGGGTCCTTTGCCATGCCGTCGAAGGAGCCCGCGCCGTCCCTGGGCACCGACGCACATCCCGGACCGAACGGCCTGTCCATGCTCGCCATCTCGTCGACCGGGCGGGTCTTGTCCGCTTCCTCGGAGGCGCCGACGGGCTTGCTGTCAGAGGCCTTGCCCTTGGCATCGCTGTCGGAGCAGGCGGTCAGCGCCAGCGGAAGCAGCGCCGCGGCGGCAACGGCGACGGCGATACGGCGGCCTGGAGTCTGCATGAGGATCCCTCAGTGATCGTGTGCATGTGCACGAGGGCTGTCTGCCCCCGGTCAGCATTCATCCGTTGCCGGTCGGGATACGGATGGGTTGCTTCCACTAAAGAGTGACGCGGGCCCTTGCTGCCGGTGGTGTCATCGGGTGTGGCGTCAGCGCCCGTACGGGTTGTCGCGTGGCCGACCAGCTCGACCGGATCGTCTCCGGGCCGTGGTTCGGAACCCGGCCTGCCGTGGAGGGGCAACCCATCCGCGAGCCTGCCTGCGACGAATTACCAGTGAAGAGACGGTGTGAGGTGGTTGTGGTGACGGACGAGGAGTTCGATGAGCTGATGGCCCGGCTGACGGCGGAAGCGCACCGGGGCATCTTTCCCGCACCGCCTCCTCCGGAGACCGGCGACGAGGGCCATGTCGTCGCGCATGCCGAGTACGGCGCCGGGGCGCACTGACCCGGCGGCCTGCACGGTGCGCCAGCCCCCTCAGCCTCGGCGGTCGCCCGGGCCCTGACGATCGGCGGTTCCGGCATGTGCCATCGGTGCCCGTCACATCAAGACCAATCCCCGACCGGATCAGCTTCGAATTATGGGTGTCCATGACAGAAACGCGCCCAGCAGTAGTCGAGTTGGGCCACCGGAAGGGGATGCTGGATCGTGACAGCTCAGCGCACGGCCCGTACGACAGCATGGCTGGCCCTGCCCTCGGCGCTCTGCCTGGCCGCGGCGACGCCCGCGCTCGCGCACGACGGACACGCCGCCAAGACCTCCACATCGGCATCGGCATCGGCATCGGCCGACCAGGCGTATCAGATCAACCTCGAGCCGCTGAACAAGTCCGGCTCGCAGGGCACTGCCCTGCTCAGCCTTGACGGCACGAAGCTGACGGTGAAGATCGAGGCCAAGGGGCTCGTCCCCGGGCAGCCGCACGCCCAGCACATCCACGGTTCCACCGACGGCCACGACTTCCACTGCCCGGACGCGAGCGCGGACAAGAACAGCGACGGCATCGTCACCACCGCCGAAGGACTGCCCTCCTACGGAGACATCAACATCTCCCTGACCACCAAGGGCGACACCTCCAAGAAGAGCGGCCTGGCCGTGGACCGCATGCCCACCGCCAAGGAGGACGGCACGCTGTCCTACTCGCGCACGATCACCGTCTCCCAGGACGTGGCCGACCACATCAAGGACCTGCACGTGGTGCAGCACGGCATCGACCCGAACAACAACAACGAGTACGACTTCGGCAAGGGCAAGAGCGAACTCGATCCCAAGCTGCCCCAGGAAGCCACCGCCCCCGCCGACTGCGGCATGGTCCGGGGCGCCGCCGTCGGCTCCATGCCCGTCGGCGGCGTAGAGACCGGCACCGGCAGCACGAGCGGCACGGAGTCGCCGAGCCTGATCGCCGGAGGCGCGGCGGCGCTGCTCGCCGCGGGAGGCCTCTTCGCCGTACGCCGCCACGGCACCGGACGCCGCACGGAACCCACGGACAGCTGACCAAGCCGCGCGCCCGCCGGGCGGGCGCGCGAAGCGGCGGATGCGCAGGGGAGGGATCCATGAGGAAACCGGAGCGGGCCGGACAACACGATGCAGCCCGGGGCACCCGGCGGCGTCTCGGTCTGGCCGCCGGGGCGTTCGCCCTGCTCGGCGTGGGCGTACTGCTGCTGGTGGCGGGCCTGGCCCGGCAGCAGCCCGCCCCTCCCGGCCGGGCGGACCGCGCGGACACCCCCGCGGCCGCGTCGGACCGCCCCGGTGAATCTGCGCCGACGCGGGGCGGTCCGCACGGACGCGACCGCCCCGCACCGCTGGCAGCGTCAGACCCGGTGCGGGTGGCGATCCCCTCGCTCGGCGTCTCTTCGCCGCTGGAGCGGCTGGGCCTTGACCGGCGCCAGGAGATGGAGACACCGCGCGACCCCGCCAAGGCGGGCTGGTACCGACCGGGTCCGGCACCGGGCGCCAAGGGCCCGGCCGTCATCGCGGGCCACGTCACCTGGAACGGGACGCCCGCGGTCTTCTTCAACCTCGCCAAGCTGAAGAAGGGCCAGGCCATCGTCGTGGAGCGCGAGGACGGAGTCACCGCCCAGTTCACCGTCGACCGGGTCGCGCAGTACCCCAAGGCCGAATTCCCGACGGTCGAGGTCTACCGGAACATCGACCATGCAGGACTCCGATTGATCACCTGCGCCGGCGACTACTCCCAGGCCGACCGGCGGTACTCGGACAACATCGTTGTCTATGCGACCCTCACGGGAACCCGCACCTGACCAACTGGGACTGCAAGTGCGGCACTTCAGCCTCAGGAAGGCCATTGTCATCCCGGAGAGCGGCGCAGCATGGTTGTTCAGTCGACGGTGAGGACGACCGAGTGCCAGCCGGAGGCGCCGTCAGGTGTCCCGGGTGTCCTCGGCGGCAAGGCGGGCCTCCTGCCACGGTCCGTCGTCGACGCGGATTTCGACCTTGTCGATGCCACGGTGCTGGGCCCAGGCGACTCCGGCGACCATGGCGGTGCCGGCCCGGGGGCGGCCGAACGGCTTGGGTGTATCGATGCTCGTACCAGCGCTCCCGTCACGAGAGCTGAGGGTGATCACCGCCCCGGCGACGCAACCGTGGGGCAGTCACGTCAGCGCTGACCGGGGCTAGTCACTCTTTCGTGTGAGGGACCAATCCATGAGGCGAGCCGCTCCGGATTAGCGGCGAATGAGAGCAGAGGGCTCTCACGAATCCGATCGCTGAGGGATTTTCATGCAGACTCGATTCCGTCGTGTCGCCGTTGCCGTCGCTGTATCCGCCATGCTGCCGCTGGCCCTGACCGCCTGCTCCGACAGCGACTCCAAGGACAAGGCAGCCGACAGCTCTTCCTCGGGCGCGTCCTCGGAGAAGTCCGATGCCTCCAGCCCTTCGGACGACATGGGGACGATGAGCGAGCCGTTCGGTCCGGCCTGTTCGTCGGTGCCCAAGGACGGTGCCGGTTCGTTCGACGGGATGGCCAAGGACCCGGTCGCCACCGCGGCGTCCAACAACCCGGCCCTGTCCACCCTGGTGTCCGCGGTGAAGAAGGCGGGCCTGGTGGACACGCTGAACAACGCCAAGGACATCACGGTCTTCGCCCCGACCAACGACGCCTTCGCGAAGATCCCGAAGGCGGACCTGGACAAGGTCCTCGCCGACAAGGCCCAGCTCACCAAGATCCTCACGTACCACGTGGTCGGCAAGAAGCTCGCGCCCAAGGACCTGGAGAAGGGCTCGTTCGAAACGCTGGAGAAGTCGAAGCTGACCACCTCGGGTTCCGGCGAGTCCTACAAGGTCAACGACTCCGCCAACGTGGTCTGCGGCAACGTGAAGACCGCCAACGCCAACGTCTACATCATCGACAGCGTCCTGATGCCCAAGAAGTGAGCCGACCGGGAGTGTGCCCGGCAGCCTCTCGGCCAGGCACCTTCCGGCGTTCGTGCGGTGGGCGCGGTGCACAGCTCCGATCACTGTCAGTCACTGACGGTACCCCGTAGGCGTGGGAAGAACAGATCATCTTTCTCCAATCCGCCCCCTGATCGGCTCCGGATAACACATGAGACCGCGAAAACAGCCGGGTGGAAGGAGAGGCGATGTCGATGGCGCCGGGGGGCATCCCACGGGAGGCCGAGGAGTCGCACCCGCCAGGAGAGCCGGGGCGGCGGCGCACCGCCGTGATCGGCAGCGGAGTGGCCGGACTCACCGCCGCGCACCTGCTCGCCCGCGTCCACCACGTCACGCTGTACGAGGCCGACGACCGGCTCGGTGGACACGCCCACACGCACGACCTGACGTCGTCCGACGGCACCGGACACCGCGTCGACTCCGGGTTCATCGTGCACAACCGCCGCACCTACCCGAACCTCCTGCGCCTGTTCACCGAACTCGGCATCGCCACGCAGGATTCGGAGATGAGCATGTCCGTACGGTGCGAGGGATGCGGCCTGGAGTACGCCGGGTCCCGCGGCCCCGCCGGGCTGTTCGCCCGCCCCCGCAATGCCCTGCGACCGGACTACCTGCGTCTCCTCGCACAGGTGCCCGGCTTCCACCGGGCCGCACGGCGCCTGCTCGCGCAGGAGGACGACAACGCGCTCACGCTGGGCGAGTTCCTGGACCGTGAGGGGTTCTCCTCCTACTTCCGTACGCATTTCATGACACCGCTCGTGGCGGCCGTGTGGTCCTGTGACGCGGCCACCGCGCAGCGCTATCCGGCCGTGTACCTGTTCCGGTTCCTGAAACACCACGGCTTGCTCTCGGTGGGCGGGTCGCCGACGTGGCGAACCGTCACCGGCGGATCCCGCTCCTACGTCGACCGAATAGCCGCAAACCTGCACGAGATCCGCCTGGCGGCCCCCGTCCGGGCACTCCAGCGGCACCCGGACGGCGTCAGCCTCATCGCTCACGACGGCACCACCCACCGCTACGACTCGGTGGTCGTCGCCACTCACCCCGACCAGGCCCTGAAGCTGCTGTCCGACGCCACGCCGCGGGAGAAGGAAGTCCTCGGCGCGTTCCGGTACTCCCGCAACACCACGCTTCTGCACACCGACACCAGCGTGCTGCCGCGCGCCCGGGCCGCGCGAGCCTCCTGGAACTACTTGATGCCGTCCTGCACGGCGAGCACCGACCGGGTGCGGGTCAGCTACGACATGAACCGGCTCCAGCGCCTGGACGCCCCCGAGACGTACGTGGTCACACTCGGCGGCGAGGGCCGCGTCGACGCAGCCCGGGTCCGGGCCCGCATGGTCTACGAGCATCCGGTCTACACACCGGAGTCGGTGGCCGCCCAGCAGCGGCTGCCCGAACTGAGCGGCGCCGTAACGGCGTTCGCCGGTGCCTATCACGGCTGGGGTTTCCACGAGGACGGCTGCCGCTCCGGTGTCGCAGCCGCCGCGGCGCTGGGAGTGCCGTGGTGAGCCGGGCCCCGGCCCTGTACAGCGTCGCGATCGCCCACGTGCGCACCGCTCCGCATCGCTACGCCCTGCGGCATCGCACCTACATGTGGCTCATCGACCCCGACCATCCTCCCGAACTGCACGCGCTGTTGAAGCCGCTGGCGCGCTTCGACGCGCGCGATCACTTCGACGGGGACCGGCCGTCCCTCCGCGAGGGCCTCGACGCCTTCCTGTCCGCGCACGGAGTGGACCTCAAGGGCGGCCCGGTCGTGATGCTCACCCACGCACGTGTCCTCGGACACGTGTTCAACCCGCTCACCCTCTACTGGTGCCACAGCCCTGACGGCACCCTGCGATGTGTCGTCGCCGAGGTCCACAACACCTACGGCGGACGCCACTGCTACCTGCTGCATCCCGACGGCGCGGGCAGGGCGAGTACGGAGAAGAGCTTCTACGTCTCGCCGTTCTTCCCCGTCGACGGCCGCTACCGGATGCGGCTGCCCCCGCCCGGCGACCGGCTCGACCTCACCGTGCACCTCGAGCGCGACGGCGGCAGGCCCTTCACCGCGACCGTACGCGGCGTCAGGCAGGACGCCAGTACACGCACCCTGCTGCGGCTCTCCCTGCGCAGGCCCTGGTCCACGCTCGCCGTGTCCGCGGCCATCCGACTGCACGGCATCCGCCTGTACCTCAAGGGGCTGCCCGTCCAGCCCCGTCCCCACCACCCCGAACCCAGGACCCCGGAGAACGCTCCATGACAACAGCCGAGGCCCACCCCTCCCCCGTAGCCCCGGCCACTGCGACGCGCTGCGCAGTGGACGCGCAACGCTGGCCGGATGTCGCGGCACTACCGGCAGCCTCCCGCGCCCGCACCGCGATCGCCGAAGCCGTCGTCCGGCACGCCCTGCGACGGCTGCCGCTGCGTGCGCGGTTCGCCGATGGCACCGTGCTGGGCCAGGGAGGCCCGGCCCTGGACGTCCACCTGCCGAAGGCCTTCCACCGCCGGATCGGCCGACACGGACTGATCGGGTTCGGCGAGTCGTACATGGCGGGCGAGTGGGATGCTCCCGACCTGGTGGCCGCCCTCACCGTGCTTGCCGCGCACGCACACGAGCTGGTCCCCGCCCCTCTGCAGCGGCTGCGCGGAATGTGGGCAATGCGTCAGCCGCCGACCCGGAGCAACACGCCGACCGGCTCCCAGGCCAACGTCAGCCACCACTACGACCTGTCCAACGACCTGTTCGCGCTCTTCCTGGACGAGTCGCTCACCTATTCCTCGGCCGTCTTCCGTGGCTTTCCCGCCGAGTGGCCCCTGCTGCCCGACGCCCAGCACCGCAAGATCGATCGCCTGCTGGACCTCGCCGAAGTCCGCGAGGGCACCCGTGTACTGGAGATCGGCACCGGATGGGGCGAGCTCGCGATCCGCGCCGCCGCACGCGGTGCACAGGTCACCTCGCTCACTCTCTCCCACGAACAGCGTGACCTCGCCCGCAAGCGCATCGCGGCAGCCGGAATGTCCGACCGGGTCACGGTGGAGCTGTGCGACTACCGCGCAGCACGCGGCACCTACGACGCAGTCGTCAGCGTCGAAATGGTCGAGGCCGTCGGTCACGAGTTCTGGCCGGTCTACTTCCGCACCCTGGAAGAACGGCTCATCCCCGGCGGAAGGGCCGTCCTGCAGGCCATCACCATGCCGCACGACCGCATGCTGGCCAGCCGTGACACGTACACGTGGATCCAGAAGTACATCTTCCCCGGCGGTCTGCTGCCGTCGGTGGAGGCGGTCGACGAGACCGTACGAGACCACACCGGCCTCACGATCTCCCGCCGGGACGGCTACGGCGCCCACTACGCCGAAACGCTGCGGCTGTGGCGCGAGCGGTTCACACAGCACGCGGACGAGGTCACGGCGCTGGGCTTCGACGAGACGTTCAGCCGCATGTGGAACTTCTATCTCGCCTACTCCGAAGCCGGGTTCCGCTCCGGATACCTGGACGTCCAGCAGTACCTGCTCACCAAGGAGGACACCCCCCGATGAGCTCCACCCGCGCGGCACGGGCCGGTGCCGCCCACCGCCTCGCCGCACTCGCCGAGACCGCGCTCGGCGGGCCGCTCCCGGTCCGCCTGCGTACCTGGGACGGCACCGAGGCCGGTCCGTGTGACGGCCCCGTGGTGGTCGTGCGGTCCCGGCGTGCACTGCGCCGACTGCTCTGGCAGCCGGGCGAGTTGGGCCTCGCCCAGGCCTACGTCACCGGTGAGGTGGAGATCGAGGGCGACTTGGCCACCGGGCTGCGCGCCATCTGGTCCGCGGCCCGGGAACACAGCCTGCACCCGCCCCGCCTCACCCTCGCCGACCGGGCCCGCGCGACTGCCACCGCCGCCCGGCTGGGCGCCGCGGGCCCGCCTCCGCAGCCGCCCGCCTCCCAGGCCAGGCTGCGCGGCGCCCTGCACACCAGGTCCCGCGACCGGGCGGCAATCCACCACCACTACGACCTCTCCAACGCCTTTTACCGGATGCTCCTCGACGAGACGATGGCCTACTCCTGCGGATACTGGGCGAGCGACGCACCGGAGTTCACCTCGGCCGACGCCCAGCGCGCCAAGCTGGAACTCATCTGCCGCAAACTCGGTCTCGTCCCCGGATCCCGGTTGCTCGACATCGGCTGCGGCTGGGGCTCCCTCGCCCTGTACGCGGCCGAACGGTACAAAGCTCAGGTCACTGCGGTGACTCTGGCCCGCGAGCAGGCGGCTCACGTGCAGGAACAGGTACGCGAGCGGAACCTGACCGACCGGGTGGACGTGGTGTGCCAGGACTACCGGGACATCGCGGGCGGCGGCTACGACGCGGTCGCCACCGTCGAGATGGGCGAGCACGTCGGCGACGCCGAGTACCCCGCCTTCGCCGGGACGCTGCACCGGCTGGTGCGGCCGCTGGGCCGCGTGCTCGTCCAGCAGATGTCGCGCGGGGCGACCGCGCCGGGCGGCGGCGCCTTCATCGAGGCGTACATCGCACCCGACATGCACATGCGGCCGCTGAGCGAGACCACCGGCCTGCTGGAGGGAGCAGGTCTGGAGGTGCGCTCGGTGGAGTCGCTGCGCGAGCACTACGTACGCACCGTCGCCGCCTGGCACCGCACCCTGGAGGAACGCTGGTCCGAGGTCGTCGAGCTCGTCGGCGAGGAAACGGCCCGCGTCTGGCGGCTGTACCTGGTCGGCGGCGGCCTCGCATTCGAGGAGCATCGGATGGGCGTCGACCAGATCCTCGCCGTCCGCCCAGCAGATGCCGGGGGCAGCGGTCTGCCCGCCACGCCGCAGGACTGGTACCTCGGGCTGGACCAGTTGTGAACGGCTTCCCCTGGGCCGACTTCGCTGCCGGCCTCGGCTGGTCGGCCGCCGCCGCTCTCGGCGTCATGCTCGCCACCTTCGCCGTGGCTGTGCGCAAGGGTCTGCACCGCATCGTCGACATCGCCTGGGGGCTCGGCTTCACCGCCGTCGCCGTAGCGAGCCTCCTGGCGTCGGCCGGTGCCGGTGATCCGGCTCGGCGGGCCCTGGTGACCGTGCTGACGGCCGTCTGGGGTCTGCGCCTGGCCGGACACATCGCCCGGCGCGGACGCGGCCACGGCGAGGACCCGCGCTATGAACAGCTGCTGGCCAGGGCCCCCGGAAACCGGACCCTCTACGCCCTGCGCATGGTCTACCTGCTCCAGGGCGCACTCATCTGGCTCGTGTCGCTGCCCGTCCAGGCCGCGCAGTACGTACCGGGACCACTCACCGGCATCGCGTGGGCCGGAGCCGTGCTGTGGGCTGTCGGCATGTTCTTCGAAGCGGTGGGGGACGCCCAGTTGGCCCGGTTCAAGGCGGACCCGTCAAACCGGGGGAAGATCATGGACCGGGGGCTCTGGCGCTACACCCGCCACCCCAACTACTTCGGGGACTTCTGCGTGTGGTGGGGGCTGTTCCTCATCGCCGCGGACTCGCTTCCAGCGGCCGTCGTCACCGTCGTCTCGCCGCTGGTGATGAGCCTGCTGCTGACCCGGGGAAGCGGGAAACGACTCCTGGAACGGCACATGGCCGACCGCCCGGGCTACGCCGCGTACGCTGCCCGCACCAGCGGCTTCTTCCCGCTGCCACCGCGCCGTTGAAACGCGGGACGGCCTGCCCGGGGCAGGCCGTCCCGCGCGTCCTCAGTCCAGGTCAGGTCGGAAAGGCCATCAGTGCCACCGGATCGGAGGTCGGGCGGTCCGAGCCGCCAGTGGGCTCGACGGTGACTCCCATGCCCGAGGCTCCTTCGACGGCACCGTGCAGTAGCACGGCCTGGTGGGTGCGCCCGGCGTCCATGAGACCCGCCGCCCGCATGGTTCCGCCGTCGTTGAACCAGAGTTGGTAGACCTTCCCGCGGGGCGGACGCGCCATCCCGGAGACAACGAACACGGCCTTGTCCTGACTCTTGGAGACCACGACAGTGCCGGTGCCACCGCCGTCCAGCTCCGCCGTACTGGTCCTGGCATCCTGAGACGCGAGCACAGCGGCGATCCGGTCGGTCCCCTGTTCCGCCCGCCTGGCCTGCTCAAGGGCGTCCTCGGCCCGCTGGTGCTGCCACAGCGCGGTGCCGCCCAGCGCGGTGGCCGCCGCGAGACAAGCGGCGAGCGCCCAGCGCGAGATACGGCGGCGCCGGATGACGGGCGTCCGGCCGGCCGAGGACAGGCCCGGTCCGCGCGGAGAGTCCTGGCGCACCGTCGTGATCCGGCGCAGCACTGCGTCGCGCAGGGCAGGACGGGGCGTCACCGTGGCAGCCAGGCCCAGGCGGGCCGCGGTGGCGGTCAGTTCGGCGGTCTCCTGGGCGCACGCTCCGCAGTCGGCCACGTGTCGCTCGAACGCCGCCCGCTCGTCGCCGGCGAGCGCGTGCAGCGCGTATGCACCGGTGAGGGTGTGCAGATCTGCGGTGCTCACGCGGTCACCCCCAGGCAGTCACGCAGCCGGATCAGCCCATCGCGCAGCCGGGTCTTGACCGTGCCGAGCGGCACCGCCAGCGCTTCGGCAACCTGCCGGTAGGTCAGCCCACGGTAGTACGCGAGCGTGACAGCCTGCTGCTGGATCTCGGTCAGAGTGCGCAGACAGCGCCGCACTTGCTCCCGCTCCAGGCGTGCTTCCACCTGCTCCGTCACCTGGTCGAAATCCGGAGTGCGATCGAGCAGCGCGGCCTTGCGGTCACGTGCCGCGGCGGCCTCCACCGAACGCACCCGGTCGACCCCGCGCCGGTGCGCCAGCGTCAGGATCCAATTGATCGCCGTCCCGCGATCGGGACGGTAGCGCGGAGCCGTCCGCCAGACCTCCACGAGCACGTCCTGCGCCACCTCTTCCGACTGTGCCAAGTCGCGCAGGACAGCACGTACGGTGCCGAGGACCGGGCCCATCACCACGTCGTACACCGCGGCGAAGGCCTCCTCGTCGCCGAGAGCGACACGGCCCACGAGCTCTTGCAGATCCGGCTCGGCGGATGGGTGTCTGCTGATGCGTACGGCTTCTTTCACGGGGCCCTCCGGGGTCAGGTGTCTCCGGGGGTGATCCGAGCCCCACGCACCCATGGATTGGTCCAGCCAACCAATTCCCTTCACGCCCTGTAACAATTGGTCGCTACCCGGCAGCCTCCAGGCGCCGCGCCGACCGGTCAGAGTTTGCGCAGCTTGGTCGTGTAGACGTGGCCAGCGATCTTGTCGCCGAGGGTGAGTCCGTCCTCGGCGTCCCAGGGGAAGTGGACGCCGAGCCAGACCCGGCTCTGAGCGTCCTCCCGGGCGGCTTGGCCGAAGCTGGTGAACGAGCGGGACTTGACCGGGGACTGCGGCTCATCGGTGGTCATGGTGAAGGCGATGTTGTCGTTGCCGAAGTACCGCTTCATCACCCCGGCCCAGGAGGCCCCGAAGGTGGCGTGTCCGGAAGCCCACGCCGGGAAGCACGGGCTGACGTTCACTCCGGCGCGCGTCTTGAGCAGGGGCTTCCAGTCGGGGTCGAGACCGCCGTCGCGGATGGCGGAGACCGGCCGCCACAAGTCGATCGGGGTCAGGTACTTCACGTCCCGCACCGCGATTCCCGCGTCCGCCATCGCGATCGAGACGAGCGCGAACAGGCGGGCGTTCTCGTACGTGTTGAGCTTGCGCTGGGTCGCGACCTCACGGGTGGCCTGGAGCAGCTGACCCGGCGGTTTGTACGTGCCGTCCTCGTCGTTCGCCCAGAACCAGGCCACTGCTTCCTGTTCCGGGGTCCGCTCGATGTTGGGGGTCGCGGCCGTGGGCTTGTCGGCGCCGACCGTGCGTACCGCCTGGACCTGCTGCTTGTACGCGTCGCTGGCCAGCAGCTTCTCGTAGGTGCCGTACAGGCCGGGGGTCGGCGGCCGGAACTGCGAGCCCGAAGTCAGCGCGAAGGGCTTGACCTGGCCCCAGAACGGGGTGACGGCCTGGCTGGCCTGGGTACAGCTGGGGTCGACCATGTCGGGGTAGCTGGTGGGCCGCCAGGCACCGGGCTTGTTGTCCGCGACGTACACCTGGTCGTTGTCGGACCCGTCGCCGTTGCGGGCGTCCCGCATCTGCTTGACCATCGGCCCCACGACCGTGGTGTCGAGGAGGTCGAAGTCGGTCGGCTCCGTGCCGAACCGTGCCCGGAACCGGGCGTCCAGGTAGTTGGTCTGCCCCGGGTAGAGCCCGAGCAGGATGTTGTAGGCCGTGCGGCCGACGACCCGCTCCTCCTCGTCGGGGCCCTCGAGCCAGCCCGCGTACTTCTCCGCGTGGATGTAGGGCTCCGAAGTGATCTTGCCCTTCCACTTGAGCTGGTACGAGGACTCCGCGTCGTAGATGGCGGCGTTCAGCATCGCGGCGGATCTGGACATCGGCCCCGGGCCGCCGCCCTCTCTGCGTACGACCTCCATGAGCACGTCGTTCCAGTAGTGCACCGGGTCCGCGATGGTCTGCGGCGGCAGCGCCGCGTGGGCAGCGTGGGCCTGCTGCGGCAGCGCGGTCAGTGTGGTGCCCGCGGCGGCCAGGACCGCCGCCATCGCCAGAGCCCGGCGGCGGTGCGCCGTCCGCTTGTCGTTGACGGTGCGGGTGTACATGGACATGGTCAACCCCCTGAACACGACTGTTGGAGCGCCTCCGCAGTGGCGGCGGCGAGATCCTCGCGTCGGTGCGGGGTGGGTGGACACCACTCGCGGCGGAATGACCGGCCCCGGGCGGCTGCTTGGCCGAAACCCAGTCCCGGTGCGCCACAGCATCAGGGTGCTGGCCGCGAAGGACGACCGCTACTGCTGGTGCCACCTCTCGTACTGGACGGAGGCATCGCAGGTCGTCGTCTTCACGAGGGTGCCGTTGCCCACGCTCGGTGTCGACAGGCAGTACCCGCTGGCCACGTTCTGCCACACGTCGTACCAGCCTGCGGGCGGCGAGGGCGGATTGTCCGCGTAGTAGACGCGCCACTGCTGAGCGGTTGAGCCCGCGTCGCAGAACGCCATGGTGGCCGTACCCGCTCCCGAGGCCGGGGCGGTGATACACCGGCCCGTGCGCTGGTTGGTGAAAGTGAACAGGCCGGTCTGGGTGTTGTACCCCTCGAGCCACTTCTGCTCGGAACCACCGGTGCAGGACCACATCTGGAGCTTCGCCGCGTTCTCGGTGGCGTTGTCGAGGCAGTGGCTGGAGTTCCACACGTTGATCGGGCTGAACCCTGCGGCCTGTGCGGGTGCTGCGGCCACCGAGAGGGCCAGCGCGGCCGACATCGCGGTGAGGAGAGCGAACAGGCTTCGTCGTGCGGTCATGGGCGTTCTCCGGATTTCACACGAAGAGACTGGGAAGAGCCCGAACGGCACCGGTTTCGCGCGAAGTCGAGGAGCTGCGTGCCGCGGGCCACGAGGCTGATCGTTGGAGCGGCTGGCATGGTTCTCCGTACAAGCGCCAGAGTCTTCCACCGAGGCTTGGCACCGACAACGAAGTCGGGGTTAAATGTACAAATTTTGCCTGAATTGATCATTCAGGGCCGGCGCCGGCACAGAGCAGTGATCGCCTGAGCCGGACCGAGGCCGGGCGCGCGGTCAGGTCGGGAGTTCCGGCGCTCGACAGGTCATAGGCCATAGGCCATACCCAGGTCTGACGCCGCAGTTCAGATCTTGGTTCGACGCCCCGCAAGGGCGGCGGAGGCATCGTCGTCAGCATGAAGAACACGACGACATCCATGGCCGCCCCGGCCGTCACGATCGGCGTCCGACTGCGTGACGCGCTGCCGGTGGAGCGGCTGGAGGGCACCGGCTTCCCCGGACGTTGGGTGGGTGGCACGTCGATGGTGCTCGGCCCGCTCCTGATGCTGGCCGGCGCGTCACTGCGGGCCCGCTTCCACTTCTTCTACCCCGACCAGCTCGCCGCGTACGAGCGGCATCCCACTCTGATGGCCACCGCGTACGGTCTCTTTGCCGCAGGCAGCCTGCTGCTCTGGCCCGCTGTGGCCGTGATGGCCGCTCGGATCGGGGGCCGGAGTGCCGGCTGGGGCCTGTGGGGCGGGGGCCTGGTGATGTTCGGACTGTTCGCCCGCGCCTTCCACGCAGGAGTGGACCACCTGGCCTTTCAGTTGGTGCGTTCCCAGGGAGTCGAAGCTGCGACCGAGGCGGTCTCCGCCGGCTACGGCGCCTTCCACGTCTTCGCTGCGCTGAACATCGCCATCCTCGCGGGGTGGATCGTCCTCGCCGTCGGAGCCTGGCGCACCCGAGTCCTCGGCCCTGTCCGTGCTGCCGCACTCGGCCTCACAGCGGCACTGCCTCTTGGAGTGCTCAAGGGGACTACCCCGCTGTCGCTGGTGGCCTTGGCCGGACTGTGCGCCGGGCTGGTGCCGTTCGGCTTGGCGCTGCTTCGTGAAGGGCCCCGCCCCAGCCGGAAGGCGGTGCTGCGCTGGGTGCCGCTGACCCTGGTGACGCTCGGGCTGCTGGTGCTGCTCGGACAGGCCGGCTGAGTGCACCCGTACCGGTACGGTCGGGCCATGAAGCCCAAGGGGCAGCGCCATCTGTACGCCCTCGACCTAGGCGTGGCCCTGGCCTTGACCGCCATGTATGTGGGCTTCGCCCAGCTGACCGCCGACGACGGCCAACCCACCTACGAAGGCCCGGTCTGGCTCGGCTGGTTGATCGCCGCCGCGGTCGGCCTGCCGATCGCCGTACGCCGACGGTGGCCGCTCGTGGTCCTGGGGGCCGTGCTCGCGGCTCTGGCCTCGGCGTCGCTCCTCGACCTTCCTCGCGAGCCCTACTTCGCCGCCGGTCTGGCGGCTTACCTCGTCGGACTGGCCGAGCCCGCCCGCCGGTCCGTACCCGCACTCGCGCTGACACTGCCGGTGGCGTGCGGCGCCGTCTACCTCGGCGAGGCGGTGATCACTCCCACCGAGAATTGGCGGGGTGCCGTAGGGGTGGCCGGACTGGTGCTGCTGGTGATCGGCGGGGCCTGGTGTCTGGGGTTCACCGTGCGCGGCCGCCGGGCCGAAGCCGGGCGGGACGAGCGGCGTCGGTCCGAGCGCGCGCTGGACGAGGAACGCCTGCGGATCGCCCGCGAGCTGCACGACATCGTCTCGCACAACCTCAGCCTGATCGCCGTCAAGGCGGGTGTCGCCGGGCATGTGGCGGAGGCCGACCCGCAGGAGGCACGGGCCGCGCTCAAGGTCATAGAGGAGACAAGCCGTTCCGCGCTGGCCGAGATGAGACGCACGCTCGGAGTGCTGCGCACCGAAGGTGCGCCCTTGGGGCCTGTACCGGACCTCGACCGCCTTGACTCGCTCGCCGCGGAGGCGAACCGGGCAGGGATTGACGTCGGCTTGACGGTGCACGGTACGCAGGGCCTGGCCGAGGGCACGCAGCTGACCATCTACCGGATCGTCCAGGAGGCCCTCACCAACGCTGTCCGGCACGCCGCCCCGACCCGCTGTCAGGTCACGGTCGAGGCGGACAAGCGCGAGATCCGCATCGACATCAAGGATGAGGGCCCATCGCCCGGACACGCTCCGGCCAACCGCCAACTACCCGGCGGACACGGCCTTCTGGGGATGCGAGAGCGGGCGATGATGTACGGCGGCAGTTTCGAGGCGGGCCCCCGCCCTGAGGGCGGCTTCGCGGTGTCCGTCCGGCTGCCCGCCGAAGGGAAGTAACCAGCATGACTGACGAGCCCGAGATCCAGGTGCTGATCGCCGACGACCAGGCGATGGTGCGCGGCAGCTTCCGCGTCCTTGTCGACCACACGCCCGGCATGATCGCCGTGGGTGAGGCCGAGGACGGAGCGGAGGCCGTCGAACTGGCAGGCCGGGGAAGGCCGGACGTCGTACTGATGGACGTACGCATGCCAAGACTGGACGGCATTGAGGCCACCCGGCAGATCTGCTCGGACCCGGCCCTGTCCGGCATCCGCGTCCTCATCCTCACCACCTTCGACCTGGACGACTACGTCTACGCCGCCCTGCGCGCCGGCGCCGCGGGCTTTCTGCTGAAGGACACCGCACCGAGCGAGGTCCTCACCGCCATCGGAGTGGTCGCTGCGGGCGAGGCACTGCTCGCTCCTACGGTGACCCGCCGCCTGATCGCGGAGTTCGCCCGCCGCCCGGAGCCGACGCGACGGCCGAGCCGCTCGCTGGACGCCCTCACCAACCGCGAGCTGGAGGTACTCGGCCTGATCGCCCGCGGCCTGTCCAATACAGAGATCACAGTCCACCTCCACCTGAGCCTGGCCACAGTCAAAACTCACATCGGGCGCCTGCTCGCCAAACTGCATGCACGCGACCGCGCCCAACTCGTGATCGTCGCCTACGAGACCGGACTCGTGGGCGACCCTCGCCCTGGGATGTGACGGTGACTTTGATGGCTTGAACTATTCAACGGCAGAGGGGTCTTCGTCGGTGCCGAGGAGGCCGGGATCGAGGACCCGCTTCCAGGAGGCCCCTGGCCCTCCAGCCGCCTCCGCCCCCTCCAGCACCCGAGATATTCCGCTTGGTGCGTGGCACCGGGCCTCCTCGCCGGGCGGATCACGTCAGCCGTCCGCCCTTACGCCAGTACGGGTTGTCCAGGATCGCGTTCTGCCGGTGCGCGATTGCCGCCGTGTGCGCGGGTGTCGATCCGAGGGGTGTGCAGAGCAGGCAGATGCTGGAGCCTGCCGAGCTTCGGATCGTACGAAGCGGTGGCCCCTCGTGCTCCGAACAGACCGGACCGCTCTCCAACGAGCGACCGTTGTCGCGCGGGGCCTCGTACGTCGTGCCGTCTGGGTCAGGTTGTGGTGTCTGCCGCGGCTGCTTGGAGTTCGTCGTCGCTCGCCCGGAAGTCGTCGAACTCACCTGCGATCACCCCGTCGAAGAACTTGCTGATCTCCACCCGGCTCATGAGCAGTACCGGGGCGGCCGGGTCCTTGTCGTCGCTGATGGCGATCATGCGGGTGCCGTCGGGGATGCTGTGGTGCGGGTGGCCCTGGGCGGGCGGTGCGGCCGCGAGAATTACGCAGTCCTTCAGGATCGGGTCGAGGTCGGTGCGGCCCGCCTTGCGCCAGTCCAGGCGCGGCGCGTTCCAGTTGTCGTAGGGGATCGTGGTCCTGCCGTTGGTGAGCGTGCCCATGTGGCGCCTCCTGTGGGGGTGGGGTTCCGGGGCTGGGGTGGATGGGGCTCCCTCAGGCGAATGCGGGCCGCGCGCCGCGGTACTGGCTGTGGTCAGGTGGAGAGCGCAGCGCGTGGCCCGGTGGGCGCGGCGCAGTCGCTCCCCGACCGGGCAGTAGTTCTCGACCCGGCAGGGCGCGCACTCCTCGAAGTGCGCGAGGAGATCCCCGTACGCCCGCCGCGCCTGCCGCTCCTCAACGGTCGTCTCCACGAGGGTCACCGCTGGCTCCGCTGCGACTCGCTGCGGGCGATGCGCACCAGCGCGGCGACGGACTGGACGGGGCACAAGTCGCCCACGATGCGGGGGCGCACCGCCCAGTACAGGCCCGTCGGGCCGGTGAGGTCGGAGGCCGGGACGGACAGGAAATGGCCGGACCCCAGCATGGGAGCCTCGCGGTACTCCTGCGTCCACCGCATCGTGGGCGTGCGCTCGACGAGCGCGTAGTACTCGTGCTTCGGCCGGTTGTGGACGACTGGTCCGTCGAGCAACTCGGCGAGCGTCTGCGTCGCGATCCCCAGGTCGTCGGTCCCGGCTGCGGAGTACACAAGCCGGGCGGGCAGGCACACCGCGTTGAAGCGCGTGCCCAGAGGCAGGAGGGCGATGCCCCGTTCCGCCCATTCCCGGTGGGCGTGGCGCGGCTCCTGCTGAGCACGCGCCAACCAGTCGAATACCGCCGAGGGCTCTCTTGCAGTGATCATTCGATCACCCGGCCAGGAAGAAGCCGCGGGGCGGGCACCTTGCGGTTACGGCCGAACGTCCTTTCAGGCCATGCCTGACCGCTCTCGTCGATCACGACCCCGGCCTTGATGCGTGTGCGTGTCACCGCCCCGCAGTCCCAGCACGCCGGCCCGTGAAGGCGGGCGATACTCACCTCACTCACAGGCGCGAGGAGTGCCTCCTCGCGTGTCATCTGGCGCGTCATCGGGCCCCTGACCTGTTTCGTTGCGTTGATGCACAGATCATGGGCGCTCGGTGGCCGAGTAAGGGATACGGCCTGTATCCCCGGGGGCTGTTGCGTCAGACGGCGCCGAGCCAGTCAGCGAAGTGGTGGAGAGACTCCTCGTCGGCGCGCTTCAACCGCAGGAGGGTTGCGGCGGTTTCACGGGCCCACGGGTGTTCACGCGTGTGCTGTGGAGCAATCAGCCGTGCGACCTTCAACGACTCGAAGGCATCGTTGAAGCGATTGCCCCACAGTTGCGCCCGGGACAACTCGATCCAAAACCCGGAGCGGCGCTCGGCCGGCAGATCGCTGGACGGCGCCCACTTCCGCGCGAGGGTGAACGCACGGTTGATGTGGTCGTGTCCGAGGCTGACGGCCACGGACACCTCGTGCACACGCACGGACTCCGGGCCGAACGCGGTACCGAGGTACGTACCCTCGCGGAGAAGCTGCGCCAGGCGCCGGGCCTCGGCGAGGTGCGTGTCAGCAGCGTCTGCGTTGCCGTCGCGGCCGGCGATGACGGCGGCCCGCATGTGCAGGGCGCCGCGGGCGGCTACAGCATCGGCGCTGGACGGAGCGGGCGCCGCGTCGACTGCAGCCTCCAGTGCAAGAGCGCCGGCCGCATGTGCACGCGCGGTGAAGAACGTCTCCGTGCGGACGTACGCCACCGACGCGGACAATAACGGGTCCTCCGCGTACGGGGCTGCCCACCTCATGAGCTCGATGAGACGGGCAGACAGGTCACGGGCCCCGTACTTGTAGGCCACGGCGTCGGCGGATCGAGCGGCGCCCACCAGGACGCGGGCTGCGACCCGGCGGTCTGCGGCGGCGTGGAATGCGGCGAGCGCGTCGCTGAGAAGTACCGGGGCGTGCTGGGCGATCAGGCCGTACTGCGCGGCGAGCCGCCAATGCACCCCTTCGTCGACCGCGCGACGCAGTTCGTCGAGGGTGCGGTTCGGCAGGCCAAGGGGGACGTCGTATGCGGCGATGCTCGCGGACACGTCCGGCAGCGCGGCATGTACGCGCCGCTCGGTGCCCGTGAAAGTGGTCAGCAGGCGAGTCGGGTCCACGCCGAGCGCTGCGGCGATCGCTTCGAGAGTGGCATCGCTGGGCTTGCGGACGCCACGTTCGATCGCCTTGACCATCGCGAGCGACACGAACGCCTCACGAGCCAGATCAGCTTGTCGCAGGCGTTTCGCCTTGCGGGTGGCGGCGATGCGCTGCCCCACGTGGCCATCGTCAAGCGCGGGCATACTCGCTCCAGTTCGAGGCGTCGACTTCGAACCGTACCCGCGTGATCACACATTGGTGCGTGGAACGGCCCCACCAGCAATCTGACGGTGGGGCCGCTTCGTTGACGCTCAGTGTGAGGCGATCGCCAAGAGGTCCATGAGCGAGTTGACGTGGTAGTCCGCGGTCGCGATCACCTCGGAGTCCTCCGCCCACAGGTGACCCCACGGTCCGCGTCGCAGGTGAGCCGTGCGCAGCCCGGCCGCGTGCGCGGGCAGCGTGTCGTTCTGCGGGTGGTCGCCCACGTAAAGGATCTCCTCGGCTGGACAGTCGGCCTCGGCGATGAGGCGCTCGAAGAACTCGGCCGACGGCTTCGCCACGCCCCACTCACCGGACGTGGCGATCAGGTCCGAAGGCAGGTCGAGACCTCGCAACAGCTCACCCGCGCGCACCGTCTGATTGCCCGCGACGATGACGCGGAGACCGGCATCCCGCAGTGCCGCCAGAGCCGGTCGGACGTCCTCGTACACGTCGGTCTCGTCGAGGTACTCGCCGCGGCCCGCCTCCTCACGGGCTCGGTACGCGGACGGGATATCCAGGCCCGGTTGGATGAGGCGGAGCGCTTCGGCGTTGTCCTTCCCTTGAGCGACCACGGCGCCCACGAGCGCCGAGACGGTATGACGTGGCACATGGAGCCAGTCGGCCCACGAGGCCCAGTGGCGGTCGTCTCGGACAAGGGTCTCGCCTACGTCGAAAGCGATGGTGCGGATCATTCCGGAACCCTAGTCGGGCCCGCAGAGAATGCGACGAAGCGGCCCGCGGGCATGGCGAAAGGCCCCCTCCCACCCGAAGGTGGGAGGGGGCCTGTTCACACGTACTGGGCCGGAGCTCCGTCACGACGGCAGATCAGCGCATCCGGATCGGACGCCGACGCCGGGCCCGGCTCGGCGGCTCAGTCCTTCAGGCTGTAGAAGTGGATGGGTGTGTTCGGCTTGAAGCCGATACGCGGGTAGACGGGGGCTCCGGCGACCGTCGCGTGCAAGGTGGCGCGGGTCAGGCCGGTGGCTTGGGCGCCCTCGTGCAGTGCCTTGCGCGTGACTGCCTCGCCGTAGCCCTTTCGCTGCCAGTCCGGGTCGGTGGCGACGAAGGCGACGAAGAGGCGGCCAGCCGCTTCGACCGTCGTGGCGCACGCCACCGGGACGTCGCCGCGCAGGGCCAGGTAGGCGTACATCTCGCTCTTCCAGCGCGCGGATCCGACCAGGCCGTCGCGGCCCTCCTCCACGGGGAACCCGTAGGCGCGCGACTGGAGGTCCGCGTAGGCCTGCAGGTGCTCGTCGGTGCGTACACGTACGAACGTCAGGTCGGGGTGGGCCGGGTCGGGGACGGGCAGCAGGTCTCCGGCCATGCCCGTGCCGGGGAAGGCGTACTGCAGACCGGCCCGCTCGGCCGCCGGGGCCAGCGCGGTGCGGGCCTCGTCGTCGAGGAGGTCCTCGAAGAGCCACAGGAAGCCCGGGTGCTTCTTCGCGCGCATGACGTCCGCCGCCTGGGTCAGGCGCTCCGCGACGAGATCGGCTCCCGCTCCCGGCTCGGTCAGAGTGATGCAGTTGTAGAACGAGAAGCTGCAGTCGGCCCAGCGGACGGCGATGCCGGGGAGGTCGCGCACGTCCGCGTCCGCATCGCGGTCGAGGACCATGGCGCGCCAGGCCACGGCGAGTTGCTGTGCCGATTCGATGGACTCCGTGGGGCCGGTCACCGTACTCCCGTGGGGCGTTGAGGTCGTGGAGGGGGCGGCACGCGGTGTCGCCGACATCAGATGATGCCCTCGTACTGCTTGTCCTCGGTGGAGGAACTGGAGCGGGGCACATGGTACGAGTCGCGTCCGAAGCGGCGCCACAGGGCGGCGATGAGGAAGGCCACCACTACGGCCACGGGGGTGTAGTTGAAGGTGGTGGCGGTGACCGGGCTGCTCTGGGGCAGCAGGAACAGCACCGTCACCGCGGCCGCCCACACCACCGCGATCCAGCCGATCGGACGGCTCCAGCGGCCCAGGTTCCAGGGCCCCGGGGTGAATCGGTCGCGGTGGATGAGTCGCAGCAGCACCGGGATGGCGTAGGCCGAGGTGAATCCCACGACGGAGATGGCGGTCACCGCCGCGAACGCCGTCGAGGAGTACAAGGACGGCAGCGCGAGCACGAAGGCCACGGCGACCGCGAGCCAGACCGCGTTGGCGGGGATGGCGGTGCGGCGGCTGAGCTTCTTCCAGCGCGTCGATCCGGGCAGGGCACCGTCGCGGGCGAAGGCGTAGATCATCCGGCTGGCGCTGGCGGTCACGGTGTAGCCGCACAGGAACTGGGCCACGATGATCACGAGCAGCAGGGCCTTGGCCGCCGCCATGCCCAGTGCGTCCAGGAGGATCTGCGCCACGGGTACGCCGGTCGGTCCTGCCAGGGTCGCGGTGTAGTCCTGGATGGCGAACAGCAGCGTGGTCAGCAGGATACCGCCGGCGATCCAGGACACCGCCACCGAACGGAAGACCCCGCGAGCCGCGGCGACGGAGGCATGGTTGGTCTCCTCGCTCAGGTGGGCCGAGGTGTCGTAGCCCGCCAGGGCGAAGACCGGCAGCAGCATGCCGAGCAGGATCACGTACGCCGGGGCGCCCCAGCCGGTGTTGTTGGTGAACTCGGAGAACACGAAACCGGCCGACTGGTGGTGGGACGGCACGAGCGCCAGGGAGCCGATGATGACGACGGCCCCTGCCAGGTGCCACCACGCGCTGATGGACGTCAGGATGTTCATCAGCCGGGTGCCGAAGAGGTTCAGGACCGCGTGCAGCGCGAGGATGACCGCGTAGATGGCCAGCAGGGAGCCCGAGCTCGCCGTGTAGTCGAACTGCAGGTTCAGCCACGCGGCGGTGAATGTCGCGATGCCGAAGTCCTGGGCGGCTATTCCACCGAGCAGGCCCAGGAGGTTGAGCCAGCCGGTGTACCAGCTCCAGCGCTCGCCTCCGAGCTGGCGGGCCATGTAGTACAGGCCGCCGCTCGTGGGGTAGCGGGAGGTGATCTCCGCCAGGGCCGCGGCCAGGCACAGCACCAGGGGCCCGACGGCGAGCCACCCCCACGTGATCACCGCGGGGCCGCCCGAGTTCAGGCCGTAGCCGAACAGGAGCAAGGTCCCCGACATGATCGAGATGACCGACAGGGAGGCCGAGAAGTTGCCGAAGGCCCCCATCCGGCGGTGCAGTTGCTGGGTGTAGCCCAGCGACTGGAGGAGGCGCGCGTCCTCACCGTCGTCGTCGACCGGGTTCGCCTGCTGGCGCGGTGCTCTTACCGAGGTCATGGGTTCTCCGCACAGGAAAGCTGAAATGGGGGGATGCAGGTGGGGTGGCTGCCGGGCCACCGGCGGGCCGTGGTGGCGCCCGCCCGTGGGGCCGGGTCGGCGGTCACGGGTGTCTTCCCGTGTTCCGCGGCTGGGATCTCCGACAGGCGACGCGGTCCTCCTCGAATGCCTTCCGCCACTGACCCTCGGGGTGCCGGGAGTCGAACTGCCATGGGGCAGGAGTGGCGAAGTCGCCGATGGCATCGAACACTTCGGACGCCCACTGGGCGAAGCCGCCCCTCGCCAAGGCGTAGGCGAGGTAGTTCAGATCCAGCTGGGAGCTGGTGGCCGGATCGCACTTCTGGAACCAGCCCTCGAATGCCTGCGTGATGGCACGGGTGGTGTCCTCCCTGGTCCACAGGAGGTTCAGCATGACCTCGGCGCCACTGTCCTGACGCTCCCGGTGCTCCTGCACACGGGCATAGAGGGGCAGCAGGAGCAGTGGCGAGTCGGGCGGCGAGAAAGAGACCGTCCAGCGGGCGAAGTCCGTCGCGACCGCCTGATGGCCCGCCGGGCCCGGGCGGGCCTGGAGCGCCTGGGACATGCGGTGCCAGGCCTCGCGGTTGAACGGATCCCGTCGGTGCACTTCCCCGAGCAGGCCCCACGGCCCGCCGGGCAGCAGATACTCATGGGGTGGCGGAGCCACGTGGTGCTCCGGGTAGAGTCCCGCCGCGTCCGCTTCGGCCAGGGCCAGGCGGCAGATCCAGGGCACCGCGTCGTCGGGGTTCCCCTCGCCCGCCTTGTGGCACGCGTCCCGGGCCCGGGCCACCAGTTTCTCCAGGTCCCCTGCCCGCCGGTAGTCACGCGCCCAGTTCTTCCGGTGGGCCTGCAGCACGCGTTCGGTGGCGACTCTGGCGTACATCACCCGCGCGGCGAGGCTCTCCGGTTCCTCTTTCAGCCACAGCTCGACGACGTTGGCCTGGGCCGCGACGACCCCGAGGACCTGGGTGCGGGACGTCCACTGCGGCCAGGTGCCCGTCCGGGCAAGGACCTGCCGCATCTGCATCCAGTAGCCCGCCTGAATGTCCTGCACCGCCGCATAGAGGTCTGCGTCTCGGCCGACCGGGTTCGCCCGGCCCGCCGGGTTCGAACTCTCCATCAGCGGTCACCTCGGCCCGGCCGCGCAGGGCGTGCTCTGCGGCGGGTCGCCTGCTGTCCGCTGCCGTGAGCACTGCGGCTCGCCGGGTGATGTGAGCACGACACCGGACGGTGTGCACGGGCGGCCATAGGCGGAAGGACCCTCGGGGCAGTTGGGACGGGTGGCACGGTCGTGCGGAGGACAGCGGTGTGGGCCGACTAGCAGGGTGGAGGCGACCGCTGGCGGAAAACGCGGACGTCGGCTTTCGCTCTTGGCCGATAGCGAGTGCCTCAGAGGTACTTAAGTGCCTGGAGAGGCGCATGACCAGAGAATCCCAAGATTGTTGGGTTACTCAGCTGCTGTTTTCAGCCACGCGGTAAACGAACGTCGCCATCCGTGACCGGACCCGCCGACCGCGACACTCGGACGGTGCGCCGACGCCCCTCGGACGCTCGCGACCGCGTGCTCATGTGCAGGTGGAACAGGGCCTCCGCGCTGAGCGGAAGCGGGTGAGCCGCTGGTGGACGGGCCCATGGCTGAACACGAGCCGGGCCGGTCGTGCTGTCCGCTGCCGGACCGCACGACCGCTCACCACGAGCACGCCCGGCCCTTCGGGGACGCCGATGCCGTCCGTCGCGCCTGGGCACCGCCACTTGCCGGAAACAGACGGTCAACTCGCTTATGGTCCAGGCCAATTGGGGGATGTTCCTCGTGCGTCGGCGCCGTTCGGGGTGCCGTGGTCAGGCTTGCGCGGGCGTCCCGATGGCGGTCTTCAAGTCACCCGATCATTCGGCCAGTTCGATGCGGTGGTCACTGACTGTGATCAGCTGTCGTCTTGGGGTGAAATGTGCGGCCGTTCCCGGGTGGTGAAGGTCTCGCTCCGCCGGAGCACGACGTACCGAGCGGGCCAGTCCGTCACGCCCGTCCGCCGTCCGAAGTCGGCGATCCGACGGTCGAGCACCGTGAACCACGGCGACACCGCGTCGAGGAAGGTCTCCTCCGTGGTCCAGGACGGCCCGCGCGACTGGTCCAGGGCGTCCTCCTCGTCGAGCGCGGCCGCCCCGACATGTACCCACAGCCCGCCGGGCCTGCACAACCGGGCCATCGACTCGGCGAACGTCCGACGCTCGCGGTGCGTGGGGCAGGTGTGCAGCACACCGCGGTCGAGGACCACCGGGAACGGGTCCAGGGGCACATGGCCTTTGACGTCCAGGACCTCGTACGACACCGCCGAACCGGCCGGAGCGCGGCGCCGGGCCTCTTTGATCGCCTGGGCCGAGAAGTCGCAGGCCGTCACGGTGTACGAGCGGTCGGCGAGCCAACGGGCGGTGGTGCCGAGGCCGCAGCCGACGTCCAGTACGTGGGCCGGGGGTGGGGCATGCTCGGCAAGGAGTTCGCCGAGCGCCGGATGCGGCTCCTCGTCCCATCCGACGACCGTGGAGTCGTAAGTGCGGTCCCACTCAGCAGCGTTGAGGGAGCGCAGCGGCAAGGCGGCTTCGTCACGAGTCATGTTCCGTCACCCCACGACCGGCCAGCGGGTGATGCGGGAGGGCAACCACCACAGGAGGGAGCCGACCTGGTGGACCAGGCCTGACTTCGTGAACGCCGCTGTCTCCGGTTGGCGGAAATCCGAGACGGGGGCGCCGTCCAGGAGCGATGCCAGCTTCGCTTTGTTGATCTTCCGCATGACGACGCGCCGTTGCTTCCCCAGGCGCAGGTCGGTGACCTCGATGAAGCCCGTGCCACGCCGGTAGCCGCACTTGTTCATGTGGAACGTGGTGCGCCACTGGTCGAGGACGGCGTCACCGTCGGGGCCCGCCAGCGAACGCGGCGGGTACAGGTGGCTGAACAGCCGCCATCGTGCGGTCTCGGCGCCCAGGTCCAGGTCCCAGTCGACGGAGAGACCGTGTCCCGTCAACTCCCTTACGTGGGTGAGTCCGCGGACCGCCTGCCGGTCCCCTTCGAGGTCGTCCTGACCGAGGATCAGGGGCTCGGGGAGGGCGACATGCCGGGCGCCCCGCGCGACCAGGTCCGAGACGGTCTGCACGGGCGTGTTCTCGTACCGCTCCTCCCCCAGGTATATGCCGTCCCTGGCGCGCGTCTCTTCGTCGCGTTCCCGCCAGGACCGGAGTGTCGTCGCCGCGGTCGCTTCCGGAACGCGGTCCGCCGAGCCGTGGTCGTCCAGCAGTGCGGGCACCAGTGCCGGACTGCCGTCGCGGGTCACCCAGCGCATGAGGTCCTGGTTGGCGGCATGCGGGACGACGTGCACGGCCTGGCCGCCGTCTTCGAAGAGCAGTCCCAGCGTGCGCCAGCGGGCGAGCAAGGCCGACAGGTCGTCCGCCGACCGGTCCTCCGCGGCGATGTCGTGATCGCCCGATCGCAGCTTCTTCAGCAGTACGTCGCTCGTGCAGGGCTGTTCCAGCAGACGGAACGCGGCCATCTCCCAGGGGTCCTCGATGGTCCGGGTTCGCCAGGTGAAACCGGGGCGGGTGTTGGTGAGGACTATGGAGTCCGTCAGGTCGCACTGCGTCAGCCGCCCCCGGGGGAACTCGTGGCGCCAGGTCTCGACGGCCTTCTCCAACCGCTCCGCGTGCGTGGTGGAAATGCCTTGGTGCGCCGCGTCGAAGACATAGGCCATGTCGCGGAGTTCGGATTCCGGGAGGTCGTAGATCACCGCGTAGTGCGCGGCGGGCCGCAGGTCGCCGAAGCCGAGTTCCGGGCGGTTGAAGTAGGGGCTGAAGCGTTCGATGGCTATGCGGGTGACCCCGTTGGGCGGGGCGAGATGGTGGATGGCGGGGAACTGGTCGATCACCGCGTCGTAATCCTCTTCGGTCTCGTCCGGGAAACCGAAGAGGTAGTTCCACACGACGCCGAGGCTCACCGACTCCGCGTCGCGCATCATGCGGACGTTCTGGCAGCCGGTCACGCCTTTGTCCATCAGCTTCAGCACACGGCCGTTGAGGCTTTCGATGCCGGGCTGCACATAGTGGATTCCGGCGGCTACGAGGGAGGCCAGCTGTTCGCGGCGCATGTTGGACTTGATCTCGTAACTGATGCGCAGGTCGCAGTCGGCCTCCGCGAGCCTCGGGACCATCGACCGCAGGTAATTCATGTCGAGGATGTTGTCCGCCACGGCGACGTTGAGCACCTGGTAGCGCTCGGTCATCGCGAGCAGTTCCTCGACGAACCGGTCCGGGCTCTTGCTGCGGAACTCCATGAACGAACCGTTGAGCCCGCAGAAGGTGCAGTGGTGCTTCTGACCCCACCAGCAGCCGCGTGAGCTCTCCACCACCAAATGGGGCTCGGCCATGGCTCCGGCGCGGGAGGCCGCGTGCTGCTCGAAGTAGTCCGTGTAATCCGGTGTGACCAGTGCCGACGCAGGCAAAGGAGCCGCGCTCATGGCGTTGGCGTGCGACGTGCCGTCCGCGGCGCGCCAGCAGAGCCCGGGAATGTCCGCGGGGCTCGACTTGTCGCGAAGACTGGAGAGGAGCCGCGTGAACGACAGCTCTCCCTCACCACGATTGACGTAGTCGATGAACGGGAAACCGCGGTGGAGCGCGGCGCCCTGCGGCCCGTCACAATTCCCGCCGCCCAGCACCACACACACCTCGGGTGCCGTCTTCTTGATGAGCCTGGCCGCGGCGAGCACGGCGCTGTTCTGCGCGAAGGTCGTCGAAAACCCGACGACGTCGGGCCGGTCGGCGAGGATGCGGGTGACCAGGGATTCGATGTACTCGGGAGCGAGCGCGTGCAGTTCCCGCCCCTTGTTGAGCATGTCCCCCGGGACCGCTCCCGCCACGAGATCCGCGAATTCGGTGTTGCGCCACTGCGGATCGTCGTACAGCGCGGAGGAGAAGATCCACTCGCTGTAGCCGGTGAAGTAGGAGTCCCAGCAGAAGTTGTACTCCTCGCGCGTCAGCCCTGCCCGCTCGGTGATCCAGTCGAGGTAGTCCAGATTGGCGTTCACGACGTCGACGCGACTGTCCGGGAACTCGTCCGCGACGCGCTGCTTGAGAATTCCCAGAGCCAGGGAAGGGAAGTCGATCGAGGCCCAGGGCATATTGACCAGCGTGATGTGCACCGTGTGACTCCTTCAGCGTGACGGACGCGTTGCCGTGAGCGGCTCGTCGCACAGGGCGTCCATGGCACCCACGTCCGCGGCGGCGAGTTTGCCGAGAAGGGACCGGCCCTGCGCACTGGTCGCGATCAAGGGCCCACCGGGCGCGGTGCTTCGGGTCACATGATTCTTCGGCAATGAGTAGACCTGTTCCCGTACCGGATCGGCCAAGAGGGTGGAGCCGCCGCCCGGGCCGCGCAGGTCAAACCTCGCCGGAGCACTCCGGATCCAGGGATGGGGGCGCAGGGCGATGCGCTTGGCTGGGGGCTGACCTGCGGCTTCGGTGACTTCCATGGCTTTGGCGGCCCCGCCCGCAGCCGCCGAGATCCGGCGCATCCCGTACTTGAGCCGCTTGAGCATGTCGGAGCGCCCGGGTCCGCCGACGACGGAGTGCCGCCTGCCCACCCTGCCGCCCAAGTAATTGAGCTCTCGGTTGTCGGCGAACGAAGCGGAGCTGTCGTCGAGGACCACTCCGAAGCGTTCCGGATCGGCCACCAGACGGGTTTCCGGCTCGGCCACCATGAGCTCGAAGGCATCAATGGCGAACTTCTCCCGATTGCGCTCCAGGAAGCGGAGCGATTCCTCGGCCTCCTCCTCCGTCTCGTCCAGAAGGCCGCCCATGACCGAGAGGTTGACCCGGATGTCCGCCGCCGCGAGGTTGTCGAGGATGGCCTGGAAGTCCGCGGCATCGACGCCCTTGTCCAGCTTGTCGAGCAGTCGCTGTGTGACGCCCTCGTAGCCGACGGCCATTCCCTCGCAGCCGAGGTCGGCCAGTTCCTTGCAGAAGGCCGGATCGAGGAGGATCGGTTCCAGCCGGTTGCGTGTATTGAAACGGACGTGGAGACCGCTCTCGCGCACCAGCCGCATGGCCCGGGCGAGCAGTCGCAGATTGGTGTTCTCGTCGACGACGGTGACGAAGTCGATTCCGGTGCTCTCCACGATCCGGCTTATCGCGTCCGCGAGTTGCCTCGGGGAAGCCTGCTGGTAGGCCCCGCGTTCCAGGGACCGGTTGCCGTAGGAACAGAAGATGCAGCGTCCCCAGTAACAGCCCACGCAGGACACCATGGAGAGGACGACGGTGTCATTGAGGTAGGAGTGCACCTTCAGCCCGCCGTAGTCGGGGGCGCCCACGTCCTTGAAGTGGAGAGTGGGCATTCGGCTGGGGGCCGTCGCGCCTTCTCCGGGGCTCAGCCACCTCATCCCCGGCACGTCGGAGCGCGAAGTGTTTCCGGTGAGATGGGCCAGCCAGCGCTCCAGGGGCTCTTCGCCCGCCGTGACGCAGAGCGCGTCCACCGCTGTACGTACCGAGGTCATCGCGGCCAGTTCGTCGTGGCGCAGCATGACCTGCTGTCCACCGAGGCAGATGGGCAAGCCCGGGTGCCGGAGCCGGATCCACCGGGCGATCAGCAGCGCCGGTGCCAACTGGCTGAAGAAGGCGACGGAGATGCCGACCGCCCGCGGCGCGGACTCGTCGAGCGCCTCCGTCAGCAATGCGTGCAGATTCCGGGTCGCGAAGTCGAGAGAGCCGAGCTGCGTGTCCGAGAGGCTGAGCACCGCACGGTCGAGTGCGTCGAAGTCGTCCCACACCTGCGACAACGGCGATTCGCGCACCATCAGTTGGGCGGCCTGCCGGGCCAGTCGCACCGCGCGCACGGGGCCGAGGCCGGGCGCCGGGTCCTTCGTCAGGACGAAGTCACGCAGCTCGCCGAGATGCTCCAGGGCGGCATCGGCCACCGCCGCCCGGTACCAGGTCGGCAGGTCCTGCGCCGTGTCCAGGGCGGCGGCCTCCCGGGTGAGCGCCGGGCCGTCCAGGAGCCGATGGACCAATTCAATGCTCAGATCGACCTGATGTGCGCTGAAACCGGACCGGCGGACGTGACCGGCGAGATAGGGCAGACTCAGATACGGAAAGAGAGTTGCCTCGGTGAGCGGCGGAAAGAGCAGCAAGAGATCCATGCCATCCGTCCTGATCCGGACGGATGGAGCCGACCGGGTGCGCGAGGTGCTGGAAGTCCGAATCGGCCCGCAGAGAACCGAAGGAGCTCACAAGGCGCCCACTCCGGCAGCGCGCAGGACGCAGAGCGCCGGAGAATGCGGAAGATCTTGTGAGCTCCTCGCGAAGCCATGCGGCCGGGCCGGTCAGCCCCCCGATATCTCCGAGGAACGGTCCGCGTTCTTGGCGATGTAGTTGTAGGCCGTGGACGAACCGCTGACTTGCAGTTCGTCCATCTCGAGTACTTCGAGTTCACCCAGGTCGCTGTCGACCTCGGTGCTCATCTGGATGTCCATGGAACCTCCATACGCGAGTGGAACACGAAACAGGAGTAGCCTTGTGGGCCTTCTGTCCTGGAACAGGCTCCCTGTGCGGTTTCATCACGGTCAAGAGCACTATTGAGCCATGGTCAGCCGGTCCGCCGCGAGCGCGTCGAAATCAGGGAACTTCAAAGCGATGTCGCTGCCGGTGAAGTTGCCGACCCACCCGTCCTCGTCGTGAAAGAAGCGAATGACGGTGTACGACGGAGCGGCACCCATGTCGAACCAGTGCTTGGTCCCGCGCGGCACCCACAGCAGGTCCCCCGCCTCGCACAGCACCGCATGCACTTCACTGCCGACGTGCAGATAGAAGGCCCCGGCGCCCGCGACGAAGAACCGCACCTCATCGTCGTCGTCATGCGTGTGCTCGCTGAGGAACTTCCGCCGCTCGGCCTTGGCGGTCAGCCGCCACCCCAGGTCCTTGCGCGGGCGCAGCCCCACGACGTCGATGGTGGCAAATCCCTCGGCGTCGGCCAGGCCGTCCACATCGTCCCGGTAGGCGTTCAACACCGCTGCGGGGTCCGGGTCTTCGGGCACGTCGGCGCGGAGTGCCCACTGCTCGTAGCGGACGCCCGCGGGGGCCAGCGCGGCGGCGATCTCACCGGGCTCGACGGTCCGGCGTACGACCGTGTCGGGGCCGGCATCCGACCACGTGATCAGCAGGGTCATGGCGCACTCCTCAAGGGCAGCGACAGGGCCAGGTAGTCGGGGTAGGTGTGCGGCAGGCCGGGGGCCATCTCCAGCACCCGCACGGGGTCCTCGACGGAGGTCTTCTTGAAGCCCGCAAGGCGGTAGACCGTGTACATCGCCTTGTTGACGTCCGTGGGCTTGAAGTCCGCCGTCAGACGCACGTGTTCGGCGTCTGCCGTCTGTGCCAGATAGCGCAGGATGGCGCCTCCGACGTTGCGGCCCATCACGCGGCAGGACATCAGGAACAGACGGATCCGCCATTCCTCCTCCGTCTTGCCGACCAGGGTGAGGCCGATGGTGCCGTACGTGCCGAAGCGGTCCGAGAGCCGGGCGACCAGGAGCGTCTGGTCCGGCCTGTCCATCAGCTCGCGCAGCTCCGCCTTGGAGAAGGTCAGTCCCGTGGTGTTGAGCTGGTGGGTGCGCTCGGTGAGTTCGGCGGCGCGTTCCAGGTCCTCGGGGGTGGCCACCTCGATCGCGAGGCGCATGTCCAGCGACCTGAGGAACTCGACCTGCGGGCCCGCGAACGACTTCTCGTAGGCGGTGCGCTCCTCCGCCTGCAGATACAGCGTGCGGCGGGCGCGCCCGTCCTCGGTCACCGGCCGGGTCAGCTCCGGGCGGTCGAGCAGGTCCACGGTCTCGACGGCATCCACGCACCGCACCTGCGGATGTACGAACTCGACCTCGGCCCGCTCGAAGGCGGAGTCGTCCACGAACATCAGCGTGTCGAGGCCGATGTTGAGCCGCTCCGCGATGCTCTGGACCAGCCCCGACTTGGGCTGCCACGAGACGTGCGGGACGAGGAAGTAGTCGCGGATGCCGAGGCGTTCGAGTTCGTCGAGGGCGGCCTTCTCGTCGTTCTTGCTGGCGATCGACTGCAGGATGCCGCGCTGGTCGAGCGTCTCGATCAGCTCACGGACGCCGGGGCGCAGCTTCACCCCGGGCCCTTCGGAGAGGATGCCCTCCCACACCGTGTCATCGAGGTCCCAGACGACACACTTGACCAGCTCACTCGGCACAGTCGGCTCCTGCTTCGAAAGGATATTGCGGGTGGCGCCTGCGCACCCGGAAGCGCTGCAGGCTCTCCTCGGCCAGAAGGTCCTGCAGCAGTTGCGTGCTGCCCTCGATGATCTGCATCACCCGTGCGTCGCGCACCCAGCGGTCCACCGGTCCGCCTTCCACCATGCCTGCCGCGCCGTGCAGTTGGGCTGCCGCGGCCGAGGCCCGGTCCGCCGCACGGGACGCCGCGAGCTTGGCGGTGAGCACGTGCTGGATCAGCCAGTCGTCCTGGGTGTCCATGGCCCGCGCCGCCTGCTCGCACAGGAGCCGCGCCGCCTCGGTGTCGAGCACGGCGTCGCTGACGAGCCCGCGTACGAGCTGCAGATCGATCAGCCGCCCGCCGAACTGCTTGCGGCTGCTGGTGTGGCCGATGATCGCGTCGCAGCACGCCTCGGCGATCCCGAGGGAGCCGTACGCGACACAGAGCCGCCCCAACGACAGCGCACCGCCCGCCACTTGGGAAACGCCGAAGCCGGGACGGCCCACCATGCGGTCGGCGGGGACACGGCAGCCGTCCAGGTGCAGGTCGGCCAGCATGGCGCTGCGGAAGCCGCTGGTGGGCCGACTGGGGACGACCGTGACGCCCGGGTCGTCCCGCTGGACGAGGAAGGCGACGCTGCGGTCGCCGTGCTTGGCGAAGACCAGGAAGCAGTCGGCGAGCCGGCCGAAGGACAGCCAGCGCTTCGTGCCGTCCAGACGCCACACGGTTTCCGCCGCGCCAGCGTCCGTCACACCGGCCTCTGTCGCACCGGCGTCTGTCGCACCGGCGCCTGCCGGGACCTCCTCCGGCACAGCCGTCGTCCCGACGGCCCCCGCGTCGCTGCCCGCGCCGTCCTCGGTGAGGCCGAACGCCCCGACGAGTTCACCCGCGGCGAGACGCGGCAGCAGCCGCTGCCGGACGGCCTCCGACCCCCAGCGGCTCAGGCTCGCGCACACCATTCCGTGCACGGTCAGCAGACTCTGCAGCGACGCCGAGGTGCGGGCCACCGCCCGGCTCAGCTCGCCGTACTGCTGGTGGCTCAGCGGCCGTCCCCCGTACTCCGCGGGCACCATCGCGGCCATCGCACCGGACCGGACGACCGCCGCGAGGACGTGCTCGGGCACCGCCTTCGCCGCCTCGATCTCGTCGGCCAGCGGCAGCAGCAGCCGCCCCAGCGCGGCCGCGTCCGGCGGCGGCTGGCTCATGCCTGTTTCCCCTGCACGAACCGCACGATGCTGTCCAGCGTGTCGAAGTTCTCGATCTCCAGGTCGTCGTCGTCGATGTCGACGCCGAACTCCTTCTCGAGGTGGCTGACGAGCGCAACGGTCGCCAGCGAACTGAGCACCCCACCGGTGATCAGTTGGATGCCTTCCAGCTCGGCGGGGTCGTCCACGTAGCGCGACAGGAAGTCGAGAACACGGGATCGGACGGCTGCGTCCTCGTAGACGGCGGTCACTGCAACATCACACTCCAACTCACATGGTCAAACAGGGCGGTGTCGATGACGCTCAGGGCGTCACCGCTTGCCGCGCCACTTCTTCTCAAGTCGGCTGATCTGGCTCTGGCTGAGGTTGACGAGGGAGAGGTCCGACGGCGTCCTGCCGACCGCGTCGGGCCCGTCGGCGTGCGCGGCCAGCGCCTTGAGGTGAGTGATCCAGCCCTCGGCGAGCTGCTCCACGTCCCCGCGCGTCAGAACGTCACGCGGCCACGACCACGTCGCGGACAGCTCCGGTCCTGCCGGGCCCTCCGTCGTCGCTGCGTTCACCATCAGGGCGTGCGTCAGACCCATCCGGGGGTCGAGGCCGCCCGTGGGCGTACCGCCGCTCACCTGCTGCCAGTCACCCTCGGGGTGGGAGCGGCCGAGGCCGATCCGCCCGAAGTAGTTGAACGCCACCTGCGCGCCGGGAAGCGCGGCGAGTCCCGGCGCGGTCTTCGGGTTGAGGTAGCGCAACAGGCTGTACGCGATGCGCCGCTCCGACGCGGCACGCAGCTGCTCCTTGACCCGCTGCAGGACCCGCCCGGCGGCCGGACCGCCGCGCCGGACCTCGCCCCAGGACACCCTGCCGGTATCGAGCCGCACCGGGGCGACGGCCGTGAACCAGCCCACCGTCCGCGAGGTGTCGGCGCCCGCGAACAGGTCCTCACGCCCGTGCCCTTCGACATCGACCAGGAGGGACGTCGCACCGGCGGCACCCGGCTCACCTCGCGCGATCCGCCACTGGTTCACCGCGAGCAGGAACGCCGTCACGAGCGCGTCCTCGATTCCGGCGTGCAGCGTGCTGGGCACCCGCGTGAGCAGCGCCTCCGACAACTCCACCGGAACCGTCACGCGCAGCGAGTCGAGCCGCGCCGCGGTGTCCTCGCCCGGAGTCGGCCTGCGACGGCCGAGGGGAGGTCCGGGGTCGGACAGGGCATCGGTCCAGTGCTGCAGGGAGTCCGTGGCCTCCGGTTCGCCCGCGAGCGTCTGGAGCTGCTCCGCCCAGCGCTTGAAGGAGGTCGGCACCGGTGCCAGCTCCGGAGCGCGGCCGCCGAGCACGGCCGCTCCCGCGGCGGCGAGGTCGGGCAGCAGGATGCGCCACGAGACGCCGTCGACGACCAGGTGATGGATCGTCAGGAGCAGGCGGCCCGGCTCCTGGGAGCCGTGATCGAACCAGACGGCCTGCAGCATGACTCCGTCGCGCGGCGCCAGACGGCCCTGCGCCTGCGTGGCGTGCTCGGCAAGCAGCCGTGCACGCTCGGCCGCCGTCGCGTCGGCGCAGTCCACCCGGGTCAGAGCCGCGTCGGCCGTGAGGGCCTGCGGGCTCCGCGCCGGAGGGACGGACAGCGCCCAGTCGTCCTGGACTCCGTCCCCCGTGAGCCGGGCCCGCAGGAGGTCGTGACGGTCGATGAGGGCCGTCAGGATGTCGACAAGTCGCTCGCGTCCCACACCTGCGGGGACCTGGACGAGCCGCGCTTGGAAGAACGCCTCGTACGTGTGCTCGGGCTCGACGAGCCACCGCATGATGGGCGTCAGCGGAACCGAACCGGTTCCGTCGTCCGCCTCCGACGCGCTGTGGCTGCCGCCGCCCGCCAGCATTCCCGTTCTGTGGGCGAGCTGCCTCGCGGTGTGATGCCGGAAGACGTCACGCGGTGTCAGGTCGAGGCCGCGTTCGCGGGCCCGGCTGACCAGGACGATGGAGCTGATGCTGTCGCCGCCGAGGGCGAAGAAGCCGTCGTCGACGCCGACGCGGTCGGGGTCGAGCCCCAGGACGTCGGCGAAGAGGTCGGTGAGGGCCTTCTCCTGCGGGGTGCTCGGGGCGCGGGTGCGGGTGGCCGGCGCGTAGTCGGGTGCGGGCAGCGCCTTGCGGTCCAGCTTGCCGCTCGGCATCAGCGGCAGCGCGTCCAGGACCACGACGGCGGACGGGACCATGTAGTCGGGCAGCCGTACGGCGACCGCCTTCTTCACCTGGTCGACGTCTACGACGTCATCGGCCACGACGTAGCCGACGAGGCGCCGGTCGCCGGGCCGGTCTTCGCGGATGACGGCAGCGGCACTCACGGCGCCGGGGCACGCGGTCAGCGCGGCCTCGACCTCGCCGAGCTCGATGCGGAAGCCGCGCAGCTTCACCTGGTCGTCGGTGCGCCCGAGGTAGCGCAGGCTGCCGTCGTTGTTCCAGGAGGCGAGGTCACCCGTGCGGTACATGCGCGACCCGGCGGGCCCGTACGGATCGGCGACGAACCGCTCCGCGGTCAGCCCCGGGCGGTTCAGATAGCCACGGGCGACACCGGCCCCGGCCACGTACAACTCCCCCGGCACCCCGGGCGGCACCGGAGACAGCCCGACATCCAGCACATACGTGCGTACGTTGGCGATGGGCCCGCCGATCGGCGGCACCACCGCGCCCGACAACGGCTCACTGACCGTCGCGCACACCGTGGCCTCCGACGGCCCGTACGCATTGAACATCCGCCGCCCGGCCGACCAGCGCCCCACCGTGCCCGGGTCGCTGGCCTCGCCCGCCACGATCAGCGTCATCGCCGCCGGAACGGTCGCCGTGTCCATCACGCTCAGGGCGGACGGCGGCAGGGTGCAGTGGGTCACGCCCGCGTCCACCAGGACGGACGTCAGTGCTTCCCCGGGCATGAGCCGGTCCGGGTCGGCCACCACGAGCGCGCCACCCGTCAGCAGGGCGGTGAAGACCTCCGACGCGGCGGCGTCGAAACTCGGCGACGCGAACTGCAGCACGCGGCTTCCCGCACCGATCCCCCACTGGCCGCTCTGCGCGAGAGCAAGGTTCACCAGGCCCGCGTGGTGGGCCACCACGCCCTTGGGCGTGCCGGTCGAACCCGACGTATGGACGAGGTACGCGGGGTGGGCGGGGTCCAGTGGTGCCAGGCGGTCGGCGTCGGTCGGGTCGGTGCCCTCCCGTGTGGCCGACCGGGTCTGGTGGGCGGGGTCGTCGAGGTGGAGGGTGGGGGTGCCCTCGGGCCAGAGGTCGGTGGTGGTGGCGTCGGTCAGGACGAGGGTGGGGCGGGCGTCCGCCAGCATGAAGCGGATGCGGTCGACCGGGTAGGCGGTGTCGATGGGCAGGTAGGCGGCGCCTGCCTTCACCACCGCGAGCAGGGCCGTGATCAGGTCAGGTGAGCGGGGCAGGGCGAGGGCGACGATGTGCTCGGGGCCGACGCCCTGCTCGATCAGGAGGTGCGCCAACTGGTTGGCGCGGGTGTTGAGTTCGTCGTACGTGAGGTGGTTGCCGTCGGAGATGAGGGCGACGGCGTCCGGTGTGGCCGCGGCCTGTGCCTGGAACAGCTCGGGCACGGTGGCAGCGGGCACCGGCGCGGCGGTGTCGTTCCGCTCCTCCAGGATGCGGTGCCGCTCGTCGCCCGACAGCAGCTCGATCGCCCCCACGCGGCGCTCCGCGTCGGTGGCGACGCTCTTGAGCACGCGGACGAGCCGATCGGCCATGCCGGTGACCGTGGCGTGGTCGAACAGGTCGGTGCGGTACGAGATCACACCGCCGATCCCGTCAGCTGCACCGTCGGCGTCGCGCTGTTCGATGAGGTTGACGGACAGGTCCATCCGGGCGGCTTCGACCCGGACGGTGCTCGGCGTGGCCGTGACCCCGACGAAGTCCGGTGTGGTGCGGGGGATGTTGTTGAAGGCGAGCATCACCTGGAAGATGGGATGGTGGGCCAGGGACCGTGTCGGGTTGAGCGCCTCGACCAGCGTCTCGAAGGGGATGTCCTGATGGGAGTAGGCGGTCAGGTTCGTCGTGCAGACCCGGTCGAGGAGTTCGGCGAAGGTGGGGTCGCCGGACAGGTCGGTGCGCAGCACGAGGGTGTTGACGAAGAAGCCGACCAGGTCGTCGAGTTCCTCCTCGCCCCGGCCCGCCACCGGCGTGCCCAGGGGAATGTCCGTGCCCGCGCCGAGCCGGTGCAGCAGCACGGCGAGGGCGGACTGCAGCACCATGAACACGGTGGTCTGCCGTGACCGCGCGAGTGCGACCAGGGCCCGGTGCACCTCGGCGTCCACCGACACCGGCACCGACGCGCCCTCGTATCCGGCCTGCTCCGGATAGGGGTGGTCGGTCGGCAGCTCCAGGCGCTCCGGCAGCCCGTCCAGCGCCTGTTTCCAGTAGTCGAGTTGGGTGGTCAGCACACTGTCGGGGTCGTTCTCGTCGCCCAGCACCTTGTGCTGCCACAGGGTGTAGTCGGCGTACTGGACCGGCAGCGGCGCCCACGACGGCGCCCGGCCCGCGCGTCGCGCGGCATAAGCGGCACCCAGATCACCGGCCAAGGGGCCCATCGACCAGCCGTCCCCTGCGATGTGATGGATCACCAGCGCGAGCACGTGCTCGTCGGCGGCATTCTCGACGCTGAACAGAGCTGCGCGGAGGGGAAGTTCGGTCGCGAGGTCGAAGGGGTGGCGGACGGCGCGGTCCACCGCACCGGTCAGTTCCGCTTCGGTGACCGTCTCTACGCTCACCTCGGGCCGCGCCTCCGCAGCCGGGCGGATGTCCTGGTACGGGCGGCCGTCGACGTCCGGGAAGACCGTGCGCAGGGCTTCGTGCCGCGCCACCACGTCGTTCAGCGCGGCGCGCAGCGCGTCGACGTCCAGGGCACCGGACAGCCGCAGGACCACCGGCACGTTGTACGTCGCGCTGGGCCCCTCAAGCCGGTACAGGAACCACAGCCTGCGCTGCGCGAACGACAACGGCATGCGGTCGGGGCGCGCGGCGGGCGCCAGCGCCGGGCGGTCGACCGGGTGCGTCGTCGCTTCCAGCGTGCGCGCCAGGGCGGCGATCGTCGGGGCCGCGAACAGGTCGCGGATGACCAGGTCCACACCCATGACCGCGCGAATGCGGCCGATGAGGCGCATGGCCAGCAGGGAGTGCCCGCCCAGTTCGAAGAAGCTGTCGTCCACACCGGCCCGGTCGACGCCGAGGACGTCCGCGAAGAGCGCGGCAAGGATCTCCTCACGCGCATCCCGGGGAGCCCGGGACGAGGCGGACGTACTGCTGTAGTCGGGTGCGGGCAGCGCCTTGCGGTCCACCTTCCCGTTCGGTGTGAGAGGCACCGCGCCGATGGGGACGACGGCCGCGGGGACCATGTGGTCGGGCAGCCGTGCGGCGACCGTCTTCTTCACCTGGTCGATGTCGACGGCGTCATCATCATCGGCCACGACATAGCCGACCAGACGCCGGTCGCCGGGCCGGTCCTCACGGATGACGGCAGCGGCCGCCCGCACACCGGGGCAGGCCGTCAACGCCGCCTCGACCTCGCCGAGTTCGATGCGGAAGCCGCGCAGCTTCACCTGGTCGTCGGCACGGCCCAGGAAGCGCAGGGTGCCGTCGTCGTTCCAGGCCGCCAGGTCACCCGTGCGGTACATGCGCGACCCGGCAGGGCCGAGGGGATCGGCGACGAAGCGCTGCGCGGACAGCCCGGGGCGGTTGAGATAGCCACGCGTGACACCGGCCCCGGCGACGTACAACTCACCCGGCACACCGGGGGGAACCGGAGACAGTCCGGCATTCAGCACGTACGTCCGTATGTTGGCGAGTGGCCGACCGATCGGCGGTACCACCGCCCCGGAAAGCGGATCGCTCACCGTCGAGCACACGGTGGCCTCCGACGGCCCGTACGCATTGAACATCCGACGGCCCGCGGACCAGATCCCCACCGTGCCCGGGTCACAGGCCTCGCCCGCCACGATCAGCGTCATCGCCGCCGGAACGGTCGCCGTGTCCATCACGCTCAGCGCGGACGGCGGGAGGGTGCAGTGGGTGACGCCCGCGTTGACCAGGACACGCGTCAGCGCCTCCCCGGGCGTCAGGTCCACCGGGTCAGCCACGACAAGTGCCCCGCCTGCCAGCAGAGTTCGGAAGATCTCCGACGCCGCGGCGTCGAAGCTCGGCGACGCGAACTGCAGCACGCGGCTCCCGGCGCCGATCCCGTAGTGATCGCGCAGCGCGAGGGCGAGATTCACCAGGCCCGGGTGGGGGACGACCACGCCCTTGGGGGTGCCGGTCGAACCCGATGTGTAGATGACGTACGCCGGTTGCTCCGGCGCCGCCGCGCCGAGCCGGTCCGCGTCCGTCAGATCAGCGGGCGACAAAGTCGCCAGGCGGCTTTCGACCGCCGGGTCGGTCAGCGAGACGACGGCGCACTCGTCGGATGCTCCCGCAGGCGTGGCGGCGGATGGCGAGTCCACCAGCATCACGCGCGGCCGGGAGTCCTCAATCATGAAGCGAATGCGCTCCGCCGGATACTCCACGTCCAATGGCAGATATGCGGCACCCGCTTTGAGTACGCCAAGGACGGCCACGATGAGTTCCGGCGACCGCGGCAGCGCGAGCGCCACCAACTGCTCGGGTCCTACGCCCTGTTCGACCAGCAGCCGCGCGACACGGTTCGCCCTGGCGTTCAACTCGGCGTACGAGTACGCGACGCGGCCGTCCGCCGTCACCAGCGCCGCGGCATCCGGAGCCTGCGCGGCCTGCGCCTCGAAACGTGCCGACGCCGTGCCCTCCGGCACGCGCACCGCGCGACCGCTGCCCCACTCGCCGAGGACACGCTCGCGCTCATCGGCGCCGAGCAGGCTGACCGAACCGATCGGCTGGTCCGGCAGAGCTTGCGCCATACGCTCCAGGAATAGCAGGAATCGCTCGGCGTGGGCGTCCATTTCCGCCCGGCTGTACATACGGTCGTTCGCATCGAAGTACACCTCGATGCGGCCTTCGTGTTCCCCCTCGTAGAAGACGAAGGAGAAGTCTTCGGTGTGACGCTGCGAGAGGCTGCTCGCTTTTGCCGGGTGACCGTCGAAGCGAATGTCATAATCGAATGACATGACGTTGACGACGGGGCCGTGGGGAAGGCTCTCCCCCGACATCCGAATGCGCTCGCGGCGCAGATCTTCCATGCGGAAACGGCTGTGCCGCGAAGCCCGGGTCGTCTGCGCCCAGACTTGTCGGGCCAGTTTCTTCAATGGCAGTTCCGGCCGTACCGCGATGAACAGCGGGACAACATTGACCGTCATTCCCGGTGTATTCCGCTCGACCTCGTCCAGACGGCCGGACAGCGGGAGCCCGACGGATATCCTGCTCTCTCCGGTGGCACCGCTGACGTATGCGGCGGTCGCCGTCACCGCCAGTACCGAGAGGCTGACACCGAGTCCGGCGGCGGCGGAACGCAATTGATCCGAAAGGCCCGCACTGAGCGTGGTCCGCCTACGAAGAATGTTCTGGGGTGTGCGGTGAGGGCGGCCGGAGAGCGTTACCGGATCGGGGGCGTCCTGCAGACGCTTGAGCCAATAGCGGCGGTCTTCTTCGTACTCTTCCGAATCCCGATAGGACGCCTCGCGCGCCACCAGATCACGGAACGGAGAGAGCGGGGTCCCGCTGTCCGGACGGCCCGCCACCGCGTCCGAGTAGAGCTGGGCGGTGCGCCGGGTGATCAGCGCGGAGCTCCAGGCATCCATGATCACGTGGTGGTAGCGACTGTACAGAATGTGGAGGCTCACACCGACCGTGAGCAGGGCCGGAGCGTACAACGGCCCCTGTCCGAGGTCGAACGCGGACGCCACGTCCGACGCCATCCACGCCTCGGCCGCCGCGCCCGGATCCTCCTGGTCGGTGAAGTCCAGTCGCCGCACGGCCACCTGCTCGGCACGGCCGGGAATCTGGACCGGCCCTTCCGGGCCCTCCGCAACGACGAACCGCAGCGTTTCCGCTTCCGCGAGTGCCGCCCCGTATGCCTTCTCGAGAATCTCCGGATTGATCGGTCCGTGGATTTCGACCCGCTCGCCGACATTGTAGACCGACGACCCGGGCCCGAGCGAAGCGGAATACCACACTCCTGATTGGGCAGCCGTCAGGGGCCATAGCTCATCCATCGGACCAGTCATCCAAGTCCCCCGCAGTGACATGCATCCACCCCGACACTCGCCGGGCGTCCACATAATCACACATCGCGTCAACCGACCCCGGCCGCATTGTTTGCACTGCCACCGACACATCCGCTCTGTAAGGTTCGGGCAGGACGCCCCGCTCTGCGGCTTTACGTCCTGGCGCATTATCCAAACCAAAGCCTCGACCTGCATCGGACACCCTTGTGACGGGCGTCACATGTACAGGTATGCGGCGACGGTTGTAGTGTCCCTTCAACTCATGGCTCCGATACGGGGGGAGCACTGTGAACGGAGGAGGGGCCGTGGAGACATTCCTCAGGGGGACACCGCGGGCACATCTGGCTCAGCGGCGGGTTATTCCCTGGCGACTCGGGTGAACAAGCCGAGCTGACATTCTTTCCCAACTTCTTGGGCCACACTGACGACACGCGCCCTCTTCTTCTTTGTGCGCGACCGCCCAAGACATTCATAACCGGTGTGTGCGGCACACCGACGCCCAGCATTCCGCTCCCTCGATCCGGCGCGGGAATCAGCGGGCGGACGGCCGCAACCCGGTTCCGGTGAAGTGGTCACGCGCACTGTCAATGGGCTTCCTCGGCACGTTGCAGCGCCTGGTACGGAGAGTGGATCAACCTTGTCGCATGACCTTGAGGACATCTGGCCGCTGTCTCCGCTGCAGGAGGGGCTGGTCTACCACGCCCTTGCCGACAACGAGGGACCGGATGCCTATGTCGTGCAGCTGATCCTCGACTTCGACGGCGCCCTGGACGCCGAGGCCATGCGCGCGGCCGGTCAGGCCCTGCTCGACCGGCACGCGAACCTTCGCGCCGCGTTCTGGGTGGACGACCTCGACGTACCGGTCCAAGTCGTGGCGCGCGAGGTCACGTTGCCGTGGACAGAGGTCGACCTCACCCACCTGTCGCCCGGGGAGACCGAAGCCGAACTGCGGGCGTTCGCCGACACCGAGCGGGCCCGCCGCTTCGACCTCGACAGCCCGCCGCTGCTGCGCATGGCGCTCATCACGCACTCCGAAGGCGACAACTCCCCCGCGGCCGACCGCAGCAGAGTGGTCATCACCCAGCACCATGTGCTCATCGACGGCTGGTCGTCGTCCCTGCTGGTGCGGGAACTGCTCGCCCTGTACGACGCCAAGGGCGACGACAGCGACCTCCCTCCCGTCACGCCCTACCGCGAATACCTGGTCTGGCTCTCCGAGCAGGACCGCGAGGGTGCACGCGAGGCCTGGACCCGCGCACTGACCGGTGCGGAAGCCACCCAGCTCTCAACGGAGTCTGCTCCCGCCGGTACTGACGTCCTGGCAGCGGCCTTCCCGGAACGCTTCGTCGCGCACCTCCCGCAGGAGACCACGGCCTCGCTGCAGGCCCAGGCCCGCCGCCTGGGCGTCACCCTGAACACGCTCGTGCAGTGCGCGTGGGGTGTGCTCCTCGGCCGGATGACCGGTCAGGACGACATCGTCTTCGGTGCCGTGGTGTCCGGGCGGTCGCCGGAGATCCCGGGCGTCGAGAGCATGATCGGCCTGTTCATCAACACCGTGCCGGTCCGGGTGCGACTGCGGTCCGAGGACACGTGGGCCGACCTGGCCGTGCGGGTGCAGGACGAGCAGGGCGCGCTGCTGCCGCACCAGCACCTCTCCCTGACGGACATTCAGCAGGCGGCGGGACTCGGTGACGCCTTCGACACGGTCATGGCCGTGGAGAACTTCCCCGCCGACCGCAACACCTCCGCCGACCGCCGGGCATCCCGCCTCACGGCCACGGCCACGCAGGGGCGCGACGCCACCCACTATCCGCTGAGCCTTGCCGTGTCACCCGGCGAAGTCCTCAAGCTGCGGCTCGACTTCCGCACCGACCGATTCGACCACCGCACGGTCGACGCCATCGCCGGGCGCCTGATGCGACTGCTGAGCTCGGTGGCCGAGGATGCGGGTCAGCGGGTCGGGGCGGTGGAGCTGCTCTCGGCCGACGAGCGCGGGCGGGTGGCAGACACGTGGGCCACCGGCCCGGTGGTGGAGGTCCCGGAGGACACGGCACCCGCCATGTTCGCGGCACGCGTCGCGCAGACCCCGGATGCCGCGGCGCTGGTGGCGGCGGACGGCAGCACCGTCCACACGTACGCCGAGTTGGACGCGCGGGCGAGTCGGCTCGCGCGGCTGCTCGTGGAGCGGGGCGCCGGGCCGGAGCAGGTGGTGGCGCTTGCGTTGCCGCGCTCGCCGGAACTGGTCGTCGCCGTGCTGGCGGTGTGGAAGGCGGGAGCGGCCTATCTGCCGATCGACACCGGGTATCCGGTGGACCGGATCCGCTTCATGGTCGAGGACGCCCGCCCCGCACTCGTGGTGACGGACGCAACGACCACCTCCCTGTGGGCGCAAGACACGCCAGTCGTGCGACTCGACGACGCGGCCGTGCAGGCAGAGTTGGCGGCCTTGGACGCTGCGGACCTGGCTCCGTGTACGCCCGCCCATCCCGCCTATGTCATCTACACCTCCGGGTCGACGGGCATACCCAAGGGCGTTGTGGTGACCCACGCGGGCCTGGTGAGCCTCGTGGCGGCATCGGGACCCCGTCTGGGTGTGGGGCCGGGCAGCCGAGTGCTGCAATTCGCCTCCCCCAGCTTCGACGCGGCCACCTGGGACTGGAGCCTGGCACTGCTGTCCGGCGCAGCCTTGGTCGTGGCCGACACACAGGAACTCGCCCCCGGCGACGCGCTCGCACGCGTACTCACCGACGCGGGCGTCACCTACTGCATGGTCCCGCCCTCCGCACTCGGTGTGCTGGACGTGACCCAGGTCCCCGACACGATGACGGTCGTCGTGGGCGGCGAAGCCTGCGGACCCGACGTGGCCGAACGCTGGTCCGCGGGGCGGCGGATGGTCAACGCGTACGGGCCCACGGAAGCCACCGTCTGCGCGACGTTGAGCGACCCGCTCTCGGGCGCGGCGGTTCCGCCCATCGGCCGACCCATCGGCAACGTACGGACGTATGTGCTGGATGCCGGGCTCTCTCCGGTGCCGCCCGGTGTGCCGGGTGAGTTGTACGTGGCCGGGGCAGGTGTCGCCCGTGGCTATCTGAACCGGCCCGAACTGACCGCACAACGCTTCGTCGCCGACCCGTACGGGTCGGCCGGGTCACGCATGTACCGCACCGGGGACTTGGTGCGGTGGAACCAGGACGGCACGCTGCAGTTCCTGGGCCGCGCCGACGACCAGGTGAAGCTGCGCGGCTTCCGTATCGAACTCGGCGAGGTCGAGGCCGCGCTGACCGCGTCCCCCGGCGTCCGGGCCGCCGCTGCCGTCATCCGCGAGGACCGGCCCGGCGACCGACGCCTCGTCGGCTACGTCGTGGCCGACAAGGTCGTCGACGTCGACCAGGTCAGGAAGACCGTCGCCGCACGGCTGCCCGACCACATGGTCCCCGCAGCCTTCGTCACCGTCGACGAACTCCCCCTCATGCCGAACGGCAAGCTGGATCGCAAGGCTCTGCCCGCACCCGACTACAGCGGCACGTCCACCTCCTCCCGGGCCCCGCGCGATGCACGTGAAGAGATCCTGGCCGGACTCTTCACCGAGGTACTCGGCCTCGACCGGATCGGTGTCGACGACGGCTTCTTCGATCTGGGCGGGCACTCCCTGCTGGCCATGCGTCTCATCGGCCGCGTACGCGCGGTGATGGGAGTGGACCTGGCGATACGCGACCTCTTCGCGGCGCCGACGGTCGCCGCCCTGGCGCGCACGCTGGAAGCGACGACGCACCCGGTCGACCGCCCGGCGCTGGCGCCCGCAGCGCGCCCCGACCGCATGCCGTTGTCGTTCGCGCAGCGCAGGCTGTGGTTCCTGTACCGGCTTGAGGGGCCCAGCGCGACGTACAACGTGCCGGTGGTGCTTCGACTCTCCGGCGCCCTCAACACGCAGGCTCTGCTTGCCGGGCTGAACGACGTGGTGGCGCGGCACGAGGCCCTGCGCACGGTCTTCCCGGACACGGACGGCGAGCCGTACCAGGACATCCGCCCCGCCACCGAAGCCCAACTCCAAGTGAGCGTCGAAACGGTCGCCGATGCGGAGCTGGCCGGTGCGGTGGACCGCGCCGTTCGCCACCCCTTCGATCTCGCATCCGAACTGCCTCTCCGAGCCGCTCTGTTCACCGTCGGGGACGCCGTGGACGAGCACGTCCTCGTTCTGGTGATCCATCACATCGCGGGCGACGGCTGGTCCATGGGCCCCCTGGCACGTGACCTGGGCACCGCCTACGCGGCCCGTTGCGCGGGTGGCGCTCCGGAGTGGGAGCCGCTGCCGGTCCAGTACGCCGACTACACCCTGTGGCAGCACGAGCTCCTCGGCGACGAGAACGATCCCGACAGCCTGCTGTCCGCCCAGCTCACCCACTGGAAGGACGCCCTGGCCGGGCTCCCCGACCGCATCGACCTGCCCACCGACCTCGCCGAGCGGGCGTCGGGCGACCGGCGCGGGGAAGTGGCGGAGCTGTCGTTGACCTCGGATCTGCACACGGAGCTCGTCCGGGTCGCCAAGGGGCAGCGCAGCACCGTGTTCATGGTGCTGCAGGCCGCCCTGAGCGTGCTCCTGCACCGCCTCGGCGCCGGGACCGACATCCCGATCGGCACGCCGACGGCAGGCCGGGCCCAGCAGGAGCTGGACACCCTCATCGGCAACTTCGTCAACACGCTGGTGCTCCGCACCGACCTGTCCGGCGACCCCACCTTCACCGAACTCCTCGACCGCGTCCGCGAAAGCGACCTCAACGCCTACGCCCACCAGGACGTGCCCTTCGAAAGCCTGGTGGAGGCGCTCAACCCGACCCGTACCACGGACCACCAGCCGTTGTACCAGGTGATGCTGACGCTGCAGAACCACGAGGCGCAGCAGCTCGACATCCCCGGGCTGAGCCTCACGGCCTCCTCCTGGAACACGCAGGCCGCGCGCCGGGACCTGACGCTGACCCTGCGGGAGCGGTTCGGCCCGGACGGTGCACCGCAGGGGATCGACGGAGCCCTGCAGTTCGACGCGGACCGGTTCTCGCGGGAGCGCGTCGACGCCATCGGACGCTGGTTCAGGCAGGCTCTCGCGAGCCTCCTCGACGATCCCGAGCAGCGCGTGGGGTCGGTGGACCTGCTGTCGTTCGCGGAGCGGCAGGAGATGCTCCGGACGTGGAACGACACCGCTGTGCCCGCGGGGCCCGGCACGGTTCCGGAGCTGTTCCAGGCGCAGGCCGCGGCCACGCCGGACGCCGTCGCCCTCATCTCCGACGGCACCCACCTCACGTACGACGAACTCAACACCCGCGCCAACCAGCTGGCACACCACTTGGTCGAGCAGGGAGTGGGGCCCGAGCACATCGTGGCCCTCGCCCTGCCCCGCTCGCCGGAAATGATCACGGCCCTGCTCGCGGTGCTGAAGACAGGTGCCGCCTACCTGCCCATCGACACCACGTACCCCGCGGAGCGCATCCGCTACATGGTCCAGGACGCCCGCCCCACCCTCGTCCTGACCGACACCACCACCGCCCACCTCTGGGCCGAGGGCACTGCCACCGTCCTCCTGGACGACCCCGCCCTCCGGACCCGGACAGCGGCACTCGACCCCACTGATCCCACCGCCGCACCGGACCCCGCCCACCCCGCCTACGTCATCTACACCTCCGGCTCCACCGGCACCCCCAAGGGCGTCGTCGTGCCGCACTCCGCGGTGGCCGACTATCTGCGGGACACGAGCCGTCGCTACCCGGGAGCCCGGGGCGTGGCATTGCTGCACACGTCCCTCTCCTTCGACCTCTCGATCACCGCGCTCTTCACACCGCTCGTCTCGGGCGGCCGCGTGGTGCTCGCCGAGCTGCGGGACGGGCTCGCGGACACCGCGGAGACGCGTGCGCTCGGCTGTGACTTCCTCAAGGCCACGCCCAGCCACCTGGCGCTGCTCGAAGGCCTCCCGGAGGAGGTCTCCCCGCGCAAGGAGCTGCTGCTCGGCGGTGAGGCGCTGCTCGGCGAGACGCTGCGCAAGTGGCGCGACCGGCACCCCGACGTGACCGTCATGAACGTGTACGGGCCTACCGAGGCCTCGGTGAACTGCACCGAGTTCAGGATCGAGCCCGGCGACGAGGTGCCGGACGGGCCGGTCCCGATCGGCCGCCCGATGGCCAACACCCAGGTGTACGTCCTGGACGCGGGCCTGCGTCCGGTGCCGCCCGGCGTGCCCGGCGAGCTGTACGTGGCGGGCGTCGGCCTGGCGCGGGGCTATCTGCGACGGCCCGGCCTCACCGGGCAGCGCTTCGTCGCCGATCCGTACGGGCCCGCGGGGTCCCGGATGTACCGCACCGGCGACCTGGCCCGCTGGAACGCCGACGGCGCCCTCGTCTACCTGGGCCGCGCCGACGACCAGGTCAAGCTGCGCGGCTTCCGCATCGAACTCGGCGAAATCGAGGGAGAGTTGACGCGCTGCGCCGGGGTCGCGCGGGCGGCTGTGGTGGTGCGCGAGGAGCAGGAAGGGGACCGCCGCCTGGTCGGTTACGTCGTCCCGGAGGCCGACGGCGGCGTCGACCCCGCGGAGGTGCGGGACCGTCTCGCGGCGCGACTGCCGGAGTACATGGTGCCCGCGGCGATCGTCGTCATGGACGCCCTGCCGCTCACCGCCCACGGGAAGCTGGACCGCAAGGCGCTGCCCGACCCCGACTACCTCGCCGATTCCGGTGCCGGTACCGGTACCGGTACCGGAAGGCGGCCGGACGGGGCGCAGCGCGGCCCGCACGAGGAGATCCTCACCGCCCTGTTCGCCGAGGTCCTCGGCATCGATCCCGAGCGGGTCGGCGTCGACGACAGCTTCTTCGACCTGGGCGGACACTCACTGCTGGCCGCCCGTGTGATCGGCCGCATCCGCAGGGCCATGGGCGCGCAGCTCGGTATCAAGGCGTTCTTCGACTCCCCGACGGTGGCGGGCCTGACCCGGCAGCTCGGCGGCAGCCCCGAGGCGCGCCCGCCGATCGTGCCCGTGGCGCGTCCGCAGCGGATGCCGCTGTCGTTCGCCCAGCGTCGGCTGTGGTTCCTGTACCGGTTCGAGGGGCCCAGCGCCACGTACAACGGCGCCGCGGTGCTCCGCGTCTCCGGCGCGCTGGACGCGGCGGCGTTGCGGGCGGCGGTGGGTGATGTGGTGGCGCGCCACGAGGCCCTGCGCACGGTCTTCCCGGAGACGGACGGCCAGCCGTACCAGGACGTACGCCCGGTCGCCGAGGCGCGGCCGGTGGTGGACGTCGAGACGGTCACCGAGGCGGAGCTGAGCGGCGCGGTGGACCGTGCGGTGCGGTACGCGTTCGACCTTGCGACCGAACTGCCTTTCCGGGCCGCCCTGTTCACTGTCGAGGACGCGGTGGGCTCGGTGGACGCCGTGGGTGGCGTGGGTGCCGAGCACGTGCTCGTCCTCGTGATCCACCACATCGCCGGTGACGGCTGGTCGGTGGGGCCGCTGTCCCGCGACTTGAGCGAGGCCTACGCGGCCCGGCGCGGGGGCCGTGCTCCGGCATGGACACCGTTGCCGGTGCAGTACGCGGACTACACCCTGTGGCAGCGCGAGCTCCTCGGCAACGAGAGCGACCCGGAGAGCCTCCTCGCCGCGCAGGTCGGCTACTGGCGTAATGCGCTGGCCGGGCTGCCGGAGCGCATCGCCCTGCCCACCGACCACCCGTATCCGGAGCAGGCGGGGTTCGAGGGCGGTGTCGTTCCGGTGCGGATCGAGCCCGGGCTGCATCAGGCTCTCGTCGAGCTCGCGCGGTCGCGCCAGACGACCGTGTTCATGGTGCTGCAGGCCGCCCTGGGCGTGCTTTTGCACCGGCTCGGCGCGGGAACTGACATCCCCATCGGCACCCCGGTCGCGGGACGAGGTGAGGAGGAGCTGGACGACCTCGTCGGCTTCTTCGTCAACACGCTCGTGCTGCGCACCGACCTGTCCGGCGACCCCACCTTCACCGAACTCCTCGACCGCGTCCGCGAAAGCGACCTCAACGCCTACGCCCACCAGGACGTCCCCTTCGAAGGCCTCGTCGAGGCGCTGAACCCGACCCGGTCCCTCGCCCACCACCCGCTCTTCCAGGTCATGCTCGGCCTCAACAGCAATCCACGCGGCGAGCTGGCCTTCGCCGGGGCGAAGGCGACCCCGCAGGAGGCCCGTATCCGGGCCGCGCGGATGGACCTGACGGTGCACCTGGCCGAGCGGCAGGGCGGGGGCGACGCACCGGGCGGTATCGACGGGTCGGTCGCGTACCGCACGGATCTGTTCGAGCAGGCCACGGTGACCGCGCTGGTGGAGCGGCTGCTGCGGGTGCTGCGCGCCGTCACGGACGACCCCGGTCAGCGCGTCGCCTCTGTCGACGTCCTGTCCGAGGGCGAGCGGCACCGGGTGCTCGAAGAGTGGAACGACACGGCCACCGCGGTGCCCGCTGCCACCGTGCCTGAGCTGTTCCAGGCGCAGGCCGCGGCCACGCCGGACGCCATCGCCGTCATCGCCGACGGCACCCACCTCACGTACGACGAACTCAACACCCGCGCCAACCAGTTGGCCCATCACTTGGTCGAGCAGGAAGTGGGCCCCGAGCACATCGTGGCCCTCGCCATCCCCCGGTCCCCCGACCTGATCACCGCACTCCTCGCCGTGCTCAAGGCGGGCGCCGCCTACCTGCCCATCGACACCGGCTATCCGGCGGACCGCATCCGCCACATGGTCCAGGACGCCCGCCCCACCCTCGTCCTGACCCACACCACCACCACCGACCTCTGGGCCGAAGGCACCCCCACCGTCCTCCTGGACGACCCCGCCTTCCACACCCGGACAGCGGCACTCGACCCCACCGACCCCACCGCCGCCCCTGACCCTGCCCACCCCGCCTACGTCATCTACACCTCCGGCTCCACCGGCACCCCCAAGGGCGTCACCGTCCCGCACTCCGGGGTCGTGAACCGGCTGAGCTGGATGCAGTCCGAGTACGGGCTCGGGGCCGACGACCGGGTGCTGCAGAAGACACCGGCCGGGTTCGACGTGTCCGTGTGGGAGTTCTTCTGGCCGCTGCTGCAGGGCGCGTCCCTGGTCCTGGCGAAGCCCGGCGGGCAGAACGACGCCCGGTACCTGGCCGGTCTCGTGGCGAGCGAGGGCGTCACCACGGCGCACTTCGTGCCGTCGATGCTCGACGCGTTCCTGAACGAATCGTCGGCCGGGCACTGTGTCTCCCTGCGGCGGGTGTTCAGCAGTGGCGAGGCGTTGCACGCGCATCTGGTGACGCGCTGCCACACCGTGCTGCCCGCCGCGCAGCTCCACAACCTGTACGGGCCGACGGAGGCGACGGTCGACGTCACGTACCACCCGTGCACCGTGGACAGCGACCCTCGTGTCGCTCCGCCGATCGGGCGTCCGATCGCGAACACGCGGGTGTACGTCCTGGACGCCGCGCTGCGACCGGTCCCGCCGGGCGTCGCAGGCGAGCTGTACCTCGCCGGTGCCGGGCTCGCACGCGGCTACCTGAACCGGCCCGGACTGACCGCGGAGCGGTTCGTCGCCGATCCGTACGGGCCCGCCGGGTCGCGCATGTACCGCACGGGCGACCTGGCTGCCTGGAACAACGACGGAACCCTGCGCTACCTCGGACGCACCGACGACCAGGTCAAGCTGCGCGGCTTCCGCATCGAACTCGGCGAGATCGAGGCAGCGTTGAATGCCGGTACCGCCGTAGCCGGCACCGGCGTCGCGGCCGCCGCCGTCGTGATCCGGGAGGACCGGCCCGCCGACCACCGCCTGGTGGGATACGTCGTACCCGAGAGCGGCAAGGCCTTCGACCAGCAGGATCTGCAAGGCCTGCAGGACCGGCTCAGGCGCGCACTGCCCGAGTACATGGTGCCCACCGCCCTCGTCCCCCTGGACGCCCTGCCCCTGACCCCCAACGGAAAACTGGACCGCAAGGCACTCCCCGCACCCGACTACACCAGCGCCACCACCCCCACCCGGGCTCCGCGCAACGGCCGGGAAGAGGCGCTCGTCGGGCTCTTCGCCGAGGTCCTCGGCCTGGATTCGGTCGGTGTCGACGACAACTTCTTCGCCCTCGGTGGGCACTCCCTGCTCGCCACGCGCCTCATCGGCCGCATCCGCACCGTCGTCGGCGCGGAGGTCGACCTGCGGACGGTCTTCACCAAGCCGACGGTGGCGGAGCTGGCCGAGCACCTGGAGAGCCAGGGCGGCGCCCGGGCCAGGCCCAGGCCCAAGCTGCGGCCGCGGTCGCGCGGGACGACGTGAGCACGGCCCGGCCGGTGGCCGGAGCGGAACGAGTCGAAGCAGAACGAGCCGAAGCGGTACGAGCCGGAACGGGCGCGGGCCAGGACAGCGGGACGTCCGTGGCACCGGAGCCGGAGCCGGAAGTCACAGGGAACAGAGGAGAAGCGACGTGAGCAAGTCGAGCGACTGGACACCCCATGTGGTGACGCCGGACACGGCGGGGGTGGCGGCGGACCACGAGGGCCTGCTGGCGGCGATCAGCGACACGGCGAAGACCGCCGAGCTGCTCCTCGCGAACAAGGCCCTGGTCTTCCGCGGCTTCGGCACGTCCCAGGAGCAGGTCGGCTCGGCGCTCGACCTGCTGCTGCCGAACCGGCTGGCCTACGTGCACGGCAACTCGCCCCGCACCAAGGTCGGCAGCAACGTCTACACCTCGACCGAGTACCCGGCCGAGTTCACCATCTCCATGCACAACGAGCTGTCCTACGCCCGCCGCTGGCCGTCCCGGCTCGCCTTCTACTGCGAGCGCAGCCCGGAGACCGGGGGCGCGACACCGGTCGTCGACGGCACGTTGTGGCTGAGCTCCCTGGACGAGGACGTCAGGGCCGCCTTCAGCAAGGGCATCCGCTACACGCAGAACCTGCAGAGCGGCGCCGGGTTCGGCAAGAGCTGGCAGGACACGTTCGAGACCTCCGACAAGGACGAGGTGGCGGCGCACCTCGCGGATGCCGACGTCTCCTGGGAGTGGAAGGCGGACGACAGCCTCCGGATCACGCAGCTGCGCCCCGCCACCGTGCGGCATCCGGTCACCGGCGACGAGGTCTGGTTCAACCAGTTCGACCAGTGGCACCTCGCCGGACTCGACGCCGACACCGCGACGATGCTCGCCGAGCTGATGACCGAGGACGAGCTGCCGCAGTCGGTGACGTTCGCCGACGGCACCCCCATTCCTGACGAGTACGTGGCGCACGTCCGTGACAACGGTCTGGCCGCGGCGGTGGACGTGGACTGGTACGAGGGCGACCTGCTCCTCATCGACAACGTGGCCGTGGCGCACGGCCGCCGCCCCTACACCGGGCCGCGCCGCGTCCTGGTCGCCATGTCCGGGTGACCTGAACCTGCCGGATCCGGGCCCGGGTCCGGATCCACATCGCGCGGGACGGACCGGCGCTGAAGCTGCTGCTATGACACGAGGGGAACGCAAGAACACATGGTGCCGTTGTCGTATGCGCAGCGTCGGTTGTGGTTCCTGTACCGGTACGAGGGTCCCAGCGCGACCTACAACGTGCCGGTGGTGCTGCGCCTGTCCGGTGCCCTGGACGTCGATGCGCTGCACGCCGCACTGAACGACGTGGTGGCGCGGCACGAGGCCCTGCGCACGGTCTTCCCGGACACGGACGGCCAGCCGTTCCAGGACATCCGCCCGGTCGCCGAGGCGCGGCCGGTGGTGGACGTCGAGACGGTCACCGAGGCGGAGCTGAGCGGCGCGGTGGACCGTGCGGTGCAGTACGCGTTCGACCTCGCGACCGAACTTCCCCTCCGGGCGACGCTGTTCACCGTCGAGGACGCGGTGAGCGCGGTGGACGCCGTGGACGCCGTGGACGCTTTGGGCGGCGAGCACGTGCTCGCTCTGGTGATTCACCACATCGCCGGTGACGGCTGGTCGATGGGGCCGCTGATCCGCGACCTGAGCGCGGCCTACGCGGCCCGGTGTGCGGGCCGGGCTCCGGCGTGGGAGCCGCTGCCCGTCCAGTACGCCGACTACACCCTCTGGCAGCACGAACTCCTCGGCGAGGCCGACGACCCCGACAGTCTCCTGTCCGCCCAGCTCACCTATTGGAAGGGTGCGCTGGCCGGGCTGCCGGAGCTCATCGACCTGCCCACCGACCGCCCCTACCCGGAACAGGCGGGTTCCGAGGGCGGTTCCGTCCCGGTGCGCATCGAGGCCGGACTGCATCAGGCGCTGGTCGACCTCGCGCGGTCGCGCCAGACGACCGTATTCATGGTGTTGCAGGCCGCCCTGGGCGTGCTCCTGCACCGGCTCGGCGCCGGAACTGACATCCCCATCGGCACCCCGGTCGCAGGCCGTGGCGAGGAAGAACTCGACGACCTGGTCGGCTTCTTCGTGAACACGCTCGTGCTGCGCACCGACCTGTCCGGCGACCCCACCTTCACCGAACTCCTCGACCGCGTCCGCGAAAGCGACCTCAACGCCTACGCCCACCAGGACGTCCCCTTCGAAAGCCTGGTGGAAGCCCTCAACCCGACCCGGTCCCTCGCCCACCACCCGCTCTTCCAAGTCATGCTCGCCTTCAACAACACCCCGCGCGCGGCCGTGGAGTTCGGCGGGCTCAAGGCGTCTCCCCAGGCCGTCCGCCTCCAGTCCGCCCGCATGGACCTGTCCGTCAGCTTCGCCGAACAGCACGACGCCGACGGCGCCGCGGACGGGATCAGCGGTGTGGTCTCGTACCGCACCGACCTGTTCGACCACGCCACGGTCACCGCCCTGGCCGAGCGGCTCATCCGCGTACTGGAGAGCGGCGTCGCCGCCCCGGAGCGGCGCGTGTCGTCGTTCGACGTGCTGTCGGGCGACGAGCGGCGCCGGGTCCTGGAGGAGTGGAACGACACGTCCACGCCCGAACTCGCCGGTACCGCGGCCGAGTTGTTCCAGGCGCGTGCGCTGGCCCTGCCCGAGGTGAGCGCGCTCGTCGCAGACGGCGTCCCCGTCTCGTACGCGGACCTCAACGCCCGCGCGAACCGTCTGGCCCGGCTCCTGGTCGAGCGGGGCGTCGGCCCCGAGGACATCGTGGCGCTGGCCATCCCCCGGTCCGCCGACCTGATCACCGCGCTCCTCGCGGTGCTCAAGGCGGGCGCCGCCTATCTGCCGCTCGACACCACCTACCCGGTCGACCGCATCCGCTTCATGCTGCGGGACGCCCGTCCTGGCCTCGTCCTGGCCCACTCCGGCGCCCGCGAGCTCCTGTCGGAGCAGGACGACACGGCCGTCGTCGTCCTCGACGACCCCGCGGTCCGTGAGCACCTCGCGGGCCTGGACGCGTCCGACCTCACCGACGCCGACCGGGTCGGCGCCCTGGACGTCGCACATCCGGCGTACGTCATCTACACCTCGGGGTCGTCCGGCACGCCGAAGGGCGTCACCGTCCCGCACCGGGGGCTCGCCAACTTCGCGCTCGCGCAGAGCGAGCAGTGGGGCATCGGTGTCGGCTCCCGGGTGCTGCAGTTCCTGTCGCCCAGCTTCGACGCCGCCGCTTCGGAGTTCTTCACGGCCCTGCTGACGGGCGGCACGCTGGTGCTCGCCGACGCGGACCGGCTCACGCCCGGGCCCGATCTCCTCGAACTCCTCCGCGCCGAGGAGATCACGCACTGCACGCTGGTGCCGTCGGTCCTGCGGGTACTGTCCGAGAAGTCGCTGCCGGGCACGCTGACGCTGATCGTCGGCGGTGAGGCCTGCGGTCCGGAGATCGTGGAACGCTGGTCCGCGGGGCGGAAGATGTTCAACGCGTACGGGCCGACGGAGATCACGGTCTGCGCGACGTTGAGCGAGGCGCTGTCGGGGGCGGTGGTGCCGCCGATCGGACGCCCGATCGCCAACGTACGGACGTACGTCCTGGACGAGGGACTGTCCCCCGTGCCGCCCGGGGTTCCTGGTGAGTTGTACGTGGCCGGGGCCGGTGTCGCCCGTGGCTATCTCAACCGGCCCGGGTTGACCGCGGGACGTTTTGTCGCCGACCCGTTCGGGCCCGCCGGGTCACGCATGTACCGCACCGGGGACTTGGTGCGGTGGAACCAGGACGGCACGCTGCAGTTCCTGGGCCGTGCCGACGACCAGGTCAAGCTGCGCGGCTTCCGCATCGAACTCGGCGAGATCGACGCCGCGTTGACCGCCTGTCCCGGCATCCGGGCCGCCGCCGCCGTCATCCGCGAGGACCGCCCCGGCGACCGGCGTCTGGTCGGCTATGTGGTGGCCGATGACGTCGTCGGCATCGGCATCGATGTCGACCAGGTGAAGAAGAGCGTGGCCGCGCGGCTGCCGGAGTACATGGTGCCCACGGCCGTGGTGGTCCTGGACACGCTGCCCCTGAGCGCCCACGGAAAGCTGGACCACAGGGCGCTGCCCGTGCCCGACTACGCCCGCGCCACCCCCACCCGGGCCCCCGGCACCCCGCAGGAGCGGGTCGTCGCCGAGCTCTTCGCCGACGTCCTGGGGCTCGACGCCGACCAGGTCGGCGTCGACGACGGCTTCTTCGCCCTCGGCGGCGACAGCATCAGCTCCATCGTCCTGGTCACCCGCGCCCGCGAACGCGGCCTCGACCTCACGCCCCGCGACATCTTCAAGGACCAGACGCCCGGGGCGCTGGCCCGCAGGGCGCGGCCGGTCGGCGACGGGGACGGGGACGGGGGCGGCGGTGACGGCACCGACGTCGACCGCTCAGGAGTGGGCGCGGTACCGCTGACGCCCGTCATGCACTGGCTCCTCGAACCAGGCCACCCCTTCGACGGCTTCAACCAGTCCGTCTTCGTACAAGTGCCCGGCGGCATCGGCCGCGGACAGCTCGGCGACGTCCTTCAGGCGCTCGTCGATCACCACGACGTGCTGCGGGCTCGACTCGTGCGGGACGGCAGCGACGCCGGTGCGGGTACGGCTGCGGGTTCGGGTGCCGACTGGATGCTCGACGTCCCGGCCGCCGGTGCGGTGTCGGTCGAGCCGCTTCTCACCCAGGTGGTGACCGCCGGTCTCGACGACGAGCGGCGGCGTGAACTCCTCGTCCAGCACGCGGAGCAGGCCCGCGCGCGGCTCGCCCCGCACGACGGGGTCATGCTGCAGGCCGTCTGGTTCGACAACGGGCCCGAGGAGCCGGGCCGACTGCTCCTGACGATCCATCACTTGGTGGTGGACGGGGTCTCCTGGCGGATCCTGCTGCCGGATCTCGCCGTCGCGGGAGCAGCCGTACTCGCCGGACGGACGCCCGGGTTGGCGCCGGTCGGCACGTCGTTCCGGCAGTGGGCCCGCAGGCTCACGGAGCTGGCCCGCGAGCCCCGGACCGCCGCGGCGCTGCCCCGGTGGACCGAGATGCTGTCCCGGCCCGAGCCCCGCCTCGGACAGGACACGGACGACCGCTCCGCGCACGGCACCGCCGACACACTGGCCTCGCTGCGCGTGACCGTACCGGCCCGGCTCACCGAGGCGCTCCTCACCCGCGCGCCCGCCACGCTGCACTCCACCACCAACGAGATGCTCCTGACCGGGCTCGCGGTCGCCCTCGCCGACTGGCGCGACGACTCCCGGCACACCGGCACGCTCATCGACCTGGAGGGACACGGCCGCCACGACGACCTCGCAGGGGCCGACACCTCCCGCACTGTCGGCTGGTTCACCAGCATGGCGCCGGTCCGGCTCGACCCGGGCGCCGTACCGGCCGCCGAGCTGCACACCGGCGGGCCCGCGGTGGGCCGCGCGCTGCAACTGGTCAAGGAGCAGCTGCGCGCCGTCCCCGACAGCGGTTTCGCCTACGGACTGCTGCGCCACCTCAACCCGGAGACGACCTCCGCCCTCGCCGGGCTCGCCGACCCCCAGGTCTCCTTCAACTACCTCGGCAGGTTCGCGGTACCTGCCCCCGGCGCCGACTCCACGGCCGCGGACTGGCAGCAGGTGCCCGGCAGCCCGTCGCTCGGTGGCCTGGACCCGCGGATGCAGGCCCCGCACCCGTTGATGATCAACGCCGTCACCGTGGACTCCGCCGACGGTTCCCGGCTGAGCGCGACCTTCAAGTGGCCCGAGGCCCTCTTCACCCACGACCGCGTGCAGGAGCTCGCCGACGCCTGGCTGGCCGCGCTCGCCGCACTCGGCACGCACGCCGAGGGCTCCGCGCCCGCGGGCCGGACCCCCAGCGACCTCGACCTCGTCGACCTCACCCACCACCAGGTCGCCCGCATCGAGGAGCAGTACCCGGAGCTGGCCGACGTGTGGCCGCTGTCCCCGCTCCAGGAGGGGATGCTCTTCCACGCCCTCGCCGACGGCGCCGAACCGGACGCCCGCGACGTTTACACCGTCCAGATGGCGCTCCGCCTCGGCGGCGTCGTACACGGCGATGCCCTGCGGGCGGCGGCACAGCGCATGCTGGAGCGCCACCCCAACCTGCGGGCGGCGTTCTGCCACGAGGGTCTGGACCGGCCGGTGCAGATCGTCGAGAACGGCACGCAACTGCCGTGGCAGGACGTGGACTTGCGCACAGGCGCCGGCTCTGACGTCGGCTCTGACGTCGAGGCTGCCCTGGACGCGTTCCTGAGCGAGGAGCGGGCGCGCCGCTTCGACCTGGCGCGGCCGCCGCTCATGCGGTTCGCCCTGGTCCGCCTGGCCGAGGACCGGCACTGCCTGGTCATCACCCAGCACCACATCCTCACCGACGGCTGGTCCTCCAGCCTCCACATCAATGAACTCCTCGCCCTGTACCGGCTGTACGCGGACGGGGCCGACGACGCCGCCCTGCCCAGGACGACCCCGTACCGCGACTACCTGACATGGCTCGTGGAGCGCGACCGGACCGCGGCGCACGACGCCTGGGCCGAGGCGTTGGCGGGGGCCGAGCCGACGTACGCGGCGGCGGTCGCACCCTCGGCGGCCCCGGGCACCGCGCCCCTGCCCGAGCGGCTCGTGGCCCACCTGGACGCGGACACCACGACGGCACTCGACACCCAGGCACGCCGCGCCGGGGTGACCCTCAACACCCTGGTGCAGTGCGCGTGGGGCGTACTCCTCGGCCGGACGACCGGTCAGGACGACGTGGTCTTCGGCGCCGTGGTGTCGGGGCGGTCGCCGGAGATCCCGGGCATCGAGAACATGATCGGCCTGTTCATCAACACGGTTCCGGTCCGGGTACGGCTGCGTGCCGAGGACACGTGGGCCGATCTGGCGGGGCGGGTGCAGGACGAGCAGGGCGCGCTGCTGCCGCACCAGCACGTGTCTCTGACGGAGATACAGCGGGCGGCCGGTGCGGGTGGTACCGGCGGTGCGGGTGGTACCGGCGGCGCGGGGGGCCTCTTCGACACCGTCGTCGCCTTCGAGAACTACCTGTCGCCCCGTACCGCCCAGGCGGATACCGACGGAGGTCTGCGGGTCACCGGAGCCACGGGCCACGACGGCGCCCACTACCCGCTGAGCCTCGTCGTCGTCCCGGGCCCCGAGCTGCGGCTGCGCCTCGACCACCGCACCGACAGCTACGCCTCCCCGGACGCGGAGGCGCTCCTCGACCGTCTCGTGCGGATCCTGACAGCGATGGCCGAGGATGCGGGTCAGCGGGTCGGGGCGGTGGAGCTGCTCTCGGCCGATGAGCGCGGGCGGGTGGCAGACACGTGGGCCACCGGTCCGGCGGTGGAGGTCCCGGAGGAGACGGCGCCCGCCATGTTCGCGGCACGGGTCGCGCAGACCCCGGATGCCGCGGCGCTGGTGGCGGCAGACGGCAGCACCGTCCACACGTACGCCGAGCTGGACGCGCGGGCGAGTCGGCTCGCGCGGCTGCTCGTGGAGCGGGGCGCCGGGCCGGAGCAGGTGGTGGCGCTTGCGTTGCCGCGCTCGCCAGAGCTGATCGTTGCCGTGCTGGCGGTGTGGAAGGCCGGGGCCGCCTACCTGCCCATCGACACCGGATACCCGGTGGACCGGATCCACTTCATGGTCGAGGACGCCCGCCCCGCACTCGTGGTGACGGACACGACGACCATGCAGCTGTGGGCGCAGAACACGCCAGTCGTGCGGCTCGACGACGCCGTCATCCAGGCGGAGTTGGCGGCCTGTGACCCGACGGGTCCTGCCGCGACCATGACCGGGCCCGCCCATCCCGCCTATGTCATCTACACCTCCGGGTCGACAGGCGTGCCCAAGGGCGTCGTGGTGACCCACGCGGGCCTGGTGAGCCTCGTGGCATCTTCCGCGCCCCGCCTGAATGTGGGGCCGGGCAGCCGAGTGCTGCAATTCGCCTCCCCCAGCTTCGACGCGGCCACCTGGGACTGGAGCCTGGCACTGCTGTCCGGCGCAGCCCTCGTCGTGGCCGACGCCCAAGAACTCGCCCCCGGCGACGCCCTCGCACGCGTACTCACCGACGCGGCCGTGACCTACTGCATGGTCCCGCCCTCCGCACTGGGCGTACTGGACGTGACCCAGGTCCCCGACACGATGACGGTCGTCGTGGGCGGCGAAGCCTGCGGACCCGACGTGGCCGAACGCTGGTCCGCGGGGCGGCGGATGGTCAATGCCTACGGCCCCACGGAAACCACCGTCTGCGCAACCCTGAGCGAACCACTCTCGGGCGCGGCGGTACCACCCATCGGCCGCCCCATCGGCAACACACGTACCTACGTCCTGGACGCCGGGCTGTCCCCCGTACCACCCGGTGTGCCCGGCGAGTTGTACGTCGCCGGAACCGGCGTCGCCCGCGGCTACCTCAACCGGCCCGGACTCACCGGGCAGCGCTTCGTCGCCGACCCGTACGGACCCGCCGGATCCCGCATGTACCGCACGGGTGACATCGCCTCCTGGAACAGCGACGGCACCCTGCGCTACCTCGGCCGCGCCGACGACCAGGTCAAACTGCGCGGCTTCCGCATCGAACTCGGCGAAGTCGAGGCGGCGTTGACCGCCTGTCCCGGCATCCGGGCCGCCGCTGCCGTCATCCGCGAGGACCGCCCCGGCGACCGACGCCTCGTCGGCTACGTCGTGAGCGACGGCGGCAGTCACGCCGAACCGTCCGCCGTGCGCGCCCAGGTGGCCGACCGCCTGCCGGACTACATGGTCCCGTCCGCCGTCCTGGTCCTGAGCGAACTCCCCCTCATGCCGAACGGCAAGCTGGACCGCAAGGCACTGCCCGCACCCGACTACAGCGGCACGTCCACCTCCTCCCGGGCCCCGCGCGACGCCCGCGAGGAGATCCTCGCCGGACTCTTCACCGAAGTCCTCGGCCTCGATCAGGTCGGCGTGGACGACGGCTTCTTCGATCTGGGCGGGCACTCCCTGCTGGCCATGCGACTCGTCGGCCGCGTACGCGCGGTGATGGGAGTGGACCTGGCGATACGCGACCTCTTCGCGGCGCCGACGGTCGCCGCCCTCGCACGGACGGTTGCGGTACCGACGAGCCTGGCCGCGCGCCCCGCGCTGACGCCCGCCACGCGTCCGGAACAGACACCGCTGTCCTTTGCGCAGCGCAGGCTGTGGTTCCTCTACCGGCTGGACGGGCCCAACCCGACGTACAACGTGCCGGTGGTCCTGCGGCTGTCCGGCGCCCTGGACGTCGATGCGCTGCACGCCGCGCTCAACGACGTGGTCGCGCGGCACGAGGCCCTGCGCACGGTCTTCCCGGACCACGACGGCCAGCCGTTCCAGGACATCCGGCCCGCCGCCGAAGCCCACCCCGAAGTCAGCGTCGGGACGATCGCCGAATCGGACCTGGCCGATGCGGTGGACCACGCCGTCCGCCACCCCTTCGACCTCGCGACCGAACTGCCCCTTCGAGCCTCTCTGTTCACCCTCAAGGACGCCGTCGACGAGCACGTCCTCGCACTGGTCATCCACCACATCGCGGGCGACGGCTGGTCCATGGGGCCGCTGACCCGCGACCTGAGCAACGCCTACGCCGCCCGTTGCGCGGGCGGTACTCCCGCGTGGGAATCGCTCCCCGTCCAGTACGCCGACTACACCCTCTGGCAGCACGAACTCCTCGGCGAAGCCGACGACCCCGACAGCCTCCTGTCCGCCCAGCTCACCCACTGGAAGGACGCCCTGGCCGGGCTCCCCGACCGCATCGACCTGCCCACCGACCACCCCTACCCGGAGCAGGCAGGATCCGAGGGTGGTGTGGCCCCGGTGCACATCGAGGCCGAACTGCACCAAGCCCTGACGGACCTCGCACGGTCGCGCCAAACGACCATGTTCATGGTGCTGCAGGCCGCCCTGAGCGCACTCCTGCACCGACTCGGCGCGGGAACTGACATCCCCATCGGCACCCCGGTCGCAGGCCGTGGCGAGGAAGAACTCGACGACCTCGTCGGCTTCTTCGTCAACACGCTCGTGCTGCGCACCGACCTGTCCGGCGACCCCACCTTCACCGAACTCCTCGACCGCGTCCGCGAAAGCGACCTCAACGCCTACGCCCACCAGGACGTCCCCTTCGAAAGCCTCGTCGAGGCGCTGAACCCGACCCGGTCCCTCGCCCACCACCCGCTCTTCCAGGTCATGCTCGCCTTCAACAACACCCCGCGCGCAGAGCTGAAGTTCGGCGGGCTCGATGCCTCGGTGCGGCCCGCGGGCTACCACGCGGCGCGCACGGACCTGGCCCTGAGCCTGGCCGAACGGCACGGCGAGGACGGTTCCCCCGACGGGATCCTCGGCTCCCTCACCTACCGCAGCGACCTGTTCGAGCAGCACACGATGAGCGCGCTGGTGGAGCGGCTGCTGCGCGTGCTGCGTACGGTCGTGGCCGATCCCGGCCAAGGCATCGCCTCCGTCGACGTCCTGTCGGACGACGAGCGGCACCGGGTGCTCGAAGAGTGGAACGACACGGCCACCGCGGTGCCCACCGCCACCGTGCCCGAGCTGTTCCAGGCACAGGCCGCGGCCACACCGGACGCCATCGCCGTCATCGCCGACGGCACCCACCTCACGTACGACGAACTCAACACCCGCGCCAACCAGTTGGCACACCACCTGATCCAGCGGGGCGTCGGCTCCGAGCACATCGTGGCCCTCGCCCTGCCCCGCTCGCCGGACCTGATCACGGCCCTGCTCGCGGTGCTGAAGGCAGGCGCCGCCTACCTGCCCATCGACACCACGTACCCGGTCGACCGCATCCACTTCATGCTGGCGGACGCCCGCCCCACCCTCGTCCTCACTGACACCACCACCACCGACCTCTGGCCCGAGGACACCCCCACCCTCCACCTCGACGAGCCCGTCCACCACACCCGCACAGCAGCGCTCGACCCCACCGACCCCACCACCACACCCGACCCCGCCCATCCCGCCTACGTCATCTACACCTCCGGCTCCACCGGCACCCCCAAGGGCGTCACCGTCCCGCACCGAGGTCTCGCCAACTTCATGGCTGACATGAGGGGCCGGATCGGTGTCCGGGAGGGGGACCGGTTCCTGTCCGTGACGACGGTCGCGTTCGACATCGCCGGGCTGGAGATCTACCTGCCGCTCCTGTGCGGCGCCGGGGTCGTGCTGCCCGGCGCGACGGTGGTGAACGAGCCGCTCGCCATGGTCCGGCTGATCGCCGACGCCGAGGTCACCGTGGTTCAGGCGACGCCTTCGCTGTGGCGGGAGCTGGCGGCGGCGCCCGGGGCGACGAGTCTCGGGCTGCGCCGTGTGCTGGTGGGCGGCGAGGCCGTCTCCTCGGCCCTGGCGGAGACGCTCTGCGAGGTCGGCCGGGCGGTGACGAATGTGTACGGGCCCACCGAGACGACCATCTGGTCGACGGCCGCCGAGCTGACCCGTGGTGATGGCGGAGCCGCTCCGTCGATCGGGCGTCCGATCGCGAACACGCGGGTGTACGTCCTGGACGCCGCGCTGCGACCGGTCCCGCCGGGCGTCGCAGGCGAGCTGTACGTCGCCGGTGCCGGGCTCGCACGGGGCTATCTCAACCGGCCCGGGCTGACCGCGGAGCGGTTCGTCGCCGACCCGTACGGGCCCGCCGGGTCGCGCATGTACCGCACCGGTGACCTGGCTGCCTGGAACACCGACGGCAGCCTGCGCTACCTCGGGCGCACCGACGACCAGGTCAAGCTGCGCGGCTTCCGCATCGAACTCGGCGAGATCGAAGCCGCGCTGACCGCGTGCCCCGGTGTCATCAGAGCTACTGCCGTCATCCGCGAGGACCGGCCCGGCGACCGGCGCCTCGTCGGCTACGTCGTGGCCGATGACGTCGTGGACATCGACCAGGTGAAGAAGGCGGTCGCCGTACGGCTGCCCGACCACATGGTGCCCACCGCCCTCGTCCCCCTGGACGCCCTGCCCCTGACCCCCAACGGAAAACTGGACCGCAAGGCACTCCCCGCACCCGACTACACCAGCGCCACCGCCGGCACTCCCACCCGGGCCCCCAGCACCCCGCACGAGCGGATCATCGCGGGCCTCTTCGCCGAGGTACTCGGCGTGGACGTCGCCCGGGTCGGCAGCGACGCGAGCTTCTTCGCGCTCGGCGGGCACTCCCTGCTCGCCATGCGCCTCATCGGACGGATCCGTGCCGCCCTCGGCGCGCAGTTGCGGCCCAGGGACTTCTTCGAGGCACCCACCGTGGCCGGGCTCGCCGGACGGCTCCGCGGGGCGGCGAAGGCGCAGGGTGATGTCCTGCTGCCGCTGCATCCGGAGGGGGATCGGGCGCCGGTCTTCTGCGTCCACCCCGCGGGCGGGCACAGCTGGGGGTACTACCACCTCAAGGACCATCTGCCGCCCGGTCACCCGCTCTACGGCCTCCAGGCCCGCACGCTGCTGCAGGGCGCGGAGCCCCCGGCGACGCTCTCGGCGATGGCCGCGGACTACGTGCAGCAGCTGCGCTCGGTGCAGCCCAGCGGGCCGTACCACCTCGTCGGATGGTCGTTCGGCGGTCTCGTCGCCTTCGAGATGGCCACGCAACTCCAGGAACGGGGCGAGGAGATCGCCCTCCTGGCGCTCCTGGACGCCTTCCCCGCCGCGGCGAAGGACGGCGTCGAGCCGGTGCCCGCGGACGAGGACAGCATGCTGCGGATGATCGCCGCGAACGCCGGTTACGATCCGTCCGCGATCACCACCGTCGGCGCCGACGAGCCCCTGACACCGGCCGCGTTGAGCGCGTTCTTCCAGCAGGTCGGCGCGGTGATGGCCAATCTGACGCCGGACGACCTCCGTACCTTCGCGCACACGCTGCGGCACAACGCGGGCATCGGCGCGGCGTTCTCGCCCGGCGTGTTCCGCGGCGACCTGCTCGTGCTGACCGCGGGCCTGGGACGGGACGGGTCACGGACCGCGCCCGACAAGGGACTGGACGCCTGGACGCCGCACGTCGACGGACAGGTCGACGAGCACCAAGTCCCCTGCTCCCACGACGACATGTTGCTGCCGAACGTCCTGAAGCCCGTGGGCGAGATCCTCTCCCGCACCCTTCAGAACCTTCCCCTGCAGAACCTCCCATCCAGCAAGCCCTCAAGGAGCTGACATGACGAACCCCTTCGAGAACCCGGACGGCACCTACCTGGTGCTCGTCAACGACGAGAACCAGCACTCGCTCTGGCCGGTCACCGTCGACGTGCCCGCGGGCTGGACCACCGCGCACCCGAGCGACACGCGCGAGGCCTGCCTGCGCTTCATCGAGGAGAACTGGACCGACATGCGCCCGCGCAGCATCGCGCAGCGCATGGCCGACAAGTAAGACGAGCAAGGAGAGAGGGAAGAGCGTGGGCTCCCCGACCGCCCGTCCCGCTGCCGGCTACGACCGTGCGCGGCACGGCATCCACAATTTGCGCCGTGCCGAGGTCATCGCCGACCCCGGGCTCTACTGGAAGGCGATCGCCGAGCTGCCGCCCGTCTTCTACGACGAGGTCGGAGGCGTCTGGGTCTGTTCCGGGTACGCCGAGTCGGTCGAGATCCTCGCCAACCACCGGGCGTTCTCGTCCGCGCGCCACCACTCCCCCGACGACCTGGCGGCGCGCGGCATGAGCGGCATCGTGCCGACCGCCGAAATGCTGTCCGCCCAGTTCCTCTTCAACGACCCGCCGGACCACACCCGGATCAGGAACGCCCTGCGGGGCGAGTTCTCACCGGCCGGTCTGCAACGGCACGACGACGTCCTGCGGGCGATCGCCGACCGGGTCCTGGACACGCTGCCCGACGCCGGAACCGTCGACCTGGTGAAGGACTTCGCCGAGCGGCTGCCCGAGCACCTGATGACCCATCTGCTGGGCATGGCGGGCCGCGGCGCGGAGCTCACCGCGTGGGCCGACGCGTACGAGCGCCTGCTCAGCAGCGTCTCCACCTTCCCCAGCCGGGCCGACCTGGAGACGGTCCCGCTTCTCGACAAGGCGCTCGCCGGGCTGCGCGAGCTCGCCGCCGAACGCCTCGCCGCGCCCGGCGACGACCTCGTCTCCACCCTGGCCACGGCCCTGCGGGACGACTTCGCCGCCGATCCCGCGGAGGAACCGTCCGCCGAGCTGCTCCACCTCGTCGCCGCCAATGCGATGGTCCTGGTCGCGGGCGGCTACCAGACCCTGACGCACCTCGTCTCCAGCGGGCTGCTGCTGCTCGCCGACCACCCGGAGCAGCTGCGGCACTTGCGGCAGGACCACGCGCTCGCCGATTCCGCCGTGGCCGAGGTGCTGCGGATCGACGGGTCGAGCCAGTACGTGGGGCGGCATGCCGCGCGTGACATCGAGATCGGCGGGGCGCGGATGGCGGCCGGGGACGGAGTCCTCGTCCTGCTCGCCGCGGCCAACCTCGACCCCCGCAAGTTCACCGACCCCGGCGCCTTCGACATCACGCGCAGCGAGGGCCGCCACCTCGGGTTCGGCTCCGGTCCGCACTACTGTTTGGGTGCGCCGTTCGCCGAACGCCTGGCGCGCTGGGCGATCCTCGGGTTCGTCGAGCGCTACGAGCGGTTCGGGCTCTCGCCGACCGAGGCGGACCCGGTGGAGTGGGGGCCGCACTGCAACACGCGCTCCCGGCGCCGGGCCGCGGTGCTCGTCGGCCGTACGGCCGAGACGGCCGAGAGCGAGTCGCCGGACGGCCGAGCGGTCGACGCCGTGCCCGCGGCCAAGGCGGTCACCGATCTCGAACGGCACCAGATCGTCGCCGAGTGGAACGACACCAAGGCCGACGACGACGGCGCCGCCCAGGTCTGCTGGCAGCTCCTCTTCGAGGAGCGGGCCCGGCTTGCGCCGGACAGCACGGCGGTCGAGGACGAGGGCGTCGTGTACTCGTACGCGGACATCGACGCGCTGGCGAACGGGGCCGCGCACCGGCTGCGCGAGCTGGGCGTGGAGCCCGAGACGGTCGTCGCGATCAGCATGGAACGCTCCGTGCGGCTGGTGGTCGCCATCCTGGCCGTGGCCAAGGCCGGGGGCGCCTTCCTGCTCGCCGCCGCCGACTGCCCCGGCGAGCGGCTGAGGACCATGCTGGAGCAGACGTCCGCGCGGCTCGTCATCGCCGACGACGCCACCGGGGACCGGATCGCGGCCCTGGACGTCCCGGCGGACGTCGTACGGCTCGATCCGGCCGTGCGCGCCGCCGCCCCGCCGATCACCGGCGTCGGACCGGGCAACACCGCCTACATCGTGTTCACCAGCGGCACCACCGGTCGGCCGAAGGCCATCGCCAACAGCCACGAGGCGCTGACGAACCTGCACATCGCGCAGCGCACGGTGTTCCGGATCCGGCCGCAGGACAGGGTGCTGCAGTTCCTGTCGCTGAACTTCGACGGGTGCATCTCCGAGGCCGTCCTGGCCCTGCTGTGCGGGGCGACGCTCGTCGTCGCGCGGACCGCGCACCTGACCCCCGGCCCGCCGCTGCTGCGGCTGCTGCGTGAGCGGCGGGTGAGCGTCGCCATCATGACGCCGTCGGTGTGGTCGGTGCTCGGGCGCGATCCGCTGCCCAACCTGCGCATCGCGGCCTTCGCGGGCGAGCGGCTGCCCGGCGCCCTGGTCCGCCGCTGGACGGCACCGGGCCGCAGGCTCCTCAACCTCTACGGCCCCGCAGAGGCGGCGGTCTGGACGACCTGGCACGAGTGCTCCGGCGAGGAGGACCCGCCGATCGGGCGTCCGGTCGCGGGCAAGCGCGTCTACGTCCTGGACGAGGAGCAGCGGCTGCTCCCTGCCGGAAGTCCGGGCGAGCTGTACATCGCGGGGATCGGGGTCGGCCGCTATCTGGGGCGCCCCGACCTCATGGCCGATTCGTTCGTGCCGGACCCCTTCGCGGGGCGGCCGGGACGGTTGATGTACCGGAGCGGTGACCTGTGCGTCTGGCGGGAGGACGGCTCCCTGGAGTACGTCGGCCGCCGCGACCGGCAGGTCAAGATCCGGGGGCAGCGCGTCGAACTGTACGAGGTGGAGCGGGTGTTGGAGAAGGCGCCCGGGGTTTCCTCCTGCCACGCCGTCGAGCGCGACAACCGGCTGCACGCCTACGTGGTGCCCGAGGAACCGGGGTCCTGGGACGAGGCCGCGGTACGTCGCCATCTCGCCGAGCGGCTGCACGGCGGCATGATTCCGGCGGTGTTCACCGTCACGGAGCAACTGCCGATCACCTCGATCGGGAAGGTGGGGCAGCGGCACGAGACGGCTGCCGTGCCGGTGGCCGAGGTGTCTGCGATACCGGTGGTGCCCGTAGTGCCTGCGGTTTCTACGGTGCCCGTAGTGCCTGCGGTGCCTGCGGTGCCTGCGGTGCCTGCCGCAGCCGTGCCGGGAGCCGCCGCGGGGTCCACCCACGTCACCTGGGAGCTGGCTCAGCTGTTCTCGTCGTGCCTGCGTGTGCCGCAGGTGCACGTGAAGCTGGACACCGACTTCTTCTCCGCGGGCGGCGACTCATTGGCCATGGCCGAGTTCATGGCGGCCGCGGAGGACCGCTTCGGCATGGTGATCGACATCCAGCGACTGCTCGACGAACCGACCCTGGCCGGACTTGTGCAGCTTGTGAGCGAGGGGCGAACGGTTCAGTGAACGACGGAACGACGCAGACCGGAACAGCGCGGGCGCGGCCGGTGATCAGTACGTGGGGGGACGGGACGGACACGGCTGCCCGGCCCGTGCTGATCGTGCACGGCTCGGTGGACCGCAGCGACACGTTCCGCCGCGTGGTCGATCAGCTGCCGGGCCGTCCGGTCCTCGGCTACGACCGGCGCGGCTGGGGCGCGTCCCGCCCGCTCGGGGGCGCGGACGTCGACTTCCAGGTGCACGTGGACGACCTGCGCGCGGCTCTGGCGGAGCTGGACGCGCCGCCGGTCGTACTCGGTCACAGTTACGGCGCGCTGGTGGCCCTGGCCGCCGCGGCCGCCGACCCGTCGCGCGTCGCAGGGATCGTCGCCGTCGAACCCCCGGTGCGCTGGCTGCCCTGGTGGCCCGCCGACGACCCGTGGGAGCGGACCGTGCGCGACGCCGCCGCCCAGGGAGGTCCGGAGCAGGCGACGCGGGCCATGCTCGCCGAACTCCTGGGCCCGGCAAGCCGGTTGCACCTGGCCCGCGCCCGTCCTTCCGACCTCGCCGCGGACGGGGAGGCCCTCATCTCCGAGATGACGGACCCCACAGTCGACGCGCCCGCGTTCGACCCGCTGACGTTTCCGCTGCGCACCGTGGTGGCGGCCGGATCGCGGTCGGCCGCGCACCACAGGGAAGTGGCGCGGCGGCTCGCCGAGCTGCTGCCGCACGGCCGGTTCGCCGAGATCGCCGGTGCGGGTCACGCCGCGCACGTCAGCCATCCGCAGGAACTGGCCGAACTGGTACGAGAGATCGACATGACCGAGGAGCACCACGCATGATGCCCAGCGCACTTGAGAACGCCGTCTACGGACTGCTCTCCACTCCGGTGCTTCACACCGCCGTCGAGCACGGAGTGTTCACCTCCCTCATCGAGGACGGCCCGGGCACCGTCACCGTCCTCGCCGAGCGCCTCGACATCGACGAGGACACCCTGGACCGCATGCTGCTCGTCCTGACGTCCCTCGGCGTCGTCACCCGCGCGACGGGCGGTGCATACTCCCTGGCCTCCGACGCGGCGCCGTTCCTCGACCCCCGCAACAGCCGGTACCTGGGCGGCTTCATCAAGCACCTCACGCTGGAGACCCAGGGCCGCCTCGGCCGCCTCGACAGCTACCTCGCCAAGGGGAAGCCGACCTCGGAGGCGTCCCCGTTCGACGACGTGTACCGCGACGCCGAGTCGCTGCGGGACTTCATGCGCGCCATGTGGGACCTGAGCTTCGGCGCCTCGCAGGAGCTGGCCGTCCTGGCCGGGATGGCGGGGACGAAGCACCTCGTGGACGTCGGTGGGGCCACCGGCCCGTTCGCCGTGGCGGCGCTGCTCAGCGAGCCCGCGCTGCGCGCCACCGTCTTCGACATGCCTGCGGTCGGCCCGCTGGTCGGCGAGGACGCCGAAGCGCGACCGGTCGCCGACCGCCTCGACTTCGTCGGCGGCGACTTCTTCGCGGACGAACTCCCGCAGGGCGACTGCCTCGCCTTCGGCTACATCCTCTCCGACTGGGACGACGACACCTGCGTCACGTTGCTGGAGAAGGCGTACCGCGCGTGCCGGGCGCCCGGCCGGGTCCTCATCATGGACCGCCTCTTCGAGGACGACCGCAGCGGTCCGCTGGCCACCGCCGCGATGAACCTCGTGATGCACATCGAGATGGCCGGGAAGCACCGTACGGCCGCCGAGTTCGTCGCCCTGCTGGAGCGGGCCGGGTTCGGCGACTGCGAGGTGCGGCGGTCCGGCGGCGAGAAGCACGTGGTCATCGGCCACAAGAGGTAGCCCCGGTGGGCGGCTGAGCCGAAATTCCCCGGACGGGCGAACAGTTATGCAGCGGAATGGAGCTTCCTCATGAATGGCGCACCACAACACGGGCACAATCTTCTGTTCCTCTGGAGCCCTCCGCGGAGCCTTTCCACCGCCTTCTTGAGAATGATGATCCAGAGAGGTGACCACCTCGTCGTCCACGAGCCGTTCTCCAGCCTCGTGGTGCAGGGGTACGCCGTCGTGGAGGGCGAGAAGATAACCGACCAGCGTGAACTCCTGGACACGCTCCAGGAGATCTCGACGCGCCGCCGGGTGTTCGTCAAGGAGACGACGGAGTACCGCTACGACATCGTCGACGCCCCGGACTTCCCCAAGATCGGCTGTCACACCTTCCTGATCCGGAACCCGGAAGCGGTGATCTCGTCGCACTACGCGATGAAGCCGGACATCACCTGCTCCGAGATCGGTTTCGAGTACCAATTCGAGATATTCCGCACCGTGCGCGAGAGCATCGGGGCCTGCCCCGTGGTTTTCGCGGCGGAGCGGCTGGCCGACGAGTCCGACGCCGTGGTCCGTGACTACTGCGACCGGGTCGGCATCGACTTCATGGAGTCCGCTCTCTCGTGGGAGCCCGAGAACCGGGACGAGTGGAGCCGCACCAGGGAATGGCACGCGGACGCGGCGCGGAGCAAAGGGTTCGACTACGTTCCTCGCGTCTATCAGGACAGAGTCGAGAACAATGCGACGCTGGCGTCGTACTACGCGTACCAGTTCCCCTTCTACGAGCGGATGCGGTCCTTCCTGGCGGACCGGTCAGGATGACATTCCCGCGGTGAGCGTGGTGCCGTCGCTCGGGTCGATGAGGATGAACGAGCCGGTGCGCCGGGAGTCGGCGTAGGAGTCGATGGGCAGCGGCTCGGCGGTGCGGATCCGCACCCGGCCGATGTCGTTGGCGACCAGTTGTCCCGGGTACGGGTGCGGAGACAGGTCGTCGAGCGTGAGCCGGGACGCGATGTCCTTGACGATCGCCTTGACCGTGCGGGTGCCGTGCTTGAGCAGCACCCGGTGCCCGACGGTCAGCGGCGCGTCGGCCACGTGGCACACGGTCGCCGTCACGTCCTGCGTGAGTGCGGGCGCCTCCTCGGTCGGCACGATCAGGTCGCCGCGCGAGACGTCGACGTCGTCCTGGAGCAGGATCGTCACCGACTGCGTCGTCCACGCCACCTCGACCGGTTCGCCCAGCAGGCCGATGCCGGAGATCTTCGTGGTCCGGCCGGACGGCAGGATCGTGACCTCCTCGCCGACGCGGAACGTCCCGGCGGCGATCCGGCCCGCGTAGCCCCGGTAGTCGGGGTGCTCGGCGGTCCGCGGCCTGATCACGTACTGCACGGGCAGCCGGGCGGAGCCGGGCGCCAGGTCGTCGCCGACGGGCACGGTCTCCAGATGTTCGAGAACGGTCGGGCCGCCGTACCAGTCCATGTGCTCGGACGGCTCCACCACGTTGTCCCCGGCGAGCGCCGAGATCGGGATGGCGGTGATCTCCGGTACGCCCAACTCGGCTGCGTACGCGGTGAATTCCTCGGCGATCTTCGCGAAGGCGGTCTCCTCGTACGCGACGAGGTCCATCTTGTTCACGGCGAGGACGACGTGCGGGACGCGGAGCAGGGCGGCGATGGCGGTGTGGCGGCGGGTCTGCTCGACGACGCCGTTGCGGGCGTCGACCAGGATCACCGTCAGCTCGGCGGTGGAGGCACCCGTCACCATGTTCCGGGTGTACTGCACGTGGCCCGGCGTGTCGGCCAGGATGAAGCGGCGGCGTGGCGTGGCGAAGTAGCGGTGGGCGACGTCGATGGTGATGCCCTGCTCGCGCTCGGCGCGCAGGCCGTCGGTGAGGAGTGCGAGGTCCGGGGCGTTCTGGCCGCGGCTCGCGGAGGCGCGCTCCACGGCCTCCAGCTGGTCGGTGAGGACCGACTTGGAGTCGTGCAGCAGCCGTCCGACGAGGGTGGACTTGCCGTCGTCGACGGAGCCCGCGGTGGCGAACCGGAGCAGGGTGGTGTCCGGGAGCACCTCGGACGCGGTGGCCTGCGCCGTCGTGGTCGTCTGCGCCGTCGTGGTCGATTGCGCCGTCGTGGTCATGGTTAGAAGTACCCCTCGCGCTTGCGGTCTTCCATCGCGGCCTCGGAGAGCTTGTCGTCGGCCCGGGTCGCGCCCCGCTCCGTGATCCGGGACGCGGCGATCTCGGCGATCACGGCGTCCAGCGTGGTGGCGTCGGAGTCGACGGCGCCGGTGCAGGACATGTCGCCGACCGTGCGGTAGCGCACCTGCCGCCTCGCGACCGTCTCGCCCTCCTTGGGACCGCCCCACTCGCCCGCGGTCAGCCACATCCCGGAGCGCCGGAACACGTCGCGCTCGTGGGCGAAGTAGATCCCGGGCAGTTCGATGTCCTCGCGGGCGATGTACTGCCACACGTCCAGCTCGGTCCAGTTGGAGAGCGGGAAGACGCGGACGTGCTCGCCGGGCGCGTGCCGCCCGTTGTACAGGTTCCACAGCTCGGGGCGCTGACGGCGCGGGTCCCACTGCGAGAACTCGTCGCGCAGCGAGAACACCCGCTCCTTCGCACGCGCCTTCTCCTCGTCACGGCGTCCACCGCCGAACACCGCGTCGAACTTCTCACTCTGGATCTTCTCCGTCAGCGGCAGCGTCTGCAGCGGGTTGCGGGTGCCGTCAGGGCGCTCCTTGAGGACGCCCCGGTCGATGTACTCCTGCACCGACGCGACGTGCAGCCGCAGCCCGTGCGCGGCCACCACACGGTCCCGATAGGCCAGCACCTCGGGGAAGTTGTGCCCCGTGTCGACGTGCAGCAGCGCGAAAGGCACCGGCGCCGGTGTGAACGCCTTCAGCGCCAAGTGCAGCATGACGATCGAGTCCTTGCCCCCGGAGAACAGCATCACCGGGTTCTCGAACTCGCCCGCCACCTCGCGGAAGATGTGCACCGCCTCCGACTCCAGCACGTCCAGGTGCGAGAGAAGGGGTGCGCCGCCGGTCGGCAGCTCGGCGGTGGTCGACGCGACTACGGTCATATCAGCCCCCGTTCGGTGAGCATGAGGTGGATGCCGTCCGCCGAGACCGAGACCGGCTCGCGGTGCGTGTGCAGCCGCAGATCCGGCCGCTCGGGCGCCTCGTACGGATCGTCCACACCGGTCAGGCCCCGGATCGCACCGGCGGCCTGCTTGGCGTACAGCCCCTTCACGTCCCGCACCGAGCAGACCTCGACGGGCGCCGCGACATGAATCTCCAGATACGGGATGCGCGCGAGGTCGTGGCGCAGCCGGACGCTCTCCCGGTTGGCGCGGTAGGGCGCGATGACCGGCACCAGCACGATGACGCCGTTGCGGGCGAGCACCTCGGCGACCATGCCGACGCGCCGCACGTGCGTGTCGCGGTCCTCGCGGGAGAAGCCGAGCCCCGTCGAGAGGTTCGTGCGGAGCTCGTCCCCGTCGAGGACCTCCACCCGGTGGCCCTCCGCCCGCAGCCGGGCGGCCAGCTCCTGGGCGACGCTGCTCTTTCCCGCACTGGGGAGTCCGGTGAGCCACACCGTGAAGCCCGAGGGGCGGCGGACCCGGGCCGAGGGCGGGGAGGAGACGACGAGCGGCGTCTGCTCGGTATCCGACGGGCTGCTCCCGGCACGCCGTCCGGCGGAACCCGGAACCGTATCGAGGATCGCTCGCGCGAGCCCCGCGGCCTGCTGCCGGATCTCCGGGACGGCGGTGGTCTCCCACAGTTCGCCGCGCCGGTGCGCGCCGAGCGTCCACAGCGAGCGGTATCCGTCACGGGAGCGCAGCTGCCCCTCGGGCGTACCGGCCAGCCCGATGCCCAGCGGCCCCGGCACGGCCAGCCCCGACGACAGCAGACAGGTGAGCAGGGGGTCGCAGGAGTCGGCCGGGCGCAGACCCGGCCCCGAACAGTCCACCACCCAGCCGACCCGCACGGGTTCCGAGCCCGTCGGCGTGACGGTCAGCGCGTCCGGATCCATCCGGGTCTCGGCGGCCTCGCCCACGTGCAGGCGCAGGCGCCGGGCGGTTCTGAGCCGGGTGACCGCCTCCGCCGTCTCCGGTGCCATCCGGTGCCGGAGCACGTTCCATCGGGGCCGGTCGGTGCGCAGGAACTCCGCCCGCTGCTCCTCCCCCAGCGCGTCCCACAGGCGGGCGGTCAGCGGCCGCAGGCCGTCGACGGCCGGACGCCAGTCGCCGTGCGCGCGCGTCACCTGTCGGACGTGCCGCACGACCGCCGTACGCAGCCGGGGCAGCGGCAGCCCCTCCAGGGGCTCCGCGGGCGCCACGGGCGGCAGCGGCGCGACGGCGTGGGCGTGGGGCAGCAGGCCGTGGCGGGACAGGACATGGATCGTACGACCGGGGCGGGCGAGGGTCAGAGCGACGTCCACGGCGGTGAGGCCGCTACCGACGAGCAGCACGTCCGCCTCGTCCGCGAGCGGGCCCGCCAGCGCGTCGGGAGCCCAGGGGTCGCCCACGAACCGCTTGGAGGCGCGGAGTTCGGGCGACGCCCACCGGGCCCGGCCCGCCAGCGGGCCGGTCGCGAGCACCACGCTGTCGGCGTCGAGGCGGGTGCCGTCGGCGAGGGCCACCTGGGCGAGGTCGCCGTGCCAGGCGCAGGCCGTCGCGCGTGTGTGCAGCCGCCGGAAGGTCACCAGGCCTGCCGCCCGTTCGACGGAGGCGGCCGCTGTGGCGGCGAGATATGCGCCGTAGTGGCCCCGGGGGACGAAGGAGCGGGGGGTCGCGGTGGGTTCGCGGTGCCTGACGAGCCAGTCGACGAAGTGGTCGGGCCGGTCCGGGAGGCAACTCATGCCCCCCGCGGGGACGTTGAGGAGATGCCGTCGGTCGTCCGTGGCGAAGGCCACGCCCGCGCCGGTCAGCGGGCTCGGGTCGACCACCGTGATCTCCACCGGCTGGCGCCGCCGGACCGCCTCGTCGGCACCATGGATGACGACCATGGTTCCGGCGGCTCCGGCACCCAACACCACTAGTCTGTGTGGGACATGTGCGCGTGTGCTGGGCATCTGCACCTCCGCAGAGATTGTCCACCAATTCGATAGGTTATATGTCAGGGGGTGGACCCAGCGCTCCCAACGGTTCGTCAAATGACAGAAAGCAACGGTAGGTTGACCTAAAGCGACCTGGCGTGGCCCCGACCGACCTACGGAGGCTGGTTCGTATGCGGATCACGGCCCGGACGGACTATGCGATACGGGCGATGGCCGAACTCGCGCGCAGTCCGCAGTCACCGCAGAAGGCCGAGCAACTCTCCGACTCCCAGGGCATCCCGGTGCGTTTCCTGCTGTCGATCCTGCGTGAGCTGCGGCAGCACCGCCTCGTGCACAGCACCCGCGGCCCCGACGGAGGCTACCGGCTCGCCAGGGCGCCGGAGGAGATCTCCATCGCCGACGTCATCCGTGCCATAGACGGTTCGCTGGCGAACTTCCGCGATCTCAAGCTCAGCGACCTCAGCTATCCGGGCCCGGCGGCCGCGCTGCCGGACGTGTGGCGTGCGGTGCGCGTGAGTCTGCGCCAGGTCCTGGAGCGCGTGACGCTCGCCGACCTGGCGGACGGCGAGCTGCCGCCCTCGGTCCAGCAGCAGGCGCAGGAGTACCGGGAGGACGTCCGGTACCCGTCCTAGCCGGGCCGGTCGGGCACGGGCCTCAGGCCGCCCTGTCGTCGCGGTCATCGCGGTCGGCGTGGTCGTCGCGGCGCCCCTCGCGGTGCTGTCCGGTCGCCCCGGACTGCCGGGGGCGTCCGCCGTGGCCGGAGACCAGGCGCAGATGGCGTCGATGGCGCCCGTGGGGTGGCGAGGAGTCTCCGTCGAGCATGCCCTCGACCCGGTCCATGCAGATCAGCAAGAGGCCCATGACGGGCAACAGCAGTAGAGCGACAACCAGCATCTGCGGCAACCTCCCCGCGGCGTCCGCTACCGGGTGCCCCTCTCCTGCGCCTTAACCGGCCCCGAGATGTGAAGGTCCCGCAACGCCGCCCAGATGCCCCTCTTTACGGACGGCCAAGGAATCACGTTTCATCCACGCCGCCGCGAGCATGTGGTCACCACGCGTTACGCAGAGCACTCATGCTGAGGCCGCTCACGGCGGAGAGGAACCGCGCGATGACCGACAGACTCCCGGCCTCCGGGACCCCGAAAAGCCACATCCCCGTCGCCCGTCTCCTGGACTGCGCGGTGGAGGGCAGCGACGGCTCGATCGGCACGGTGGACGCCGTCTCGGAGGAAGTGGCGCCCGACCACCTCGTCGTCGACACCGGCGGGACACTGCTGAGCAAGAAGGTGCTGCTGCCCCTCTGGGTCGTCTCACACGTCGACGAAGCGACCCGTACCGTGCACGTGCCCCACACGAAGGAGCACGTCAGGGCCGCCCCTCGATTCGACAGGGACCTACGGGTCACCGACCCCGGTTACCGGGCGCACATCGACGAGCACTATGCCGACCACCCCGGAAGCTGACTCCCCCGTGAGCCGAGTCGGCCGAAAGAAACCTATAGTTTGCGGGTGTATTCGCGAATAGACCGCAGCTTGGAGCGCGCCCCGTGGCGTCGGCCACGGGTGCTCCTGTGGGCCGGGGCGGGTGTGGTGGCCCTGGTGATGCTCGTCGCGCTGGAGGTCGCCGCCCGTCACTACGGCGGCGTGCCGGGGCCGATCACCAATCAGGCGCGCGAGGTGCTGTTCCCGCCCAAACCGGGGCCGCTCTACGGCGGTCTCGCGCTGATGATGGTGGTGCTCACCTGGCGGCAACGGTTCATCGCGGCCGGTGCCGCGATCGGCATCGACGCCGTCTTCGTGCTGGTGCGGTGGGCGGTCGACGCCGACGTGCCCGAAGGCCAGTTCTTCGGCAACGGAGCCCTCTGGGCCATGCTGGGCTGCGCGGTCTTCGCGATCACCCGCCGTACCGGCGAGGAACGCATCCTGCTGCTGAAGGGCGTCGGACTCGGTCTGCTGCTCGTGGCGGGCCGCAAGACCGGTGACACCTGGCTGCTGATCACGGCGAAGACCCGCCCCACGGTGCTCGACCCGTACGTGGCCGTCGCCGATCACGCGCTGGGCAACCCGTCGTGGCTGGCGGGCCGACTGCTCAAGGCCAGCGGTTCGATCCCCACCCACGTGACCGACCTGGTCTACGCACAGCTCGCCGTGGCCGCGGTCGCCGTCGCCCTCTACCAGCTGCGCAACGTGGCGGCCGAAGGACGCTTCCCGCGCCACCACCTGGTGCGCACCTTCCTGGTCATCGGCCTCGTCGGACCCGCCGTCTACATGATCTTCCCGGTGGTCGGGCCGATCTTCGCCTACGGCCCCGGCACCTCGGGGACCGGCGGTGTGGAGTGGGCGGTGGCCAACCTGTGGCCGCACACGCCACCGCCGGTCAGCGCCCCGCACCCGGTTCCGTACGACGGGATCACCCCCCGCAACTGCATGCCAAGCCTGCACACGGCATGGGCCGTCGCCATCTTCGTACACTCCCGCAAGGGCTCACGCCTGCTGCGGTACGCGGGCACCTTCTGGCTGGTCGCCACGCTCACCGCCACGCTGGGCTTCGGCTATCACTACGGCGTGGATCTGATCGCGGGCGTCGTCTTCTCGCTCACGGTCGAGGCGGCCCTGCGCACGTTCGACCGCGGCTGGGACCGGGCGGGCATCCGGCTGGTCGCCTACGGCACCGCCGTCCTCACCGCGCTCCTGGTGTCGTACCGCTATCTGCCGATGGAGATGGCCGAACACCCGTGGGTGTCCGGACCACTCGTCGTACTGGCGATGGCCTCGGTGCTCTACGGCTATCTGCGGACCACCCGGGCGTGGGACGCGGAGCCCGCGCCGGTGCCGCCGCCGCGGCAGGCAGGGCCCCAGGCGGAGTCACAGCCGGAGTCACCGACGCAGCCGCCTGCGCCCGAGCTCGTCTGAGTCACTTGGCCGTCTGAGTCACTTGGCCGTCGGCGGCCTGTCGTGCCGCAGGTCGTCGAAGAGGCGGGCCGATTTCTCGGCGTCCCACTTCAGCACGTTCCCCTTGGACGTGGGGATGCCGATGCCGGACACGGGCACGTTCAGCCGCCTGCCGTGTCCGCCCGAGACGCTCTGCACGGCGCGGAACATCCTGCTCAGCTCGGGCAGGCTCATGTCCTCGTCGACGATGAGCGTGTCGAGCCCGGCCTGCGCGGCCGGACCGATCTCCCGGGGGTCGAAGAGGATGTCGGGGCGGGCCGCCTGGTGGGCGAGGGTCGACAGGAGCTTCTGCTGGTTCTTCGACCGGCCCAGGTCGCCCTCCCGCTCCTGGTGCCGCTGGCGGACGAAGGCCAGCGCCTGCTTGCCGTTCAGGGTCTGACAGCCCTTGCGCAGGTCGGCGCCCGACTTCTCGTCCTTGATGTCCCGGTCCAGGCACATCCGTACGCCGCCGATGGCGTCGACGATGTTCACGAACCCGGCGAAGCCGATCTCCGCGTAGTGGTCGATGCGCAGGCCGGTGTTCCGCTCGATGGTGTGCGCGAGGAGCTCGGGGCCGCCGTAGGAGAAGGCGGCGTTCAGCTTGTCCCCCTCCGGGCGCTTCGTCTTGCCCGTCGTGGTGTCGAGGCGGCCGGGCAACGTGACCCAGGAGTCGCGCGGCAGGCTGACCATCGTGGCGCCGTTGGACCCGGTGTGCAGCAGCATCATCGAGTCGGTGCGCCGCCCTCCGCCGCCGCCCGCGTGCAGGTCCTTCACGTCGGTCTCGGAGAGCCCGTCGCGGCTGTCCGAGCCCACGATGAGGTAGTTGGTGCCCTCGCCGGGCGGCGGACGGTCCCCGTACGCGCCCAGGTCGACGTCACGCTGCAGCCTGGTCTCGGCCCAGCCGTACGTACCGCCCACCGCCACGACCACACCGGCAAGCAGGACGAGCACCACCCGTCGCAGCCTCCGGCGCTTCTTCGGCCGGCGGGCATGGGCGCGGCGGGGCCCGTAGCGGGAGCTGGGCCGCTCGGCGAACCGCTCCCGCGTGACGGAGCCGTCCGACCACTGCCCTTCCTCCCCTTCGTCTCCCTCCGTCCCCTCGGTGAACTCCGCGGTCCCTTCCGTTCCTTCCCTCATGTGCGACTCCCTTGGAGGCTCCGGCGCTCGTCCTCGGGCGGCGACGGGGGCGGCCCTTCGACCAGATACGGGTCGGCCGTGCCCGCCCGCTTCATGCTGTGCCACTTCAGGCGGGTGCCGAGCAGTGCCGTGATCACGGAGTGGATGACCACCAGGTACATCAGCTGCCGGTAGACGAGCTGCTGGAGCGGCAGCGCCCACAGCACGCGCAGCCGTTCGCGGTCGAGCCGCAGTGCGTACGCGGCGGTGACCAGCTGGACGGAGAGGAACCCGAACCAGACGAGGGCGGCCTCCAGGGGGTCGCGGAACACCGCGCCGAAGAGGGCGAACATGTCGACGACCGGGGCGCACAGCGGCAGCACGATCTGGAACAGCGTGACGTAGATCGCCACGCGGCGGCCGAAGCGTCCGGCGGGCCCGAGCTCCGTCACCGCCCTGCGGTGCTTCCACATCGACTGGAGGGTGCCGTAGCACCAGCGGTAGCGCTGGCGCCAGAGCTGCCGCAGCGTGGTGGGCACCTCGGTCCAGGCGACCGCCGACTCCGCGTACACGACGCGCCAGCCGGCCCGCCAGAGCGCCATCGTGAGGTCGGTGTCCTCGGCCAGGGTCTCGTCGCTGACACCGCCGACGCCCATCAGCGCGTCCCTGCGGAAGGCGCCGATCGCGCCCGGCACGGTCGGCATGCACTCCAGGACCTCGAACATCCGGCGGTCGAGGTTGAAGCCGAGGACGTACTCGAGGTGCTGCCACTTGCCGAGCAGGCGGCGCCGGTTGCCGACCTTCGTGTTGCCGCTGACCGCGCCGACCGCCGGGTGGGCGAGCGGCTGGACGAGCCGGGCCAGCGCCTCGGGCTCGAAGATGGTGTCCGCGTCGACCATCACGACGATGTCGTGCCGGGCGTGCGCCAAGCCGGTGTTGAGGGCGCTGGGCTTGCCGCCGTTGGGCTGCCGGATCACCGTGACCCGGGGGTCCTCGATGTCCTCGGCGATGTCGGCGGTGGCGTCGGACGAGCCGTCGTCGATGACGATGATCTGGAAGTGCGGGTAGGTCGAGGCGAGCAGTGAGTACACGGTGGAGGCGATGCCCGCCTCCTCGTTGTACGCGGGCACCAGGACCGTCACCGGGTCCCGCACCTCGCGCAGCCGTGGCGCCCCGGGGCGGTACCGGTGCAGCCTGCGCACGTGGAGCCGGGCGAACACCGCGAACAGGAGCATGCGCAGGACGCCGAGTACGCCGGTGAGGGTCAGCGTCCACACCATCACGGTGAGGAAGGCGTGCCCGAGCTGCTGCGTCCAGATGAGGCCCTCGCCCTTGATCTCCTGGACGACCGGTACCTCGTCGGCGAAGGAGGGCCTGCCGAGGCCGCCGCTGATGGTGGTGAACCGTTTGACGCGGTGGTCGTTCAGCAGGTCCTGGGCCTCGTGGAAGCCCAGGTCGGTCTGGCTGTGCTGGGTCACCACGCCCCGCCACGGTTTGCGGTCCTTGTGGTCGGACGCGGCCACCAGGTATCCCTGGTCGGCCGCCCGCTTCGCGGCGGGCCACTGGGGGCCGCAGAGCGTGTCGGCTGCCGTGGTGTGCGGCAGCCGCAGCAGGGTCGTGTTGATGCCGACCGTGCCCGCGAGGGCGCTCTGGGTGAGGGACAGTTCGAGGCGTGCGCGCAGCGGCGACGCGACGCCCAGGTCACCGCCGCTGTAGGTGTACGAGCCGATCTCGTGGCCCTCGTACAGGATCCGTCGCATCAGCTCGGGGTGCTTGGCCGCGTCCTTGCCGTACACGAAGAAGGTCGCCTGCGCGTGGTGTTTGCGCAGCAGGTCGAGCAGGCGCGGCGTCCACACCGGGTCGGGTCCGCCGTCGAAGGTGAGCGCGACGGTCCCCGGCGGCATGCCCGTGGTGGTGACGCCCTTCGGGCCGAACCGCAGCAGCGGCTTGCCGTCATCGGCACTGCGCGGGATCGGCCGGGTGCACAGCGGTTTGGTGCGCGCGGCGTCGACCTGGTGGGTCGTCCACCCCTCGAAGAGCAGCGCGACGGCAACCACCAGAAGGACCAGCAGAAGCACGAGCCAGTGTCCGCGCGGCGGCCGCCGGACATCGGCACGCCGACTCACTGCGCCGCGTCTCCGGCCGGCGGCTGAACGGATCTCCCGGAGGGAGGCTTGCGGTGGTGGCCGTCGTTGCCGGCGGGGGCGCCGGGCGCCGGTACGTTCCTCGTGTCCGTTCCTGTCGTGCTCGGGGGATGGGTGCCGACGGGGGTTCCGAGGTCGCTGATCAGTGTGCCTGCGAACAGCAGGTAGCCGAGGCAGCCGCAGCCGACGAGCAGGGCCATGCCTTGGAGGGTGCGCCTGCGCCAGCCGGACTCGTCGATGAAGACGGGGAGTTGCGGGGCGGCGGCGGCCTCGGGGCGCTGCGTCATCGGCGCCGCGCGTGCCGCGACCGTGCGGTGCGGCATGCGCGGCGGTGCGTCGCCCGCCGTGTGCGGCGGGCAGGGCTGGGTGGACGACCATCGCCCGTCGTGCGGTGTGCTGGCTATGTGGGGGGTGCCTTGCACTGGTGCTCCTGATCTGCGGCCGCGCAGGCGCGACTCTTTGTGTGGGGGGTACGGGCCCGGAGGCCCGCCGTACTGCTGGTGCAGCGCACACGTGAGACGTCGGAAGCCGCATTCCGGTGCCGTGCCCCGTCCCGGGTGGGGCCGGGTGGGGCCGGGGAGGCCGGTGTGCGGCCCGTCGGCCGTCACGCAGCCCCCGACCCTACTCGGGCACCCTCCTGCCACGGCAACAGGCAGCCAGAGCAGGACAGTCGGGCGAATCGCCGCAGATCAGGCCAGATGGAACCGTTATGTCAGGCGAAAACGGAGGCGGCAGATCGCCGCGTTTGTGTTCTTGCGCACGGCGCGGGCGACGACGGCGCCGCGCCGGTTCTGCAGGGTCCGCTGCCAGAGGCGGGCCGGTTCCGTCTCGGGGATGAGGACCGTGATCCGGATGTCGGGGCGGTTCGTATGGACATGTCGGACGTACGCCGCCACCGGGCCGCCGACGGAACGGTGCTCGGAGGGGAGTTCGACCAGGTCGACGCCCGGGTTCCACAGCTCCCAGTCGCGGCGCAGCGCCGCCGCGGCCTCACGGTCCTCGCGGTCGCCGTACGTCACCGTCACCGCGCGCACCTCGTCGCCGAGCGAGACCGCCGTGTTCAGCGCCTCACAGGTGAGCTTCGACAGGCTGCCGACCGGCACGATCACCAACGAGCGGGCGCGGCACGGAGGTTCGGGCACCCGGCCGATGCCGAGCCGCTCACCGATCCTCGCGTACGCGCGGTGCACGGTCTCGAAGGAGAGCACGAGCAGCGGCAGCGCGACCACGATCAGCCAGGCCCCGTCGTGGAACTTCGTGGCGGTCACGACGACCGCGCTGACGCCCGTGAGCAGCGCGCCGAAGCCGTTGAGCAGTGCCTTGCCGCGCCAGTTCGCGCCGCGCTCGCGCCGCCAGTGCAGCACCATGCCGGTCTGCGCGATGGTGAAGCCGACGAAGACGCCGATCGCGAACAGCGGCACGAGCGTGTTGGTGTTGCCGCCCGAGAACAGCAGCAGCGCGGCGGACACGGCGGCGAGCGCGAGCACACCGTGCCGGTGCACCTGGCGGTCTGCCTTCAGCGCGAAGACGTGCGGCAGGAAGTTGTCGCGGGCGAGCAGCTCCAGCAGGACGGGCAGGCCGCCGAACGAGGTGTTGGCGGACAGGGCGAGCAGCACCATGGTCGCGAACTGGATGACGTAGAAGGCCCAGTTGTGCCCGAGGGAGGCGTCCGCGAGCTGGGCGAGGACGGTGACGCCTTCGACCGGGTGCAGGCCGAAGCGGGAGATGAGCACCGCGAGGCCGATCAGCATCGTGCCGAGCAGGGCGCCGAGGACGATCTCCGCGTGCTGGGCGCGCCTGGCCCGCGGCTCGCGGAACGAGGGCACGGCGTTCGCGATGGCCTCGACGCCGGTCAGCGCCGAGCAGCCGGAGGCGAAGGCCTTGAGCAGGAGCAGGGCGCCCACCGTGGTGGCGTTGTCCGTGAGGACGGCGGCGTGGCCTTCGGCTGCCGCGGTCGAGACGGGTCCGTCCCGGAACAGGCCGACGGCGATCAGGGCGAAGACCGCGACGACGAAGACGGCGGTGGGGGCGATGAAGATCTTCGCGGACTCGACGATGCCACGCAGGTTCACGGCCGTGATCAGGGCGAGCACCACGAGGCAGATCAGCAGCCGGTCGCCGTACAGCCCGGGGAAGGCGGAGGTCAGCGCGGCGACACCGGCGGTGACGGCGACGGCGACGTTCAGCACGTAGTCCAGGACGAGGGAGGCCGCCGCGACGAGGCTCGTGCGGCGTCCGAGGTGCCGCTTGGCCACGGCGTAGGAGCCGCCGCCGTCCGGGAACGCGGCGATCACCTGGCGGTACGAGGCGACGAGGACGGCGAGCAGGCCCGCGATGGCGAGGGTCACGGGAAGGGTGAACCCGAGGCCGTGACCGCCGGCCACGGCGAGCACGAGGACGATCGCCTCCGGCCCGTACGCCACCGACGCCAGCGCGTCGAGGGAGAGCGCGGCGAGCCCGGTCAGGGCGGTGAGCCGGTGCTTCTCGCCGGAGTCCGGCGCCGCCTCCGCGGTGGCCGCGGTACCGGACCCGGCTGTCAGGACGGACATCTGCGCGCACTCCTTCACGGACCCGAAGGCCCCCACGAACCCCGACGGCCCCTCACGGGCACGTCGTGGGCAGGTGCTCTCAGGTTCCGTCCGCCGGTGACCCCGGAAGCCCGGCCCTTACGGGTCCTTCATGCCGCGGGGTCCGTTCCATACGGACCCCTGACGGGGCGGGCGAGGGGGACGGGGTGCGGCCGTCAGGAGTACTGGAAGTAGCAGTGGACGGTCGTGCCCAGGACGGGGTCCGTGTGGACGCGGACGAGGTCGGCGAGCATGTGCACCAGGAGGAGGCCCCGCCCTCCGCGCTGGTCCCTGGCAGGGGGGCGGCGGCCCGCGAGCGGATCGGTGAGTACACCGGCGTCCCTGACCTGGAAGACGACGTGGCCGTCCGCGGCCCAGATCCGCAGCGCGCCCGAGCCCCCGCCGTGCACCACGCTGTTGGTCGTCAACTCGGCCACGACCAGCGCGAAGTCCTCCAGGCGGGACTCGGGCACGCCGAGCTCGGCGGCCCGGAGGATGGTGAGATGCCGCACCTCGGACAGCGAGTGCCGCGCGTACGTCACCCGCGGAACGCCGCGGGGGGCCGTCAGGGGCTGGTTGTAGCGGGAGACCACGGCGTCGGGCGCGTAGGCCGCGCTCGTGTCGTGCTTGCCGGACCGGATGACCGTGGGGTGGGTGGCATGGGCGTCGGCCAGGACCGCGTCCGGCAGGCTCGCCTCGTCGTACGGACAGAGAATGGTCGCCGCGCGCCCCTGGAACGCCAGGTTGATGAGTGCTTCGTGCTGGACGCAGGCGGGGTACTCCATCGGGGTGCGACCGGCCCAGATCGGCTCGCCTATGATGCGCACCCGCCCGTGGGGGTGGGCGTCGGCGAAGGCCCGCAGCACGCGCGGGATGATCCGCCCGGGGTTGCGCCCCGCCTGCGCCATGTCGAGCAGCCGCACCTGCGCGGCCCGCTCCCCCAGCGCGTCCCTGATGAGTCCGAGATTGCCCTCGGGGACCGCCACCGCCACCGCTTCACCCGCGTCGAGCCCCGCACGGACGAACGGCACGGTGCCCGCCAGGTACTCCTCCCGGTCCCCGTAGAACAGCGCCGGGTGGACGAAGGGATCGGTCCAGGGCGTGGCACTCATGGGGTGGGACACCTCGATCGCTGACGGGTCGGTGGCCCATTATCTCCCACCTGGCTTGAAAGAACGGCGAGTTGGAGTAGAACGGCTGCTCGCCCCGGCCCGGGGCAAGGTCAGGGCCGGATTCAACGCCACATTGAGAAAATTAACTTCGATGCGTTGTCATCTTAAAAAACTCAAGGTACAAATGAATCACAGACGCGACATCGAGAGCAGGGAGCCGAGGGTGGAGTGGCAGGAGCTGACGGACCTGACGCAGGGACGGCCGTTCGTGGTCGAGCGGGCCCGGCTCGTCGACAGCGGCATCGCGATCGAGGGGCAGTTCGAGCCTCCGCAGCTGGCCCGGCTCAGCGTCGAGGACCAGGTGTTCATCGCCGCGTTCGTGCGGTCGCACGGGTCGATCAAGGAGATGGAGCGGACCTTCGGGGTGAGCTATCCGACGGTCAAGTCCCGGCTGAACCGGATCTCCGAGCAGCTCGACTTCGTGGAGACCGACCCGGCACCCACCGGCACCACGGGCGCCGCCGACGTCGTCGAACGGCTGCGGCGGGGGGACATCAGCGCCCAGGAGGCACTGGCCGAGCTGGAGGGGTCCCCGTGATACCGCAGCTGGTGACGGTCCGCTGGCGCCGCTCATCCGACGGACGCCGACGGAGGCTGTACGTCCCCGTCGTGCCGGTCGCGCTGGTGCTTTCGCCGCTGCTGCTGCTCGCCGTGCTGGGCGGAGTGATCGCGTGCGCCGTCACCGGGGTGCGCCCCGTGGGCGCGCTGATCGGCGCGGGGCGGCTGCTGTGGGCGCTGCCCGGCACCCGGTTCGAGATCGAGGACGGCCCCATGGCCTTCCTGGTGAGCGTCAGATGAGGCAGAGCAGATGAACCGGAGGGGAAGAACAACGATGAACGAGCAACGCCGCCAGGTCCTGGAGATGCTGGCCGAGGGCAAGATCACCGCGGACGAGGCCGAGCGGCTGATCGGCGCCCTGGAACACGACCGGTCCGAGCCCTCGCCCGGCGCCCCGCCCCGCCCGAAGTCGCGCCGCCCCAAGTACCTGCGCGTGATGGTGGACGCCCCGGACGACTCCGGCGGCGACGGACGCAGCCGGGTCAACATCCGGGTCCCGCTCCAACTGCTGCGCGCCGGGGTCCGGCTCACCAGCCTCCTCCCTCCTGCGGCGCTCACGAAGGTCGACTCGGAGCTGGCCAGGTCGGGTTTCCCGATCGACCTCGCCGAACTCAAGCCGCAGCACCTGGAAGACCTCGTCGACCAGCTCGACGACGTCACCATCGACGTCACGGACTCCGACTCCACGGTGCAGGTCTTCTGCGAGTGAGCACGAAGCACGGTGGTACGGAGCAGCCCCCGTGATGGGATAAGATCAATATCGCCTCCTCAAGCCGGACTTCCGGTCGGGGGACAGGCGTTGGTCGTCCAAGGAAAGACGCCCCGCTTCCTGCGGGGAAATGCAGGTGCAAGGCCTGCCCAGCGCTCCAGACAAGCCCTGGACTCCGTACGTGGGAGTCCGGGGCTTCTGTCATATCGCCCCTTGGCTCACCGCGGCCCCCTCAGGGCCTCCCCCGGGCGGCCGCCCGCCCTCCCTCGTACGGCGAAGCACGAAACAGCGCAGGCAGGGAAGCAGAACAAGGGAACGCAAAAGGGAACACGAGGCGGCATCCGCGTCGCCGACGTGCAGGCAAGACATGCAAGAAAGAGCAGCCCTATGGACAGTTCACCGTCCGCCGTCCACGGAACGCCCGCCCTGGCGCCACACGGCCGCAAGCCGGGCGCCGGCACCCCGTCGCCGTGGGCCCTGCGGCGCACCGCCCTGCGCCGCACCCCCGTGTCGATGTGGGACGACGACGTGTCGGACTGGGCGGCGGCGCTGACGTACTACGCGATCCTCGCCCTGCTCCCCGCGCTGCTCGTCACCGTCAGCCTCATCAGCCTGGTCAGCCCCGCCACGACCCAGGAGCTCATCGCCGAGGTCACGGACTGGGTCCCCGCCGAATCGGGCCGCTCCCTGCACCAAGCGCTCAGCGACATGGCGGACGCACGCTCCGCGGCGCTCACCGTGGTGATCGCCGGGGCCGTCAGCGCACTGTGGTCCGCGTCCAGTTACGCGGCCGTGTTCCGTCGGGCGCTGCACGCGATGCACGGGGTCGAGGACCGCCGTCCCGTCTGGCGCAAGGGGCACCGCGTGCTGATGACCGCGGTCATGCTGCTCGCCCTGCTGGTCGCCAGCGCGCTGCTGCTCGTGCTCAGCGGCTCGGTCGCCGAGAGCGTGGGGCACGGCATCGGCTTCGGTGACGCCGGTCAGACCGCGTGGACCGTCCTGAAGTGGCCCGCGCTGGTGTGCCTGGTGGCGCTGCTCGTCCTCGTCCTCTTCCGCAATGCCCCGCCCGAGGCCCGCGGCTGGCGTCACATCCTGCCCGGCGGGCTGCTGTCCGCCCTGCTCTGGCTGGTCTCCTCCGGCCTGTTCACGCTGTACGCGACCGTGTTCGGCACCTACGGCAAGCTGTACGGCTCCCTCGCGGGCATCGTCGTCTTCCTGGTGTGGCTGTGGGTGTCCAACCTGGCGCTGCTCGCCGGGGCGCAGTTCACGGTGGAGGTGGAGCGCGCGCGGGCCGCCGCTGCCGCATAGGAATGCGATGAGGCATCAGGTGGCCCTCTCCGGGTACGGGATCAGCGGTTGATGCCACGAGAGGGACTCGCATGGATACATCCTTGGAAGCGCTGCTCGACCGGGTTCAGGAGCGTGGAAGTTTCACCAGTCGCCAGCAGGCGGCGGGTGCCGTCGAGAACGTGCTGGTCGTCCTGGGCGCGCACCTGGTGGGCGACGACCGCACCGACCTGGCCCGGCTGCTGCCCGACCGGTGCGGGGACCTGGTGGGCGAGGCCGAGCCCGCCGATCAGCCGTTGTCCGCCGCAGAGTTCGTCGACGCGGTGGCCGCACGGACCGGGGACGACACGGCCGGGGCGCGCCGCGTCGTCACCTCCGTGCTCGGCACGCTCGCGGACGTGGCGGACGACGCGCTGCTGCGCCGCATCCTCACCCAGCTCCCGCCCGGGCACGCGGGGCTGTTCGGCCGCATCGAACCGGTCTGAGGAAACGGTCCTTTCCTGGCACCCCCTGGAGGCGCTGATGGCACGAACAGGACGTTCCGAAAAGAACCGGCGCGCGGCTCCCCTGCCGCCGTCGGCCCGGGTCGCGATCATCCTGGCGGCCTTCGCCTGCATGGTCGGCTTCGCCGTGGTGCTCGCCAGGCTGACGCTCGAACCGTCCGCGAGCTCGGAGGCGCTGACCCACAGCAACTTCACCCCGGGCGACTCCATCGACGCGTACCTCGCGCAGCCCGCCTTCCGTGACACCGTCAAGCAGCTCGGCGGGAACATCCTGCTGGGCGTGCCGTTCGGCGTGCTGCTGCCCGTGGTGCTCCCCCGCACGCGCGGACTCGTGCGGGTGGGGATCGCCACGGCGGTGACGATGGTGCTGGTCGAGCTGGCGCAGGGCGCGTTCGTGACGGGCCGCACCTTCGACATCGACGACGTCATCCTCAACACGGCGGGGGCGCTGCTCGGCTACCTCGTGCTGGGGCGTCGCCTGGGCCGGGCCCTGCATCCCCGGCGGCGGCACTGGTGGCACCGGTTCACCCGGCGGAACGCGGTCGACGCCTGACCGGCGGCCTACTCCGAGAGACGGCCCATGCCGAGGCAGTGCAGCGTGGCGGCGGACCGGGGGCAGGCGCCTCGTACGGCGAGGGAGCCCCCGACCTCCCTGAGGGCCCGCAGGGTGCCGAAGAAGACGCCCGCGCCCTCCCTGGCCAGGTAGGTGACCTCGGACAGGTCCACGATCAGGTGTCGGCAGCCGTCCTGCACCAGGTCGCGCAGTTGCGCGGCGAGGGAGTCGGCCTGGCGGGAGGTGATCTCGCCGCGCAGGCTCACGCGGACCAGGCAGCCGGTGACGAGCACCCTCGCGATGCCCGCGCGGCGCAGCCTGCGCGCCGTGCCCGGGCTGGGCAGCCACGGCGTCTTGTGCGTGTGCGCCCGCTCGGCGGCCGCAGCCGCGATCGCAGGATCGCCGTCCGCCGCGGGGTCGCCCTCGGGCGCGGGAGCGCGCTCGGGAGCGGCAGCATGATCAGGAGCGGGAGCGTGATCTGAAGCTTGCACGGGAGCAGACCTTCCGGCGGTAAGCCGCCTGTCGGCCGAGGCGGGCCGAAAGGTACTTCTTTCATACGTCTATACCACGCTGGCCAGGGGCTCCGCCATAGGGGTCTCGTCCGGCCTCACCTGCCACTACGGCCCCCACCTGCGAAGATGCCGCCCGCCGCGGTTCGCCGATCGGGGCCGTTGATGACATTGGTCTACACCACTAGCCACCAGCGGTGAGTTCACCGCTGAGTCTCTCGTGGATCTCGGCGCTCGGCCGGTTCAGGCCGATGATCTCGACGGTCTTGCCGCGCTGTGCGTACTTGGTGGTGATGGCGTCGAGCGCGGCGACCGTGGAGGCGTCCCAGATGTGGGCGGACGACAGGTCGATGACGACCCGGTCCGGGTCCCCCGCGTAGTCGAACTGCGTGACGAGGTCGTTCGACGAGGCGAAGAACAGCTCGCCGGTCACGGAGTGGACCACGCTGGCGCCGTCGGGGCCGGTGGCAGAGGTGACGTTCGTGAAGTGGGCGACGCGCCTGGCGAAGATGACCATGGCGGTGATGGTGCCGACGACCACGCCGACGGCGAGGTTGTGGGTGGCGACCACGCAGACGACGGTGATGACCATGACGGCGAGCTCACCTGCGGGCATCCGCCTGAGCGTCTTCGGGGCGATGGAGTGCCAGTCGAAGGTCGCGAAGCACACCATCACCATCACGGCGACCAGCGCCGCCATCGGGATGTCGGAGACCACCGGCCCGAAGACGACGCACAGCACCAGCAGGAACGCGCCCGCAAGGAACGTGGAGAGACGGGTGCGGGCGCCGGAGACGCGTACGTTGATCATGGTCTGGCCGATCATGGCGCAGCCGCCCATGCCGCCGAAGAACCCCGTGACGATGTTGGCGATGCCCTGGCCGACGGACTCGCGGGTCTTGGAGGAGTGGGTGTCGGTGATCTCGTCGACCAGCTTGGCCGTCATCAGGGACTCCATCAGGCCGACCAGCGCCATGGCGAGCGCGTAGGGGGCGATGGTGGTCAGGGTGTCCAGCGTGAACGGCACGTCGGGCAGGCCGGGCACCGGCAGGGACGAGGGCAGCTCGCCCTTGTCGCCGACGGTCGGCACGGCGATGCCCGCGGCGACCGTGATGGTGGTCAGGACGACGATGGCGACGAGCGGCGCCGGAATCACCTTGGTGACCCTCGGGAAGAACACCATGAGCGCGAGACCGCCGACGAGCAGCGGATAGACGGGCCACGGCACGTCGTGCATCTCCGGCACCTGCGCCATGAAGACCAGGATGGCGAGTGCGTTGACGAAGCCGACCATCACGCTGCGCGGCACGAACCGCATGAGCCTGGCGACACCGAGCGCGCCGAGGGCGATCTGGAAGACACCGGCCAGGATGACGGCGGCCACCAGGTAGCCGAAGCCGTGCTCGCGGTTGAGCGGGGCGATCACCAGGGCCACGGCGCCGGTCGCCGCGGAGATCATCGCGCGGCGGCCACCGACGACGGAGATGGTGACGGCCATGGTGAACGACGCGAACAGGCCGATCGCGGGGTCCACCCCGGCGATGATCGAGAACGAGATCGCCTCGGGGATCAGGGCCAGTCCGACGACGAGACCCGCGAGGATCTCGGTGCGCCAGACCTTCGGGTCGGACAGCCAGTCGGGGCGCAGACCGCGCAGCCTGGCGGCAGGGGACGGCGCGGAGGGTGTGGGCGGCGCGGAAGGCGTGGGCGTGGGCAAGAAGGGCTACCTGTCGTGCTCGGGCGTCGGTCTCCGCCCGGGGGCGTCGTCGGCCCCGACACGGCTCGGAGTCGCGGGAGGAGAACATCCCGCGGAGGGGGGGCGGGGACAGCGCCGGGCCGTCCCCGAAGGTCTCCCACCCTATCGCGGGGACATCACCGCCCCCTTCGGCCACCGCCCTCCCTCAACGACGGCTGCGTACCAGCAGATAGAGGAAGTACGGCGTGCCGATCACCGCGGTCATCAGCCCCGCGCCGAGCTGCGCCGGTGCGATCACCGTCCGGCCCACCAGGTCGGCGGTGCACACGAGGATGGCGCCGAGGAGCACGGCGACCGGCACGACGCGCACGTGCTGGCGGCCGACGAGCGCCCGCGCGGCGTGCGGTGCGACGAGCCCGACGAAGCCGATGGTGCCCGCGGCGGCCACGGCGGTGGCGCTCAGCAGGACGCTGAGGAGGAGGAAGCCGAGGCGGCCGCGGCTCAGCTGCAGGCCGAGCAGCCGTGGGGTGTCCTCGTCGAGCGACACGAGGTCGAGTTCGGTGCGGCGGACGACCGCGACGGTCAGGCCCACGGCCAGCACGATCGCGAGGGGCACCACGTCGGGCAGGGTCCGCCCGTAGGTGGAGCCCGCGAGCCAGGTGAGCGCCTTCGTCGCGTTGAACGGGTCGGTGAGGATGATGAGCATGCTGATGACGGCCGTCGCCCCGGTGCCGACGCCGAATCCTACGAGGACGAGCCGGTTCTGCTGGAACCCGCCCCTCGCCGCGAGGCCGAAGACGAGGAGCGCGCTGACCGCGGCGCCCGCGAACGCGCCGCCCGCGATGGTCCACGACCCGGCCGCGGGCACCGTCGTCACGAGCAGGACGGCGCCGAGGGCGGCGCCGTTCGTCACGCCGAGTACGCCAGGCTCGGCGAGCGGGTTGCGCGTCACGGCCTGCACGAGGGTCCCGGCGACGGCGAGTGCCGCTCCGGCGAGCAGGGCGGCGAGGACGCGCGGTACCCGGGTGTCGAGCACGAAGGAGACGGTCTGGCCCGCTCTGCCCTGTGCCCAGTTGATGACGTCGCCCATCAGCAGCTTGCTGTCGCCGACGAGGACGGAGGCGATGACCAGGCCGACGAGGGCGGCCACGAGGACGGCGGTCGTGCCGATGAAGACGCCCCGGCTCCGGATGCGCAGCCGTTCGGGCGGGGCGGCACCGGCCGTGTCCCGCACCCGCGCGGCCATGACGACCAGGAAGACGGCGCCGACCAGGCTGGTGACGACACCCGTCGGCACGGCGACCGCCACGTCGGACGGCACGACGGCGCGCAGCAGCACGTCGGAGCCGAGCACGAGGGCCGCGCCGGTGAGCCCCGCGGCCGGGAGGCTCACGCGGGAGCGGGTGAACCCGCGGAGCTTGCGGGCGAGCGGGCGCACGAGGGCGGGAGCGCACAGGCCGACGAAGCCGATGGGGCCCGCGAGGGTGACGGCGGACGCGGAGAGCAGCGCGGCGAGCACGACGGCGGTGACGCGGGTGGCGCGGACCGGTACGCCGACGCCGCGCGCGGCGTCGTCACCGAGTGCCAGGGCGTCGACCTTGCGGGCGAGCAGCAGCAGACCGGCGAGGCCGACGGCGGCGACGGGTGCCATCTGCAGCACGCCGTCGAAGCCGTTCTGCGCGACGCTGCCCTGGTTCCACTTGTAGAGGCCCTCCGTCTCCTGCGGGTACAGCAGGAGCAGGCCCTCGGTGACGGCGGTGAGGCCGAGGGTGAGCGCGCTGCCCGCGAGGACGAGGCGGACCGTGCCCGCGCCGAGGCCGGAGAGCCCGAGGACGACGGCCGCCGCCGCGAGGCCGCCGACGAACGCGATGCCGGAGGAGGCGAGGAAGGGCAGGGAGATGCCGGTGGCGGCGGCGACGCCGAGCGCCGCGTACGAACCGGCGTTGACGGCGAGGGTGTCGGGCGCGGCGAGGACGTTGCGGCTGACGGCCTGCAGCGCGGCGCCCGCCATGCCGAGTACGGCGCCGACGAGGAGCCCTGCGGTCATGCGCGGCAGCCGGGAGGCGATGACGACGGAGCTGTCGGCCGTGTCGGCCCGGCCGGTGAGGGCCTTCCAGATCTCGGGCGCCCCGACGGCGGCCGTGCCCTGGGTGATGTCGACGACCGCGAGCGCGGCGACGAGGAGGAGCAGCGCGGCCGTCACCGCGACCGCGCCGGTCCGGGACGCGGCTGCCGACGGACGGGTGGCGGGGGTGGTTGCGGTGACGGCCATGGTGCTACTTCTTCAGCGCCTCGACGACGGAGTCGACGTACTGATTCATCGACTCGGTGCCGCCGAACATCCAGATGCCGTCGGGCAGCCGGTGCACGTTGCCCTTCTTCACGAACGGCAGCGACGTCCACACCTTGTCCTTCTTCAGGACGCCGGAGAACGGGTTGCTGCCCTTGTCGTCGTCGTTGCCGATGTAGGCGAAGTGCACGTCGTCGTCGAGCTTGGTGAGGCCCTCGACGTCGGTGGCGCCCAGGCCGTAGGCCTTGTCGCCCTTGACCGTCCAGTCGTTCTTCAGGCCGAGCTTCTTGTTGACGGCGCCGATGAGCGAGCCGTCGGTGTACGGCCGGATCGAGGTCTGGTTGCCGGTGACGTAGCCGTCGGCGAAGGCGTACTTCGCGCCGCCGCGGCCCGCGTCGGCGAGCGCCTTCTTGCCCTCGGCGAGCTTCGCCTCGAAGTCCTTCTTGAGCTGCGTGGCCTGCTCGGTGGTGCCGGTGGCCTCGGCGAGGAGGTCGAGGTTGGCGGTCATCTGCCCGATCGGGTCCGCGGCGTCGGCGGGGCGCAGGTTCAGGACCGGGGCGATCTTGCGCAGCTGCTTCACGGCGGCGGCGGGCAGATCGGTGGTCGCGATGATGAGGTCGGGCTTCAGGGACGCGATGGTGTCCATGCTCGGCTCGCCGCGGGTGCCGATGTCCTTGGGGTCGTTCTTCAGCGGGGCGGCGGTGTCCCAGGCCTTGTAGCCCTTGACGTCGGCGACGCCGGTCGGGGCGACGCCCAGCGATATCAGGCTCTCGACGGCGTTCCACTCGGTGCCGACGACCTTCTTGGCGGGCCCGTTCGGCAGCTTCACCTCGGCGCCGGTGCCGTCGGTGAGGGTGAGGGACCCGCCGTTCTTCTTCGCGTCGTCGGCGGCGGGCTCGGTGGTGCCGCAGGAGGTCAGGGCGAGGGCCGCGGCGGTGGCGGCCGCCGCGGTGATCAGGAGGCGTCTCATGAGGTGGTGCTGAGCCTTTCGCTTCGCGAGTGGTGGCGGCCCATGGCGCGGGTGCGCAGGCGGCCGGTGAGGGGGTCGGAGTCGACTTCGATGCGGATGCCGTACGTGTCGGTGAGCCGCTGCGGTGTCAGTACCTCTTCGGGGTCGCCGTCCGCGACGACCCGCCCCTCGTCGAGCAGGAGGATCCGGTCGGCGACGGCCGCGGCCTGATCGAGGTCGTGCAGGACGGCGCCGACGGCGATGCCGTGGTCGTCCGCCAGGTCCCGCATCAGGTCGAGGAGTTCGACCTGGTAGCGGAGGTCCAGGTGGTTCGTGGGCTCGTCGAGCAGGAGCACGCCCGTTTCCTGGGCGAGGCATCCCGCGAGCCAGACGCGCTGGAGCTGGCCGCCGGACAGGTGCTCGGCGCCGCGCTCGGCGAGGTCGGTGACGCCCGTCATGGCGAGCGCGCGGTCCACCGCGGCCCGGCCGTCCGGGTCGGCCTTGCCCCAGCGGCCGCGGTGCGGGTAGCGGCCGAACTCGACGACGTCCCGCACGGTCAGGCCGCTGGGTGTGGGGCGCCCTTGGGTGAGCAGGGCGACACGGCGGGAGAACGCGCGGGGGCTCAGCGCGAGGCCGTCGGTGTCGCCGTCGATGACGAGCTCCGCGGTCCGTGCGCGCTGCAGCCGGGCGAGGGTGCGCAGCAGGGTCGACTTGCCGCTGCCGTTCGGCCCGACCAGGACGGTCACTTCGCCGGGGCGCAGCGTCATCGAGGCGTCGTGGACGACGTCGACGCCGTCGTACGCCACGGTGACGCCCGTGGCCGACAGTTCATGACCTGGGGGGCGCCGGGCCGCTGTGGTCTCTTCACCTACATGCACGCAGCAGAGGTTAGCCTAACCTAAGCAAGGTTTGAAACAGGCCTCTACTTACGGGGCACAAGGGGGTATCCGGCCAGATCGGCCCCCGGTAAATCCTTGGCATGCCGTCGCGGACGGTCGGGATACTGCACCGATGACCCGCACCGCGCTGTCCCCACCGCTTCGGCCCCGCGCCTTGGCGCCCGGCGACCTCGTCGTCATCGCCTCACTGTCCGGACCCCTCCACAGCGAGTACGAACCCGACCTGGAGCGGTCGGTGACCGTGCTGGAGCGGATGGGATTCCGCGTGCGCCGGGCGCCGCTCCTCGAAGCGGGGCGCCGCCACTGGTGGCACGCGGCCCCGCCCGCGGAGATCGCCGCGGAGTTCAACGCACTCCTGCGCGACCCCGAAGTGCGTGCCGTCATCGCGCACGACGGCGGCGCGGCGGCGCTCGGCTACCTCGACCTGATCGACGTCGACGCCATCGCCGCCGACCCCAAGCCGATCCTCGGCTACAGCGACATCTCGCTCCTGCACCTGGTCCTCCACTCGCGCACGGGCCTGGTCGGCTTCCACGCCGACCTGGCCACACCCGGCCTAGGCGGGGCCTGGCAGACCGCACCCGAGGCGCGCAGAGCGGAACTTGAGAAGCTCTACTCGACGCTGCTGACCAGCACGGAGCCGATCGGCGCACTGCCCGCGAGCCCCACCTGGGAGTGCTGGCGTGCCGGTCGTGCCGAAGGCGTGCTCATCGGCGGGCTGCTCAATCGCATCGCGCTGACCCAGGCGACGCGATACGCCCTGCCGCTCGAACGGTTCGACGGCGCGGTGCTCTTCTGGGAGGAGATGGGCAGTCAGGCGGCGCATGTGTGGAGCTATCTGCAGGTGCTGCGGCACAGCGGCATCCTCGACCGGATCTCCGGCATGGTCGTGGGCGTGCCGCGCGAGATCCACGGCCTCGGTGGGCACGACGCATCCCCCGGGGCATCCCCGACCCTGCCCGAGCTGGTCCTCGACGTCCTCGGCGACCGCGACATCCCGGTCCTCGGCAACGTCGAGTTCGGCCATGCGGGGCCGAACCTGCCGATGCCGGTCGGCATCCGCGTCGCCCTCGACGCACGGCAGCGGAGCCTGTCACTGCTCGAACCTGCGGTACGAACCGCTCAGGGCGAGACCGCGCCCCGGCCGTGAGGGCAGCCGGTCACGCGAGGTACGCCAGCCGGTCGCGGCGCACCGGATGCGCGAAGCCGTCGCCCGCCGCCCAGCGGCGCACCTCGTCCACGGCTCGCTCGGCCAGGCGCCGCCACTCGTTGCCCAGGGAGCCCGCCAGGTGCGGGGTGAGCAGGGCGTTGTCCGCGGACCACAACGGGTGCTCAGGCGGCAGGACTTCGGGGTCCGTGACGTCGAGCACGGCGCGGATGCGGCCCGCGGTGACGGCTTCGGTGAGCGCGTCCTGATCGACGATCGGGCCGCGTGCCGTGTTGATGAGGACGGCGTCGGGGCGCATGGCGGCGAGGAGTTCGCGGGTGACGAGGCCGCGGGTGGCGGGCAGGAGCGGGGCGTGCACGCTCACCGTGTCGCTGAACGCGAAGAGGTCGTCGAGCGCCACGAGCTCCGCGCCGAGTGCGGCGGCCTCCTTCTCCGACACGTACGGGTCGTGCAGCAGCACCCGCAGGTCGTGGGGCCGCAGCAGTTCGATGACGCGGCGTCCGATGAAGGAGGCGGAGAGGATGCCCACCGTACGGCGGTAGTTGCCGGTGCTGCGCGACGTATGCACCCAGTCCACCGCCGTGCGTGCGGCACGGAAGTCGCGGGCGCTCTCCAGGACGCGCTTGTTGGTGAGCAGGATCATCGCGACGGTGTATTCGGCGACGGGCAGCGCGTTGGCCGCGGCGGCCGATGACACCTCGATGCCGCGCTCCCAGCACGCGTCGGTGACGTGGCCGCGGATGGAGCCCGCCGTGTGGACCACGGCACGCAGGTCCGGGGCACCCGCGAGCACCTCGGCGGTGAGCGGCGGACAGTCCCAGCCGGTCACGAGGAGTTCCGTCCCTGCCAGGACGGCCTTCGCGCGTTCGGTGCCGAAGTCGTCGAGCGGGGGCGGCGGTTCGAGGGTGGTCACCTGCCGGAGGGAGGCGAGGGCCGACGGCTCCAGGACGGCGTCGGCCGCCCTCCGGGACATGGCGAGGGCGGCTCTGGGCTGCGGGGACGGTGACATCTTTCTCCTTCTCGGTACGGGGAGAAGCTCGGTACGGGAAGAGTCATCCGCTCAATGAGGCGTCGGGGGCGGGGCCTGGGCCGACCCCGGTACGTGCGCCTTCGCATTCGCCTTCACCTTCGCCTTCGCCGTACTCTCGCGCACCACCAGCCGCGTAGGCACCAGGTCCGTCCCGGGTGTCGCGGGCGTCCGCTCGCGGATCTGGCGCAGCGCCTCCACCGCGCTCCGCCGCCCCACCTCCGTGAAGTCCTGGTGCACCGTCGTCAGGGGCGGGATGAAGTGCGCGGAGTCCGGGACGTCGTCGAAGCCGACCACGCTGATGTCCTCGGGGACGGACCTGCCCCGCTCGTGGAAGGCGCGCAGGAGACCGAGCGCCATCTGGTCGTTGGCGGCGAACACCGCGGTGCAGTCGGGGAGTTCGGCGAGCGCGAGGCCCGCCGCGTAGCCCGAGTCGGCCGACCAGTCGCCCCGCACCGGCTCCGGGACCCGGCGTCCGGCCTCCTCCAGGGTGGCGCGCCAGGCGCGGGCGCGCCGCTCGCTCGCGTACGACTCCTCGGGCCCCGCCACGTGCCAGACGGTGTCGTGGCCGAGGTCGAGGAGGTGCCGGACGGCGAGGCGGGCGCCGCCCACCTGGTCGGTGTCGACCACGCGGTAGCGGTCGCCGGAGTCGGTGTCCACGACGACGACGTGCACGCCGGGCGGCAGCGTCACCGTGCCCGCGTCGAGCAGGTGCACCTCGATGAAGACGATGACGGCGTCGACCGCCAGCTCGCCCATCCGGGTGAAGGCGCCCAGCACGTTGTCCTGGGTCGGCACGTCGATGGGGATCATCGTGATGGCGTACCCCTCGGCGGCCGCATGGGTCGAGATCGCTCCGACCGTCTGGCTGCGCCCGGTGGCGGAGAGGTTGAGGAGGATGACGCCGATGGTGTTGAACTGGCCGTAACGCAGGGCGCGGGCCGCGCTGTTGGGTCGGTAGCCGAGGTCGCGCATGGCCTCCAGGACCTGCTCCCGGGTGGCCGCGACAACGCCGGGGTGGCCGTTGGACACCCGGGAGACCGTCTGGGAGGAGACGCCCGCCCGCTGCGCGACATCGGCCATGGACACGCGCTGCTTGCGTCGGCCGCCGGGGATTCCCGATCCGCCGCGCTGCGCGCCGCCGTGAACGGGAAGCGGGCTTCCCCGTTCGCTCAGCCCCATCGCCCCTCCTCCTCCGTCCCACGGACACCGCGTGGAACTTTACGTGTGAGAAACCTTGACCGGCCGCTGTGACGGGTGCCACCGTACGCGCTACCGAAGTTTACGTAAACATCGCGGTGTTGACCCCACCGCCACCCCCACACCCCGCTCGCCCTGAAGCCTCCGCCGCCGCGCGGTCCAGGCCATGTTTACGTAACCACGCTCCCCCGCAACACGCACGAAAGGGAACACCATGGCCATATCCCGGCGTCAGGCCCTGCTGATGGGCGCCGCCTTGTCGGTGCCGCTGACCGCGGGCGCCTGCGGCTCCTCCGACGAGGGCAGCCCGGGTGCGGAGCCGCTGTCCGACGCCGACCTGCGGGCCGCACTGAAGAAGGGCGGCAGCATCACGGTCTGGTCCTGGGACGAGCCGATGAAGCCGGTCGTCGCGGACTTCATGGCCAAGTACCCCGAGGTCAAGGTCGACTTGGTCAACGCGGGCACGAACACCGACGCGTACACCGCGCTGCAGAACGCCATCAAGGCGGGCAAGGGCGTGCCGGACATCGCCATGATCGAGTACTACGCGCTACCGCAGTTCGCCCTCGCCAAGTCCCTCGTGGATCTGCGGGAGTTGGGAGCCGACAAGCTGAAGGGCGCCTTCACCCCTGGCCCATGGAACGCGGTGCGCGCCGGGACCGACGGCGTGTACGGGCTGCCGATGGACTCGGGCCCGATGGCCCTCTTCTACAACAAGGAGGTCTTCGACAAGCACGGGATCAAGGTGCCGAAGACCTGGGAGGAGTACTTCGCCGCGGCCAAGAAGCTGCACGCCGCCGACCCGAAGGCGTACATCACCAACGACACGGGCGACGCGGGCTTCACCACGAGCATGATCTGGCAGGCAGGCGGCAAGCCCTACTCCGTCGACGGCACCCGGGTCGGCGTGGACTTCGCGGACGCGGGCAGCAAGAAGTTCGCCGATTCCTGGCAGCGGCTCATCGACGACAAGCTCCTCGCGTCGGTGACGTCGTGGAGCGACGAGTGGTACAAGGGCCTCGGCGACGGCAGCATCGCCACGCTGGTGATCGGCGCGTGGATGCCCGCCAGCCTCCAGTCCGGCGTCAAGGCCGCCGCGGGCAAGTGGCGCGTGGCGCCGATGCCGCAGTGGGAGAGCGGCGCGGGCAAGTCCGCCGAGAACGGCGGCAGTTCACTCGTCCTGACGCAGGCCGGCGCCAGGCAGACCCTCGCGTACGCGTTCCTCAAGTACGCCACCGTCGGGGCGGGCGTGCAGACACGCATCGACGAGGGGACGTTCCCCGCCACCACCGAGCACCTCGGCTCCCCCGCCTTCCGGGACAAGAAGGTGGCGTACTTCGGCGGCCAGCGGATCAACCAGGTCCTCGCCGAGTCCGCGCAGCAGGTCGTCCCCGGCTGGTCCTACCTGCCCTACCAGGTCTACGCGAACAGCGTCTTCAACGACACCGTCGGCAAGGCGTACGTCGGCGGCACCAGCCTTCGGCAGGGCCTCAGATCCTGGCAGGACGCATCGGTCAAGTACGGCAAGGAACAGGGCTTCACCGTCCAGTAGCCCCAGGTCAAGACCAACCGAGGAAACACCATGGCAATTGTGCAATCCGCGGCCGCGGGCCCCCGTCCCGTGCGCACGTCGCGACGGTCCTGGACCGGATGGGGGTTCATCGGCCCGTTCGCCCTCGTCTTCGCCCTCGTCTTCCTCGCCCCCATCGCGTACTCCGTCTATCTGAGCCTCTTCCAGGACCGGCTGATCGGTGGCACCACGTTCGTCGGGCTCGACAACTACCAACGGGCCCTCCAGGACCGCGAGTTCTGGGAGGGCGTCGGCCGGGTCGGGATGTTCCTCGCCGTGCAGGTGCCGATCATGCTGGGCATCGCGCTGGTGGTGGCGCTCGCGCTGGACAGCGGCCGACTGTACGGGAAGAGCTTCTTCCGGATCGCGATCTTCCTGCCGTACGCCGTGCCCGCGGTGGTCGCCGCGCTGATGTGGGGCTTTCTCTACGGAACCCGGTTCGGCCTGGTCGGGGACCTCAACGACGCCCTGAACACCACCCTGCCCGACCCGCTCTCGCCCGGCCTCGTCCTCGCCTCCATCGGCAACATCGTCACGTGGGAGTTCGCGGGCTACAACATGCTCATCTTCTACTCCGCGCTGCGGGTGATCCCCACGTCCCTCTACGAGGCGGCGGAGATCGACGGCGCCGGGCAGCTCCGCGTCATCACCGCCATCAAACTCCCCGCGATCCGGGGCGCGTTGGCCATCGCCACGATCTTCTCGATCATCGGCAGCTTCCAGCTCTTCAACGAGCCGAGCATCCTGCAGAACCTGGCGCCGAACGCCATCACCACCTCGTACACGCCGAACCTCTACACGTACTCGCTGTCGTTCAACGGGCAGCAGCAGAACTACGCCGCGACCGTCGCCATCGTCATGGGCCTGATCACCATGGTGGTCGCCTACGTCGTCCAGCTGCGCGGCATGCGAAAGGCAGCGTGACCCATGGGCAGCCCCACCACCGTCACCCCCGAGGCCGCGCCCGTCCCCCCTCGGCGCCGCGCACCTTCGGCCCCCCGGCTGCGCGCCGATCCGCGTGCCCGGCGGCAGCACAGCGTCGCCCGGCCCCGCCGCAGTGTCCTGCTGACCGCTCTCACCGGCCTCGTGGTGGTGTACTCGCTGCTGCCGCTGGCGTGGCTCGTGATCGGTGCCACCAAGTCGCAGAAGGGCCTGGCCTCGTCGTTCGGGCTGTGGTTCGGCGGCGACTTCGCGCTGTGGGACAACATCACCGAGACGTTCACCTACGACGACGGCGTCTTCACCCGCTGGCTCCTGAACACGCTGCTGTACGTGGTCCTAGGCGCGGGCGGCGCCACGGTCCTCGCGGTGCTCGGCGGGTACGCCCTCGCCAAGTTCGCCTTCCCCGGCAAACGCGCGGTGTTCGCCGTCGTCATCGGCGCGGTCGCGGTGCCGGGCACCGCCCTCGCGATCCCCACGTTCCTGATGTTCAGCGAGATGGGCCTGACCAATACCCCGTGGGCGGTCATCATCCCGTCCCTGATCTCGCCGTTCGGCCTCTATCTGATGTGGGTCTTCGCCAGCGAGGCCATCCCCACCGAGCTGATGGAGGCCGCCCGCATGGACGGTGCCGGCGAGCTGCGCATCTTCTTCAAGGTCTGCCTGCCGCAGCTGGCCCCGGGCACGGTGACGGTCCTGCTCTTCACCATGGTGCACACCTGGAACAACTACTTCCTGCCGCTGATCATGATCAAGGACCCGGACTGGTATCCGCTGCCCCTCGGGCTCAACTCCTGGAACGCGCAGGCGGCGACCGCCGGTGGCCAGCCCGTCTTCCATCTGGTGATCACCGGGTCGCTGATCACCATCCTGCCGCTCATCGCCGCGTTCCTGCTGCTCCAGAGGTACTGGCAGTCGGGTCTCGCGGCGGGCAGCGTCAAGGAGTAGCTCCTCCCCCTCCCCCCCCTCAGGCCCCCACGAACACCCCCGTAGCCGAAGGAAAGATTTCGCATGCCCGCACTGACCACGACGTCCGACGGCTTCCTCCTCGACGGCGAGCCGTTCCGGATCGTCTCCGGCGCGATGCACTACTTCCGCGTCCACCCGGCCCAGTGGACCGACCGGCTGCGCAAGGCCCGCCTGATGGGCCTCAACACCATCGAAACGTACGTCCCTTGGAACCTCCACCAGCCCGACCCGAACGGCCCGATCGTCCTCGACGGCCTCCTCGACCTGCCGCGCTATCTGCGGCTGGCCCACGCCGAGGGCCTGCGCGTCCTGCTGCGCCCCGGGCCGTTCATCTGCGCCGAGTGGGACGGCGGCGGACTGCCCTCGTGGCTCACCGCGGACCCTGACATCAGATTGCGCAGCAGCGACCCCCGCTTCACCGACGCGTTCGACCGCTACCTCGACCAGCTGCTTCCCGCGCTCCTGCCGCACATGGCCGCGTCCGGCGGCCCCGTGATCGCCGTCCAGGTGGAGAACGAGTACGGCGCCTACGGCAACGACACCGCCTATCTGAAGCACCTGGAGCTCGCCCTGCGCTCGCGCGGGGTGGCGGAGCTGCTGTTCACCTGCGACCAGGCCGACCCCGCGCACCTGGCGGCGGGCACCCTGCCTGGCACGCTCGTCACCGGCACCTTCGGCAGCCGCGTCGCCCCCTCGCTGGCCCGCCTCCGGGAGCACCAGCCGGAAGGGCCGCTGATGTGCGCGGAGTTCTGGATCGGCTGGTTCGACCACTGGGGCGAACCCCACCACGTGCGGGACGCGGCCGACGCCGCCGCCGACCTCGACCTGCTGCTCTCCGCGGGCGCCTCGGTCAACATCTACATGTTCCACGGCGGCACCAACTTCGCGTTCACCAACGGCGCCAATCACGACCACGCCTACGCGCCCATCGTCACTTCCTACGACTACGACGCCCCGCTCACCGAGTCCGGCGACCCCGGGCCGAAGTACCACGCCTTCCGCGAGGTCATCGCCCGCCACGCACCGGTGCCGGACCGGCCGGTACCGGCCCCGAGCCCCAAACTCCCGCACACCGAGGTTCAGTTCGGGCGCCGCGCGCCGCTCCTGCCGTACGCGCACGTCCTCGCCGAAGGCGTGCGGTCGGAGCTGCCCGCGACGATGGACGAGCTCGGCCTGCGCGCCGGATACGCGCTCTACCGCACCACCGTCCCCGAGGCGGGCGACGGCCTGCTGTGCTTCCCCGGCGGTGTCGGCGACCGCGCCCAGGTCTTCCTGGACGGCGCCCCCGTCGGCGTACTCGAACGCGAGCGGCACGAGGAGACCCTGCCCGTCCGGGTGCCGCGCGCGGGCGCGGTCCTCGACGTGCTCGTGGAGAACATGGGCGGGGTCAACTACGGCCCGCGGATCGGCGCCCCCAAGGGCCTGCTCGGCCCGGTCGACCTCAACGGCACGGTCCTGCTCGGCTGGGACTGCCACCCCCTGCCCCTCGACGACCTGTCGGCGGTGCCCTTCACCCCCGACAGGTCCACCACCGACTCGGTGCCCGCCTTCCACCACGGCACGTTCGACGTGACCGTCCCGGCCGACACCTTCCTCGCCCTGCCCGGCTGGACCAAGGGCCAGGCCTGGGTCAACGGCTTCCACCTGGGCCGGTACTGGAACCGCGGCCCGCAGCGCACCCTCTACGTCCCCTCCCCCGTCCTGCGCCCCGGCTCCAACGACGTCGTCCTCCTGGAGCTGCAGGCCACCACCGGCAGGCGGGCGCTGCTCACGGACACCCCGGACCTCGGCCCCGTGGCGCCCTGAGCCGCCCCCGCACCGCACCTGAGTTTCCCCCCCACCCGAGAGGAAGCCCGATGTTCCGACGTGCCCTCAGGCCAGCGCTGGCCGCATGCGCAAGCGTGCTCCTGCTGCTGACCGCCTCGACCAGCGCGGAGGCCGCACCGGTCACCGTCACCAACGCGACGCAGTTCCCCGACACCGGCGGGAACGGCGTCCACGCCCACGGTGGCGGCGTGCTCAAGGTCGGCTCGCACTACTACTGGTTCGGTGAGAACCGCAACGCCGACAACACGTTCAAGGCGGTCTCGGTCTACCGCTCGACCGACCTGAAGACCTGGGAGTTCAGGAAGAACGTCCTGACCCGGGCCAGCGACCCGGAGCTCGACGTCTCGTACATCGAGCGGCCGAAGGTGATCTACAACAAGGCCACCCACAAGTTCGTCATGTGGATGCACAAGGAGAACGGCAAGGACTACAACGAGGCACGCGCCGCCGTCGCGGTCTCCGACACCGTCGACGGCGACTACACCTGGAAGGGCAGCTTCCGGCCGCCGAGCGGCACCACCTCCCGCGACCAGACGCTGTTCCAGGACGACGACGGGACGGCGTACCAGATCACGGCCACGGAGAACAACGCCGACCTGCACATCTACCGGCTCGACGACGACTTCACCGGCTACGACAAGCAGGTGGCCAACCCCTGGCCGGGCCAGTGGCGAGAGGCTCCGGCGCTGTTCAAGCGCGACGGCGTCTACTTCATGCTGACCTCGGGGACCAGCGGCTGGAACCCCAACCAGCAGAAGTACGCCACCGCCGAGAGCCTCGCGGGCCCGTGGAGCGAGATGAAGGACGTCGGCAACGACACGGCCTACGGCTCGCAGGCCGCCTTCGTCCTTCCGGTGCAGGGCTCATCGGCCACCTCGTACCTCTACATGGGCGACCGCTGGGGCAACTCCATGGGCGGCACGGTCAACGACTCGCAGTACGTCTGGCTGCCGCTGGCCTTCCCGACCAGGACCACCATGGACCTGCCGTGGTACCCGCAGATCTCCCTCGACACGGAGACCGGAGCCGTCAGTGGTGTGGGCGGCGACGCCCGCCACAGCCTCGCCGCCCGGCACAGCGGCAAGTGCGTCGACGTCTCGGGCGACTCGGCCGCCGACGGTGCGGAGGTCGCCCAGCAGGGCTGTGACCAGGGGCTCAACCAGCAGTGGCGGTTCGAGGACGCGGGCGGCGGGTACGTCCGTGTGCTCGCCCAGCACAGCGGCAAGTGTCTGGACGTGGCCGACGAATCCACCGCTGACGGCGCCACCGTGCACCAGTACCGCTGCACCTCCGGCGCCAACCAGCAGTGGCGGTTCGAGGAGCGGGGCGACGCCGCCCACCGGCTGGTGGCGCGGCACAGCGACAAGTGCCTCGCCGTCGCCGACGAATCCACGGCGGACGGCGCCCGCCTCGTGCAGGAGACCTGCGGGGACGGCACCAGCCAGCAGTTCGAGCGCCGCACGACGGCCTGACCTCCGAGCCGATCGACACCCCCGGAGAAGGGAACACGATGGCACACGGAACACGCCACATACACCGCACACGTCGTACGCGGCTGCTCACGGCTCTCGGCTCCACGGCCCTGGCCACCACGACCGTCCTCGCGGCGGCCCCACCCCAGGCAGCCGCTCCCCCCACGGTCACCGTTCAGCCCGATCCCTCCCGTGCCCAGGAGGAGTTCGAGGGCTGGGGCACCAGCCTCGTCTGGTTCGCCAACGCCACCGGCGGCTATCCCCCGGAGGTCCGCGAGGAGCTCGCCGACCTCGTCTTCGGCGACAGCGGGCTCGGCCTCAACATCGCCCGCTACAACATCGGCGGCGGCAACGCCCCCGGCGTGAAGGACTATCTGCGCCCCGGCGGGGCCGTCCAGGGCTGGTGGCGGGCGCCCGCCGGAACCACCCGTGAGGACACCGAGTGGTGGGACCCCGACGACCCGGCCCACTGGAACCCCGACGCGGACAGGACACAGCGGTGGTGGGTCGACCGCATCAAGGGCGACATCGACCACTGGGAGACGTTCAGCAACTCGCCGCCCTGGTTCATGACGAAGAGCGGTTACGTGTCCGGGGGCTTCGACGCCACCGAGGACCAGCTCAAGGAGGAGTCCGTCGACGATTTCGCCGCGTACCTCACGGGCGCGACCGAACGCCTGGAGAAGGCGCACGGCATCGAGGTCGACACGATAGCCCCGTTCAACGAGCCCAACACCGACTACTGGAGTACGACGTTGGGCTCCGACGCGCAGCCCGTCGGCGGACGCCAGGAGGGCGCCCACATCGGCCCCGAGCTCCAGCAGAAGGTACTCCGCGCGCTCGCCCCGAAACTCGCGAAGTCCCGCACGGGCGCGAAGACATCGGCGATGGACGAGACCAACCCCACCCTGTTCGCCAAGAACTGGAACTCCTACCCCACCGAGGTCCGCGACCTCGTCGACCGGCTCAACGTCCACACGTACGGCACCGAAGGCCGTACGGCCGTACGTGACTTGGCGAAGGAGGCGGGGAAGCCGCTGTGGATGAGCGAGGTCGAGGGTGAGTGGGATCCGGACGGGCAGGACTTCACCGACATGAAGTCCGGCCTCGGCCTGGCCCAGCACATGGTCGACGACCTGCGTGAACTGGAGCCGTCCGCCTGGGTGTTCTGGCAGCCCGTCGAGGACTACAACAACATGAAGCCCGGCGGGGAGAGCGAGCGGGGCGGTAACTGGGGCAGCATCCAGCTGCCCTTCGACTGCACCGCCAAGGACACCCTGAAGACGTGTCCGATCAGGACCAACACGAAGTTCGACACCGCCCGCAACTTCACGCACACGATCCGGCCGGGCGACCGGCTGGTCACGGTCGACGACACGTCGAGCGCAGCGGCGGTCCGCGCGGACGGGGGCGGCGCCACCGTGGTCCACGTCAACTCCGGCGGGGAGGAGCGGTCGGTGACGGTGGACCTCTCGAAGTTCTCCCGCGTGTCGCCGGACGCCACGATGACGCCGGTCGTCACCAGCGCGGGCGGGGCACTGGAGGAGCGGGACCCCGTCCCGGTGACGGACGGCAGGGCCACCTTCACCGTCCCGGCCGAGTCCGTCACCAGTTTCGTCGTCGACGGCGCTTCCTGACGGCCGTCAGGCCTGCGCCATGACGCTCGCCCAGGACCAGGGGGCGGCAGGGCTGCCGTCGAGCTCCACGCCGTGCGGCAGGCAGGGCTCGACGGGCAGCATTCCGGCGCCGCGCGCCCACCGGGCGTACTCGTCCGCCTGCGGGGCGCCCGCTCTGCGGAGGGCGGCCACGAGCGCTTCGTGGCAGCTCTCCGTGGCCCAGCCCCGGTCGATCTGCCCGAGCGGGTCGCGGCGCAGGACCTCGTCGACGGCGTCGACGGCCCCGGCCGCGAGGAACTCCTCGATCAGCCGGGCGACGCTGTTCATGTGCGTCAGTTCGGCCCCCGCGGCGGCCCGTCGGATCAGGACCGCGCGCGCCTGCGTGAAGCCGTGGGCGGTCAAGGCCTTCAGCAGGGTGCTGATGGCGTAGACGTCGGTGAGCGCGACCGCGGCGGCCGCCCGGTCCGCGATGTTCCGGGCGGCCTCCCTCCTGCCCGCCGCACACAGGGTGTCCACGAGGTCCGCGAGCGCTTCCCGGCCTTCGTAGTCGACCGCGTCGAGCCCGTCCAGGAGGCCGCGGTCGAAGAGGACCTCCACCGCCTCCGACTGACCGACCTCCGTGAAGGCCCAGAGCACGAACTCCATGGCGTCCACGCTCGGCCTCTCGACGTGCTCGGCGATGTGCCGGGCCAGCCGGGCGGCTGCGTCCTGCGCACCGGCCAGGGACAACTCCCGGACCAGGAAGAACGTCTCGTCCGCAGGCGTGTGGGCGAGCGCCGCCGCCATCAGCGGGGCGAGGGCCCGTTCCCCGCCGAGCTCCCACAGCAGTACGACGACCTCCCCGACGGCGTCCGGTTCGGTGAGGGGCACGTGGGAGACCACCTCCGACGCCAGCGCCTCAAACTCGGCGTCCGCACCGATCGCGAGCAGCGCGCACAGGAGCCCCCGCAGTTCCTCCGGGTCTTCGTAGAAGAGCCCGGTCACCGGCTGCCGTGCCAGCACCCGGCGTACGAGCTCGGGCCTGCCGGTGTGGTGGAACAGGTCGAGCAGCGACGCCATCGCCTCCGCGTCCTCCAGGTCGGCCCCCTCCGCCACGCGCTCGGCCAGCACGGCGAACTCCTCCTCGGCCCCCAACTCCCGGAGCGCTACGAGGAACCCGCACAGGACGGACGTGATGTCGAAGAAGTCCGGGTGGCCGACGACGTCGATGTGGCGGGCGGGCGAGCGGCCGAGCACGGTGCGCACACCGTCCTCGTCCCCGGCCTCCCCGAGCACCTGGAGGAGCCGCGAGACGGTGCCGACGTCGGTGAGCCCGGTGCGGGCGGCGGGGTCGAGGGCGAGCAGGTCGCGCGCGGCCCGGTCCGCCCCGGCCTGCCGCAACGCGCCGATCAGCCAGGGGAGTGCGCCTGGCTCGAGGTCCGCCGCCCCGGCCACGATGCGAGCGGCAAGGACCGCCACCGCGCGGGGCTCACCGACGGTGCCGAGCACGTCCAGGAGCCGGGTGGTGCGCCACGTGTTCGTCAGGTCCGCGTGGGTGGCGGCGCGGTGCGCCAGCGGTCCGACGACGCGCCGTGCGGGCCGCCCCGCGGTCGCCTTCGCGAGGTGCGGCAGCGCCCAGACGATTCCTTCCGTGGCGGTCCGGTCGACGTGGGCGGCCAGGGAGTCGACGAGGGCATCGACGACTGCGTCCGTGACGTCGGCCTCCGCCAGGCGTTCGGCCAGCTCGCCGACGGCCTGCACGTCCGCCGGGTCGGCGGCCTCGACGAGGCGCCGCGCGAGCGTGTCCACGGCCTCCTGGTCTCCTGATGCGTGCAGCGCCGCAAGGAGCTCGTGCACGGCCCGGTCGTCCGACAGGCCCACGTGCGCGGCGGCCCAGGCGGCGGCTCGCGCGGCGTCGGGGTGTCGCCGGGTGCGCTCGACGATACGTACGCACGCGTCGTCACTGCCCGCGAGCGCGGCCCGCCGGTCGAGCCCGAGGGCGTACCGGAACAGTCCACGCCGCCAGGCCGCAGCCTGGAGCCGGTGCAGGTCCTCGGTATCGACCGTGTGCCGGACGAGCGCCTCCCACAGGGCCACGGTGCCCGGCGGGGCCGCGTGGGGCGGCGCGGTGTGCTGGAGGAGGTAGTCGGCGGGTTCGTAGCGGGGCCTGGCCCCGGCGGACGCCCGCACCGCGCGCAGCGGGGTGAGGGTGCTGCGGATGTCGGCGCGCGAGCCGTCGCCGCGCACGCCGTCGGTCAGCGCCGCCAGGTCGGTGGCGGCCCAGTCGGCGCGGGAGGCCCGGTGGTGCGGGGCGAGGGAGGCGTCGGCCGCCGCCGCGAGGAGGTCGCCGCCGAGCGGCGTCTGGTGGCCGAGCCTGCGGGCGCCGAGGGCGGCGGTGACCAGGGCGTGCTCGCGCGGGGTGAAGTGCCCCTCAGGACCGCTCACATAGGCGTCGAGCAGCTCGGGCCCGCCGCTGAGGTGCTGGACGACCTGACCGTCGGCCGCACCGGCCCGCCCTGCGGAGTGGAGCCGGGCGTCCTCGCGGTCGCGGGCGAGTTGCCGCCACTGGTCGAGCTCTTCGGGGGTGAGGCGGTGCGGGACCCTGAAACGCTGCGCGTGGACCCCTTTCAGCAGGGCCCTGGTGTGCCTGGACGGGTCGTCGCGCTGCCCCTCCGCGGTGAACTGACGCCAGTACGGGTCCTCCCAGAGGGCGGCGACGGCGACGATGCCGGGCTGTTCCTGGAGGACGGCGGTCAGCGCGACCGCGGCGTCGTCCCCTTCCCGGTCGAGCAGAATCCGCTGCACCTCGTTCAGCCACAGCACACACCCTTCGCCCACCTCGCCGCGGTCGATCAGGTCGAGCAGGGCGCGGGCGGTGGGCGGCCGGAGCAGTCGGCGGTCCGGCGCCACAGCCAGGACCGCTTCGTACAGGGCCCGCGTCTTGCCGGTCGACGAATCGCCGGTCAACACACCCAGGGCGGAAGGGCCGCCGGACGCGGCGGACTTGAGGTGTTCGCGGAGGGCGTGGTCGTGGGTGCGGGGGAGGTAGGGGGTGAGGGTGGGGGCCGTGGGCGGGGTGGGTGGTGCGGCGGGGCGGCCGGGCAGGGGCGCTTCGCGCACCTCGAGCAGCCAGGGGGTGAGGGTTCTTGCCGTTCGGCGTGCGGGAGGGGGTGTGTGTCCGGCAGGGGGCCCGTATTCGGGAGACGCGCCGTGTCCGGCAGAGGGCCCGTATTCGGGAGACGCGCCGTGTCCGGCAGAGGGCCCGTATTCGGGAGACGCGCCGTGTCCAGCAGGGGACCCGTGCTCGGAAGACGTCCCGTGTCCGCCAGGCGCCGCTGCATTGCGAGACGCACTGTGTCCAGGAGACACGCCTTGCCCGGCAGGGGCCGCGTGTCCCGCCGACGCGCCCCGTCCCGCGGACGCACCCCGTTCCGCGGACGCCCGCCCAGACGCACCGTTCGTGCGCTTGCGCCGCCACTCGTCGCAGGCCTCGTCCAGCAGGTTCCGCAGGGCGCGGCCGGGCGGTGGCTCTCCCGCCCACTCGGCCCAGAGGCCCGCGAGCGCGACGACCCGGTCGTGGCTGCGTGGCTGGGGGATGCTCATGGACTCCGGCTTTTCGGGCGTCCAGTCGTTGATCCGCTGGCCGGAGAAACCGGATGCGCCGCCGCGGCCCGAGGCCTTGAGTTCGCGCTCCACCGTGGCCTGGGAGTCGGAGAGCCCCTGGGCGCGCCGGGCAGCCTCCGCCCTCGCGCGCAGCCCGCGCAGGTGTGCCCACAGCCGCTGTCGAGCCGAACCCATCGCCCCGTCCCTCCCCCGCGCATGCCGACGCCCGTTCCACCCGGATCGGGTGTTCCGGGTGCCGGTTCGTGAGGGCGCCGACCAGCAGGATAGTTCGCCGGGCGCGCCCGGTCCGCCCGCTCCGCCCGGGAGTACGGGGCGCAGGGGCCGGGCGGCAGCAAGGTGATGTCACCGGCCGCGCGCAAGGTGCGGCCAGGGGCAACGCCCCCTTGAGGAGCGGAGGTTCGCATGCCGTACGAAGGTGATGACGACGGGAGAAAGGGAGGGAGAACGGGAGAGGGCCTTCATCGCCCCGTGGAGGGCCGGGCGCCGTCCCTCTGGTCGGCGGCCCGTCGCCACGCCGTCCTCAGCGTGGCCGACATGTCGGGGCCTCTTCTCCTCGTCCTCGCCCACTGGTGGACCCGTACCCACTGAGCCGGTGGATTGTCCGGTTCCGGCCGCTGGAGGGCGGGCGGCCGGGCCGGACAATGAGGGGCGGGGGTGGTGACGGTGCCACGGGGCGAGCGGCCGCTGGAGGAGGATGGTGGCGAGCTCACCGGGTTCGCCGCCGATCTGCGGCGGTTGAGGGAGAAGGCAGGCAGTCCCCCGTACCGTCGGCTGGCCCGCGACGCCCACTACTCCTCGACGACGCTGGCCGACGCGGCGGGCGGCCGCAGGCTCCCCAGCCTGCCGGTCACGCTCGCCTACGTGCGGGCGTGCGGCGGGGACGTGGCCGTATGGGAGGCGAGGTGGCGTGCGCTCGGCGCCCGGCTCGCGGCCACGGACGACCGTACCGGCGAGGTGCTCGGCTCCGACGATCCGGAGCAGCGCGGGCCGTACGTGGGACTCGCCGCGTTCCAGCCGGAGGACGCCGCCTGGTTCTTCGGGCGGGAACAGCTCACCGACGACCTGGTCGGGCGGGTACGTTCCCGGCGCTTCCTCGCCGTGTTCGGCGCGTCCGGGTCGGGGAAGTCCTCGCTGCTGCGGGCGGGGCTGCTGCCCCGTGTGCGGGACGGCGCGGGGGCCGGGAGCGGGACCCGCTGGACCACCGTCCTCCTCGCACCCGGCGCCCACCCCCTCGAAGAGTGCGCCGCACGCCTCGCCGCCGTCACCGACGGCTCCGCGACCACCCTGCACACGGACCTCGTGACGGACCCGCGAGCCCTGCACCTGACCGTGCTCAAGGCGCTGGCCGACCAGCCCGACGACGCCGAACTCCTTCTGGTCGTCGACCAGTTCGAGGAGATCTTCACGCTCTGCTCCGACGACCGGGAACGCACGCGGTTCATCACCGCCCTGCTCACCGCCGCCCGGACGCCCAACAGCCGGACACGCGTCGTACTGGGCGTGCGCGCCGACTTCTACGCCCGCTGCGCACAGCACCCGGAGCTCGTGGAAGCCCTGCGCGACGCCCAGTTCTTGGTGGGCCCGATGACCACCGACGAGCTGCGCCGGGCGATCAGCAGGCCCGCCGCGCGCGCCGACTGCACGGTCGAGGGGGCGCTGCTCGCCCGGGTGATCGCCGATGCCACCGGCCGCGCCACGGTGCTGCCGCTGGTCTCCCACGCACTGCGCGAGACCTGGCGACGCCGCCGCGGGAACACGCTCACGCTCGCCGGGTACGAGGCCGCGGGCGGCATCCGGCACGCACTGGGCCAGACCGCGGAGGCGGTCCACGCCGGTCTCGACGACGGTCAGCGGCGGCTGGCCCGCGCACTCCTGCTGCGCCTCGTCGCGGTCGGCGAAGGCACCGACGCCACGAGGCGGCGACCGGCCCGCGCGGACCTGGACTCCCTGGGCTCGGCGGGCTCAGGACCCGCGGACGTGCGGACGGTCCTCGACGCGCTGGCCAGGGCCCGCCTGATCACCCTGGACACGGAGACGGTCGAGCTCACACACGAGGCCCTGCTGCAGGCCTGGCCGCGGCTGCGCCACTGGATCGACGAGGACCGGGCGGGGCTGCTGCTGCGCCAGCGGCTGAGCGACGCGGCGACCGCGTGGGACCGCGAGCACCGCGACCCGGGCGCGCTGTACCGCGGCACGCGCCTCGACGCGGCGGAGGACTCCTTCGCCCCCACCTCCGCCGACGGCACTTCCACCCTCCACACCGCCCACGCCGCCGACGACGGCACCCCCTCCGGTGACAGCCCCTCCGCCCACGGAGCGCACCCCCACCCCGAACTCACCACCCTGGAGCACGACTTCCTCGCAGCCAGTACCGCGGCCAGGGAGCGGGAGCGGCTGTCCGAGGCGCGCACCACCCGGCGGCTGCGGCGCTTCACCCTCGCCCTCTCCGTCCTCCTGCTCCTCGCGCTGCTCTCGGGCCTGCTCGCCTGGGACCAGTTCCGGACCAGCGAGGGCAACCGGCGGGAGGCCGTCGCCGAGCAGCGCAGCGCCCTGTCCCGGCAGCTCGCCGCGCAGTCGGCCGCCCTCCTCTCCGCCGACTCCGACCTCGCCTCGCTCCTCGCGGTGTACGCCTACCGGATCCGCCCCACCCCCGAGGCCACCGCCGGTCTCTTCGCCGCGGCCTCACTCCCCTTGCAACAGCGCATGGAGGGGCACCGGGGCGAGGTCAAGGCGGTGGCCTTCAGCTCCGATGCCCGGACCGTGGCCAGCGGCGGCAAGGACGGGACCGTACGCCTGTGGAACAGCGTGACCGGCAGACAGAGCAAAGTGCTGACAGGACATCAAGGAGGCGTCAACAGCCTGGCGTTCAGCGCTGGCGGGCACACCGTGGCCGGTGGCGGCGACGACGGAACCGTACGGCTGTGGAACACGGCAACCGGATCGTCGCGCACCCTCGCGACCGGCGGCCACCGGGGCGAGGTGGGAGCCGTGGCGTTCAGCCCTGACGGGCGCACGGTGGCGGGTGGCGCCCGCGACGGCATCGTACGGGTGTGGGACGCGGCCTCCGGCGAGGAACGGCGCACGCTGACGGGACATCAGGGGGCCGTGCGGACCGTGGCGTTCAGTCCGGACGGGCGCACTCTCGCCAGCGGGGGCGACGACGGGACCGTACGGCTGTGGGACGCGGCGACCGGCAAGGCGCACGTCCTGCGGGCCGGGCGACGCAGTACCGTCGCGTCCGTCGCGTTCAGCCCCGACGGCCGTACGGTGACCGGCGGCGCCCGCGACGGCACCGTACGCGTGTGGACCGTGGCCACCGGCAAGGAGCGCGGCACGGTCGCCGAACGCCGCAGGGACGCCGAGTCGGTGGCCTTCAGCCCCGACCGCCGCACGGTGCTCAGCGGCCAGCACGACGGCACCGTGCGGCTGTGGGACGCGGCGACCGGGTCACTGCGCGCGGTGCTGGCCGGGCACCGGGGCTCGGTGTCCGCCGCCGCGTTCAGCCCGGACGGGAGCACGGTGGCCAGCGGCGGACGCGACGGCACGGTGCGGGTGTGGGCGGTGGCGACCGGCAGGGAGCGCGTCACGGTGACCGGTCGGCAGGGTGCCGTGCGGTCGGTGGCCTTCAGTCCGGACGGGCACACGGTGGCGGGTGGCGCCCGCGACGGCACCGTACGGGTGTGGGACGCGGCCAATGGCAGGACGCGGCGGGTGCTGACGGGACATCAGGGGGACGTACGGACGGTGGCGTTCAGCCCTGACGGGCGCACTCTCGCCAGCGGCGGCGATGACGGAACCGTACGGCTGCGGAACGCGGTGACCGGTAGGACGCGGAAAGTGCTGACAGGGCCTCAAGGTGCGGTGCATGCCGTGGCGTTCAGCCGCGATGGGCGCACCGTCGCCGTCGCCGGCAAGGGGCGCGGCGGTGGAGACGTACGGCTGTGGAACGCAGAGACCGGCGAGCCGCGCGGCGCGTCGGACGGGCATCGGGAGACCGTCTGGTCCGTGGCGTTCGGAGCCGACGGACACACCGTCGCCGTCGGAGGCGACGGCGGAACCCTTCGGCTGTGGGACGCCGCCCGGGGCAGGACCCGCGACCTGCGCACCGGCACCAAGTCCCCGGTACGGAGCGTGGCGTTCAGTCCGGACGGGCGCACCGTCGCCGGAGGCAGCGAGGACGGCACGGTGCGGCTCTGGGATACGGCCACGGGCACGGCCCGCGCCACGTTGACAGGGAACCGCCGCGGCGCCCAGTCGGTGGCGTTCAGCCCCGACGGGCGGACGGTGGCCGGTGGGGACCGGGACGGCACCGTGCGGCTGTGGGACGCCACGACCGGGCTCCAGAACTCCGTCCTGGCCGGGCACGAAGGCGCCGTGTGGTCCGTGGCGTTCAGCCCGGACGGACGTACCGTCGCCAGCGGCGGCGAGGACGGCACGCTGCGGCTCTGGGGCGTGCTCCGCGGCACGGGCGAGGCCGTCGACCGGATCTGCCGCTCGCTGCGCCGGGATCTCAGCGGGGCGGAACGCGCCCGCTACCTCAACGCCCCGGACGGCGAGTGGCCCCGGCGGGCCTGCGCGCGCTGACACCATCGGCCGCCGGAGGACCACGCTGCTCGGAACCTCTTGTCCGGAGCTTGCTGTCCGGTACTTGTTGTCCGGAGCTTGTTGTCCGGAGCTTGTTGTCCGGTGCCTGTTGTCCGGTGCCTGTTGTCCGGAGCTTGTTGTCCGGTGCTGCGCGTCCGACCCCGGACAACCCCGTACCGGTAGAAGCAGAGGTCATGACCTCCCTGACCACCGCACCCCCTGCGCCCCGGCCCTCGCCGGACCGGCCGCCCCGGAGCCGACTGCGGTTCTGGCGCTCGCCCGTCGGCCAGCCCCGGTGGGCCAGGCCCGCGCTCCTCGGCATCGCCGGTCTCGCCGCCCTGCTCTACACGTGGAACATCACGAGCAGCGGCTTCGCCCCGTACTACTCGGTGGCCGCGCGCAGCATGTCGGTGAGCTGGGAGGCGTTCCTGTTCACCGGCCTCGATCCGTCCGCCACGCTCACCCTGGACAAGATCGGCGGCTTCCTGTGGCCGCAGGCGCTCTCGGCGCGGATCTTCGGCTTCCACGCCTGGGCGCTGACACTGCCGCAGTGCGTCATGGGCGTGATCTCCGTACTGGTGATGTACCGGCTGGTGCGCCGCTGGCAGGGGCCCGCCGCCGGGCTGCTCGCCGCTGGGCTGCTCACGGTGACGCCCGTGGCGGCCTCCATGTTCGGCCGCGCGATGCTCGACGGCTCGGTCACGATGTGCCTCGTGCTCGCCGCCGACCAGTACCAGAAGGCGGTGCGCTCCGCTCGGCTGCGGTCGCTGCTGCTGAGCGCGCTGTGGATCGGGCTCGGCTTCCAGGCGAAGATGATGGAGGCCTGGATCATCGTGCCCGCGCTGTGCGTCGGCTATCTCGTGGCGGCGCCGGTCCGGTTGCGGCGCCGCATCGGCCAACTGGCCGTGGCGGGCGTGGTGATGTTCTCGGTGTCGCTGTCGTGGGTGGCGTTGATGACGTTCACGCCGGAGCGCGACCGCCCATACGTGGACGGCTCGACGGACAACAGCGCGGCCGCGATGGTCTTCGGCTACAACGGCTTCAACCGGCTGCACGCGGGATTGATCGATGGGGCGGCCCCCACCAGCAGCAACGGGCTCTGGGGCAACGGCGGGGCCACCCGCACGCCCCCGGCGACCGGCAACAGCACGGGGCGGGGTGGAACGGGCCCTCACACGGGACCGGACGGGACGGGCAACCGCACGCGACCGGACGGCACGGGCAACCGCACGCGACCGGACGGCAGGGGCAACCGCACAGGGCCAGACGGCACGGGCAACCGCACAGCGCCGGACGGAGCGGGCCGAGACAAGGGCGGCGCGGCACCGAAGCCCTCGGGCGGTCCCTCCGAGAGGCGACCGGCCGCCACCGCCACCCCCACCGGAAACCAGATCAACCCGAAGTCCCCCTCCAGGACGGCCCTGTGGCTCAAGCTCCTGCGCAGCCCCCGCCTGACACCCCAGATCGCCTGGCTGTACCCGCTCGCGCTCATCTCCCTCGCGCTGGGCCTCGCCCGACACCGCAAGGCCTCCCGCACCCACCCGGGCCGGGCCGGTCATCTGATGTGGGGCACCTGGCTCATCACCGCGGCCGCCGTGCTCAGCGCCCTCGGCAACCTTCCCCACACCGCGTACGTGGCCGTCCTCGCGCCCCCGCTCGTCGCGTTGTCCGCCGCCGGGACCGTCACTCTGTGGCGTTCACACCGTGCCGCGGCCCGGGGGACGGCCCGCGCCTGGCTCCTCCCCGCGGTCGTCGTGGTCGAGGCCGCCTGGACGGTCCATCTGGCCCGGGCACACACCGGCTTCGCCCCCTGGCTGGTCCCGCTGGTCGTAGCGGCCGCACTCATCGCCGTCATCGCCCTCGGCCGCTTCCCGAAGACCACGGGCAGGACCACAGGCAAGTCCGCGCACAGGATCGCGCTCGGCGGCCTGCTCGCCGCAGCCGTCGCGATGTTCGCCGCACCGACGACATGGTCGCTGTCCGTACTGAACGAACGGTATGGAGGAAGCGCGGTCGACGCCTACGCCGGGCCGGGCGCCGACACCCGAATCTCGACGGGAACGGGAACCGGCACGGGCACCGTACGCGCGGCCGACGTCAGGGTCCGCACCTCCCTGACGCCCGATCAGCGCAGGATCCTCGAATACATCGAGAACGTCGAGTACGCAGAGAAGCGCGACAGCGCCGCCAAGTACACGCTGTCCACTGAGACTTGGGAGGTCTCGGCCCCGTACATCTACGCCGCGGGCACGCCGGTCCTGCCGCTCACCGGACTGCACGCCCAGCCCGTCACCCTCTCCGAGTACCGGCACCTCGTCGCCACCGGTGACCTCCGCTTCGCCCTGGTCACCGACGAGGGCACGAAGACGTCGAAGATCAGCGCCTGGGTCGCGTCGGCCTGCGCCGAGGTCGAGCCACGCGCGTACGGAGCAACCGGCGGCGGCAACCCGAAGAACTCGCAGACACCGAAAGCACCGAAGACACCAAAAACACCGAAGGCACCCACACAGACCCTGTACCGCTGCGAGCCCTCCGACGCCACAAGCCGCTGACCCCAGCGCCACCGACCGGGGGAGGAGCGGTGGCCGTCCCAGCGACATCCGCTGGCACGGTCACCGCACCCCGCTCCCACCGGGCCCTCGCAGTCACCGCACCCGAAGCTTCCGCAGGCACACCCTTCCGCGCCATTCGAACACTCGGCCGCCCCATCGTTCGTGTGGCCGAATCGTCGTGACGGAGCGGGAAATATCCGCCCCGATCGAGGCGCCCCGCAGGGACGGCAAGGGCTTCCCCGAGGCCGGGTCCGAGGTTGGCAGAAAAGGCCTTGCATCGCCGGACACCCGCCTCCGGTACTGCCCTTTTACCTATCTGCCGTGCACATGCCCAAGGCATGCTGTCCGAAAAGCGAGGAGCCCCCTTGGAGCCCCGGAAGGCTACGGATGCGGGTGTGACAACTGTTGAGTGACGAACCATCAGATGGTCCGCGCTCCCTTTCGGACAGAACCCAGACTTTCGATTTCTCGATTAATGGACGACGCCTACGGTGGTCGCTGTGGGGGCAGGCACTGACCATGCCGGGGAGATGACAGCTGCGCAGAACTCTTCGAGGGGGGAATCCGTGCGGCTTGCGCCGATCGCGCGTCGCCGGGAAAGGAAGTGCCGTCCGGTTTGATCAGCCGGACGGCAAGCCTTTGCGGTGACGCCGAAGAAATGCCTGCCTCGCCCTGTCGGCGCACACCGGAACAACCATGTCGGGTACACGGGGGATTTCCAAGGGGGGGACCCTAGTGACGGAATCTCGCTCGAGTGATCCCGGATCGGAACGGAGTGGCTTACTGTCCGATCAGAGCGCACTCCTGCTGGACGCTTTCGATCCGCAGCAGTTCCGGGAGAACTCGGAAACAGCTCTCGCAAAGCTGGAGAAACACCTGTCGGACATCTCGATCAGAGGCCTCGAGCTGATCGAGCCGGCCAGGCTCTCGCAGGCCGCGAGGGCCCTCATGACGACCGAGCACGACAAGATCGCCGCCTTCGACGAGGAGAGGCTGGCGGGCATCATCGACCTCTACATCCGGACGGGGATCCAGGTCCACTCCCCCGGGTACATGGGGCGGCAGTTCTCCGGAGTCGTACCGCTCGCGGGCGTCATCGACTTCGTCAGCTCCGTGGTCAACCAGCCGTCCTCGTTCTACGAGGCTGGCCAGTTGCCCAACGCCGTGGAGCGGATCATGGCCGACGAGCTGAATCGCTTCATCGGCTGGGACCCGGAGCGCTTCACCATGATCACCACGTCGGGCGGCTCGCTCGCCAACCTGACGGCGTTGCTCGCGGCCAGGAACGAAAAGCTGCCCGGGTACTGGTCACAGGGCGGTTCAGCGGTGCGCGGCCAGCCCCGGCCCGCCATCGCCGTGGGCGCCGACGTGCACTACAGCGTGGCGCGGGCGGCCGGTGTGCTCGGCATCGGCGACGCACAGCTCGTGCGTCTGCCGCTCAACCGGCAGCAGCAGATCTGCCCCGCCGAGGTGCGCGCCACCCTCGAAGCGGCCGAGCGGCAGAACCTCAAGGTGTTCTGCATGGTCGCCTCCGCGGGCAGTACGTCGGTGGGCGCCTTCGACCCGATCGACGAACTCGCCGAGGTGGCCCGGGAGAAGGGCATCTGGCTGCACATCGACGGCGCGCACGGCGCGAGCCTGCTGGTGTCCGACGCGCTCCGCGACAAGCTGCGGGGCATCGAGAAGGCCGATTCCCTGACCTGGGACGCGCACAAGATGATGTTCGTGCCATCGCCCTGCACGATGCTCTTCTACCGGAACAAGGAGACCGCCCTCTCGGCATTCCGGCAGAAGGCCAGCTACGTCTTCGACGAGGAGCAGGACGTCTATACCGCCTTCGACAGCGGCGGAAAGAACTTCGAGTGCACGAAGCGTCCCATGATCATGACGCTGTGGGCACTGTGGGCCATTTACGGACGGGCCCTGTTCGCGGAGAAAATCGAGTATCTCTGCCAGTTGACACAGGAGGCCCACGACGTCGTAAGGGCCGACCCCGACTTCGAGACCCTGCACCGGCCGGAAGCCAACATCCTGTGCTTCCGCTACCACCCGGCCAATCTCGAAGAGAAACTCGGCAGACGGCTCGAGAAGAAGGACGTGCACCATCTGCAGATCGCCATCAGGAACCGGATCAAATTCGAGGGGAACTTCTTCATCTCGAAGGTGAACCTCGACGGGGTGGCGGCGCTGCGCGTGGTCATGATGAACCACCAGATCACCGGCGAGCATTTCAGGATGCTGCTTTCCGAAATCAAAAGGACGGCGCAGGACCTGCTCGACGGAGAAGAGAGTACGGAAAAAGCTTAGAGGGGACGGATGTTGAGTACATCGCACGCTCCACAGGCACCTCATGTTCCACTGCCCGCGCCTGCTCCCGGCGGCGCCCGCGAACTGGCCAACTGGCTCATCCCCGACTGGGAGCTGCAGCCGGAGTCCGTCGAAGCCGTCACCGTGCTCCCCTCGTTCGCGAGCAAGATGCGCGAGTGCGAGCGGGTCTGCCAGACGCTGTACAGCGAGATCCCGCACGAGATCCAGGACGCGGTCGTGCTGCGCCGCCTCCAGCAGATGGTGAACACCGCGCTGCTCAACCCGCTGTGGCGCGAGCGGCTGCGCGGCGCCGGTATCGGACGCGCTCCCGCGACGTACGAGGAGTGGCAGCGCATCCCGCTGTCGGACAAGGACGTCCAGCGCGACTTCTTCATGGACTCGCGGCCGGGCATGGTGGTGCCCCTGACCCGCGGCGAGTTCGAGATCGTCGCGAGCGGCGGCACCAGCGGCGGCAGACCGCTCGAAGTCGTCTACTCCCTGCGGGAGTTGAAGGACACCTATGAGATCGCGGGCCGCTTCATGGGGGCCTACCAACTCGCCCGGCATCTGGCGGGCAGCGACCCCAAGTGGCTCTTCACCACCCTGGCCGACTACCAGATGTGGAGCAGCGGCACCATGGTCGGCGGTGTGCTGCAGCACGTGCCGGGCGTCAATTACGTCGGCGCGGGCCCCGTCACGGCCCCGGTGCTCGAGCACATGTTCTCCTACAAGGGCCCGAAGGCCCTGATGGGGATCTCGGCGGGCATCGCGATCCTCGCCGAGCTCGGTGCGGGCATGCGCCAGGAGTACCGCGACAGCTTCCGCGTCGCCCTGTACGGCAGCGGCGTACTGCCGCAGCGCAAGCGGGTGGAGCTCCAGGCGCTGTACCCGAACCTGTCGATCCTCAGCTACTTCGCCGCCACCCAGGCGGAGACGATCGGCCTGCAGCTCGATGCGGCGTCCCCTTACCTCTCCTCGGTGCCGGGCCTGCACTTCATCGAGATCGTCGACGAGGACGGCCGCCAGGTGCCCGAGGGCGAGGAGGGCGAGCTCGTCGTCACGCGGCTGCACGCGCACGAGACGCCGCTGCTGCGGCTGAAGCTGGGCGACCGGATGATCCACCGGCCGCGCACGGACGGTCCCGGGCTGAAGACCCGGCAGTTCGAGTTCGCGGGCCGCACCGGGGACGTACTGCATCTCAACGACAGCCAGTACTCGGGGGCGCGGGCCTATGCGGCGCTGCGCGAGGAGCTGAAGGCCGCCGAGGTGGTGGACCTGGACGCGGTGGCGCACGACATCCAGTTCGTCAACCACCGCGAGGGCAGGACGATCACCCTGTACGCGGCGGTCGACGACGTGCTGGGCCTCACCTACCGCGCCGACACCGTGCTCGGCCCCTACGGGCTCCAGCAGGTGTTCGTGAACGCGCTGCCGCGCGCCCTCTCGCTGTTCAACCACGGCGAGGCGAACGCCGCGTCGATCGAGAAGACCGGTTACACCCTCCAGCTCAAGTTCGTGCCCAGGCTGTCCGCGGAGATCGAGCGGACCGCCGTCGGAAAGGTCCCGCTGGTCCGGGACCGCGGCTAGGCAGGGAATGGAATGAACAGGAGCGGTATGAAAACGCAGGTGAACATCATCGCCGTCGTGGACGTCATCGGAGCGCTGTCGGTCAAGTCACTGCTCGACGGCAACCTCTGCATGGTGGACGACGGGGCCTTCGACAGCACCCATCAGGGCACGGCGGACCTCGTCACCGTCGTCAAGCCCGGCCAGGTCGTGTCCTGGACCGCGCTCGCCCTGGACCTGCAGACGCCGGTCGAGATCAAGAGCATCTCGTTCGCACCGGCGGGCGGGCACAACGGCGCGGCCGCGTCGGGGCCCGCCATGACCCCGCCCGGGGCCGTGGGCGCCGGGGCCCAGGGCCAGCAGGCTCAGGGCCAGGCGCCTCAAGGGCAGGCAGCACAGGGCCAGTCGGGCCAGTCAGGCCAGTCGGGCTACAGCCAGTCGGCACATGGCAAGGAGGAGGAGGGCGACAAGCTCGACCTCGACGTGTGGACCGGGGTGGTGCCGCACTGGATGACGCCGGGCGTGCCGTACCAGTACCGGCTCGAGCTCCAGATGTACGAGGGCTCCAACAGCGTCATGTCCATCGATTCACCCGCGTTGATGTGTCAGTAGCGGCCGGCACGACGACGGCAAAGCCGGGAACGACGACGAAGGCGGAATCATGCCCCAACAGTTGGCGATCATCGTGCTCGTGGACGTCGGCAACGCGCTGGCGTCCAGCACGCTAGAAGGCAACACCTACCTGTTCGACAACATGAAGCTGCACGGCTCCGACAACCAGGGGACCAGCGAGCTGGTGACCGCGATCAACGGCTCGTACTGGCGGGACGGCTCCCAGGCCAGCGAGCAGGTCCTCAACTGGCTGCCGTACAGCCTGGGTTCCATCCCGCCGACCGTGCCGCGCGGCTACGAGGTCGAGCGGGCCCGGCAGACCGACGAGGAGGCCCTCGCCGAACTGCAGGAGCTGGCGGCCAAGTCGACGGTGCCGAGCGCCGACGCCGCGGCCGAGCTCAACCGCATCCGGCGGAGCGTGGGCACCCGGGTCAAGACGACGCGGCGCACCCGGGGCCGGATGTCCGGACAGAAGATCGTCGACGTCATGGGGCAGGTCGTCACCGACGACGCGACGGCCGCGGCGAGCTACCCGGCGCCGGTGATCACCGACGTCTACGGCGAGGCCGTGGACTCGAAGATCATGTATCCGGCGGAGTACGGCTCGCCGGACATGGTGACCGACGGCTGGTACTGGTCGGCGACGGTCGACACGTCCCGCCCCGGGACGTACTCGTACATGATGCGCATCCAGCTGCACAAGCTGGTGCAGACGAACGGCGAACTCCGGTGGGACCCGGTGAACCTGACGTGCGCGTCGGCCCTGAAGATCACCTCGGAGCCGCGGCGCAACGCCTTCACCAAGGCGGGCATCGGCCCGCTGCCCATCCCCCCTGGCCCGCGCCCCGGCCGCGACGCCTGAGCCACCACCGGAAGAGGAGGACCGCATGACCACCAAACCGAGGCGGGAAGCCGCCGTGAAGCGGCCGATCTCCATCACCGCCGTCGTCGACGCCGTCGGCGCGCTCGCGGCCGGCAACCTCAACGGCCACCTGTACATGTACGACACGAACAAGTCCGGCGGGTCCACGGGGTTCGGCACCGAGGAGCTGCAGACGAAGGCCCGGCGCGGGGACCAGATCCTGTGGAACTGTCTCGCGCTGGAGTGCGAGGCGTTCGTCGCGATCGACGACATCATCATCGACAGCGAGATCTGCGAGCCGGAGCGGAAGGTGTACCCCGGCACCGACGTCGCGTACTGGACCGGGACGGTGAAGAAGGACGCCGGTCCGATCACGTACCAGATCAAGTTCAAGCTCGGCACGAGGGACGAACCGATCACCACCACCCTGTCGTCGTCCCTCGTCGGCTAGGGACCGGGCAGTCATGACGGTGTACGCGAAGGAGGCACGGTGAGCACTACTGCGCGCAGCGGCGTGGAGAAGCAGAACCCCGGTCAGCTGAACTCGGTCCAGCTCAACATCGTGACGCTCATCAACATGGAGCGGGCGACGTCGACGGGTTCGCTGAGCGACTCGATGTACATGATGGACAACAGCATCGGCGGCAAGGGGCAGGGCACGTCGTCCCTGGAGACGGTGTGCAAGCAGGGCCAGGTCATCAACTGGATCGTGCGCCCGATCGACATGGAGAAGCGCCTCGACGGCACCTGGCCGCCCATGCCGAAGATCAACAACGTCGTCTTCCTCGACACCGAGCTGGGTGACGAGGAGGACGTGGCGGAGCGGCGGATCTTCAACGAGCTGAAGATCTACGGGATGCCCGACCGCATGCGGGACAAGTACACCCCCGTCTACTACTACTGGGCGGGCACGGTGATGAGCACCGCCAAGCCCGGTCTGTACCGGTACCGGCTCGTGATGGAGCTGGAGCAGGAGGGCAAGAAGGAGCGGCTGTACCTGAACACGGGCATCCACCCCTCGATCCGGGTGATTCCGGTCTGAACCGGTCCTGACCTGGGCTTTCCGGTAGCGGATGGCGGTATGAATCAGGTGTATACGCCCTGTGTATAGTGGGCGCATGCCCCCCATGAACACGCCATCTTTCTCCAAGACGACGTCCTCGGCCAAGAGGTTCCGTCGCACCGCCCCCGTCCTCGCGGCGGGGGCGGCTCTCGCCCTCGCGCTGACCGGGTGCACCAAGCTCGACACCACCTCGCCGAGCACCGTGCGCAAGGACGGCGCGGCGGCGAAGGCCGCGGACCAGGGGAAGTTCGGCACCGTCGACTGCCGCAAGGCCAAGTGCGTGGCGCTGACCTTCGACGCGGGCCCCAGCGAGAACACGCCCAGGCTGCTGAAGATCCTCAAGGAGAAGCAGGTCCACGCCACCTTCTTCACGCTCGGCAAGAACCACATAGAGAAGTACCCCGAGCTCGTGAAGCAGATGGACGCCGAGGGGCACGAGGTCGCCAGCCACACCTGGTCGCACAAGATCCTCACGAAGATCGACGCGAAGGAGGCGCGCAGCGAGCTGGAGCGCCCCAACGACGCGATAGAGAAGCTCATAGGCAAGAAGCCGACGCTGATGCGCCCGCCGCAGGGCCGCACCAACGACGACATCAACAAGCTCTCCAAGGAGCTCGGCCTCTCGGAGATCCTGTGGTCCGTCACCGCGAAGGACTACACGACCAATGACTCCAAGCTGATAACGAAGCGGGTCCTCGACCAGACCGAGCGGGACGGCATCATCCTGCTGCACGACATCTACAAGGGCACCGTCCCCGCGGTCCCCGGCGTCATAGACGGCCTGAAGAAGCGCGGCTACGTGTTCGTGACGGTTCCCCAGCTCCTCGCGCCGGGCAAGGCCGAGCCGGGCAAGGTCTACCGCTAGGACCTCTCGGGGAATCTGCGCGGGAGAAGGAACGGCGTCTGGCACGCTCAGAGGCGTGGCCATCTTCCAGATCACCCGAGACACCCCCCTGCCCGCCGACGAGGCGTGGCGCCGGCTGACCACCTGGGAGCGGCACGGCGACGTCGCCCCGCTCACCCGCATCACCGTCCGCACTCCCCCGCCCACCCACGTGGGCACGGTCTTCGTCGCGCGCAGCGCGCTGGGGCCCGTCGGCTTCGACGACGTGATGGAGGTCGTCGAGTGGTCTCCGCCGGACGGCACCGCGCCGGGGCGGCTCCGTCTTGAGAAGCGCGGGACGTTCGTGACGGGCTGGGCGGAGATCGAGGTGTATCCCACCGCGGGCCGGGGCTCCGCGGTGGTGTGGCGTGAGGACCTCCGCGTGCGGTGGCTGCCCGCGGTGTGCGACGGGGTGCTGTCGTCCGTGGCCCGGCGGATGTTCGGCCGGGCCGCGGACCGGCTCATCGCGGCAGGACCGGCACCGCGCTGAAGCCGTCGGGGAGCTCTCGGGCGGCCGTGCTCTCAGGCGACCGAACCGATCCGCCCGGAGAGCTCGCGCGATCCGTCGTGGTGGATGGGGGTGTGCGCGCCGGTGAGGGAGATCCCGGTGCCGCCGCGGCGGTTGGCGACGATCTCCGCGGCGATCGACAGGGCGGTCTCCTCGGGCGTACGGGCCCCGAGGTCGAGGCCGATGGGTGAGCGCAGGCGCGCCAGCTCGATCTCGGTGACGCCGACGTCGCGCAGGCGTACGTTGCGGTCCTCGTGGGTGCGGCGCGATCCCATCGCTCCGACGTAGGCGACGGGCAGCCGCAGTGCCAGCTGCAGCAGCGGCACGTCGAACTTGGCGTCGTGGGTGAGGACGCAGAGCACGGTGCGGCCGTCGACCTCCGTGCGCTCCAGGTAGCGGTGCGGCCAGTCGACGACGATCTCGTCGGCGTCGGGGAAGCGGGTGGGCGTCGCGAAGACGGGCCGGGCGTCGCACACGGTCACGTGGTAGCCGAGGAACTTGCCCATGCGGACCAGCGCCGAAGCGAAGTCGATCGCGCCGAACACGATCATGCGGGGCGGCGGGACGCTGGACTCGACGAGGACCACGAGCGGCTGACCGCACCGCGAGCCGTCCGCGCCGATCTCCACCGTCGCGGTGCGCCCCGCGTCGAGCAGGGCGCGGGCCTCCCCCGCCACCGTGCGGTCCAGCTCGGGGTGTCCGCCGAGGCCGCCCTCGTACGCGCCTGCCGCGTCTGTCGTGTCTGTCGTGTCTGTCGTGTCTGTCGTACGGACGAGGAGGGCACGGCCGAGGAGTTCGGCGGGCCCGGACGTGACCCGGGCGACGGCTGCCGCGTCCCCCGCGGATGCGGCGGCCAGGGCGGCGGCGAGCACCGGCCTGGCCGCGGAGTCCGCGCGGACCGGGGTCACGAGGATGTCGATGATGCCGCCGCAGGTCAGGCCCACGGCGAAGGCGTCGTCGTCGCTGTATCCGAAGCGTTCGAGGACGGTCTCGCCGTCCTCCAGGGACTGCAGGCACAGTTCGTAGACAGCGCCCTCCACACATCCGCCGGAGACCGAGCCGATCGCCGTGCCCTCGCTGTCGACGGCGAGCGCGGCGCCGGGTTGCCGGGGCGCGCTCCCGCCGACCGCCACCACGGTGGCGACGGCGAAGTCACGTCCCTGCTCGACCCACCGGTTCAGCTCGTCGGCGATGTCCAGCATCTCGGCCTCCTCAGGCTCTACGGGTGTGCGGAGGGCTCAGCGCCTCAGTGGACGCCCAGCCATCCTTCGATGGGGTTGAGGGCGAAGTAGACGATGAAGATCACCGTCAGGCCCCACATGAAGGCGCCGATCTCGCGCGCCTTGCCCTGGGCGATCTTGATGGCGACCCAGGAGATGACGCCCGCCGCGACACCGGTGGTGATGGTGTACGTGAAGGGCATGAGCACCACGGTCAGGAAGACCGGGATGGCGGTGGCGCGGTCGGCCCAGTCGACGTGCCGGGCGTTCATCATCATCATCGCTCCGATGACGACGAGCGCGGCCGATGCGACCTCCTGCGGCACGATCGCGGTGAGCGGCGTGAAGAAGAGGCAGCCCGCGAAGAACAGGCCGGTGACGACGGAGGCGAGACCCGTGCGGGCACCCTCGCCGACTCCGGTGGCGGACTCGACGAAGACGGTCTGGCCGGAGCCGCCCGCCACGCCGCCGATGGCGCCGCCCGCGCCGTCGATGAACAGCGCCTTGGACAGGCCCGGCATGCGGCCCTTCTCGTCGGCGAGGTTGGCCTCGGTGCCGACGCCGATGATGGTGGCCATCGCGTCGAAGAACCCGGCGAGCACCAGCGTGAAGACGATCATGCCGACCGTCATCGCGCCGACCTCGCCCCAGCCGCCGAACTCGACGTCGCCGATGAGCGAGAAGTCGGGTGACGAGACCGCGCTGCCGTGCAGTTCGGGGGCGCCGTTCGCCCACTGCTTGGGGTCGATCACGTCGAGGGCGTTGAGGACAACGGCCACGACGGTGCCCGTGATGATGCCGATCAGGATCGCGCCGGGGGTGTTGCGCGCCTGCAGCATGAAGATCAGGAGCAGGGTGCAGGCGAAGATCAGGACGGGCCAGCCCTGGAGTTCGCCGGTGGGGCCGAGACTGAGCACGGTGGCCTTGCCGGGGTGCACGAAGCCGCCCTTGACCAGGCCGATGATCGCGATGAAGAGACCGATGCCCATGGTGATGCCGTGCTTGAGGGCGAGCGGGATCGCATTCATGATCATCTCACGCAGCCCGGTGACCACCAGGAGCATGATCACCACGCCGTACATCACGCACATGCCCATGGCCTGCGGCCAGGTCATCTCGGGCGCGACCTGCGAGGAGATCACACCGGACACGGAGAGTCCGGCGGCCAGGGCTAGCGGCACCTTGCCGACGAAGCCCATCAGGAGCGTGGTGACCGCCGCGGCGAGTGCCGTCGCGGTGATCAGGGCCTTCTGGCCCATGGTGTCCCCCGCCGCGTCCTTGCCGGACAGGATCAGGGGGTTGAGCAGGACGATGTACGCCATCGCCATGAAGGTGGTGATGCCGCCGCGCACCTCACGCGCGACCGTCGATCCCCGCCGGGATATGTGGAAGTACCGATCGAGCCAAGACCTGCCGGCCGGGACGCGCGAGCCGGGGCCCGCGTCCTCCGCGGTGGTCTTGGGCTCCACTGATGACTGGGTCATGGTGCCTACTCCCAAGGTTCACAGGGGCACCCGCGGAGTCGCGGGATTTGGGATGGTGCATTGGCTGCACGACCCGGGGGACGGCCCGAGACGAACGACATCTCCCTCGAAGGAGACGGGAGTTGAGCTCCGAGCGGTGTGGTCGGCGGAAGTGTGACGTTCCTGGCAGGCACACACCGCTCGGAGAACCTTGCGGATCCCCGAGCGGGGGGATCGGTCCCTCAGTGAGGGATCACGTACCGGTGAGGTGTTCGGGACGCACCGGCGTCTTGTTGAGCTCGAGGCCCGTCGCGTTCCTGATCGCCGCGAGGACGGCAGGGGTGGACGACAGGGTCGGAGCCTCGCCCATGCCGCGAAGGCCGTAGGGCGCGTTGGGGTCGGCCAGTTCGAGCACGTCGACCGGGATGGTCGGCGTGTCGAGGATGGTCGGGATGAGGTAGTCCGTGAAGGAGGGGTTGCGCACCTTCGCGGTCTTCGGGTCGACGATGATCTCCTCCATCACCGCGACGCCCAGGCCCTGGGTGGTACCACCCTGGATCTGGCCGACCACGGAGAGCGGGTTGAGCGCCTTGCCGACGTCCTGGGCGGTGGCCAGCTCGATGACCTTGACCAGGCCGAGCTCGGTGTCCACCTCGACGACCGCGCGGTGCGCGGCGAACGAGTACTGGACGTGGCCGTTGCCCTGACCGGTCTTCTTGTCGAAGGCCACGGTCGGGCGGTGGCGCCACTCGGCCTCGATCTCGACGGTCTCGCCCTCGAGCAGCTCGGCCAGGTCCGCGAGGGCCTCGCCACCGTCGGTGACGACCTTGCCGCCCTCCAGGAGGAGTTCGGCGGTGGCCCACGCGGGGTGGTACGAGCCGAACTTGCGGCGGCCGATCTCCAGGACCTTCTCGCGGACGAGCTCGCAGGAGTTCTTGACCGCGCCACCGGTGACGTACGTCTGACGGGACGCGGACGTCGAACCGGCGCTGCCCACCTGGGTGTCGGCGGGGTGGATGGTGACCTGCTGGACGCCGAGCTCGGTGCGGGCGATCTGCGCGTGGACGGTGATGCCGCCCTGGCCGACCTCCGCCATCGCGGTGTGCACGGTCGCGACCGGCTCGCCGTTGATGACCTCCATGCGCACCTTGGCGGTGGAGTAGTCGTCGAAGCCCTCGGAGAAGCCGACGTTCTTGATGCCGACCGCGTAGCCGACGCCGCGGACGACGCCTTCGCCGTGCGTGGTGTTGGAGAGTCCGCCGGGCAGGGCGCGGACGTCCGCGCCCTCGCTGGACTCCCACTGGCGCTCGGGCGGCAGCGGGCGGGCCTTGACGCGGCGCAGGATCTCGGCGACCGGGGCGGGCGAGTCGACCGGCTGCCCGGTCGGCAGGAGCGTGCCCTGCGACATGGCGTTGAGCTGGCGGAACTCGACCCGGTCCATGCCCACCTTGTCGGCGAGCTTGTCCATCTGGGCCTCGTAGGCGAAGCAGGCCTGGACGGCGCCGAAGCCGCGCATCGCGCCGCACGGGGGGTTGTTCGAGTAGAGGGCGATCGCCTCGATGTCGACGTCCTCGATCACATACGGACCGACCGAGAGGGACGAGGCGTTGCCCACGACCGCCGGGGAGGCCGACGCGTAGGCGCCACCGTCCAGGACGATCTTGCACTTCATGTGCGTGAGCTTGCCGTCCTTGGTGGCGCCGTGCTCGTAGTAGAGCTTCGCCGGGTGGCGGTGCACATGGCCGAAGAAGGACTCGAAGCGGTTGTAGACGATCTTGACCGGCTTGCCGGTGCGCAGCGCGAGGAGGCAGGCGTGGATCTGCATCGAGATGTCTTCGCGGCCGCCGAACGCGCCGCCGACGCCGGAGAGCGTCATGCGCACCTTGTCCTCGGGCAGGCCGAGGACCGGGGCGATCTGTTCGAGGTCCGAGTGCAGCCACTGGGTGGCGACGTACAGGTCGACGCCGCCGTCCTCCGCCGGTACGGCGAGGCCGGACTCGGGGCCGAGGAAGGCCTGGTCCTGCATGCCGAAGGTGTACTCGCCCTTGACGATGAAGTCGGCCTTCTTGGCGGCCTCTTCGGCGTTGCCCCGGATGATCGGCTGATTGTGCACGATGTTCGGGTGCGGGACGTGCTCGATGTACTCGTCGGTGCGGCCCTCGTGCACGAGGACGGCGTCGGGAGCGGTCGCCGATGCCTCGTCGGTGATGACGGGCAGTTCCTTGTACTCGACCACGATCTTCGCGGCGGCACGGCGGGCGGTCTCCGGGTGGTCGGCGGCCACGAGGGCGACCGGCTCACCGTGGTGGCGGACCTTGCCGTGGGCCAGGACCGGGGTGTCCTGGATCTCCAGGCCGTAGTTCTTCATCCCGGCCGGCAGGTCGTCGTACGTCAGGACGGCGTAGACGCCGGGCGTCTTCAGGGCCTCGACGGTGTCGATCGACACGATCTCGGCGTGCGCCACGGTGCTGCGGAGCGTCTGGCCCCAGAGCATGTCCTCGTGCCACATGTCCGAGGAGTAGGCGAACTCGCCGGTGACCTTGAGGGTGCCGTCCGGGCGGAGCGTGGACTCGCCGATGCCGCCCTTGTTGTGCTTCTGGGTGACGTCGGTGGGCGCGCCCGTGGTGGTCTTGGTTCCAGCCATGATCAGACCGTCTCTTCCTGACGGGCGGCCGCCAGGCGTACCGCGTCGAGGATCTTCTCGTAACCCGTGCAGCGGCAGAGGTTGCCGGAGAGCGCCTCGCGGATGTCGGCGTCCGACGGGGACGCGTTGCGCTCCAGGAGCTCGTCGGCCGCGACGAGCAGACCCGGGGTGCAGAAGCCGCACTGGACGGCACCGGCGTCGATGAACGCCTGCTGGATCGAGGAGAGTTCGCCGCCCTCGCCGGTCTGGCTGTCCGTCCCCTTCGCCTGCCACTGGCGGGCTTCCTGGAGGGTGGTGCCGCCGCAGACGGAGCCGCAGGCGCCGCCCGGGTGGGCCTCGTCGCGGTGCTTGGCGTAGTCCGCCAGGCCCTCGACGGTGACGACCTCCCGGTCCTGGACCTGACCGGCGGCGACCAGACACGAACACACCGGTACGCCGTCGAGCCGGACGGTGCAGGAACCGCACTCGCCCTGCTCACAGGCGTTCTTGGAACCGGGAAGCCCCATGCGCTCACGCAGGACGTAGAGGAGGGACTCGCCCTCCCAGACGTCGTCCGCTTCCTGCTGACGGCCGTTGACCGTGAAGTTCACGCGCATTATGCGACTCCCTCAGTGCTGCGGCCCTCGCCGCGGTACGACTCCCAGGTCCAGCCGAGCGTGCGGCGGGCCATGATGCCGACGGCGTGGCGGCGGTAGTTCGCCGTGCCGCGTACGTCGTCGATCGGGTTGGCCGCTCCGGAGGCGAGCTCCGCGAACTGCTTGGCGATCGAGGGGGTGATGATCTTCCTGCTGTCCCAGAAGCCGCCCTCTTCGAGCGCCGCGTTCAGGAACTCCTCGGCCGCCTTCGCCCGAATGGGGGTGGGCGCCGCGGATCCGATGCCGGTCCGCACGGTCCGGGTCTCGGGGTGCAGCGCGATGCCGAAGGCGCACACGGCGATGACCATCGCGTTGCGGGTGCCGACCTTCGAGTACTGCTGCGGTCCGTCCGCCTTCTTGATGTGGACGGACTTGATCAGCTCGTCCGCGGCGAGGGCGTTGCGCTTCACGCCGGTGTAGAACTCGTCGATCGGGATCAGGCGCGAGCCCCGCACGGACTCCACCTCGACCTCGCAGTCGGCGGCGAGCAGCGCCGGGTGGGCGTCGCCCGCCGGAGATGCCGTGCCCAGATTGCCGCCGACGCCGCCGCGGTTGCGGATCTGCGGGGAGGCGACCGTGTGCGAGGCGAGCGCCAGACCGGGCAGCTCCGTGCGGAGCTCCTCCATGATCTTGGTGTACGGGACGGAGGCACCGAGCCGGACGGTCTCCTCGCCCACCTCCCACTCGCTCAGCTCACTGATGCGGTTGAGGTCAAGCAGGTACTCGGGACGACGGTGGTCGAAGTTGATCTCGACCATCACGTCGGTGCCACCCGCAATCGGCACAGCCGTGGGGTGCTCGGCCTTGGCGGCGAGCGCCTCCTCCCAGCTGGCGGGGCGAAGGAAGTCCATGAGGCTCTCTTCTTCGTATCGAGGGTCGTTCGCTTCGAGGGACGGGAGCATTCCGTTCCGGCCACTCGGGCCGTTGGTCCCTCGACTGCTCGTTCATGTGCTGTTAACGCGGAGTGGGCCAAGTACACCGCTCGCTCGTCCGATGGGGTCAGTCACCGAAACCATGAAGGAGTTGGCTGGCCAAGGCGCGCGTCTTGTAGATTCGTATGAAGAACGGGCCCCAGTAACCTCGCGGGTTCCCCCCGGAAACCCCGAACCCACGGCGGCACAGGGCCCCGGCGCTACAGAGCGCACATGTTTGTACACACCATTCGAGACAGATCGGCGGCGACGACACCATGCGGCTGCGCGCACTCCTGGAAACCGACGCGCTGGGCCTGCGGCTGCTCGGCGGCGAGGACGAGCTGGACCGCACCGTGCGCGGTGTGATGACCACGGACCTGCGGGACCCCAGCAGGTACCTGGCGGGCGGCGAGCTGGTCCTCACCGGCCTCGCCTGGCGCCGCGACGCCTCGGACACGGAGCCCTTCGTGCGGATCCTCGCGAGCGCGGGCGTCGCCGCCCTGGCCGCGGGCGAGGCCGAGCTGGGCGCCATTCCCGACGACATCGTGGCTGCCTGCGCCCGGCACCGCCTGCCGCTCTTCGCGGTCAACGAGTCCGTGGCCTTCGCGACGATCACCGAGCACGTCGTGCGCCAGGTGTCCGGCGAGCGCGCCGGGGACCTGGCGGCCGTCGTCGACCGGCACCGCCGCCTGATGACCTCGGGCCCCGCGGGCGGCGGCCCCGACGTCGTCCTCGACCTGCTCGGCACCGACCTGGACCTGCGGGCCTGGGTGCTCTCGCCCGCGGGGCGCGTGATCGCCGGGTCGAGCGCGGCCGGCATCGCCCTGCCCGCGCCGCTGTGCGCGCGGCTCGCCGGGGAGCATCTGGCGGCCGTCAGGACGGGGCGGCGCGGCCCGCACCGGGTGACGGTGGACTCGGTCACGTACTCGCTGTTCCCCATTCGGACCAGTGGGCGGGGAGCGGCCGGCGCCTCGCGCGACGTGCGCGAGTCGGTGCTCTCCGACTGGGTGCTCGCGGTGGAGGCCGACGCGGGCGACTGGCCCGAGGAGCGGCTCGACCTGCTCCAGGGCGTCACCCAGCTGATCGCGGTGGAGCGCGACCGGCGCGACGCGGCCCGCACGGTGCGCCGCAGGCTGGCCCAGGAGGTCCTCGAACTGGTCCAGACGGGCGCGGCCCCCGCGGAGATCGCGGCCAGGCTGCGCGTCGCCGCCCCGGTGCTGCTGCCCGGCCTCGGCACGGCTCCGCACTGGCAGGTCGTGGTGGCCCGCGTGGAGTGGGAGGGCGGGGAGATCGACGGCGGTCCCGTCGCCCAGTCGCTCCTGGAGGAGATCCTCGTCGACCCGACGGCGTCGGGCCCCGAGCCGTCCGACCGGATCGCGGTCGCACACACCGGCGACGAGGCGATCGCCCTGGTGCCGCTGCCCGCGGTCCCCGGCGAGCACGAGGGTCCCGAGACGGGCCTGCTCGCGGACTCGCTCCTCGCGTCCGTCCGCGACCCGCTGGCGGCGGGCCTGGACGGCGACGGCCGCCTCACGCTGGGCGTCAGCGCGTCCGTGCACTCGGCGGAGGGGCTGCGCGGCGCCCTGGAGGAGGCACGGCACGCCCGCCGGGTCGCCGCGGCGCGCCCCGGCCGGGTCTGCGCGGCCGGGCACCAGGAGCTGGCCTCGCACGTCCTGCTGCTGCCCTTCGTGCCGGACGATGTGCGCCGGGCGTTCACGGCGCGGCTCCTGGACCCGCTGCGCGAGTACGACCAGCGCCACCGCGCGGAGCTCATCACGACCCTGGAGGCGTTCCTCGACTGCGACGGCTCGTGGACGCGCTGTGCGGCGCGGCTGCACCTCCACGTCAACACGCTGCGCTACCGGGTGGGCCGTATCGAGCAGTTGACGGGTCGTGATCTCTCGCGCCTCGAGGACAAGCTCGATTTCTTCCTCGCGCTGCGCATGAGCTGAGGTCATCCGGTACGGGCCCGGTCTGCGGCGACGAACCGCCGGCCGGGCCCGACCCGTTTCCCGGCCCACCCTTTGTGAAATCTTTCACCCAGCCTCTTGGCCCGGTGCCGCGATCCATGCTGAGATTCGCCCACGACTCAACAGCTCAATGGTGTGCTCGGGGAGGGCAACGTGGCGCATACCGCCATGTCTGGTACCGGAACGACTGCAGAGCACGATCCACTCCAGACCGCGGTATGGCGGCTGCGCTCGCGCGGCTGCTGGACCGACGCTGCGGCGCTGCTGGCCTCGCGTGCCGGGGCCGCGGCAGCACTCCAGAGGACGGCGCTCCTCGTCGAGCGGTGCCTGTTCACCGGTGACGGCTGGGGCGAGGCGGAGGACGGCCTGCGGACCGCGGAGGCGCTCGCCGAGGACGACGACGACCGGGGCGCCGCGGCCTGCGAGCGGGGTCAACTGGCGTACGCCTCCACCGTCTTGAACGTACGCGACCGGGCCGACGAAGCGCGTACGGCGCTCGGCAGGGCGGCCGCGCTGCTCGCCCCGAACGCCCCGGGGCGGCCCCTGCTCGACTTCCGCCGCGGGCTGATCGCGGAGCACATCGCGGACTCGCCGCAGTCCGCGAAGGCGGCGTACCGCAGGGCGCACGCGGGCGCCACCGCGCACTCCGACCCGCTGCTGCTCTCCTTCACCTGGCGCCATCTCGCCGGACTCGCCCTGCGCGACGGGGAGTTGGCGGAGGCGCGGCACGGTTTCACGGAGTCCCTGCGCATCCGAGAGGAGCTCGGCTATCTGGTCGGCACGGCTCCCGCGCTGGCCGCCCTTGCGGATGCGGAGCCGGAACCGGAGGCCACCCGCCTGCGCGCCGAGGCCACCCGCCTCTTCCGCCTCCTGGGCGGCGTACCGTCCTGGCTGGCCCAGCACCTGCAGCCACCGGCCCCCGCGGTCTGACGCCGCCCGCAGCACCGCACGGGCGCCCAGGCAGGCTCTCAGCCCGAGGCGCCCGTGAAGTGTTCCTGGACCAGCGAGGCCACCACGGGCAGGTCCTGAGCGGCCAGGGCGTCCAGGAGGGCCATGTGCTCGGCCGCGTCCGCCACCAGGTCGGCCCGGCGTCCCGCGACGGGGCCGCTCGCCAGGGGCCACTGCGACCGGCGGTGCAGGTCGTCCGCGACCTGCACCAGCTGCTGGTTGCCGGAGAGGGCGAGCACGGCGCCGTGGAAGGCGCGGTCCGACTCGGCGTAGCGCGCGAGGTCGCCGCCCGCCGCCGCCGTCGCGCTCGCCTCGGCCAGCGGCCGCAGCTCGGCCCAGCGGGCCGCGGGCACCGTGCGGGCGAGCCGCAGCATCACCGGCACCTCTATCAGCGCCCGCACCTCGGCCAGCTCGGCCAGCTCCCGCGTGCCGCGCTCCACGACCCGGAAGCCGCGGTTGGGGACGACCTCTACGGCGCCCTCGGTGGCCAGCTGCTGCATCGCCTCACGGACGGGCGTCGCGGAGACGCCGAAGCGCTCGCCGAGGGCGGGCGCCGAATACACCTCGCCGGGCGCGAGCTCGCCGCCGACGAGGGCGGCCCGCAGCGCGGCCAGTATCTGGCCGCGCACGGAGCTGCGCCGGACCGCCTGCCGCGTCCCCGCCTGCGCGGGCACCCGGACGCGCGGCGTCCCTGCGGGGGCAGCCCCCTCGCGTGCTCCGGTCTGCTCCACGACGTGCGCCCGCCCCGCTCCTGATCACTGTTGATCGCTATTGATTGCTGTGAAAGGTACGAGAGGCACCATAGGCGGACACGACCGGAGTTGAAACCTCGATCACGTCGGGTAAGGTAAGGCTAACCTGCTATCGATCGCGATTCGGTGGTCCCCCGCATGTCCGTCCCCACCTTGGCCGCACCCGCCCAGGGCGCCCCCAGTGCCGTAGCGGACTCCTACGCCCGCCTGGGCGAGGTGTACTCCGGACTGCGCATCGCCGAACTCGGTCACGAGGAACAGGCCCCACAGGGCGGCGGCTGGGTCACCGCCGCCCGGCTCGCGGAGGGCGGGGCCGACCTCGACGCATTCCTGGCCTGGGACAACGCACAGGTCCTCAAGGACTACGACGTCCGGCCCCGCCCGGACGTGGTGGCGAGCTTCGGTCTGCACCGCTATGCCTGGCCCGCCACCCTGCTCATCACGGTCCCCTGGTTCCTGCACCGCCGCGTCCCCCGCTTCCCGGTCGCCAACGTCTCCTTCCAGCGCACGCTCGGCCGGATGGCCGTACGCACCGCCGGTTTCTCCTGTCTGCCGGACGACCCGGCCGCGGCCCTGCCCGGCGCGCACGTCGTGCCGGACGAGGAGGCGCTGCGCGCGGAGGTGCGGGCCGCGGTCGCCGAACACCTCGGCCCGCTCCTGGACGGCTTCGGCCCGCGGATGCGGCGCCGCTCGCGCGCCCTGTGGAGCGTCGCCACCGACGAGATCGTCGAGGGCCTCTGGTACGTCGCGCACCTCCTCGGCGAGGAACAGCGGGCGATGACGGAGCTGGAGCGGCTGCTGCCCGGCGCCACCAAGCCGTACGTCGGCACGGCGGGCTTCCGGGAGCTGACGGGTCCGAACGGCGAGACGCTGCCGACCCGCGACCGGGCGAGCTGCTGCATGTTCTACACGCTGCGCCCCGACGACACCTGCGTCACCTGCCCGCGCACCTGCGACGCGGAGCGCATCGCGCGACTGAGCGCCGACAGCGCCGACGCCGCGGCCACCGCTTCCGCCTGATTCACCCTGCCGTCCGGACCCCCCATTCGTCCGAACCACCCTTTCGCGCACGTTTAATCGAACTCAACACCCGGCGCTGCTCCGCGAGTTCGAGCAAAAGTACGCCGTGCGTGCTCCCTTGCACTCCCTTGGCGGCCTCTTGCCCCGAAACCCCTTGAGGGCCATCGGGGTTGAGTCAATATGGCGCCCGATACGCCCTACCGCGATGCAAGGGACCCCCAGATGAGACTGACCGACATATCGCTGGACTGGCTGCTTCCGGGTGGTGTCCTGCTCCTGGGCCTGCTGGTGGCGGTTGCGGTGGTCACACGCGGCAAGCGAGGCCACGCGAAAGCAGCCAAGGGAAGCGAGAGCGACGACTCGTGGGAGCGCAGCGAGGAACGCCGCAGACGCAAGGAAGCCATCTACGGAACCGCCTCCTACGTGCTGCTGTTCTGCTGCGCGGCCGTCGCCGCGGCGCTCTCCTTCCACGGCCTGGTCGGCTTCGGCCGACAGAACCTCAGCCTCACCGGCGGCTGGGAGTATCTGGTCCCGTTCGGCCTCGACGGCGCGGCGATGTTCTGTTCCGTCCTCGCCGTGCGGGAAGCCAGCCACGGTGACGCGGCGCTCGGCTCGCGCCTCCTCGTGTGGACGTTCGCGGGCGCGGCCGCCTGGTTCAACTGGGTCCACGCGCCACGGGGAATGGGCCACGCGGGCGCTCCGCAGTTCTTCTCGGGAATGTCGCTCTCGGCGGCGGTCCTCTTCGACCGCGCGCTGAAGCAGACCCGCCGGGCCGCACTGCGCGAGCAGGGCCTGGTGCCGCGACCGCTGCCGCAGATCCGCATCGTGCGGTGGCTGCGCGCGCCCCGTGAGACCTTCGGCGCCTGGTCGCTGATGCTCCTCGAAGGCGTACGCACCCTGGACGAGGCCGTCGAGGAGGTCCGGGAGGACCGCCGTGAGAAGGAGCAGACCCGGCTGCGCAGGCGCGACCAGGAGAAGCTGGATCGCGCGCGGCTCAAGGCCCTCAGCAGGGGCCACCGGAACTGGCAGGGCCGCGGCGGCGGCCGTCAGGTGGAGATGCAGGCCGTCGCACCGGCCGCCGGGTCCGCGCAGGTCGGCGCGGACCCTGCAATAGCGACGCAGGAAGAGCTGCCGGTACGCTCCCGTCCCTCCCTCCAGGCCGTCAAGAACGGCCCTGACGGCACGACGCCCGCCACCCCCGTCACCGTCGACCTGACGGCCGAGGACGACACGCAGGCCCTGCCCCGGCTCGACTCGCTGGAGCAGAAACTGAAGGACCTGGAGCAGCAGTTCGGCTGATCGCGCCAGGACCGGGCGGCGGCGGCAGGCTCAGGCCGCGCCGCCGTCGTCCAGTTCGAACCACACCGCCTTCCCCACTCCGTGCGCCCGCACGCCCCACGAGTCGGCGAGGGACTGCACCAGGATCAGGCCCCTGCCGCTCGTACCGTCGTCGGCGTTCGGTACCCGCGGCTCGGGGCGGCGCCCCACGAAGTCGCGCACCTCTACACGCAGACCGCGCGGGCCCACGGTCGCCGTGACGACCGCGTCGTGATCGGTGTGCACCAGTGCGTTCGTGACCAGCTCGCTGGTGAGGAGTTCGGCCACGTCGGATCTTCCCGGTTTGCCCCAGTGCCTCAGAAGCTCCCTCAGAGCCTTCCTGACCTCGGACACCGCACGCAGATCCGATCTCCCCAGCCGCCGCGTGAGCTGACCCCGGTCGGGCTCGCCCCGCGCTTCACCGGTTCTCTCATTCCGTACCTTCGGCGAAGAGGCCCCGACGCTACCGGGACCGCCCCCTTGTGACTGCCTCGTCATGACCCCCGCCCACAAAGCGATGTCTCTGCCCCCCTGCTCGAACAGCTTCTCGGGATGCATGCCCCGGGCCGGTCGAGGCACGCTTGTCGAATCATCAACCACTGGTGGAGGGTGCATCCGGGAGTTGGGGGGAAGTGAAGCGGAGGACCCCACCGTCGAGCGTCCCGAGGAGCACGAGTGCACGACGACAGACTGCTGGTGGAGGGCCGCCTGGAGCGCGCCCTGCGCCAGTTCATCCGTCCCGCCCAGTACGCGCGGCGCACGCCGCTGACCCTCTCCGTCTGGCATGCGCCGGGCGAGCCGGTGCCCGTCGAGGCCGCGCTCGAAGCGGAGTACGAGCCCTTCGAGACCGGCACGGAGTGGGGAAGTCCCTGGTCGACCAGTTGGTTCCGGATTCAAGGGCAGGTGCCCGACGCATGGCGGGGGCGCCGGGTCGAGGTCGTGATCGATCCCGGGTTCACCGGGGACGGACCCGGCTTCCAGGCGGAGGGGCTCGTCCATGACGCGGCGGGCGTCCCGCTCAAGGGCATTCACCCGCGCAATCGGCATATTCCCGTGGCCTCCCCTGCCCAGGGCGGCGAAACGGTGCACCTACTTCTGGAGGCGGCGGCCAATCCCGCCGTTCTGCACGACTTCGTGCCGACCCCCCTCGGCGACATACTGACCGCAGGCAATACCCCGATCTACCCATTCGCGTCTGCCGACCTCGCCGTACTGGACGAGGACGTATGGCAGTTGATCATCGATATCGAGGTCCTCTCCGAGCTGATGCAGGAACTGGACGCCGACCGTCCGCGTCGGCACGAGATTCTGCGCGCCCTGGAGGACATGCTCGACGCCCTCGATCTGCACGATGTGCCGGGCACGGCCGCCGCGGCCCGCGCGGAACTCGCCGACGTGCTGGCGAGGCCCGCCCACGCGAGCGCCCACCGCGTATCGGCAGCCGGGCACGCGCATATCGACTCGGCGTGGCTGTGGCCCCTGCGGGAGACGGTGCGCAAGGCTTCGCGCACCTTTGCCAATGTGACGGCGCTGGCCGGTGAGTATCCGGAGCTGGTCTTCGCCTGTTCGCAGGCCCAGCAGTACGCCTGGGTCAAGGAGCACCAGCCGCACATCTGGGAGCGCATCAAGAAGGCGGTGGCGGACGGCAACTGGGCTCCGGTCGGCTCGATGTGGGTCGAGTCGGACGCCAACATGCCGGGCGGCGAGGCGCTCGCGCGGCAGATCACGCACGGCATGCGGTTCTTCCGCGAGGAGTTCGGCGTCGAGACGGAGGAGATCTGGCTGCCGGACTCCTTCGGATACACCGCCGCGTTCCCGCAGTTGGCGAAGCTCGCGGGCATCCGCTGGTTCCTCACGCAGAAGCTGAGCTGGAACCAGTCCAACAAGATGCCGCACCACACCTTCTGGTGGGAGGGCATCGACGGCACCCGCGTCTTCACCCACTTCCCGCCCGTGGACACCTACAACTCACAGTTCCACGGCGCCGAACTGGCCCATGCCGAGCGGAACTTCGCCGACAAGGGGCGCGCATCCCGCTCGCTGGTGCCGTTCGGCTGGGGCGACGGCGGGGGCGGGCCCACCCGCGAGATGATGGAGCGGGCGCGGCGGCTGCGCTCCCTGGAGGGCTCGCCGCGCGTCGAGATCGAGAAGCCCTCGGCGTTCTTCGCGGCGGCCGAGGAGGAGTACGGCGCGCAGGCCCCCGTCTGGTCCGGCGAGCTGTATCTGGAGCTGCACCGCGCCACGTACACCACGCAGGCCGCCACCAAGCGCGGCAACCGGCGCAGTGAACACGCGCTGCGCGAGGCCGAGTTGTGGTGCACGGCCGCCGCGGTGCGCGATCCCGCGTACGTCTATCCGTACGACACGCTCGACCGGCTGTGGAAGACCGTGCTGCTGCACCAGTTCCACGACATCCTGCCGGGCTCGTCGATCGCCTGGGTGCACCGCGAGGCGCGCGACACCTACGAGCGCGTCCTGGCCGAGCTGGACGAGATCACGGCGTCGGCCGTGCGCTCCCTGGGCGCGGGCGGCCCCGCGGCGCTGAACGCCTCGCCGTACGCCCGCAGCGAGGTCGTCGACCCGGGGGACGGCACGCTGGTGCGCGTGGACGTGCCCGCGCTCGGCACACAGAGCCTGGACGCGGCCCGGGACCCCGGGGCCGGTGCGGTCGCGCACACCACCGGCGACACGATCATCCTCACCAACGAGCACCTGAGCGTCACCGTGGACACCGCCGGGCTGCTCGCCTCCGTGCGGGACCTGGACGAGGGCCGCGAGGTGCTCGCCGCCCCCGGCAACCTCCTCCAGCTGCACCCCGACCACCCCACGCACTACGACGCCTGGGACCTCGACAAGCACTACCGGCGCAGGCACACCGACCTCACGGACGCCGAGTCCGTCGAGCTCGTCGAGGACGGGCCGCTGCGGGTCGCGGTGCGGGTGGTGCGGGGCTTCGGGGAGTCGCGGATCACGCAGGAGATCCGGCTCGCGGCGGGCAGCAGGCGTCTGGACGTCGTCACGGACGTCGACTGGCGGGAGTCGGAGAAGGTCCTCAAGGCCGCGTTCCCCCTGGACGTGCATGCCGAACGGTCCGCGGCCGAGATCCAGTTCGGCCATGTGCACCGCCCCACGCACGCCAACACGGGCTGGGACGCGGCGCGTTATGAGATCTGTGCGCACCGCTGGCTGCGGGTGGCCGAGGAGGGGTACGGCGTCGCGCTGCTCAACGACGCGACGTACGGCCACGACGTGACGCGCGCGGAGCACGGCGGCGCGCTCGGCACCACCGTCCGGCTGACGCTGCTGCGGGCCCCGCACAGCCCGGACCCCGAGACGGACCAGGGCACGCACCGGTTCACCTACGCGCTGCTGCCCGGCGCGGGCACCGGCGACGCGGTGGCGGAGGGGCTCGCGCTCAATCTGCCGCTGCGGGTGGCGGACTCCCCCGTCCTGCCGTCGCTGGTGGCCGTCGACCATCCGGCGGTCACCGTCGAGTCGGTGAAGCTCGCCGACGACCGCAGCGGTGACGTCGTCGTACGGCTCTACGAGTCGCGCGGCGGGCGGGCCGCGGCCACGCTCCGCACGTCCTTCCCCGTGGCCCGGGCCGAGGTGACGGACCTGCTGGAACGTCCGCTGCACGAGGCGGAGACGGGCGAGGCAGGACTGACCCTCGCGCTGCGGCCGTTCCAGATCGTCACGGTGCGGCTGCGGCCCGCCTGAGAGCCTGTCTTTGAACCCCCGTCGTTCGCGCGGAGCGCGGGCGCAGCGGCGGTCGGTGCGTGCGATCGGTGTGCGGCGGCCCGTGACTGGTGCCCCCCCCACCTGTCCTGGGCCGCCGTGCGCCGAGCGTGCGTGCCGGGCGTCGGGGCGCAGGCGGGGGTTCAAAGACAGGCTCTGAGACCGCCCGGCGTGCCGGGGCCGGGGTCCGAAAGGGTTCACGGCCTCGGCACGTTCCGCAGGTTCGAGCGGGCCATCTGCAGCATCCGGCCCACCCCGCCGTCCAGCACGATCTTGCTGGCGGAGAGGGCGAAGCCGGTCACCATGTCCGAGCTGATCTTCGGCGGGATGGAGAGGGCGTTCGGGTCGGTCACGATGTCGACGAGGGCGGGGCCCTTGTGCGCGAAGGCGTCCTTGAGGGCGCTCGCGAGCTGCTTGGGCTTCTCCACCCGCACGCCGTACGCCCCCGCGGCACGGGCGACGGCGGCGAAGTCCGGGTTGTGGTTCGCCGTGCCGTAGGACGGCAGCCCGGCCACGAGCATCTCCAGCTCCACCATGCCCAGCGAGGAGTTGTTGAACAGGACGACCTTCACCGGCAGATCATGCTGGACGAGGGAGAGGAAGTCACCCATCAGCATCGAGAAGCCGCCGTCGCCCGACATCGAGACGACCTGCCGCTTCCGGTCGACGAACTGGGCGCCGATCGCCTGCGGCAGGGCGTTCGCCATCGAGCCGTGGCTGAAGGAGCCGATGATGCGCCGCTTGCCGTTCGGGGTGAGGTAGCGGGCCGCCCAGACGTTGCACATCCCGGTGTCCACGGTGAACACCGCGTCGTCGGCGGCGAGGTCGTCGAGGACCGACGCGACGTACTCGGGGTGGATCGGGACGTGCTTCTCGACCTTGCGCGTGTACGCCTTCACCACGCCTTCGAGCGCATCGGCGTGCTTCTTGAGCATCTTGTCGAGGAACTTGCGGTTCGACTTCGGCGAGATGCGCGGGGTCAGACAGCGCAGGGTCTCGCGCACATCGCCCCAGACGGCGAGGTCCAGCTTCGAGCGACGGCCGAGGTTCTCCGGGCGGACGTCGACCTGGGCGATCTTCACGTCGTCCGGCAGGAAGGCGTTGTACGGGAAGTCGGTGCCGAGCAGGATCAGCAGGTCGCACTCGTGCGTGGCCTCGTAGGCGGCGCCGTACCCCAGCAGGCCGCTCATGCCCACGTCGTACGGGTTGTCGTACTGGATCCACTCCTTGCCGCGCAGGGCGTGGCCCACCGGAGATTTGATCTTCTCGGCGAACTCCATCACCTCGGCGTGCGCGCCCGCCGTGCCGCTGCCGCAGAACAGGGTGACCCTGTCCGCCTCGTCGATCATCTCGGCGAGCTGCTCGAGCTCCGCGTCGCCGGGGCGCACGGAGGGGCGGGAGGTGACCAGCGCGGTCTCCGCGGCCTTCTCCGGAGCGGGCTCGGCCGCCACGTCGCCGGGCAGCGACACGACGCTGACGCCGCTCCGGCCGACGGCGTGCTGAATGGCGGTCTGCAGCAGTCGCGGCATCTGCTTCGGCGTCGAGATCATCTCGCTGTAGTGACTGCACTCGCGGAACAGCTGGTCCGGGTGGGTCTCCTGGAAGTACCCGAGCCCGATCTCGCTCGACGGGATCTGCGCGGCGAGCGCGAGCACCGGGGCCATGGAGCGGTGCGCGTCGTAGAGGCCGTTGATCAGGTGGAGGTTGCCGGGGCCGCAGGAGCCCGCGCAGGCGGCGAGGTTCCCGGTGATCTGGGCCTCGGCACCGGCCGCGAAGGCGGCGGTCTCCTCGTGCCGCACCTGGATCCAGTCGATCTCCTTGGTGCGGCGGATGGCGTCCACGACCGGGTTGAGGCTGTCGCCGACGACTCCGTACAGGCGCTTGACGCCCGCGCGGACGAGGATGTCGACGAACTGCTCGGCGACGTTCTGCTTGGCCATGCTGTACGCACCTCTCGACGCTGGTGAACCGTGGTTCACCCCGGGTGACCCGTGGACCAGGACTTCACTCGTCCTTCTGCTCGGTCGTTCCTCTGGTCCATGAATTCACAGGTGCGGCGGTCATGCCTCCCAGACCGCGGCGGCCGTCCGGTCGTCGGCGTACCCCTTGACCCGCACCTGGACGTCGGCCAGGAAGGCGGCGAGGCCGGGCGGGCCGCCCTTCTCCCATCTGCGGGTGAGGTGTTCGGCGAGCTCGGGCTCGCCGCGCAGCGGTTCGGCGAGCCCGCCGCTGCACAGGACGAGCGTGTCACCCGGGCGGGCGACCGAGGCGCGGAACCGGAAGGGGTCGCGGGGCGGCTCGGGAGCCGGTTCGTAGGGGCTCGGGGGTGTGGTGATCCCCAGGTCCATGGTGAGCCGGTCGCTCTCCGGGGGCGGTGGGGGCGGCGAGCCGAAGCCGACCACGGCCTCGCCGGTGGCGTCGGCCACGTGCGGTTCGATGTCCTGCCACTCGCCGTCGCGCAGCCGGAAGAGGCCGCCCGCGCCGACGCCGAAGAAGACGCGCGTACGACATCGGGGGTCGGCGGGCAGGAGGAGGCACCGCAGGGACGCCGTGTACTCGTCCGGCTCCAGGCCCAGGTCGGCGGCGTGCGCGCGGAGCTTGCCGAGGCTGCGGTCCGTGAGGCGGTGCAGGCCCGACTTCAGGTCGCCGCGCCGGGCGGCCCTGATGTCCTCGGCGAGCCGCCGGTGGCTGCGGCCCACGGCCCTGCCGATCCAGTCGCAGGCCTCGGCGGCGGCGCGGTGCGCGCCCGGGGTCGCGCGGGCGCCGGTGGCCATGGCGACGAGCACGAGGGCGTCCTCGCCGGTGCCGAAGCGGGCGGTGAGCAGGGCGTCGCGGCGCGGCTCGCCCCGGTACCTGGCGGAGTCGCCGCGCACGGACGCGGCGCGCAGGGTGCCCGCCCCGTACCGCGCGCCGTCCAGCACGGTGTCGGCGACGAGGTCCCCGAGGTCGTCCGGGTCGGCGGCGGGCAGCACGGTGGGCTCGGGCTCGTAGGTCGGCGGACCGTCCCCCACGTATCCGATGCCCTCGGCGTCGCCGCGCGGCTCCGCGCCCTCGTCGCCGCGGAGGGCGGGCCCGCCCGCCGAGACCGCCATGGTCGCCCCGTCGGCATCGGGCCCGCGCGACGTCGGCTCGCCGCCGCGCGGCTCTTCCGTCGACGCCACGGAATAACCGCCCCTGGTCCCGCCCGCTCCGGCCGGGAAGGTCACCGGGCCACCGGGAGCGGTGGGCGGCGCCCAGGGGGCGGGGGCGGTGAAGAGGGGCGGGGTGCGCGGGGTGGGCGGGACGCGGGGCGGCGCCGGGGGTGCCAAGGGCGCCGGGGGCATCAAGGGATCGGGGGGTGCTGGCTGCCCGGCCGGTGCGCGGGCGTCCGCGGAGGCAGGGTCTGCGGGGGCGCGCGGGGCGGGGAAGGGTCCCTGCACCGCGTCCGCCGCCGAGGCGAACCTGTCGTCCAGGGTGTCCGGTGCGGGGGCCGGACCCGTGTCCGGCGCGGCGTCGTCGTACAGCTGTCCCCACCAGTCGTCGTCGCGACCGCTGGGCCTGTCCCCCTGCTGGCTCATGCCCCTAATTTTCCACCGCGGAGGCCGTACGAAAACGGTGCATCCGGAAATTCCGGCCATCTCGGCGACAACGGGGACCGCCGGGCGGGCCCACCCCCCACGGGAGGACCGCCCGGCGGGGCCGGTGTGACTAGCGCACGTCGTAGGCGCGGGCCACGGTCTGTGAGACGGAGTTGCCATGGGCGTCCGTCAGTTGGGTTCTGAGCCAGACCTGCTTGCCGGAAGCGCCCGCGTGGTTGACGGTCGCGCTCCACTTTCCGCTGTGTTCGGCGGTGGTCGCCGCCGTCCACGTCCGGCCCTCGTCGTACGAGTACGACAGCTTCGCTTGGGTGAGCGCGCCGGGCTCGTACCCCGCGTGCCCCGTCACGCCGATTTCAATCCGCTGTCCGTCCTTCGCGGGCAGGGTCTTGAGTCCGTCCTCCGCGAGGGCGTACCGCGGGAAGAGCATCGGGATGCCCTGTGAGGCGGCGTTCTCGTCGAGGTGCGAGCGGAACGACCAGGTCGTCTCCGTCGACGTCGACCGGTGCCACACCCGCGAGCCGATCTTCGTGGTGGAGAGGGTGAGTTCGTACGCGGAGTCCTCGGCCGGGACGCTGAACACCCCGGACGGCCAGCCGGACTCCCCCACGACCTCGCCGTTCCGCTTGAGCTGCACGGAACCGATGTCGCCGAAGCTCCCCTGGATCCCGCCGTGTTCGGCGTCGGCCCAGAAGCCCGGGGCGACCCCGATCAGGTTCCCCTGGCGCTCACCGGCGAGCGCGGGCCTGCCCGCCGCGTCGCGCGGCGTGCCGGGCGTGAGGACACCGTCGTACCAGGTCTCCGTGCGGCGCTCGCCCTTCTTGTACGTGCGCACCGGGTCGATCATGAACTCGCCGTACGGGAAGCTGCTGGACACCTGGTGGCCCCAGCCGGTCGTGCCCGCCGAGTAGTACTCGGTGCGCTTGCCGGGTGCCGGGACCGAGGCGAGGCTGCCGAAGTAGATCTCGAGCCCGGTGGGCCGGACCGCGGAGGGCAGGTCCACGTAATCCGCGGCCTCGCCCATCGCCCGGTACGTCGCCTCGTTCGCGGCGAGGTCCTTGTCCCGCACGCGGTAGGTGCGGTCGTCGCGGATCTGTCCCGTCTCGGGGAACGCGAGGTTGTAGACGTAGGGGCTGCTGGCGGTCGCCCGCCACGTCAACTCGGTCTTGCCCGCGGCCAGTCGGGACAGGACGTGCGCCGCTTCGTCCGGCTGGATGCCGAGTACCGGCAGCGGAGAGCCGGTGAATCCGGCGGACGGGTACCAGCGGCCGGGTGCCGCGCGGTGGGCGAGGACGGCGACCGCCCCGGCCTTCTTCGCGTCGTTGGCCACGGCCGCGACGTCACCGCCGTCGGGGGCCTTCACCAGAGCGATCTTCCCCTTGACGCCCGCGGCTTCGAGCTCCTGCGCCGTGCCCGACTTCGCGTCGACGACGGCTGCCCTGCCCGTGCCGTCGAGGTTGGCGGAGCCGGTGGACGCGGTCAGCGGGTGCAGCTTCTTGCCGCCCACGACGGCGAGTTCGGAGATCTGGGGCGCCGCGGCGCGCCAGTAGCTGCCGGACTCGAAGGTGCCGTCGGCGGGCTTCCCCTCGACGGACTGGTAGTAGGAGCGGATGGTGCGCGGTCCCGCCGCGGTGCCCGCGTGCAGCCAGTTGTCCTTGCCCCAGGTGCGGGCGAAGGCGAGGGTGGCGCCGAGCACCTCGGAGGGCTTGTCCGTCCGCACGGCGAGGCGGTGCGCCTTGCGGGCGTCGAGCGTGATCGTGGTGTCCTTCTTCACCTCGACCTGCGGACGGGCGAGATGGGCGAGGGAGTCGGTGAGCTTCCGGTCGCCTTCGGCGTCCCGGGTCTCTATGAAGCCGGTCAGGAAGTAGGAACCGGGCCTGACCTGGTACGTCTGGTCGTTCGCGCCCTCGTTGAAGCGCCGCTCGCCGGAGGCGGTGTCGGTGCCGATGAGATCCACGGATGACGAACCGTCAGCGGGCTTGCCCTCGCGGTCGATCAGCTTCACGCGGAGGCTGACCGTCTCCGGCTGGACGTAGAGGGAGAAGGGCGTGGAGACGCGGGCGCCGCCGTCGGCCGTGGCCAGGACGCGTCCCGTGACGTCGCCGTACTGGGCGCGCTTCAGGTCCGCGTCGGGGGTGATCTTCAGCGGCACCTTGACGGTGGCCCCCGCGGGGACGGTCACGGAGCGCTCGCCGAGCTTCGCGACCCCGGAGCGGACCGCGGAGCCGTCGTTGCCGGTGACGCCCTGGAGCGACAGCTTCAACTTCACTGCTTTGTCGGTGGTGTTGGTGTAGGGCACGTCGACCGTCGTGCGGTCCGAGGAGTCCTGCGGCCAGCCGAAGCTGCCGCCCTGCACGGCGGGCGAGCCGAGCACCTGCTGGTCGATGGCGGCCTTGGCGTCGAGGCGTCCGCCGCCGGTCTCGCGGGCGTCACCGGGGATGCGGCTGTCGGCGGAGGACACGAGCGCCGCCTTGATCTGCCGGGCGCTCCAGTCGGGGTGGCGCTGCTTGACCAGGGCTGCGGCGCCCGCGACGTGCGGGGTCGCCATCGACGTACCGCTCATGGACTGGTAGGCGTGCAGGCCCCGGCCGCCCGCCGCAGCCGCGGAGATGCCGACGCCGGGCGCGGCGATCTCCGGCTTGAGGGTGTGCGAGCCGAACGCGGGTCCGCGGCTGGAGAAGGGGGCGGTGGTGTCGTCGCGGTCGACGGCGCCGACGGTCAGGACGCCGGGCGCGCAGCCCGGCGAGGAGACGGAGTTGAGAGAGGGGCCCGTGTTGCCCGCCGCGATGACGAAGAGGGTGTTCTTCGCGGACTGCGCGAGCTCCTCGGTCGCCGTGCTCATCGGGTCGGTGCAGTCGGTCTGTGCCGGGTTGCCGAGGCTCATCGAGACGACGTCGGCCTTCTGGTCGACGGCCCACTGCATGCCCTCGATGATCCACGAAGTGGCGCCGGAGCCGCTGTCGTTGAGGACCTTGCCGTGCAGCAGCTCGGTGCCGGGCGCGACGCCCTTCTTCTTGCCGCCGCTCGCCGCGCCGGAGCCGCCGACGGTGGAGGTGGTGTGGGTGCCGTGGCCCTGGCGGTCCTCGGTGTCCGGGGAGTCGGTGAAGTTCTTCGTCGCGCCGATGCGGCCCTTGAGGTCGGGGTGTTCGGCGTCGGCCCCGGTGTCGAGGACGGCGACCTTGGTGCCCTTGCCGTCATAGCCCGCGGCCCAGGCCTCGGGGGCGTGCACCTGCTTGGTCGACCTGTCGAGGGTGGCCTCGACCTTGGCGTCGAGCCAGAGCTTCTTCAGGTCGCCCGCAGCACGGGACTTGGAGTTCGTGATCTCCGCCCAGAAGGCGGCGGCCTTCTTCTTGTCGGCCTTCAGTGCGACGCCGTCGACGGGTTCGAGGACGGGGCCGCGCTCGGCGCCGCGCGGGGTGGCGGGCACCGCGCGGGCGACGTCGACGGACTTGTCGTACACGGCGATGAGCGGCAGCTTCTTGGCGTGCGCGTCGTCGTAGCCCTGGCGGACGAGCCCGGTGACGTTGAAGAGCTCCTCGTCGACCAGGCCGTCGGCGATGGCGTGGACCGCGCCTTCGGGGTAGACGTACAGGTCCTTGCCGGACTGCCGCGTCTGGATCAGCGGCGTCGTGCCATCCTCGGCGGGCAGCGCGCTGGCCCCCGCCCCGTTCTTGCCGTCGGATCTCACCAGGATGCGGTCGCCCGTGACGAGGGTGACGACGGAGCTTCCCCCGTCCCGTGCGGCACCCTGTGGCGCGGTCCCCGTCAGCGGCGGTCGTTCCGTCACGGCCGCACGTGGCTCGGCCACGGACGGGGCGGCCGCGGTGACGGCGAGGGCGACGGCTGACGCCGCCCCCAGTGCCGTACGCGAGATCGGGCGCATCGCTCTCCCCAGGGTTGGTGGGCATGCAGGTGGTGGGCATGCAGGGCCGCAGGCCAATAGGGCCCAAAGGCCGCATAAGCGGCCGCGGTTGGTGCTGCGGTGGCGTCACCTTGGCAGAGAGACGGGTGGTGCGGGGATGATGGGCCGGGGCGGGTTTACGCCGTGGCTGTTTCCCGCCACGACGCCGTCCGAACGGAGCCTTGGGGAGGGACGTCGCCGCATGCTGGCAGCGATCGGGCTGGACGAGACGCACGAGTCGGCGTACCGGGCGCTGGTGTCGGTGGGCGCCGCCGACGTGGCGGATCTCGCGCGCAGGCTCACCCTCGGCGAGCCGGAGACCGAGCGGACGCTGCGCCGCCTGGAGCGGCACGGCCTGGCCGCGCAGGCGTCCGGCAGGGCGGGCCGCTGGGTGGCGGCGCCGCCCGGTGTCGCCCTCGGCGCGCTCCTCACCCAGCAGCGGCACGAACTGGAGAAGGCCGAGCTCGCGGCGACCCTGCTCGCCGAGGAGTACCGCGCGCAGGCCACCGAGCCCACCGTCCACGACCTGGTCGAGGTGGTCACCGGGGCGGCCGCCGTCTCGCAGCGCTTCCTCCAGCTGCAGCTGGGCGCGAGCGCCGAGGTGTGCGCGCTGGTGACCGGCAGCCCCGTCGCCATCACCGGCACGGAGAACAGCGCCGAGGAGCAGGCCACGGACCGCGGCGTGCGCTACCGCGTCGTGGTCGAGCGCACGGTCCTGGACCTGCCGACGGGCCTGGTGGAGCTCTCGACGGCGATCGGCCGCGACGAACAGGTGCGGGTGGTGGACCGCGTCCCGACCAAGCTGGTGATCGCCGACGGCACGCTCGCGATGGTGCCGCTGACCTCGCGCACGGCGGAACCCGCCGCGCTCGTCGTGCACGCGAGCGGCCTGCTGGAATCGCTGACGGGCCTCTTCGAGGCGGTGTGGCGGGATGCGCTGCCGCTACGCATCGGCGAGGACGGCAGCACCCTCGCCGAAGACGCGCCCGAGGGCCCCGACGGCACGGACCTGGAGATCCTCTCCCTGCTCCTGGCCGGTCTCACGGACGCGAGCGTCGCCAAACAGCTCGACCTGGGGCTGCGCACGGTGCAGCGCAGGGTGAAGCGGCTGATGGAGCTCACCGGAGTGACGACGCGGCTCCAGCTGGGCTGGCACGCGTACGAAAGGGACTGGGTAGCGCGACGGCAGCAGCCGCCGCCGCTGCCGGGTCACCCGTACCAGGACTAACCTGACCTGCGGTTTCGCCGGATCTGCGGCACCCTGGGCAGATGGGAGCATGGGAACTCCTGCTGGTCGGCGTGGTGATGCTGCTCGGCCTGTGCGGAGTGCTGGTGCCCGGCGTGCCCGGGGCGTGGCTGGTGTGGGCCGCCGTCCTCTGGTGGACGCTGCAGGACCCGAACGGCCTCGCCTGGGGGATCCTCGTCGGCGCGACGGTCGCGCTGCTCGCGGCGCAGGCCGTGCGCTGGCAGCTGCCGCCCCGGCGGCTGCGCGAGAGCGGCGCGACGGGCCGGATGGCGGTCTTCGCCGGGGCGGGCGCGCTGCTCGGCTTCTGCGTCCTGCCGGTGATCGGGGCGGTCCCGGGCTTCATCGGCGGGATCTACGCCGGGGAACGGCTGCGGCTCGGCGGCCACGGCGAGGCGGTGGCGGCGACGCGGACGGCGATGCGGATGGGCGGGAGCAGCGTACTGACGGAGCTGTTTGCGTGCCTGCTGATCGTGGGTGCGTGGCTGGGGGCGCTGCTTTGGGGCTGAGGCCTGGTCTTCGGTCTCTCTCACCGGCCGTCGGGGTGGCCCTCTTATGACCCCACTGAACTCACTGAACCCGCTGCACCCGCGAGGGCGAGGTGGCGCAGGGCGTAGGAGCGCCACGGGCGCCATGCGTCCAGGACCGGCTCGGGCCCGCCCGGCAGGGCCACGTCCGGGTCGCCGAGCGCCCGCATCCGGATGACCGCGGCCGTCCGCGCGTCCAGGCCGGGCAGGGCGCGGAGCGTCGCCTCCGCGTCGTCGCGGTCCGCGCCCGCGTCCAGGCGCAGGGAGCCGTCCGCGAGCGCCGCGGCCAGCGCGCCGGGCGCGCCCGGTTCGGCGGTCAGCGCGGCCGGGGCGGGGAAGGTGTGAGTGAGACCACCGCACGGGGCGTCCAGCACCTTGCCGTACCGCGCCACGAGGCGTTCGGCGCCCGCCCGGCCCACCAGCGCACGCATCGCGAACTCGTCGGGGTCGGCGGTGCCCGGCGACCGCAGCCCGGGCCTGGCGGCGACGAGCGGGGCGAGCCGGGGGTCGGCCCCGAGCCGCTCGTCCACGGCGTACGGGTCGGCGTCCAGGTCGAAGAGGCGGCGCAGGCGCTGTACGGCCGTGGTGAGGTCGCGCAGGTCCGTCAGGTGCAGCCGGGCGTCGAGCCAGCCGCCGCGGTGCACGGCCTCGCTGCCCGAGCCGGTGCCGGGGCCGGTCGTGGCGTCGTGGTGCGCCTCCTGGACGGCCACGATGCCCGTGCCGTAGGGCAGCCGGAGCGTACGGCGGTAGGTGCGGGCACCCCGATCGCCGGTGATCTCCTCGATCCCGGTGACCGCCTCGTGGGCGAGCAGGTCGAAGACGGCGTCGGCGCGGTAGGGGCCCCGGTGGGCGAGGCGGAGCGGGATACCGGCGGCGGGGGTGGCGCGGGCCGTGCCGCGGCGGGGGGCGGCGGCGCGCAGGGCGGTCGGCGTCAGCGCGTACACCGCCTTGATCGTGTCGTTGAACTGCCGGACGCTGGCGAATCCGGCGGCGAAGGCGATCTCCGTGACCGGCAGGTCCGTGGTCTGCAGCAGGACGCGGGCCGTGTGGGCGCGCTGGGCCCGCGCCAGGGCGACGGGGCCCGCGCCCAGCTCGGCGGTGAGCTGGCGCTGCACCTGCCGGGCGCTGTAGCCCAGGCGCACGGCGAGCCCCGGGACGCCCTCGCGGTCGACGACGCCGTCCCCGATCATGCGCATGGCGCGGCCCACGACGTCGGCGCGCACGTTCCAGTCGGCGGAGCCGGGGACGGCGTCCGGCCTGCAGCGGCGGCAGGCGCGGAAACCGGAGGTCTGGGCGGCGGCCGCGGTGGTGTAGTAGCGGACGTTCTTGCGCTTGGGGGTGACGGCGGGGCAGCTGGGGCGGCAGTAGATGCCGGTCGTCTCGACGGCGAAGAAGAACTCCCCGTCGAAGCGGGCGTCCCTGCTGCGCACGGCTTCGTACCTGGTCTCTTCATCGATCACACCTCCATTGTGAAGCCGCGCCGACGCCCGGGCTGGCGGATTTCAGACACGGAACCCGCCCCCACCGAGCCCCGCCCCCCTGGGGGCCGCAGCCCCCAGGGCCGCAACCCTAGGGGCGCAGCCCCAGGGGCGCGGGGAACTGCGCGCCCAGCCACAACACACCCGCAGCTCCCCACGCCCCCAAGCCCCCAGAACCCCACACTGCTCAAGCTCAGCGCACGCGCCCCCGCTTGGCCTCCATCGCAGCCCGCCCCTCCGCCCCCCGCAACCGCCACTGGCGGCGCAGCTCCGCGCGGGCCCTGGCGTCCGTCTTGGCGACGATGCGCTGGTTCTCGCGGATCAGCTTGCGGTAGCTGTCGAGGCGGCGTTCAGGAAGCGTGCCGTCCTCGACGGCGGCCAGCACCGCGCAGCCGGGCTCCGCGTCGTGGGCGCAGTCGTGGAACCGGCACCGGGCCGACAGTTCCTCGATTTCGGAGAACACCTGCCCGACGCCGCTCTCGGCGTCCCACAGGCCGACTCCGCGCAGCCCCGGCGTGTCGATGAGGACGCCGCCGCCGGGCAGCAGGACGAGGTTGCGCGTCGTCGTGGTGTGGCGGCCCTTGCCGTCGACGTCACGGATCGCCTGTACCTCCATGACGTCGGCCCCGGCGAGCGCGTTGGCGAGCGTCGACTTGCCCGCGCCGGACTGGCCGAGGAGCACCGACGTACCGCCGGAGACGACCGCGGCGAGCACGTCGACGCCGTCCCCGGACGTGGAGCTGACCGGCAGCACCTGCACGCCGGGCGCGGCGGTCTCCACGTCCTCGACGAGATGGCCGAGCGTGACGGCGTCCGGCACGAGGTCGGCCTTGGTGAGGACGACCACGGGCTGGCCGCCGGACTCCCAGCCGAGCGCGAGGAACCGCTCGATCCGTGCGAGGTCGAGCTCCGCGGCGAGCGACACCGCGATGATCGAGTGGTCGACGTTGGCCGCGAGGATCTGGCCCTCGGACCGCTTGGAGGAGGTGGAGCGTACGAAGGAGGTGCGTCGCGGCAGATACACCTGTACGTAGCGGGGGTCGGTGCCGTCCGCGTCCACGGCGACCCAGTCGCCGGTGCACACGACCTTCAGCGGGTCGCGCGGGGTGACGAACTCGGTGTCGGCGCGCACGGTCCCGTCGGCGGTGATGACGTCGCACTGCCCGCGGTCCACCCGGACGACGCGTCCGGGCACCAGACCTTGCGCCGCGTACGGCGCGAACTCGGCCTCCCAGTCCGCGTCCCAGCCGTACGGGACGAGGGGGTGCGAGGAGGTACGAGAGGAGAACGGAGAAAGAGAAGAGGAAGACAAGGGGGACCCTTCACAGGGGTGGCCCCGGCATCCGCGCACGCTGTCGGCGCGGAGAGAGATCAGGTCAGCCGGTGACCACGGAGGTGGACTTGATGAACTTCCGAATGCGGGCAGTGCCCATCGCAACGACAGCCATCGGTCAACACCTCCAGATCTGCTCGGCCGAACCGGGCGGCCGGACGGCCGCCTGGGAACACCCAGAGCTTAGCGACACCCCCACCCGGACCACCACCGCTTTTCCCGTCGCCCCGATTCCCGCACCGGCGCACTGATTGACTCCCCCCATGTCAACGACTCTCGGCACGGCCCGGCCCGACCCCGCCGCGTACATGCTCCGCACCGCGGCCACCCCCACAGGCCGCGACTACAAGCGGGACCTGCTCGACCGCCTCGACATACGAACGGGGCAGACGGCCCTCGACGTGGGGTGCGGTCCCGGCACCGACCTGGCGGCGCTCGCGGAGCGCGTCGGCGAGCGGGGCGGCGTGATCGGCGTGGACCGTGGCCCGGCCATGCTCGCGGCGGCCCGGCACCGCACGAGCGGCCTGCCGACCGTGGAGCTCCGCGAGGGCGACGCCCACGCCCTCCCCGTCGAGCCCGGCACCGTGGATCGGGCCAAGATCGACCGCGTGCTCATGCACGCCGCGGAACCCGCCGACGTACTGACCCAACTCCACCTGGCCACCCGCCCGGGAGCCCGCGTCGGCCTCGTCGAACCGGACTGGGACACGCTGATCGTCGACGCGGAGGACCTCGAAACGAGCCGGGCGTTCACCCGCTACACGACATCGGAGGCGGTCCGTAACGCCACCATCGGCCGCAGCCTCACCCGGCACGCCGAGCGGGCGGGCTTCACCGTCGAGACGACGACCGCCACCGCCCCGGTCCTCCTGGACTTCGAGGAGGCGGACCACGTCCTGGGCCTTGGCCGCAACACCCAGCGCGCCATAGAGGCGGGCCACATCGACGGAACACGCGGCCGCCAATGGTTCACTTCCCTTTCAGAGGGCCCTTTCTTCGCAACGTTCACTCTGGTGAGCGTGATCTGCTCCCGGAAATAGCCCCGGGGCGACGCACTTTCGTCCGGCAATGAACTGTTGCCGCGGAAATGCCGTCACTACGCTGCCTCCCACGTTCCCGGACGGGGGCACAACTGGGGAACAATGGGGGACAGATGGCGATACCCGAGACACCCGTGGGGTCATTGGGTAAGCAGGACCGAGCCGCGACGCGGCGCTTGTGCGCAGGCGTCTACATGGACGCCCAATATCGCACCGCCGTCATCCAAGAGGTCTACAACGCGCGCAAACGCCGCGTCGCCCCCTCCTACGGCTACGATCTCGTTCCCGTCCTCGCGCATGCCTGGCGCGCCTGGTGGCTTTCGACCGTCACGGACGCCCTGATCCTCGCGATCTTCTGCACGGCCTACGTCGTTCAGCCCGTCGCCGCGTTCTTCGCCACGACGGTGCTCGTCGACCTCGCGCTCCTCGCCCCGATCGCCGCACGCCTGCCCGGCCGGTACGGTGCGCGCGGCGCCGCCGATGATGATGACGACGACCGGGCGCGTGTTCCTGAGTCTCTGTCACATGTCCATGAGAGGGGCCTGGTTGTCGCGGCACTGGCCACCGTCGTGGCCGGTGGCGTGCTGGTCGCGGACGACGGGGCGCGCGGGTTCACCGCCGCCGCCCTGATCGCCGCGGCCCCCTGCTTCGTGCTGGCGGCGGCGGGGATCCTGCGCCAGCTCGCCCTGAACCGGCTGCGGGCACAGCTGGCGGCGGAGCAGCCCATGCGGACGAGCCGACGGCTCTCCGTCATCGACGGCCAGCAGCGGCACCCGATGGTCGTGTACAGGGCGAACACGCCGTTCATCGGCAGCGGCAGGCACCTGGGGACCTGGTCCTTCGCCCAGCGCCTCGTCGAGGCCAAGGGGATCGGCGGCGAGAAGGACGTGGAGTTCGCGAAGAAGCCGTTCCCCACCTGGGACCTCGTGGAGGAACTGCGCCGCGCCATCACCGCGTTGGGTACGGAGGACGACCCCGAGACCAGGCTGCCGGGTCTCATGGTGAACGACTCCCTTTTCGTGGAGGGCCGTTACGCGCAGAGCTACGCGAGTGAGCTGAAGGCCTCGCCGGACGCAGCCCTGGTGCGGCGCATGCTCGACAGCCCCACGGAGACTGCCCGTCACTATCTGACCTGTCGGGTCGAGTCGTGGGGCGGCGACCTGGTGACGACCATATTCGTCCATGTGTCGCTGCAAGGGCGCACGCTCTACATCGAGTTCACCACCTGCGGCCTCGCGCCGACCCGGCTGGAGTACCACGCGGTCGACGTCGTGGGCAGGACCGGGCGCATGGCGGTGGTCCGCGCCGCCTTCACCGGCGTCCTGCACCTTCCGTCGGCCGTCCGGGCCCCCTTCCGGCTGCTGGGCGCCGCCGCCCTGCTGCTCGGGTCCGTCGGCGCGGCACCCGACGCGACGGCGTCGAGCCTCAAGCGCGGCAACAACATCGGCGCCGAACTCAGCGCACGGGAAATGGCCTCCATCGAGGCGGACGAAAGCTATTTCCAGACCTTCGATGTCGCCAAGCACGCCAAGGTCATCGAACGGCGCCTGCTGGCCACGGTCGGGGAATTCCTCAAGGAACACGGCGTCGACACCACCGAGTTCATGCAGCGGGCCACCGCCATCCTCAACAACGGGATCATCAACACGGGTTCCGGAAATATCGAGTTGGGCGACACAGCGATGGGTGAGAACACCAGCGTCTCCAAGTGACGGATGGAATGGGGGGGATTCCGGATGAGCAATTACGGGATCGAGAACAGCGGCCCGGGAAACGTCACCATCAAGGGTGCGACCGCCATGGGTGTGGGCACGAGCGTGACCCACCACGGCGTCGCGCCCGAGCCCGCCGAGGACCGAAGCGTGCGGGAACAGGCCTGGGACGCGGGCGTGGTCACCGTGCTCAGCGTGGAGACCCGCGCCGTGATCGACGCGCTCTCGAAGTGGGGCACCCACGCCGTGACACGCACCCAACAGGGCGTCATCTTTCACGAGTTCACCGGCGAAGCCCATCAGGCCCATCAAACCCACGGAGCCCGCCCAGGCGACACGCGGCCCGTGCGCGTGACCGTCACCCAGTCGCTGCTCCCCGGGCAGCACTCCGCAGGCAGCGCGGTCGAGCAGCTGCGCAGGGAGTACGCCCCACGCCTGATCGTCCTGGTGGGCATCGCAGGCTCCATCCATCCGGACGCCTGCCTCGGCGATGTCGTCGTCGCGCAGGAGGTCATCCACTACGAGCCGCGCAGGGTGACATCGGACGGCGTCCTGCGCCGTGGCCGCGCCCACACCGTGACGGCGGGCGTCCAGCACGCCGTCAACAGCTTCTTCACGGCTCACGGCGAACCCTGGGCGCTGCCCGAGTCCCCCGGCCACCGGGCGCTGCGCGGGCCGATCGGGTCCGGCGAGGCCGTGCTCGCGGACGTGGGGGCCGATGAGCGTCGCTATCTGCGTGAGTACAACGACAAGATCCTCGCCGTGGAGACGGAGGGCGCCGGGCTCGCGACGGCCGTGCACGCGGCCCTGGGCGGGGCGGACGCCGCGCAGGCCTGGCTCGTGGTCCGTGGGATCTCCGACGCGGCGGACTCGCACAAGGACGACAGCCACCACGAGATCGCCAGCAGGAACGCGGCGTTCGTGTTCGGTTCGCTGCTGCCCCATCTCACGTGAGGGAGCCGCGGCGAGCGTGAGGGAGAGGGATGGCGGAACCGGAAGAAGTGACGCGGGGGCGTGTGCTCCTCGTCGAGTACGAGCAGCTGAAGGCCGAGCAGAAGAGCCGCATCACCCTCCGGGACAACCTCATCTACGCCATGCTCGCCGCCACCGCCGCGGTGATCGCCGCGACGATCCCGTCCGCCAGCAGGACGGCACTGCTCCTGCTCCTGCCTCCCCTCTCCGTGCTGCTCGGCTGGACCTACCTGGTGAACGACGAGAAGATCTCCGCCATCGGGCAGTACATCCGGACCGACCTGACCCGCCATCTGACCGACGCGGTCGGAGGTGACGGCGTGCTCGGCTGGGAGGCGGCCCACCGTCGGGACCAGCGGCGCGGGAGCCGCAAGAAGTTGCAGCTCGCCGTGGACCTGCTGGCCTTCTGCGTCAGCCCCGCGGCCGCACTGACCGTCTTCTGGATCCACGGGCACCTCACCGGGCTGCTGGTCACGGTCTCCCTCGTCGAGAGCGCGGCCCTGGTGGGGCTGGGGATCCAGATCGCTCTCTACGCCGACCTCGGCCGGAGCTGAGCAGCGGCACCCCGCCCCGCCTCCGCCCCCGGGCCCGCCCCCGGCCACCGCGCCACAAACACGAACTCCCGCCCCGGCCGGTCCGGAGCGTCGCGGACCTCGTCCAGCACGTATCCCTGCGCGGTCAGTTCCGCCTCGATCTCCGCGCGTTCGCGGAAGCGCAGTGTGGAGTCCGATGTCAGTACCTCTCCTGCGCCGTTCCCTTCGTCGTCCCCGGCGAAGGCGTAGGTCCAGCGGTACGACACCAAGGGGCCTTCGACCGCGGTCGTCTCGACCCAGGTCTCGACCGTGCCGGTGCCCGGGGTGATCCTTCGCACGGCGTGCGACGCCTCGCGGTTCCAGTTCTGCCAGGCGCGCCGGGCGGGGACGCGGGTCTCGAACACCAGGTGTCCGCCCGGCCGCAGCGCGTCGCGGGCGGCCCGCAGGGTCTCCCGCCAGGCGTCGGGGGCGGTGATCTGCTGGGCGACGTTCGCCGTCATGGTGACCAGGTCGACCTGGAGGGGCGGGAGCGCCGTCGCGTCGCCGTGGATCCAGCGCACCCGGTCGGCGCCCGGCTTGGCGCGGGCCACGTCGAGGGAGGCGGCGGCCGGGTCGACGCCGACGACGTCGATGCCTCGCCCGGCCAGTCGCAGCGCCAGGACCCCGGTGCCGCAGCCGATGTCGAGGACGTGACGCGCGCCGAACTCCGTCGCCATGTCGACGTACGCGTCGAGGTCGGAGCGGTCGGGGTCGAGGGCGTCGTAGAGCGCGGCCAGGCGCGGGTTCGCGTACTCGGCATCGGTCGTGTCCGTCGTGTCCGTGCCGCGGGGGGAAGCGGGCTGCCGTGCCGCATGCCACTCGGGTGCGAGCGCCGACCAGAGTTCGGTGTCCTGCCGTACGCCCCGGTAGGGGTCGTCCTCGCGCTTGAGTCCTTCGCGGCTCATGCCGAGCCGCTTGGCGACGTTGACGCTGGGGGTGTTCTCGGGGGCCACCAGCCACTCCACCCGGTGCATGCCGCGCACGTCGACCGCCCAGTCGACGACGACGCGCACCGCGCGGGTGACCAGGCCGCGTCCGGCGGCGTCCGGTTCCAGCCAGCAGCCGACCTCGCAGGTGTCCGTCGCCGTGTCGAAGGCCCGGAGGAGGACGCCGCCGACGAGTCGCCCTTCGAGCCGGATGCCGTACAGGCGGCCGGTGTCGGCGGCGGCCTTGTCGGCGTACACCTGGAGCCAGGCGCGTGCGGAGGCCAGGTCGGCCGTGATCCCGGGGAGTCCGACGTAGCGGCCGATGTAGTCGCGGCCGCGGTCCATGTGCGCGAGGAACTCCTCGGCCTGCCAGGGTTCGAGCGGCCGCAGTTCGGCTCCGTCGCCCAGGGGTATCGCGAACATCATCGTCCTCCACAGTGGCCGCGCGGTCGCTCCGGATCTTCGCACGGCGGTGCGTGTACTCGGCCGGAATTGTCTCCTCCGGCAGGCCTCAACGGCGGCTGTCGGGCGGCTGAATGGCGGTGCAGTCGCCTTATCGCGCCCGCGGAGTCATCGCGGAGTCATAGACGCAGGGAGGTTGAGCGGAGGGACTTGTTCCGGACAGATCCCGTGCGTCGGCGATCTGGCCGGTCTTGTCGTGGACGAATTAGTTGCCTCAGCCATCCAATGGGGACGGATCAGGGACGAACTGCGCTTGCGAGGTACTTCCATGACGGAGACAACGAACCCCACCGAATCCATCGCCTTCCCCCAGGACCGCACCTGCCCGTACCACCCGCCGACCGCGTACACCCCCCTGCGCGAGGACCCGCCCTTCTCCCGCGTCAGCCTCTACGACGGCCGCTCCGTGTGGATGGTCACCGGGCGGGCGGCGGCCCGTGAGCTGCTCATCGACCCGCGGCTCTCCGCCGACCGCGAGAACGAGGCCTTCCCCGTCGCGACCGAACGCTTCGCCCGGCTCCGCGACCGCCGCATCGCCCTGCTCGGCGTCGACGACCCGGAGCACAACGTACAGCGCCGCATGCTGATCCCCAGCTTCTCCGTCAAGCGCATCGCCGCCCTGCGCCCGCAGATCCAGGCGACGGTCGACCTGCTCCTGGACGCCATGGTCGAACAGGGCCCGTCCGCCGAGCTGGTGAGCGCCTTCGCGCTGCCCGTGCCCTCGATGGTGATCTGCGCCCTGCTGGGGGTGCCCTACGGCGACCACGAGTTCTTCGAGGAGCAGTCGAGACGGCTGCTGCGCGGCCCCACCGCCGAGGACACCCAGGCGGCCCGGGACCAAATGGACATCTATTTCTACGAGTTGATCGACAAGAAGCGCAAGGAACCCGGCGACGGACTGCTCGACGAACTGATCCAGGGGCAGCTCGCGTCGGGCACCGTCGATCCGGAGGAACTGGTCAGGCTGGCCACCATCCTGCTGATCGCCGGGCACGAGACCACCGCGAACATGATCTCGCTCGGCACGTTCGCGCTGCTCCAGCACCCCGACCGGCTGGCCGAACTGAAGGCCGGGCTGCGCGCCGATCCGCCGCTGATGCCGGGCGTGGTAGAGGAGCTGCTGCGCTTCCTGTCCATCGCGGACGGGCTGCTGCGGGTGGCCAAGGAGGAGATCGAGACCCCGGCCGGCACCATCCGCGTCAACGACGGCGTCGTCTTCGCGACGTCCCTCATCAACCGCGACGGCACGGTCTTCGAGGGCCCCGAGGACCTGGACTGGCACCGCCCGGACCGGCACCACCTGGCCTTCGGCTTCGGCATCCACCAGTGCCTGGGCCAGAACCTCGCCCGCGCCGAGCTGGAGATCGCGCTGGGGACCCTCTTCGAACGCCTGCCTGGGCTGCGGCTCGCGGCACCCCCGGAGGACATCCCGTTCAAGGCGGGCGACACGATCCAGGGGATGATCGAACTCCCCGTCACCTGGTAGGGGAAAGCCATGGAGGTGACGACGATTCACATCGAGAAGGACCGGTGCGTGGGCGCGGGCATGTGTGCGCTCACCGCGCCGGGCATCTTCACCCAGGACGACGACGGCCTCAGCGAGGTGCTGCCGGGGCGTCAGGACGGCGGTGGCGATCCGCTGGTGCGGGAGGCCGCGCGGGCGTGCCCGGTGCAGGCCATCAGTGTGGAAGGGAACGGCTGAGGCTCCGTCACATGTGCTTGTGGGGCCGGAACTTCACTCCTGCAGCGTCACCGTGAAGCTCCTGCCGTACGCGTGATGGGTGTCGACCTCGATGCGGGTGCCGCCGGGGGCCCTGCTCACCCGGATCTCCGGGTCCCCGGCGGCCATCCGCAGCGGGCGGCCACGGAGCAGGACCGTCACGGTGTCCCGGTCCATCGTCGGGTCGGACACCGCGACGCGCACGGCTCCGTCGCCACCGCGCTGGACGATCACCGACGCGGGGCCGTGCACACGCAGGCCCGCGGTCTCGTGCCGCCCCTGCGTGAAGGCGTTGGCGGCCGTCAGGCGGAGCCCGGTGTGCGTGACGGCTTGCAGGTGCCCGGAGTTGGCGAGGACCTTGAGCGGCCCATGGCGGTGGGCGCGCAGCAGGGCCTCTCCCGCGTTCGGCACCAGCGCGTAGGCGAGGCGGGCCGGTCGCGCACCGGCCGCCCCGTCGACGGTGACGCCGAGGACCGAACGGGTCACGGCCGTATCGGAGTTGGCGGCGCGCACGACCCGGCGGCTGCGGGTGACCTCGTCCAGGGCGACCCGCACCTTCGGCGTGTCGAGGAAGACGTACCCGACGGCGGTGCCCTCCGTGGTGTTGGCGTAGCGCAGCCAGCGCAGGTCGGCGGTGCCGGGCCCGGTCCAGGGGCGGCCGTCGCGGAGCGCCCCGGTGAGGGAGATCCGGTCACCGGCGGCCGCGGTGCGGGCGTCGACGGTCGTGGTGACGGCCCGCCCCGCGCCGTCACCGACGTCGGCGGCGAGCACCACGATCTCGTCGTCCAGCAGGAACCACGACTTCGTCGCCGTCGCGGCCCGGTACACCACGAAGTCGTCGGGCAGCAGCGCCCGGTCGCGGTACGCCACGTCGCTGGACTGCACCATCCCCGCCGCGCCGTACGCCCCGAGGACGGCGCCACCTGAATGGGGATTGGTGCCGCGCGGGAAGTAGACGTACTTGTTCTGCGACTCGGAGGACGACGTGAAGTGGAGGGGGTGGCCGGGGTTGTCGTAGTACTGCTTGCCGTACAACTCCGGTACGGTACGTCGCTGTTCGACGGGCGCGGTGACACCGGCGAGGCCGTACGGCGAGACCGTCGTGTAGTAGTCGACGCCGTACGCCCGGCTCTGGTCCTGTCCCGACAGATAGAGGTAGTACGCGCCGTCGCCCTGGAACCACGGCATGAGGTTCTCGCCGCTCATGTACTCGTACTTGCTGATCCGGTCGGAGCTCCGCGCGAGCGCGAAGGCGTAGCCCGGTCTGCGGTGCACCGTCCTGTCCATGGCGTTGAACGCGACGCTCCGCGCGGCGGGGTTGAGGTCGGCGGGCGGCACGGTGGTGTCGTCGAGGATGTCGGCGTACCGCACGACGCTGACCGGTGAGACGAAGCGGGCCGGATCGAGGGGGGCGCGCGAGGTGGCCCTGACGTGTTTGACGTAGCTCTTCAGCGCGGTCGCCGTGGCACCGGCGGCGAGCGAGGAGAGGTCGACGACGGCCTCGACGACCACCGCCACGTCGGTGTATCCGGAGTCGGGGCGCGACACCGCGCGGCCCTTCACGATCTCCATCATCCAGCCCTCGAACACCAGCGGGGCGAAACCGTTCCGCACCCACCCGTACACGGTCGGCACGAGCTCCTCGCCGTGCGCGAAGCCGGTGCCGTCGAGGATCTTGAGGGTCTGTACGACGCGGGTGAGCAGGCCCTTGCCGTACGAGCCGGTGTACGCGACGGACGAGTGCTGGATGAAGGAGCCGTCCGCGTAGTGGCCGTCCGTCACCTGGTGGTCGAGGTGGTACGGGTCGATGGTGGCGAAGACCGTCAGCTGATCGGTGAGGGCCTTGCGGATGCGGGCCTCGCCCGGCTCGCCCAGGAGGGCGCCCTGGAGGATCCGGTTGGTGGTGATGTCGGCGAGGTTGGCGCCGGTGTGGAAGCGCGAGTCGAGGTCCACGTCGCCGTCGACGCCGTTGCGCAGATAGGCGTCCATGGAGGCGACGTAGGTGGGCAGCAGGTCGGGGCGGTCGGCGGACACGGCGTCGGCCAGCAGGACGAGGGTCTTGCTGACGTGCTGCGATATGCCGATCTCCCAGTGGAACCAGTTGCCGTAGTAGCCCTTGGACTGGTCCCCGTAGTAGCGCTCGTGCAGCCAGGCCAGGCCGTCGAGCACCCGGCGCTGCACGGCCGTGCTGCCGTACAGGTCCGGAGGGAGGGCCGGGGTACGGGTGGCGAGGGCGATCTCGTACAGCCTGCGGAAGGCGGTGTTCAGGTTGGCCTCGTCGGTGCCGAGCACCAGACCGGCGAAGAGCTCGCCCTCACCCGCGTCGTCCATCGCCTTCAGACCGGCCCGCGCGGTCCGCTCGACGGCCGCGAGCTTCGCGGCGGTCTCCGGGCGTACGTTCGAGTCGGCGGTCCCGGCGAAGACGGCCACGGTGTTGGCGACGAGCCGGGCGCGGCCCTCCTCCCCCGCGGCGGCGTCCGCCGGGCCGACGGGGACCACCGCCAGCAGTCCGGCGGCCGACAGGGCGGACAACAGGCGTCTGCGGGTGAGCTCCATGGCGGCCTCCAACGGCGAGGGGCGGTCCGGGAGTGCGGGGCGGATTGCGGGACGTCCGGGGAGCGTTCGGGGGGCGTGCGGCGTGCGGAGTCAAGCAGACGCCCCGACCGGCGACAAGGGTCCCCGGCCCCGGCGCGTCCCGCCCGGTTGATAGCGTCCGTTCCGATCATGGTGCCGGGTACGGGGGAAGGGGAGCGCCATGCCCGAGACGGGCGCGCCGCGTGTGCGCAGGCGCACCTGGCTGGTGGCCGCTCTGGTGGTGACCTTGCTGGCCGCGTCGTCGGTGACCTGGTTCGCGGTGTCGCGGGCCGAGGAGCGCGAGGACCGACTCGACGCCAACCGTGAGCTGGTCACGCGCGGCTGTGCGGGCCTGCTCCGGGAGGAGTTGTACTCCTCCGCCCCGGATGACGAGCGGGGCGTACTGGACGCGTACGGAACGTTGCTGGAGTCCGGGCAGGAGAGCCGCGCGCTGCTCGACTGCACCCTGGCCTACGTCGGCGACGGCGGCGCATCGGCAGCGGAGGTGCAGGCCCGGGTGCGGGCCGAGGCGGTGCCCGACCGCACATCCCCCGGCGGTGTGACGGGCGACTTCGGCCTGCCTCTGCCGCCGAGCGCGACGGGCAGCACGGGCGCCACGGACCGGTGGGGCACCGGCGCGGCGGCGTCGGCCTCCCTGCTCGTCGACTGCCCGAAGGGGCTGGACGGGCGGGGCCGTTCGGTGCGGGACCTGCTCGTGTCGGTGGAGCTGCCGTCCGATGCGGACGACGCGGATGAGTACGACGTCCCGAAGGCCGAGCGGATCGCCGCCGCCCGGACGGCCGCGAAGGTCGCCAACTGGGTTGCGCGCAAGCAGGGTTGCGGGAGCGAGCCGCTGCGCACCGAGCCCGGCGGTGCCGCGGCGAAGGCGCCGGAGCTCTGCGCGTGGCTCTCCCCCAAGGGGCTGGGGTCGACACCGGGCAAGTGGTCCTACGGCGGGAACGACTCGGTGTACAACCGGCGCACCGGCGCCTGCGGCGGGCAGTGGGAGGACACGGCGGGCTCCCCCGGCCACCTCACGGTCAAAGCGGCGGGCGCGCAGAGCTGGTCGGGCGTCCTGGCGGGCGGCGCGTACGGCGAGTACGCCGACAAGTCGCTGGTGCCCGACCCCAGGAATCCCGGCCCCGGGACGGCCTCGCACGACAAGCCCGTGACGGTCGAGCAGTCGGGCGACGACCCGCAGCTCGCCCTGTGGGCCCGGTCCGAGTGCATGGCGGGTCCGACCTATCACCGCGTGTCGGTGACCCCCGAATTCGACTTCGACTACGGCCTGGAGGAAGGCAAGGTCGTGGTCGAACCCAAGGACCAGCGGCGCCTTTCGCGGAAGGTGCACACCGTGCTGGACCGCTATCTGGCGGCGCCCGACGGGTGGCCCCGGCGTTCGCAGTGCCACCACACGAAGATCATGGGAGAGGTGGCGGAGTGGCGCGGGCGCGACTGAGCCGGCAGACGACGACCGGGCGCGTCGTCCTGTCGTCCTGCGGGGCGCTCGTCGCCCTGGCCCTGATCGCGGGCGGCTACTACTGGTGGGGCGGCCCGCGCGAGCACCGCATGGCCCAGCAGGTGCTCGACGAGGCGTGCGAAGGCGTGCTGCCCTCGCGCGAGCTGCGGGACGTGCTCGGGGACGGGCCGTTCGAGAAGAAGCCCGGCCGGGTGGACGTGCTCCTGGCGGAAGAGGACCTGGACGGCGACCGGGCCAAGGAGCGCACGGTCACCTGCGGCGTCACCGGCGACGGCGCGCCCGTGGCGGGCGGCAACTCGAACAGGGCCGAGGTCCAGGTCACCGTGCAGAGCGTGCCGCAGCGGCGCGGTGACGAGACCGGGGTGGACCCCGCGTCCGTACGCGCCTTCGAGAGGGGACCGACGTACCCGAAACCGGCGGCCGAACTGCCGCCCGTCGGGCTCGGCAACGGCTGGCGGGGCCTGTTCACGACCGCCGAGTCCGACGGCACGAGCCCGGCCCACAGCAGCAGCGCCACCGTGACGACGCTCCTGGACTGCGCCGGGGACCGCGGCGGGCTCCTCGTCACCGTCGACGCGAAGGACGACGACGTCACGCTGGACGACCCGCGCCGCCGGGCCGCTTTCGCGCGGATCGCCACGGGCACGGCCGCGAAGGCTTCCGGCAAGTGGGGGTGCGACGCCGAGCTGGGCAAGCCGCCCCGCACGGTGGCGCTCCCGGTGAACAGCGACGAGAGCGTGCCGGTCGCCGACGCGTCCGGGACCTGCCGGGGCATCCCCGACCGGGGCGCGCGGCTCTCCCGGGCCTGGGAGTCCGCGCGCGCCGACAGCCCCGTCGAGGTGTGCGTCGTGGCGGGCGACCGGCCCGAACCGCCGGGCACCCTGCGGTCGGACGACACGCCCCGCTACCACCTCACCGCGTCCTACGGCCCGTACGCGGAGACCGATCGCCTCGCCTACGAGAAGCGCCACGGCGCGTACACGGAGCAGCCGGGCCCCGGCGAGGCCGAGGCGGGACGGCTGGTGGACGGCGGCCACTGGGCGAGCGCGGCCTGCCGGGACGGGAGCGGCCCCGCGCTGTTCACGGTGCGGGACGAAGGTGCGTGGCAGGCGGACAGGAGCGGCTCGTACGACGAGCACCGCAAGAAGCCGTCCGCGGCCGACCTGGCGTACGAGCGCGCCGCGCTCAAGGAGTTCGCGGAGCGCTCGGCGCGGGCCCACGGCTGCGGGGCGCCGGAACTCCCCTGAGGCCCCGCGCGAGGCCGCCACGTGGGCTCACCCCTGTCGGGTCCCGCTCCGCCCCGCGATGTGCCGCGGCGGTTCGATGTCTGCGGGCAGCAGCGGATCCGGCACCGGCGCGCCCCACGTGGCCGTCAGCGGCAGGTTGCCCGCCCAGATGCCGAGGGCGGCGTCCGGGCCCGTGCCGTCGTCCGGCGGGCCCGCCGCGACCTTGACCGAGGCCTCCGCCAGGGAGAGGGCGAGCAGGGTGGTCGCGGCGAGCTCCTTGCGGCTGGGGCGGCGGGCGTAGTCCCACTGGCCGGGCGTCGCGTGCTCGGTGAGCAGCCGCAGTCCGCGCAGCTTCTCCTCGGGGTCGGTCACCTGGCGCGGGACGCCGTGGATCATCGCGCTGCGGTAGCTGACGCCGTGCTCGAACACCGAGCGGGCGAGGATCAGCCCGTCGATGTGCGTGACGGTGACGCAGACGGGCGCGTCGGGGTCGGCGGCGAGGCTGCGGCTGGCGACGGAGCCGTGCAGGTAGAGGTGGGTGTCGTCGCGGCCGTAGACGGTGGGCACGACCATCGGGCGGCCGTCGACGAGGACGCCGAGGTGGCAGACGAAGCCCGCGTCGAGGACGGCTTCCAGATCGGCGCGGTCCAGGCTGCCCTGCTCGCGCAGGCGGCGGTGGCGGGTGCGGTCGGTGACGGGCAGGGTCGCGGGGAGCGCGGCGCCGTTTCGCTGCTCTTGGTGATCGTTCACGTCGCGCCAAGCTACCGATACCGCGCACAGATGGCCATAGCTCTGCGGAATTCGTCGTACGGCGCGCGACACGGAACGATATGCGCAGTACACGCGTCACGTGTCCAAGCCCGCCCCGAAGAATCCAACGACTGCCACCACTGGAGGATGGCGGGCCCCCGCCCCCGCGAGGTCTCATGGAACCCATGGAGCTTCCCCACCACGAGGACGTGTCCCCCGGCACCGGCAGTCTCCCGCCCCGCGCGTGGTACGCGACGTCGGACGCCGCCACCCTCTCCCTCAACGGCCCATGGCGCTTCCGCCTCTCCCCCACCGCCGACACCGAGGACGACACCTTCGCCGCCGACGGATACGACGGCGGGGCCTGGCACGAGATCGCGGTGCCCGGCCACTGGGTGCTGCAGGGCCACGGCGCGCCCCAGTACACCAACACGCACTATCCGTTCCCGCTGGACCCGCCGCGCGTACCCACCGAGAACCCCACCGGCGACCACCTGCGCACCTTCGACCTGCCCGCCGACTGGCCGCGGGACGGCGCCGCCGTCCTCCGCTTCGACGGCGTCGAGTCCTGCGCCCGCGTCTGGCTGAACGGCACGGAGCTCGGCGACTTCAAGGGCTCGCGCCTCCCCCACGAGTTCGCCGTCGGCGAGCTGCTTCGCCCCGGGGGCAACGTCCTCGCGGTCCGCGTCCACCAGTGGTCCGCCGGTTCGTACCTGGAGGACCAGGACCAGTGGTGGCTGCCCGGCATCTTCCGTGACGTGACGCTGCTGCACCGGCCCGAGGGCTGCGCCCGCGACTTCTTCGTCCACGCCGCCTACGACCACCGCACGGGCACGGGCACGCTGCGGGTCGAATCGGACGTCCAAGGGCGCGTCACCGTCGCCGAGTTGGGCATCGACGTGGCGACCGGCGAGGAGGTCGCCGTGGCCGTGGAGCCGTGGACGGCCGAGACGCCCCGGCTGTACGACGCGACGCTGGCCACGCCCGGCGAGCGCGTCCCGCTGCGCGTCGGCTTCCGCACGGTCGCCGTCGAGGACGGCACCATCAAGGTCAACGGCCGCCCCCTGCTCTTCCGCGGGGTGAACCGCCACGAGTTCCACCCGGCGACGGGCCGTGCCCTCGACGTCGAAACGATGCGCGCGGACGTCCTGCTGATGAAGCGTCACAACATCAACGCCGTCCGCACCAGCCACTACCCGCCCCACCCCGCCTTCCTCGGCCTCTGCGACGAGCTCGGCCTGTGGGTCGTCGACGAGTGCGACCTGGAGACCCACGGCTTCGGGGCCGTCGGCTGGCGTGCCAACCCGGTCGACGACGACCGCTGGACGCCCGCCCTCCTGGACCGCGCGGCCCGCATGGTCGAGCGCGACAAGAACCACCCCTCGGTGGTCCTGTGGTCGCTCGGCAACGAGTGCGGGACGGGGCGCGGCTTGGCCGCGATGGCCGACTGGATCCGCGCGCGCGACGACAGCCGCCTGCTCCACTACGAGGGCGACCGGTCCTGCGCGGACACGGACGTGTACTCACGGATGTACGCGGACCACGCCGAGGTCGAGCGCATCGGCAGGGGTGAGGACGAGGGACCGGAGAAGCGGCGAAGGCTCCCGTTCCTCCTCTGCGAGTACGCGCACGCGATGGGCAACGGACCCGGCGGACTCAGCGAGTACCAGCAGCTGTTCGAGACGTACGACCGGCTGCAGGGCGGCTTCGTCTGGGAGTGGATCGACCACGGCATCGCGCACCCCGCGTACGAGTACGCGTACGGCGGCGACTTCGGCGAGGAGCTGCACGACGGGAACTTCGTCTGCGACGGCCTCGTCTTCCCCGACCGGACGCCGTCCCCCGGGCTCGTCGAGTACAAGAAGGTGATCGAGCCGGTCCGGATCGAGGGCGACGGTCCTTCCGGCACGGTCACGATCACCAACCTCCACGACTTCGCCGACCTCTCGCACCTCCTCTTCACCTGGTCGTACGAGAAGGACGGCACGACGGTCGCCGAGGGCGTCCTCGCGGTGCCGCAGGTCGGCCCCGGCGAGCGCACGGAGGTCCGGCTGCCGCCCCCGCCGCGCAGGGACCCGGACGCCGAGACCCAGTGGACGGTGCGGGCCTCGCTCGCCGAGGACACGGCGTGGGCGGCGAAGGGGCACGTCGTGGCGTGGGCCCAACTGCCCGTCGAGTACGGGATGATCCTGCCCGTGCCCGGTGGCGCGACGCCCGTGGCGGACGCGGACGGCAGGCGGATCACGCTCGGCCCCGCGTCCTTCGACGCCCGCACCGGCGCCCTCCTCGCCCTGCACGGCCGCGAGATCACCGGCCTGCGCCTGGACGTGTGGCGGGCCCCCACCGACAACGACAACGGCATGCCCTGGCGCCCCGAACCGTCCGTGGCCGCCCGCTGGCGCGCACTGGGCCTGCACCGGATGCAGCACCGCGTCGACGCCGTCGAGCCGACCGACGAGGGGCTGACCGTGCGCACCCGGGTGGCGCCCGCGGCGAGCGATCTGGCGCTGCGCACGGAGTACCACTGGGCGTCGAACGGCAGCAGGCTGCTGCTGCGGATGTCCGTGACACCGGAGGGCGACTGGACCGTGCCGCTGCCGCGCCTCGGCATCCGCTTCGGGCTGCCGGGCGCGGCGGGACGGGTGCGGTGGTTCGGCGGCGGGCCCGGCGAGGCCTATCCCGACACCGCGGCCGCCTCGCTGATCGGCGTCTGGGAGTCGGACGTCGACGCGCTGCAGACGCCGTACGTGCGCCCGCAGGAGAACGGGGCCCGCGCCGCCGTCCGCTGGGCCGAGGTCGGCGGGCTGCGCGTGGAGAGCGACGGGGCCCCCGCGTTCACCGCCCGCCGCTGGACCACCGAACAACTCGACGCCGCCCGCCACCGCACCGACCTCACCCCCGGCGACACGGTCTGGGTCAACCTCGACATCGACCGGCACGGCATCGGCACCCAGTCGTGCGGTCCCGGCGTCCTGCCGCAGTACGAACTCCGCGCCACCCCCCGGCCGTCGTCACTGAGCTGCATCTTCTCGGTGGTGGACGGCTGATCCTCCCGGCCCTCACCCCGTGGGGGCCAGCCGCTCCCGCAGGAACTGGACGACCCGCTCGCGCGCGGCGTACGCGGGGTGCCCCGGCACCTCGCGCACCTCCTCCGTGAGCACGGAGTGCGCCGACTTCGCGAACCCCGCCTCGTTGCCCGGCGACGAGTCGAGCTCGATGACCTCGAACGCGTCGCCGAAGTGGCGGCGCAGGGTGGCGAAGCGGTCGCGCGGGACCAGCTTGTCCTCGCTGAAGCGCAGCCCGAGCGCGCACAGGCCCTCGTTCTTGGTGCGGGCGACGATCGTGTCGAACTCATCTCGGGACATGCCGGGGTCGACCCGGCGCGCGGCGCTCACCGGGAGCGGCAACGAGGGCTGGCTGAGCACGGGCGCGAGGACGACGTCGTCCGTGGCGGCGGCCAGCGCGAAGCCGCCCGTGAAGCACATGCCGATGACGCCGACGCCCGGACCCGGTGTGCGGGCGGCCAGGTCGCGGGCGAGGGCACGGAGGTAGTCGGCGAAGGGCCGCCGGGCGTTGGTGGCGAAGGCCCGGAACTCGGAGGCGACGCAGACCCGGCCAGCAACGCCCATGGCGTACGGTACCGAGATCGGGCGGCCCGGCTCGCCGAACGGGGACGGGATCGCAACGGTGAAACCCTGCTTCACCAAGTACTCGCCCAGGCCCAGGACTCCGGGGTGCACGCCCGGGATCTCGGGAACCAGGACGACCCCTGGGCCTGTCCCTTTCTCATGGACATCATGGGTGAGACCGGCCCCGGTGAACGGGGCCCTGTTCCATCCTGTGAGATCCGCCGTCGGTTCCGAATCCCGCACGCTGCTCACTCCCTTTCGTCTCAAGTGTCATATGGGTAGGTGGAGTTCATGCCTACAGCACGCATGCGCGCAAGCACAGACCCCGCCGGGCCTCCCGTGCCACCCGAACCGCCTCCCGACCCGCCGTCGGGGCGGATGGTGACGTGGCTGGGGCGGTTCGGTCCCGTCGCCGTGGGCTATGCCGTGTTCCAGGCTCTGGTGGGGCTGCTGCCCGACGCACTGTTCGGGGACACGGCCCGCTATTCGCTCGCCGTGGTCAGCGGTCTCGGCACGGGGATCTCTGCCTGGCTGGCCGCCGCGCTGCTGCGGGCCAGGGGCGCGTCCGGCGACGGGCACACCGGCGGTCCGGACGGGGTGCCCTCGCCGCGCCGCCCGCTGCCGGGAGCGGCACCCTCCCCCTCCCCCACTGCACCGGGAGCGCCGGGGCCGCTGCCGGGGCTCTCCGCCGCGACGTACGCCACCCTCGTCGAGCGCCTGACGGTCTTCGACGACCCGCCGCACGGCCGCCTCACCGGCTGGCCGCACGCCCTCGACGAGCAGCCGGAGCCGGTACGGCCGACACCGACCGGCACCGCGTACGGACTCCACATCGCCCTCGAACTCGGCATGCCCGACGGGCGGTTGCGCACCTCCGAGCTGGTGGAGACGCTGTGGCGGCTGCGCCTGCCCGAGGGCGGCTGGGCGGCCCGCTCGCAGGGCACGGTGGGGCGCCCCGAGGTGACCGCGCTGGTGCTCGGCGCACTCGCGCGGGCGGGTGCGGACTCCCGGCTGCTCGCCACCGAGGCGGCGCGCTGCACGGAGCGCTTCACCCGCGAACTGGAGCCCGCGGGCGCCGAGTTGACCCACGTCGTCACCACGGTCCTGCGCGGGCTGCTGCGCGCCGCGCCCGGCTCGCCCGCCCTGCCGGTGCTGCGGGACGCGCTCGTCGACGGGGCCGTCACCGATCCGGCGCGCGGCCACCGGCGCTGCTGGGGCTCCCGGCTCACCCCGCCGCGCGGCAGGACGGTGGCGCCCTCTGCCGTGCACACGGCGCAGGCCGTCGTCGCCCTCGACCGGGCGGCCCGGGTGCTCGGCGAGGACGCGAACGCCCGCGCCACGCGCGAGGAGGGCATCCGCTGGCTGCTCTCCTGCCCCGGGCCCGCGCACGACGGCTGCGAGGACCTGGAGAGCGGCCACGAGACGGTCCGCAGGCCGCATCCCGTCGACGCGTCGCGCTCCGAGGTGCTCGCCGTGCGGCACTTCTCGGCGGCCTGGGTGGTGCGGGCGCTGCTCACTCCGGACGCGCCCGCGGTCGCCGCCGACGAGGACCGGGAGGCGGTCTGGCAGGAGATGCTCGCGGGGTCGGCCGCGTCCGTGTGGCGGCAGCAGGACAACGGGATCTGGACGTGGGACGGGGACGATCTCGCCTACCCGCTGTGGATGACCTACCAAGGCCTTTCGGCGCTGCGGGCACATGCCGTATGGATGTATCAGCCGGGTGGCTGAGCCCCCGGCGCGGGGCGGGTGCGCGGACGAGGGGGAGAGTGCATTGGGTGGTCGGCACGTCCAGGACGCCAGGCGGCTCCTGGCGGAGTCACTGGCCGGTCCCGCGGGTGACGAACTGGTGCGGGAGGCCCGCGCCGCCGTCGCCGAACTGGGCGCCCCGCGACGCCTGTTGCCGCTCGTGCGCGAACTGGCGACCGGTGTCGGCGACCCTTCGGGGTGCGCGCTCCTCTCGTACCGCCACGTCCTCGGCTTCGACAAGCTGCTCCTGATCGACGGCGGACCGCGGCACATGCTGCGCGCGCACGTGTGGCACCCGGACCGCGGCACCCGCGAGGACATCCACAACCACCGCTCCCCGCTCGCCTCGTACGTGGCGCGGGGCACGCTCGGCATGGAGCTGTACGAGCCCGCGAACCCCGGCGCGGACGAGGGCATCGCCACGTCCTGGTACCGGGAGTCGTTGACGGGCGAGGAGGGCGACTGGCTCCTGGAGCCCGCGGGCGGCGCGCGGCTGCGTCTCGTGCAGAGCGCGCAGTACACGGCGGGGAGCGGCTATGCGCTGCCGCCACATGTCCTGCACCGTGCGTGGTGCGTCTCGGCAGAGCCCGCGGTCACGCTGTTCCTGGAGACGGGGGCAGGGCGGCGGCGGTACACGGATGTGTTCGCGGGGTCCGGGGCCGCGGAGGGGGCCCACTCGGACGAGGCGGCCGACGCGGCGGGGCGTGCGGTGGCGAAGAAGCCTCTTGAGGTGAACGACTATCTGGCGGAGCTCTCGGCGCTGGCCGGGCTGCTCGCCGACGGGCCGATGGACTAGCTGGATGGGCTAGCTGAAGGCCTGGCGGACGATCTCGCGGTTGTAGTCGTCGATCCGGACGGTGCCGAGCTCGGCGGGGTCGAGCCAGCGGTGGTCCTGGTCGGGCATCGGCAGGACCACGTCGAAGGTGAGGGGCCGGACGAGGAAGTTGTCCTGCCAGTTCTTGACCTCGTGCCCGTGGTACGTACTGACGAAGGAGGATTCGCCGACCTTGCGCAGCACCTTGCCGAGGAGTCCCGTCTCTTCCTTGAGCTCTCTCAGGACGCCGTCCCGTGGACTCTCGCCGGGCTCCAGCTTCCCGCACGGCACGCCCCACACGCCGGGCAGGAACCGCTCGGTCTCGCTGCGACGCACGAGCAGCACACGGCGGCGGAACACCACGACAGCCGCCGCGAGCCGGTTGTCACCGGGATAGTCCATGTCCTCCAACGTAGCGGGGAATCGGGGACCGTGACAGTCACGGCAGCGGCTCGTCGGCCACCGGTTCGCGTTCTCCCTGGTCGAGGCGGAACGGAGGGTAGACGTCCGTCAGCAGAGTGCCGTAGGCCACCACCCGCGCGCCCCAACGGTGCAGTCCTACGTTGAGGTCGTACATGCCCCTCGGGTAGTGACCGCGGAAGAGCAGCACCACGCCCGCGTACACGGCGAGCAGCCCGGTGAGGCCGCCGTTGACGCGGTAGGCGCCGGTGATCAGGAAGAGGACCGCGAGCTGCGGCAGGACGAGCAGCCACCACTTGACGAGCACCAGACCGCGGGAGAGCCGCTCCGGACGGTCGATCTCCAGGTGCGCGGGATAGTCCGGCACGTCGTGCAGCGAGAAGGGCGGATAGCGGTCGGTGCCGAGCACGCCGTACGAGTAGTACTCGACGCGCCAGGTCCAGCGCAGCACGCCGACGTTGAAGTCGAAGAGGGCGCGCGGATAGCGGGCCGTGATCAGGATGGCGACGAACGCGACCACGGTGACCAGGAAGAACGCGATCCAGAGGAAGGCGAGGACGAAGTAGTGCGGGATCGCGAGGAGCCATTTGACGAGCCACAGCCAGCGGGAGGGCGCGGGGTCGTACTCCGCCCGGAGCCGGACCGGTCCCGCCAGGTGCTTGTGCAGTGGAGGAGGCGCGGACGACACCATGGCGATCATCTCCCTCGCGGGTACGGGGCCGCACCCGCTCTCCCCTTTCCATGTACGGCCGAAAGCGGCCTCCGACAAGAAGAGGCGCCGTGTCCGTTTCCTTCAAGACCGGGCACGGGACCGCTGCCTACGCTGCGGACATGAACAGCACTCCGAAAGCACCCACCCCCCGGTTCGACCTGATCGGTCTCGTCGTCTCCGACCTGACCGCCACGCTCGCCTTCTACCGCAGGCTCGGCCTGGAGTTCCCCGCCGGGGCCGAGAGCCAGCCGCACGTGGAGGCGGCGCTCCCCGGCGGTCTGCGCATCGCCTTCGACACGGAGGCGACCGTCCGCTCCTTCCACCCGGACTGGCAGCCGCCCGCTGGCGGGGGCCGGATCGGGCTCGCCTTCCACTGCGGGACGCCCGCCGGGGTCGACGCGGTGCACGAGGACATGACGTCCACCGGGCACGCGAGCGAGCTCAAGCCGTTCGACGCGCCCTGGGGCCAGCGGTACGCGGTCGTGCTCGACCCGGACGGCAACGGCGTCGACCTCTTCGCGCCGCTGGAGCCCTAGGGACCGCCGAGCAGCGTGCCGAGCGGCGCTCCCGTCAACTCCTTGACGTCGCGGGCCAGATGAGCCTGGTCGGCGTAGCCCGCGACGGCCGCCGTAGCCGCGTACGGCATGCCTTCGCGGGCCAGCGCGAGCGCCCGCTGCAGACGCAGCACCCGGCCCAGCGTCTTGGGTCCATAGCCGAAGGCGGGCAGCGAACGGCGGTGCAGCAGACGGGCGTTGACGCCCGCGTCCGCCGCGGTGCGCGCGACCGAGCGGCCCGCGCCCAGCGAAGCGACGATGTGGGCGAGCAGCGGGTCGGGCGGTTCGGCGTCGGCGGCGCGCTCCACGGCGACGGCCTCCAGGACGGCCATCGGATCGCCCGCGCCGTCCACCCGCTCGGTCAGGCGGCGCGCCTCGGCCGCGGTCCACAGGTCCGCCAGCTCCTGCCGCCGGTCGAGGAGTTCATGGGCGGGGACGCCGAGGAAGGCGGGCGCGGTGCCGGGGTAGAAGCGGATGCCGACATAGCGGCTGCCGGGGGCCACGGCCTCCGGCACGTACGCACGGGTGTCCGGGCCCGCGACGAACAGCCTGCCCTCGGTCCACAGCAGGTCCATGCAGCCGTCGGGCAGCACGGGGCGGGTGTCGCCGGGGGCGCCCGTGGCCACGCGGGTCCAGACGACCGCGCCGGTCAGCCGGGACGGCCGCTCCCGGTAGTCGCCGGGCGCGACGCTCTCTGTGGCCACGGGATCCAGGTTACGCCGGGCTCCCCCGGTGTTCCTGCGGGCTGACCCCGTACACCCGCTTGAAGGCGCCGGACAGGGCGAACGCACTGCCGTACCCGACGCGGCGGGCGATGGAGCCGATGGTCAGCCCGCTGTCGCGGAGCAGGTCGGCGGCGAGCGCGAGCCGCCAGTTCGTCAGGTACGTCATCGGGGGCTCCCCCACGAGGTCCGCGAACCGCCGGGCCAGCGCGGCCCGCGAGACGCCCGCCTTCGCCGCGAGGTCCGCGATCGTCCAGGGGTGGGCCGGGTCGTCCTGCAGCAGCCGCAGGGCGCGGCCGACGACCGGGTCGCCCATCGCCCGGTACCAGGCGGGCGCCTCGGCCTCTGGGCGGGAGAACCAGGCGCGCAGGGCGGCGATCAGGAGCAGGTCGAGGAGCCGGTCGAGGACGACGGCCTGGCCCGGCTCGTCCTTGCCGATCTCCTCGGCGACGAGCGGTGTGAGCGGGCACTGCCACACCTCGCCGGGCAGCACGAGCAGGGGCGGCAGCGCGTCGAGGAGCCGTCCGGTGATCTCGCCCTGCATCTGGTAGGTGCCGATCAGCATCTCCACGGAGCTGTCGCGTCCCTCGCCCCAGGCGCGCGGGCCGAGGTCGCGGTAGCGGGCCACGGGGGCGCCGTCGAGCGGTACGCAGCGCTCCCCCGGCTGGATCTCGGCGAAGGGCGCGGTGGCGGGGTCCCCGGCACAGGTGTAGTGGTCGGGGCCGCGGGCGATGGCGAGGTCGCCGGGGCGGATGCGCTGGGCGGGCGTCCCGTCCGCCGGGGAGATCCAGGCGTCCCCGCGCACCATGACCATGACCGAGATAGGGGCTTCGTCCGCGATGCGGACGGACCAGGGCGGGTCGAACAGCGCGCGGATCATAAAGGCTCCCCGCGCGCGCGGTCCCTCCAGCAGTCCGGCGAGTACGTCCATGGCGGCAGCGTAGAGGTACGCGTAGACGCACGCGTATGGCCGTGAGCTCCTCGGCGATGGTTCCCCGGCCCGCACGGCAGTTGACTGACATGTATGACGACGAACACAGCAAACACAGCGAGCACGACGAGCACGACGAGCACGAACATGACGGTTCTGGTGACGGGCGCGACCGGGCGGGTGGGCCGCAGGGTCGTGGAGTCGGCCGAGGCGGCCGGGCTCACGGTGCGGGCCGCTTCGCGGTCCGGCGCGGTGCGGTTCGACTGGACGGACCGGTCGACCTGGGCGGGCGCACTGCACGGCGCCGACGCCGCGCACCTCGCGTATCTGCCGGACGTCGGGGCTCCCGGCGCGGCCGATGCGGTCGGTGCGTTCGCCCGCGAGGCGGTCGCGGCGGGCGTGCGGCGGCTCACGCTGCTCTCGGCGCGCGGCGAGGACCAGGCGCACGCGACCGAGCAGGCGGTGCGGGACTCGGGTGCCGAGTGGACCGTCGTGCGGGCCAGTTGGTTCGCGCAGAACCTCAGCGAGGGACCGCTGCTCGACGGGATGCGGGGCGGGGAGCTGGTGTTCCCCGCCGGTGAGGTGCTCGAACCGTTCATCGACGCCCGGGACATCGGGGACGTGGTGGTGGCCGCGCTGACCGGCGGCGACCGGTTCACGGGCCGGACCCTGGACCTCACGGGACCCCGGCTGCTCTCGTTCCGGCAGGCGGTGGCGGAGGTCGCGGCGGCGGCCGGGCGGGAGATGACGTACGTGCCGGTGTCCGCCCGTGACTACGGGGCGGCCCTCGCACAGTTCGGGGTGCCCGCCGAGGAAGTGGAGTTCCTGATCGAGCTGTTCGAGACGAGCCTCGACGGCCGCAACGCGAAGCTCTCCGAGGGGGTACGGGAGGTGCTCGGCCGGGACCCCAGGGACTTCGCGTCCTTTGCCCGCGAATGCGCGCAGGCGGGGGTGTGGAGCAGTTTCAGCCCCTCCGGCGTGTGAGGAGCGGGGTCCGGGGCGGCGCCCCGGACGCCTCACTCCGGAGGGGTGTCACCCGGCCCGCTCCCGTTCCGCTTCGCGTGCTTCGGCTGCTTCGCGGGCGTCCGCAGCCGCGACTGCACGTCGTCGGGCGGCAGGAAGCGCGACCAGCGCTCGGGGAACTCGGACGGCATCTCGGGGTCGTCGGGGTCGTCCGGCTCCGTCACCGCCTCCCGTGCGGCGGCCGCTCGGGCCACCACCTCGGCGGCCTGCGCCTCCCTTATGCGGTCGTTGGCGGCGCGTGCCGCGGCCGTGGCGACGGACGGCCAGACCCGGTCGATGGCCGCGTTGACCGCGGCGCCGACCAGGACCGCGAACGCCGAGACGCCGATCCACAGCAGCACGGCGACGGGCGCCGCGAGCGAGCCGTAGATGGTGGGGCCCTCCACCGTGCTGGTGAGGTAGATGCGGAGCAGGAAGCTGCCGAGCACCCACATCGCGAGCGCGATCAGCGCGCCCGGCATGTCCTCGACCCACGGCGAACGCACCGGCACTGACACGTGGTACAGCGTCGTCAGGAAGACCACGGAGAGGATCACGACGACCGGCCAGTAGAGGATCTGGACCACCGTCGTGGAGCCCGGCAGGAGTTTCACCACCGCGTCCGGGCCCGCCACCATCAGGGGCAGCGCGATCGAGCCGATGAGCAGCGCCACGATGAACAGGCCGAAGGCGAGCATCCGGGTCTTGACGATGCCGCGCGCGCCGTCGAGGCCGTACATCACGGTGATGGTGTCGATGAAGACGTTCACGGCGCGCGAGCCGGACCACAGGGCGAAGAGGAACCCGATGGAGATGACGTCGGGGCGGCTGACCCGCATCACGTCGTCCAGTATCGGTTCTGCGATCTGGTGGACGCCCCGGTCGGAGAGGACCGTGCGGGAGGCCTCCAGGATGTTGCTCTGCAGGCTGGTGATGGTGTCCGCGCCGGTCCACCGGTCGACGTACGCGAGCAGCCCGATGAGGCTCAGCAGCAGCGGCGGGACGGAGAGCAGCGTGAAGAACGCCGCTTCGGCCGCGAGCCCCAGGATGCGGTACTCGATGCACGAGTTGACGGTGTCCTTGAGCAGCAGCCAGGCGGTCCTGCGCATGGAGACGTTCCGGTAGAGAGCGCGGGCCCGGTTCCAGCGGCCTGACGGCCGCCCGGGTGTTTCTTTTGCCTGGTGCACCTCCTTACCGTAGCGGCATGGCAGCCAGCACCCACACAGTGACCAACCAGGCTCCGCCCCTGGTGGGATATGACGTATTCACGTCCGACCGGGCCCTCGTGGAGGGGGTGGAGCGGCATCTGGATCCGACGCTCCTCGATTCCGCCCGTGCCGAGCTCTCGTTGCTCGGCCGGGCCGCGGGTTCCGCCCAGGCACAGAAGTGGGGAGACCAGGCGAACGAGAATCCTCCCGTTCTGCACACACATGACCGTTACGGCAACCGGATCGACGAGGTCGAGTTCCACCCCGCGTGGCACCGGCTGCTCGGCAAGGCCGTCTCCGCGGGCCTGACCACCGCCTGGTCGCGGCCCGGCGGACATCTGCGCAGAGCCGCCGGGTTCCTGGTGTGGACACAGGCCGAAGGGGGCCACGGCTGCCCGATCTCGATGACGCACGCCGCGGTGCCCGCGCTGCGTGCCGACCCCGCGCTCGCCGCCGAGTGGGAGCCGCGCCTGACCTCGACCGCGTACGACGCGGGGCTGCGTCCCGCGTCCCAGAAGGCCGGTGCCATTTTCGGCATGGGGATGACGGAGAAGCAGGGCGGCAGCGACGTACGCGCCAACACGACGCGCGCGCAGGCCCTCGCGGAGGACGGGACCTATGCGCTGACGGGGCACAAGTGGTTCTGCTCCGCGCCCATGTCGGACGGGTTCCTGGTGCTTGCGCAGGCCGAGCAGGGGCTGACCTGTTTCCTGGTGCCCCGGGTGCTGGAGGACGGCTCGCGGAACGCGTTCGCCATCCAGCGGCTCAAGGACAAACTGGGCAACAAGTCCAATGCGTCGAGCGAGGTCGAGTTCGACGGGACGTGGGCGCGGCGGGTCGGGGACGAGGGGCGCGGGGTGCGCACCATCATCGAGATGGTGGCGGCGACCCGCCTCGACTGCGTGATCGGCTCCGCGGCGCTGATGCGGCAGGCCGTGGTGCAGGCGGTGCACCACGCCACGTACCGGGAGGCGTTCGGCGGCAGGCTGGTCGACAAGCCGCTCATGCGCAACGTACTGGCCGATCTGGCGCTGGAGTCCGAGGCGGCCACGACGCTGGCGCTGCGGCTCGCGGCGGCCTACGACGACGGGAGCGAGCAGGAGCAGGCGTTCCTGCGGCTCGCGGTGCCCGCGGCGAAGTACTGGGTGACCAAGCGGTGCACGCCGCTGGTCGGCGAGGCCCTCGAATGCCTGGGCGGCAACGGCTACGTGGAGGAGTCGGGCATGCCGCGGCTGCTGCGCGAGGCGCCGCTCAACTCCATCTGGGAGGGCTCGGGGAACGTACAGGCACTGGACGTGCTGCGGGCGCTGCAGCGCGAGCCGCGGGCCCTCAACGCGTTCCTCCAGGAGGTCGGGAAGGCGCGCGGCGCCGACCACCGCCTGGACGGCGCGATCAAGGACCTGCTGACCGAACTGGCCGACCTGGAGGGCATCGAGGGGCGGGCGCGACGGCTCGTGGAGCGGATGGCGCTGGTGCTCCAGGGGTCGCTGCTCGTGCGGTACGCGCCGCCCGAGGTCGCCGACGCGTTCTGCGCCTCGCGGCTCGGCAGGGACTGGGGCGCGGCGTTCGGCACGCTGCCGCACAGCCTCGATCTGTCGGCGGTGGTGGAGCGGTCCGCTCCCGGCGTCTAGCCGCTGGGGCCGATACGGGGGTGGTGCTGCGCCGACACGGCACCACCCCCGTCTTTCAGGCCCCTTGAGGAGCGTGAACACCGCACGGGCGGCGTTGTTGTCCAGATTCGTGCACCGTCCGGGCATCGGCCAGGGTTGCAAGAGGTTGCAACTCGCCGTGCCGTCCTTCCGATTCATCGCCGATGAGGCGCCCGGGGAGGCGCACAGGGGGCACGATGAATTGGCTGCCCCCGCACACTGGTCTGGCCGGAAAGGACCCAGTGGTCATGAACGCCCCCTCGACGATAGATCTCGCGCACATGTCCGCCATGGATCTCGCGCACGCCGCACACCTCCTGAAGGGGGTGCGCGACGCCACGCTGTCCGGACGGCGGCCGAGGGTCCTGCCGCGTCCGGTGATCGGCGACTCGTGGGAGCGGATGCTGCTCGGCGGGGTCGACCCCGACCACGACCACCGGTCCCGGCTGCTGACCGAGGAGGATCTCGAGGAGCGCCGCCGCGCCTCGCCGCTCATGGAGATCCTCCCCGTCCTGCGCGACGCGCTGGTCTCCGTGGCGGACGCGGCGCAGCACATCATGGTCGTCAGCGACGCGGACGGGCGGGTGCTGTGGCGCGAGGGCAGCGCCGCGGTGCTGCGCAAGGCCGACTCGCTCGGATTTGAACCGGGTGCGGACTGGGGCGAGAACGTCGTGGGCACGAACGGCATAGGGACGCCGCTCGTGGTGCGGCGCCCCGTGCAGGTCTTCTCCGCCGAGCACTTCGTGCGGACCCACCATCCGTGGACGTGCACGGGCGCCCCGGTGACCGATCCGCGTGACGGCAGGCTGCTGGGCGTGGTCGACGTCAGCGGCCCGCTGCAGAGCATCCATCCCTCGACGCTCGCCCTGGTCGACTCGGTGGCCAAGCTCGGCGAGGCGCGGCTGCGGGACCGGCACGTGACGGCGCTCGACCGGCTGCGCGCGGTGGCGGCGCCGGTGCTCGCGCGTCTCGACGGGCGGGCGCTCGCGGTGGACGTGCACGGCTGGACCGCCGCGGTGACGGGCATGCCTCCCGCGGACCGGCTGACGCTCCCCAAGTCCTTCGGGGCAGGTCACAGCTGGCTCCCCGCGCTGGGCTCCTGCCTGGTGGAGCCGCTGCCCGGCGGGTGGCTGCTGCGCCTGGAGAACCCCGGTGACGTGCCGCAGCCGGTCGCCGCGACCCGCCTCGTCCTGGACGTGAGCAGCCCGCGCCGCTGGACGCTCTCGGTGCTCGGCGGCGCCCACGACTGGACGCACGAGCTGAGCCCGCGCCACGCCGAGCTCCTCTACCTCCTGTGTACGTACCGCACGGGACGCACGGCCTCGGGGCTTGCCGAGGACATGTTCGGCGATCCGGCGCGCACGGTGACGGTGCGCGCCGAGCTCTCCCGCGTGCGGCGCTACCTGGGCGGGCTGCTCGCCCACCGCCCCTACCGCTTCCCCGAGGACGTGGACGTCGACGTGATCACACCGAGGAGCCCGGCGGACCTGCTGCCCCATTCGATGGCGCCCGCGGTCCGCGCGGCGCGGCGGCTCACGGAGCCTTGAGGGCGACGTGGCCCCCCGATGCGGCACATGATTCTCTGAGCCCCATGAGCATCACTGTCACCACCTGGTCCCTGGAGCAGACGTCGCCCGCCGATCTGCTCCCGGCCGCCGCGCCCGACGGCGACGTCCGGATCGTGCGCGCCGAAGTTCCCTCGCCGGAGTTCAGCCGGTTCCTCTACGCGTCCGTCGGCGGGGACATCCGCTGGTCGGACCGGCTCTCCCTCTCCTATGCGCAGTGGCAGAAGCTGCTCGACCGGCCGGGTGTGGAGACGTGGGTCGCGTACGAGAAGGGGACACCGGCCGGGTACGTGGAGCTTGCGGCGCGCGGGGAGAACGGGGGCGCGGCGGAGGGTGTCGTCGAGATCGTCTACTTCGGTCTGCTCCCCGCCTTCCGGGGGCGCCGGATCGGCGGCCACCTCCTGTCGCACGGCGTCGCGCGCGCCTGGGACCTGGCCGACCGGTGGCCGGGGCTCGCGCCGACCGAGCGGGTCTGGCTGCACACGTGCTCCAAGGACGGCGAGCACGCCATGGACAACTACGAGCGGCGTGGCTTCAAGCTCTTCGACACCAAGGTCGAGCAGGAGCCGGACGTGCCGACGCCGGGCCCGTGGCCGGGGGCCGACCGCGACTGACGCCCCGCACGTCGCTGTGACCGACGACACCCTTGTCCACGATGCGGGACAAGGGTGTCCGCATTTTGGATAATGCTGGACTGGGCCGAAAGTCCCGTGACACGCTTCCGGCATGGATCGCACTGGAAACGCCTTGGTGAGTCGACGTCACGTCGACCTCGGCCGCATGTCCAGCGCCATGTGTCCGGCTTGCTGATCTACTCAGCACAGCCGCTCCCCATCCACTGAACCCCCTCCCTGCGCAGCGCCGCGCGTACGTCCCCGCATGTGTCCAGCATCTGCGGACGTATGCCATATCCGCAGGTCAGAGCCGCTTTCCCGCTGCCCCGAAGGACGTACCGCCATGGCCGCCACGCCAGAAAAGCCTGCCCCAGCCACGCCCCGCCGCAAGGCGAGCCGTCACCGCGGCGAGGGCCAGTGGGCCGTCGGTCACTTCACACCGCTCAACGGGAACGAGCAGTTCAAGAAGGACGACGACGGTCTCAATGTGCGGACACGTATTGAGACGATCTATTCGAAGCGTGGATTCGACTCCATCGACCCGAACGACCTCCGTGGACGTATGCGCTGGTGGGGCCTCTACACCCAGCGCAAGCCCGGGATCGACGGCGGCAAGACCGCGATCCTGGAGCCGGAGGAGCTGGACGACGAGTACTTCATGCTCCGCGTGCGCATCGACGGCGGACGGCTGACCACCGAGCAGCTCCGCGTGATCGGCGAGATCTCCCAGGAGTTCGCCCGCGGCACCGCCGACCTCACCGACCGCCAGAACATCCAGTACCACTGGATCCGCATCGAGGACGTCCCCGAGATCTGGCGGCGCCTGGAGGCCGTGGGGCTCTCGACCACCGAGGCGTGCGGTGACACGCCCCGCGTCATCCTCGGCTCCCCCGTGGCGGGCGTCGCCGAGAACGAGATCATCGACGGCTCCCCCGCCATCGACGAGATCCAGCGCCGCTTCATCGGCAACCCCGACTTCTCGAACCTGCCGCGCAAGTTCAAGACCGCGATCTCCGGGTCGCCGCAGCTCGACGTCGCCCACGAGATCAACGACGTGGCCTTCGTCGGCGTGCACCACCCCGAGTACGGCCCCGGCTTCGACCTCTGGGTCGGCGGCGGCCTCTCGACCAACCCCAAGCTGGGCGTGCGCCTCGGCGCCTGGGTGCCGCTCGACGAGGTGCCGGACGTGTACGGCGGCGTGATCGGCATCTTCCGCGACTACGGCTACCGCCGCCTGCGCAACCGCGCCCGCCTGAAGTTCCTCCTCGCCGACTGGGGCCCGGAGAAGTTCCGGCAGATCCTGGAGGACGAGTACCTGCAGCGGAAGCTGACCGACGGGCCCGCCCCCGAGCAGCCCGCGGGCACCTGGCGCGACCACCTCGGCGTGCACCGCCAGAAGGACGGCCGCTTCTACGTCGGCTTCGCACCCCGCGTCGGCCGCGTCGACGGCACCACCCTCACGAAGATCGCCGAGGTCGCCGAGGCGCACGGCTCGGGCCGTCTGCGCACCACCGCCGAGCAGAAGATGATCGTGCTCGACGTCGAGCAGGAGCAGGTCGACCCGCTCGTCTCCGCACTCGAAGCGCTCGACCTGCGGGTCAACGCCTCGCCCTTCCGGCGCGGCACCATGGCCTGCACCGGCATCGAGTTCTGCAAGCTCGCCATCGTCGAGACCAAGGCCCGCGGCGCCTCGCTCATCGACGAACTGGAGCGCCGCATCCCGGAGTTCGACGAGCCGATCACCATCAACATCAACGGCTGCCCGAACGCCTGCGCCCGCATCCAGGTCGCCGACATCGGCCTCAAGGGCCAGCTCATGCTCGACGACGCGGGCAATCAGGTCGAGGGCTACCAGGTGCACCTGGGCGGCGCCCTCGGACTCGACGCCGGATTCGGCCGCAAGGTCCGCGGCCTGAAGGTCACCGCAACCGAGCTGCCCGACTACATCGAGCGGGTCCTGAAGCGCTTCGAGGCGGAGCGCGAGGACGGCGAGCGCTTCGCCACCTGGACCGCCCGCGCGTCCGAGGAGGCCCTCAAGTGAGCGAGCGTGCCGCCCCGTTCCACTGCCCCTACTGCGGCGACGAGGACCTGCGCCCCAACGAGGCCGGTCACGGCGCGTGGGAATGCGCGGGCTGCAATCGGGCCTTTCAGCTGAAGTTCCTCGGGCTGCTCGCCCGGGGCGTTCAGCAGACCAGCAGTGGAGAGAGCCAGATATGACGACCGCTCAGGATCAGAAGCCGCGCACGGACGACGAGTTGAAGGCACTCGCCGAGCAGGCCGGGCGCGACCTGGAGGACGCCTCCGCCCTGGAGATCCTCCAATGGGCCGCCGACACCTTCGGGGCACGCTTCTGCGTGACCTCCTCGATGGAGGACGCGGTCGTCGCCCACCTCGCCGCGCGGGCCAGGCCCGGCGTCGACGTCGTGTTCCTGGACACCGGTTACCACTTCCCGGAGACCATCGGCACCCGCGACGCCGTCGAGGCCGTCATGGACGTCAACGTCATCACCTTGACGCCCCGTCAGACCGTGGCCGAACAGGACTCCACGTACGGCCCGAAGCTCCACGACCGCGACCCGGACCTGTGCTGCAAGCTGCGGAAGGTGCAGCCCCTGGAGGAGGGTCTCGCGGGATACACCGCGTGGGCCACCGGGCTGCGCCGCGAGGAGTCGCCGACCCGGGCGAACACCCCGGTCGTCGGCTGGGACGAGAAGCGGCGCAAGGTCAAGGTCTCGCCGATCGCCCGCTGGACGCAGGACGACGTCGACGCGTACGTCACCGAGCACGGCGTCCTCACCAACCCGCTCCTGATGGACGGCTACGGCTCGGTGGGCTGCGCCCCCTGCACCCGCCGCCTCCTGGAGGGCGAGGACACGCGGGCCGGCCGCTGGGCCGGAAACGCCAAGACCGAATGCGGGATCCACGGATGACCGCGCCGCAGACCGAGCCGCAACCGACCCGGGAGAACCACGTGACGACCGGAGCCACCGTCTGGCTCACCGGCCTGCCCAGCGCCGGAAAGACCACCATCGCGTACGAACTGGCGGGCCTGCTGCGCGCCGAGGGCCGCCGCGTGGAGGTCCTCGACGGCGACGAGATCCGCACGTTCCTCTCGGCGGGCCTCGGCTTCGGCCGCGAGGACCGGGACACCAACGTGCAGCGGATCGGCTTCGTCGCCGAACTCCTCGCCCGCAACGGCGTGCTGGCCCTGGTGCCGGTGATCGCCCCGTTCGCCGACAGCCGCGAGGCGGTGCGCAAGCGCCACCAGGCGAACGGCACCGGGTACCTGGAGGTGCACGTCGCGACGCCGGTCGAGGTCTGCTCCGTACGCGATGTGAAGGGCCTGTACGCCAAGCAGGCGGCGGGCGAGATCTCCGGTCTCACCGGGGTCGACGACCCGTACGAGGCACCGGACTCGCCCGACCTGCGCATCGAGTCGCAGGACCAGACCGTGCAGGAGTCCGCGGCCGCCCTCCACGCGCTGCTCACCGAAAGGGGTCTCGCATGACGACCGTCGCCACAGTGACCGACGAGGGCACCGACAGCCCGTACGCGCTCAGCCACCTGGACGCCCTGGAGTCCGAGGCCGTCCACATCTTCCGCGAGGTGGCGGGCGAGTTCGAGAACCCGGTGATCCTCTTCTCCGGCGGCAAGGACTCCATCCTCATGCTGCACCTGGCGCTGAAGGCGTTCGCCCCCGCGGCGATCCCCTTCTCACTGCTGCACGTGGACACGGGACACAACTTCCCCGAGGTCCTCGAGTACCGCGACCGCGTGGTCGCCGAGCACGGGCTGCGGCTGCACGTCGCCTCCGTGCAGGAGTACATCGACGCAGGGAAGCTGCGCGAGCGTCCGGACGGCACCCGCAACCCGCTGCAGACCGTACCGCTCACGGAGAAGATCCAGAGCGAGAAGTTCGACGCGGTCTTCGGCGGTGGACGCCGTGACGAGGAGAAGGCCCGCGCCAAGGAGCGGGTGTTCTCCCTGCGCGACGAGTTCTCCCAGTGGGACCCGCGCCGCCAGCGCCCCGAGCTCTGGCAGCTCTACAACGGCCGCCACGCGCCCGGCGAGCACGTCCGCGTCTTCCCGCTCTCCAACTGGACCGAGCTGGACGTGTGGCAGTACATCGCCCGCGAGGACATCGAGCTCCCCGGGATCTACTTCGCCCACGAGCGCGACGTGTTCCAGCGCTCCGGGATGTGGCTGACCGCGGGCGAGTGGGGCGGCCCCAAGGAGAGCGAGACGGTCGAGAAGCGGCTCGTCCGCTACCGCACGGTCGGCGACATGTCCTGCACCGGCGCCGTCGACTCCGACGCCACCACGCTCGACGCCGTCATCACCGAGATCGCCGCGTCCCGGCTGACCGAGCGCGGCGCCACCCGCGCCGACGACAAGATGTCCGAGGCCGCGATGGAAGACCGCAAGCGCGAGGGGTACTTCTAACCATGAGCAACAGCACCACCGAGCCGGTGAAGCCGCTCTCCACCGAGCAGCTTTCGGCCACCACCCTGCTCCGGTTCGCCACCGCGGGCTCCGTCGACGACGGCAAGTCCACGCTGGTGGGCCGCCTGCTGCACGACTCCAAGTCGGTCCTCACCGACCAGCTGGAGGCCGTGGAGCGCGCCTCGGCAAGCCGCGGCGCCGAAGCCCCCGACCTGGCGCTGCTCACCGACGGCCTGCGCGCCGAGCGCGAGCAGGGCATCACCATCGACGTGGCCTACCGCTACTTCGCGACGGCCCGGCGCCGCTTCATCCTGGCCGACACCCCGGGCCACGTGCAGTACACCCGGAACATGGTCACCGGCGCCTCCACGGCCGACCTCGCCGTCGTCCTCGTCGACGCCCGCAACGGCGTCATCGAGCAGACCCGCAGGCATGCCGCGGTGGCCGCGCTGCTCCGCGTCCCGCACGTGGTCCTCGCCGTGAACAAGATGGACCTCGTCGCGTACGAGGAGACGGTCTTCGCGGAGATCGCCAAGGAGTTCACCGCGTACGCGGGCGAGCTGGGCGTCCCGGAGATCACCGCCATCCCGATCTCGGCGCTCGCCGGTGACAATGTCGTCGAGCCGTCGTCGAACATGGACTGGTACGGCGGCCCGACCGTCCTGGAGCACCTGGAGACGGTCCCGGTCAGCCATGACCTCGCCTCCTGCCACGCACGGCTGCCCGTGCAGTACGTGATCCGTCCGCAGACCGCCGAGCACCCCGACTACCGCGGCTACGCGGGCCAGATCGCGGCCGGTACCTTCCGCGTCGGCGAGTCCGTGACGGTGCTGCCCTCCGGGCGGACCTCGAAGGTCACCGGGATCGACCTGCTGGGCAAGGCGGTGGACGTGGCGTGGACGCCGCAGTCCGTCACGCTGCTCCTGGAGGACGACATCGACATCTCGCGCGGCGATCTGCTGGTGCCGAGCGGCGACGTCCCGAAGACCTCGCAGGACGTGGAGGCGACGGTCTGCCACGTCGCGGACACCGCGCTCTCCGTCGGCCAGCGGGTGCTGCTCAAGCACACCACCCGTACGGTCAAGGCGATCGTCAAGGAGATCCCGTCGCGGCTCACCCTCGACGACCTCTCCCAGCACCCGGAGCCCGGCCAGCTCGTGGCCAACGACATCGGCCGGGTCAAGATCCGCACCGCCGAGCCGCTCGCGCTCGACACGTACGCGGACTCGCGCCGCACCGGATCGTTCCTGCTGATCGATCCCGCGGACGGCACGACGCTGGCGGCGGGCATGGCGGGCGACGCATTCGCCGCGCCCACCGACGCCCCCGCGGAGCCGGTCGCCCCCGCCGACGGCAGTGACGACGGATGGGACTTCTGACCATGACCTACGTAGACGTATACGCGACGTTCGCGAAGGAGGGCGGCCGCATCGGCAGCGGCGCCCTCGGCAGCGGGCAGGGCGGAGTCGCGCGATGTGCGGAGTAACGCCTTCCGTTCGACGACCGCGAAAACGAAGACCTGCCGATCTCCCGGCCACGACCTGACGGCGTGCGCCCGGGCCAACGAGGGGACCACCTCCCGTGCCTGCTTCACGTACCCGACTCGCCGCACTCGCGGCCCTGCCCCTCCTCGCCCTGGCGCTCGGCGCCTGCGGCTACGGCTCCGACAGCTCCGACGAGGACGGCAAGTCCAAGGTCGCCGAGGGTGCCAAGAAGATCGACGGCCTGGACAGCGTGAAGATCGGGTACTTCCCGAACCTCACCCACGCCACCGCCCTGGTGGGAAACCAGGAAGGCCTGTTCCAGAAGGAGCTCGGCGGCACGGAGGCGAAGTACGCGACGTTCAACGCCGGACCCTCCGAGATCGAGGCGCTGAACGCGAAGTCGATCGACATCGGCTGGATCGGCCCCTCTCCCGCCATCAACGGCTACACCAAGTCCCAGGGCAAGAACCTGCAGATCATCGGCGGTTCGGCCTCCGGCGGCGTGAAGCTCGTGGTCAACCCCGAGAAGATCAAGTCCCTCAAGGACGTCAAGGGCAAGAAGATCGCCACCCCGCAGCTCGGCAACACCCAGGACGTGGCTTTCCTCAACTGGGCCGCCGAGCAGGGCTGGGACGTCGACGCACAGAGCGGCAAGGGCGACGTATCGGTGGTCCGCACCGACAACAAGATCACCCCTGACGCCTACAAGTCCGGTTCCATCGACGGCGCGTGGGTGCCGGAGCCGACCGCGTCCAAGCTGGTCGCCGAGGGCGGCAAGGTGCTTCTCGACGAGTCCGACCTGTGGCCGGACAAGAAGTTCGTGATCACCAACATCATCGTGCGGCAGGAGTTCCTGAAGGAGCACCCGAAGGTCGTCGAGGCCGTGCTGCGCGGCGCCGTGAAGACCAACGCGTGGATCGCGAAGAACCCGGAGAAGGCCAAGGCCGCCGCGAACGAGCGGCTGAAGACGGACGCCGGCAAGCCGCTGCCCGCCGAGGTGCTCGACCCTGCCTGGAAGTCGATCCAGACGACCAACGACCCGCTCGCCGCGACCCTGGACGCCGAGGCCGACCACGCGGTCAAGGCCGGTCTCCTGAAGAAGCCCGACCTCAAGGGCATCTACGACCTCGGTCCGCTGAACAAGGTCCTCAAGGCCGAGGGCGAGTCCCCGGTCGACGACGCCGGACTCGGCGTCAAGTAGCCCCGGAAGACGACGTTCCCAGGAGGTGACGACCATGGCAACGACCCTCGCCAAGGCCGCGGAGGACACCCGCACCCCGGCCGAGCACGCCGCGCGGATCGAGCACGTCTCGAAGTCCTTCGGCGGCCCCGCCGGACCGCAGCTGGTCCTGGACGACATCACGCTCGATGTCGCACCGGGCGAGTTCGTCACCCTCCTGGGAGCGTCGGGCTGCGGCAAGTCGACGCTGCTCAACCTGGTGGCCGGGCTCGACGAGCCGTCCGCGGGCGCCATCACGACGGACGGCCGCCCGGCCCTGATGTTCCAGGAGCACGCGCTCTTCCCTTGGCTGACCGCGGGCAAGAACATCGAACTCGCCCTGAAACTGCGCGGCGTGCCGAAGGCGGACCGCCGCCCGAAGGCCGAGGAGCTCCTCACGCTCGTCCGGCTGCAGGGCGCGTACGGCAAGCGGGTGCACGAGCTCTCCGGCGGCATGCGCCAGCGCGTGGCGCTGGCCCGCGCGCTCGCCCAGGACAGCCGACTGCTGCTGATGGACGAGCCGTTCGCGGCGCTCGACGCGATCACGCGTGACGTCCTGCACGACGAGCTGACCCGCATCTGGCGCGAGAGAGACGTCTCCGTCCTCTTCGTCACGCACAACGTCCGCGAGGCCGTGCGCCTCGCCCAGCGCGTCGTGCTCCTCTCGTCGCGCCCCGGCCGGGTGGCGCACGAGTGGCGGGTCGACATCCCCCACCCGCGCCGCATCGAGGACACCGCCGTGGCGGAACTGTCCGTCGAGATCACCGAACAACTGCGTGGGGAGATCCGCCGCCATGGCCAGCACTGAGACGACGACCGGAGCGGTCAAGGAGTCCGGCAACGGCCAGGACCTCGCCGGACTCGAGGCGGGCCTGGACGCACTGGATGCGCAGACGGGCCCCACCCGCATGCCCGTGCGCCAGGTCCTGGTCCAGAAGGTGCTGCCGCCGTTCACCGCGGTGGTGCTGGTGCTGCTCGTCTGGCAGGCACTGGTCACCTTCAAGATCGTCGACGATCCCAGCAAGCTGCCCTCGCCGGGTGCGGTGTGGGACGTGGCGCACCAGGCGTGGCTGGAGGGCGAGCTCCTCGGCTACATCTGGACGTCCGTCTCGCGCGGCCTGCTCGGCTTCCTGTTCGCCCTGCTCATCGGCACCCCGCTGGGTCTGATCGTGGCGCGGGTGCGGTTCATCCGGGCGGCGATCGGCCCGATCCTGTCCGGCCTGCAGTCGCTGCCCTCGGTGGCCTGGGTGCCGCCCGCCGTGATCTGGCTGGGCCTGAACAACTCGATGATGTACACGGTGATCCTGCTCGGCGCGGTGCCCTCCATCGCCAACGGCCTGGTCTCCGGCGTCGACCAGGTGCCGCCGCTGTTCCTGCGGGCCGGGCGCACCATGGGCGCCACCGGCCTGAAGGGCACCTGGCACATCGTGCTGCCTGCCGCCCTGCCCGGCTACGTCGCCGGACTCAAGCAGGGCTGGGCGTTCTCCTGGCGCTCGCTGATGGCCGCCGAGATCATCGCGTCCTTCCCCGACCTCGGCGTGGGACTCGGCCAACTTCTGGAGAACGGCCGCAACGCCAGCGACATGGCCATGGTCTTCGAAGCCATCCTGCTCATCCTCCTGGTCGGCATCGCCATCGACCTGCTCATCTTCAGCCCCCTTGAGCGCTGGGTCCTGCGCAGCCGCGGCCTCGTCGGAAGGAGCTGAACCGCCGTGCACCGTCCCGTCCTGCTCCTCGTCGCCCACGGCAGCCGCGACCCGCGGCACGCCGCGACCGTGCGCGCGCTGGTGCGCCGGGTGCGGTCGCTGCGCCCGGGACTGCGGGTGGAGACGGGGTTCCTCGACTTCAACGCCCCGACCGTGTCCGGCGTCCTGGAGCGGCTCGCCGCAGAGGGCGTACGGGACGTGGTGGCCCAGCCGCTGCTCCTGACCCGCGCGTTCCACGCGAAGTCGGACATCCCCGCGGTGCTGCGCGAAGCACCGGCCGCACTGCGCATCCGGCAGGCGGCGGTGCTCGGCCCTTCGCCGCTGCTCGTCTCCGCCCTGGAGCGGCGCCTGTACGAGGCGGGGCTCGACCCCGCCGACAAGTCCTCGACCGGGGTCGTGCTGGCCTCGGCGGGGTCATCGGACCCGGAGGCGATCGCAGTGATCGCTGAAATCGCGCGGGAGTGGCGGTGCACCGGTTGGTGCGCCGTGCGGCCTGCGTTCGCCTCCGCGGCTCTGCCGCGCACGGAGGACGCCGTGCGCGCGCTGCGGGCCGTGGAGGGGGTGCGGCGGGTGGCCGTCGCGCCCTACGTCCTGGCCCCCGGCTTCCTGCCGGACCGCATCGCGCGGGGTGCCGCCGACGCCGACGTGCTGGCCGAAGTCCTCGGCCCCGCACCGGAAGTGGCGAGTCTGCTGCTACGGCGCTACGACGAGGCGTATGCGCCTGGCACCTGCCCCGTTGCTCCCCTGGCGCGGATTCCCGCACTGGCCTAGCTTGTGGGTTCATGACCCCGAGTCGATCCCGCACGCTGTGGCTGCGCACCGAACCCCTGCACGCGGTGGTCTACTTCGAGGAGCGCTGCCGCGGCCTCGGCAGAGCCGTGGGACTCAAGGGCTTCTGGATGGGGTACTTCGCGGCCCGTACCGCGCCCATGGGGCGGGTCGGCCCCGGGGTGGCCGCCGCGGCGCTCGGCGTCTTCGCGCCGGGCATGGTGGCGCGGGCCCTGCCGTCGGCGTGGGAGTACGCGTCGCCGGACCGGGTCATCGAGGAGCGCGCCCGCGTCACGGCTGCCGCGCTGCGCCAACTGGTGCCGTCCATCGAGGACTTGGCGGCAAAGGTCAATGACCCGCTGATGGCCATGGTGGAGGACGCGCCGTCGCTCGCGCGTCCGCTGTTCGCCGCCAACCGTGATCTGGCGCACCGCTCCGATCCGGTCGAGCGGCTCTGGCAACTGATCACGTGCGTGCGCGAGTTCCGGGGCGACGCGCATGTCGCGGTCCTCGCCGATCACGGTCTCGACGCCCGCGAGAGCCTGGTCCTCGCCGCCGCGACGGACCGGGTGGACGCGGCCGGTATCCGGCAGGACCGGGGCTGGACGGAGGAGGAGTGGGCCGCCTCCGTGGACCGGATGCGCTACATGGGGCTGCTCGACACGTCGGACCGGGTCACCGAACACGGTGTCAGCAAGCGGGAGTTGATAGAGGAGGACACGGACCGCCTCGCGGGGCGGCTGCTCCGCCCGCTGCCCAGGGGGGAGGCGGACGCGCTCCTCACCGCGCTCGAACCGGCGGTCCGCCGCATCCTGGAGTCGGACGTCCTGCCCTTCCCGAACCCCATCGGGCTGCCGCGGGTGGCGGGCTGAGCACCGCCGAATCGGCTTGCGGCCCCGTCTCCGCCCCCTTACCGTCACGCCAATGACGCCCGAACTGAGGTCCGAACGACTCTCCCTCTCGCCCTATGTCGCCTCCGACGAGGCGGACTTCGTCGCGCTCTTCCAGGACGAGGCCGTGGGCCGCTGGTTCGGGGACGGCATCCAGAGCGCGGCGGAGGACCGCGCCCTGTTCGGCCGGATCCTCGACCTGATCTACCCGGAGGACCGCTTCCCCGTCTGGGCGGTCCGGCACGAGGGGCGCTACGTCGGCCATGCCGAGGTCAAGCCATCGCCTGAGACCTGGCTCGACGGCACCGAGATCGTCTACGGCCTGACCAGGGACAGCTGGGGCCTCGGGCTCGGCACGGAACTGGCCCGGCTCCTCACCGCGTACGGGCACGAGACGCTGGGCCTGGCCGAGGTGCACGCGACGGTCGACTCCGAGAACGCCCCGTCCCTCTCCGTCCTCGCGCGCCTCGGCTACGTACGGATCCGCGAGATCCCCGAGGAGGACGGCAGGGTCACCCTGCACCTCACCTCGCGGCTCCCCGGGGAGCCCGTCGCACCGGTCGCACCCGGCACGCCCTGAGGCTCCCGCCCCCGGGAGCTCAGGAGAAGTCCAGGCCGCCGGTGCGGGTGCGCTTCAGCTCGAAGAGGTCCGGGTGGCCCGCGAGGACGCGGAAGCTGTCGAAGAGCCGGGCGGCCTCCTCGCCGCGCGGGATCGCGCGCAGGACGGGCCCGAACCAGACGGTGCCGTCGACGTGGATCGTCGGCGTGCCCACATAGCCGTCGGCCGCCGGGTCCTTGCCCGCGTCGTGGCTGCGCCGCAGCGGCTCGTCGTACGCGGCGTCGCGCGCCGCCGCCGCAAGCTCGGCCGGAAGCCCGAGCTCGGCCAGGGACTGCGCGGCGACCTCGTCGAAGTCCTCGTTCTTCTCCTGGTGGACCCGGGTGCCGAAGGCGGTGTAGAGGTCCCGGAGGATCTCCTCGCCGTGCCGCTCGGCGGCGGCCGCGGCGATCCGGGTGAGGGTGAGGGAGCGGTCGACCAGGTCGCGGTACCACTCCGGGAGCTCGTTGCCCTCGTTGTGGAAGTAGAGGCTCATCACGTGGAAGCGCAGGTCGAGGTCGCGGTGGCGCTCGACCTCCAGGATCCAGCGCGAGGTGATCCAGGCGAACGGGCAGGCCGGGTCGAAGTAGAAGTCGACCCGGGTCGGGGCGTGGGCGGTGGCGTCCGGCGTGGCATCGGGTGTGGCGTCGGGCTTCGTCATGTCCCGACACTATCCAGCCAATGGCCCCTGCTTGTGGGCCATTAACACCCCGCCCGGCCGGGCCACTTCGTACGGAGCAGTGGGGTCACCCGCCCTCGCCGTCGATCTCCCGGGCCAGCTCCGCCACCGTCATCGAGCCCGCGGGCCGCCGCTCCCTCGCGAAGGCGTTGGCCACCCTCTGGAGCGCGTCGTTCACCGGGGTGGGCACCCCGTGCAACCGTCCGAGCAGGGCGATCTCGCCGTTGAGGTAGTCGGCCTCGATGCTGCCCGTGCCGCGGTCGAGGCTCTGCCAGGAGGAGCCGCCGCCGCGCGGGGAGCCGTCGAGGGGTTCGAGGCGGATGCGGTCGCCGCGGGTCTCCGCCTGCTCCTCGTCGCCCACCCACACGATCCCGGCAGCGGTGAACGCGGCCTCGCCCTCGGCGCGGGCCCGTGCGTACAGGTTCCCGGCCTCGTCACCGGTCATCGGCCCGGTGACCGCCTCGACGGAGTTGGCCAGGTTGGCCAGCAGCTTCGCGTACTTCCAGCGGAGCACGTCGGCGACGACGGGCGCGAGGATCCGCGACTTCTCCAGGTCCGCGGCGATCCGGCGGGCGGTCTCGTCCGTGCCCGCCGGGTAGCGGCCGATGTGCAGCATGCCCGAGTACGGGGCGCCCGCGGCGGACACCTCGCCCGGCTCCGTGTGGGAGGCGGGCAGCCAGACGCACACGCCGTACACGTGGCGGAAGCGGCGCAGGGCGATGCGTTCGCTCTCCACGCCGTTCTGCGCGCAGACCAGCGGGAGCCGCTCGGCCGCGGTGCCGCCGCCGGTCACCGGGCGTCCGCCCCAGGCGTCGAGGGCCGCGGCGCCGTCCTGGGTCTTGACGGCCAGGAAGAGTACGTCGTCGGGGTCCAACTCGCCCAGCTCGGAGGGCTGTTCGACGACGGGCAGCCGGTGGGTGCGGGTTCCCTCGGACGTCCTGAGGCGCAGCCCGCCGCCGCGCAGGGCGGCGGCGTGGGCGCCCCGGGCGACGAGGACCACCTCGTGCCCCGCCTCGGCGAGCCGCCCGCCCACGGTGCCGCCGACCGCCCCTGCCCCGATGATGATGTAGCGCATGCGTGACCCCACTCCTCGCTATCCCTCGCTGAACGGCGTGCCCTGATGGAACCAGATCCGCCAGCCGCTCTCCGACTTCCGCCACAGTGAACTGCGGTGGACCCGGCGGCCGTTGCTCTCGGTGTCGAACGTCAGGTGCACCAGGTCGTCGGCGAGCTGCACGCCCCGCATGCCGGAGACCGTGACGGGGGCGGCGTCGGGCTCCTTGGCCGCCCTGAGGACCCGCACGATCGACGCGCGGTCCCACCGTGTGCCCGAGGCGCCGAATTCGGTGAACTCCGGGTGCAGCAGGGCGCCGAAGAGCTCGGGCGAGACGCGCACCTCGGGGTCGAGGAGCCGCAGTTCGGCCTCGACGGCGGCCTCGACGGCGGGGGTGAGTTCAGGCACGGGTCATCTCCTCCAGCCGGGCGACGGTGTTCCAGTTGCGGGTGGTGGCGATGAGGCCCTTGGTCAGGCGGGGCTTCGCCAGCTGCTCGGCGAGCTTGGAGCGGCCGAGGCCGTCGGGGGCGTACAGATAGAGGGCGCGGTCGCCGAGCCTGAACTCCTCCGGCAGGAAGGCCTGCTGGTCGACGGAGGCGAAGCGGGCCGGGTCGACGGGCCCGGAGAAGTAGGTGACGTGCAGCTGCTTCGCTTCGAGGTCGGCCGCGGGGAACGGGCAGGCGTCCGCCACCGCTTTCAGATAGGCGTGGTCGCGCACGAGGACGTCGACGGCGAAGCCGAAGTGCTCCTCGATCGCCGCCCGCACCTCGGCGGCCAGCGACTCCTCGTCGCCGTGGTCCGCGGCGAGGACCGCGTTGCCGCTCTGCAGATACGTCCGTACGCCGCCGTGCCCGAGCCCTTCGAGGAGCGTGCGCAGCTCGGCCATCGGCACCTTCTTGTGGCCGCCCACATTGATGCCGCGCAGCAGCACCGCGTATGTCTTGATCGCCATACGCACACGATAAAGCGGCCGCCGTGCCCCGTGGGGGTGGGCACGACGGCCGCGGCTCAGCGGGCGGCGAGGATTACTCGACGACCTTCAGGAGCTTGTTGGGCGTGCCCTCGCTCGGGTTGGAGATCTTGTCCGCGGTCGCACCGTCGGTCAGCGCCTTGGCGACGTCCGCGGGCTTGGCGTCCGGGTGTCCCGCGACGTAGACGGCGGCGGCGCCCACGACGTGCGGGGTCGCCATCGACGTACCGGAGATGGTGTTGGTGGCGTCGTCACCGGTGTTCCAGTCGGACGTGATGTCCGAGCCCGGGGCGTAGATGTCCACGACGGAGCCGTAGTTGGAGAAGTCCGACTGCTCGTCGTCCTTGGTGGAGGAGGCGACCGTGATGGCCTCCTTCACGCGGGACGGGGAGCCCTGGCCCGCGTCGGTCGACTCGTTGCCGGCGGCGACCGCGAAGGTCACGCCCGCGTCGATCGCCTTCTTGACGGCCGCGTCGAGGGCTTCGTCCGCGCCGCCGCCGAGGCTCATGTTGGCGACGGAGGGGCCCTTGTGGTTCTTGGTGACCCAGTCGATGCCCGCGACGACCTGCTCGGTGGTGCCGGAGCCCTGGTCGTCCAGGACGCGGACGGCGACGATCTTCGCCTTCTTGGCGACGCCGTGCGCGTCACCGGCGATGGTGCCCGCGACGTGCGTGCCGTGGCCGTTGCCGTCGTCGGCGTTGTCGTCGTTGTCCACGGCGTCGAAGCCGGACGTGGCGCGGCCGCCGAAGTCCTTGTGGCTGACGCGGACACCGGTGTCGATGACGTACGCGGTGGCGCCCTCACCCGCGGCGTCCGGGTAGGTGTACTTCTTGTCGCCCGCGGTGTCGTCCTGGTCGATGCGGTCCAGGCCCCACGACGGCGGGTTGTCCTGGGTGGCGTCGATGGAGAACTTCTTCGACTGGACGACCTTGCCGACGGCCGGGTCGGCGGCCAGGCGCTTGGCGTCGGTCTCGCTCAGGCCCTTGGCGGAGAAGCCGTTGATCGCGGAGGAGTAGTTGTGCTTGAGCTGGCCGCCGTACTCCTTGGCGAGGTCGGACTTGGCGCCCTTGTCGGCCTTCTCGTCCAGCATCACGATGTAGCTGCCGGCCACGGCACCCTTGGCGTCCAGGCCGTACACCTTGCCCTCGGCGGGGGTGGCCGCACCGGCGAACGAGGTCGCGAAGACGGTGACACCGACCGCGGTGGCGGCGGTGGCTATCGCGGCGGTGAGCTTCATCGTGCGGGCACGCTTGTGAGTTGCCATGAAGAGGGGTCTCCTCAGTGCTGTGTGGGGGGATGTGGGGGGTTTTATTCAGCTGTCGTCCAAGGGCGTGCCGTGACAACAAGTTCGTTGCGACACCCCTTGAGGCCCGGAAGATCTCCGGGTGTTGGGACGAAACACTGGCGGATTGACGCGCGCAGATCAATACCTTCATACAGCTGTGACTTGTTCAACAAGGTTCCGTAATAACAAACCGGATCTGTAGCACCTGATCGGACATCCCGGGCCACAACACCCCCAACTCGCGGTAACAGTGGGCACTTTGTGCCACACGGGCAACGCCGGTCGGGCTGGGGAGTCCAGCCCGACCGGCGTCGGGAAATACACGTACCGCGCCGCGGTGGGCGTTATACGGCGGCGGGGACTTTCTGCTCCTCGAAGGAGTCGATCGTCCGCGTGAAGTCACGCGTCGAGAGGAGCAGCTTGTAGATGATGGCGAGTTCGAAGACCAGAAGCAGCGCCCCGGAGACGATCGTCGCGGGCATCACCACATCGAAGAGCGGGCCGATCATGAAGACGCCCATCTGGAATTCGATTCCGCTCACCAGGTGCGCGCGAATACGGTGGCGCAGCAGGAAGGAACGGGCCCGCAGATAGGCAGGGAACTTCCGCCGGAACTCCTGGTGCAGGTCGATCACCTGGGCCTTGCGCACCGGTGCCGCCTCCCCGTCGGCACCGGCGGCCTCGCCCTCCTCGGGCGGCAGCGGGACGTAGTCCACCGCCTCGCCCGCGGCCCGCTGCAGGTCCTGCTCGATGTCCGCCGAGGGGTTCTCCCGCAGCAGGTCCTCCATGAAGGCGAGCTCCGCCTCGTTCTGCGCGCGCCGCGCGGCCCGCATGCGGGTCTTGATCTGCTTGCGCATGGTGTGCCGGATCTTGAAGATCTCCAGCGAGTTGATGTAGCGCAGGGTGTCGAGCGCGACCACGCCGAGGGCGAGCCAGATGTAGAAGGTGTCGCCGGTGCGGTCGTACTGCCCGGCCATCAGCGCGACGCCGCAGACCATCACGCGGATCCGGTCGAAGACGAAGTCCAGCCAGGCGCCGAAGACGGAGCCCTGCCCGGTGAGGCGGGCGAGCTTGCCGTCCATGCAGTCGAAGATGAAGCTGAGGTGGTAGATGACCGCGCCGAGGGCCAGCCACTTCCAGTCACCGAGCGCGAAGCACGCCGCCGAGCCGAGGCCGAGGATGAACGCACCCCAGGTGATCTGGTTGGGCGTGACGCGCGTCCGCATCGCGGTGAACCGCACGAGCGGCGTGGCGACCGGGTCGACAAGCAACACGGTCCACCACGCGTCGCGCTTCTTCTCGGTGATGCGGCGCACCTCGGCGAGGGGCGGTATGTCTCGACGCATGGGGGTCAACTTCCTGGCGTTCGACGAAAGTTCATCTCACGCTAGGAAGTAGTTCGTTCAAGGAACAAGATCTCCGGCGTGCAACCTTTGACCGGGGGTAACGGTCAACCTTGTGGGACGAGTCGATGACTCTGCCAGGACGGTGTTGCGTTACCTGAGCGTTACCGAATGACCGGGCCGTTATCCAATCGCGCCACGGAGCGTTACATCTGCCCGAAGGGGCAATCCTTTTTCTGCCCCAAGGGGCAGTTCCCCCTCGATGAGGTCCGCCGCCCGCTTCGTGCCGCCCTCCGCGGCCATCGCGCCCTGGATCTCCCCCAGCCTGCGGGCCACTTCCGGGTCGTCGACCAGCGCGAGGACAGCCTCACGCAGCGTCGTCGCGGTCGCCTCCGCCATCGGCAGATGCCGGGCCACGCCGAGCCCCTGGAGCATGTCGGCGTTTCCGAACTGGTCCACGGCCTGCGGCACGGCCACCATCGGCGTCGCGGTGGCGAGCCCTTCCTGGCTGCCGCCCGCCCCGGCGTGCGTGATGAAGGCGTCGGCCTTCTTGAGGACCGCGAGCTGCGGCACCCACGAGTGCACCTCCACGTTCGGGGGCAGCTCGCCGAGTGCGGCCGGGTCGACGTGCTTGCCGACCTGGAGCACCACGTGCCAGCCGGGCAGGCTTCCGAAGGCCTCGACGCACTCACGGTAGAAGCCGGGCTGCTTGGTGAAGGACGAGCCGAGCGAGACGAGCAGCACCTTCTCCGCGCCCGCGGGCCGCTCCCAGTCGCCCTGCGCCGCCCGGTCGCCCTGGCAGGCGCCGACGAACGTGTGCACGTCCTCGTCGACCCGGTCGGCGTGCGGCTGCAGCGCCTTGGGGATCAGCACGAGCGAGCGCGGCGGGCGCCCGACGAAGGGGTCGGGGTGCTGGGTGATGCCGTTCTCCGTCAGCCAGGCGTGGAAGCGCGCGTAGTACGCCTTGCCGCGCTCGGTCTCCTTCAGCTCCGCGTACATCGGCTCGGCGACCTCCTCCTCGTACCCGTCCCAGGCGACGAGGTTCGGCGAGAGCGAGATCTCGGGGACGCCCCAGCGGCGGGCGAGGACGCGGGCCGGGTAGGAGGTGATGTCGTGCAGGACGAGGTCGGGCTCGTCGCCCTCGTAGGCGCGGGCCAGCTCGGGGAGTACGGCGATCGCATCGGCGAGGAACGGTTCGATGTTGTCGATCAGCTCGGTGCCCCACGCCTCCGGGTCGTCGTCCGGGGAGGGCAGCGTCGTGGCGTAGGGCCGCGGCTCGGCGCCGGTCTCGGCGACCTTCTCCGCGAAGGCGTGCGGAATGGCGTACGTGACGCGGTGTCCGCGCGCGACCAGCTCACGGATCACTTCGAGGCTCGGATTGACGTGCCCGTGGGCGGCTATCGAGAACATGGCGATGTGGGCAGGCCGGGATGAGGTCATGCCCCGGATCTTATGCGAGACGAGACGTCTCGTGCAACCTCATGTGAGGCCTTGGGCTACGCCGGGCCTTCGACCGCGGCCTCGTTGTAACGGAGGAGATAGTCGGCGAACTGCGAGAGATCCGCCCCGCTCCACCCCGCGAGCCGCTCCTGGAAGGCGACCCGACGGGCGTCCCCGACCTGCACGAGGACCTCGTTGCCCCGGTCGGTGAGGTGCAGCACGTGCACCCGGTGATCGGCCGGATCGAGCCGCCGCTCGACGAGCCCGGCCTTCTCCAGTGCCCCCACCTGCCTGCTGATCGTCGACTTGTCCAGCGTGTAGTGCGCGGCCAGATCCGTGGCCCGGCAGCCCCCCTGGAACTCGAGGTGGGCGAGCAGCGTGAAGGAGACGAGCGAGAGCTCGGGGTGCATCCGCGCGGCGGTGGCGCGCGCCCGCCGGGCGAACGCGGTCATCTCCCGCTGGATGACCTCGATGGACTCGTCCCGTACGCCGGGCCGGTCACCGTCTCGATCCGTCACGATTTCTCCCTCTCCGCGAATGGTTGTAGAGTACAACATCGAAAAGAGTTGTATATGCCAACCATTTGAGTTGCATATACCAACCACCCTCAGGCCAACCACCTGCCGAGTCCCCGGAGATCTTCCATGTCCGCCACCGCGGAACCCGCCCCCCGACTGCGCGACGCGCTGCGCCACGTCCTCCTCCACCTGGTCACGCCCCTGCTGATGTGCCTCGGCATGGGCCTGGCCTACATGGGCGCGTTCGTGACGCCCGAGCCGAACGACATGCCGATCGCCGTCGTCGGGTCGGGCCCGCAGACCCAGGCCCTCGCGCAGGGCATCAAGGACAAGGCGGGCGACGCCCTGGACGTGCGTACCCTCGCCGACCGCGAGCAGGCGGTCGACGCGCTCAAGTCCCTCGACATCGCGGGCGCCTACGTGCCCGACGCGAAGTCGCCCGAGCTGATCGTGGCCACCGCCGGGTCCGACATGAGCGCCACAGCGGCACAGAAGCTCTTCACACCCGTCGCCGCGCGGCAGGGCCTGCCGTTGAAGGTCACCGACGTGGCGCCGCCCGTCGAGGACGACCCCACGGGCCAGGGCCTGTTCTTCCTGCTCGTCGCCGTGAGCATCGGCTCGTACGCGTCGGTCGCGGTGCTGGGCGCGGCGGGCGCGGGGCTGCGGATGCGGGCCAGGGCGGGGCTCGTCGTGGGGGTCTCCTTCGCCGTCAGCCTGATCGGCGCGGCGCTCGCGGGGCCTGTCTTCCACCTGGTGCACCAGGGCCTGTGGGGCGTGTGGGCCATGTGCTGGCTGTACGCGGCGGGGATCCTCTTCATCGGCATCGGACTGCACACGTTCCTGAAGCGCTGGACGACGCTGGCGATGATGGTGCTCTTCGTGATGCTCAACTTCACGACGTCCGGCGGGCTCTTCCGGCCCGAGTTGCAGAACGGCTTCTTCGGCTCCCTGCACGCGTTCTGGAACGGCGCGGGCTTCGTCGAGGGCATCCGCAGCCACCTCTACTTCGGCGGCCACGGTCTGGCCCCGCACGTGTGGACGCTGGCCGGGTGGCTGGTGCTCGGCCTGCTGCTCGTCGCAGTCGCCGGGCTCTGGGAGCGGCGGCAGCGGCCCGCGGCGGCTCCCGCACCCGCCCGGCACGCGGCTCGGGGGCAGGAGCGCGGGGCCCAGGAGGAGGAGATGGAGGAGTCGGTCGCGGTCTGACGCGGAAGGGCGGCGCCACCCGGGAACGGGGCGCCGCCCTGACGTGGTCGCCCCACCCGCTCACCCCGCCCGGCGCGCCCCGACCACCACCCCCGCCACGGCCACCGTGCCCGCCGCCGCGGCGAACGCGACGTGCTGGCCCGTCAGGGCCGACGGACCGGCCGCCGAAGCCGCTCCGGCGAGGACCGCGGGGCCGAGCCCGCTGCCGATCTGCAGTGCCGTGGCGGTCACCGCGGACGCCGCGCCCTGGCGGCCCCGCGGGACGCCCCGCAGGCCGAGGGCCGTGAGCGCGGGGAAGGTCAGGCCCTGCCCGATCCCGGTCACGACGAGACCCACGAACACCGGCCACCAGTAAGTACTCTGATGCTCCGTCAGGCACCACATCAGCACCCCTCCCCCGGTCAGCAGCAGTCCCGTCGTGAGGACGGCCCGCGCGCCGAACCGTTCCAGGAGGCGTCCGGCGAGCAGTGCCGTGGCGGTCACGGCCGCACTGACCGGCAGGACCGCGAGCCCCGACCGGGCCGGTGACATTCCTCGTACGTCCTGCAGATACAGCGGTACGAAGAAGAGCGAGCCGTTCACGCAGAAGTAGAAGACCACCGCCAGGGCCGCGGAGGTCCGCACCGTCGGGATCCGCAGCAGCGCCCGGTCGAGCAGCGCGTCGCCACCGCGCCGCCACCACAGCGTCGCCGCACCGGCCGCGCCCGCCGCCGCGGCGACGGCGAAGAGGCGCCCCGCGCCCCGGTGCGAGAGCAGATCGACGCCGAGGACGACCAGGACGACCGTCGCCACCAGGGCCGCGCCGCCGACGGGGTCGACGCGGCGGGTCCTGTCCGGCGCGCCCGCCGGGAGCGCGCGCACCGCGGCGAGCGCGGTGAGCAGGGCCGCCGCGCCCTGCACCGCGAAGACGAGCCGCCAGCCCGCCGCTCCGGTGAGCACTCCGCCGAGGACGAGCCCCGCGCCGTAACTGCCCGCCTGCACCGAGGCGAAGACGCCGAGGGCGCGGGAGCGTGCGGGGCCCGCCGCGTACAGGTCGGCGACCAGCGCAGTCGCCGCCGGAACGGTGATCGCGGCGCCCGCACCCTGCACGACCCGGCCCGCCGCGACCATCCAGAAGTCGCTCGCGGCCACGGCGGGAACGGCCCCCGCGGCGAGCGCGAGCAGCCCCGCGGTCAGCACGCGGCGGCGCGGAAACCGATCGGCGAGGGCTCCCCCGGCGAGCAACAGCCCGGCGAAGGCGAGCGCATAACCACTGACGGCCCAGGACAACGCCTGCGGGGCCGCCCCGAACTCCGCACCGAGAGCGGGAAGCGCACTGTTCAACACGGCGACACTGCCCGCGTCGAGCCCGGCGGCAGCACTCAGCACGAGCAGCGCGAGCAGCGCGGGGCGCGGCGGCGCGGGGGCGGACTTCGGTGGGGTCGGCTGAGGGGCGGTGGGCCGCGGAGTGCGGGATGCGGGAGTGCTCATGGGTGGCAGCCTTCGCGGGGGCGTGCCGGGGCACCAGGTACCGGTGAGGGGGCTCCCCGGCGGGGGTGGCCCTGTCGGGGCCACCCCTGGGGCTGGCCCCGGCCGATTATCCGCACGGACACTGGTCCCATGACCGCGCACCCCGCACCGGCCCCCGGCTCCCCGCAGGCCCGGCCGACCGAGCTGGCAAGGTTCTTGCGGACTCGGCGTGCGCGGCTCACCCCCGAGTGCGTCGGGCTGCCGAGGACCGCGGGGCGGCGGCTCGCGGGGCTGCGGCGGGCCGAGGTCGCCGCGCTCGCCGGGATCAGCCCCGAGTACTACACGCGCCTCGAACAGGGGCGCCAGCGCCGCCCCTCACCCGAAGTGCTCGACGCACTCGCCACCGCCCTGCGCCTGGACGCGGACGGCCGCGGCCATCTGCACCGGATCACGGCGCGGCCCGCGCCTCCGGTGCCGTCCGCGCCGCCCGAGGCCCCGCAGGCGGCGCTCGACCTGCTGCGGGCGCTCACGGTCTGGCCCGCCTACCTGGTCGACCCCATGCGCTCCGTGCTCGCCTGGAACGCTGCCGCCGCCTGGCTCGTGACGGACTTCGGCGCGCTCGAGCCTCACCGCCGCAACCTCGCGTGGTTCGCCCTCTGCGACCCGCGGGCCAAGGAGCTGTACACGGACTGGGAGACGGTGGCGCGCGGCAACGTCCACCGCCTCCGCAACGCCCTCGCCGGACGCACGGGCGAGGAGCCGCTCCTCGCCGAACTCGCGGCTTCCGGAGGCGAGTTGTTCACCGACGCGTGGAACGAACACGAGGTGCGCGGGCCGAACACCGGCCACAAGCGGCTGAACCACCCGGCGGCGGGCCCGCTGACCCTCGCGTACACCGGCTATCTGCTGCCGGGGCCCGAGCAGATCGAGCTGGTGGTGATGACCGCTCCGGAGGACAGCCCCGAACACGCCCTGCTTCAGGAGTTGTTCGGCCGCTGATCGCGCGGACAGGTGTAGTCCCCCGTCGGTAGCTCGCCGGTCAGCAGATAGTCGTTGACGGCCTTGTCGGCACAGGCGTTGGGGTATCCGACGAACACCGCGTGGGTGCGGACCGGGACGGTCACCAGCTTGGAGCCGCGCATCGCCCGGTGCATGCCGAGTCCCTGCTCGTAGGTGGTGCGGGTGTCGCCGGTGGCCTGGATCTGCAGCGCGGGCAGGGCGTTGTCGATCTCGACGCGCGGCTCGCGCGGCTTCTGCTTCCACCAGCCGCACGGCATCGGCGCGTTGTGGAAGGGCCCGAACACCGGCTGCTTCGGCCGGGCCTCCTCGATGGCCTTGCGGTACCACTCCGCGTTGCCCGGCGCGGTGGTGTCGGCGCACAGGATGGCGAGCGTGGCGGCGTAGTCCCTGCCGGTCCCCGTCTCCTGCGGGCCGGTGCGGAACATCGCATCGAGGAGCCCCTTGAGGCGCTGCGACGGCTCGACGGGCCGCCCCGCCGCGGCGTCGACGAGCAGCCGCAGCGTGCGGGCGTACTCGGCGTTGTCGAAGTCGTCCGTACCGAGGAAGTAGAGGACGAACGGCAGGCTCTCGTGGTCGAGCCGGTCGCCCCCGATCTCGATGGGCCGGTCTGCGGACCGCCGGACCAGGGCCTCGACGGTGGCCCGCACGGCTGCGGGCGTCTTCCCCAGGCGGTACTCCCCGTCGCGCGGCGCGGCCCAGCGCGCCAGGTCGTCGAGGGCCTTCTCATTGGCCGGTCCCATGGCCTGGAACATCGGGAGACCGTAGTCACGGGGGTTCATGGCGCTGTCGAGGACGAGCCTGTCGACCTTGCGGGGGAACATCTGCGCGTAGACGGCGCCGAGATAGGTGCCGTAGGACTGGCCGAACCAGGACGTCCTGCGCTCGCCGAGCGCGCCGCGCACGACGTCCACGTCACGCGCGATGTTGCGGGTGGAGTAGTGCGCCAGCTTGTCTCCGTACTTCGCATCGCACTTGCGCGCTTCGTCGGCCGACTTCTTCGCCACCCGGTCGAACGAGGCCCGGTCGAAGCCCGCGCCCCGGAACCAGGAGAGGCTGTCGAGGCCGCAGTCGAGCGGCGAGCTCTCGCCGAGGCCGCGGGTGTCCATGCCGATGACGTCGTACGCGGCCGCCACGCGTGGAGTCATCTTGGCGCGCAGTTGCGCGGGCATCCCGAGCCCGTGGCCGCCGGGTCCGCCGGGGTTGGTCTGGAGGATGCCGCGACGTTCGCGGTCCGTTCCGGTGGCTTTCAGCCGCGAGACGGTGAGGGAGAGGGTGGGGCCATCGGGTGCGGCGTAGTCGAGCGGAACGGTGACTTTCGCGCACTGTGTGCCGGTCTTGCCGAGGGCGGGGGCCTTGCACGGGCCCCAGTCGAGGCGCTGGTGGTAGAAGCGGTCGAGTCCCTTCATCTCGGTGGCGTGCGCGGCGGTGCGGGAGCTGTTCGCGGCGGCAGCACTCGCGCCCGCCGGGGAGTCCTCGCTCGTCGCGCATCCCGTCGCCCCGGCCGCCACGGCAAGGGCGACAGCGACGGCGGACAGCATGCGGGGCGCGGTGTTCATATGCGTCCTTCGTGTTCGAAGTGCGCCGGGGCGGACGCGTACGGGTAGTGGTGCTGCTGCTCGGGCGCGGGCGGCGGGCTCTGCGGTGTGTGGTGGTGTCGGCCCGGTGTCCGGCCCGAACGGCGGGGCCACCACAGGCCGCGGCCCAGGAGCGCGGCCAGCGCGGGCACCAGGACGAGGGAGAGCACCAGCGCGGAGAGGAGGATGCCGAGGCCCGTGGCGAAGCCGATCTCCTGGGTGGCGGGGCTCGCGGCGAGGCTGGCGAAGGAGCCCGCGAGCACGATGCCCGCCGTGGCGATGGCGGGCGCGGTGTGCCGCACCGCCTCGGCCACCGCGGTACGCGCCGGGACCGGCTTCTCCATTTCCTCCCTGATCCGGTCGGTCATCAGGATGTTGTAGTCGGTGCCGAGGGCGACGACGAAGAGGAAGAGCACCAGGGGCAGGGTGAACGACACCCCGGGCCGGTCGAGTCCGTGCTGGAAGAGCAGCGTGCTCGCGCCGAGGGTGGCCACGAACCCGAGACCCACGGCGATCATCAGCACGACCGGCGCGAGCAGGGAGCGCAGCAGCAGGAAGAGGATCACCGCGATCAGCAGGGCGGCGACCGGGAACACCAGGCGCAGGTCCTTCTCCACGGCCGTCGAGATGTCGGCGAAGATCGCGGCCGTCCCCGTGACGTAGGCGTCCGTGCCCTCGGGCGCGGTGCGCGCCGCCGTCTCCCTGACGGGGCCCGAGACCAGGTCGCGGGCCTGCTGCGTATCGGACTCGACGCTCAGGAACAGGTCGACCCGCGCGGCCGTGCGGTCCTTGCTGAGCACCGGCTTCCCCACCTCGCCGACGCCCTCCGCCTTGGCCAGGGAGCGGGTCATGCCGGTGAGTGAACTCGGCTTGATGTCACCGCCGTCGGTGCTGCGCACGTAGACGGTGTGCGGGTCGGAGACGCCCGGGGGGAGGCTGCGGGAGATCTGTTCGGCGGTCCTGACGGCGGCGGTCTCGTGCAGTCCCTGCTGGTCGTAGCTCATCTTGATGCCGACCGCGCCCGCGCCAAGCGCACCGAGCAGCACCAGGCTGCCGACGGCGTACCGCAGCGGGCGGCTGCTCACCGCGTATCCCAGGCGTGCCGCGATCCCGCCGGTGCGCTCCTTCTTCCAGGCACGCGCGGGCCAGAACATGCCGCGTCCGAGCACGGCGAGGAGGGCGGGCATGAGGGTGAGGCTCGCCAGGAGCATCACGAGTACGGAGATCGCGATGGCGGGACCGAGGACCCGGAACTGGCCGAAGCTCGCGAGGCCCAGCGTCGCGAACGCCGCCACGATCGTCAGGGCCGCGGACGTGATCGCGCTGCCCACCCGCCCGGTCGTCTCGGCCGCCGCGGCCCGGGCGTTCTGCTCGGGATGGTTCCGCAGGTGTTCCCGGAACCGGAACATCAGGAAGAGGAAATAGTCGATGCCGATGCCGAGAAGTACGACGCCGATCAGTGAGGGAGTGGACGGGTCGAGGTCGATGTCGAAGAGCTTTGCCGCACCGACCACGGCGCCCGAGGCGACACCGCCGATCAGGGCCACCGCGATCAGGGGCACGATTGCGGCCGCCAGGCTGCGGAAAACCAGCACGTTCAGCAGAACTATGAGGCCCATCGTCAGACCGGCGACGACGGCCGCCGTGCTTTCCTCGGCATCCGCGTTGTCCACCGTGGAAGCGATTCCGCCGGTGAATCCGACGCGCAGATCCGCGTCCGCGAACTCGTCCTTCGCATGGTCACGGAATTTCTTGTAGACGTCCTGCAGACCGGGGTCATTGGGATTTCCGTCGAGCGACACCGTGAGGAGCCGGAAACTCTTGTCCGGAGCCACCGCGCCCGGCGCGACCCGCGGGGTCTGGGAATGGTCCTTCATCAGCGGTTCGGGCTGGTCCGCGGCGACCCTTTCCCGGCCCAGGTCGGCCGCGGTGCCCGCGATCCGCCGCTGATCGGCGGGGGTGAGCTTCCTGCCGTCGTCCCTGGCGACGAGCACGGTCAGCGCATTGGGGTCGGGCTTGGTCCCGAAATCCTCCTCGGCGATGCGCAGCGCCACGGCCGAGTCGTACTTCTTGGGCAGGAAGTCCCCGGCCTGGGAGTCGGTGACGTCGTACATCATCGCGTTTCCCGCGAACGAGAGCGCGGCACCGAGAACGGTCCATACGACGACCGTCAGCCATCGATGCCGGGTGGAGAAAGAGGTCAACTTGCGGATCATGCCAACAGGTCATCACGCGGGGCCCCTTGAGAACGTCGGCCGCCGGAAGGGGACGCACCCGGGACCCGGGTCCGGCACTCCGCCGCAGGCAGTACTCCAGTACTGGGGACAAGAACCGACCCCGCGCCGATCAAACGCCCGACGGTACGGGATGTAATGGTGCGGAAAAGAGATGGCCCGGCTCGATCAGCTCACTGTGGAGGCGCCCGGATGGGACGCGATTTCTTCCCTCCGGTACCACCCGCGGGAAAGGCACGGCCGTCATGGGGCGGCGCGGCGGTCGCCGTCGCCGCGGTGACGCTCGACGTACTGGCCTACTGCGCGCCCGGCGAAGAAGGGCCGGGGGCACCCGTCACCGTGCCGGGCGTCCTGCTGATCTGCCTCTCCCTGTTCCCGCTGCTCTTCCGGCGCCGGCACCCCCTGCCGGTGCTCGGCGCGGTCCTCGTCGTGCAACTGGCCGTCAACCTGGGCCTTGCCGTGGACCCGGGCGCGCCGATGTCGAACAGCTACGGCGGCGCCGTGGCGGTGGCGCTCTACACGGTGGCCAGGTACAGCGACCGGCGCGCCGTGGTGCTGGGCGTCGTCGCCACCGCGCCCGTGCAGACCGCGCGGTATCTGCACAACGACGTGGCCTTCCTGGGCATGGGCATCACCGACGTGCTGGTCACGCCCTGCCTCATCGTCGCGGTGGGCCTGGCCGTGCGGCAGTGGAAGAGCCAGCTGGACATCAACCGCAAGCTCCTCGCCGACCGCGCGGTGACCGAGGAACGGCGCCGCATCGCACGGGAGCTCCACGACATCGTGGCCCACCACATCACCACGATGTACCTGATGTCCGGCGGCGCCAGGTCGACCATGGACCGCGATCCCGAGACGGCCCGCGAGGCGCTGGTGACCCTGGAGGATTCGGGCCGCACGGCCCTGCACGAGATGCGGCAGCTCCTCGGTGTCCTGCGCAGCGCCGAGGGCCCGGAGGAGACGCCGTCGGAGCCGCAGCCCGGGGTGGACGGCATCGAGCGGCTCGTCGCCGATTCGACCGCCGCGGGGCTGCCCGCCGAGCTCCATGTCACCGGGCGGCCCCGGCCGCTGCCGATGACCGTCGGGCTCACGCTCTACCGCATCGCCCAGGAAGCGCTGACCAACGCCCGCAAGCACGCGGGTCCCGCCCGCGCCACGGTGCGGCTCGCCTACCTCCCGGACCGGGTCTCCGTCGAGGTGACCGACGACGGCGCCGGTGACGGCAAGGCGCCCGGCGGAAGCGGTGGATACGGTCTGCTGGGCATGCGGGAACGCGTCGCTCTGCACGACGGTTCCCTCCAGGTCGGCCGCCGTGCGGAGGGTGGGTTCGCGGTGGTCGCGAGTGTGCCGCTGCCCGCCGACACGTACGAAGCCGATGCCCCCGAAGCCGACACGTACAAGAAGGGCGGGACGACCCGATGACCTCCCCCACCGAATCCGGCCCCGGCCGGATCACTGTGCTCATCGCCGACGACCAGCCGCTCGTGCGCCGCGGCCTCTCCCTGATCCTGCGCTCGGACCCCGCCATCGAGGTCATCGGCGAGGTGGACGACGGCGAGCAGGCCATCGCGGCGGCCCACGAACTGCACCCCGACGTCGTCCTGATGGACATCCGCATGCCGGTGCTCGACGGGGTCAGGGCCACCGAGCGCCTGGCCGCCGAGCTGCCCCGGTGCCGGGTCCTCGCGCTCAGCACCTTCGACATGGACGAGCACGTGGTCGGCGCCCTGCGGGCGGGGGCCTCGGGGTTCCTGCCCAAGGACGTCTCCCCCGAGGAACTGGTGGCCGCGCTGCGCACCGTCCACCGCGGCGAGGCCGTCGTCGCCCCGCGGCTGCTCACCCGGCTGCTCGCCACGTTCGTGGCCCCGGCCCCGGTGCCGCACCCGCCGGGCGCCGACCTGTCCGGGCTCACCCCGCGCGAGGTAGAGGTGCTGCGGCTGATCGCATCGGGCCTCGACAACACCGAGATCGCGGGGCAGATGGCGATCGGCGTCCAGACCGTGAAGAACCACGCCACCGGCATCTTCGCCAAGCTCGGCGTCCGCGACCGCGCGCAGGCGGTCATCGCGGCGTACGAGTCGGGGCTCGTGCAGGCGGGACGGCCCTAGCGCTGGTATCTGGCGAGCACCAGGTTCCCGTCCTTCACCAGCCGCTTCCGCAGCTCGTCGAGGTCGATCGCCCCGCTGTAGTACTCCTGGAGCGCCGGGGTCGCGACCTTGTCCTTCCACTCGGGATAGCCGCGCACGGACTGGGCGGGCGCCGGGCGCAGGTGCTCGGAGAGGGCGGTGCCCGCGGACCAGCCGTCCTTCGCCGTGCGCAGGGCGGGGTCCTTCAGCGCTTCCGCGCCGGTCGGCAGCATCCAGTCGCCGCGCGCGAGCTTCACCATGTTCTTCGGCTGCAGGAAGAAGTCGATGAACTCGGCCGCCTCCTTCTTGTGCGCGCTGTCCTCGGCGACGGACAGGGTCTGCGGGCTGACGCCCTGTGCGAGCCCTTCCGCACCGGCCGGGGCGGGCAGCACCTGCCAGTCGAAGCCCTTGGGCGCCTGCTGGACGATCTGCTGGCGGTACGAGAAGCCGAGCGGGACCATCGCGTACTTGCCGCCGAAGAAGCCGGGCAGGGTGTCGGACCCGCCCATGCCGAGGGTCGTGCCCGATGCGCTCTTGTCGACGTTGACCTGGTCGTGGACCGTACGGGGCATGATCTCGTCGGCCTTGTCGAAGCGGACGTCGACCTTGCCGTCCGCGCCGCGGTGGAACATCTTCCCGCCGGTCGACATGGAGAGGTTGAGCGTGGCGGAGACCGGCTCCTTCAGCGGCCAGGCGACGCCGTACTTGCCGTCGCTGCCGTCGCCGAGCTCCTTGGTGATCTTCCGGAACTCCGGCCAGCTCCACGGCTTCTCCGGCGTGGGGATGCGCACGCCCGATTCCTTCAGCCACTTGGCGTTGGCGATCAGGACGCGCGGCTCCTGGAGGAACGGCACTCCGTAGACCTTCCCGTCGAAGGTCGCCGTCTCCCAGCTCCGCTCCGGGATGTCGGACTTGAGGCGCTCGGGCAGGAGGTCGCCGATGTCCGCGAGATAGCCGCCGTACGCGAAGTCGGCGAGGTCGTCCGACGCGTCGTGGATGATGTCCGGCGCCTCGCCGCCCTCGAAGGAGGTGAGCAGCTGGTCGTGGACGCTGTCCCAACTGCCCTGGAGGTATTCGACCTTGACGTCGGGGTGGGTGGCGTTCCACTCCTTGACGAGCGCCTTGTTGGCGTCGACGGACTCCTTCTGCCAGGCAAGGGACTGGAACTGGAGGGTGATCTTCCCGTCGTCGTCCCCGGAGTCGCCGCTGCATCCGGCGAGCAGCAGCGTGAGGGCGGCGACGGCGGAGAACAGCCGCGGTGCCGTGCGCATCAGGCCTTCACCGCCCCCGCCAGCATGCCGCCCGTGATCCGCTTCTGGATGATCGCGAAGATGACGAGCGAGGGGATGGTCGCGAGGAACGCGGCCGCCGCGAGCGGGCCGAGGTCGGCGACGCCCTCCGTGCCGATGAAGCGGTTGAGGATGACCGGCAACGTCTGCTTCTCCGGGGTCTTGAGCAGGACGAGCGCGAAGAAGAACTCGTTCCATGCGGTGATGAAGGCGAACATCGCGGTGGCCACGATCCCGGGCGCGAGCAGCGGCGCGACGACCGAGACGAAGGTGCGGACCTTGCTCGCGCCGTCCACCGCGGCGGCCTCCTCCAGCTCGGTGGGGACCGCGCGGACGTATCCGACGAGCATCCACAGCGCGAACGGCAGCGACCACACCACGTACACCATGATCAGGCCGAGCAGCGAGTTGATCAGGTGCAGGTTCTTCAGGATCAGGAACAGCGGGATGATGATCAGGACGAACGGGAACGCCTGGCTGATCACCACCCATCCGGTGGCCGCCTTCGCGACGCGGTTGCGGTGCCTGGCCATGACGTACGCCATCGGTGTCGCGATGACGACCGCGATCAGGGCCGCGCTGAGCGCCGCGATCAGGGAGTTGCCCGCGGCCCTGAGCAGCGGCTGCTCGTCGAAGGCCTGCCGGAAGTTGTCGAGCGTCGGGTCCTTGGGGATCCAGGTGGGGTGCAGGCTGCCCAGTTCCCGCGCGGGCTTGAAGGCCGTGGAGATCAGCCAGAGGAACGGGAAGGCGAGGAAGACCAGGTAACCGGCGAGTGCCAGGTACTGCGCGGCGCGGGTCGTCTTCTTCGTACGCATCATGCCTCGTCGTCTCCCTTCAGGCGGCCGACGAGGTAGACGGCGAGGATCACGGAGATCACCGCGACCATCACACAGCCCATGGCCGCGGCGTAGCCGAACTGGCCGTAGCGGAACGCTTCTTCGTAGGCGAAGAGCATGGGCAGGCGGGTGCGGCCGCCGGGGCCGCCCTGCGTGAGGACGTAGACCAGGGCGAACGAGTTGAAGTTCCAGATGAAGTTCAGCGCCGTGATGGCGAGGGCGATCGGCTTGATCGCGGGCCAGGTGACCGTGCGGAAGCGCCGCCAGGCGCCCGCGCCGTCCATCGCGGCGGCCTCGTGCAGCTCGCGCGGGGTGTTCTGCAGTCCGGCGAGCAGCGCGACGGTGGTCTGCGGCATACCGGCCCAGATGCCGACGACGATGACGGCGAAGAGCGCGGTGGCGGTCCCTGTCAGCCAGTCCTTCCCCTCCCCCAGGCCGAGGTTGGACAGCGTCTCGTTGAGCACGCCCGCGTCCGGGTGGTAGACGAGCCGCCACATGATGCCGACGACCACCTCGGGCATCGCCCAGGGGATGATCGCCAGCGCCCGCGCCAGCCAGCGCATCCGCAGCGGCTGGTTGAGCAGGAGGGCGAGGCCGAGCGCGAGGAAGAACTGCGGCACGGTGACGCCGAACGCCCACACCAGGCCGATCCGGAACGAGTCCCAGAACAGCGTGTCGTGCAGCAGGTCCTGGAAGTTCAGGGCGCCGACCCACTGGGTGGGCTCGGTGCGGCCCGCCTGGGAGTCGGTGAAGGCCAGCGCGATGCCGTAGAGGAGCGGGCCGACGCTGAGGACGAGGATCGGGATGAGGGCGGGCAGCACGAGGAACCACGCGCCGTGATCCGCGGCTCCGCGTCCCTGCGTGCCTCTCGCTGACCGCTTCGTTGCGGTCGCCAATGTCACGGGATCGGCTCCTTCGGGCGGCTTGTTCGGGTCCGGCCGCCCCGGCGGCCTCCGTCATCGTGCTGATGTGATCTTGATACGTCAAGCAGCTGCGCGCCCTCGCAAGCCGGTTGGCCTGTGCGAATGCGAGACTGTCGGGCGAACGGGGCAACGGGTGCGGGAGGCACGAGATGGACGAGGCACGGGCGCGGGACGTACTGGACGCGGCGGATCTGCCGGTTCCGGCGGGCGGGGCCCGGCTGCTCGCCCTCGGCGAGAACGCGGTGTTCGCCGTCGGCGAGCTGGTCGTCAAGATCGGCCGCGCGGCCCCCGAGCTCCTCGCGAGGGCGCGGCGCGAGTCGGCCGTCGCCCGGTGGCTGGAGCAGGCGGGCGTCCCCGCCGTGCGGGCCGCCGAGCCCGATGCCCGTCTGGTGGACGGCCATCCGGTGACGCTCTGGCACCGGCTGCCGGACGCGGTGCGCCCCGCCGAGCCGCGTGACCTTGCGGCGCTGATCCGTCTCGTGCACGAACTGGACTCCCCCTCCTTCGACCTTCCCCGCCGGGAGCTGCTCGGTGGCGTGGAGCGGTGGCTGCGGCTGGCGGGCGACGCGGTCGATCCGGCCGACGCGGACTATCTGCGGGAGCGCAGGGACGGGTTCGCGGCGGCGGCCTCGGCCCTGAAGCCCCGCCTCGCTCCGGGGCCCATCCACGGGGACGCGCTGCCCCGCAATGTCCTGGTCGGCCCGGACGGACCCGTGCTCGTGGACCTGGAGACCTTCTCCTTCGACCTGCGGGAGCACGACCTGGTCGTCATGGCGCTCTCCCGCGATCGGTACGGACTCGCGCCGGAGGCGTACGACGGGTTCGTGTCCACGTACGGCTGGGACGTGCGGGAGTGGGAGGGGTGCGCCGTGCTGCGGGGCGCCCGGGAGACGGCCAGCTGCGCGTGGGTCGCGCAGCATGCGCCCGCCAATCCGAAGGCGCTCGTCGAGTTCCGCCGGCGGGTTGCTTCCCTCCGGGACGGGGACGCCGAAGTCCGCTGGTACCCCTTCTGAGCGGTCAGCCCTCTTCTCGGAGCGGCCACACGCCGTCCACCACCGCGTCCGCCTTCCCCTTCTTGCGCAGGAAGTTCTGGAAGTCCGCGGCCCATTCCGCATACCACTCGATCTGGCTGCGGTGCAGGTCCGCAGGGCCGAGGGAGGCGACCTTCGGGTGGCGGTCGGCTATCGCGCAGGCGAGGCGGGCGGCCGCCTGGGCGTCGGCCGCGGCGTCGTGGGCGGACTCCAGGAGCACTCCGTACTCCTTGCAGACCGCTTCCAGGTTGCGCTTTCCCTTGCGATAGCGGTCGACGGAGCGGTCGATCGTGTACGGATCGATCACCGGGCCGGGGTCGATGCCGCCGAGCCGGTCGCGCAGGGACCGCAGGCCGTACCTGCGGAGCTCGGCGGAGAGCAGGCTCAGGTCGAAGACCGCGTTGTACGCCACGACCGGGACGCCCGACTGCCAGTACGACGTCAGGACGTCGGCGAGGGCGTCCGCCACCTCGGCGGCGGGGCGGCCGTCGGCCGCCGCCCGTTCGTTCGTGATGCCGTGCACGGCCACGGCTTCGGCTGGGATCGGGACTCCCGGATCGGCGAGCCAGGTGCGGTGCCCCAGCGTCTCGCCGTCCTTGACCTCGATCACCGCTCCGGTGACGATGCGCGCTTCGCTCGGATCCGTCCCTGTCGTCTCCAGGTCGAAACCGATCAGCAGCTCCCGGTGCCAGCCCATGGCCGCCCCCTTCTTCGTGGTGCTTTCCCCCAGTGACCACCACGATCCCATGCGCCACTGACAATCCGAGGGGCGGATTCCACTTCACCCGTCCGCGGGATCACGACAGGAGTCACGGCAGGAGTCACGGCAGGAGTCACGACACCGGACGCGAGTCCGCCCAGGCCACCTCGAACTCCTCGCGGTATGTCGCGAAAAGACCGCCCTCGCCCGGATCGCCCGACTTGACCACCCGGCTTCCGCCGCGCAGCACCAGGACCGGCGCCTCCATCCCACGGGTCCTGCGCAGGTACGACTGGACGACGCCGATGCCGTCCGCGCCGTCCCCGTCGACCAGGTAGGCGGTGAAGCGCGGCGTCTCGTCGAAGACCTGGATCTCGAAGGCGCCGGGGTCCCGCAGGCGCGCCCTGACCCGGCGCGAGTGGAGAATGTTCATCTCGACGGAGCGACTCAACTCGCCCTTTTTTATGCCCAGTTCACGCTCCCGGCGCTTGACCGCGCTGCTCGCCGGGTTGAGGAAGAGCAGCCGCACCCGGCAGCCGGACTCGGCGAGCCTGACCAGGCGGCGCCCGGAGAAGTTCTGCACGAGGAGGTTGAGGCCTATGCCGATCGCGTCCAGGCGACGGGCGCCGCCGAAGATGTCCTCGGCGGGGAACTGCCGCAGGAGCCGCACCCGGTCCGAGTGCACGGCCACCACGTCCGCGTACCGGTCACCGACCAGGTCCTCGACGGCGTCGACGGGCAGCCGCCGCGCGGAGGGCGTGTCGGTGCCCGAGCCGAGTATGTCCAGGAGCCGGGCCGAGGCGCGCTCGGCCTGGGCGAGGACCGTCTCGGAGAGGGCGCGGTTGCGGGAGACGACGTTCCGGGTGACCTCCAGCTCGTCGAGGGCCAGCTCGACGTCGCGCCGGTCGTCGAAGTACGGCTCGAAGCAGGGCCAGTGCTGCACCATGAGCTCGCGGAGCTGCGGCAGCGTCAGGAAGCTGAGGACGTTGTCGTCGGCGGGGTCGAGCAGATAGCCCTTGCGGCGGCTCACCTCGCGCACGGCGACGGCCCGCTGCACCCACTCTTGCCCGGCCGGGCCCGCCGCGGCGACGACCCAGTCGTCGGCGTGGACGGGTTCGTAGACGGGACGCAGAACAGCGGCCACGACCGCGCGCAGCCGCTGTTCCACCAGGTTCAGCCAGATGTAGGCCCGGCCCGCGCGCTGTGCGCGCGTACGGACCTCGCGCCAGGCGTCGGCATCCCAGTCCAGTTCCGGTCCGATCTGAGATCCCATCTCCATCGGCCGGGCCAGGGACACCGCTCCGGGGGGTACGTCCCCAGAGCTCCCCTCGTGACCCTCGTCACCAGGGGGCAGCTCCCGCCCGCCCGAGCTCACCCGCGCACCGCCTTCCGCTCCCGCGAACACTCCCCCGGTCAACGATCAAGGAAGGGTACTCCGGGAGCGGCGGGCGGTGCAGCCCGATGGGCAGGGTGGTTTCTCAACGACCCAGCGGAGGCTGGCCGTTCTGGTTGGCGAGGTCCTGCGGAGTGAGCGGGCTCATAGCGGTGACGTCACGCGCGGCCAGCGAGAAGCCCTGCCAGTGGACCGGCATCGGCTGCTGGTCCTCGTCGCGCGCGATGTGGTGGAAGCCGACGTGGACCCAGGTGACCGGGTGGTCCATGGCCTGGCCGTTCACCCACTTGTCGACGCTGTCCGGGGTGCCGTTGGGGCAGCCCGGGTTGTTGCTCGCGTACTGCTCGCACTTCTTGTACTGGGTGAAGTACACGTCGTGCTTGGTGAACTCGCGGCCCGCGTGCTTGGTGCTGGGACCGGGCACGATCTCGTACGACCGCGGGTGGCCGTCCTTGTTCTTGCCGGTGTTGCTGACCACGCGCCACCAGCGCATGTCCTTGCGGTCGCCCGCAAGCTCCTTGGTGACCTTGGTGCGGGTGGTCTTCGTGGTGGGGCTGCCGTCGCCGGTGGGCGGGGTGACCTTGGAGTCGTACTGCTCGACCTTGGCCTTCGGGGAGCCGTCCAAGCCGAAGTTGAGCCGCCAGAAGACGTTGTGGGCGTGGCTCTCGGCCTTGGCCTGGTCGCCCTTGCCGATCGGCCAGCCGCGGCTGTCGCCGCCGTCGTAGTCGTACGGCGAGAGGCTGCCGGTGGCGCCGACGTTGGAGGTGATGGTGCCGTCCGAGGAGAAGCGCCACTCGGTGATGTACTCGTACCAGGAGGCCTTGTTCACGGTGTACACGAGCAGGTCCTTGCCCTGGCCGGTGTAGACCTTGCCGGTGCCGCCGGTGCTCTGGTCGTCGTTGAGGCGGTAGGCGTGTCCCCGCGCGCGCGTGGTGGCGCACAGGCCCTTCACGTTGCCGCGGTGCGGGACCTTCACGGTCTTGATGGTGCCGCCGGGACACTCGCCGGGGTTGAGGTTCTGCAGGGCCTGGCCGAAGTCGGTGCCGGTGACGTCGTCGTACTCGGCCTGGCCGTCGTCGTAGGGCACGTGCACCTGGGCGAGCCGGGCGCTGGTGAGGACGGGGATCGGCTTCGGCTCGCCCTTCGGCTGGTAGCTGATCTTGTCGAGGATCAGGCCGGAGAGCGTGTTGTAGTGCCAGCACATGCGCCAGGTCGTGCCGCCGTCGACGGTCTGCTCGATCTTGTAGGCGTCACTGCAGTCGGCCGCGGCCGTGGGTGCGGCCGGGGGCGCCTGCGGGGCCGCCGATGCGGGTGCGGCGACGCCGACGGCGCCGCCGAGGAGCGCGGAGACCGCAAGGGCCATGGTGACCCTTTTGCGGGCGCGCGAAAGTCTGTTGACGTGCATTGCGGAGTGGACTCCCTCGTACGAGGAGAAGTTGGCGTGTGGTGTCGTGCGTGGGCGGCCGGGATCAGCCGAGACGGCCCACGGTGCGGGTGCTCAGGTCGACGACGAGGGACCTGGTGTCGATCCACGGGCCGCTCTTGACCTTGGTGACGACCTGCAGGCACCGGTGCTTGCCGCACGCGTCGAGGCTGGACGGCACACGCTTCACGGTCTCCTTGCGGAAGACCATGCCGCTCAGCTGAAGCTGGTCGGGGCCCGCCAGCGCCTTGCCCGTGGCGTGCTTGAAGTCCTGCTTCAGGCCCTTGCCGAGCGGGTCGGCGATCAGCAGCCGGGCGCCCTCGGCGAGCTCTTCCTGGCTCGGCGGCGGCTGCACGTTCATCGTGGTGGCCGTGTCGTCGACCTTGCCGGTCTCCAGGTTGACCGTCTTGGTGATGACGGCGTCCTTCTTGTAGTCGTAGTAGACGACTTCGGCACTTCGCTGCGGTGCGGCACCGCTGTCGCTCGGCTCCGGCTCGCTGAGGTTCGTGGACAGCAGCTGCGGCCCGCGGTCCCCCTCGACGTCCCGGGCACTGGAGCGCATCTGCCCCGACACCGAGGCCTTCTCGGCCCGCTCGATCTCCTCGTCGGTCAGCGGGTCGCTGCCGACGCCCTTCGCGCCCTCCTCGGGCGCTGCCTCCACGACGCCGTCCTTCGCGATGGCGTCCTGCTTCGCCGCGGCCGCGTTGGCCTGGCGGTCCCCCGACCCGCCCGACTCCGACCCCGGCAGATTGACGCCCACCAGCACGGCGGTCGCGGTCGCCGCGACCGCCGCGCCCGCCACCACCTTCCCCAGGTGGCGTCTGACTATCTCTCGCACTACTCCCCCTACTCCCCTGGCGCCCCATTTATGGGCATGCCGAGTATGTGGTCAGACGGTTAGACGGGTACAACTCCTGGGTGGTTGCCCCACTTTCGGGCACACTCTGGCCGAAGTGGCCCCGAGTTGAGGGGGCGTGAGTGGAAGAGTCGTATACATGCAGGTCTGGCCTGGGCAGGCGTATCCCTTAGGTGCCACGTACGACGGAGCGGGCACGAATTTCGCGGTCTTCTCCGAGGCCGCCGAGCGAGTGGAGCTGTGTCTGCTGCACGACGACGGCTCGGAGGCGGCCGTCGAACTGCGCGAGTCCGACGCGTTCGTGCGGCACGCGTACCTGCCCGGCGTCATGCCGGGACAGCGCTACGGCTTCCGGGCGCACGGCCCCTACGCACCGGAGCAGGGGCACCGCTGCAACTCGGCCAAGCTGCTGCTCGATCCGTACGCACGCGCGGTGAGCGGGCGCATCGACTGGGGCGAGGAGGTGTACGGCTACCACTTCGACGAGCCCGACACGCGCAACGACATGGACTCGGCGCCGCACATGATGACGTCGGTCGTGGTCAACCCCTACTTCGACTGGGGCGACGACCGGCCCCCGCGCACCCCGTACCACGAGACGGTGCTCTACGAGGCCCATGTGAAGGGCCTGACGATGCTGCACCCGGACCTGCCCGAGGAGCTCCGCGGCTCGTATGCGGCGCTCGGGCACCCGGCGATCATCGAGCACCTCACCGGCCTCGGCGTCACCGCGCTGGAGCTGATGCCGGTCCACCAGTTCGTGAACGACCACCGCCTGGTGGACATGGGTCTCAACAACTACTGGGGCTACAACACCATCGGCTTCTTCGCCCCGCACAACGCGTACGCCTCCTGGGGCGACCGCGGCGAGCAGGTCCTGGAGTTCAAGCAGGCCGTGAAGGCGCTCCACGAAGCGGACATCGAGGTGATCCTGGACGTCGTCTACAACCACACCGCCGAGGGCAACCACCTGGGCCCGACGCTCTCCTACAAGGGCCTCGACAACGCCTCGTACTACCGCCTCACGGACGACTCCCGCTACTACATGGACACCACGGGGACCGGCAACTCGCTCCTGATGCGCTCGCCGCACGTCCTACAGATGATCATGGACTCGCTGCGGCACTGGGTCACGGACATGCATGTGGACGGGTTCCGCTTCGACCTCGCCGCGACGCTGGCGCGCCAGTTCCACGAGGTGGACCGGCTGTCGTCCTTCTTCGACCTCGTGCAGCAGGACCCGGTGGTCAGCCAGGTGAAGCTGATCGCCGAGCCCTGGGACGTCGGCGAGGGCGGCTACCAGGTGGGCAACTTCCCGCCCCTGTGGACCGAGTGGAACGGCATGTACCGGGACACGGTGCGCGATCTGTGGCGCGGCGAGCAGCGCACCCTAGCGGAGTTCGCCTCCCGGCTCACCGGCTCCTCCGACCTCTACCAGGACGACGGGCGGCGCCCGCTGGCTTCGATCAACTTCACCACCTGCCACGACGGTTTCACGCTGCACGACCTCGTCTCGTACAACGAGAAGCGCAACGACGCCAACGGCGAGCACAACCAGGACGGCGAGAGCCACAACCGCTCCTGGAACTGCGGCGCCGAGGGCGAGACGGACGATCAGGACGTCCTGGCGCTGCGCGCGCGGCAGATGCGGAACTTCACCGCCACGCTGATGCTCTCCCAGGGCGTGCCGATGCTCAGCCACGGCGACGAGTTCGCCCGCACGCAGAGCGGCAACAACAACGCGTACTGCCAGGACAACGAACTGGCGTGGGTCCGCTGGCCGGACGGCGAGAACTCGCTCCTCGCCTTCACCCGGACGATGGCGATGCTGCGGCGTGACCACCCGGTCTTCCGCAGGCGCCGGTTCTTCCACGGCAGGCCCGTGCAGGGCACCCACGACGAACTGTCCGACATCGCCTGGTTCACCCCGGAGGGCGACGAGATGGAGCAGCCCGACTGGGACGCCTCGCAGGCGCGGGCGCTCAGCGTGTTCCTGAACGGCAACGCCATCTCGGAGCCGGGGCAGCGCGGGGAGCGGATCTCCGACGACTCGTTCCTGCTGATGTTCAACGCGTCGCCGGAGCCCATCGAGTTCGTGGTCCCGGTCAATCACGGCCGTCAGTGGCAGCTCGTGATCGACACGGCGCACGAGGACGGGGTGCCGCCGGAGCCGGGGCCGAAGGTGCGGGCGGGCGACCGGCTCACGCTGGCCGACCGGAGCCTCACGGTGCTGCAGCGTCCGGCGTGACGGCGGTGCGGGGCGGCCGGGCGGGGGTCTCCACGCGGTGCGGCTCGGGGCGATGCGGTTCGTGGCGGGCGATCAGCGCGATCACGAACGCCACCGCCGCGGCCGCGCTGCCGAGGGCGAACGCCGCCCCCGCGCCGTGCGACTCCGCGAGGCGTCCGGCCACCGCGAGCGTCACCGCCTGGCCTCCGACGAAGGCGCTCGCCGCGAACGTCATGCCCTCGGCGAGCCGCTGCTGCGGCACGGCCCGCTCGGTCAGCGCGAAGCCGGTGATGAGGTTCGGGGCGTAGATCGCGCCGAAGAAAGTCACCACTACGTAGAGGCCCATCAGGCTGTCGGTCCACACCAGGGGCAGCGACAGGAGCGCCGCGGCCGCCGTCGCCACCCGCCAGCGCGCGACCAGACCGAAGCGCTCGGGCAGCGCGGCCATCGAGAGCCCGACCACCGCGCTCATGACGCCCATCGCCGCGTACACGAGACCGGCCTGCCCCGGCCTGCCCAGCTCGTCGGTCAGCGCGGTGATGCCCGCGCCGCAGGCGCCGAGCAGCACCCCCAGGAACAGGAGCCCCACCCGCACCACATAGACGGAGCGCGGCAGCCGCGGACGTGCGCCACGCGCGCGTGCGGGATCCGCGGGGGCCGCCCTCGGGGTACGCCCCGTCGGGTGCAGCGCGAAGGCCGTGCCGCAGACGGCGACCAGGAGCGAGGCGGCGCCGAAGGCGTACGCCGGGTGGCCGGCGACGGACGCGAGGCCCACCAGGGCGGGGCCGAGCACGAAGGACAGCTCGTCCATGGTGCTCTCCAGGGACAGCACGGTGCCCGCGAGCCGGTCGTCGCCGCCCTTCGCGCGGACCAGCGGGACGACGCGGGCCCGCGCCAGGGGGCCGATCCCCGGGATCGTCGCGCCCGCGAGAGCGCCGAGGACGACGAGTCCCGGCGTGGGCAGGCCGACGACGGCGCCCAGTGTGTACGCCGCGATGGCCACGGCGTTGACGAGCGAGAAGGCGAGCACCACGGAACGCTGGCCGCGCCGGTCCGCGAGGCGCCCGACGAACGGGCCCAGGGTCACCTGGCCGAGCGCGAGCGCGCAGGCGACGATCCCGCCGGTGGCCAGCGACCCGCTGGTCTCGGTCACCAGCAGCACGCTGCCGAACTGGATCATGGCCACGGGCAGTCTGCCGAAGAACGAGACGACGGGGAGGAGCGCCCCGGTCATCCGGAGCACTGTGCGGTACGCGTCCCGTGTGTTCTCAGCCATCGTCCGACGCTAACGACACGGTGGTCCCGACACGCATGAGTCGATGACACGAAAGCCTTCCGAGCGGGTACGTACGTTCGCATGACGCGCATGACGCCGGAGCGCCCAGGGCCCGTGGTACCGCCGCCTCCCACCGCCACGTACCGGCTCCAGTTGCAGCCGGACTTCCCCTTCGCGGCCGCCGAGGCGGCCGTGCCCTACCTGGCCTCGCTCGGTGTCTCCCACCTGCACCTGTCCCCGGTGCTCGAAGCGGTCCCCGGGTCCACGCACGGCTATGACGTCGTGGACCACGCGCGCGTGCGGGACGAGCTGGGCGGCGAGGACGGGCTGCGGTCCCTGTCCCGCACCGCCCGGCAGTCCGGGCTCGGTCTGGTCGTGGACATCGTGCCGAACCACATGGCGGCGGTGCCGCGGCACAACCACGCGCTGTGGGAGGTGCTGCGCGAGGGCCCCCGGTCGCCGTACGCACGCTGGTTCGACATCGACTGGGACGCGGGCGGCGGGCGCGTCCTCATGCCCTTCCTCGGCGGCAGGCTCGGGGACGAGCTCGGGCAGCTGCGGGTCGACGGGGACGTACTGCGCTATCACGACCATGCGTTCCCGCTCCGGGACGGCACCGCGGAGCTGCCGCTGCCGGAGCTCCTGGACGCCCAGTGGTACCGCCTGTCCTGGTGGCGGCTGGCCCGCACCGAGCTCAACTACCGGCGCTTCTTCACCATTTCGGACCTCATAGGCGTGCGCGTCGAGGACCCGGAGGTGTTCGGGGCGACGCACGGGAAGATCCTGCAGCTGCTGCGCGAGGGCGTGGTCGAGGGCCTGCGGGTCGACCATCCGGACGGCCTCGCGGACCCCGGGGCGTACCTCCAGAAGCTGCACGAGGCGACCGGCGGGCGCTGGACGGTCGTCGAGAAGATCCTCGCCGACGGCGAGCGGCTGCCCGCCGCCTGGCCCGTGGCGGGCACCACCGGCTACGACGCGCTGCGCCACATCGACGGCGTCCTCGCCGACCCAGCGGGCGCCGGTGAACTCCTGGGACAGTACCGGCGGTTCGCCGCGGCGCCCGCGGACCGGGGCGGCGACTGGGACGCGACGGTGCGCCGGGCCGCGTACAAGGTCGTCACGAGCGAACTGGCCACGGAGGTGGACCGCCTCACGCGCGTGGCGGACACGGTCTGCGCGGCCGTCCCCGCACTGCGCGACCACGCGCCGTGGGCGCTGCGCACCGCGCTCAGGGAGCTGCTCGTGCGGCTCCCCGTCTACCGGCCCTACGTCTCCGGGGGCGACGCTCCCGAAGCGGTCCTCACCGTGCGCGCCGCGGACGAGGCCAGGGCGGCCTTCAGCGTGCCCGAGGAGGCCGGGGCGGTCGACGTCGTGCGGGACCTGGCGCTGGGGCGCGTACGCGTCGGGGAGGCCGGGGAGCCCGGGGCTCCCTCGGCGGTCTCCGGAGCCATCCGGGAGTTCCGCGCGCGGTTCGCGCAGACCGCGTCGGCTCTGCGCGCCAAGTCCGTCGAGGACACGGCGTTCTACCGGCACGCGCCGCTGCTCTCGGCGGCGGAGGTGGGCGGCGCCCCCGAGCGCCCCGCGGTGTCCGTGGCGGAGTTCCACGCCTACTGCGCGCGCGTGCAGCGCGACTGGCCCTACTCGGGCACGGTCCTGACGACGCACGACACCAAGCGCAGCGCGGACGTACGGGCGGGCATCTCGGTCCTGACGCAGTGTCCTGGCCGGTGGGCCGACCTCCTCGCCGAGGTCACCGAGCAGACCTCGCGCGTGGGCGGCACGGGCGCGCCCGACCCCCAACTGGCCTGGGCCGCCTGGCAGACGGCCGTCGGCTTCGGCTTCCCCTACGACCAGCGGCTGCAGAACGCCCTCATGAAGCACGTGCGCGAGGCGGGCCTGCACACGAGCTGGACCGAGCGGAACGAGGCGTACGAGAAGGCGGTGGGCGCCTTCGTGGAGGCGGGGCCGTGCGGGCCTCCGCTGTACTCGGTGGCGTCCTTCGTGCGGGAGACGGACGCCCACATACGGGCGAACGTCCTGGGGGCTGCGCTGCTGCACCTGACGATGCCCGGAGTGCCCGACCTCTACCAGGGCACGGAGGGCGAGTACCGCGCCCTGGTCGACCCGGACAACCGGCGGCCCGTCCGCTTCCAGCCGCACGTCCTGGAGCGGCTCGACTCCCAGCGGGAACGCTGGGACCTCTCGGAGGAGAAGCTGGCGCTCACGGCGACGGCGCTGCGGCTGCGCGGGCGGCGGCCCGAACTGTTCGGGGGCGCGGCGACGTACGAGCCGCTGGCCGCCGAGGGTCCCGGCGCCGCGCACTGTGTGGCGTTCGCCCGCTCCGGGGAGATCGTGGTCGCCGTGACGCGGCTGTCCCTGCGGCTCGCGGACGCGGGCGGCTGGCGCGGGACGGGGCTCGCGCTTCCGGCGGGCCGGTGGGCCGATCTGCTCGCTCCGGAGCGGGAGTTCGAGGGGCACGCGCGCGTGGCGGAGCTGTTCGCCGCGTCACCGGTGGCGCTCCTGGTGCGCGCCGCCGGGACAGGGGAGCCAGGAGAGACCGGCGAGCCAGGGGAGACCGGGGAGACCCACGCCCAGGCCGTACTTACTGAGGACGTACGAGAAGAGTCCGCGGACCACGGGTCAGCAGCCCCCGGGGAGCCGGTCTGAATCCCGGTGCCCAGCGCAGCCCCGGCAGGGCGTCGAGGAGGGCGCGCAGGCCGTACTCGGCAGTGCGGGCCGCGAGTTCGGCGCCCGGGCAGGCGTGGCGGCCCGCGCCGAAGGCGAGGCGGCCCGGGTCCGCGCGGAGGACGTCGTAGCGGTCGGGGTGGGCGAACCGGTCCGGGTCCCGGCCCGCCGCGCCGACCAGGCACGCCACGACGGTCCCCGCGGGCAGCGTCGCGCCCGCCACGGTGACCGGGCGGACGGCGCGGCGCAGCACGACGGGGGCGGGCGGGTCGCGGCGCAGGGACTCCGCCCAGGCGGCGGGGATCAGCTCGGGCCGTTCGCGGACCAGGGCCAGCTGGTGCGGGTCGTCGACGAGGTTGGCGAGGAACGAGGCGAACGCGAGCGCGGTGGCCTCTCCTCCGCCGCCGAGCAGCGAACCGACGAGACCGGACACGGCCTCGTCGGACAGCGGCCGTCCGTCGACCTCCGCGGTGCACAGCACGGAGAGCAGGTCGCTGCCGGGGCGGACCCTGCGGCGCGCCAGATGGGGGCGCAGGCAGGCGTCCAGTTCGTGGTGGTGGCCGCCGAGGTGGGTGAGACCGCCGCGGCACCACTGCTGGACGCGGGCGGTGTCTTCGTAGGGCAGGCCGAGGGCCGCGGTGACCGCGGCGGTCGGCAGCCACTGGCAGAACTCGGGGACGAGGTCGGCCTCCCGCCGGGCGGCGACGCGGCGGGCCAGGACGTAGGCAGTGCGCGATGCGCCCGCGGCCAGGGCGGCGACGGCGCGGCCCCGCAGCGCGGGCTCGACCAGGGCGCGGTGTGCGCGGTGCGTCCCGCCCTCCATGTGCGCGAGGGTCCGCCCCGGCGGCACCGCGACGAGCCCGTCCTGCGCGAGCGCCCCGCACACATCCCCGTACCGGCTCACCAGCCACGCCCCGAGCAGCTCGTCCCGCACCAGCGGAAAGCTCTCCCGCAGCACGCGGAACACGGGGTAGGGGTCCCTCGCGGCGCCGGGCGACACGAGGCTGGGCGGCGGCGCGCCGGACGGCGCACGCAGCACGCCCACGGAGCGCGTCGCGGGCCGCTCGGGCGCCGCGAGCGGCACGCGCAGGGCGAGGGGTGGTTCGGGCGGGGGTATCGGACCGTCCGGCGGGACGGGGAGGCAGCGCACCGCGGGGCTCCCACCTGTGCGTCGGCGCGGCGAGCGGCCGCGCGGGTGTGTTCAAGACGACCACCGCGCGGGCCCCGCCGCAGTCCGCGTACGCCCGTTCGAGTGAGGTCGGCCGCCGCTCCGCTCCGTCGTGCATGTCCTTGACACGTCTGGCGGGGCGTGGCGTACTTCGATTGCCTCAGTGGTGGACCGGACGGGGGGCCAACTGGCGGTGCAGCACTATCCGAGTGTCCCTGAACTCGTCTTTTCCGCGCGGCAGTTGGCAGCCCACCATCCCGACCTGATCTCCCTGCGCGAGGTGGGTGCCTCGCGCGCGGGGCGGCCGCTGCACCTGCTCTCGGTGGGGCACCGCGCCCGCGCCGTCCTCGTCGTCGCGGGCGCCCACGCCAACGAGCCGACCGGCGGTTCGACGCTGCTGCACCTCGCCGAGTGGACCCTGCGCGACCCGCGGCTGCGCAGCGACGCCTCCTGGCACTTCCTGCTCTGCGCGGACCCGGACGGCGCGAGCCTGCACCGCACGCCCGCACCCCGCACGCTCCTGGACTACCACCGCAGCTTCTTCCGCCCCGCGGGACCCGAGCAACCCGAGTGGTCGCCCTCCATCCTGCCGCCCGACCGGCTGCCGCCCGAGACCCGCGCCCTGAACGCCGTCATCGACGAGCTGCGCCCCTACTTGCAGGTGTCCCTGCACGGCACCGACCTGGGCGGCAGCTGGGTACAGCTGACGAAGGACATCCCCGGCCTCGCGGAGCCGTTCGCCAAATCGGCGGCGGAGCTGCACATACCCGTGGAGACGGGGGCGTCTGACGCCGCGGGCTGGCCGGTCTCCGGGCCGGGCGTCCACGTGCTGCCGGGGCCCGGCGCGGAAGCGGCGTACCCGAGCCTGCCCGAGGACGCCCGGCTCACCACCTGGCACCGCACCCACCGCTACGGAGGACGCACCGCGATCGTCGAGGTCCCGATGTGGGCCAGCGATCTGGTCGACGACCCGCAGCCGCACCCGGCGCCCGCGCGGGCGATGCGGGCGCTGGCGCGGCGGCTGCGAAGGGACGCACGGCTCGTCGAGGAGATCCTCGGCGAGGCGCTGCCCCGGCTGCCCGACCCCGAAGGGCCGCTGCTGCGCGCCGCGCGGTGGGCGCTCGGTCTGGTGCCCGGCCTCGCCGACGACTGGCGGCGGCTGCCGCCCGCGGGCACGTCCATGGCGTACATCGGGAGCGTCGACGCCTTCGGCAGGCGCCTGCCGCTGCGGGCCGCCGCGATGCTGCTGCGGGTCCTGGACGAGGCGGGCGACCGGGCGGCGCCGCGGCTCGACCTGCTCGTGACGGAGTGGAGCGAGGCGTTCGCCGAGCGGTTCAGGGCCCGCTGGGTGCCGCTTGAGGATCAGGTGGAGCACCAGTCGCGCACGACGGTCGCGGCCGCGTGGCACGCGCGCGTGCAGGCCGACAGCGACCGCGCGCGGGACTGAGTGCGTCCGTCGGCGGGGGTCAGTCCGTCGAGAGGCGGAACGCCATCCGGCCGAAGCTCACCGAGTCGCCGTCCTGAACGATCGCCGCACCGGTCACCCTGCGGCCGTTCACGGACGTGCCGTTCGTCGAGCCGAGGTCGCGCAGCACCCACACGCCGCCCTGCCGCCGCAGCTCGGCGTGGACCCGGGAGACCGTGTCGTGGCTCAGCCGCAGCCCGTTGGCGGGGTCGCGGCCGATCCGCAGCGGATGGCTGCTGTCGGGCGAGGGCAGCAGCAGCTTCGGCAGGCGCTCGGCCTGCCAGGCCCTGCGCAGCTTCATCGTGAACCCGGAGACCGCTCCCACACCGCCGAGCACCCTGCGCGACCAGCGGCCCTCGGTCCGCAGGTCGCCGGTGAGAGCGGCCAGTTCGTCGGGCTGCCGGGCGGCGAGCACGAGCTCCATGCGCCGCACGAACGTGTCGTGCGAGAGCCTGCCGGCGGCCGCACCCTCCTTGAGTACGTCCAGCGCTCGGTCGCGCTCCGCGTCCGTCACCCGCGCGGGGTACGTGGAGAACTCGAAAGAGGATGTCACCTGGGGATTGTCGGTCAAGCGCGGCCCGGGTGTCCAGAACGGGGGCTTCGGCACCTACCCGATCGCTTCCCGGTGGATCCCCCCACGGAACGACGGTTTCTGACGCACCATGGGACACACGAGGGGACGCACGGCGTGACGGACAGCGTGACGGACAGCGGACGAGGGAGAACCGTCGGTGAAGTTCGAAGTGTGGGCACCGGAGGCCGAGCGGGTCGTGCTGGAGTGCGCGGGGGCCACGCGCGCGTTGGAGCGCGACGGGGACCGCGCGGGGTGGTGGGCGGGGGAAGCGGCGGCCGAGGACGGCACCCGTTACGGCTTCTCGGTGGACGGGGGCCCGGTCCTGCCCGACCCGCGCTCGCGCCGCCAGCCGGAGGGGCCCGACGGGCTCAGCGCCGTCGTCGACCACGACCGGTTCGCGTGGGGCACGCCCTGGGCGGGACGCGGCGTGCGGGAGGCGGTCCTGTACGAGCTGCACGTGGGGACGTACACGCGCGAGGGCACGCTGGACGCGGCGGCGGGCCGCCTCGGGCACCTCGCCGAACTCGGCGTCACGCACGTGGAGCTGATGCCGCTGTGCCCCTTCCCCGGGCGGCACGGCTGGGGGTACGAGGGGGTGTCGCTGTGGGCGGTGCACGAGCCGTACGGCGGACCCCAGGCGCTGAAACGATTTGTCGACGCGGCGCACGCGCATGGCCTCGGGGTCGTCCTCGACGTCGTGCACAACCACCTCGGCCCGTCCGGCAACCACCTGCCCGCGTTCGGGCCCTACTTCACCGAGACGCACCAGACGCCCTGGGGCGCGGCGGTCAGTCTGGACGCGCCCGGCTCGGACGAGGTGCGCGCGTACCTGATCGGCAGCGCCCTGGCCTGGCTGCGCGACTACCGCGTCGACGGCCTCCGCCTCGACGCGGTGCACGCGCTGCGCGACACGCGCGCGTGCCACTTCCTGGAGGAACTCTCCGTGGCCGTGGACTCCTTGGCCGCCGAGCTCGGCAGGCCGCTGTCCCTGATCGCCGAGTCGGACCTGGGCGACCCGCGGCTCGTCACCCCGCGCGCGCGGGGCGGGCTCGGTCTGCAGGCGCAGTGGAACGACGACTTCCACCATGCGCTGCACACCGCGCTCACCGGCGAGTCGCAGGGCTACTACGAGGACTTCGCGCACGCCCCGCTGGCCGCGCTCGCCAAGACGCTGACGCACGGGTTCTTCCACGACGGGACGTACTCGACGTTCCGCGGCCGCGCCCACGGACGCCCCGTGGACCGCGCGCGGACTCCCGCGTACCGCTTCCTGGGCTATGCGCAGACCCACGACCAGATCGGCAACCGCGCACAGGGGGACAGACTCTCGGCCGCCCTCTCCCCCGGCCTGCTCGCCTGCGCGGCGGCGCTCACCCTGACCAGCCCGTTCACGCCGATGCTGTTCATGGGCGAGGAGTGGGGCGCCACGACGCCCTGGCAGTTCTTCACCGACCACACGGACCCCGATCTCGCCGAGGCCGTGCGCCGGGGCAGGCGCAGGGAGTTCGCTGCCCACGGGTGGGCCGAGGAGGACATCCCCGACCCGCAGGACCACGGGACCCGCGACCGGTCGTGCCTGGACTGGTCCGAGTCCGCGGAAGGCCACCACGCGCGGCTGCTCGCCTGGCACCGGGAACTGATCGCCCTGCGGCGCGCCCGCGGCGACCTGACCGACCCCGACCTGTCGGCGGTGCGGGTCGCCTACGACGAGGGGGCCCGCTGGTTCGCGTTCCGGCGCGGGGACCTGCGGATCGCCGTGAACCTCGGCAAGGAGCCCGTCACCGTGCCGCTGGACGGGCGCCACGCGCGCGTGCTCGCCGCCTGGGAGCCGGTCGACGCGCCCGGCGCGGACGGGGTGGTGCGCCTGCCCGCCGAATCGTGCGTGATCCTGGCCACCGCGTAACCTCGGGGGCCACCTAGGGACTGTGTCGGAAGTCCCGTCGTTCGCCCGGAGGGCGGGTCCCGCGGCGTCCGGTGCGTGCGATCGCAAGGCGGAGGGTCGCCCCGATACTGGTTGTATCGGGGTGTCCCGACAACGCGGCTGGGGGTCCCCCCGCGCCCTTCAGGCGTGGGGGAGTGCGTGCCGGACGCCGCGGGACAGGCGGGACTTCCGACACAGTCCCTAGGGGAGGCGATCATGAAGCAACGATTCCTGGGCCGGACCGGGCTGCGCGTCAGCGAACTCTGCTTCGGCACGATGACGTTCGGCAGCGGCGCGGACGAGGCGACGTCGCACCGCATGCTGGACGCGTTCACGGAGGCCGGTGGCACGTTCATCGACACGGCCGACATGTACGGGCGCGGCGTGTCGGAGGAGATCCTCGGCCGCTGGCTCAAGGGCCGCCGCAGGGACGAACTCGTCGTCGCCACCAAGGTGTTCGCCACGATGAGCGACGCGCCGAACGCCGGTGGCCTGAGCCGCAAGCACATCGTGTCGGCCGTCGAGGCGAGCCTGCGGCGCCTCGGCACCGACCACATCGACCTGTACCAGACGCACGTGTGGGACGCGACGACACCCGTCGAGGAGACCCTGTCCACCCTGGACACCCTCGTGAAGGCGGGCAAGGTGCGCTACCTGGGCGCGAGCAACCACTCCGGGGCGCAGCTGCAGAAGGCCCTCGACGTGGCGCGGGCGCACGACTGGGAGCCGTACTCGTGTCTGCAGCCGTTCTACAACCTGCTCGGGCGCGACATCGAGTGGGAGCTGCTGCCGCTCAGCGCGGCGGAAGGCGTCGGCGTCATTCCGTACAGCCCGCTGCACGGCGGCTGGCTCTCGGGCAAGTTCCGGCGGGGCATGGCGGCCCCGCCGCAGGGCACGCGGGGCGCGGGCAGCTGGGCGGAGCGGGCCACCGAGGACACCTGGCGGGTCGTCGACGCGGTGCTTGAGGTCGCGGAGGAGGCCGGGCGCTCCCCCGCGCAGGTGGCGCTGCGCTGGCTCCTCCAGCAGCCCGGCGTGACCGCGCCGATCGTCGGGGCGCGGTCCGTCGAGCAGTTGGCCGACAACCTCGGCTGTGTGGACTGGGAGTTGACGCCCGAGCAGCGGGAGCGGCTGACGGAGGCGAGCGCGCGGCCCCTGCCCTATCCGTACAACGTCCTCGCCCACTACCCGGGCCGCGAGCCGCGCAACGGGCCCCGCACCGACGTCGGTTGAGGGCCCGCCCGGCCTGACGCGCCCGGCCTGACACGCCCGGTCCGGCGCCGACGGCGTCAGTCGACGATCGCCATCTCGCGGGCGGTGGTGTTGAGCCGCCGCCCGCCCTCCTCGGTGACCGTCACGATGTCCTCGATGCGCACTCCGAAGCGCCCCGGCAGATAGATGCCGGGCTCCACGGAGAAGCACATGCCGGGCACCAGCGGCTGCTCCTCGCCCTCGATCATGTAGGGCGGTTCGTGGGTGGTGACGCCGATGCCGTGTCCGGTGCGGTGGATGAAGTACTCGCCGTAGCCGAACTCGGTGATCACGTCGCGGGCCGCGCGGTCGATGTCCTGGCAGGCCGCGCCGGGCCGCACGGCCGCGCACCCCGCCGCCTGCGCCTCGCGCACCACGTCGTGGACGCGCTGCTCCTCCGCGGTGGGCTCACCGACGTGGACCGTGCGGGAGGTGTCGGAGCCGTAGCCGTGCAGCAGTCCGCCGAAGTCGAGGACGACCATGTCGCCGCGCTCGATGACGCGGTCGCCCGCCTCGTGGTGCGGGTTGGCGCCGTTGGGGCCCGAGCCGACGACGGTGAAGTCCACCTGGGAGTGCCCGAACCGCCGCAGCAGGTCGGCGAGGTCGGCGGCGACGTCCGTCTCCCTTCGGCCCGCGAAGGACACCTTCTGGATCTCCTCGTACGCCGCGTCGGCCGCCGCGCCCGCCGCCGCGAGGCGCTCCAGCTCGGCGTCGTCCTTGACCGCGCGGAGCATCGGCAGCGCCTGCGTGAGGGAGAGGTAGGAGGTGTCGGGCAGCGCCTGCTGGAAGCCGAGCAGGTGCATCGCCCAGGCGTTGTCGCTCACTCCGAAGCGGCCCGATGCGTCCAGGAGGGGCGCCGTGACGGCGTACGGGTCCTTGCCGTCGGTCCAGTCCCGCAGGGTCAGCGCGGACGCGCCCGCGGCCCGCGCGGCGTCCGGGGCCTCCAGGGTGGGGACCACGAGGACGGGGTCCTGTCCGGCCGCGAGCACGAGGAGCGTCAGGCGCTCGGTGTCGGCGGTCGGCCGGTAGCCGGTGAGCCACACGAGGTCGGGTCCGGGGGCGACGAGCACGCCCGCCAGGCCCGCGTCCGCGGCCGTGGCCGCGGCGCGCTCCATGCGTGCTCGGTAGTCGTCGGCGGTGAAGGGCGCGGGCGCGCTGCTCATGTGGACCTCCTGTTGTCTACGCCAGAGATCCTGCCCCGCGCCGCTCGCGACCGCGAGCCCGGGTCAGGTCACGACGCCGGGCCTGACGGACAGGACCTGGCGTCCGCCGCTCTCATGGCGCACCGTCAGGGCCAGTCCCCTCCCTGGACGCGCGGCACCGACCACCGCCGCCAGCTCGGCCGCCGAGTCGATCCGGGTCCCGCCGACCACGAGCAGGGTGTCACCGCGCACCAGGCCCGCGGTGTGCCCGGGACCGGGTACGTGCACGCCGACGAGCAGGGCGCCCGCGCCCCCGGGAGCGTCGACGGCCTCGATGCCCAGGGTGGCGGTGCGGGCCTCGGAGGTACGGGGCTGGGTGGCGGGCGGACGCGGCCCCGGCTTCAGGGGTGCGCCCTGCTGCGAAACAGGGGGCTTCACAGCAGGGGGCTTCGGAACCGGCGACTGCGGAACGGAGCCGGGAGCGGCAGCGGAGCCGGGAGCGGCAGCGGGCCCGGCCTGACCGGGCGCCGCCTGCTGTATCTCGGCGAGCTTGCTCAAGCCGATGACGGTGGCGCTCACGGTGCCGATGCCGATGCCCGAGAGCACCAGCGCCACCGCGACCAGGAGTCCGAACAGCAGGGTCGTCAGCCGCCTGCCGCGACGCCGCACCGCGTGCGGCCGGTGGCTCCTGCCGGGCCCGAGCAGCCTGCCGAAGCGCTTTCCGGGGGCCGGGCGCGTGCTCGCACTCGTACTCGCACTCGTACTCGAACTCACGCCCGCACTCGCACTCGGTTTCGGACTCGTTTTCGGACTGGGATCGGGGTTCTGGCCGGGGTTCTGGCCCGGCATCGGCTTGGGACGCAACGCAGTCTGATCCATGGCTCGCCTCCGGCCACAGCTCTACCCGGAGTGACCCCGCGGCGACGCTTCACGAACGGGTGACGTCCAGCTGTGCGGCCAGTGTCCGCGCGGGCCCGCGGAGCGCGCCCGCGTGCAGGAGCTCCGTGCGGTGGACGACGCGGGGAGACGTCAGCGGCACGGCGACCGTGCCCCGCGCCTCGTCGGCGGGCGCCTTCGGCAGCAGGGCGAGCCCGTGTCCCGCGGCGACCAGCGCGGCGAGGGTACGCAGGTCCGTACCGTCGTAGCGCAGTGCGGGGCGGAAACCCGACGTGCCGTTCGCGGCGCGGAGTTGGGCCAGCGGCAGGGCGGTGCCCGGGGCGTCGAGCCAGCGCGCGTCCACGAGGTCGCCGAGGCGCAGTCCGGCGCGGCGGGCCAAGGGGTGGTCCTCGGCGAGGAGCACGGCGACGGGTTCCTCCGCGACGGCGTGCGCGCTCAGCGGGGCGACGTCCGGCAGGTGCAGGGGATCACTGGGCGCGGCGAGGCCGTCGACGAGGCCGAGGTCGGCGGCGCCGGTCGCGACGGCCGCCGGTATCTCGTCGCGCGACAGCACGGAGAGGGTGACGCCCGCCATGGGCAGCGCCCGGACCGTACGCGGGGTCAGCGCGGCCGGTGCGGCGGCGAGCGTCAGCCCCTGCTCGGGGGCGGCGGCCATGCGGACGACCTCGGCGCGGGCCGCGTCCAGGCGCAGCAGCAGCGGGCCCGCGTGCTCCAGGAGGCGGTCGCCCGCCGGGGTGGGGGCCACCGGTCGGCGGGTGAGCAGGGCCGCGCCGAGATCCTGTTCGAGGGCGGCGATGTGCTGGGAGACGGCGGACTGGGTGTAGCCGAGCTCGCGGGCGGCCTCGGAGAAGGAGGCGAGGCGGGCCACCGTCACATACGTGCGCAGGAGGTGCGGGTCCATGCCCGCAAGGATCCTCCAGGTCGCCGGAGAGGCGGTCAGTGGTCGGCGGTCGGCGGTCGGCGGTCGGCGGTCGGCGGTCGAGGGAGAGGCCGTCATCGCTCATCAGAATCACTTATGGGAGATGCAGATTTCATCGTTGGACGTGAACTGGGGAGCGCGCCCAGGATGCTCGGCATGACCACAGCCCCGAACGCCCCCGCGCCCCGTGCCGCCCGCATCGCCCTCGTCGGCGACCGCTCGCCGAACGTCCTCTCCCACACCCGGATCCCGCTCCTCCTTGACGCCCTCGCCACCCGGGACCGCCTCGTCCTCGACGCGTACTGGATCCCGACCGAGGACGCCGGGGAGCCGGACGCCGTGCGCGGCTTCGACGCCGTGTGGGTGGTGCCGGGCAGCCCCTACCGCAGCGAGGCCGGGGCGCTCGCCGCGATCCGCACGGCGCGCGAGGACGGCGTGCCCTTCCTCGGCACCTGCGGCGGCTTCCAGCACACGCTCCTGGAGTACGCGCGGAACGTGTGCGGCCTGACCGATGTCGCCCACGCCGAGAACGACCCCGACGCCGACGACCTGCTCCTCACGCCCCTGGCCTGCTCGCTGGTCGGCCACGAGGGCACGGTGACCATCGCGGCGGGCTCGCTCGCCGAGTCCGTCGTGGGCGCCCGCACGTCGGTCGAGCGCTACCACTGCTCGTACGGCCCCAGTGCCCACCTCGACACGCTGCGGGCCCACGGGCTGCGCTTCTCCGGCGAGGACGAGGACGGCCAGGTGCGGTTGGCCGAACTCCCCGGCCACCCCTTCTTCCTGGCCTCCCTCTTCCAGCCCGAGCTGGCCGGCGACGGCTCACGGCCGCACCCGATCGTGCGGGCCCTGGCGCGAGCCGCCGTCCGCCGCGCGGGCGTGACCGGCTAGCCTCCGTGGCCCCCGTGGCCGCCGCCGTGCCCCGCGCCGTGGTCGAACTTCAGGGCCTCCTTGGGCATGACCACGAAGGGCCGCATCATGCCCATGTCCTCGTGCTCCAGGAAGTGGCAGTGGTACATGAAGCGGCCGTACGCCCCGTCGAACTTGCCCATGACGCGCAGCATCTGGCCGCCGGGCACCCGGAAGACGTCCTTCCAGCCGCGCTCGTTGGGAGCGAGCGGGACGGGCCGCTGCGGGTCGGCGGCGACCGGTGTGCGGGTGCCGCCGATCGTGACGTCGAAGCCCGAGACGTCGAAGGTGTCCCTGCCGAGGAGCTGGAAGTCCGCCAGGTGGATGTGCATCGGGTGGACCACCGGCGGGTTCACGGCGAGGTTCAGGAAGCTCCACTGCTCGTGGCTGCCCTCGGCGATGGTGATGCCGAGGCCGTCGTTGAACGTGCGGGCGATCCGGCGGTACGTCTTGACCTTGCCGTCGGGCCCGCGCAGCTGGATGATCCCCTCGGTCGGCACCCGGATGTCGCCGGGCTCCTCGACCTCGGCCATCTCCCAGATCTCCGGATGCCCGCCACCGCCCTTGGTGGCGGGCGGGGTCAGCACGATCAGCCGGTGGCCGTGCGCGATGTCGTGCGAGAGCGGGCGGAAGGAGCCCGAGAGGATCTCCGGCAGTTCGAAGGTGTCGGGGACGTCAGGATCGGCGCACTCGCCCACCCGGAACTCCATGACCTGCGGATAGCGCACGTCGTTCGCCACGTCGGGCACGCCGGGCGCCTGGCCCCGGCCCTTGTTGACCAGGCGCAGCCGCTGCCCGGCCAGCTCCCGGAAGTCGATGAGGAGGTCCATGCGCTCGGCCGGGGCGACGGTGAGCGTCGGCAGGGCCCCTTCGAAGTCGACCGGCACGGGGCGCGGCAGGAGCCCGCCGTCGCTGCCGATCTGGTGCAGGACGCCCCGCACGGGGTTGTTGTCCTCGTCGACCAGGACCAGGTCGTAGATGCGCGCGTTCGATGCGTTGACCAGGCGGAAGCGGTACCAGGCCGGGTCCACGTCGGCGTACGGCCAGATGCGGCCGTTGACCGTGGTGTAGGGACCCGAGAAGGGCAGGGAGACCGGCTTGCCCGTCTCCGCGTTCTTCGGGTCGATGATGGTGGTCTTGTGCAGGAGGCGGCCGTTCAACCGGTCGTCGCCCTCGTCCGTGTCCAGGTTCCTGTCGGCGATGAGCAGGGGGATCTCCCGCTCGCCGCAGGGCAGTTGGAGCGCGTCCTCCTCGTCGTCCCGGACGAGGTACGTGCCGTAGAGACCCGCCATCACGTTCCACCGTGTGATGTTCATGGCGTGGTCGTGATACCATCACTGGACCGCCTGGTGGTCGTTCGGATACTCGGAGAGCTGGGCGTCGCCGAATCCCACGGCGTTGTCCGCCCAGCCGTCGTTGCCGCCGCCCGTCTGCGCGCCGTGCAGGTGCGTCACCGACCAGGCGGGCAGCGCCGCCACGTCCTTGTTCGGCTCGACGCCCGCGCGGCCCGGCTCGGTGCTGGGCGGCGGGTCCTTCTGCGGGTCGCCCAGCGGGACCTCGACGGCCGTGACGGGATACTCGCCCTGCGGAATGCGGTTGGTCCAGGCGATGCGGATCCGGCGGCCGCGCCGCACCTCGATGGTGGGGCCGGGCACCGAGCCCTCATACCCCCACATCAGGGTCGGCGGGAGCTGCGGGTGCAGCCGCACCCACGTCGGCCGCAGCGCGATCTCGGTCTCTTCGCGTCCGTCCGCGGGCTCGGGCCGCAGGACGGGCGGGACGGTCAACGGCGCCACGAAGGGCACCAGTTCGCCGTCGGCGGTCGCCCCGCCCTTCGCTGCCGCTTCGTCGCCCGTCAGCTTCTCAGTGATGCTTCCAGTGATGCGCTCAATGATGTCGGTCAAGATCGAACACCCCCGTGTCCATCCCCCGTTGCGCGGCCGCTCGTAGGCCGCCTTCACTTCAGAAGACTCCTGGCGCACCACCGGAGTTCCACGAATCCTGCATTCCGGATGAAACCATCCGAAGGGGGCCGCGCCGAATCAGCGCGGACCGGCGATCGAGGGCACCCTCGGCACCCGGTCGGGCACGAAGCCGTGCGCGCGCCCGGCCAGATCCTCCGCGCCGTAACGCCGACATGCCTGATGCCAGTGCAGCACCCCCGCCATCCAGTTCCGCAGATCCGCGACATAGCCGTCCATGGCCGCGCGCGCCTTCCGCGACAGTGCGAAGTCCTCGTACAGAGTCGGCAGTTCGTGCGCGACGACGTGCTCGAACTGCCGCAGGCGCTGCGTCGTCAGGTCGTGGACGACGCGCACCGCCGCCGGGTAGTCGCAGCCGAAGAAGTTCTGCACGACGAGGACGCCGTTGTGGATCTCGCCCTCGTACTCGATCTCCTTCTGGTACGAGAAGATGTCGTTCCAGAGCATGCCGTGATCGGCGGCGGCGTTCTCCAGGGAGCGGACGGGACCGCTGCGGTAGACCTCGGGCGGCACGGCGAGGCCGCGGCCCATCCGGCACAGGCCCATGGTGAGGTCGGAGCCGAACGTGGCGCGGCGCATCTCCAGGTAGTCGACCGGGTCGGGGATGCGGTGGTGGAGCTGGTTGAAGACCTCCCACACCCAGCTCTCCGTCATGACGTCCACGGCGTCCCGCAGCGTCCTGCGCCGCTCGTCGGGCAGGTCGCGGGCGGTGCGCGCCCACAGGTCGACGAGGCCTCGCTCGATGGCGTTCGCGGGCACCGGCACCGGCTCGTCCGTGAGGTTCATGCAGGCGGAGAGGCGTTCGGTGCAGAGCTTCGCGGCGGCCAGGTCGCGGGAGCGGCCGAAGACGAGGGGGTAGTAGTCGTCGGCGTAGGTGCCCCAGGCGAGCCACTGCGTGCTGAGGTCGAGCGCCTCCAGGGTGCCGTCCGGATCGATTCCCGCCGAGCACAGCGCCAGGTCGTACGCGTGGAGCTTGTCCTCGTCCCAGATGCCCTCCTCCAGGATGCCCATCGCGTGCGCCCACCCGGTGAGCCGCTGCCGCGCGGTGTCGAGTCCCGGGTTGAGCCGCGGCGGGCACGGCATGCCCAGGTCGGGGATCAGCGAGGGCCCCACCTTCTGGAAGGGCACGTGGGTGAAGGAGCGCAGCCGCTCCGCCCCCGCGGCGGCGAGCAGCGTCGCCATGTCGGTGCCCGAGGTCCCGATGCCGGTGGGTCCGGCGAAAGGTGAGCCGTCGAGTGCGCCCTCGTTCATGTACCTGCTGGAGCGCAGATGCCATTCGTGGCCGCCGGACTGCCAGTCCTGGAGTCCCTGTGTGTACGCGGCGACCGCCGCGACCTCCGCCGGGGTGAGGCCCTTCTCCAGGGCGACGGCGGGCACTTCGGCGGCCGCCGTGTGCTCGAACTGGTGCAGGCGTGAGGTCAGGACGTCGTTGACGGTGTCGGCCGCCTCCTGGGTCGTGCAGTCGAAGAAGGTCTCCAGAACGAGCACTCCGTTGCTGAGCTCGCCCTCCTCCTGGACCTCGCGCTGGTACGAGAAGAGGTCGTTGCGCAGGTGGACGGCGTCGGAGAAGGTCTCCATGAGGACGCGCAGCGGCCTCGATCCGGCGACCGCCGCGGGCACTTCCGCCGTCGCGTACTCGACGAGGCCCGCCGACCAGGGGGCGCCGCCGACCTTGCGGCGCATCTCGATGTACTCGACGGGGTTGGCGATCCGCCCTTCGTTGATGTTGGAGAGCTCCCACATCGACTCGTTGAGCAGGTGTTCCGTCGATTCCGCGAAGCGGCGGCGCCAGTCCTTGGACATCGCGGGCACCGTGCGCGCCCACAGATCGGCGAGGCCCGCCTCGACCGGGTTCCGCGGCTCGGGCAGTTCGGCGGAGAGGTCCATCGGCATGAAGAACGGCAGGCGGTCCAGGTGGGCCTTGCCCGCCGACCTGTCCTGGGTGCGTTTGTACATGTCCAGGAAGTGGTCGTCGAAGAAGAACACCCACACGTACCAGTCGGTGATCAGCGACAGCGCGGGGCCGTCGCAGTCGGGGTGGGTGTACGCGCACAACAGGCCGTAGTCGTGCGCGTCGAGGTCGCTCCGGTCCCAGATGCCGGAACCTTCCAGCATGCCCATGTCCCGGGCCCACCGCGCGGAGTGCGCGCGGGCCTCCTCCAGGTGCGGGTTGAGCCTCGCGGCGTACGGCATGTAGAAGTGCGGGAGTTCGAACGGCTGCGTCATGTGCCCGGCCCTACCCGGGGCCCTCCACCGGCATCCGTGCGGCGGCCGATGATCGCACCATCGCGTGAACCGGGCGCACTTCGATGCGTGGCGAGGGCACGCGAAGGTAAGGGACGACGTCCCGGGCCGGTCGCACCGAATCACGGGTTTCCCCGCCTGCGCACGGTCCACGCCTCTAGGCTGCCGTCCACGCCCTCGGAAGGAAGCACGTCCATGACCGATGCGCCGCTGCGAGCGGAGCTGCTCCTGGACCGCGAGGTCCCCGAAGAACTCCGCCGCGAGCTGGTCGCCGTGTTCGGCGGGCTCGGCGCCCCGCCGGTCCGCGTCCGGCACACCGTCGACCACCGCGGCGCCGCCGACATCCCCTGGATCGTGCTGGCCTCGCTGCCGCTCCAGGCGTTCCTCACCGGCCTCGGGGCGGAGGCCGTCAAGGACGCGTACAACGCGTTCAAGGGGGTCGTACGGAAGACGGCGCACCCGGCGTCGCCCGCCCCCGGCACACCGGGCGAGGCTCGCGGGGCCCGGCCGATCGTGCTGCAGGACGCGGCCACCGGCCTCGACATCGTCCTGGAGCCCGACCTTCCCGCCGAGGCGTACGAAAGGCTCACCGCGCTGGACCTGACGGAGTTCGCGGTGGGCCCGCTGCACTACGACCGTGACCGGAGTCGCTGGCGTTCGGTCCTCGACGAGGCCGCAGGCTGACCCGGCCGCCGCGGACCGGGATCGGGGGCCGACTGTGACCGCGCAGACCACGAAGACGGAGCTGTCCCACGCCGAACAGGCGTGCGCCGAAGGCGAGTCGGCCCTGACGAGGGGCGACACCGCCGCCGCGGAGGACCACTTCACGAAGGCCCTCGACCTCGTGGGGACGGCCGCCCCGGGCGGCGCGGCCGGGGGCACCGGGGGCGGGCCCGACGCGGAGGGCGTGGCGCGGGTCGCCGCGCGGGCGTGGACCGGAGCGGGGCGGGTGCGGCTCGCCCGCGGGGAGACCGCAGACGCGGAGGCCGAGTTCGAGCGGGCGCGCGCGCTGCGCCCGGCGGCGGCGGGCCCGTTGCACTGGCTGGGCTGCGCGGCCGCGCACCGCGGGGACCTCGCGGCGGCCGAGCGCCACTTCACCGCCTCCCTCGCCTGCGCGGTCCCGCACGGCCGCAGCCTCGTCCAGCGCGCCTACGTGCACGCCCGCGCGGGCGACCCGGACGCCGCCCTGCACGACCTGCGGGCCGCGGCCCTGATCAGCCCCCTGGACGACGAGGCCCGCTGGCTCGACGCCGCGCTCTCCGGCCGCTCCGCCCGCGAGGTGGCGCTGCGGCTGCGCAGGGCGGCCCTCGCCTCGCTCGCGGACTCCGGGCCGGGGGGCGGCGCGGACTGGAAGCGGGCCGGGGAGCTGACCGCCGCCGCGCGCGGGCTCGACCAGGAGCCCTGGCCCGCCGCCCCGCTGTACGCCGTGGCGCTGGTGCGCGGTGGGCGGCGGTCGGCCGCCGTGGCACTCCTCGGGGACGCCGTGCGGCACGACCCCGCCGACCACCGGGTCACCCACGCGCTCGCGGTGTGCCTCCTCAACTCGGCGCAGGAGCCGGGTGGTTCGTCGTGGGAGCGGTGTGTCGCCGCCTGGGCCGCGGTGCTGCACGACGCCGGTTTCTGGGAGCACGTCCTGACCGGAGCCGCCCGGCGGTACGGCGTCGCCGTCGACCCCGCCCTCGTGCCCGCCCTGCGCGCCGGGCTGCGCGAGGTACTCGAACGCCACATGCCCGACGATGCCGAGGCGGGCACCCGGGTGGCCCCCGGGCCGCTGCTCCAGCGCGAGGCCGACGCCGCGCAGTTGCTCGCGGCCGTCGGCGGCTTTCCGTCCGCAGGGGGCGGCGGGGCGCCGCTGTTCTGCGGTCCGCTGCGCATCGCGGAGCTCGGCAGGTCGGCGGAGTTCGGCGCCTTCGCCGTCGCGCTGGAGGAGTCCTTCACCGCCGCGCGGGCCCAGCCGTCCGCGTACGCCTCCACCGCCGCCGCCCCGGGCATGTACGCCTCCCTCACCTACGCGTTCTCCGAACTCGGCTTCGCGCAGCTCCTGTTGGGGCAGGACAAGGCGTCGGACGCGCTGGCCGCCCTCTCGGAGCTGCGCTGCCCCGGGTGCCGGGCGCGGGGCGGCCCCGGGGCGGCGGCCGTGTGTGAACCGGCGTGCGGGCGCTTCGACGAGCTGAACCCCGGATACGCCGGGGTGCCGCACAAACACCTCAGGCTCTCCCTCGACGCGCGCGGCCTCGCCCTGGAGGCACGCCTCCACATGGGCCGGTCCGAAATGACCTCGGCCCGGCCCGACTTCGGCGCGGCCGCCGCGTACTGGCGCCGGGCGCTGGTGCACAGCAGGGAGCTCGACCGGTACCGCGAGACGCAGACCGCCATCGTCGACATGGCCCTCGGCGCGGCGCGGGCGGCGCACCACGACGGGCGGCTGAGTCTCGCCGTCGCCACGCTCGACGCGACGCGCTCGGTGATCGGCGCCAACGAACGCGCCCGCCTGGAAGGCCAGTTGGCGCGTGTCCTCGCCGACCGCGGAATCTCCGTGGCCAACGACGAGGAGGCGCTGCTCGACCAGCCCGCCGCCGACCTGCGCCGCTCCGTGGCCCTGAACCCGCATCTGCTGCGGGCGCAGGTCAGCCTCGGCATCGTGCTGCGCGGGCTCGCCCTGGCCCGCTGGAGCTCCGGCAGCCTGTCGGGCGCACGGGCGACCCTGCGCGAGGCAGTCGCCCAACTCACCGCGGCCCTTGCGCACTTCCCCGACGACCCCGACCTGGAAGAGCTGCGGGTAGCCGTCATCGCCGACCTCGACCACATCATGTGGCAGCCCGACGAGAGCGAGCAGTGACGCCTGTGCTCGCCTACGAGGAACTGCGCATCCGGGTCCGCCGCGTCGGCGGGTCCCGCTATCTCGTGACCGCCAACGGACCCGCGTGCGCGGCCGGGATCATGGCGGTCGACGGGGAGCCCGCGGCGTTCCGGGAGCAGTGGGACCGGCTGATCGCGGCGGAGCTCGGGCTCGCGCCGATGGGCGAGCAGCACACGGTGGCCCAGCTGCGGGTGCTCGGGCGCGGCGTCTTCCGGCTGCTGTTCGGCGACGCGGGACCGGCGGAGGGCGACGGCGCTGACGGGGCCGGTGAGGACGCGGTCGGCGGGCACGTCGGCGCGTGTGTCGCCACCGCGCTCGACCGCGCCCAGGAGATGGATCCCCCGCGCGGGCTGCGGCTCCGCTTCGACCTGCCGCCCGAGCTGCGCGACCTCCCCCTGGAGTCGCTCTGCGCGCCGCCCGGCAGCCCGCAGCAGTCGCTCGCCCTCAGCCACGGCTACTCGCTGGCACGTTCGCTGGTGGGCGGGCCCCTGGGCCGACGGATGCCGGAACCGGGGGACGAGCCGAGCGTGATCCGGCTCCTGGTGGTGTGCGCGTCGCCCCGCGGTATGCAGCCGCTGCGGACCGCCGCGGAGGTGGGCACGATCCGCCAGGACCTGTCCGACATGGCCGTCCAGACCACCGTGCTGGAGCGGGCGACCCGCGCAGGTCTGGAGGCCGCGCTCGGCAGTCACTCCGAACTGCCCACGGCCGTCCTGGTGATCGCGCACGGATCGTACGACCAGGAGATCGGCAAGGGCGTGGTGGCCCTGGAGACGGAGAGCGGCGGCATCGACCGGGTGCCCGCGGATCTGCTCGGCGCGATGCTCCTCAAGGCGCAGCGGCTCAGGTTCGTCGCCCTCAACCTGTGCTCCGGCGCGGACAGTTCGCACCTCGAGCCCTTCTCCGGGCTCGCGCAGGCCCTGATCGGCGGCGGGGTGCCCGCCGTGGTGGCGATGCGGGGACGGGTGAGCGACGTGTCGGCGGGCGCGTTCGGCCCCGAACTCCTGAAGGGCATCACGGCCAACAAGACCGTCGACGAGGCGATGGCCGCCGCCCGTCTGTCCCTCTCGCACCAGCCGGAGCACACGGCCGTGGAGTGGGCGACGCCCGCGCTGTTCCTGCACGAGGGGTGCAGGCAGGGCTGGCTGTTCAAGGCGCGCGAAGTGCGCGACGCCGCGTTCGTCGGTGGTGACAAGAACCGGATGGCCGATCCGCTGCGCGAGGGCGAGGATGCGCTGCGGACCTTCCAGAGCCCCGTCGGCCACGTCGACTCCGCGGTCCTGATCGGCGCGGCACGCTACCAGCGCGATCTGGGGCACTGGGCGCAGGTGCAGCGGATCCTGCGGACGCCGACGCAGAGTTACGCCGACGAGCAGCGCCGGATGCGGGCCGAGGCGGCGTTCGAGCTGGCCTGGCCCGAGCTGGAGAAGCTGTGCGCGCTGCTCGCCGGTGAGCGGGACGCGGTGGGCGCAGAGGCGCAGCTCGACGTGGTGCGCGGGCTCCTTCCGGGGCCCGCGCCCGGCGCGCTCGCGGCGGAGGTCGCCGGGCTGCGGCGGCTCGTCTCGCTCGTCGAGGAGGCGCGCGCCGCGGAGGCCGCCGAGGACTGGCCCGTGGCCATCGGCCGCTACGAGGAGGTGCTCGCCGCGCGGCCCGGCGGGCTGCGGGACGTCACGGAACGGCTCGCGGCGGCGCGGGACGAACTGCATGTGGCCCGGGTCTGCGAGGACGCCGAGCAGGCACGTCTCGCGGGCGACTGGAGCACGGCGGCCGACGGCTATGCCGCGGTCCTCGCACTGCGCCCCGGCCACGGCACGGCCACGGCGTGGTCCTCGTTCGTGGCGGGCCGGGCCGCCGAGGCGCACGAGGACTGGCGGGGTGCCGAGGCGGCGTACGCGGCGTGCGCGGACCTCGACGACGCGGCGGGGCGGGCGGCGTACGCGCGCGGGCGGGCGGCCGCGGAGCGCGGGGCGTGGGCGGCGGCGCGGGACGCCTTCGCGCAGGCCGGTCCCGACCGCCGGGTCTGGGGCGTGTACTGCGCGGGACGGGCCGCGGACGCGGCGGGCGCGTGGGGCGCGGCGGTCGAGGGCTACGCCGCGGCGGACGGCTTCCTCGACAGCGCGGTACGCCTCCTCTACGCGCGGGGCCGCGGCGCGGCGGAAACGGGCCGCCACGCCGAAGCCCTGACGGACCTGTCGGCCGCGGCCGCGCAGGGCTGGGACACGGAACCGTGGCTGGGCGACCTGCGCCACCGCGTGTACGAGGCGGCCCTGAGCACGACGGAGTCCGGCGACTGGTCCACCGCACTCACCCACCTGGCCCCGCTCCCGGAGGCCTTTCGCGCGGTACGCCCCCTCCGGCGCTACACAGAGGGCCAGTTGGCGGCTTCCGCGGGCGACTGGGCCCTGGCGGCGGAGGCGTTCGGGCAGTGCGCGGGAGGCGAGCGGCAGGCGGAGCGGGACGACGGGGTGCCGGGGTGTGCGGCGGACGTGCCCTCCGATGCGGCGGATGTGCCCTCCGACGCGGGGGATCTCTGCGCGTACGCCCAGGGGCGCCTCTGTCAGGCGCAGGAGCGGTGGGACGAGGCGCTCGTGCGGTTCGGCGGGCTGCCGTCCGAGCTCTCCGACGTGCCCGAGCGGGTCCTGTACTCGCGGGGGCGGGCCGCCGACGCGCGGGGCGAGTGGAACGGCGTCATCGACGGGTTCGGCCGCCTGCCCGACGGCTACGCGGACGGCGAGGTGGGTGTCCGGCGGCTCTACGCACGCGCACGCGTGGCCGCCGATCTGCGCGGCGACTGGGCGGCAGTCCTCAGCCTCCTCACCGGCGTGCCGGGTGCGGCACGCGAGGGCGCGGTAGCCGCGCTCCGCCGCAAGGCAGAGGGGCGGCGGGCGGAGGAGGGCGACGACTGGGGCGCGGCGTGCGAGATCTACGGGCGGGCGTTCCCCGAGGGCGCCCCGGCGCCGGCAGACCTGGTCCCCGACGCCCCCGGTCACGAAGCCGCCCACCTCTACCGCTACGCCCTCGCCCGCACCCACGAACTGGGTGAGCGGTGGCAAGACGCCTGCGATGCCTATGAGTTGATGGACGACGGCTGGGCGGACGTCGCCGCGCGGCTGCGCTACGTACGGGCGCGGCTCGCCGAGGACGCCGCCGACGGGGCCGAGGCGTGGCGGGTCGTCGTCGAGACGTACAAACTCCTGGAGCAGGAGGACCTGCCGGGCGTGGACGCCGCCGGACGCGGGCGGTACGCGCGCGTGCGGGCCGCGGAGGCCGAGGGCGACTGGGCCGGTGTCGCCGCCGAGGCCGACGCGCTCGGGACGACCCGTGACGCGCCCGCCGTCGCCGCGTACGCACGCGGCCGCCTCGCCGACGCGCACCAGGAGTGGCAGCGGGCCGCCGACGCCTTCCGGCAGTGCACGGGCCACCGGGACGCCGACGCCCATCTCGCCTACGCGGAGGGCAGGTTGCTGGAGGCGGCGGGGCGGTGGAGCGCCGCCGTGGCCGCGTACGAGAGGGCGGGCGGCGCACTCGACCGGGCCGACGTGCGGTGCCGCAGGCTGCGGCGGCTCATCGGGCTGCTCCCCTGGGCGGACGGGCTGACCGGCGCTCCGCTGGTCGCCGACCCCTTCGCCGTGCGGGACCAGGCCTTCCCCTACCTCGCCCTGCGCGACGCCGGTGTCGACCCCGGCGCCTCCATGGACGTGGTCAAGAACGCCTCGTACGCCCTCCTCGAACGCGGCACCATGTCGTGGCACGAACGGGTCGCCCTGGAGCGACTGCGGCTGCCGGGACGGCGCCTGCAGCTGGACGCGCTGCTCTACCGCTGGCACTCCCCCGCCGCCCTGCGCGACGCCCTCGCCGGGCTCTCCCCGGACGAGGGGCCCGGCCTCCTCGACGCGCTGTGCGAACGCTCCCCGCAGGACGCGCCGCTGCTGCTGCTCCTCGCGCGGGACCGGGAGGCGGCCGCCGCGGAGTGGGAGCGGCGTCTGAAGGCGGCACCCGGCGACATGGCCGTGGTGCACGGGCTCGCCGTGGCCCGGCTGTGGCAGGCGCAGGAGCTCGAGCAGAGCGGGGCGTGGGAGCACGCGGTGCATGCCTGGGAGTCGGCGCTCGCGTACTGGGCGACGCTGCTCAGCGACGACGAGTACTGGGACGGCTGGCGCGCCGAGCGGGCGACCGCCTACGAACGCGACCTGACGCACGACGACATGGTGTCGCTGCGCTGGGAGCTGAGCCAGCACCTCTACGGGCAGCTGGCCGCCTACGACCAGCGGCACACCGAGCAGGACAGGCCCCAGCAGGCTGCCGCCTACCAGGCGTTGGTCGCGCTCCTGGAGTCCGAGCTGGGCGGCGCGCGCGTCCTGAAGGACGTGGGCGGTCTGCCGTCCGTGCCGGGCTCGGGCGGCACGCTGGCGTGCGGGCCGCGCTATCTGCGGCTGCTCTGCCTCCAGGAGCCGCTGGCCGAGCTCGCCGCCGGTCTCGACGCCGCCGCCCAGCAGGGCAAGGACCCCGGTGAGTACGCGGTACGCGAGCTGCGCTGGGCCTTCTCCGAGCTGGCGCGGAGCTTCGCCCTCTCCGAGGTGCGGAAGTTCGAGGCGGCGCTGCGCTCGCTGCCGGTCTTCCCCACCCTGACCACCCTGCCGGACGACTGCACCGGGCCCGCGGCGCAGGCGGCGCACACCCAGGAGTGCGCCCGCTGCCAGGACTTCCTGCGGCGCAACCCCGCGTACGTACGTCTCCCGAGGCGCCACGCCCGGCTCCTCCAGGACGGCGTCGAGCTGGCGGTGCACGTCCGGCTCGCGCTCGCCAGGACGGCCCTCACGCGCGGCGACGGCGGACTCGACGAGGCCCTGGCCCAGTGGGGCGAGCTGGTGAAGGTGTCCAGGAACGCCGGAATGCAGGCCCGCTCCAAGAAGGCCGTGATCCGCACCGTGCTCGGCCGGGTCGAGGCGCTCACCGACGAGGAGGGCGTCCAGCTCGGCGGCTGCCTCGACGAGGCCGTCACGCTCGTCGAGTCCGCGCTCGCCGTGCTGCACCCGCTCGACCGCGAGCTGCTCAGCCAGCTGAACGCGAAGCTCTCCGCGCTGCTCTCCATGCGCGGCGTGTGGCGCGGCTACACCCGCACCAAGCACGGCATGCGCTCCGACATGCACGGCGCGGAGGCCGACCTGCGCCGGGCCCTGACCCTCAACCCGGAGTCGAGCCACGCCCGCGACAACCTCGCGCGAGCCTTCGTGTTCACCCTCGACGAGCGGACGTACGAGGTCCCCGCGCGCCTGAAACTGCTCCACGAGGCGCTCGGCCTCCTCGACGTGGGCCTGGGCCAGGCGCTGACGCACCGGTACCGCGAGACGCTCGGCGAGGCCCTCGACGAGATGGAGAAGCTCCTCACCCGGCACCTCGGCGTCGCGGGCATGGGCGACCTGATCCGCAGCGACGGCCAGGAGCCCCCGCCCGACGTCGACGATCTGGCGTCCTGGGCCGCCGAGCTGACGCGCCGGGCGGAGCAGGCGCTGCGCGGCGGCGACATCCTGTGGGCGCTGCACCATCTGATCCGCGCCACCCGCGCGGAGCCCACCGACAGCCGGATCAGACAGGCCCTGCTCGGCGCGGTCAGCCGCTGGCTCGCCGAACTCACCCCCGGGGCCAAGGCCCTCCGGAACGAAGAAGGAGGCAGCGTCGCATGATCAAGGACCCTTCCGCGAACGGGGCAGGCCCCTCCGGCCCCGCCAGGCCCTCTCCCTACGAGCTGCTCGCCCCGGCCGGGGTCACCCCCTGGACGTCCCACAAGGACATGCAGGACGTGTCCTTCGAACTGCTCGCCCGGCATCTGATGACGCCGGTCACCCAGCAGGCGTGGGACGAGCTGCGAGGCGTACGCCGCCGCCTCCTCGTCGACCTGCTGCACTACGACGTGGACCTGGCCGCCGAACTCCCGTCGGCCACCGAGGAGATCGACCGCGCGCTCGCCGCCGGTCCCGACCCGCTCCCCCGGACCGACGCGCACCGCCCGGACGACCTGACCGGCCTGACCGACCTGATCCGGTTCGATGTCTGACCCGACGGCCCGGCTCGCCTACGAGCACGCCCGCGCCCTGGCCGCCCGCGACTCCGTCCACCAGGCGCTCACCGAACGGCTGTTGCTGCGCTGCGCCGACGCCCTCGACTCCTTCGACCGGCTCCTCGCCGAGGGCGCGGCAGGCGATGTGGGCACGTACCGCAGGAGCCTGGCGCTGATCGCCGGGCAGCTGGAGCGGGACCTGGCCGAGGAAGGGCTCGAACGCGTCGGGCAGGTCGGCGAGCGGGCCGAACCGGCCACGCACCACATCGAGGCCGTCCGCACCGCACCGCCCGGAGCGGACGGCGACGAGGTCGTTGAGATTCTGCAGCGCGGGTATCGATACCGGGGGCAAGTGCTGCGCGCCGCCCGGGTGGTCGTCGCCGTCGGCGGCGGCACTGAGCAAGGGACGGAGCGGGAATGAAGGCCATCGGCATCGACCTCGGCACCACCAACAGCGCGGTGGCCGCCCACGATCCGCACCGCGCGGACATCGCCGTGCTCACCAACAGCAAGGGCGAGCGGCTCACCCCGTCCGTCGTCGGGGTCGCGCACCGCGACGGCAAGGACCAGCCGCTGGTCGGTGAGGACGCGCTGAACTGGGCGATCAGACAGCCCAAGGAGACCGTGGTCTCCGTGAAGCGCCTGATGGGGCGGGACTTCGCCGACGCGTCGGTGATGCAGGCGCGCGACCGGATGAGCTACGAGATCGTGCCGGGGCCCGACGAGGACCCGCGCGCCCACGTGCTGCTCGGCGGGCGCGCCCGCACCCCGGCCGAGATCTCCAGCGTCATCCTGGACAAGCTGGTCAGGGACGCCTCGCGGGTCCTCGGCGAGCCCGTGACGCACGCCGTGATCACCGTGCCCGCCTACTTCCGTGACGCCCAGCGGGCCGCCACGCGCGAGGCCGCGGAGAAGGCGGGCCTCGTGGTCAAGAAGATCGTCGACGAGCCGACGGCGGCGGCGGTCGCCTTCGGCCTGCACAAGCCGGGCGGCGCCCGCAGCCGGGTGCTCGTCTACGACCTGGGCGGCGGCACCTTCGACATCTCGGTCCTCAACGCGGTCAAGGACCGGGAGGGCAGGAGCCAGTTCCAGGTCCTGCGAGCGGCCGGTGACATCTGGCTGGGCGGGGACGACTTCGACCTGGCGATCGTGGAGCGGATCATCACGTGGATGCGCGAGGAGCACCATGTGGACCCGGCGGGCGACAAGGCGTTCCTGTTCCAGGCGAAGAAGGCCGCCGAGCGCGCCAAGCGGGAGCTGAACGACATGCCGGAGACGTACATCGTGATCCCGGCCGCGTACCGCAGCGAGAACGGCGTCCTCGACGTCGAGATGAAGCTGACGCGCAGCGAGTTCCAGGGGATGATCGCGCCGCTGGTGGCCCGGACGATGATCCTGGTCCAGGAGTCCCTGGCCCGCTACGAACTCTCCACGGACGACATCTCCGACGTCCTGCTGGTGGGCGGCGGCACCCTCACCCGTCCCGTGTACGAGGCCGTCGAGGCGTTCTTCGGCGCGGAGAAGGTCCGCAGGAACATCAACCCCATGGAGTGCGTCGCCTTCGGCGCGGGCGTGCTCGCCGAGACGCTGCGCGGCGTGGAGTGCTCGGACCCGGAGTGCGCCAAGGTCAACGAGTACGGGGCGGACGCCTGCGCGGACTGCGGCCGCAGCCTCGCCGACGGGCGCTCCAAGGGCGACACGGGGCTGTACGAGTCGACGCCGATGGCGATGGGCATCGCGGCGATCAAGGGCAGCCAGCGCGACGTGTTCGTCGAGATCATCGAGGCGGGCTCCCCCTACCCGCTCTCCGAGCCGCGCCAGCGCACCTTCCACGCCACCGACAGCCGCCGCATCCGCGTGCCGGTCTACGAGGGCGACAGCAAGGTGGCGAGCGAGAACCACGAGCAGGGCGTCGTCGAGTTCGAGCTGCCGCAGGAGATCGAGATCAACCGCCAGGTGGACGTCTCCTTCAACTACTCGGCGGACCGGATCATCACGGTGAAGATCTCCGTGCGCGGCACGGACATGGTCCTGGAGGCGACCCCCAACCGGGAGAAACCGCGCACGCCGCCGCCCGAGCCCGTCGAGGTGCTCGACAGCGCGGCGCTGCGCGAACAACTGGGTTACGCCGAGCGGGAGGCCGACAACTTCCTGAAGCGGTACGGGCCCTACATCGAGCCCCTGCAGGCGATGAAGGTGCGCCGCGACATCGAGCAGGCGCAGCGGGCGGCCACGATGGGCGACAGCGGCGAGTACAAACGCCTCACCGAACTGCTGCTCGACGACATGTACCGGCAGTGCGGTCTGGCGAGCCAGTTCCGGCAGGCCGAGCTGGCCTCGGAGGGCGCGCCGCCGGAGACGGTCCGGCGGATCAACGAAGCGGTCGAGTTCGTGAAGCAGGCGCACCGGCAGGGCAACACCGTCGGACGCGCCCAGCAGGCGCGCAACCTGGTGAACCTGGTGGCGGTCGCCCAGTCCGAGCGGGCCGTGCCGATGCTCCCCGACCGGCCCGACTACGAAGGCATCCTCCGCTTCGCCGAAGAGACGGCGGGCGGATGACACAGGCGCGGCCCGCGCGGGGGGCGGCGGCCCCCGTCAGCCTCGGCATCGACTTCGGCGCCACGGGCATCCGTGCGCTCTACGCGCTGGCGGACCGGCCGGGGCGGCGCCTCGAGGCGGAGTGGGGCGACGGTCCGTGGCTGCTGTGCGAGCAGGCCGACGTGGGCGAGCTGCCGGTGACCTTCCCGAGCCTCAAGAGCCGTCTGGGCAGCGGGCGTCCGGTGCACATCGGCGGCAAGCCGGTGGACGCGGACCAGGTCGTGGTGCGTCTGCTGCGGTCGGTGCGGGAGCGGGTGGAGGCGGCGGCGCCCGGCCGGGTGGCGCAGACGGTGATCAGCGTGCCCGCGCGCTTCGGCTCGGCCCAGCGGGCGGCGCTGCGGGACGCGGCGCGCGAGGCGGGCCTCGACCCCACGCGGCTCGTCAGCGACTCCATGGCCGCGGTCATCGGCCACATGACGGAGCGGGACAGCGGCACGTGCCTGGTCTACGGCATGGGGTACGAGGGGTTCGAGATCGGCCTGATCCGCAGCGTGCGCGGGCACTTCCGCTCGCTCGGCTACGAGGGCGGGGCGACGTCGGGAGGGCGGGCGTTCGACGCGGAGGCGCTGTCGTCGGCGGTGCGGCTGCTGCGCAGACACCGTGGCGCGGGTTCGGTGCACGGGGTCGACGCGGCCGTGTGGCAGGGCCTTCGGGCGCGGGGGCAGGAGGCGCGGGAGGCGCTCGGGTCACCGGGGGGCCCGGAGGCTGCGGTGCTCGATCTGGAGCTGGGGGCCGGGCCCGCGCTGTGGGTGCGGTTCGCACGGCCCGACCTGGACGCGTATCTGGAGCGGCACGTGGGGCGCACGCTCGACCGGGCGCGGGCCCTGCTCGACCAGTCGGGGATGACGCCGACGGACGTCGACACGCTGCTGCTCGTAGGCGGCAACACCCGGATGGAACAGGTGCGTTCGCGGGTCGCCACGCTCGGCAGGGAGAGCGTGCAGGCACCGCCCGAGCTCCTCGCGCTGGGCGCCCTGAAGCACGCGGTGCGGCTGGCGGGCGGTGCGGCGTCCTCCGGTCCGGCGGCCCTGGAGGAGGGCCCGCTGGAACCGGCCACCGCCGCCCAGGACACCCTCTCCGACGCGCCTCCCCTCACGGCGACGCTGGTGGGCGCGGAGGGGCGGGGAGTGGAGGAACGGGGTCCTGAGCAGGGGGGTGTGCGGGAGGCCGGTGCTCATGGGGATCCGCGGGACGCGGGTGCGGTGCGGGGCGCAGGGCCCGGCGCCCGGGATGTGGAGGAGGCGCGGCGGCTCGTACGACAGGGGCGGGAGAAGGAGGCGGCCGCGCTGCTGCGCGGGATCGTCACCGAGGCGCAGGAACTCCTCGACGCCCTGAACCGCCGCCCCGCACCACCACCGCTGCCTTCACCACCGGCCCTCCCGGCACCTGCGCCGCCCCCTTCGCCCGACCGCATGCCGTCCGCCACGACGGGCCCCGCCCCCTCTCCCGCGTTCGACTACACGTCGCGGCGTCAGATCGCCCGCGCCCGTGCCCTGCTCTCGCTCGGCCGGTACGACCACGCCGTGCAGGCCGCGCACATCGCCTGGCAGGACGCGGCGACCAGGCCGACCGGCGCCGACATGCTGGACGCGATGATCGACGTGCACTGCGCAGCCGCGATGGCGGACATGGCGCCCGAGCACTTCGCCGCCGCGGAGGAGTGGCTCAACTGCGCGTACAACCACGATCCGACGAATGTCCGGGTGCGCGGACTGCTCGCCGAGCGCACCTACCGGCACGCCGTGGAGCTGGACCGGCGCGGGGAGCGGGATGAGGCGATTGAGGCCCTCGGGAAGTGCCTGACGTGGGATCCTGAACACGCCGACGCGGATGCGCTGTTGCGGCGATTGAACCGTGACGGGAGGAACCGGCGCGGCAGGGGGGACGTCCTCGGACAGAGGCCCCTCGAACCGCCCCCGTGAAGCATCCCGCAAGTCAGGGAGGGAACCGTTTGACGCCCGCACAACTGCTCGACAAGGCCTTGATCGACAAGGAGTTGCGGCGGCTGGCGGCCCTGCCCGCACTTGCCCCGCGCTCACCCGAACTCACCGTGCTGCACCAGGACTTGGCCGGGTCGAACCAGCTCGACCGATGGGCGGAGATCGACCTCGTCCAGGCCTACGTACGCCCCGAGAGCGTCCGGGCGCCCGCGAACGGGGCGTCGGGGCGGCACGACCGCCTGCTGGAGGCCGCACTCGGCGTCCTCGTCTTCATCCCGCTGCTGATCACCTGGTTCGGCCTGCGGGAGGCCGTGCGTGCGTACGGGGAGCTCGCCGACGAGGACCCCGAGCAGTCCACACGGCCGTTCCTGCAACTGTGGCAGTCGGGCTTCGGCGGGCACCTGTCGTCGTTCGGGCGCTTCGAGAACGTGGCCCTGATGGCGGTCCTCCTGATCGCCCTGCTCGTGGGCCTCTCCGTGTGGCACGCGCGGGTGCGGGTGCGCACCGAACGCGCCGAGGACACCCAGGAGGCGGAGCAGGACCGGCTCCTCGCCGAGCTGGCGTCGGTGCTCACCCGCACCCAGATGCTGCTCGCGTCGCACCGCAGCGCGGCCCCGCAGCAGTTCACCGCGGAGCTCACGAAGGCCGCGCTGAAGATGCAGCAGGTGACGACCAAGGCGGAGCGCAGCCACAACGCGCTCACCGGCGCCACGGCGTCGGTCGGCCAGGCCACCGACGCGCTCAAGCTTGCGGCACAGTCCCTCACGAAGGAAGTGCCGAAGCTCGGCGACGCGGCGGACCGCCTCAACACCACGCTGCGCACCGGCACGGAGGAGACCGCCAAGGCGGGCCGGGCCAACGCGCTCGCGGCCCGCGGCATCGTCGACCGCGTCAAGACGGCGGGCGACACGGTCGAGGCATCCCTGAAGGCCCTGGTCGCGGCCCAGCAGTCGCTCGTCGCCAAGTCCGAGTCGGTGGCGAAGGCGACCGAGCTGGCCTCGCAGGCCCTGGTGTCGAGCACCGGCCGCACGGGCGACGCCGTGGACGGCATGCGCGAGGCGACGGAGCGGTGGGACGCGGCGGCGGCCCACTGGCAGGACGCGGCGGCCCGGCTCGACGCCCGGATGGCCACGCTGGCGGGGGCACTGCCCGCATCGGCACCGGTGAACGGGGCGTACAGCGCGGGCAGTGGGGCGTACGGCACGAGTAGCGGGGCGTACGGCACCGGCGGCGGGGCGTACGGCACAAGCACTGGCACCTACGGCACGAGCGGCGGCGCCCACGACACCAACGGCGGCTCCGTGAGCGGCGGCCGCCCCCCTGAAGGGTCCTCCGGCAACAGCCGCGCCGCCGCTCCGCCCGAGACGGACCCCGTGCCCGCGCAGAGCCCGCCCGTCGAGCCGCCGACGGACACGCCGCTCGACACGAGGACGACACGCCTGCCGCCGCCCGGCCCACGGAGCGGAGGGACCGCGTGAGCCGAGGGCGGGAGCTGCGGCGGCGGCGCGGCGGCCGACTCGGGGTGGTCGTGCTCGCGGGCTGGCTCTTCGCCGATCTGCTGCTCGTGCTCGCCCTGGTGTCGATGGCCGACCGGCCGGACCCGAAGGCGGACGACCGGCCCAGGCCGGAGCCGTCCAAGAGCAGGTCGACCTCGCCGCCGCGTCCGACGGGGCCCCGGTCCGTGGACCGCAACCCCCAGGAGTTCGAGGTACGGGGCCGGGACAAGGGCGACCTCGTCAAGCAGATCGCGAAGGACACGCGCAAGTGGTCGGGCCGCGAGGCCGCGCTCGTCCTCACCTTCGGCGGCAGCTCGAACGGCACCGTCTACGCCCACCGCGTCAACGGCCTGCTCGACAAGGCCCGTCCGGAGATGTTCACCGGCAAGACGGTGACGGACGACTACCACGCCCTCGGCGAGCGCGCGGAGACCGCCGTGGTCCGCGTCTACTTCTACACGGCGCCGGGCGGCTGAGCCATGGCGGTCCTGCGTCCCGGCGAGCACCCGAAGGCGAGCGGCGCGCGTCCGCCGCTGCCCACCCTGCCGCGCTGCCCCGGCCTGCGCGGCTACGTACAACTCCACGACACCATCCGCGGGTTGAAGTTCCGGCACGCGGCGGACGCCCTGCGCGCACCGGTCCCCGCCCCCGCGCACGACACCGTCTTCGGCACGCTTCCCAAGGCCGCCACGGACGACGGGTTCCGCGTCCTCGACGGTCTCTGGTTCCCGGGCCGCGGCGGCATCTGGCACCGCGTCGACCTGGCGTACGTCCGGCAGGCGCGCGGCCGGTGGCTGTCCTCGTCGGATCCGCGCGCCGACTCGGCGGCGGCCGTGGTGGACACCCTGGAGACCCTGGTGCGGGACGACGCGATGGGGCTGCGGCGGCTGGTCCTCTGGGAGGTGTGCTGCCTCCTCAGGGACGGCGGCGAGCACCCCGGCGAGGCCGAGGCCGTCGCGCTCGGCGTGCACCGGAGCGAGGCGGGACTGCTCACCTCCGCGCTCGCGGCGGGGTTCCCCGCGACCGGCCCCGCGCGGCATGCCGCGGAGACCCTCAACGACGTGTGGCCCGGGGTGCGGCTGCGTGAGGCGGAGCGGCTCGTGACGCGGCTCCCGCGCGCCTCCGCCTATCCCGACGGCCCCGACGACCACCGCCTCGCCGCACTCGTCGACGGCATCCGCGCGCGGGCCGCCGAGGTGGACCGGCTGGCCGCCGACGGCGCCGCGGCGGAGGCCACCGGCGCGCTGCGCGCCGCGGCCGATGCCTGGCTGGGCGCGCTCCGCATCGCACGGGACGATCCGCGGGCCCAGACGGGCCTGCTGCGCGTGGCAGCGCTCCTCGCCGACGCCCCCTCCACCCCGGCGGACTCCGAGGTGACGGCCGTGCCGGACGACCGTGCCGTCCGCCTGTCCTGGTGCGCGCCCGAGCCCCGGGAGCACCGCCGCGGCCGTCGCGAGGAGGTCACGTACCGCGTCCTGCGCTTCCCCGACGGCGCGCCCGACCTGGCCGTCGAGACGGCGGCGGCCGAGCCGCGGCCCGGTTCCGTCGACGCGGACGCGCCCGTCGGACGCCCCCTGCGGTACGCCGTCGTCCCGCTGCTCGGGGAGCGCATCGCGGGAGTGCCGCGCGTGACGGCTCCGGTGCTGCTCACGCCGGTGGTGACGGGGCTGCGCTGCACGGTCGTGCCGGGCGGGCTGCGGCTGCGGTGGCGGCCCGACCCGGCGGCGGCCGAGGTGCGGGTGACCCGGTCGGGTACCGGGGCGGACACCGGCGGCTGGGGCGAGTCGTCGCTGGTCCGGGTTCCCTGTCTGCACGACAGGGTGCTCGACGTGCCGCTCGCCCCGGGGACGTACACGTACGAAGTGCGCTGCGGCTACCGCGATCCGGACGGCGACCTGGTGTGGTCCCGCGGCGTGACCATCACGGCCCGGGCCGAGCAGTGGCCGTCGCCGGTGGAGGAGCTCAGCGTGCGGCGGCACGAGGACGGCGAGCGGGTGACGGTCGCGTGGCGGCCGCCCGCGCTCGGCGACGGTCTGCTGCTGCCGTGGACGGCGGCGCCGGTCGCGCCGGGCACGGACGTGTCGGACCTCGTGGGCGGCGTGGACCGGATCCCGGCGATCGCGGTCGGCGCCGAGTCCCGCGCGGAGCTGACCCCGGCACCCGAGCGGCGGATCCGTGTCACGGCGGTGAGCGTGCTGGGCGAGCGGGCGGTGTCCGGGCCGAGCGTCGTCATCGAACACCCGGCCGCCATAAAGGATCTGCGGGTACGGAGGGTCGGTGCGGACCGCGCCGAGCTGCGCTTCGACTGGCCGGAGCCCGCGGTCCTGGTGTGCGCGGCATGGACCGACGGGCAGCGCGGCGGCGAGCGGCGCATCGCGCGGAGCGCGCACCGGGCGGGGCGCCCCGTCGGCCTCCCCGTGTCGTCCGAGGAGTGCGTCATCACGGTGACGCCGCTCCCCCGCCCCGACGCCGTGTCGATCACCCCGGAACCGACCCGCGCGACCCTGCCCGCCGCGCCACCGCCGCCACCACCGCCGCTTCCCCCGGCGCCACCTGCGCCGCCCCGGTGGGTCACGTGGTGGCGTCGCTGGCGCCCTTGGCGGACCTGAACCGGCCCGCCAGCATCGGGAGTTGCTACTCCTTGACCACCGCCTCCGTACCCCCGCCGAACTCGATCAGCAGCCCCGACCGCAGGGCGATCGTCTTGCCCGGGTCCACGTCACGCACCGTCCCGTCGTCCTTGCGGGCCGTCCACACCGACTTGGTGCGGTTGGTCAGGCCGAACCGGCCGCGCTGCTGCGGGTGTTCGGTCACCTCGCCGACCACGGCGGTGAAGTCGTGGCGGTCGGGGTCGTCCCGCAGGTGGTGGGCGTAGACGCGGGCGCTCGGGGCGAGCCTGATGCCGCGCCTGGTGCGGAGGGTTCCGGTGCCGGTGACCAGTTCGAGGCGGGGCGGCAGCGTCAGGACCGTGCGGCACTTCCAGCAGCTGGGGGGCGCACCGTCGGGCTGGGTCAGGTTCTGCTTGCCGCAGGCGCCGCACTGGGTGATGGCGTCGAGGACCTGGCTGAGCGCGTCGCGCCACTGCGACTCGCGCACCCGCAGCGTGGGGTTGCGCAGGCCGTCCGTGAAGGTCTGGATGAACAGGTCGCGCAGGATCTGCGGCAGCGCTCCCCACGTCGCCTCGACGGTCGGCTGCTCGCCGGGCACGGGGCGGTTGCGGGTGTCGGTCGGGTCGTAGACGAAGACCGGATCGGTGCCGTAGAGGCGGCGTTTGGCGGCCTCGTCCATGCAGCGGATGCTGAGGGCGAGGGCGCCGTTGAACGGGTGGTCGTTCATCAGGAGCAGGAAGAGCAGCACGGCGAGGGAGTGCAGGTCGCTCTGGGTGCCGGGCTGGGTGCCCTTGTCGCCGCGGACCAGCTCGGGCGCCATGAAGTCCATGGTGCCCGCGACGGCGGCCTCGGCGCCCTCGACGACGGCGTTGTCGTTGTCGCAGACGAGGACGTCGCCGGTGCGCGGGTCGAAGAAGATGTTGCCCCAGTTGATGTCGCGGTAGGCGATGCCCCGGGAGTGCAGGGCGCGGTAGGCCTCGACGGTGTGCAGCGCCACGGTCACCAGGGTCCGCATCGTCGCGGACGCCACGGAGGGGTCGCGGCGGAAGAGGGCGGGCAGATCGCAGAAGCGTGCGGGCCGTACGTCCATGAGGTAGCCGAAGCCGGGCTGTTTGCCCTCGGGGTCCATCACGATGGAGCAGGGCCACAGGAAGCGGGGGTCGTCCCAGCCCTTGGCGATGAGTCCTTCGAGGATCTCCCGCTGGCGGGCGTCGGCGAGCTGGGGGTAGTACCACTTGACCGCGCGGTCCCCGGTGGGCGTCTGGACGCGGTAGACCTCGCCCTGGCCGCCGGAGCCGAAGAGATCGGCGACCTTGAGCTTCTCCCCCGACTCGGCCACCAGGGTCTTTCCGGCGGCGAGCATGCCGTTCACCATTCTGTTCCTCTCTGCCCGTGAGGGTTTTCGTCGTGCTGGTTCTGGTCGTGCTGGTTCTGGTCGTACGCGTCCTGCTCGTGCAGTTCGTCGCTGCGCTGTGCGGGCACCGCTATGGCGCCCACGAGGGTCGTGTCGTCCCCGGAGAACTTGGCGGCCCGCCCCAGCCAGTCCGGGAGCTGGGCCTGGACCGCCGCCACGCCCTGTCCGGCGGCGCGCTCGCCGAGGCCGGTGGCGAAGTCCAGGAAGCCCTGGTGGTCGGCGAAGCTCTTGGAGAGCCCGTCGGTGGACAGCAGCACGCACGGCGGCACGCCGCCGGTGAACGGCTGCCAGTGCGCCCGCATCTTGCGCCAGGGCTCCGGCTCGCAGAGGGAGTCGGTCTCGTCGCCCATGTCGGGCCCGGTGGAGAGCGGCAGGTGCGGGGTGCCTTCGCCGTCGACGAGCACGATGTCCCCGTCGCCCAACTGCCAGCAGAACAAGGTGTGTTCGGTCAGCACGGCGCCGACGAGGGTGCTTCCGTAGGCGGCGAGGTCCGGGGCCTCCGGGCGCTCGCGGGACCCGGTGCGCTCCGCCGCGGCGAGCCGACGGGCGCCGTGGGCGGGCGAGTTGGCTTCGTACAGCAGCGCCCACTCGTGCCAGCGGTGACCCACCTGCTGCGGCAGCCGCCGGGCCTCCTCGCGCAGGGCGGGCCAGCCCGCCGCGTCGCCGCCGACGCGCGCCGCCTCGCGCGCGAAGGCCTGCGCACACACGGTGAACTCCGCCACCGCCCAGTGCGCCCCGAGATCGCTGCGGAAGTGAGCTGCGCTGCCGTGTCCGTCGGCGACCGCGAGGACGACCGCACGGCCCCCGGCCACGGGCAGGGCCGCGCTGCGGTCCTGGCTGAACTTCTTCGCCACTCCCTTGACCGCGCCGCTGAGCAGCGCCCAGGGCCCGGCCGCCGCGGGACCGGGTCCGGTGGTCGTCTCCGGCCCGGTCACCAGATGTCGTCTTCGCCCTTGGTCATCGACGGCACGTCGATCGGCGTCGCGGGCTTCGCGCCGTCGTCGACCTTGGGAGTGGAGGCGTCCTTGACGACCGCGGTGGACATCCAGCGGATGGCGGCGGCGAGCTGGCGGGGGTTCTTCGCCTGCAGGGGCTCCAGTTCGGGGTTGCCGAGGAACTCCTTGAGCATGCTCTTGTCCGCGTCGTCACCGATGGCCACCGCGACGCGCACGGCGCGCTTGCCCCACGGCGTGCTGTCGATGGCGCGCAGCCCGGCCCGCCAGTCGTCGGTGGGCTGCCCGTCGGAGGCGAGCGCGAGCACGGGCGGCAGGGCGCGCTGCGGCATCGGCGGGGTCTGCAGCGCACCGGCCGCCAGCTTGAACGCGGCGCCCATGTCCGTGCCGCCGTAGATGTGCACGTCCTCCCAGGAGAAGCGGTCGACCGGGGTGGGCTCGCCGACGTGCCAGCTGGCGCCGCTGGCGAAGGTGATGGCGCGCACCAGCAGGGACGCGGCGGGGTTGGACTGGGCGGCCTGCTGCATTTCGGGGATGGCTTCACGGATGGCGAAGTTCAGCTCGCCGATCTTGCCGTTCACGCCCATGGAGCCCGAGCAGTCGAGCATCCAGATGAAGTGCACGGGGCGGCTCGCCATGCTGCCACCGGGGAAGTTGTCGACGATGGTCTCGCTGGTATCGCTCACGCTGGTCCTTTCGTGGGGAGTTCAGTGGTGGGGTGCGGCGAGTCCGCGGGCGGTGCGCCGCCCCGGGTTGGGCAGTCATCGGTCAGCTCCGCTCCTGGCCTGCCCGATGACGCCACGCTGTCCATCCCGGTACGTCCTGACCCTCCCGGCGGAGGACGGTGGCCACCTGCCCGAGGTGATGGTCGTCCAGACGCACGACGATGGGCGCAAGCACTTGGTCGAGCAGTTCGGCGGCGACCTCGCGCCATCCGTCGGTGACGCCGTGCCGTCGCCGGGGCCGCCAGATGTGGTAGTAAGCGGCCAACTCGGCGGGTTGTCCCGGCAGTTCCCGTTCGAGACGGTCGCACGTCCGCTCCTCCAGCAGGTGCGCACGGTAGGCCCCGAGGAGGTCAGGACCCGCGGCGACGAGGATCTGCAGTCCGTGCGACTCGCAGATGTCGAGCGGGTTCGCCCCGGCGAGAGTGCGGCCCACCCGCTCGTCGATGCCCCTGCGCAGGACCGTGCCGAGCGGCGACACCTTGCGCCCCAGCTCCTTGAGCCGCCCGACGGACGCCCTGCTGACGGCGAGCCGCCCGTCGACGAGGTCCTGGGCGATGACGAGGAGCTCGGCGGTGTCGCGGTCCTGGGCGCCGAGCTTGGCGTCCTTGCGCATCTCCCGTGCGAACTCGACGAGTTCGAGGTCGCAGTGGTCCGGCTCCCTGAGCCAGCCCATGATGCGGCGGCCGAGGTCCGCCTCGATGATCAGGCGGGGGGTGCAGACGCGGGCCACCCGGGGCTGCTCGGCACGGTCCGGCGGGTCGTTGCGCCACACCATGCGCCACAGCAGTCTGAGCGTCCTGACGTCCTCGACCCGCTGTCCGGAGAGGAGTTCGGTGAGCCGCTCGAAGAGCTCGGCGCCCCGCAGCCGGTCCGGCGGGCCGCTCCAGTGCGCGGCGGCCGCGGCGAGGCGGACGGTGAGCGGCGCGTCGTCGATGTTGCGCCGCAGCCAGTCGCCCTGGGGCGAGTCGGCAAGGGCGCGCAGGCGGTCCAGTTTGCGCTCGTTGAAGCCCACGAGGAGGAGCCGGAGCACCCGGCGGGTGAAGCCGACGTGGTCGAGTTCGGACAGGACCTGGACGGCCTGTGCGCAGTCGCGCAGCTCGGGGTGGAGCAGGGCGTCCGCGAGCCGGTCCATGGCCTCGGCGAGTCCGGGCCCGCCGTCGGCGCCCACGGCGAGGGCGAGGCGCAGCGGCGCCGTCCAGGTGGTGATGGGGTCGCGGAGCCGGGCGCGGAGGGCGCCGTCGGCGCGGTCGCCGTACTCCTCGCGCAGTTCCCGCCAGGCCTCCTGGCCGAGCGGCAGCCCCTCGAAGGCGGCCAGGTCGGGGAGGGTGCCGCGGCCGCGGGACGCGTCGAGCCGGTGCTTGACGAGGGCGAGGGCGAGGGGCCGGGCCGCGAGGGCCTCGTCGCCGTCGAGCCCCCGGCAGAGCCTGTCGAGCTCGTCGAGGGCGCGCGCGTCGGCCTCGCCCCTGGTCACGGAGTGGGCGAAGGCGTCGAAGACGGCGCGCAGGGTCTCACCGCTGAGGCCTGCGAGGGCGGTGAGTTCGTTGAGGCCGGTGGGTTCGGCCTGTTCGGTCTGTTCGGTCTGCGCGGTCTGTTCGGTGACGTCACCCGTGCGGCCTGTGCCGGTCGCGCATCCGGTCCGTTCGGTGGCGGCAGGATCCCCGTTCCCCCAACCGCCACCGCCCCCGCCCCCGGCCCCGGCCCCGGCTCCCAGGAACGCCCCCGAGACCAGCGGGATGAGCGCGAAGGGGCCTTCGGGGCGCGCGGCCGCCCCCGGCGCGGGGCGCGGCGGGTTCCCGGCGAGCCACCGCTCGGCCGTCAGCCGGGCCCAGGCGTCGAGCTCGGCGGGCGGGCTCTCCGGTCCGCCGGTGCCGTCGTGCACGCGGTACAGGTACTCGACCGTCGCGTCGTCGGACCGGTCGAACTCCGCGTCCGGGCCGATGCCGATGATCTGCTGCGGGGCGCGGCGCGGGTCGGCCGTCCAGGTGGTGAACGTCAGTGCGGGAACGTACGCCTCGGGAAGCGAGGCGCAGGCGAGCGCGACCCAGCGGGCCACGGTCTCGGAGTCCTCCTCCACGAGGACGATCTGCCGCCCCGCGGGGTCCTCGAAGAGCCTGCGCACATCGGCGAGGAAGGGCGCGACGCGGTCGGCGTGCGTCCGGGCGAACGCGACGAGCAGGTCCCGGTCGAAGTGGGCCTCCGGCACCGGCAGTTCGGACTCGACGAACCCGGCGCCCAGCGCCTGCGCCCTCGCCGGTTCCCAGGACTCGGAGCGCCAGGTGTCGATCGGCCAGACGGGACCGGGCCCGGGGGTGTCGGCGCTCAGGTGGAGTGCCTCCACGCGCTGTCCCGGGAGGGCGGCGCACAGGAGCCGTCCGCCGTCCGGGAGCAGGCTGTAGCTCAGCTCGGTCCCTGTTTCCCCGGCACGCGGGACGCCTATGACGCGCGTGACGGTACTCGTCAACTCCCCTGTGTCCTCGTGCGGTTGGTGCGCCGTACCGCCCACATCCGTATCCGGAAGGAACAGGCGGAGGGCTCCGGTGTCCGGCTCCTGGCCGAGCCGGTAGCTGAGGCGACGGATGGCCATGCCACATTCTGACCAACCGCGGCACCGCACCGCAGGCCGTCCGCCAAGTTCACCCCCGCCTCGGCACCCGCCCTTCACACCTGGTCGAACAGGGGCACGGAGCGCCGCACGCGCCCTTGCGCGGCACCGTGGTCGGGGGACACCGTTGTCACGGTCCCGCACCGCCCGGTGCCGCCCGGACCCCGCCGGCGATCGGAGTCGCTGTGACCCCTTTCCTCCTCCCCCACACCCTGCTCGGCGAAGGCCCGCACAAGGTGATCGCGGTCCACGGCTGGTTCGCGGACCGGTCCGCGTACGCACCCGTGCTCGCGGACCTCGACACCACCGCCTTCCAGTACGCGGTGGTGGATCTGCGCGGGTACGGCGAGGCCAAGGACGCCGTCGGCGCGTACACCACGAGCGAGGGCGCCGCCGATGTGCTGGACCTGGCCGATCGGCTCGGCTGGGAGCGGTTCTCGCTGGTCGGGCACTCCATGGGCGGCAGCGTCGCCCAGCGCGTCCTGGCCGCGGCCCCGCACCGGGTGCGCCGCCTGGTCGGGGTGTCGCCCGTCCCGTCGTCCGGTCTGCAACTGCCGCCCGAACAATGGGAGTTGTTCGCATCGGCCGCGCACACTCCGGAGAACCGCCACGCCATCATCGACTTCACCACGGGTGGCGTACGCCCCCGGGCCTGGCTCGACCGGATGGTGCGCCGCTCCCTCGCGGTCAGCGACGTCAAGGCGTTCCGCGCCTGGCTGGACTCCTGGACGGGCGACGACTTCCACACGGAGGTCGACGGCTCGCCCGTGGCGGCGCTCGCGGTCACCGGGGCGCTCGACCCGGCGCTCTCGGCGGACCTGATGCGCCGCACCTGGCTGCGCTCCTACCCCCACGGCGAGCTGGCGGAGCTGCCCGGGGCCGGGCACTACGCGATGGACGAAGTACCCCTCGAACTCATCCGCACGGTGGAGGACTTCCTGCACGGGGACGCCGCCGCGTGAGCCTGCGCGGTGCGCCGCCCCGGACGCCGCCCGTCCCCGACGTCTTCGATCCCCGCCTGTACGCGGAAGGCGTCCCCCACGACCGCTACCGCGTCCTGCGCGACCACCACCCCGTGGCGTGGCAGGGCGAGCCGGAGGTGCTGGGCTGGCCCGCGGGCCCGGGTTTCTGGGCGGTCACCCGGCACGCGGACGTGGTGCGCGTCCTCAAGGACGCGGCGACGTACTCCTCGTACCTGGGCGCCACCCAGATCCGCGACCCCGCCCCGGACGACCTGCCGTTCATCCGGCGCATGATGCTCAACCAGGACCCCGTCGCCATGACGGGCGGGGCGGGACCCGCCGGGCACGGCCGGTTGCGCAGGCTGGTCAGCCGCGCCTTCACCCCGCGGCGGATCGAGCGCTTCGAGGCACGGGTGCGCGAGCGGGCCCGGACGCTCCTCGCAGTGGCCGTGGAGCAGGCGCGCGCCGGGGACGGCACCTTCGACGTCGTCACCGCCGTCACCGACGACTACGCCCTGCTCAACCTCGCCGACCTGCTGGGCGTACCGCCCGCCGACCGCGGCCTGCTGCTGCACTGGACGCAGCGCGTCATCGGCTACCAGGACCCGGACGAAGCACCCCCGCCCGTGCTCGGCCCGGACGGCGAACCGGTCAACCCGCGCTCCCCCGCGATGCTGGGCGACATGTTCGCGTACGCACGGACGCTGGCCGCCCACAAGCGCGAGCACCCCGGCGACGACGTGCTCACGACGCTCGCCCACGATCCCGAACTCACCCCTGCCGAACTGGAGATGTTCTTCTTCCTCCTCACCGTCGCGGGCAACGACACCGTGCGCAGCGCCGCACCCGGCGGCCTGCTCGCGCTCGCGGAGAGCCCCGGCGAGTACGAGCGGCTGCGGGCCGGGGCGGTCGGCATCGCCCCCGCCGTGGACGAACTGCTGCGCCGTCACCCTCCGGTGCTCACCTTCCGGCGCACGGCGGCCCGCGACACCGAGCTTGCGGGAACGCGCATCACGGCCGGGGACAAGGTCGTCGTCTTCCACGCCTCCGCCCACCACGACGAGCGCGTCTTCGCCGATCCGCACCGCCTGGACCTGGCCCGCTCGCCCAACCCCCACGTGGCGTTCGGCGACGGCCCGCACGTCTGCCTGGGCGCCCACTTCGCCCGGCTCCAACTGCGCGTGTTCCACGAGGAGGTGACCCGCGCCCTGCCGGTCCTGCGCCTCGCGGCGCCGCCGCGCCGTCTGGTCTCGCACTTCATCAACGGCCTGAAGTCGTTGCGGGCCGAGGCGCCCGCGTAGGGTGCAAGATCGCGAGAACCAGCGCAGCGCCCGAGCGGAGAAGCAGACGCATGCACGACGAGCACGCCCCAGGCGGCGCGTACGACACCGACGGCGAGCACCACGACGACGTCTTCCCCGACTTCCCGGCGCCCGCGGACGGCAGCCCCTGGCAGGCACCCGCCGACCTGGAGGAGCACCTGTACGAGCTGTGCCAGGAGGACGACGCGTACGGCTATCTGCGGGCCATAGCCGTCGAGGGCCTGTACCGGCCGGTGACCGTCACGGAGCCGGAAAAGGACACGGAGACGGACACGGAACGCGACGACGGCTCCAGTGAGTTGCTCACCATCGGTCTGCCGGACGGCAGGAAGGTCGCACAGGTCTACACGGCGGGCGTGCTGCCCCGCCCGCACCCCGCCGTCGTCTACGAGTACGTCACGCTGGACTCCCTCGCCCGGAGCTGCCCCGACGACGTCGACCTCCTCGTGGTGAACGCGGCGACGCCTTGCCAGCAGTTCTATCTGACCACCGACGAGGAGCGGGAGGTGTGGTCGGACCTGCACGACAAGTACCACCGCGCCGACGGTCTCGGGAACCGCATCGACACCCGCCGCACGGGCGCACCCGAGGCGGGCAGCGCCCTCCTGCACGGCCTGGCGTGCGGCGCGCACCTGTGCTTCGCCAACGGCGACGCCTGGAACACCGTCGACTGGCACGGCGCGGGCCACCACAACGAGCTCGACCGCCTGGCGGAGTGGTGGGGCGTGCACGACCGCGACGACTGGCTGTCCCTGCAGGAGCGGCTGCTCACCCGTGACGTCAGCCCCTGGTACTGGGACTTCGTCCTCGAAGCCCGCACCGTTCTGACGCGGCGGCACGGCCCCCGGGTCGACCCGGAGCTCTGGCGCGACCAGGTGGAGGCGGCGCTCCGGCACCGCGTGGTGGAGACCGGCGGCCCCGGCGAGCCGCACCGGCCCGGCGAGGATCCCGAACTGGACCAGTTCGTGGCGCACTTGCGCGCCCTGGTCGGCAAGGTGCTCCGCTACGAGGCCCGGTTCCGCGCCGACGAACTCCTGCCGCCCGACGGCCGCGTCGGCACGATCGCGGCCTGGGACATCGGGCGTGCCTCGAAGATGGCCCGCTGGGGCAGGGGCGCGCGCTACGCCACCCACGCCGAGACGACCAAGTCCCTGGTGCGCGCCTCCGAGGCCGCCCGCTCCTCGTACGCCTCCTGGGAGACGTTCTCCGCGGGCTACGTCCTGGGCCGCTGCCTCCACTTCGACGAGGAGTCGTTCGGCTCCTGGTACACGGACGTGCTGCGCGCCCACCGCGCCCTGACCACGGACCCGGACAGCCCGTGGCTGACGGTGCCGTTCCGGCAGGACTGACCCCGCCTCCCCGACCGCCCCGGCCGCCCCGAGGGAGCCGCGACCCCACTCCGCGCCCCCGCGCCACTTCACGCCACACACGCACCTCTTTCGCGCCCCTTTCGCACCCCTCAATGAACACGAAGAGTAACTATCCTTATACTCACAGTGCATATGCGGGGTGGCGCGATCCGGTGCCGCCCGGACGAAGGGAGGCGCCACCAGTGGCGTTCATCAAGGCACAGCGGGCGGCATGGGCGGCGGCCCTGGCCGTGTGCGCCGCACTCGGCACGTCGGGCGCGGCAAGCGGCGCGACACCCCGGGCGGACTCCATCCAGTGCAACACGCCGACCATCACCGAGGACGGGCACCGGTTCACGATCCGTTGCTACCGGGGACCGGGACGCGACTTCTACGCGAGCGCGGTGGTCTGCGGGCCGGGGCACTGCACTCGCCAGGGGACCAACATCGTGCCCTACGGCGAGTACGCGACGGCATGGTCGACCGGATTCTTCTCCCCCGCCCACTACCAGGTGTTCTCCGTCTAGTGCCCTGGCCCACCCCTGCCACCGAAGGAGAAACGACATGACCGGCAAGAGGACGCTCACGCTCGGCGCCCTGGCCGCCTCGGTCCTGCTGCTGTTCGCCACCGGCACCGCGCACGCCGAAGGAGCCTTCATCGCGAAGGCCTTCAACCAGCGCAGCGTGAACGTCCACTGGGGCGACAGCTGCGACAATGCGGAAATCGGCCGCGACCTCCCGAACGACGCACTCCAGGCGACCTTCGAGGGCAACTGGGACGGCCCGCGCGCCCACGTCGACCGGGTCACGTTCCACAACAACACCGACTTCCTCCACGGCTTCGCCCGCGGCGAGTTCGCCATCGAGGACAACGGTCAGACGCCGACGTGGCGGGTGGCCGACATGCCCGCCCACACCAGCCAGACCATCGAGCTCAACCACACGTCCGCGAGCACCAAGACGCTCGGGTTCACCTACCCGCACCTCGGGGCCGTGGGCCAGATCGGCAGCTGCAACCTCACGTACGTGGGAGTGGAGCAGTAGGACGCCGTCGATCGGGGGCGGGCCACCCCCGATCGACGACAGGCCACCCCCGGTCGGCGGCAAATCACCCCCCCGCCGAATCATCACGATCAGATCTCACTCGCACCTCCCGCCCCATCCACCCCTTGTCACGCCCCCGTGTAATCGTTTCCAATCCTCCGTGTAATCGATTCCACAAGGAGGTGGACCGACGATGACTCCGAGCTCGGTGGGCATCAAGGACGTCGCGGCCGAGGCCGGTGTGTCCGTCGCCACCGTGTCGCGCGTGCTGAACGGGCACCCCTCCGTCAGCCCCGCGTCCCGCACCCGGGTCCTCGCCGCCGTCGAGGCGCTCGGCTACCGGCCCAACGCCGTCGCCCGGTCCCTGCGCACCGACCAGACGCGGACGCTCGGCCTGGTCATCAGCGACGTGCTCAACCCGTACTTCACGGAGCTGGCCCGGTCCGTCGAGGAGGCCGCCCGCGCACTCGGCTACAGCGTGATCATCGGCAACGCCGACGAGCGCCCCGAGCTGCAGGACCACCACGTGCGGACCCTGCTCGACCGGCGGATCGACGGACTGCTCGTCTCCCCCGCCGACGGCGGCTCCCCGCTGATGCTCGACGCCGTGCGGGCCGGCACCCCGATGGTCTTCGTGGACCGGTGGATCCCCGGCGTGGACGTCCCCGTGGTCCGCTCCGACGGGCGGCAGGCAGTCCGCGACCTCGTCGCCCATCTGCACGGACTCGGCCACCGCAGGCTCGCCATCATCGCGGGCCCCGCGGCCACCACCACCGGCAGCGAGCGCGTCGAGGCCTTCCGGGAGGCGCTGCGCGAGCACGGCACCGCCCTGCCCGACGCGTACATCGGACAGGGCGACTTCCAGGCGGACAGCGGCCGCCGCGCCACCGAGCGCTTCCTCGCCCTGCCCGAGCCGCCCGAGATCGTCTTCGCCGCCGACAACCTGATGGCCCTCGGCGCCCTCGACGCGATCCGCGCGCACGGCCTGCGCGTCCCGGACGACATCGGGCTCGCCGCCTTCGACGACATCCCGTGGTTCGTGCACACCGATCCGCCGGTCACCGCGATCGCCCAGCCGACCGCGGAGCTCGGCCGGGCCGCCGTGCAGGCGCTGATCGACCGCATCGAGGGCAGACGCCCGCAGTCCGTGACCCTGCCCGCCCGGCTCGTCGTCCGCCGCTCCTGCGGCGAGAACACCCCCGTACGAAGGAGCAACCCGTGAGCAACCAGGACGAGTTGCTGCGCATCGAGTCGATTCGCAAGACGTTCCCCGGCGTCGTCGCGCTCGACTCCGTCGACTTCGATCTGCGCCGCGGCGAGGTGCACGTCCTCCTCGGCGAGAACGGCGCGGGCAAGAGCACCCTCATCAAGATGCTCTCCGGCGCCTACCGGCCCGACAGCGGCCGGATCTTCGCCGAGGGGCGCGAGGTCCGCATCAACGGCGCGCAGGACGCCGAGCGGCTCGGCATCGCCACGATCTACCAGGAGTTCAACCTCGTCCCCGATCTGACCGTCGCCGAGAACATCTTCCTGGGGCGCCAGCCCCGCCGCTTCGGTCTGGTCGACCGGAAGAAGATGGAGGCCGACGCGGCGGAGCTGCTCCAGCGGGTCGGCGTCCAGGTCTCGCCGCGCGCCAAGGTGCGCGAACTGGGCATCGCCCGGCTGCAGATGGTCGAGATCGCCAAGGCGCTGAGCCTGGACGCGCGCGTGCTCATCATGGACGAGCCCACCGCGGTCCTCACCTCCGAGGAGGTCGACAAGCTCTTCCGGATCGTGCGCACCCTGCGCGAGGACGGCGTCGGCATCGTCTTCATCACCCACCACCTGGAGGAGATCGCCGCACTCGGCGACCGCGTCACCGTCCTGCGCGACGGCCGCAGCGTCGACCAGGTGCCCGCGTCGACCGACGAGGACGAGCTCGTACGCCTCATGGTGGGCCGCAGCATCGAGCAGCAGTATCCGCGCGAACGCCCCGACACCGGGCCGCCGTTGCTCCGCGTCGACGGCCTCACCCGCGACGGCGTCTTCCACGACGTCAGCTTCGAGGTGCGGGCGGGCGAGGTCGTCGGGCTCGCGGGGCTGGTCGGCGCGGGCCGCACCGAGGTGGCGCGCGCGGTCTTCGGCGCCGATCCGTACGACGGCGGTTCCGTCGACGTACGCGGCGAGCGGCTGCCCAGGCACGACGTGAACGCGGCGATGGGCGCGGGCATCGGTCTGGTCCCGGAGGACCGCAAGGGGCAGGGGCTGGTCCTCGACGCCTCCGTGCGGGAGAACCTCGGCCTGGTGACGCTGCGTTCGGCGACGCGCGCCGGGCTCGTGGACCTCAAGGGACAGCACCGGGCGGCCGCGCGGATCGCCGAGCAGCTGGGGGTGCGCATGGCCGGGCTCGGCCAGCACGTCCGCACCCTGTCCGGCGGCAACCAGCAGAAGGTCGTCATCGGCAAGTGGCTGCTCGCCGACATCCAGGTCCTCATCCTCGACGAGCCGACGCGCGGCATCGACGTCGGCGCGAAGGTCGAGATCTACCAGCTCATCAACGAACTGACGGCCTCCGGGCACGCGGTCCTGATGATCTCAAGCGATCTGCCCGAGGTGCTCGGCATGAGCGACCGGGTCCTCGTCATGGCACAGGGCCGGATCGCCGGTGAACTCACGGCCGAAGAGGCCACTCAAGACGCCGTGATGGCACTCGCCGTCAGCACCGCGGCGGTACGGAACGAAGAAGAGGCGGAGGTCTCCCGTGGCCACTGAAACCCTGAAGCGCGACGCGGGTGGCACGGCCTCGCTCCGCCGCGTCCTGCTCGACAACGGCGCGCTGAGCGCCCTGATCGTCCTGGTCGTGGCGATGTCGCTGCTCTCCGGCGACTTCCTCACCACGCAGAACCTGCTCAACGTCGGCGTCCAGGCCGCGGTGACCGCGATCCTCGCGTTCGGCGTGACCTTCGTGATCGTGTCGGCAGGCATCGACCTGTCGGTCGGTTCGGTGGCCGCGCTCTCGGCCACCGTCCTTGCCTGGTCGGCGACTTCGCAGGGGCTGCCGGTGTGGCTCGCGGTGGTGCTCGCCGTCGCGACCGGCATAGCCTGCGGGTTCGTCAACGGACTGCTCGTCTCGTACGGGAAACTCCCGCCGTTCATCGCGACACTCGCGATGCTCTCGGTGGCCCGCGGCCTCTCCCTGGTGATCTCGCAGGGCAGCCCGATCGCGTTCCCCGACTCGGTCTCGCACCTGGGTGACACCATCGGCGGCTGGCTGCCGGTCCCGGTGATCGTGATGGTCGCGATGGGCCTCGTCACGGCGCTCGTCCTGGGGCGTACGTTCATCGGCCGCTCCATGTACGCGATCGGCGGCAACGAAGAGGCGGCCCGCCTGTCGGGCCTGCGCGTCAAGCGGCAGAAGCTCGTCATCTACGCGCTCGCCGGTCTCTTCGCGGCCGTCGCGGGTGTCGTGCTCGCCTCCCGGCTGGTCTCCGCGCAGCCGCAGGCCGCGCAGGGCTACGAGCTCGACGCGATCGCCGCGGTCGTCATCGGCGGCGCGAGCCTCGCGGGCGGCGTCGGCAGGGCGTCCGGCACGCTCATCGGCGCGCTGATCCTCGCGGTGCTGCGCAACGGCCTCAACCTCCTCTCCGTCTCCGCCTTCTGGCAGCAGGTCGTGATCGGTGTCGTCATCGCGCTCGCGGTCCTCCTGGACACGCTGCGGCGGCGGGCCGGGTCGACTCCGGGTGCGTCCTCCGGTGCGGCCGGGGGCGTGCGCGGCAAGGGGCCGCAAGCGGTGAAGTACGCGGTCGCCGCCGTGGCCGTGGCGGCCGTGGTCGGCGCGGTCTCCTTCTTCAACTCGGGCTCGTCCGGCACGAGCACGAAGATCGGCATGTCGCTCTCCACCCTCAACAACCCCTTCTTCGTCCAGATGAAGGAGGGCGCGCAGGCCGAGGCCGACAAGGCAGGCATCGACCTGACGGTCACCGACGCGCAGAACGACGCGTCCCAGCAGAGCAACCAGCTGCAGAACTTCACCGGCGAGAACGTGAAGTCGATCATCGTCAACCCGGTGGACTCCGACGCGGTGGGCCCGGCCGTGCGGGGCGCCAACAAGCAGGACATCCCGGTGGTCGCGGCCGACCGCGGGGTGAACAAGGCGAAGACCGCGACGCTCGTCGCCTCGGACAACGTCGCGGGCGGCAAGCTGGCGGCGAAGACGCTCGCCGAGAAGCTGGGCGGCAAGGGCAAGGTCGTCGTCCTCCAGGGCACGCCCGGCACCTCCGCGAGCCGCGAGCGCGGCCAGGGCTTCGCCGAGGGCATCAAGGCGTACCCCGGCATCGACGTCGTCGCCAAGCAGCCCGCGGACTTCGACCGCACCAAGGGCCTGGACGTCATGACGAACCTGCTGCAGTCCAACAAGGGCGTGACCGGCGTCTTCGCCGAGAACGACGAGATGGCGCTCGGCGCGGTCAAGGCGCTCGGCGACAAGGCGGGCACGTCGGTCCCGGTCGTGGGCTTCGACGGCACCCCCGACGGTCTCAAGGCGGTCGAGGCGGGCACGCTGTACGCGTCCGTGGCGCAGCAGCCCAAGGAGCTCGGGAAGATCGCCGTGCGCAACGCGGTGCGGGCCACGCAGGGCAAGAAGGTCCAGGAGACCGTGAAGGTGCCGGTGAAGGTCGTCACGTCGAAGAACGTGCGGGACTTCTCCTGACCCGACCGACCGAGCCGACGGCCCGACCGACCCGACGGCCCGACCGCCGCGCCAGGTACCGTCGCAACCGGACCCCACCGTACGAAAGCAGGCACAAGCACACATGAACGACGACTACGAGCTGCTGGTCGTGGGCTCCGCCAACGCCGATCTGGTGGTCGGCGTGGAGCGCCGCCCCGCGCCCGGCGAGACGGTCCTCGGCTCCGACCTGGCCGTCCACCCCGGCGGCAAGGGCGGCAACCAGGCGGTCGCCGCGGCCCGCCTCGGCGCCCGCACCGCGCTGCTCGCCCGGGTCGGCGACGACGCCCACGGCGTGCTCCTCCTGGACGCGCAGCGGGCGGCGGGCGTGGACACCGTCGGCGTCCTGGTGGGCGGCGCGCCCACCGGCGTCGCGCTGATCACGGTCGATCCGTCGGGCGACAACAGCATCGTGGTCTCCCCCGGCGCCAACGCGCGCCTCACCCCCGGGGACATCCGCGCGGCGGGCAGCCTGCTGTCGGCGGCGCGGGTGGTCTCCAGCCAGCTGGAGATCCCCCTGGACACGGTCGCCGAGGTGGTCCGCACCCTGCGGCCCGGCGCCCGCTTCGTCCTCAACCCCTCGCCGCCCGCCCCACTGCCCGCCGAGGTCCTCGCGGCCTGCGACCCGCTGGTGGTGAACGAGCACGAGGCCCGCGTCATCCTCGGCGACGACGCGGGTGAGACCCCCGAGGACTGGGCGCGCGGGCTGCTCGCGCTGGGCCCCCGCTCGGTGGTGATCACGCTGGGCGCCGAGGGCGCGCTCACCGCGGACGCCTCCGGCGGGGCCGCCGTACGGGTCCCGAGCCCGAAGGTCGACGCGGTGGACACGACGGGCGCGGGCGACGCCTTCACCGCGGCGCTCGGCTGGCGGCTCGGCCTCGGCGAGGACCTGCCGACGGCGGCCGCGTACGCGGTGCGGGTGGGCGCGGCCGCGGTCACCCGCAAGGGCGCGCAGGACTCCTACCCGACCGCGTCGGAGCTCGCCGACGCCGTTCCGGAGGTCCCTTCCCGGTGAAGAAGTCGGGCATATTGAACCGCCATCTCGCGGGCGCGCTGGCCGAGTTGGGCCACGGCGACACCGTGCTCGTGTGCGACGCGGGCATGCCGATCCCGGCGGGCCCGCGCGTGGTGGACCTGGCGTTCCGCGCCGGGGTCCCGTCCTTCGCGGAGGTCCTCGAAGGCCTCCTCGACGAGCTGGTGGTGGAGGGCGGGACGGCGGCGACGGAAGTACGCGCGTCGAACCCGTCGACGGCCCGACTGCTGCACGAGAGCCTCCCGTCCCTCGCCCTCGTCCCGCACGAGGACCTCAAGAGCCTCTCGGCGGCGGCCCGTCTGGTGGTCAGGACGGGTGAGGCGCGGCCGTACGCGAATGTACTGCTGAGGTGCGGGGTCTTCTTCTGACGGCTGCCGACGGCGGCGATCCCCCCAGGCAGGCGTCCGGTATACGGACGTGGCTGACCGTCATGTGACCGGTTTCCACCCTTGACCGGGGGTCGTCCGGCCCTCAACATCAGGCAACGCACAGCACGCACAGCTCCAAAGGCGCCCCGCGGCACCCGCGTCGCAGGGCGCCTCGCACGTTCCGTCCCTCACGCTGTTCGGAATACGGAGCCCCACACATGAAGCTCTTCAGACGTGCGGCCGTCGGTGCCGCCACCCTGGCCATCGGCGGCCTGCTCGCCACCGCCACCCCGTCGGCCGCCGCGCCCTCGCCCACCCTCGCGGCGCCCGACATCCCGCTCGCCAACGTCAAGGCGCACCTCTCCCAGTTCCAGTCCATAGCCTCGGCCAACGGCGGCAACCGCGCCCACAATCGCCCCGGCTACAAGGCCTCCCTCGACTATGTGAAGGGCAAGCTGGACGCCGCCGGGTTCACCACCCGCATCCAGCAGTTCAGCAGCAGCGGCACCGGCTACAACCTGATCGCCGACTGGCCGGGCGGGGACGCCAACCAGGTCCTGATGGCGGGCGCGCACCTCGACAGCGTCTCGGCGGGGGCCGGGATCAACGACAACGGCTCGGGCTCGGCCGGTGTCCTGGAGACCGCGCTCGCCGTCTCGCGCGCGCAGCTCCAGCCGACGAAGCACCTGCGGTTCGCCTGGTGGGGCGCCGAGGAGCTGGGCATGGTCGGCTCGCGGTACTACGTCAACAACCTGCCCGCCACGGACCGTTCAAAGGTCAGCGGCTATCTGAACTTCGACATGATCGGCTCGCCGAACCCGGGCTACTTCGTCTACGACGACGACCCGACGATCGAGAAGACGTTCAAGGACTACTACGCGGGCCTGAACGTCCCCACCGAGATCGAGACCGAGGGGGACGGCCGCTCCGACCACGCGCCGTTCAAGAGCGCGGGCATCCCGGTCGGCGGTCTGTTCACCGGCGCCGAGCGCGCCAAGTCCAGTGCGCAGGCCCAGAAGTGGGGCGGCACGGCGGGCCAGGCCTTCGACCGCTGCTACCACTCGTCCTGCGACTCCACGTCGAACATCAACGACACCGCGCTGGACCGCAACAGCGACGCCATCGCCCACGCGATCTGGACCCTCGGCGCGGGCACTACGACCCCGCCCGGTGACGCGTACGAGAACACCGCGGACGTCGCCATCCCGGACAACGGCGCCGCGGTGACCTCGACGGTCAACGTCACCGGCCGCACCGGCAACGCCCCCGCCACCCTCAAGGTGGACGTCGACGTCCGGCACACCTGGCGCGGCGACGTGGTCCTCGATCTGCTCGCCCCCGACGGCACGGCGTACCGCCTGAAGAACTCGAGCAGCAACGACTCGGCGGACAACATCATCGCCACGTACACGGTCAACGCGTCGAGCGAGACGGCCAACGGCGCCTGGAAGCTCCAGGCCCAGGACGTCGCGTCCCAGGACACGGGCTACATCAACAGCTGGAAGCTGACGTTCTAGAGCACACCCGCCCCGGTACCGGCCCACCAGCCGGTGCCGGGGCTGTTCCGGTCGCTCAGCCCTCGGTCGGCGCGAGCCGCAGCGAGATGCTGTTGATGCAGTACCGCTGGTCCGTCGGCGTGGCATAGCCCTCGCCCTCGAAGACGTGGCCCAGGTGCGAGCCGCAGCGGGCGCAGCGCACCTCGGTGCGGACCATGCCGTGCGAGGAGTCCTGGAGCAGCTCGACCGCGTCCGTGTCCTTCGGGTCGAAGAAGCTCGGCCAGCCGCAGTGCGACTCGAACTTCTCCGTCGAGGTGAACAGCTCCGCGCCGCAGGCACGGCAGGAGTAGACGCCCTCGGTCTTGGTGTCCGTGTACTCACCGACGAAGGCCGGTTCCGTACCGGCCTGGCGCAGCACCGCGTACTCCGAAGGGGTCAGCTCCGCTCGCCACTGCTCGTCGGGCTTCTCGACGTCGTACGACATGGGTGGACTCCCCTTACTTCGACTTACTTCGACAGCTCGGCCAGGATCTGCGGGCCGAGGTCCGTGACGTCGCCCGCTCCCATGGTGAGAACGAGATCGCCGGGCTTCGCCATTCCCGCGAGCGTCCGGACGGCCGCCGCCTTGTCGGACGCGGCCGCGACCTCGGCGCCCGCCGCACGGGCGGCGTCGACGATCAGGGCGCTGGTGATGCCGGGGATCGGGTCCTCGCGGGCCGGGTAGATGTCCAGGACCACGGAGGAGTCGGCGAGGGCGAGGGCCTGCCCCATCTCGGTGCCCAGTTCCTGGGTGCGCGAGAAGAGGTGGGGCTGGAAGAGGACGAGGATGCGGGCGTCGCCAGCGGCGGAGCGCATCGCCTCCAGGTCGGCCGTCATCTCGGTGGGGTGGTGCGCGTAGGAGTCGATGACCTGCGCGCCCGCGGCCTCGCCCTTGAGCTGGAGGCGCCGCTTGACGCCGGTGTACGACTTCAGGGCACCGGCCAGGTTCCGGGACGGGATGCCGAGCGCGACGCCCGCCGCGAGAGCCGCGACCGCGTTGTTCGCGTAGTGGCGGCCGGGCACCGAGACCGTGAAGGTCAGCAGCTTGCCGTCCAGGAGGACGGTGACCTCGCTGGTCAGACCGCGTGCCGTGATCTTGTGGATGCGCAGGTCCGCACCTTCGGACTCGCCGTAGGTGACGACCTTGAGCTCGCCGAGGTCCCGGACGCGCCGGGTCAGCTCCACCGCGCCCGGCTGGTCCGCCGAGATGACCAGGGTGCCGCCGGGGACGACCTTGCCCGCGAAGATCTCGAAGGATTCGTAGATCTCGTCCATCGACGCGTAGTTGGCGTGGTGGTCGAGCTCCACGTTGAGGACGATGGCGACCTCGGGCGCGTACTTGTGGAAGCTGCGGTCGCTTTCGTCGGCCTCGGCGACGAAGATGTCGCCCTCGCCGTGCAGCGCGTTCGAGCCGGGCACGTCCAGGTCGCCGCCGATCGCGTACGACGGGGCGAGGCCGAGGGTGGCGAGGGTGACGGCGAGCATCGAGGTCGTCGTGGTCTTGCCGTGCGTGCCCGCGACCGCGATCGGGCGCAGGCCCTTCATCAGGGAGGCCAGGGCGTCCGAGCGGTGCACGACGGGGATGCCGAGCTCGGCCGCGCGGGCCAGCTCGGGGTTGTCCTCGCGGATGGCGGAGGAGACGACGACGCAGGTCGCGTCGGGCGCGAGGTGCGCGGCGTCGTGGCCGATGTGGACCGTGGCGCCGAGCGCGCGCAGCGCCTCTGCGGTGGCGGACTCCCGGGCGTCGCTGCCCGCGACCTTGGCGCCGCGCTGGGCCAGGATCTTCGCGATGCCCGACATTCCGGCGCCGCCGATGCCGATGAAGTGCGGTCGGTCCATGTCGGCCATGGACTGGGGCAGGCCGGGTGCCATGCGTGTGTCTCCCCTGGTGGTGCGACGAGTGCGACGGGCACGGTGTGGTGTCGCCCCGTGCGCGTCCGGGCAGGCCCCAGCCTATTGCCTCCGCGGGGCGCGGCCGCCGGGCCCCGCGGAGGGGGTGGCTACGCCTCGTCGGCCAGGCTGTGCGAGAAGAGCTTGAGCACCGGCACGCCGACCTTGTGGCGGGCCCGTGAGGCCCAGTCGCGGTGGAAGAACTCCTCCACGTAGTGCGGGTCGGTCAGGACGATCACCTCGTCGGCGTCCACGTCGTCGACGAGGCTCTTGAGCGCGTCGAGGGGGTGGTCCTCGATGAGCCGCCCCGTCGCCTCGCAGCCCGCGGCGCGCAGCGCGACCAAGGAGACCTGGAGCGCCTGCTCGCCGGGCCCTGTCGCGTCCTGCCCCTCCGGGGTCTCGCCCTCGCGCGCCGCCTCGTCGAGCTCGCCGAGGGCGACGTCGTCGATGGCCCTCAGCAGGCGGTCCGCCTGGTCGCCCCGCGGCTGGAGCAGCACGTGGAAAGTGATGGGCTCGTCGCCGTGCAAGGTGGTGACGAACTCCACGTCGGCGGACGTCAGGGCTTTCTCGATCATCAATACGCTTGTGAACACGCCAGGCGCCCTTCTCATCCGTGGGCCCTCATGAGGCCCTTGCGGAAACCATCCTGCCCCGTGGCCGCACGGGGTCTGCGAGATCTAGTGTGCCCAGCCGAAGCCAAACGGAACGACTGATTCCGCCGATTGTCAGGTACGACGGTAGCGGGTGAAGAGGAACCCGGCCTCCTCCAGTACGGACGTCAGTGCGAATCTGTCCGGCACCGCCAGAGCGGATCCGCCCGCGATCCGCTGCGCGTCCCCCGCGGTGAGCATCGGCGACACCGTCAGACAGAGCTCGTCCAGCGCCCCGGCGGCCACGAACTGGCCCAGCAGGCGGGGGCCGCCCTCCGTGAGCAGCCGGGTGAGCCCGCGCTCGGCCAGGGCGGGGGCCACCCGCTCCGGCTCCACGGTCGCGCCGTCGCCCGCGACCACGACCACGGCGCCCGCCTTCTCGGCCGCGGCGATCCGGTCGGCCGGTGCGGAGGCCCCGGTCACGAGGAGCGTGGGCGTCATGGGCGAGGTGAAAAGCGGAACCGAGAAGTCCAGGTCAAGACCGGCGCTGACGACCGCGATGGCGGGCGCCTCCGTCTGCCCGGCGGCGGCCCTGCGCGCCGCGAAGGCCGCACGTGCCTTCGCCGGGCGGTACCCCTCCTTGCGGACGGTCTCCGCACCGACGATCACGGCGTCCGCGAGGGCGCGCAGGGTGCCGAAGATGCGCATGTCCGTGTCGCCGGAGATCGGCTGGGAGCGGCCCTCGTGGTGGGCCGCGCCGTCGAGCGTGGACACCATGTTGGCGCGCAGCCAGGTCGGCTCCCCCGCCGGATAGGCGTAGGCGTCGGCCAGCTCGTCGAGGCTCCACTCCCGGTCGGCCGTCTCACCCGTGCGATGGGGCGTCCGATCGTGTGTCCGGTCGGCTGTCTGGTCGGTCACAGGGAACAGGCGTCGCATATCCGCAGTCTTGCACGCCCTTTAAGCTGGGGAACCGTGTCGTCCTCCACCGCCGCCTCCGGGCACCACCCCATAGCCGAAGTGGCTCCGCTGTCGCTGTGCGCCCGCGAGCCCCGCGTCCCCGCCGACCGTCTGGTCGCCGAGATGGTGCCGCCGCCGCGCTTCCAAGCCGCCCGCTTCGACACGTACATCCCGGACCCCAATCAGCCGAGCCAGACCGCGGCGATCGGGGCCCTGAGCGGCTTCGCCGCGGGGCTCGGCGGGGCGCATGCGAGCGGCGCGGGCAAGCGCCGCTGGTTCCAGAAGAAGGCGGCCGCCCCCACGGGCCCCCGCGGCATCTACCTCGACGGTGGCTACGGCGTCGGCAAGACCCACCTGCTCGCCTCCCTCTGGCACGCGACGCCCGCGGCCCCCGAGCAGAAGGCGTTCGGCACCTTCGTCGAGCTGACGAACCTGGTCGGCGCGCTCGGCTTCCAGCAGACCGTGCGCACCCTGGGCGGGCACCGGCTGCTCTGCATCGACGAGTTCGAGCTCGACGACCCGGGCGACACGGTCCTGGTCTCCTCGCTGCTCTCCAAGCTCGTCGGGGAGGGCGTGGCGCTCGCCGCGACCTCGAACACGCTGCCGGGCAAGCTCGGTGAGGGCCGGTTCGCGGCCACGGACTTCATGCGTGAGATCCAGGGCCTGTCCGCCCACTTCAAGGCGTTGCGGATCGACGGCGAGGACTACCGCCACAGGGGCCTTCCGGAGGCCCCCGCTCCGTACTCGGAGGAGCAGGTCACCAAGGCGGCGTACGCGACCGACGGCGCCTCGCTCGACGACTTCCCGCATCTGCTCGAACACCTGTCCAAGGTCCACCCGAGCCGGTACGGCGCGCTGACCGACGGGCTCGGCGCCGTCTGCCTCACCGACGTGACGCCGGTGCCGGACCAGTCGACCGCTCTGCGCCTTGTGGTGCTCGCCGACCGGCTGTACGACCGAGAGGTGCCGGTACTCGCCTCCGGTGTGCCCTTCGACCGGCTCTTCAGCGAGGAGATGCTCAACGGCGGGTACCGGAAGAAGTACTTCCGTGCCATCTCGCGGCTCACGGCGCTCGCACGGGACGCCAAGGGACTCGTGGGCGAGTAGCCCCGCCCGCGGCACCTGCTGCCACGGGGGCCCGGGACGGCACGCGAAACGGAAGCTACGCGCGTGGTTCCCGTGCACCAGAGCGCGTGGTACACACATCCGGTCACATTCCTGTCCGCCAGCAGGAGGTTGCCCATCATGTCTGCCACTCGACGTCAGGTCCTCGCCCGCTCCGGTGCCGTGGGCGCCGGAATCGCCTTCACCGGCGCGCTCTCGGAACTCTTCGCGGGCACCGCGGCCGCACATGGAAAAGCCGGTTACGGCCCCCTCGTCCCCGACCCCGAGGGGCTGCTCGACCTGCCCAAGGGGTTCCGCTACAAGGTCCTCTCCCGCGAGGGCGACGAACTGCGGTCGGGTGAGGGCAAGGTGCCCAGCAACCACGACGGCATGGCTGCCTTCAGAGGCAAGCACGGCGGGGTCAACCTCGTCCGCAACCACGAGAACCGCGTCACCGGAAAGATCGGCGTACCCACGGTCGAAGGTCTGACCTACGACCCGATGGCCAAGGGCGGCTGTACGGCGCTCGCGCTCGACCGCAGAAACAACGTCGTCGGCGAACGCGTCGCCATCGCAGGGACCGCAGTCAACTGCGCGGGCGGGCCGACCCCTTGGGGCACCTGGCTCACCTGCGAGGAGACCGAGGACAAGGCCGGAACGAACGGCTACACCAAGGACCACGGCTTCATCTTCGAGGTCGACCCGGTGGATCCGCACCGCACCGGCGCGGTGCCGCTGACCGCAATGGGCCGCTTCCAGCACGAGGCCATCGCCGTCGACCCGAAGCGCGGCGTCGTCTACGAGACCGAGGACGCCTTCCTCAAGCCCTTCGGCCTCTTCTACCGCTTCCTGCCCGAGAAGCCCGGGGGCGGCCGCGGTTCGCTGCGCGCGGGCGGCAAGCTGCAGGCGATGCGGGTGCCCGGTGTGCCCGACCTGTCCTCGATCCAGGAGACGGGCGCCTCCTTCGACGGCATCGAGTGGGTCGACGTACCTGACCCGCTGGCGGCCCAGACCCCCATCCGCCTCCAGGACTTCGGCAAGAAGGGCATCACCCACGCGCAGAAGCTGGAGGGCTGCTACTGGGGCGGCTCGTCCGTCTACTTCGTCTCCTCCTTCGCCCACAGCGCGGAGGGCTCGGCGGCCGACCACTTCGGCCAGATCTGGCGCTACGACCCGTCGAAGCGCCGCCTCACCCTCGTGATCGTCTTCGGCCCGAGCACCGACATCCAGTTGCCGGGCGAGTCCCCCGACAACATCTGCCTCGCGCCGAGCGGCGGCCTGATGGTGTGCGAGGACGGCGGCGGGGTCCAGCACGTGTACGGCCTCACCCGGGGCGGCGAGGTCTACGCGATGGCCCGCGGGCGGCAGAACATCGGCACCCCGGAGGAGCCCGAGTGGGGCGAGTTCGCGGGCGTCACCTTCTCCCCCGACCACGACACGATGTACGTGAACTGCTACACGCCCGGCACGACGTTCGCGGTGACGGGCCCCTGGCACAAGTAGGCGGCGCCGGAACAAAGCACTGGCGGGCCCGGCTCCTCACCGACGACCATGGAAAGCATGAGCGACGAGAGTGACCGCCCCGAGCGATGGAGCCGGGCCACCACCTATCCGGACATGTGGGCCGATCCGGACGACGACCCCCGCGACAGCGAGGGGAGCAGTCCGGACGGCGAGCTCCCCACCCTGCTCGACTTCCTGTCGGGGTACCGCATGACCCTGCGGATGAAGTGTGAGGGCCTGGACGCGGAGCAGCTGGCCCGGCGGTCGGTGCCGCCGTCGACGATGTCGCTCCTCGGCCTGGTCCGCCATCTCGTCGAGGTGGAGCGGGACTGGCGCACCTGGATCAGCGACGAACCGGTCCCGAAGCTGTACGGCGAGCGGGGCGCGGACTTCACCGGAGCCGTCGCGGACCAGGGCGTGGTCGAGGAGGCGTTCGCCTCGCTGGAGCGCGAGCAGGCCGCGACCGACGCCCTCCTCGCCGCCCATCCGGACCTGGGCGAGCGCCTGGGCAAGGACCGGACCTCGGTGCGCGAGCTGCTGGTGCACCGCATCGAGGAGTACGCGAGACACTGCGGGCACGCCGACCTGCTGCGCGAGTGCGTCGACGGGAGGGTGGGCCAGTGACGGGCGCCGAGGAGCAGGGTGCGGTCCTGATGTGCGACGCCGAGGGCGAGCCGATCGCCGGGGAGCGCGACATCATGGACCTCGTCGGCAACGCCGCCTGGCAGGGCGCCCAGTGGGTCGCCATCCCGGCCGAGCGGTTCGACGAATCGTTCTTCCGGCTGCGCACCCGCGTCGCGGGCGACATCATCCAGAAGTTCGTCACCTACCGCGTGGGCCTCGCCGTCCTCGGCGACATCTCCCGCCACACCGAGGCCAGTTCGGCCCTGCGTGACTTCGTCCGGGAGTGCAACCGAGGACGGCAGACATGGTTCCTCGCCGACGCCGAGGAACTGCACGAGCGCCTGAAGGGCTAGGCTCCTAGCCCCCCTGGACCCCCTCGGCCGCTAGGACGCGGTCACGGGGTAGTGGTCCGACAGGTTGGTGTACGTGTAGTCCTTGCCCCAGCTGGACACCGTCCAGGGCGCGCTCTGCTCCTTGATGACGTTGTTGGTCCAGCTCGCGGGGCGGGCGTGGCCCTTGCGGTGGAGGATGTAGTCCAGGTCTTCGCGGGGGTCGTCCGGGTAGCGCTCGGCGGCGATCGAGTTGTCCCGGGTGTCGAAGGAGTACGGGTGGCCGGTGCGGCCGTCGGCGGGGGCGAAGCCCCCGTCGGCGAGCATCGAGGCGTACTCGGAGCTGTGCGAGTCGACGTTGAAGTCCCCCGCCACGACGACCTGTTCGTCGGCGGGGATGTTCTTGGCGTCCAGGAAGGCGTCCATCTCCTTGAACTGCTTCGCGCGGGTGGCCGCGGCCTCGCCGCTGCCGCAGCCGGGGTCGGTGGACTGGGTGTGGGTGCCGACGACATGGGTCCTGGTGCCGTTCACGTCCAGGACGGCGTAGACGAAGCCCTTGTTGGAGTACGAGTCGGCGCCGCAGGCGTCCTTGTAGACGTACTGCTCCTTGCGCACGATCGGCCACTTGCTCAGGACGGTGACGCCGCCGTCCTCCGGCGTCACCGAGGAGTACGCGCCGCCGGTGGCGTCCCAGCCGCTCTTGCTGCGGCCCATCACGGGGGTCTGGTGCGGATATCCGGCCGCGGCGTTCGCCTTCAGCGCGTCGGAGGCGGAGTTGTCGAACGCCTCCTGGAGCACGACGACGTCCTGGCCCCGGAAGAAGTCGGCGGCCGGTATCGCCTTGGCGCGGTGGTCCTGGCCCCAGTTCGGGTAGAGCGTCTTGCTGAACAGGAAGGTGTTGTACGTGAGCACCTTGAGCGGCGGCGGGGCGGCCGAGGCGCCGGCGGCGGTCGCGGAGGGGGCGACGGCTGCGAGCGTGGCGGCGGCGAGCACGGAGGTGATCGCGGCCGCGTGGGTCCTGCGCAGCGCTGTGTGCGGCACGGAAGCTCCTTGGGGTGGGGGGTGGTTGCTGCGAGCTCGCACATCCAACCAGCTGTGATTACGCCTGGGGATACGTCGCGTGAACACGCCGTTCGATCTCTTCGGAAAGCCGCGCCGACGGGGCCGGGAAAGCCCCTCTGACGGCGCCTGCCGCGAGCACCCGAGAACCACCTCTGAGCTGGGATTTCCTCCTCCCAGAACGTACAATTGGGGCCTCAGGGAAGGGGACTTGATGGATCGCAGCATCCGCACGATCGACGACGTGATGAAGCTCCTGGACGGCCTGTTCGAGCCGGAGGCCGACCGCTGGACGGCCTCCGGGGCCGACTGGTGGGACGGCTTCTACGCGGACCGCGACCGGCCGGTGCCGTTCTTCGCGGCCAAGCCGGACGAAAACCTCGTCTCGTACGCGGAGCGGGGCCTCCTCGCGCCGGGCCGCGCCCTCGACCTCGGCTGCGGCCCCGGGCGCAACGCGCTCCACCTGGCCGCCCTCGGGTACGAGGTGGACGCCGTCGACCTGTCGCGGGCCGCCCTCGACTGGGCCGCGGACCGCGCCCGCGAGGCAGGGGCCGGCATCAGGTTCCACCACGGCGACGCCTTCGCGCTGACGGAGACCGAGCTGACCGGTCCGTACGACCTGATCCACGACTCGGGCTGCTTCCACCATCTGCCGCCGCACCGCCGCGTCAGCTATCTCGCCCTCGTCGACCGCGTCCTGGCGCCCGGCGGCCACCTCGCCCTGACCGCTTTCGCGGCGGGCGAGGAAGGCGAGGCAGGCATGGGCTCCGAGCTGTCCGACGCGGACTTCTACCGCGAGGCGAGGCTGCACGGCGGCCTCGCCTACACGGCGGACGCGCTGCGCGGGATCTTCGCGGGCCTCACGGAGGTCGAGGTGCGCCGGATGCGGGACGAGCCGCCCGGTTCGGAGCTCTTCGGTGAGCCCTTCCTCTGGACGGCCCTGTTCCGCCGCGGAGATCCGTCAGAAGGGAGCTAGCTCCCGCGCCGGACGAGTCGCACCTTGTCGACGCCGAGCAGCCCCGCGAGCGGCACCTTCGCGGTGGTCTGCCGCGCGTCGACCGTCGTCCCCTCGGCACGCAGGATGTCGAGCAGCATCCCGGCGAGCGGCATCACCATGTGGCGCCCCCAGCAGCGTTCGGAGGCGTGGCCGAACGGGAGGTAGCCGGGGTGGTCGTCGGGGTCGAGGGTGGTCCAGCGCTCGGGGCGGAACGCGTCGGGGTCGTCCCAGAGTTCCGGGTCCCGGTGGCTGAGCAGCGGCAGGAGCAGGACGTCGTCGCCGGTGCCGATGCGGTCGTCGAGGGCGGTGTACTCGGGGGACGCGTTCCGCAGGATGTTCCAGGACGGCGGGAGCAGCCGCATGGACTCGTACAGGATGTGCTCGTTGGGCGTCTCGTCGTCGAACGGCGCCCCGAGCCAGTACGCGTTGGCGACGAGCGTGGAGACGGTGAAGCAGACCGGGGCGGCCGCCCGCCGGTACAGGCCCATGGCGTAGCGGCGGTCGCTGTACGTCGCGGCGTTCGCGGTGAGGCCCGCGATGCTGGTGACGGGTGCGCCCGGGCGGAGCCTGCCGGGCAGGGCGGCTCCGGTGGCGATGACCGTCCAGGTCAGCTTGGGCGTCAGCTCCAGGGTGCGGTCCATGAGGATGCGCAGCCGGTACGGATCGGCGCCGAGGATCAGGTCGCGCAGGTAGACGTGGCCGACGTGCGGCCACTCCCCGGAGAGGTCGAGGCGGCCGGGCACCGGCTTCTTCAGCGCCGCCCGCACGTCACGGCCGATGGCCTGCATGACGCCGGAGGCCTCGGTGCGCGGGATGGAGCGGCCGTGGAGCGGCTTGAAGGTGGGGCGCTCGTGCTCGGTGGCCGGGCGCGCGGCGAGGATCTGGTCGGTCAGGACGGGCCCGGCGACGCCGACGGTGTCGTCGTCCAGGCGGAACACGTCCTGGCCGCGGTGGTCGCGCAGCAGGGCGTGGAGGCGCGGCGTGAAGACGGTGGACCGCGCGAGCCGGTCGGTACCGGAAATCGACATCGGGGATCTCCCAGGGCGGGAGGCCCGGCCCGGCGGCCGGTTCTCGGCACACCGGGCGCGGGCCTCAACGGCGCATTACGTCCCTACGGTCTGGTGCGAGTGGCACCAAGGACTGGCCTAGTACCAGTGGTACCAGGCGTACGCCTTCAGGCTCTTCTCACCGGTGATCTTCTTCTTGAGGGAGCGGACAACCTTCATGGTTCATACCTCCGGTCGTTTCCGTCGGCCCTTGTGGGGCATGGACCTGCGGAGCGTCGCCGTCCGCGATCAACACCCGATAAACGCGCAGGTGATGGGCTATGCCGGGCATGTCGGGAGTGGAGCGGGGCGAACCGTGGGCGGCGGACGTGAGCGGTACGTCAGCGGGCCGCATGCGCGCGGTCACAGGTCGGCGAGCGCGCCGTCCACCGTGGCCAGCAGGACCTCACGGTCGTCCTGTACGCGGCTGAGGACGCGCAGGCCGTAGTACGTGCTCTGGATCCGGCGGGCCACGACCCTCGCGTCACCGGTGGACCGGATCTCGCCCGCGCCCCGCCCCGCCTCGACGACCGCGCACAGCTCGTCCTCGACCCGGTCGAAGCTGCGCCGCACCGCCTCCCTGACCTCCGGGTCGAGCCCGGCGAGCTCGACGGCGGCGTTGATCGCGAAGCAGCCGCGTGCCCCCGTCCCGTCGAGGTCGGCGTCGACGGCGTGGATCATCATGGCGCGCAGCCGCTCCTTGGCCGGTCCTTCGCCGCGCAGGATCTCCACCTGCTCCGCGGTGGCGGTGTCGTAGTAGCGCCGCAGGGCGCGGAGGTAGAGCTGCCGCTTGCCGCCGAAGGTGTTGTAGAGGCTCGAAGGACCGAGGCCCGTGCTGTCGCACAGATCGCGCGTCGAGGTGGCTTCGTACCCGTGCCGCCAGAACGTCTCCATGGCCGCGGCGACGACGCGGTCCTCATCGAACTCTCGTGGTCTGGCCATGGGCCCACGGTAATTGTTTTGGAACACATACACAAAACACCACCCACCACCCCTTGCGCTGCCCCTACGAAGACGCGGCCGCCGCGGCGGACGCGCCCACACCTCGGCCCTCGCGTCCTCGCTGCAGACGCGCCGCCCACAGCACGCCCGCCACCCCCGCGGTGGCCAGCGCGGCGCCGACCCAGGCCACCGAGGCGTAGCCGTGTCCGGCGTCGATGGCCAGGCCGCCGAGGAGCGGGGCCACCGTGTTGCCGACGTTGAACGCGGCCGTGTTGGTCGCGCCGACCAGCGTGGGCGCGCCCGGCGCCAGGGTGAACACCCGTGACTGCAGGGCCGGGTTGGTGACGTAGCCGACGAGGCCGAGCAGGAAGACCAGGGCGATCACCACGGCCGTCACGTGCGCCGTCAGCGCGAGCAGCGCGGAGAAGACGGCGAGGCCGCCGAGGCCCAGGCCGAGCGTGCCGAGGGGGTGCGACTGGCCGGTGCGCCCGCCGATCACGATGCCCGCCATCCCGCCGACGCCGAACAGCGCGAGGACAGCGGGCACCCACCCTTCGGAGACCCCGCTCACCTCGGTGAGCAGCGCCGCCAGATAGCTGAAGGTGACGATGACGGCGCCGAAGGCGAAGGCGGTCACGGCGTACGAGAGCCAGAGCTGCGGCCGTGCCATGGCGCGCAGTTCGGCCCCGACCGAGGGTCGCTCGCCCTCGCCCCGGCCGCCGGGCACGACGAGCAGCGTGCAGACGGCGCTGACCACGGTGGCCGCGGCCACCGCCCAGAACGCGGCGCGCCAGTCGGAGAACTGGCTGAGCAGCGTGCCCGCGGGGACGCCGACGATGGTGGCGAGCGTCAGCCCACCGGCCACCACGGCGACCGCCCGCGCCTTGGCCTCCGCCGGGACGAGCGCGACCGCGGTGGCCACGGCGACGCCCCAGTAACCGGCGTACGCGAGGGCGCCGACCACCCGGGTGACGAACAGGATGGTGTAGCCGGGCGCGAGGGCGCCGACGACGTGGGCGGCGACGAAGGCCGCCTGCAGCGAGACGAGCGCCGTGCGCCGCGGCCAGCCGAGCGTGGCGACGGCGAGCAGGGGCGCGCCGACGACCATGCCGATCGCGAAGGCCGAGATGAGCAGCCCGGCATCGGGCACGGACACCCCCAAGTCGTCGGCCATGCCCGGCAGCAGGCCGGACAGCATGAACTCCGAGGTCCCTTGGGTGAAGATGCCGAGCCCGACTATGTACACCGCGAGCGGCATGGAGCCGTCCCCCTTTTGGAGCAAGTGCTTCAGAACTGACTGACGAGGCCGGACGCTAGCACATTCTGAATCACTCGCTCCAAAACAGGGTTGCCGCACTCACTCCCGGCCGGGCACTCACTCCTGACCGGGCGCCAGCCTCCAGAGCGAGGTCACTTCGGCCGCGCGGGCCGCGTGCAGCGGGTCGGCTGGATCGGCGGCGCGCGGATGGCGCGGCGCGATGTCGAGACGGTCCACCACCCGCAGCCCCGCCGCACCGAAGGACGTCAACAGCTCGCCCCGCGAACGGAGTTGGAGATGTTCGGCCAGGTCGGAGAGGACGAGCCAGCCCTCCCCCGCGGGTTGCAGATGCGCGGCGAGCCCGGTGAGGAAACCGTGCAGCATGGCGCCGCCCGGGTCGTACACGCCCTGCTCGACGGCGGAGGTCGGCCGGGCGGGCAGCCACGGCGGATTGCACACCACGAGCGCGGCCCGGCCCGCCGGGAAGAGACCCGCGCCGAGGACGTCCACGCGCCCGGCGAGACCGAGGCGCTCGACGTTGTCGCGCGCGCACGCGACGGCACGCGGGTTGATGTCGGTGGCCACCACCCGCTCCACCCCGCGGCGGGCGAGGACGGCCGCGAGCACACCGGTGCCGGTCCCGATGTCGAACGCCGTACGCGGCCGGGGCGCGCCGTCCCGTGGTGCGGCGCCCGGGAGCGGCGCCCGCGCGACCAGGTCGACGTACTCGCCCCTGACCGGCGAGAACACCCCGTAGTGCGGGTGGATGCGGGCGCCGAGAGCGGGCACGTGCACCCCCTTGGCCCGCCACTCGTGGGCGCCGATCACGCCGAGGAGTTCCCGCAGGGAGACCACCATCGGCCCGTCGGGCGGGCCGTAGGCCTCCCGGCAGGCCGCGCGGACGTCGGGAGCCCGGCGCAGCGTCAGCCGGTGGCCGTCGTCCAGGCGCACGAGCAGCATGCCGAGCACACGGGCCCGGTGGCCGCGGGCGCGGCGGTGCAGGTGGAAGGAGTCGGCGGGGGTGGCGCCCGGCGCGGGCGCCTTCCTGTCGACGCGACGGCCAAGCGCGCCGAGCAGCTGCCGGGCGCCGTGGAAGTCGCCGCGCCAGAGCAGCGCGGTGCCCTCGCAGGCGAGGCGGTGGGCGGTGGCCGCGCTGGTCGCGTCGTCGGCGACGACCACGCGCCGGGGCGGCGCGAAGCCGCTCTCGGAGTGCCAACGGGCGTGCTGACGGGCGTACTGGGGCGGGCTGTTGGTGTGGTCGTTCTCGGTCCACTCGATGCGGGGCATCAAGGACTCCTCGTGATCGCGGGGCGCTGGGGCACGAAGAGCGCTTCGACGCGGGAGGCCTCAAGGGCTACCGGACTGCCGGAGTACCGGACTACCGGACTACCGGGAGAATGCCGAGTGTCCGGCAGAAAGAGGGCATGCGGAACCCCCGCGTCGCTGCGCGCGAGCGGGAGTCAGCCGACGACCATGCCAAGAGTCACGGGGAACAATCTGCCACACGGGGCCCGGGGCCCTAGACCAGATACAGGCCCGCGAAGTGGTTCCAGCCCTCCGGCACCCACTCGTCGCTGTTGCGCGCGGGGTCGTACGTGAGCAGGCGGGCCAGCAGCATCAGCTCGTGCCAGGCCGCGTCGGTCTCACGGGCCCATGCCGCGCCCGCGTTCTCCACCAGGTCCAGCGCCATGGTGACGCGCAGGTCGAGGGCGGCGAGTTGTTCGTGGGCGCCCTCGGGCAGCAGGTCGCCGCGCCGGTCCAGCATCGAGCGCAGCAGCTCGCAGCTCTCCGTCAGGTGCCCCCGCATGGCCCGGATGTTCGCCGCGGAGGGGCGGGGCGGAACGGACTGCTCCATGAACAGCCCGGAGGCGAGCGTGTGCCAGTAGTGCGCTTCGTGGAACAGCGGCGCGCGCTGGTCGTCGGGCACGTCGGCGAACGCGGGCGGCGGCTCGTCGCCGTTCTTCAGCGCGTCGGTCCGAGCCTGGTCCACCCAGCTCTTCGCCAACTGCCGTACGTCGTCGCGGAGCACCGGACGCATAGGGGGTTCCTTCCGTCACCATCGGGCACTTTCGGGGCCGTTCCGAGACTGCCTCGACATGTGCCCCACTTCTGCATTGTGCGTGGACAAGGCCCGTTGCATGCGTCACATCGAGGGGGCGGCCACCGGAGCGGAACAGTCCGCGTACAAGATCTAGGGGTGCCGCCGGGCGCGTACGAGAAAGGCACCACCACCATGAAGCTGCACACCCACGAGTGGGGAACGGGCGACCGCGTCGCCCTCCTCGTCCACGGGATCATGTCGGACCACCGCACCTGGCGGCGCGTGGGGCCCGCCCTCGCCGACCGGGGCTACCGCGTCATCGGCGTCGATCTGCGCGGCCACGGCGCGAGCGGGCGCGGCGAGTACGGCGCGCGGATCTTCGCGGACGACCTCGTCGACACCCTGCCGACCGGCGCGGAACTGGCGATCGGGCACTCGCTCGGCGGTCTCGCCCTGGCGCTCGTGGCCGAACGGCTCGCGCCCGCGCGGGCCGTCTACTCCGATCCGGCGTGGGCGCTCGGCGGCGAGGGTTCGGTCGACCCCGCGATGTTCGTGGAGTTCCAGCGGATCCCGCGCGACGTCCTGGCGAAGTTCAACCCGCGCTGGGAGGCGGCCGACGTGGACGTCGAGATCGCCACGCTGGCCGACTGGGACCCGGCCACCGCGCTCTCGCTGTCCGGCACGGGCGCCGTCGACCACACCCCCGCCGCGCCCGTCGTGCCCTCGCTGGTGCAGGTCGCGGACCCCAGCGCCGTCGTCCCCGACGCGCTCAAGGAGGAGCTGGCGCGGCGTGGCTTCGAGGTGCGCACGGTGCGGGGCGCGGGGCACACCATCCACCGGGACGACTTCGACGGATTCATGGGATCGCTGGCGGGCTGGCTCTGACCGACCGCGGGCCCGGACGAGTGGCGATGGGCCCGGGTGGGCCGAGCCTTGGTCCGATTTACTACATTCCTCTATATATGTTCGTCGGGTGATCACTCTCGTACGGAGATGCGCCGCGCTCTGCGCCCTCGGCACCCTGACCGCCGCCCTCGCCGGATGCGCCGGCGACACCGCCACGTCGTCCGGTCACGCGGGGCGCCCCGCCCGGCCCCCGGCGACCGCCGCCCCCTCGGCGTCCGCCGCGCCGACGCTCGCGCCCGGCCCCGCCGGTCTCACCCCCGTCTTCGAGAACGGGTCCCGCAAGGGCGGCCGTACCGTCGCCCTCACCTTCGACGCCGACATGACCGCGGACCAGGGGCCGCGCGCGGCGGCCGGTGAGCGCTTCGACAACCCCGCGCTGGTCGCCACGCTGCGGCGGCTGAAGGTGCCCGCGACGTTCTTCATGACGGGGCGGTGGGCCGAGGAGTACCCGGCGCAGGCCAGGGACATCGGCCGCGACCCGCTCTTCGAGGTCGCCAACCACTCGTACAGCCACCACGCCTTCACCGGCAGCTGCTACGGACTGCCGACCGTCCCCGCGGCCCGTATGCGCACCGACATGGAGCGGGCGTTCACCGCCTTCCGCTCGGCGGGGGTCGAGCACCCCGTGCCGTACTTCCGCTTCCCCGGCGGCTGTTACGACCAGCGGTCCCTGCGCGCCCTCGCGCCCGGCGGCGTCACCGCCGTGCAGTGGGACGTGGTCAGCGGCGACGCCTTCGCGACGGACTCCGGGGCGGTGGCCCGACAGGTGCTCGACGGGGTGCGGCCCGGCTCGGTCGTCGTCATGCACTGCACGCGCAGCGCGGCGCCCGCGACGGAGCGCGCCCTGCGCACGATCGTCCCGAAGCTGCGGGAGCGCGGGTTCCGGTTCGTCCGGGTGTCGGAGCAGATCGGGCGGGCGGGGGCCGCCGGGGCGCGGAGCTAGGCTGGCCCGTATGGCGGATGCGGACGAAGGCTCAGACGAGGGCACGGGCGAGACCGGTACGGCGGCCGTCGCCGAGTGTGTGCTGTGCCGCGCGCCCACCGAGTACCCGGAGTCCCGCAAGGGCATCACACTCTGCCCGGTGTGCGAGTGGCGGGAGGCGGAGCGGTCGGCCTGCTCGGGGTGAACCCCACCCCGGCACCCGCCTCGGCCGCACCTCGCCCCGCCACCCGCCTCAGCCCCGTCGTGAACTGAGCGCGCACGCCGCCCACATCGCGGACGCCGCCACCGCAAGCGCCCCCGCGAGCGCGCCGAGGGACCACGGCACCGTGCCCTCCCGCGACCCCGTGGTCAGGTCGGTGAGGACCGACTTCGCCGGGGAGCCCGTGGTGACGAGCAGCAGCAGCGAGGCGAGCAGCATCGCGGGGACGGCCCGCCCCGCGGAACGCAGCAGCGGCCAGTTGGCGAGCGCCCCGATCGCCGTGCCGAGCAACGCGCTGACCAGCATCGCGAGCAGCCCGGCCGCGCCCGCGGAGAGCCGCGGGACCGGCACCCGCGCGTTGGTGCTCGCCGCATCGCTGATGGCCGTCACGACGATGGCCGCCGCCCCGCCCAGCGCGGACGACGCGAGGAACGCGGCGAGCAGCGAGGCGAGGTGGGCCCGTCCAGGACCGGCGGCCGCGGCGGAGCAACTGCGGGCCGCGGGCGGCTCGTTGGACACACAGATGCGCACGAGCCAGGCGGCCACGGGCAGCAGGGCCCCGGCGGCGTACGCGAGCGAGTCCAGGATCGGCTGACCGCCCTGCACACCGATGCCGAGGAAGACGGCATAGAGGATGACGGGCGGCAGCCATCGCTGGGACCGCACCAACAGGTCGGCCTGGTAACGCAACAGAGCAGACATCACAGCTCCTCCCCGCCCAACACCTGTGCCGCGTCGTCCGCGTTCTGCACCGTCACCACGTGCCACGGCGGCCGCGCCGTCAGGAGTTCCCGCAGGACCCGGTCCGAGTGGGGCTGCGGAACCGTGAGGCGCGTGGTGCCGTCGGGCGTTCCCGAGAACGCCTCCACGGCCGCTGCGGCCACCGGCCCCGGGAGCTCCGCGCCCTGCGGCCCCCGGACCTCGATGAGGACGGTCGGCCCCTGCGGGGATGGCGAAGTGCTGTCTGCCGTACGGCGGTTGAGCGCCGTGCCGACGAGCGCGTACGTCTCGTCGGCCACCCCGAGCAGGCGGCGCGGGTCGTGGTCGACGAAGACCACGGAGCCGCCCGCCGCCGTGCGGTCGGCCACCGCGCGGTCGAGTTCGGCGCGGGCGGGCGCGTCCAGGCCCGTCCATGCCTCGTCGAGGACCAGCAGGTCGGGGTCGGCGAGCAGCGCCTGCGCCACGGCGACCTTCTGGCTGCTGCCCTTGGAGAGTTCGGACAGCGGCGTCCGCGCGTATCCGGCGGCGCCGAAGCGCTCCAGCCACTCGGTCGCGCGCTGCCGCGCCGCGCCGCGCGCGAGGCCGTGCACGCGGCCCATGTGCGTGAGGTAGCCGATGGCCGTGAACGGGAGTGCGGCGGGGAACCTTTCGGGGACGAACGCCGTGCGCCGACGTCCGGACACCCGGCCCTCGGACGGTGCGTCGATCCCGGCGAGCACTCTCAACAGGGTTGATTTTCCCGTGCCGTTGGCGCCCTCGAACCGCACCAGGGAACCCGTCCGTATGCCCAGGTCGACGCCGCGCAGCACCCACGTGCCGCCCACGCCGTAGCGGCGGCCGACCCCGTCGAGCCGCACCGCAAGATCATGTTCCATGGGGTCATCCTCGCGCACGGGCCCCTGTTGTACGCAGCGCGACGAGGTCTGTACCACCAGTCCGGATTGACATTCAAGGGCTTGAAGTGCACCTCGTTCCAGGTTACGTTTTTCAGGTCTAGACCAAGGGGGTCCGGAAGTGTTGCCCTGTTCGGGCTGCAATTCCGGAATGGGGGGAGCGTTGCCGCATGTCCATTTCCGGCCGACAAGCTGAATATCCGGCATCGCAACGCCTCATCGTCCTCGATTTCGACGGCGTTCTGCTCGACACCGAACGCATCGCCATCGAGGCGTGGACATCCGTACTCGACGAGGCAGGCATCCAACTGCCCGACGGAATACCCACGCACCCCGACGGGACACTGGCGCGCGACTCCATGAACGGGACGCTCACATCAGTCCTCGGACAGGAGAAGGCGCGCGAGTTCTGGGACGTGTTCGAGCGCGTGAACCAGCGGCGCGCGGACGAGGAACCGCTGGCACCGGCCACCCGGTCCTTCCTGGACCACTGCCTCGCCAGGGGGCACCGGCTCGCGGTGGCCTCCGGCAACGCGCACACCTGGGTGGCGGGCCACCTGGACCGGCTGGGGATCAGGCCGCACTTCGCGTCGGTGACCTGTGCCGACCGCACCCTTGCGCCGAAGCCTGCCCCCGACGTCTATCTCGCGGCCCTGCGGCACAGCGGCTGTGCGCCCCGGCGGGCGCTGGCCGTGGACGACTCCTTCGCGGGTCTGCGCTCCGCGCACACCGCGGGAATTCCCGTCGCCTGGGTCACTTCCCGGCCCGCCGCGGCACAGTCTCCCGTGCCGCTGGCCCATCGCATTCATGCGCTCGACGAGCTGAATTCTTCCCTCTGACCCGCTTTCACACATTTCACCGCCCTTCAAAGCTCAACGTCCCCGTCTCTGACGCTTCTTGACGTCTTGACGTACCCGAGTCCGCCACTCCGGCACATATAGAGGTCATTTCCTTGAATCTCGCCACTGATATGAGAACTCTGGACCAGCGCGTGAGCGAACTCGATCCGCTGCGGTTCTCGGAGCACACGGCAGAAATACCAGAGCTCAACAATTCCGCGGATACCGGCGGCCTTGAGCGTCTCGCGCACAGGCTCCTCGACCGCGTCCCCGGCGCCGTCACCGACGACGTCACGGCCAGCGCCGCCCTGCGCGACCTCGGCTTCGTCCTGGCCTCCCTGGAGCGGCACGGCACGGACCACCGGTCCCTGCCCGGCGCGGAGGAGACCCTGCTCAAGCTCGGCGCCCTCGTCGACGAGGTGCCGCGCGACAGCGTCTACACGTACTCCCTGCGCAACCCCGAGGACGCGCTGAGAACCTTCACCGACATCCCCGAGGAAGTCCTCTTCATCTCGGAGGTCCGCAGGGCGGGCATCGCCCTGCGGCCCGCGGTCGACCACCTCATGGCGTCGCTGACGCTCCCCGTCCGCGACCCCCTCCTCGAAGAGCATCTGACCGCCGCCACCGAGGCGTTCAAGGTGTTCGCGCAGGCCCTCCTCACGGTGAAGCGGAACATCACGCCGGAGGTCTTCTCCACCCGGATGCGGCCCTACTTCCCACCGATGACGGTGGGCGGCACGGTGCTGTTCGCGCCGGGCGGCGCCCAGATGACGCCGCTGCTCGTCGACATGGCGGTCCTCAGGCCGGAGCCCGGCGACCCCAGGCACGCGTGGTACGAGCAGTACCTCGACGAGAACCTGCTCTACCTCCCCGCGGCCTACCGCGCGGCGGGCGACACCATCATGGCCAGCCGCCCCCTGCTGCCCCGGATCCTGGACGAGGCCACGGGCGACGACACCGCGTCCGTGCGGAACCAACTGCGGCTGCTGATGCGGGAGATCCTCCACTTCCGGCTGCCGCACCTGCAGCTCGCCCGCGCCAACATGCGCATCCGCCCGGACGGCTCCCTCGGCAGCGGCGGCTACACCACCGACTCCCTGGACCACCTGGTCGAGCTGACCACCGAACGCCACCAGCGGCTGGCCGACGCCTGCACGGCCGCGCCGCCCCTCGACCACGCCACGGCATAAGGCGGATTGATGTTCACGTCCTTCACACCCGGCACCATCCACCACCCGCTGACCGCACCGCTCGGCCCCGTCAAGCCCGCGGACGAGACAGCGATCCGCTACCCCACCCGCCTGAACGCCATGGCGCTCCAGCCCGGCGCCATCGCGGGCGACAACCACCTGATCTACGACGCGGGTGAACTGGTCTTCTCCGTCGCCCGGTTCCACCGGGTGCACCTGCGCAGGCTCGCCCCCGGCGACGGCCTCTCGCTCGACCCGGCCATCGCACGGCCCGCGCTCGTCGAGCATGCCGCGCGCATCATGTGCACCGCCCTCGGTGTCGACTGCGACCTGCACGTGAGCGTCGACAGCGACCCGCTGCCCGTGCACGCGGGCTTCGGCTCAAGCAGCAGCCTGATCGCCGCGGTCGCCACCGCGGTCAACCACCTCCACGGCAACCCGGTGGACCGCGCCGACCTGCTGCCCTTCCTCACCAGCAACCACGGCGAGGAGCACACCGAGGGCAGCGACCTGCTCATGCCCGTCCAGTGCATCGGCGGTTCCGCGGCCTCCGGCCTCTACCCCGGTGGCGTGCAGGTCGTCGCGGGCCGCAGCACCGTCGTCCTCACCGCTTCGGTACCGCAGGAACTCTCGCTGGTCATCGGCGTGCCCACCACGCTGCAGGAGCGGTCGACGGACGAGCTGATGGCCGCCGAGATCGACCAGTTCGACCGCTTCCGCGAGACCGGCGAGCGCTGGGCGCCCACCATCGCCTTCCGGATGCTCCACGAGGCCATGCCCGCCGCGCTCCGCGGTGACCTCGGCCCGCTGGGCGACCTCGTCTTCGACTACCGCTTCCGCATGGGGAGCATCGAGAACTGCTCCTTCTCCCACCCCGGACTGAGCGAACTCGCCACGCGCCTCGAACCGTTGAAGACCGAAGGCACGGCGACCGTCCTCGCGCTGTCCTCCGTCGGCCCGGCGTTCTTCGCGCTCACCGCCGACCCCGACACCTGCGAGTCCTTCTTCGCGGAGCAGGGCATGCGGGTCATCCGGGCCCTCCCGTACAACGGCACCTACGAAGAGATCGAGCCCACCCGATGACTCTCCCCGCCACCGCGGCCGAGCGCGCCGCCACCTACTGGAACGCCCCGGAGACGGTCCGCGACTTCGCGTCGCTCACCGCTCAGCCCTACCTCGTCGAGATCCTCTCCCAGTACGCCGACGACCTCACCGGACCCGCGCTCGACCTGGGCTGCGGCGGCGGGCGCAACACCGTCGCCCTCCTCGAACACGGCTGCACCGTCGTCGCCGTCGACCTGCACCAGGCCATGGTCGACGCGACCCGTGACGCCACCGCGCACTTCGCGGACGGCCTGGTCACCGTCCGGCAGGGCGCGGCCCACGCCATCCCCGCCGACGACGACACCTTCGCCCTCGCCGTCTGCTACGGCGTACTCCACAACGCCCCCACGCCCCGGCAGTTCCAGGCGGGGATAGCAGAGTTGGCGCGCGTGCTGCGGCCCGGCGCGGTGCTCGCCCTCAACACCTTCACCTCCGACTCCCTCGACCCGCAGCTGCGCCCCGGGGAGACGGCGGGCCAGTACGTGCTGCCGGACGGCGTCCCCATGACGCTGCTGCCCACCGAGGAGATCCTCGCCGGTCTCGCCGCCGTGGGCCTGCGCCCCGAAGGCGAAGTGCACACCTACGTACGCGACCTCGACGTCGGCCCGCGCGCGGTGCTCCGCTGCGAGCTGCGCCACGACGCGGGCACCGGCGTCGGCATCGGCATCGGCATCGGCATCGGCGAGGACGTGAGCCGGAATGCCTGACCTGTCCGACGGGTCGACCGAGTGCGACCCGTTCCCCGAGACCGCGCTGTCCACGGACGCGCTGGCCGCCGCCCTGGCCGACCGGCTCGCCGAAGTGCCCGACTGGCATTCGGCGACGGACCCGGTGCGCCTCGGCTTCGCGATGAGCGAGCCGCACCCGCTCGCCCTGCACGCCGGCGGCATGTTCGCGGCCCGCAACCCCAACAACGTCGGCGTGCACACCCGCTTCGGCGACGGCGTGCGCGGCACCCGCCGACTGGAGCGGGAGGCGGTCCTCGCCCTCGGCGGCCTGATGCACGCCGACTCCGCCGACGGCTATCTGACCAGCGGCGCCAACGAAGGGACCCTCGCCGGACTGCGCGTGGGCCGCAACGCCCTGCGGGCCGCGGGCTGCCACCGGGTGCTCGTCATCGCCTCCGCCCTCACCCACCACTCCGTGGCCAAGGCCGCCGAGATCCTGGACGTGGACTTCAAGGCGCTGCCCGCCGGGCCGAGTTGGCTCCTCGAACCGGCCGCCCTGGAAGAGGCCTTCGACGCCCTGGAGGCCGAAGGCGATGAACCCGGCGTCACTGGCGTCACCGGCGTCATCGTCGTCTCCACCGCGGGCTACTACAACACGGGGCTCGCCGACCCGGTCGACCGCATCAGCTCGCTCCTGGGCCGCCGCATCGACGGGGCGTCCCGGCTGCGGTTCTTCCACCACGTCGACGCCGCGCACGGCGGCATGATCCTGCCGTTCACCGAGCCGGACATCCCCTTCGACTTCCGCAACCGGTTCGTCCACTCCATGGTCCTCGACCCCCACAAGTCGGGCCTGATGCCCTACAGCTGCGGGGTGTTCCTCTGCCGCAAGGGCCTGCTCGGGCACGGGGCGATCCCGGCTCCGATGTCCGGTTTCGTGGACGAGACGGTCACCGGCTCGCGCTCGGGCGCCACCGCCGCCGCGCTGTGGTCCCTGGTCTTCGGGCTCGCGGCCGAGGGCTACCGCGAGACGTTCCGCGGCTGCCTCGGTCTCAGGGACCACTTGGCCGACGCGATCCGCACGGCGGACCCGGACGCGGTCCTCCTGCCCTCGCCCGGCAACACCGTCCTCGTCGTGGGCTTCTCCACGGAGGGCGGCACCCTGCCCGGCGAACTCAAGGAGCACTACCGCCTCGTCGGCAACACCCTGCCCTGGACGGACGCCCAGGGGCAGACGACGGATCGGCTCTTCCACCACTTCTACGTCATGCCGCACATGACGCACAGTCACATCGACACGTTCGCCGTCGATCTGGCTGCCGCCCTCGCCGCGCCCGCCGCGGAGGCCGGACGCACCCCGGCCGCGCCGCCCGTGCCCGCCGAGTTGAAGCACCTGCGCGGCAGCAGCGCGTGCCTGCGCCATCTCGTCGTCCATCCCCCGCAGCGCCGGAACCCGGACGACTACCCGCACGCCTACTCCTTCCACACCTTCCGCAACCGCGCCGAACTCGGCGAGCAGCTGCGGGTGGAGAACTGGGCGCCGACCGGCGACGGCATCGGCAGTGGTGACGAACTGCTCGTCTACGCGCCCGACTTCGACGCGCCCTTCGCCAACGAGCTGTTCGGCGTCCTGTCGCCGCAGAAGTTCTCGCTGGAGGTCCTGGACCGCAACCAGCAGAAGCTGTCCTTGGTCGGCGCCGCCCACCTCTCCGTCTTCGAGGACGCCGAGCGGCGCCCGCACACCCCCGTCCTGCTGGCCAACTTCCACGCCGACGGCCGCTTCCGCTCGGCCGAGTACAAGTACGGGGACCGCTGGCACGCCGACGAGCTCCAGGTGTTCGAAGACTCCCTGGTCGTCAAGGTCGGCAAGGACGCCCGCAGCATCCGCCGCACCGGCGACGACTACGCCTTCTCCATCGACACCTCGCTGGAGCTCAGGGTCACGCTGGTCGACGGCGACGCCCCGCCGCGCCTGACACGGGTGGCACGGCACGCCGACTCCGCGCTGCCGCGCCGCCGCCATCTGCTGCGCGGCCAGTACCGCCGCTTCCCCAACCGCTTCTTCGACGTCATCGTGTCGCTCACCGTCGGGCGCGGCTTCACCGGCACGGTCGGCACAGACGAGCTCATGGGCGAGGCGCTGCAGGGCAGCGCGCTGCTCGCCCGCTCCGCCGAGCTCGGCCTTGCGCGCGTGCTGCCGCGGTTCGCGGACGGGCGCCTTGTCACCGGCCTCGAAGAGGTCGGCGGCGAGGGCCGGTACGAGCTGTCCGTCGGTCTCGGCCTGGGCGCACGGCTGCGCCAGGAGCTGCCCGGCATCGACGTCGGCGAGCCCGAGAGCCTCGAACCCCGGGACGTGGTCGCCTGGGCCGAGCGGCTCTACCCCGTCGCCCGTCGGCTCCAGCTCGCGGGCACCGACCGCGACGGCGTCCGAACTCTGGACCTGGACCTCGACCCGCACCTGCCCACCGGAGCGAAGGGCGGCACCGCGTGATCCTCGCGTCAACGGTCCTGCTGTGGGCGGTACTCGGCTGGGGCGTCCTCCTCACCGCGCGTGCCGTCGTCACCGCACGCGCGCTCCGGACCGCACGCCGCACGCCCGTCCCCGCACCGGGGACGGGAGCGCCGCACGTCGCCCTGCTCATCCCCGCGCTGCGGGAACAGGACCTCCTGTCCGAGGTCGTGGGCGCGGTGGCCCGCCTGGACTATCCGCGCGAGCTGCTGCACATCGTCGTGGTCACCACCGAGCGCGAGGAGCGTGACCGGCAGCGCCACCTCGCCGAACTCCCCGACCTGACGCGGCACCTGCTCGCGGCACCGGACGACGCGGCCGCCGCGGCCCAGCTGTCCGGCATCGTGCCGTCCTCCCGCGCCCGCGACGTGGCAGCCCGCGTGCGGTCCGCCACGGACCCCTCGCACGTGCTGCGCGCCGAGGTGGCCGCCACCCCCACCACCCGGGACGTGGCCGCGAAGCTGCTCCCCGACATCGCCGTCCAGCACCCCGGAACAGCCCTGCACCATCTGCACTATGACGAGTCGTCAGGCGCGAAGAGCAGCCAACTGGTGTACGCCGTCGAGCAGCTCGGCGACCTGCTGCCCCCGGACGCCGACCCGTCCCGCACCTACATCGGTGTCTACGACGCGGACTCCCAGCCGGACCGCACCACCCTGCACCATCTCGCCCACGAGACCGACAGGGCCCACCGCGCGGGACACGCCCCGCCCACCCTGATCCAGCAACTGCCGCTGCAGCTGCGCCGCCCGCACGCGGCCCGCACCGGCATCGCCGACCTGACGCTGCGCGCCCACGCCATGGCCGACCTGCGGCGCCGCATGGGCATCGAGGCACACCGGCTGCGGGCCAGGGCCCGGCTGCGCGCGCTGCGGCTGCCCGACGGGCTGCGCACGGCCCTCGACCCGGTCGTCTACGGCATCGGCGCGGGCCTGTTCGTCCGCCACGACATGCTCGTGTCCATCGGCATGTACGAGGAGCCGGTCGACGACCTCCTCATCGGCTACAAGCTGTCGTCCGCCGGGGAGAGCGCCGTGGTGCTGCCGGTCTACAACCTCGTGGACCGCTACGCCCGCGTCGGCGCGCTCGCGAAGGCGTACAGCCTCGTCGCCCTGGGCAGCGTCGTGGGCTGTCTGCGGCTGCTCCGCGATCCGGCGCTGCGCGCCTACGGGCCGCGCAACACCGTGACGCTCGTCAAAGAGGGCCTGGACACCGTGTGGTGGTTCCTCGGACCGCCCTGCGTGGCCGCCGCCGTCGTGGTGCTGAGCGTGCGGGGCGCCCACCGGGAGCTCCTCGCGTGGGCCGTCGCGGCCGGTGCGTATATGGTCCTGCATGCCCTGATCAGCATGGGCCACGCCACCCGCTTCCTGGACGGCCACGAAGGCGCCCACGAGCGGGCCGAACCACTGGGCGGCGGCGGGACACCCGCACTGCTGCTCCCCCTGTTCTTCCTGCAACCGGTGCTGCACTGGCTCGGCCCCCTGCGCCTCGCCACCGCCCGCGCCCTCGGCCCGCTCGCCCGGCGCCCGCTCGCCATGGGCAAGACCGAACGCTGACCCCGTCCACTCCACCGCCCCGTCCACCCCGCACCACACCCGTACGACGCAAAGGACCTCCCTACCGTGAACACCCCCACCGACGCCCCCGAGCAGCACGCCCCGGGCACCGACACCGCCGAGATCCACCTGTCGACGGTGGTGATGGCCCACCCGCGGCGCGCGGCCGCCGCCCGCGAACTGCTCGCGCGCCACCCCGAGCTCGACGCCCGCCTGATCACCGACCCGGACCCGGAAGGACCGCCCTCCGCCCTGCGCACGGCCCGGCTCGCCTGGCAGTCGGTCGCCCCCGGCGCCACCCACCACCTGGTCCTCCAGGACGACGCGATCCTCGCCCCCGACTTCGCCGCGCGCGTGCGGGCCCTGATCGCCGACCGGCCCGACGCCTCGCTGAGCCTGTTCACGGAGTGGGGCTCGCGCACCGCCAACGCCGTGCGCGTCGCCGCCCTGCGCGGCCACACCTGGGCCCCCGTCGTCGACGACTACCTGCCCTCGGTCGCCCTCGTGCTCCCCGCCCGGCTCGCCCTCGGCTTCGAGGAGTACGCAGCCGCCAAGACCGCCCAGGAGGACACCGACGACGTCGCGCTCCTCGGCTACCTCGCCGCGGCAGGTACGGAGACCGTCGTGCCGGTCGCGAATCTCGTCGACCACGCCAACCCCGCCAGCCTCGTCGGCAACGACGTGATGGGGCCGCGCAGCGCCGCCTGCTTCCCCGCCACGGCCCCCGCTCTCCCCCAGGGCCGACAGCGCCCGCAGGAGCTCGTCCACCTGGACGCCGTCCCGTACTTCTGCTGGTGGGAGCAGCTCGCCGTGGCCTACATACGCGACGCCGCCGCCCCCGACGGCTGGCGGCGCGTCCCCGCCGAGGACGCCCTCCTGGAGCGCGGCATCACCCGCGAACACGTCGTCGGGGCGCTGCGTGCGGCACTGGACCGCCTGCCGCACCGCGCCTTCGTGCACGACCGCGTCAGCGACGTGCTGCTCACCGAGATCTGGACGACCGCCTACGCCCTGGGCGTGGTGACCCGCGAGAGCGGCGCCGCCCCCGACTTCACCGCCCCGCTGGCCGGGACCGCACTCGCCACGCTCGCGCCCGGCGCGCTGCGCCGCGTCGTCCCCGCGGGCTGGCTCCCCGGCGTGGGCGAACTGCTCGCGCCGCTGGTGGCCGACGCGGTGGCGAGCGGCGCGGAAGCGGGCGCGGGCTCGTGAGCACGCGGCACCCCGCCATCCGCGTCGACCACGTCACCAAGACCTTCCGCAGCTGGGAGAGTGCCGAGGGCCGCTCCTGGAAGCGACCCTTCCAGCGGCGGAAGGCGCGGCGCACGGCGGCGCTCAGCGAGGTCGACATGACGGTCGAGCCCGGCGAGTTCATCGGCCTGCTCGGCCAGAACGGCGCGGGCAAGTCCACGCTCATCAAGGTCATGACGGGACTGCTGCTCCCGGAGTCGGGCACCGCCCGCCTCTTCGGCCTCGACCCCTACGCCGACCGCGAGCGCAACGCCCACGCCATGGGCGTCACCTTCGGGCAGCGCACGCAACTGTGGTGGGACCTGCCCGCGTACGACTCCTTCATGATCCTGCGCAACATCTACGGCCTCTCCGAGACGGAGTTCCGCACCACGCTGACCGAGCTGAACGACGTACTGGCCCTGTCGCCCTTCTGGGACACGCCCGTGCGGTTCCTCTCGCTCGGCCAGCGGGTGCGCTGCGACCTGGCGGCGGCGCTCCTGCACCGGCCCCCGCTGCTCTTCCTCGACGAGCCGACCATCGGCCTCGACGTCCTCGTCAAGGACCAAGTGCGCACCCTCCTTGCCGACTTGGCGCGCACCGGCGACCACACCATCCTGCTCACCACGCACGACATGGCCGAGGTGGAGGCGCTGTGCCGGCGCCTCGTCGTCATCGACCGGGGCCGCGTCGTCTTCGACGGCGAACGCGGCGAGCTCGCCGAGGCCGCGCACCATCAACGCACCGTCGTGGTGGAGTTCGAGACGCCGCCGGGCGCGCTGAGCCTGCGGACCGCCGAGGTCGTGGCCACCGACGGCACGACCGTCCACCTGCGCCCGCACCCCGGTGCCGAACAGCGCGAGGTGACCGACGAGTTGCTGTCCGCCCACGCCGTGCGCTCGGTGGTCTTCGACGGCTCGAAGGTCGAGGACGTCCTGCGCACCCTGTACGCACGCCCGGAGGCCGTCGCCGCGGCCCCCGCGGGAGGCCCGGCATGACGGTCCAGGCGCCCCCGTCCCGGGGAAAGCCGCGCGCCTACCGCCTCGCGGCCCTCGTGCCGCGCACGGAGTGGGCGTACCGCCCGCGCATCGTGGCGACCGCGTTCATCATCGTCACCCAGGTCTTCCTCTACGTCCTGCTGTGGCGCGCCCTCTACGGCGAGGGCGGCGACACGGTCGCGGGCATGGACGTCACCCAGGCCGTGACGTACTCCGTCCTCGCCACCCTGATGGGCACCGGCCGCGTCATCATGGAAGGCGCGTCGCAGGAGACCGCGCAGAGCAAGATCCGGGACGGCTCCGTGGTGTTCTGGTTCACCCGGCCCGTCTCCGCCCGCCGCTACTGCGCCTGGCGGGGCCTCGGCGAGAGCCTCTACGCCACGGCATGGCTGCTGGCGGGCCTGGTCGTCGGCCTGGCGACCGGCCTGGTCGCCCCGCCGCCCTCGGCCGCCGCCACGGCGGTCGCCGCCCTTTCCTACGCACTGGGCCAGGGCGTCTTCTACCACTTGGCGCTCCTGGTGGACCTGACCAGTTTCTGGACCATCACCAGCTTCGGCGTCAACCGCCTCGCGGCGTTCGCGCAGACGCTGATGTCCGGCGCGCTGATCCCCCTGTGGTTCTTCCCCTCGTGGTTCACCGCCGTCGCCGGTCATCTGCCGTTCTCCGCGACCGTGCACGTGCCCGTCTCCCTCTACACGGGCCGCATCGCGGCCTCCGACGCCTGGCCCTACCTGCTCGAACAGGCCGCCTGGTGCCTTCTGCTGGCCGCCGTCGGCCGCCTTCTGTGGCGTCGCGCGGCGCGCCGCCTTCTCGTCCTTGGTGGTTGATCCGATGTCTGCGATGTCCTCTGTCCCGCGCTCCGACGAGTCGGCGCCGCCCGTGCGCCCGGTGGGCCGACTGCGGCTCGCGCTGGTCATCCTGCGTGCCGGTGTCCGCAGCCAGCTGGCCAACCGCGCGGACTTCGCCATGGCCATCGCCAACGGGGTCACCTATCAGGTGACGGTGCTCCTGTTCGCCACGGTCATCTTCGGGCGCTTCCCCTCGCTGGCGGGCTGGGGCGTCGGCGAGGTCCTGCTGATCAGCAGCATCCGCATGCTGGGCCACGGCCTGTACATGCTCTTCTTCGGCAACCTCGGCCTGATCCCCCATCTCCTGCGGGACGGCCGCTTCGACGCCTTCCGCACCCGCCCCGCCCCCGTGCTGCTGCAGGTCTTCACCTACGAGGCCCCGGTGAACGCCGTCGGCGACCTCGTCGTCGCCTGCGCCTCGCTCAGCGTGTGCCTGTCCCTCCTGGACGTGGAGTGGACCGTGGGCATGGTGGCGTTCCTGCTCACCGCCGTCGTCGGGGCGCTGGTGATCGAGCTGGGCCTGAACCTGCACATCGCGGCCCTGGTCCTGCGCTTCAGGGGCAGCGAGTCGCTGTTCTTCTGGCTGGACAGCGTGTCGGGCACCTTCGGCAACTACCCGCTGGGGCTGTTCCCCTGGCTGCTGCAGGGCGCCTTCACCTTCGCCGTGCCCATCGCCTTCGCGGGCTTCTACCCCGCGGCATGGCTGACGGGCCACGCCGACACGGTGCCCTTCTCCGCCGCCCTGGTCTTCGCCTTCCCCGCCGTGGCGGCCCTCCTGCTGTGGTCGGGGCTCGCGTGGTGGCGGCGGGGAGTGGCCTTCTACGCACGCAACAACTGACCGGACGACTGACCGGGTGCGGGCGACGGCGTCCGACATCTCGCGGAAGTGAACGCCCCACCCGTATCTTCCGTACTCCCCGGTACCACCGGCGACACCGGAGCACCACGGGAGGCACCTTGCGGCGCGTCAACGGCACGGCTCTGATCATCGCGGCACTCGTCGCCACACTGGGCGCCCTCGCGTTCCCCGTGTGGTCCTACGCCGACCGGTCGAGCACCGGGCCCGCCAATCTGGCCGCCGGGTCCGTGGCCACCCAGTGGGGTCCGCTCTCCGCGGCCGACCGGGATCTGCTCGTGAAGGTGCGGCTCGCGGGGCTGTGGGAGATACCCGCGGGACAGCAGGCCGTCGAGCGGGCGCCGACCGAGGCCGTCAAAGAGGCGGGCGACCACCTCATCGTCGGACACACCGACCTCGACAGGCGGACGCGCACGGTGGCCGCGCAGCTCGGCGTGGAGCTGCCCAACCAGCCGACCGACCAGCAGCAGGGGTGGCTCGACGAACTGTCGGCGGCGAGCGGCGAGACGTACCAGCGGAAGTTCGCGAACCTGCTGCGGGCCTCGCACGGGAAGGTCTTCAGCGTCATCGCACAGGTGCGCGACAGCACCCGCAACTCCCTGATCCGGCAGCTCGCCACGGACTCCAACCAGACCGTCCTCGACCACATCACGATGCTGGAGGCCACCGGGCTCGTCGACTTCGACGGGATCGCGAACGGCGCCGCGTCGACCGCGACCGCAAGCCCCACCGGGCCTCCCCCGCCCTCCGGAGCCACTCCCCCCGAGCCCCCGCCCGCCGGGCCGAGCGGCGACGTCTCCACCACGTCCAGGCCCTCGCCAGGACCGCCCGGCGAGATCAACACCGGCCGCCCGGAACCTCAAATGTAGCTCTGAACGTCTCCACCCGAGGGTTCGCCCACCCCCGTCCCGGTCATGGTTGGGGGGACGGAGCCGGGGAATCGGGGGGACCGGGGCCGGGGGGCCCGGGGACCGGGGACGAAGGGGGAATCGACATGCAGCATCTGGAGAGGCAGGTTCCGCAGCAGCAGTTGGGGACCGGGATCGGCTGGCGGCCCGAGATCGCGGACGCCGTGGAGGCGATGCCCGGCATCGACTGGGTCGAGGCCGTCGCGGAGAACCTCTGCCCCGGGCATCTGCCCGACTCGCTGCTGCGGCTGCGCGAGCGCGGCGTGACCGTCGTGCCGCACGGCGTCTCCTTGGGCCTCGGCGGCGCGGACCGCCCCGCAGAGGAGCGCCTCACCGCGCTGGCCGAGCGGGCCGAGGCCCTCGGCTCGCCGCTGGTCACCGAGCACATCGCGTACGTGCGGGCGGGCGGCGCCCTCACCGCGACGCAGCCCCTCGAAGCCGGGCACCTGCTGCCCGTGCCGCGCACGCGCGACGCGCTGGACGTGCTCTGCGAGAACGTCCGGATCGCGCAGGACGCGCTGCCCGTGCCGCTCGCCGTGGAGAACATCGCGGCGCTGGTCGCCTGGCCCGGCGAGGAGATGACGGAGGGGCAGTTCCTGTACGAGCTCGTCGAGCGCACGGGCGTACGTCTCCTCATCGACGTCGCCAACCTCCACACGAACCACGTCAACCGCGGCGAAGACCCGGCCAAGGCCCTGGACGAACTGCCGGTCGAGGCGATCGCGTACGTCCACGTGGCGGGCGGCTTCGAGCGGGACGGCGTCTGGCACGACAGCCACGCGCACCCCGTGCCGGAGGCCGTGCTCGCGGTCCTCGCCGACCTCGCGTCGCGCGTGTCGCCGCCCGGGGTCCTCCTGGAGCGGGACGAGAACTTCCCCGAACCGGCCGAGCTCGAGCGGGAGCTGGACGCCATCCGGGCCACGGTGAAGACGTCCGGCGAGGCGCTCGCGGACTTCCCCGCCGAGCGTCGCGACGTACCGGCCGCCTCCCCCGCCGCCCGCCAGCGCACCGCCGTCGCCCAGGCCGCGCTCCTCTCCGCGCTCGTCGCGGGCACCCCGGCGCCCGAGGGCTTCGACCACGCGCGCCTGAAGGTGCAGAGCCACGCCCTGGCCGCCAAGCGGGCCGACGTCGTCGCGAAGGTCGCGCCCGAGCTGCCGGAGATCCTCGGCAGGGCGTACCGCGGCGAGTTCCTCGCCTACGCCAGGACCCGGCCCATGACCGGCGGCTACCGGCACGACGCGCTGAACTTCGCCGAGCACCTGCTGCTCGCCGGGCGCCCCGGGGACCCGGCGGCGCGGCAGCGGCTGAGCGACTGGTGGCTGGAGCGCTCGGGCCCGGCCCCGCTGTCGCGGCGGCCCGCCGCGAGACTCCTGCACGCCACCCGCCGGGTCCTGTCGAGGCGGTGACGCCATGAGCATCCTGGCCATGGCGTACACGCTCGCCGTCTCGCTCGCCTCCGCCGAGCTGATCCGGGGCGTGGCGGCGGCCCGCCGCACCCAGTCCCCGTACCGGGCGAGGCAGCCGCTCGACGCCGAGCACGGGGTCTACGTCCGCGGGACGCTGGAGGCGGCGTTCCTCTCCGGCGGCCCCGCCCGCGCCGCGGACGCGCTGATCGCGGGCCTGCACGAGGACGGCCGTCTCGTCGTCGCGGGACCCGGCGTCGTCGGGATACCCCGCCCTGCCGCAAGGAACGCCGGTGAGCAGGCGGTCGTCGACGCCCACAGCGCGGCGCCCAGCGGCGCGCTGCACTGGCTGCGGGCGGCCGTGATGCGCAGCCTGCCGGTGCAGGAGACGGGCGAGGCGCTGGCCCGCCGTGGCCTCCTGGTGCGGCCGGGCCGCCAGCGGAGGTGGCGGCGCTGGGCCGGGGCGCAGATCGCCCTGACCTTCTTCGGGTTCGTGGTCTGCGCGGTCGTGTCACTGCTGGTGTTCGCCGCCGATTTCGGGAGTCCGGACGAGTCCGGCGGTCCCGGAACCCCGTTCGAGGACATCCTGATCCTGCTGCCCGGCGCCGTGTTCGGCGTCGTGAGCGGCGCCATCTGCCTCGCGGTCACCTCGAAGCAGCTCACCGTCGCCGGGCGGTACGCCCTGCGCGAGTACGTCGCCTCCGCGCAGCATCTGACGGGCGCGGCGCACCTGGTGGCGACCCGCGGCCTCGCGGCGGCCCACCCGGATCTGCGGGCCCAGTTGATCGCCGCCGCCCGGGTCGGGGCTCCGGCGGCGGCTCCCACGGGCCCGGCCCCCGCTCCGTACCAGGACCCGAATCCGTGGAACTCGGGGAGCGGGACGCCCACCTGGTGCGGGTCGGGCGGCGGGGGCGGTGGGTTCGCCTGCTCGGGCGGCGGGGGCGGCTCCTCCTGTTCCGGCGGCGGGTCGTCCTGTTCGGGCGGGGGCGGGTCCTCGTGCTCGGGCGGCGGGTCATCGTGTTCGAGCGGGGGCGGCTCGTCCTGCGGCGGAGGCGGGGGCTCCTCCTGCGGCGGCGGGGGCAGCTGAGCCGGACCTTTCCGGGCGGGCCGTCCGCCGCCCGCTGCGGCCTTCCGGGGGCGCACGCCGCGCTCATCAACTCATGCGCCCGGTACGGCAGGTGACGTACTCCCGGCCGTATCGGACCGCGCCCCTCCCGGGGCGCACTAACGTGCGGTGCCGCACCAGGAGGCACCATGCGATTACGAACCATCAACGGCACCGGCCTCATCGCGGCGGGGCTCGTCGCGACCCTGGCCGCGGTGATCTTCCCCCTCTGGTCCTACGAGGACCGCTCGGGCACCGCCCTCGACCGGCTCAACGCCGACACCGTGTCCACCGACTTCGGGCCGCTCTCCGCCCTGGACCGGGACTTCATCACCAGAGTGCGCCTCGCGGGCCTGTGGGAGCTGCCCGCCGGGCAGCAGGCCGAGGAGCGCGGCACCACCAAGGCCGTACGGACCGCGGGCAAGCACCTCGTCGACGGCCACACCTTCCTCGACGCGCGCGTACGCGAAGTCGCCACCCGCCTCGGCCTCGAACTGCCCAGCCAGCCGAACAGCCAGCAGCGCGGCTGGCTGTCGGAGCTGAGCGGGGCGAGCGGGGAGACGTACAACGAGAAGTTCGCGAACATCCTGCGCCGCGCCCACGGCAAGGTGTTCGCCGTGGTCGCCCAAGTGCGTGCGAACACCCGCAACTCGCTGGTGCGCACCCTGGCCGACGACGCGAACACGACCGTCCTGGACCACATCACGGTCCTGGAGGAGACCGGGCTCGTCGACTTCGACGGCCTCGCCAGGGACGCGGCGACGACGGGACCCGCACCCCCCGCGTCCCGCTCCCCGGCCCCGCCGGGCCCCACGGACGCCCCAGGATCGGCCACGCCGGTCACCCCCTCGCCCTCGTTCCCGCTGCCCCCTGCGGCCTCCCGGCCGAAGCCCGGCAAGGACTGAGAGCAGAAACGGAACGTTACCCACCCGTCACCCCGTGTCCACATACTGAAAACACCATGGCGCAATGCGACGCCTTCGCATAGAAAATCGCCATGTTCTGGGTCCCTCTGCTCCTCCTCGCCTGCGCCGCGGCCGGTCTGTCCTGTGGCCGTCTGTGCCTCGCCGCCAGCCGCGCCGCCGCACAGGAGCGGTCCGCGGGCCGCGGCCACGAACTCACCCTCTACGAGACGGCGTTCCTCTCCGGAGGCCCCTCGCGCGTCGCCGACGTGACGCTCGTCGCGATGGCCAGGGCGCGTCGGCTGCTGATCGCGCACACCGGCTGGGCGACCGTCGTCGACCCGGTGGGCCGCGACGACATGGAGCGCTCGGTGCTCGGCGCGATCGGCCCGGCCGGGCAGTCGCGGATAGCGCCGATACGGCTGGGGGCCGCGGCCGCCGACCCGGTGCGGGCGCTCGCCGACCGGCTCGTCGCGGCGGGCCTCGCCGTCCCCGACGGCCTCGGCGCGGGTGTCACGGCCGCCGTGCGCCAGGTGCGGGCCGCGACGGCGGCGGTCCTCGCGCTGGGCACCGTGGCGGTGCTGATGCCCGCTCAGGAGCACGGGGCCGCCGGTCAGGTGCCGGTCGCGGTCTGGTTCTCGCTGCCGCTGCTGCTGTGCGTGGCCTGTCTGCTCATCGCGCGCGTCGAGGTGCATCCGTACACGCGCTGGGCCTCCCCCGCGGGCCAGCGGCTCCTCGGGGCGCTCCCGGCGCGCGACGAGGAGCTCACGGCCGTCGCCGTGCGCGGGGTGCGCGCCACGGGAGACCCGGGGCTGCGGGCCGCCTTCGCCCACCGGCCGCGCCCCTGAGCGGCCCAACGGAGTCATTGGGCCGACACCCCCACATCGGTGCTTTACATAGCCAAATACCACAAGATAGACAAGCGCGATGAGAGCAGCCGCCGTCCGCTACGGAACCGCCGGGTCCCTGGTCCTGACCGCCCTCGTCGCCGCCCCCGCGGGAAGCGCGAGCGGCGCCCCGCCCTCCCCCGAGACCCACGGCGTCGCCGTCGCCGCCCAGCGCGCCGAGGCCGCCGGGATCCACTGGGGCACCTGCGCCAAGGCCGAGGGCCTCCCCCCGTCCGTCCGGTGCGGCGCCGTCTCCGTGCCGCTCGACTACGCCCGCCCCGACGGCAAGCGGATCGAACTGACCGTCAGCCGCACGAAGGCCACCAAGAAGACCGCGGGCAAGGCGGTCGCACGCCAGGGCGCCCTGGTCTACAACCCCGGCGGTCCCGGCGCGTCCGGCACCTACTTCCCGATGGTCGGCGTCATGCCCGAGTGGAAGCGCATCGCGGCGGCGTACGACCTGGTCGGCTACGCCCCGCGCGGGGTCGGCCGCTCGGCGCCGCTGTCCTGCCAGAACCCGAAGCACTTCTCCAAGGCGCCCTCGCAGTCCCCCACGCACCCGGACGACTCGTACAAGCAGGAGCGCATCGCGCAGGCCAAGGCGTACGCGCGAGGGTGCGCGCAGCGCAACCCCGGCCTGCGCCACTACACGACGCTGAACAACGCGCGTGACCTGGACGTGCTGCGGGCGGCGCTCGGCGAGCGGAAGCTGACGTTCATGGGGGCCTCGTACGGCACGTACTACGGGGCCGTCTACGCGACGCTGTTCCCGTCGCACGTGCGCCGCATGGTCTTCGACTCGGCGGTCGACCCCGACCCCGAGCAGATCTGGTACCGCAACAACCTCGACCAGTCGCTGGCGTTCGAGCGGCGGTGGACGGACTTCCGCACCTGGGTGGCCAAGCACGACAAGGCGTACCACCTGGGCAAGACGCCCGACGACGTCCTGCGCAGCTACGAGAAGGTGCGCGCCGAGCTGGCCCACGAACCGGCGGGCGGCAAGGTCGGACCGGGCCAGCTGCAGTCCTCCTTCCTCCAGGCCGGGTACTACGACGACTACTGGCCGTCGCGCGCGTCGGCCCTGTCCGCGTATCTGAAGGGCGACCCGAAGCCGCTGATCGAGCAGGCCTCGCCCGAGCCGCGGGCGGCCGCGGAGAACGAGAACGGCAACGCCGTGTACACGGCCGTCGAGTGCAACGACGCGGCCTGGCCCACGGACTTCGGGACCTGGGACCGCGACAACTCGGAGCTCGCGCGCCTGGCGCCCTTCGAGACCTGGGACAACGCCTGGATGAACCTGCCGTGCGCCTACTGGAAGGCGCCCCGGCAGCGGCCCGTCGACGTGGGCACGGCCGACGGCGCGCTGCCCCCGACGCTGATCCTGGCCGCCGAGCGCGACGCGGCGACGCCGTACCGGGGCGCGCAGGAGCTGAACCGCAGGCTGTCGGGTTCGGTCCTGGTCACCGAGCGGGCCGCGGGCACGCACGGCATCGGCGGCGGCCCCAACAAGTGCGTGAACGGGCACCTGGACGCCTACCTCCTGGAGGGCAGGCTCCCCGTGCGGCGCGCCGCGTGCGCACCGCGCAAGGAGCCCCGGCCGTCGTCCGAGGTGCGGGCGGCGGCTCTCCCCAGGGAACGCTAGGTCCCTGGGGCGCCCCTCACGTCACAGCGCGCCGAGCCGCTCCAGTGGGAACGGCGGCTGGGCCAGCGGGCGCACCGCGAGCCGGGTCAGCGGCAGGACGTTGTCGTCGCCCGCCGTGCGGTTGGCGTGCAGGACGCCGCAGTGGGTGCAGCGGTGGACCAGGATCCACTCGCCGTCTCCTCGTACGGAGATGGCGAGGGGTTCCATCCTGGCGCCGCAGTCCGCGTCCCGGTCGCCCGGGGTGTCGTCTAGGTGACGGCTCCACAGGCAGTTCGGACAGTGGTTGCGGTGGTCGGTGCCTGGGGCGGTCATCGAGACGTCGAGACCGCACTGCAGGCAGCGGAAGGACTGGGCGCGCGCTTCAGTGCGGGCCCGCCGAGAGGTGTTGCGGGACATGGTGAGGATGACTCCTGAGCGTTGCGGAAGGGGATGACTCCGAGCTGTTCCGCAGGGCCCTGGGCATACATTCACCATCTCTCTGTCCTTGGCTTCGACCTCTCGATGAAACCCGCACCGGACGAGCGCGGCAACCAAATTAACTAGGCGAGACCCGCCACCAGCTCGGCCACCGACTTGCGGCGGCCGGTGTAGAACGGGACCTCTTCGCGTACGTGCATGCGGGCCTCGGAGGCGCGCAGGTGACGCATGAGGTCGACGATGCGGTACAGCTCGTCGGCCTCGAAGGCGAGCAGCCACTCGTAGTCACCGAGGGAGAACGAGGCGACCGTGTTGGCGCGCACGTCGGGGTAGCCGCGGGCCATCATGCCGTGGTCCTTGAGCATGCGGCGACGGTCCTCGTCGGGCAGCAGGTACCAGTCGTAGGAGCGCACGAAGGGGTAGACGCTGATGTAGTTGCGCGGCGTCTCGTCGGCCAGGAAGGCCGGGATGTGCGACTTGTTGAACTCGGCGGGACGGTGCAGCGCCATGTTCGACCAGACCGGCTCCAGGGAGCGGCCGAGCTTGGTGCGGCGGAAGAGGTTGTAGGCCTCCTGCAGCTCGTCGGCGGTCTCGGCGTGCCACCAGATCATGACGTCGGCGTCGGCGCGCAGGCCGGAGACGTCGTAGGTGCCGCGGACGGTGATGTCCTTGGCCGCGAGCTGGTCGAACAGGTCCTGGACCTCTTCGGCGTAGCCCGCGCGGTTCTCGGGCAGCACGTCACGCAGCTTGAAGACGGACCACAGCGTGTAGCGGATGACCTCGTTGAGGTCCTTGGCCTTCTTGCCCGCGTTGGGCGTCTTGGCGGGGGCGTCGTCACTCATGCGGCTATTCTCCTCCGCCGCCGTGCAGACTCTGCACCGGGTTGCGGGTGAGCTCCTGCACACCGACCGGGTCACCGGCCAGCCCGTCGACGGCGGCGTTGGCGCTCGCGATGCAGGCGGGGATGCCCACGCCGTCGTACGCGGCCCCGCAGACCGCGAGGCCGGGCAGGGCGGCGACATGGGCGCGGACGCGGGCCACGCGCGCGTGGTGGCCCACCGGGTACTGCGGGAGGCCGTCGTCCCAGCGGGTGACGCGGGTGGCGACGGGCTCGGCGGTCAGGCCGGTGGCCTCGCGCAGGTCGTGCCGGGAGAGGTCGACGAGCTCGGTGTCGTCCCGCTCCAGGATCTTCGCCTCGCCGTACCTTCCGACGGAGGTGCGCAGGACCAGCAGGTCCGGGTCCTGCCGGTCGATCCAGCCCCATTTGCGGCTGGCGAAGGTGGACGCCTTGATCGTGTGCCCGTCGACGGGCGGGACGAGGAAACCGCTGCCTTCGGGGAGGTCGGTTTCGCCGCGGCGGTACACGAGGGTCATCAGGGCCATGGAGGCGTACTCGACGGTGCGCAGTTCGGCGGCGGCCGCGGGCGACTCGGCGGCCAGGAGACCGGCGGCGGCGGGCGCGGGGAGCGCGAGGACGACGGCATCGGCTTCGTGGGTCCCGTCCGGGGTCACGACGTGCCAGCCGTGGGGCGTGCGGCGCAGTCCGGTGACGGGGGTGTCGGTGCGGATCTCGGCGCCCCGTGCGCGCACCGATGCGGCGACGGCGAGCGGCAGTTGGCCGATGCCCCCGTCGATGCCCATGAAGACGGGCCCGGTCTGCTGGTTCTTCGCGGCGCGCGCCTGGATCTCGCGGACGCCCGCCGTGAGGGAGGTGTGGGTGCGGGCCGCCTCGAAGAGCTGGGGGACGGCCGAGCGCATCGAGATGCGGTACGCGTCGCCTGCGTACACCCCGCCGAGCAGGGGCTCCACGAGGCGGTCGACGACTTCCCGGCCCAGGCGCGCGGCGACGTAGCTGCCGACCGCGACGTCGTCGCCGACCTCGGTGGGCGGCAGTTCGCCGTCCCGTCCGATGCGGCGCAGGCCCTCTTCGGAGAGGACTCCCGCCAGCGCGGACGCGTCGCCGGGCACGCCCATGACGTGGCCCTTGGGCATGGGGCGCAGGGCGCCGCGGGTCCAGATCGCGGCGGTCGCGGTGGCGGGCGGCTGCAGCCGGTCGGCGAGGCCCACCTCGCGGGCGAGGGCGACGGCCTCGGGGCGGCGGGCGAGCATCGACTCGGCGCCGAGGTCGACGCGGACCCCGGCGATCTCGGCGGCGTGCAGTTTGCCGCCGATGCGGCCGGAGGCCTCCAGGACGGTGACCCAGCGACCGGGGTCGGCCGAGAGCAGGCGGTGCGCGGCGGCAAGTCCGGCGATCCCGCCCCCGATGACGACGGCGTGGCCGTTCCCCGTGCGGTGGCCGTTCCCCGTACCCGTGTCCGTTTCGCGCATGCCTCCACTCTCTCAGACCGGCGAGTCCCGACCGTGACCGCATCGGGACCGGTCGGCAACCATCGTTCGGCCCCTCTCCGCCGTCGAAGGAGCATCAGTTCCCACGTCCCCGGGGGGTACGCCGATGCGCGCGTCCAGCAAGTCCACCCACCGCACGTTCCAGGTCCTCGCGGGCCTTCTGCTGGCGGTCGCGCTCGCGCTCACCGGATGCACGGGCGCCGGGGACACCGGCAGCGACTCCGACGGGGGCGGCAAGGCCGCAGGGATCCAGGCGGAAGGGGACGGGAAGGGTGCGGAAGGCAGCAGGCCCGACGCGCCCGGGGACACCGAAAGCAGCTCGGGGAAGCGCAAGACGCCCGACCTGACCGGCACCCACATCATCCGCACCGCGAAGCTCACCGTCCGCGTCAAGGACGTGCCCTCGGCGCTTGCCGAGGCCCGCGAGGCGGCCGAGGACGCCGGTGGCCTGGTGGGGAACGAGAACACCTCGCGCGACAGCAAGGGGCGCGAGCGCTCCCACGTCGTCCTGCGGGTGCCGCAGGACAAGTACGAGGACGTGCTCACCGCTCTCGAAGGCACGGGGAAGCTCATCAGCCGGGACGCGAAGGCGCAGGACGTCACCGACCAGGTGGTCGACGTGGAGAGCCGCGTCACGTCGCAGCGGGCGAGCGTGGCCCGGGTCCGGGAACTGATGGACAGGGCGACGAAACTGAGTGATGTGGTCGCCCTGGAAGGCGAGTTGAGCACGCGTCAGGCGGACCTGGAGGCGCTGCTCGCGCAGCAGGCGTCGCTGAAGGACCGGACGAGCATGGCGACGATCACGCTCTCGCTCACGGAGAGCGGGACGAAGGCGGCCGCGGAGGACGACGACCCGTCGTTCGGCGACGCGCTCGCGGGCGGCTGGGACGCGTTCGTCACGGCGCTGCGCTGGGTCGCGGTGGTCCTCGCCGCGGTGCTGCCGTTCGCCGCGGTGGCCGCGCTGCTGTTCGCGCTGTGGCTGCGCGTCGTCCGCCCGAGGCTGTCGCGCCGCCCGGCCCCGTCCCCGACCCCTTCGTCCCCCGCTGCCCCCGCTGCCCCGCTCCCCGCCCGCGAGGAGGACGACGACTGAATCCGTCCGTACGTCTCGCCGTAGCGTGTCCGCATGAGCATGAGCAGCACGAGCAGCACGAGCAGCACACGAGAGCGCCTGGTCATCGTCGGGGGCGACGCGGCGGGCATGTCCGCCGCGTCGCAGGCGCGCAGGCTCAAGGGCCCCGACGAGCTGGAGATCGTCGCGTTCGAGCGCGGCCACTTCACCTCGTACTCCGCCTGCGGCATCCCCTACTGGGTGGGCGGCGACGTCGGGGAGCGGGACGATCTGATCGCGCGGACGCCCGAGGAGCACCGGGAGCGGGCGATCGATCTGCGGATGCGCACGGAGGTGGTGCGGCTCGACGTCCCGGGCCGCCGGGTCCTGGCCCGGGACCTGGAGGCGGGCGAGGAGTACTGGACGTCGTACGACAAGCTCGTCATCGCCACCGGCGCGCGCCCGCTGCGCCCGGCGCTGCCCGGCATCGACGCCCCCGGTGTGCACGGCGTGCAGACCCTCGGCGACGGCCAGGCCCTGCTCGACACGCTGGCCCGGACGGCCGGGCGCCGCGCGGTGGTCATCGGCGCGGGCTACATCGGCGTCGAGATGGCAGAGGCGCTCGTCAACCGCGGCTACGAGGTGACGGTCGTCAACCGCGGCAAGGAGCCCATGTCGACGCTCGACCCGGACATGGGCCGCCTGGTGCACGACGCGATGACGGGCATGGGCATCACGATGGTGAACGACGCCGAGGTCACCAAGATCCTCACGACCGCCGACGGCCGGGCCAGGGCGGTGGCCACGGAGGACGACGAGTACCCGGCGGACGTGGTGGTGCTCGGGATCGGCGTACGTCCCGAGACGGCGCTCGCCCGGGAGGCGGGCCTGCCGCTCGGCGAACACGGCGGACTCCTCACCGACCTGGCGATGCGGGTGCGCGGGACCGAAGCGGGCGGGGTCATCTGGTCGGGCGGGGACTGCGTGGAGGTCCACGACCTCGTGTCGGGGCGCGAGCGCCACATCGCGCTCGGCACGCACGCCAACAAGCACGGGCAGGTCATCGGCTCCAACGCGGGCGGGGGCTACGCGACGTTCCCCGGTGTCGTCGGCACGGCCGTCAGCAAGGTCTGCGACCTGGAGATCGCCCGCACCGGCCTGCGCGAGAAGGACGCGCTCGCCGCCGGATTCCGCTTCGTGACGGTGACCATCGAGTCGACGAGCCGGGCCGGTTACTACCCGGGGGCCGCGCCGATGAAGGTGAAGATGATCGCCGAGCGGCGCACCGGGCGGCTCCTCGGCGTGCAGATCGTCGGGCGCGAGGGCGCGGGCAAGCGCGTCGACGTGGCGGCTGTCGCGCTCACGGCGCAGATGACGGTGGAGCAGATGACGGCGCTCGATCTGGGCTACGCGCCGCCGTTCTCCCCGGTGTGGGACCCGGTCCTGGTGGCGGCCCGCAAGGCGGTGGCGGCGGTGCGGTCGGACCGGTCCTGACGCGAAGAGCACGGTCCGGGTGACCGAAAAAGGGTCCCTGCCCGATCGGACAGGGACCCTTTTCAGACATCTTTCAGACGTTCGCCGTTCAGACGTCCACTGTTCAATCGGTGGCCGTTCAGACAGCCGTACGCGTGTGCACGTACTCCACGAGGCGGGTCAGCGCCTCGGGGTCCGTGGTGGGCAGGACGCCGTGCCCGAGGTTGAAGATGTGGCCCTCCAGGCCACTCGCGGCGGCGAGGATCTCGTCCGTCTTCTGCTCGACTGCCTCGGTCGTGGAGAAGAGGACGGCCGGGTCGAGGTTGCCCTGGATCGCCTTGCCGGGCCCGACGCGGCGCGCGGCCTCGTCCACCGGCACCCGCCAGTCGGCGCCCACGACGTCGGCGCCCGCCTCGCCCATGAGATTGAGCAGCTCGCCCGTGCCGACGCCGAAGTGGATGCGGGGCACGCCGTACGAGGCGACGGCGTCGAAGGCCTTCGCGGAGGCGGGCATCACCGAGCGGCGGTAGTCGGCGGGGGCCAGCGCGCCCACCCACGAGTCGAAGAGCTGCACGGCGCTCGCGCCCGCCTCGATCTGCACCTTCAGGAAGGCGGCGGTGATCTCCGCGAGGCGGTCGAGCAGGTCGGCCCAGAGCTGCGGGTCGCCGTACATCAGCGCCTTGGTGTGCTCGTGGTTGCGGCTCGGGCCGCCCTCCACGAGGTAGCTCGCCAGGGTGAAGGGCGCACCGGCGAAGCCGATGAGGGGCGTCGAGCCGAGCTCGGCCGTCAGCATCCCCATCGCCTCGGTGACGTAGTGCACGTCCTCGGGCGTGAGGTCCCGCAGCTGCGCGAGGTCGGCGCGCGAGCGGATCGGCTTCTCGACGACGGGGCCGACGCCCGGCTTGATGTCGAGGTCGATGCCGATCGCCTTGAGCGGGACGACGATGTCGCTGAAGTAGATCGCGGCGTCCACGTTGTGGCGGCGCACGGGCTGCAGCGTGATCTCGGTGACGAGATCGGGGCGCATGCAGGACTCCAGCATCGCCGTGCCCTCGCGGACCTTGCGGTACTCGGGAAGTGAGCGCCCCGCCTGCCGCATGAACCAGACCGGTGTGTGCGGCACGGCCTCGCGCCTGCACGCCTTCATGAAGGGGGAGTCGTACGTCGCTGTGTTCTGCCGGCCCAGGGGGCCACGGCTGTCATTGGCACTCACGCGGAAAGTCTCGCACGTCGACCCGGAACCCCCTGACGGGTGTCTCTCCCTGCGCGAAGGCGCCGTTCCCCTTAACCTTCCCCGCATGGCTGCGGCTCAGGTACAACGGTCGGACGGCGCTGGCGAGATGGAGAGTTCGGAGGGGAAGGTGGCGGATTCGGCTCCGTTGCCCTTCCGCGCGGCGGTCGATGCGCTGCGGGGGGCACGGCTGCGGCCGGAGATCGAGATCGATCCGACGCGACCGCCGCAGCGGCTTGCGCCGCACGCGTACGCGTTGGAGGCGGCGGTCGTGGACGGCGAGGAGGACCTCGCCGACGGACGGCTCGTGCTGCTGCACGATCCGGCCGGGCACGACGCGTGGCAGGGCACTTTCCGGCTGGTCACGCTCGTACGGGCGGAGCTCGAACCGGAGATGGCGGCGGATCCGCTGCTGCCGGAGGTCTGCTGGTCGTGGCTGACCGGGGCGCTGCACGCGCGGGGGCTCTCGGCGGGCGAGGCGAGCGGGACGGTGACGCGCGCCGGATCGCACTACTTCGGGGGACTCGCGGAGCGGCCGCCCGCGTCGCAGATCGAGATCCGGGCCTCGTGGACCCCTCGGGAGGGCAGCGGCGGAGTGCCGGACACGGGCGCGCATCTGGCGGCGTGGTGCGATCTGCTCTGCCAGATCGCAGGGCTGCCGCCCGCCGGGCCCGGCGACGGGTCCGTGGTCTCGCTGCCGCAACGGCGGGGGCCACTGTCCCCTTGACCCGACGCACTTGACCCGACGCACTTGAGACAACGGACCTGAACCGACGGACAACCGAACACCCATTCCCCGCGGCCCGTGCCGCGGGGTTCGTCTTTTGGGGGGTCACTCGGAAGTGGGCGTGTTCGGTTTGATCTTCGGATGATCGAGCGCATGTCTGAATTGCCCTAATTATTGCTCACCAAATCGTGATCATTTCCTAAAGGAGGCAGGGATCCGTGCCGAAGAGGTTTGTGACCTTGAAAGCACGGTTCGTCCCGGCTTCATCCCCGAGCCGGTCCCGTCCCCCACCCCAGGAGGCCTGGTGTCCGTTCTCCTCGAGCAGCCCGCAAGCCTGGTCGCCTACCGCCCGAACAAGCCGACCGCCATGGTCGTCGTGGCCGACCCCCGCGTCCGTTCCACCGTCACCCGCCACCTGTGGGCGCTCGGTGTACGCGACGTCATCGAGGCCTCGTCGATCGCGGAGGCTCGTCCCCGCATCGGCAACCCCCGGGACATCTGCGTCGCGGATGTCCACCTCCCCGACGGCTCCGGCCTGACGCTCCTCTCCGAAACCCGTGCCGCGGGCTGGCCCAACGGCCTCGCCCTCTCCGCCGCCGACGACATCGGTGCCGTGCGCAACGCCCTCGCGGGCGGCGTCAAGGGCTACGTCGTCACCGGCACTCGCACGAACGTCGGACTCCCCACCCGTCCCGGCGCGGCTCCCATCGGCTCGGCCGCCGCCCGCATGCACCGCCGCCCTCCGGGCACCCCGAGCCACCCCGGCGGCTACCGCGAGCTGTCGGGCCGTGAGGTCGAAGTGCTGCGCCTGGTCGCGGAGGGCCAGTCCAACAAGGCCATCGGCGTTTCGATGGGCCTGTCCGCCCTGACCGTGAAGAGCCACCTCGCCCGGATCGCGCGCAAGCTCGGCACGGGTGACCGGGCCGGGATGGTGGCGGTCGCCCTGCGCACCGGCATCATCCACTGACTGATTTACACCCCTCGCGCGCCCGTCGACGGAACGTTCCGTCGACGGGCGCTGTCCATACACAGATACCCTTGACAGGTGACCGACGCCCAAGAGACCGCAGCAGACAGCTCACTGCGAACCACCGGAGGCGCTCCTCCGGACGACGTCGAAACGGCGCCGACCCCGCTGCTGGAGCCCCGCGACGGCATTCCGGCGGTGATCGCCGACGAGGAGTCCCTCGCCGCGACCGTCGCCGCCTTCGCCGCGGGCACGGGACCCGTCGCCGTCGACGCCGAGCGCGCGTCCGGCTACCGGTACGGACAGCGGGCCTACCTCGTCCAGCTCCGCCGCGAGGGCGCGGGCACCGCGCTCGTCGACCCCGTCGCCTGCCCGGACCTCTCCGCGCTCGGCGAGGCCCTCGGCGACACCGAGTGGGTCCTGCACGCCGCCACCCAGGATCTGCCGTGCCTGCGGGAGATAGGCATGGTGCCGTCGCGGATCTTCGACACGGAGCTCGCGGGGCGCCTCGCCGGGTTCCCGCGCGTGGGCCTCGGCGCGATGGTCGAGAGCGTCCTCGGGTACGTGCTGGAGAAGGGTCACTCCGCCGTCGACTGGTCGACGCGGCCGCTCCCCGAGCCCTGGCTGCGGTATGCCGCGCTCGACGTCGAGCTCCTCGTCGACCTGCGTGACGCCCTGGAGAAGGAGCTCGACCGGCAGGGCAAGCTGGAGTGGGCCCGCGAGGAGTTCGACGCCATCGCGTCCGCGCCGCCCGCGCCGCCCCGCAAGGACCCCTGGCGCCGGACGTCCGGCATGCACAAGGTGCGGCGGCGCCGTCAGATGGCGGTCGTACGGGAACTGTGGACCGCCCGCGACAAGGTCGCCCAGCGGCGTGACGTCTCCCCCGGCAAGGTGCTCAGCGACGGGGCCATCGTGGAGGCCGCGCTCGCGCTGCCGCCCAATGTGCACGCGCTCGCGGGGCTCACGGGCTTCGGGCACCGCATGGGGCGGCGCCAGCTGGACCAGTGGCAGGCCGCGGTCGACCGCGCGAAGGCGTTGGCCGACTCCGAGCTGCCCCAGCCCGGGCAGACGGTGAGCGGGCCGCCGCCGCCGCGGTCCTGGGCGGACCGGGACCCCGCTGCCGCGGCGCGGCTCTCCGCGGCGCGGGCGGCGGTCTCCGCGGTGGCGGAGCGGCTGCACATGCCGCAGGAGAACCTGATCACTCCGGACACGGTCCGGCGCGTCTGCTGGGAGCCTCCGGCTCAGGTGGACCAGGAGTCGGTGGCGGCGGCGCTGGCGGCGCACGGGGCACGGGCCTGGCAGATCACACAGGTCACACCGGTCCTGGTAACAGCCCTGGCCTGACGCCCCCGGGTCGGCCACCCTGCCCCACCGCTGCGCTTGCTCCCGCCCATCCGCCTCGTTCACTCCGCCCCGGCGCGGGCGAACGAGGCGGATGCGCACCTGCCCACCCCGGCGCCACCGCACCCACGCGTCCGCCCCCGTCGGCTCGGGTAGGCCGCCACTCCCCCGCCGCTCCGCGGCCCCGCACCGCCCCGCACCGCACCGCACGGTGAACGAGACGGGCGGACGGTGCCACGTCCCGAGGCCGGTAGCCAGCCTGGCCCTACGCCGCCGCTCCGCGGCGGATCACTCCCACCCACCCACCCGTTTGCCCCGCACCGCACGGTGAACGTGACGGGCGGACGGTGCCACATCCCGGCGCGGCCACACACCGCACCCCTGTCCCGCCGCTGCGCGGCGGATGATCCCCACCCACCCGTTCACCCCGCACCGCACGGTGAGCGAAGTGGGTGGGGTCGTTGCACGTCTCGGTGCCAGTACGCGGCTTCGTTCTGTGCCCGCCGCTCCGCGGCGGATCGTCCCCCACCCGCCCACCCGTTTACCCCGCGCGTCCCAGCGCCGTAGGAGCAGGCGGGACGCCGTGACCCAACCCGCCCCGCACCGAACCGGACACCCCACCCAGTCACCCGTCCCCATGGTGCGGATACGTGCGGGCAATCCACCGCAGAGCGGCGGGCAGGGGCGAGATGTGCCGGGGCGATGACGTCCTACCCGCGCCTACGGGGCCGATGCGCGGAGAGCGCACGGGTGGGTGGGAGCGAGCCGCCGGACAGCGGCGGGGCAGGGGGCCGGCCGCACGCCGGGGCCACAGGCATCCCGCTGCCCCTACTGGGCTGGTACGTGCCGGGCAAACGGGTGGGCGGGTGGGGATGATCCGCCGCGGAGCGGCGGGACAAGGGCAAGCCACACGCCGGGGGCGGTGGTGTCCCGCCCGCCCCTACCGCGCGGATCGGTGCCGGGCAAACGGGTGGGTGGGTGGGGATGATCCGCCGCGCAGCGGCGGGGTAGGGGGTAGCCGTGTGCCGGGGCCGTGGCGTTCTACCTGGGTCCGCGGGGCCGATGTCTGCGGGGCCTATGCCTGCGGGGCAGGCCGGTAGGTGGGGTTGGGGGCTGTCTCCCCAGGGTCCGCGGGGCCGATGCGTGCGGGGCAAGAGGCCGGGGACGGGGCCGAGTGGAGAGTGTGACGTTCGCCTCGGTGAGGCGGGGCCCGGCGGGCCTTGGCCGCGTAGTTACCGGCAAGTAGGGTGGGCTGTGGAAGCGCGCCTCGCAGGCGCACCGCACCCTGGAGGAGAGCCATCGTGCCTCGTACCGTCAGGGACGTCGTCTTCGTGGACGGCGTCCGCACCCCGTTCGGCAAGGCGGGCCCGAAGGGCATCTACCACGAGACCCGTGCCGATGACCTCGTCGTGAAGGCCATCCGGGAGCTGCTGCGCCGCAACCCGGACCTCGACCCCGCCAAGATCGACGAGGTCGCCATCGCCGCGACCACGCAGATCGGCGACCAGGGTCTGACGATCGGCCGCACCGCCGGCATCCTCGCCGGGCTGCCGCAGTCCGTGCCCGGCTACTCCATCGACCGCATGTGCGCCGGCGCCCTGACCGCCGTGACGTCCGTCGCGGGCAGCGTGGCCTTCGGTGCGTACGACATCGCCGTCGCCGGTGGTGTCGAGCACATGGGCCGCCACCCCATGGGTGAGGGCGTCGACCCCAACCCGCGGTTCGTGAGCGAGAAGCTCGTCGACGAGTCCGCCCTGTTCATGGGCATGACCGCCGAGAACCTGCACGACCGGTACCCCACGATCACCAAGCTGCGCGCCGACGAATACGCCGTGCGCTCGCAGGAGAAGGCCGCCAAGGCGTACGCCGACGGCAAGATCCAGGCCGACCTGGTGCCGATCTCCGTACGCCGGACGAACGAGGAGGCCGGTGAGACCGGCTGGGGCCTCGCCACCGCCGACGAGCCGATGCGTCCGGGCACCACCCTGGAGAGCCTCGCCGGGCTGAAGACGCCGTTCCGTACGCACGGACGCGTCACCGCGGGCAACGCCGCCGGTCTCAACGACGGCGCCACCGCCTCCCTCATCGCCTCCGAGGAGTTCGCGCGGGAGAACGGCCTGCCGGTCAAGATGCGGCTGGTCTCGTACTCCTTCGCGGGTGTCGAGCCCGAGGTCATGGGCTACGGCCCGATCCCGGCCACGGAGAAGGCGCTCGCCCAGGCGGGCCTGTCCATCTCCGACATCGGTCTCTTCGAGATCAACGAGGCCTTCGCCGTGCAGGTGCTCGCCTTCCTGGAGCACTACGGCATCGCCGACGACGACGCCCGCGTCAACCAGTACGGCGGCGCCATCGCGTACGGCCACCCGCTCGCCTCCTCCGGCGTACGCCTGATGACGCAGCTGGCGCGGCAGTTCGAGGAGCAGCCCGAGGTCCGCTACGGCCTCACGACCATGTGCGTCGGCTTCGGCATGGGCGCGACGGTCATCTGGGAGAACCCGAACCACAAGGACGCCGGAGGCGAGAAGTGAGCACCACCACCGCTGAGCTCCTCAAGGGGGCCGCCGAGCTGTTCCCGGACGAGGTCGTCACGCAGGCGCACGTACGCCACCTCGACCTGCCGCACGGTGCGGGCCGCTTCGCGCTCATCACCCTCGACAACGGCTTCGACCACACCAAGCCGACCACCTTCGGCCCCGGCTCGCTGGCGAACCTCGACGCCGCGATCACCCAGGTCGAGAAGGAGGCGGCCGAGGGCGGAATCGTCGGTGTCGGCATCACCGGCAAGCCGTTCATCTTCGCCGTCGGCGCCGACCTCAAGGGCGTCGAGCTGCTGAAGCACCACGAGGACGCGCTCGCCATCGGCAAGGGCGGCCACGAAGTCTTCAAGCGGCTCTCCGGGCTCGCCGTGCCGACCTTCGCGTACTACAACGGTGCCGCGATGGGCGGTGGCGTCGAGGTCGGTCTGCACTGCTCCTACCGCACCGTCTCCAAGGCGCTGCCCGCGTTCTCGCTCCCCGAGGTCTTCCTCGGCCTGGTCCCGGGCTGGGGCGGCTGCGCGCTGCTCCCGAACCTGATCGGCGCCGACAAGGCCGTCTCGGTCATCATCGAGAACTCGCTGAACCAGAACCGTCAGCTCAAGGGCAAGCAGGTCTTCGAGCTCGGCATCGCCGACGCGCTCTTCGAGGGCGCGGACTTCCTTGAGCAGTCGCTGATCTGGACGGCCTCCGTCCTCAACGGCAAGACCGAGGTCGTCCGCCCCGAGATCGACCGCGGCGAGGGCTGGGAGGCCGCCGTCGCGCGCGGCCGTGCCATCGCCGACTCCAAGGTGCACGGCGCCGCTCCGGCCGCCTACCGCGCCCTGGAGATCATCGCGGCCGCCAAGGACGGCGACCTGCAGAAGGGCTTCGACGCCGAGGACGTCGCGCTCGCCGACCTCATCATGGGCGGTGAACTGCGCGCGGGCATCTACTCGTTCAACCTCGTGCAGAAGCGCGGCAAGCGCCCCGCGGGCGCCCCGGACAAGAACCTGGCGCGCCCGGTCACCAAGGTCGGCGTCGTCGGCGCCGGTCTGATGGCCTCGCAGCTCGCGCTGCTCTTCCTGCGCCGCCTCGAGGTGCCGGTCGTCCTGACCGACATCGACCAGGAGCGCGTGGACAAGGGCGTCGGCTACGTCCACGAGGAGATCGACAAGCTCCTCCTCAAGGGCCGCGTCAACCAGGACAAGGCGAACCGCCTCAAGGGCCTGGTCTCCGGTGTCCTGGACAAGGCCGAGGGCTTCTCCGACGCCGACTTCATCATCGAGGCCGTCTTCGAGGAGATCGGCGTCAAGCAGCAGGTGTTCGCGGAGGTGGAAGCCGTCGCTCCGGCGCATGCCATCCTCGCCACCAACACCTCCTCGCTCTCGGTCTCCGAGATGGCGTCGAAGCTGAAGCACCCCGAGCGGGTCGTCGGCTTCCACTTCTTCAACCCGGTCGCGATCCTGCCGCTCCTGGAGATCGTGCGCGGCGAGCAGACCGACGACGCGTCGCTGGCCACGGCCTTCGGTGTCGCCAAGAAGCTGAAGAAGACCGCTGTTCTGGTCAAGGACGCTCCGGCGTTCGTCGTGAACCGCATCCTCACCCGCTTCATGGGCGAGATCCAGAACGTCATCGACGAGGGCACCCCGGTCGCCGTCGCCGAGAAGGGCGTCGAGCCGCTCGGCCTGCCGATGTCGCCGCTGGTGCTCCTGGAGCTGGTCGGCCCGGCCATCGGTCTGCACGTCTCGGAGACCCTGAACCGTGCCTTCCCCGAGCGCTTCACGGTCTCCCCGAACCTCGCGGCCGTCGTTAAGGCGGGCAAGCGCGGCTTCTACGTGTACGACAGCGGGAAGCCGGAGCTCGACCCCGAGGTCGCCGCGCTCCTGAAGCAGGGCGACTCCGTCCTGACCGAGGAGCAGGTCCGCGACCGCGTCCTGGACGCCGTGGCGCAGGAGATCGGGCTCATGCTCGACGAGGGCGTCGTCGCCGAGGCCCAGGACATCGACCTCTGCCTGATCACCGGCGCGGGCTGGCCCTTCCACCTGGGCGGCATCACGCCGTACCTGGACCGTGAGGGCATCAGCGAGCGGGTGAACGGGAAGCGGTTCCTGGCGCAGGGCGTGGCGAGCGTCCCGGCGTAACGCGCGGAGCAACGTCGGCGGGCCGTACGGGAGATGTCCCGTACGGCCCGCTTTCGTTTCGCTCGGAGCCGGATCAGGCCCGCGTCCACGCCTCCAGCGCGAGCCCCGCCTCGGCCTTCTGGCGGGCGAGCCGCAACGTTCCGTCCAGGCCGATCGCCGCCATGACCACGCGGCCCTGCGCGTCGAGCGCCAACGACGGTGAGCCCAGGCACGGTTCGCCGGTCTCGGCCCACCACAGGCCCGCCCCCTCGTCCTCCGTGGGGAACGCGGCGAGTGCGGGGCGGCCCGTGCTCGTGCGGTGCGCGAGGACCGTGCAGTCATAGCCGTCGACGGTCGTGCGGACGGCGGCCGTGGGTCCGGTGCCGGGGCTGCCGCCGAGGGGCAGCGCCGGGCCGCCGTTCGCCGGGCGGTGGGCGAGGACGCCGTCGCCTAGCGCGTCGGCCGCGTAGTACGTGAGGCGGTCGGGGCCGGTCTCCAGGGCCGTGCCCGAGCCGGGGGCCGGGGCGAGCGGGACGTCGTCCGTGCGCTGCAGTTCACCGGCCTGCTTCTCCTGGGCCCAGCGCAGCGTGGCCTTGCCCGCGGGGGCGAGGACCTCGACCCGGCCCGTCGACGTGGCGACCGCGACCGTGCCGTCCAGGGTGTCGCGGACCTTGAAGTCCTTCCACCCCTCCCATTTGCCGCCCTTGCCCTCGCGGCGCATCCGTACGCTGCCCACCGCGTCCCGCACGAAGACGTGGACGGTGCCCGCGGCGTCCACCGCGGCGGCGGGCGCGCCCAGGTGCGGGGCGCGCTCGACGAGCTTGGTGTGCGGGTTGCCGAGCGAGCGCCAGTCCATGAGCGGTCTGCCCGACTGGTACTGGATCGAGTGCACGATGTCGACGACCGGACTGCCCGACTTGCCCGGCTCGGCCGCGGTGTCCCGCCGCTCCCTGCGGCCCAGGAAGTGCACGTAACCGTCGGCACCCTGCGCGAGGGTGAGGTAGGTCAGGTCGGGCACTTCGAAGAACTCGGGGCCCTCCCAGTCGGGTCCGCCCGGCCCGGCCTCCGTCCAGCGCAGGAGGCCGCCATCGGCGCGGGCGTAGGCGGTGAGCCGACCGTCACGGCCGCGCAGCAGCCAGCGGGCGGTCTCGGGGGCACCGGTGCTGGTGGACCTCGACGGCATGAATCGGCGCCAACCCTTCCACGTTCACGTACGCACGGCGTTCTCAGCGTTCTCGGCGTTCTCGGTGTGCTGGCTATTAGTTTACGTTTGCCGCATGAGAACTCTCGTCGTCGTGGATGCCGCGAACGTCGTCGGGTCCGTGCCCGACGGATGGTGGCGGGACCGCCGCGGGGCCGCCGAGCGGCTGCGGGACTCTCTCGTCCCGTACGCGACGGACGGCCTGCCGGGACATCCGGGGCCGCTGGAGGTCGTCCTGGTCGTCGAGGGCGCCGCGCGCGGTGTGGAGTCCGTGCCCGGCGTACGCGTGGAGAGCGCGTCCGGCAGCGGCGACGACCGGATCGTGGAAGTGGCCGCGGAGGCGGCGGGGCGGCCCTGTCTGGTCGTCACGGCCGACCGTGAACTGCGCCGCAGGGTGGGCGAGACGGGGGCCGAGTGCGCCGGTCCGCGGACCGTGCGCCCCTGACCCCCGTCGGGGACGTGCCTCAGAGCCGCTTCGCGCTGCGCAGCGTGGAGGCGTAGTAGCCGTTCCCGTCGAGGCGCGACGTGCCGCCCTTGTCGCCGATCGTCGGGCCGTTGACCTCTTCGCGGCTGGAGATGAAGATCTTGTGGCCGTCGGCGTCGTGGCCGAGGAAGATGCCGACGTGGTCGAGGCGGTCCTTGGTCCGGTTGTCGAGCTTGAAGAAGACCAGGTCGCCCGGCTGGACCACGTCGATGGACTTGGGGCGGTCGGCCGCGGTGACGCCGTTGAGCTTGATGACGTCCGTACCGACCTTGCCGCGCGCCATGCCGTTGGCGGTGCGGGGCAGGCCGTCACCGGCCTTGTCGGAGGACATCAGCGGATAGCGGGCGCGGTAGCCGAAGACCGTGCGGATGAATCCGGAGCAGTCCATGGAGCGGGCCCGTATCGCCTCCGGCTGGATGGTGGTGCCGTCGCGGAACGTGTACGGGATGCCGAGGTAGTCGAAGAAGTCGGACTCCTCCAGGCGCAGGTCGTTGCCCGAGCTGCCGGTCGGGTTCAGCGGGCCGAAGTTGGCGTCGCCCGCGTACTCGATGCCCTCGTCGTCCTTCTTGGCCGGTGCGCCCTCCACGTACTGGAACGCCATCGCGAAGATGTCGTCCTGCTCGCTGCCGGAGAACTCCTTGTACCAGTCCTTGAACCACTTCTCCTTCTCCGCGCCCGCCCGCCAGGTCTCCGGCATCAGCCGCACCCAGTCGTTGGTCACGACCCGGGACTTGGTGTGGGTGGGCTCGGTGAAGGTGCGGCCGGGGCCGGTCAGCGTCGCGGTGCGGGCGCCGTCCGTGAAGGTGGCGAGGACCTTGCCGCCCTCGGTGCGCAGGACGGAGCGCTCGGGGTTCTTCAGGCGCTCCCACTTCTGCTTCCCGCCCTCCTGCCCGGTGCTGTTGTGCAGCCCCGGCGCGTCGGTGACGGCCTGCACCTTCGGCGTCCTCGCCTCCTCCTCCTTGCGCAGTTCCACGGTCAGATAGGCGCTGCCCGCGAGCAGGGCGAGCACGGTCGCCGCGTGCACGGCGGGACGCTTCTTCTTGGGCGGCATGAATGGCTCCTGGAATCAGGCGGACGGCATGAAGCCGAGGAGGATCCCGGCGGTGAGGACGACGTAGGCCATGAGCGTCACCGAGCCCGTGGCGAGCAGGGTGGGGCCCTTGGGCTGGCGCACCAGCTGGTAGGCGATCAGGCCCGGCACGATGAAACCGAGGGTCTGGTTGCTGTACATCAGCGGGAACTCGAGCGAGAGCACGATCATCACGGTGGCCTGGAGCACCACGCCGGTGAGGACGACGGCAGCGAACAGGCGCTTTCCGTAGAGGATGATGAACCGCTGCATGAGGAGCGTGCAGACGTAGGTGAGGACGGTGACGCCCACGACCATCGCGGCGCGCTGCAGGTCCTCGACGAGGGTGAGCGCGAGCCAGCCCGGCGTGATCATGCCGCCGGGCGAGAGGTTGGTCGTCAGATAGCAGACCAGGGAGAAGAGCAGCCCGAGCGCGATGCCGACCGCGGCGATCTCGGGGGTGAGGACGGAGGGAATCAACGGGGCTCTCCTGGACTGTGCCACTGCTGGGGGTCGTCTGCGGCGTGCGGTACGGGCGGCACCCGCGGCTCGAACAGGCCGCGGGTTCTCGGGGGTTCGGGCTGGGGCTGCGGTTCCTGGGGCACGTACGGCTCCGGCGGCGCGTACGGCTCATGGGCCTGCTGCGGCGCGTACGCCTCGTACATCCCGTGGCTGCCGTACGCGGCCTGGGGCACGGGGTGCGGCTCCGTGTACCGCGTCTCGTACGCCTGCGGGTAGTGCTGGTAGGGGTCGATGCGGGGCACGTAAAGCTGCATCGTCTCGACCGGGTCGCCCGCGGGCGCGGCGGCCGGTGCGGGCTCCTCGCTCTCGTCGGCGGGCAGTTCGGCGAGGCGCTCCAGGAGCAGCTCGCCCTGGCCGTGGATGTTGCCGATGGCGACGAGCGAGGAGTCGGGGCCGAGCTGCGCGAGCATCTGGCCCATGAACTCCTCGGGGTCGCGCCGGTCGCCGCCGAGGTCGACGGCGCGGGAGCGCCAGTCGGCGGGGATGGCGTCGATGGCGGACTTCGCGGGGTGGCCGATGACGAAGACCTTCTCGGGCTGGAGATCGGGGATGATCTCGCCCATCTGGCCGTTGCGCTCGACGCGGTCGGGGCGGCAGTTGATGACGACGTTGAGCGGGCGGTTGATGGCGCCGAGGTCGAGCAGCTGGTTGATGTTCATCAGCGTCGACTCGGGGTCGTTGGCCGCGAAGACGTTGGCGAAGCGGAGCTTCTTGCCGTCCTCGGTGGCGTACCGCTCGACGGAGAGGACACCCGGGTCCGGCGGGGCGTCGTACATGCCCTGCAGGGCGACCTCGCGGCCGACGCCGAGGAGCTCGGCGACCTTCAGCGCGATCGACACGTTCTCCTTGAAGGTGAACCAGCTGAAGCCGCGCAGCTCGTCGTCGGTCACCGTCTCGGGGTCGGCGTAGATCAGCTCGCAGTTACGGGCGTCGGCCTCCTCCTGGAGGATGTCGAAACGATCCTTCTCGGCGGTGACGCAGATTCCGTTCTCCGGCATGGAGCGGCACAGCGAGCGCGCCACGTCGTCGAGGGTCGGGCCCATCTCGGCGAGGTGGTCCTCACGGACGTTGCAGAGCACGCCGATGGTGGAGCGGATCAGCTTGGACTGGTTGATCTCCTGGAGTGCGGGCATGACGGCCATGCACTCGATGACCAGGGCGTCCGGGTCGTAGGCGGCGGCACGCCGCACGATGCCGATCTGCTCGACGACGTTGGCGATGCCGAACTTTCGGTAGACGGGCTCCTCGGTGGCGTCGGGGTGGATGAAGCGGGCGGCGGTGCCGGTGGTCTTGGCGACCGTGTTGAGTCCGCCGCCGCGCAGCGCGCCCGCGCACAGGCGGGTGATGGAGGACTTGCCGCGGATGCCGTTGACGAGCACGCGGCTGGGGATGTGCTCCAGGTTGGCGAAGTGCCGCCGCTGTTCGACGACTCCGGCGACCAGCAGGATGGCGCAGCACACCACGAGAACGGTGAAGAGGAAGAGCACGGCGGTTCAGTTCCTTCCGGCGAGCCCGGCCGTGGCGCCGTCCCGCTTGCGCTGCGTGCCCGTCGGCAGCTGTTGCCTGATGAGTTCGAGGCTGCGGGTGACCGCGCCGACCTCGTCGTGGTGGCGCGGATAGAGGACGGTGCGGCGGTCGCCGTCGGCGAGCGCCTCCGCCTGGTCCGCGAGGTGCCGCAGCGGTCGTACGACGACGATGTGCAGCCAGCCGAGGCAGGCGGCGGCCGCGGTGATGCCGAGCATGCCGGCCAGGACCGTGCGGTTCTGGTAGGTGTACTCGGGGATGGCGAGGCCGGAGACGGGCTGCCAGCTGACCACGGTCCAGCCGAGCGCGCGGGCCGCGCCGCCGCCGTCGAACGGGGCGGCCGCGGCGATCCGCAGGTCGCCGCTGTCGCGGTAGAGGATCCCGCTGGGGGTGACGCTCTGGTCGGGACCCGTCTTCTTGGCGCTCTTCGCCGCGAGCTCTTCGAGACGGCCGCCGGGCAGGTCCTCGAATTCGAGGTAGCCGGTGTTGGCGCCGATCACCCGGTGCTTGGTGTCGACGACGCGGACCTCGCCGAGGCCGGGGCGCTTGAGCAGCGAGTTGAGGAACTCGATGCGGAACTCGCCCACCACGGCGGCGCCGTGCCTGCCCTGCATCTCGGCGGTGCCGATGATCACCGGCTCCTTGCCGCCCTCGTCGATGACGTGGATCAGCTCCCGGGAGGGCCCCTTGCCGGACGGGCTGCGGGGGTCGCCGCCCGCCTTGGCGAGGACCTTGCCGTCGGCGTCGAGGACGTACAGGGACTTGTAGCGGGAGTGCTGGTTCAGGGTGCTTTCGAGGACCTTGGCCATGTCCGAGGCCTCGGTGCGGTCGCCGATGAGGGAGGCGACCGAGGTGAGGTCGGCGTGGCCCTCGTTCAGGGCGCGGCGGACGCGGTCGGTGAGGGTGTTGGTGCGCTCGCGCTGGTCGCTGACCATCTGCTGCGGTACGTCGACGGAGTCACCGGCGCGGTTGAGCAGCAGCAGGAGCGGCGCGGACCAGGCGAGCAGCAGGACCGCACAGACGGCGATGAGGGTGCGGGAGCCGAGGCCGCCGCGGCGGGCCCTGCGCTCCTGCGGCGCCGCGGGTTCGCCGGTGAGCTGGCGGCGCAGGCGTTCGAGGGCGGCGCCGATGCGGGCGGCCTCGCCGTGGCGCGGCACGGAGACCGGTCTGCCGAGGTCGCCGCGGGTGAGGCGGCGGCCCTCCAGGAAGAGCCGGATCAGCGGGCGCTGCACGGTGCGTACGAGGAGGTAGACGGTGAGCCCGCCGATGAGCAGCAGGGCGCCCGCCGCGAACAGGCCGAAGGCGGAGTCGCTCTTCGCCTTCGGGTTCTCGGCGACCGGGACCATCGCGACGACGCTGAGGCCGAGCCGGGTGGCCGCGGTGGACTCGCCCGGCTCCGATCCCGCGAGGTTGGCGTATCCGGCGACGGCGCGCTGGCCGAGGTAGCGGTCGCCGGTGAGGCTGCCACTGACTCCGGCGAAGCCGCCCGAGCCGGGCTCCTTGGCCATGAGCGGGTGGGTGCGGGACTTCTTGGCGGCGGTGGCGGCGAACGACTTGAGCTGCCCGTCGGCCTGCTTGACCTCGGCGCGCTTGCGGTCGGTGTCCACCTGCTCGGGTCCGGGGATGCCGTCGGTGCTGAGGACGTCGCCGCCCTCGTCGACGACGGCGATGGCGCGGACCTTGCCGAGGCTGATGCCGGGGAAGCGCAGGCTGCTCGATGCGACGAGGAGCTGCTGGGGCTGTCCCTTCCAGGTGAGCAGGGCGAAGGAGAGCAGTCGGGTCTCGCCGTTCTCCATGCGCACCATGCGCGGGGCGAGTCCGTCCTTGTCCGCGAGACCGCCGCGGTCGATGGCGGTCAGCGGGAGGTTCTCGCCGCGGGCGGCGAGGAGCTTGCCCGAGGAGATCTCGACGACGGCGGTGCCCATCCACTTCTGGTAGACGCTGCCGATCTTGTCGAGGACGGCGTCGGCGGGCACCGGGTCACCCGCGCTGAAGAGTTCGGCGCTGCGGGTCAGGTCGGTGACGGATTCGTCGATGGAGGCGCGCAGGGCGATGGCGCCGTCCTCGGCGAAGTGCTGCTGGGACGTCTTGACCGCTTTGGGGACGGCTTCTTGTCCGGCCCGTCCAAGAGTGAGGGCCGTGACGGCCGCGAGGGCGAGGAGCAGGACCGACAGCACGGCGATGGGGGGACGTATGCCGCCCAGCAGAGACATGTCGGTCCTTCGGCGGACCTTCTGCCGCCGCTTCTGGCGCGAAGCGGCCAAGGGGGGCTCCTCTCATGGAGTGACGCGGGGGGATAAAACTGGGGTGGAGCAAGGGGTGGTGCGAGGGGTGGTGCGAGGGGTGGAGCGGGGGGAGCAGAGCACACAGTGATGCACTCCGGAAAGGTCTGACACATCAACCCCCGAGAGGGATGTGCGAAGTAAGTGAAATGTGAGCCAGATCGCGTCGGCGGTGCGTTTAGCCCTCGTCGCGATCGCCCGGCACCCCGCCTTCGGAGGCGCGGATTCAGGACGTTTCTCCTGGTCAGCATGGCCGTCCTCACCCTTGCGCAGTGTGGCGGGGGCTCTTCTGACGACGCTGCCGGTGACGGGGCGGGAGCGCGGGATCGCGGGAACCTCACGGAGCTCGTCGGCGCGTACACCGCCGGTTTCGGCACGGACGGCGGGTACCGCCGCCCCTCGCGGGCCGACCGGCGTGCGGTCGCCGCGGGTATCGGGCTGCTCCTGGACGACCGGCGCTCTCAGGCCGAGCGGCGGCTTTCCGATGTGGATCTCACGGTGCGCACGGTCACCGACCGCGCCGCCGGGCGGCGGTTCGCGGAGATCGCCGACCGCTCCGACGACGGCACGGCCCCGCGCGGCTGGGGCCGCGTCTACATCGACCTCGAAGGACCGGTCCGCTGGTCCGTGCAGGTGCCGCACCCGGTGGCCGACCGCGACACCGAACGACTCGGCACCGAGCTGATGCGCCGCTCCCCCGGCGGCGTCCTCGTGCTCGCGGGGGCGCACCGCGACGCCGGGCGCGGGGACTCGGCCGATGTCGCGCACCGCAGGGACACCGTGTTCCACGCGGTCTGCGACGAGCTGGTCCGCCGCGGCCTGCCCGGCATCCAGTTGCACGGCATGACCGACGACGCGGCCCCAGGACACGACGTCGTCGCCTCCACGGGCCGGGGCAGGGAGGCCGTCACCGAGGGCCGCCGCCTCGCGGACGCGCTGCGGAAGCGGGACTACGACGTGTGCCGCGCCTGGGTGAGGTCCTGTCCGCTCGAAGGCCTCGACAACATGCAGGGGCGCTCGGCCGCGGCGCACGACGTGCCCTTCCTGCACCTGGAGTTCGAGCCCCGGCTCCGCGAGCGCCGCGGCGACATCAGGTCGGTCGTGGCTGCCCTCGCGACCGTCACGCGCACCTGGCAGCGGCCCTGAGGCACCCGCTGCGGCGCCCCTTAGGGCACCACCCGCGGCACCCGTACGTACACCACCGCCCCTTCCGTCCGCGCCACCGGCTCGTACCCGACCGCGAGGATCCGCCGCAGGGACGGGACCCGTTCCGGTGCGAACGGCTTGCCACGCGAGTCGTCGACGACGACCGCGGGCGGGTGGCTGCGCAGCTCCTCGCGGAAGACCGGCCAGGCACCCTCGACCGCGTACTTCTCCCCCACCTGGGGCCCGTTCCTACCCCCGCTGTAGTTGGTGAGCAGCCCGGCCGTGAGGAAGCGGCTGGCGGGGGCGCGGTCGGCGAGCCAGTACGCCTCCGGGTGCATCCCCCAGAACAGCACCCGGTCGTCCGGGGCGGTGCGGGCCCGCACGGTCTCCGCGAGCCGCGCGGCGTGGGCCAGTTCGGGGCGCGGCGCGAGCAGGCCCCAGGCCAGGAACACCGCGCACCCGCACCCGGAGACGACGATCGCCCGCACCGTCCGCTCGCGCGGCAGGATCTGCAGGGCCGCCACCCCCAACAGGGCCAGCGGCGGCATGAGTTGCAGGTAGTAGTGGCCGAAGAAGTGGAATCCGAGCAGTACCGCGGCCACCGACGAGGCCAGCCAGAGCCACAGCTCCGCGGCCCCGGTACGGGCGATGCGCAGGACGCGTAAGACCGGTGCGACGATGCCCGCACAGGCCGCGGCGAGGACCGCCGCATTCACCAGTCCCCGGCCGAGTACGTGGAGTTCGGAGCCGGTGAAGGAGGCGTAGGCACCCGATCCCGTCACCGTCCAGAACACGAAGCCCGTGGGCGTCGTCAGCAGGGCCGCGGCGAGGACGGGCCCGCCGAGCCCGGCCGCCAGGCGCCCCGCGTCCCGCCGGGGAGCCCCGTCCCGCCACAGCAGCCAGGCGACCGGGAGCAGCACCGCTCCCCCGGTCTGCTTGGCGAGGAACGCGCAGGCCACCGCGGCGCCCGCCGCTCCCCACCGGCGACGGTCGGCGCACCACATGGCGGCGGCCGTGCACGGCAGCATGAAGACTTCGAAGGCGGCGGCCTGGGCGTCCTCGGGGTTGAGGCCGATGGAGATCAGGAGGTACAGCACACCGGCCGTGCGCCCCGCCCCGTCCCCCCAGCGGCGCCGGGCCAGCGAGACGAGGAGCACCGCCGTCAGGAGCTGCGCGGCCGCCGCGAGCACCTTCAGGGGCAGCAGCGAGCCGTCGCCGAAGAGCGCGAAGGTGCCCGCGTACAGCCAGGGGACGAGCGGCGGCTTGCGGTCGACGACCGTGGTGTAGAGCTCACCGCCGTGCGCCAGCATCCGCGCCTGGACGGCGAGATACCCCTCGTCGGGGTTCCACAGCGGCCACCGCAGGGAGGGCAGCCGGGTCACGCAGGCCAGGGCGGCGAGCAGCGGGAGCAGTCGGGCCCAGTAGGGGTTCCGGACGCCCCGGTCGGCGACGTACTCCTTGCGCGGGCCCGGCACCCGGAGGTTGCGTACGGAGCGTAGTGATGCTGAGGGCGGCGCGACCATACGGTGCACGCTATCCGGCCCCGCAGTCCCTATCGGATCGGGACATACGGGGCCGGACAAGAAGGCTCATGGAAGAGCGGATGACTACCGTGCGTCGTCGGCGTGCGGGTCGCGCTGATGCAGACGGCTGTGCGAGCGCCCGTACACGAAGTAGATGACGACGCCGAGCACCATCCAGACGCCGAACCGCAGCCAGGTCTCCGCGGGCAGGTTCAGCATCAGCCAGAACGACGCGAGGACCGACAGGATCGGCACGAAGGGCACCAGCGGGGTGCGGAAGGCGCGCGGCAGGTCGGGGCGCTGCCTGCGGAGCAGGATGACGCCGAGGGCGACCACGACGAAGGCGAACAGCGTGCCGATGTTGACCAGTTCGGCGAGCTCGTCGATGGAGGTGAAGCCCGCGACGACCGCCACGATCACGCCGAGCAGGATCGTGGAGCGGTACGGGGTGCCGAACTGCGGGTGGACCTTGGAGAACGTCTGCGGCAGCAGTCCGTCGCGGCTCATCGCGAAGAACACCCGGGTCTGGCCGAGCAGCAGGATCATGCAGACGGAGGTGAGTCCGACGGCTGCCCCGAAGCTGATCACGCCCGACCAGAACGGGTGCCCGACGGCCTTGAAGGCGTCCGCGAGCGGCGCGTCCGTGGAGAGCTCGGTGTACTTCTGCATGCCGGTGACGACGACGGAGACCGCGACATACAGGATCGTGCAGATGAGCAGCGAGCCGAGGATGCCGCGGGGCACGTCGCGCTGCGGGTTGTGGGTCTCCTCGGCGGCGGTCGCGACGATGTCGAAGCCGATGAACGCGAAGAAGACGACGGCCGCCGCGGTGAAGATGCCCATCACGCCGAAGTGCGAGGGAGTGAAGCCGAACATCAGCTGCACCAGTGGCGCGGTGATGCCGCCGCCGCCCTCGGCGGGCTCGGACGGCGGGATGAACGGGTCGTAGTTGGCGCCCGTGATGAGGAAGGCCCCGACGATGATGACCAGCAGCACCACGGTGACCTTGACGGCGACGATGACGTTGGTGACCCGCGAGGAGAGCTTCATCCCCGCGACCAGGATGGCGGTGAGGACGAGCACGAGGACGCTGGCCAGCAGGTCGAAGCCGAACTGTCCCTCGTGCGTGCCGCTCAGCGCCTGCGGCAGGTGCATCCCGGCGGTGTCCAGGAGCGAGCGCAGATAGCCCGACCAGCCGACCGCGACCACCGCGCAGCCGAGCGCCAGCTCCAGGATGAGGTCCCAGCCGATGATCCAGGCCGGGAATTCGCCGAGTGAGGCGTACGAGAAGGTGTATGCGGATCCGGCGACCGGCACGGTCGAGGCGAACTCGGCGTAACAGAGCGCCGCGAGGGCGCAGACGAGCCCGGCGACGACGAAGGCGAGGGCGACCGAGGGCCCCGCCGTCTCCTTGGCGATCTTTCCGGTCAGCACGAAGATGCCGGTGCCGATGATGACGCCGACGCCGAAGACCGTGAGGTCGAGGGCGGACAGCGACTTTTTGAGCGCGTGCTCCGGTTCCTCGGTGTCCTTGATGGACTGCTCGACGCTCTTCGTCCTGAAGAGGGTGCTGCTCACGGGCGTACCTCCCACGCTTGTCGTCCCCGACATGATCGAGAGGCCGAGTACCCCGTAAGCCCCGGGACGGGCCCATTCACGCGAATGGGCCGGTTCCACCACCCGTACAGGGTGGGGGGACCGGCCCATCGGCGGTGCGTGTTGACGTCAGTCGCGGGCGGGCTCCACGGAGTCCACCGAACCCACGGCGGTCCGCTCGTACCTGCCGTCGAGCTTGGCGACCAGGCCCGTCACCTGACGGGAGATGTCCGGCGCGGTCAGGCCGATCTCGGCCATGATCTCCTTGCGCGAGGCGTGGTCCAGGAAGCGCGGCGGGATGCCGAAGTCGCGCAGCGGCACATCGACGCCCGCGTCGCGCAGGGCCTGCGCGATCGCCGACCCGACACCGCCCGCGCGGGAATTGTCCTCGACGGTGACGACGACGCGGTGCTGCTCGGCGAGCGGCGCCATGGCCTCGTCGACCGGCTTGACCCAGCGCGGGTCGATCACGGTCGTGGTGATGCCCTGCTTGTTCAGCAGCTCGGCGATCTCCAGGCACATGGGCGCGAGCGCGCCGACGGAGACGAGCAGGACGTCCGGCTTCTTCGTGCCCGCGTTCCGCAGCACGTCCATGCCGCCGACCTTGCCGACGGCCTTGACCGCCGGGCCGACCGCGCCCTTGGAGTAGCGCACCACGGTCGGGGCGTCGTCGACCTCGACGGCCTCGCGCAGCTGGAGACGGACCTGGTCGGCGTCGCGCGGCGCGGCGATCCGCAGCGTCGGCACGCACTGCAGGATCGACATGTCCCACATGCCGTTGTGCGAGGCGCCGTCCGTGCCGGTGACACCGGCCCGGTCCAGGACGAAGGTGACGCCGCACTTGTGCAGGGCCACGTCCATCAGGAGCTGGTCGAAGGCGCGGTTGAGGAACGTCGCGTACACCGCGAAGACGGGGTGCAGGCCGCCGCTGGCCAGGCCCGCGGCGGAGACGGCCGCGTGCTGCTCGGCGATGCCCACGTCGTAGACCCGGTCGGGGAATTCGTCGGCGAACTTCTTCAGGCCGACGGGCTGCAGCATGGCGGCGGTGATCGCGACGATGTCCGCGCGCTCCCGGCCGAGCTTGACCATCTCCTCGCCGAAGACGGACGTCCAGTCCATGCCGGAGGCGGCGATGGGCAGGCCCGTGTCGGGGTGGATCGGGCCGATGCCGTGGAAGTGGTCGGCCTCGTCCTGCTCGGCGGGCTGGTAGCCGCGGCCCTTCTCGGTGAGGCAGTGCACGATGACCGGGCCGCCGAAGCGCTTGGCGCGCTGCAGGGCGGACTCCAGGGCCTCGATGTCGTGGCCGTCGATCGGGCCGACGTACTTCAGGCCGAGGTCCTCGAACATGCCCTGCGGGGCGATGAAGTCCTTCAGGCCCTTCTTGGCGCCGTGCAGGGTCTCGTAGAGCGGCTTGCCCACGACGGGCGTGCGCTCCAGGAAGTCCTTCCCACGGGCCAGGAACCGCTCGTAGCCGTCGGTGGTCCGCAGCGTGGCCAGATGGTTGGCCAGGCCACCGATCGTGGGGGCGTAGGACCGCTCGTTGTCGTTGACGACGATGACCAGGGGGCGGTCCTTGGCGGCCGCGATGTTGTTCAGCGCCTCCCAGGCCATGCCGCCGGTGAGCGCGCCGTCACCGATGACGGCGACGACGTGGTCGTCCTTGCCGCGGACCTCGTTGGCCTTGGCCAGGCCGTCGGCCCAGCCGAGGACGGTGGAGGCGTGGCTGTTCTCGATCACGTCGTGGTCGGACTCGGCGCGCGAGGGGTAGCCGGAGAGGCCGCCCTTGGTGCGGAGCTTGCCGAAGTCCTGGCGGCCGGTGAGCAGCTTGTGCACGTAGCTCTGGTGACCGGTGTCGAAGAGAACCTTGTCCTGCGGGGACTCGAAGACGCGGTGCAGGGCGATGGTGAGCTCGACCACGCCGAGGTTCGGCCCGAGGTGGCCGCCGGTCTTGGCGACAGCGTCGACGAGGAAGCTGCGGATCTCTCCGGCCAGCTGGTTCAGCTCCTCCGGGCTGAGACGGTCCAGATCGCGCGGTCCCGTGATGCGGGTCAGCAGCGGCACCCGTGCCTCCTTGCAGTAGAGCTGAGATGTGCTGTTCGAGCGTTGCCGGGTCTGTCGAGTCTAATGTTCCGCCACTGAAGCACGCGTCCGGGAGGCGTTTTCCCGGTCACACGAACAGACGCACCGCCACGGGGCAAACGTTCCCGTGGCGGTGCGTCTGGGGTGACTGGCTCAGGCTCGACCTGCGGACTTCTGGGTGCGGCGCGAGACGGAGTCGATCACCACCGCGGCCAGGAGGACCGCTCCGGTGATCATGAACTGGATCTCGCTCGCCATGCCGAGCATGTTCAGGCCCTGCTGGATCGACTGGATCACCAGCATGCCGAGCAGCGCGGACCACACCTTGCCGCGGCCGCCGAAGAGGCTCGTGCCGCCGATGACCGCCGCCGCGATCACCATCATCAGTGTGTTGCCGCCGCCCAGGCTCTTCGTGGCGCCGCCCGAGAGGCTGGCGATGAAGAGGCCGCCGAAGGCGGCGAGCATGCCGGAGATGCCGAAGACGATGATCCGGATCCGGTCGACGTTGATGCCCGCGCGCCGCGCGGCCTCCGCGTTGCCGCCGACCGCGAAGACCTGGCGGCCGAAGGTGGTGCGCCGGGCCACGAAGTCCGCGATCACCAGGACGGCCAGGAAGAGCACCAGGGCCAGCGGGAGGCCGCGGGCGCCTTGCGGCTCGTTCAGCTCGTACGCCGCGCCGCCCGCCAGGACGGCCACGACGACCGTGCGCAGGACGATCTCACTGACCGGCCGCGACGGGAGGTCGGCGGCCTTGCGGCGCTTGCTGTCGAGGAGCAGGGAGCCCGCGTACGCGATGATCGCGACGGCCGCGAGGCCGTAGGCGGCACCCTTCTCCGCGAAGAAGTGCCCGGTCAGGTCCTCGACGACGCTGCCCTCGGGCGTGTTGATGCTGCCCTCGCCGCCCATCAGCCAGATCTGCAGACCGCTCCAGCCGAGGAAGCCCGCGAGGGTGACCACGAAGGCGGGCACGCCGATCTTGGCGAAAAAGAAGCCGTGGAGGCAGCCGATGACCAGGCCGGACGCGATGGCGATGAAGACCGACAGCCAGTCGTTCAGCTCGTGTGTGACGCTCAGCACGGCCCACACCGCCGCGCCCATGCCCGCCACCGAGCCGACCGAGAGGTCGATCTCGCCGAGCAGCAGGACGAAGACGATGCCGACGGCCATGATGCCGAGGCCGGAAGTGAAGACGGCGATGTTCGCGAGGCTGCTCGCGTCCAGGAAGTGCTCGTTCTTCATCTGGAAGATGATCGCGATGGCGATCAGACCGACGACGACGGGCAGCGAACCGAGCTCACCGCCGCGCATCTTCCGCTTGAACTCGGTCCAGTAACCGGCCAGGCCCTCCTCGCGGACGAGCAGGCGGGGGTCGACCGCGGCGACCGGCGCGGCCGAGGGCTGGGCCTCGGGCGGCGCGTCGGAAGGGGCCTTGGGGGTCTTGGCGAGGTCGCTCACTTTGCGTCCTCCTTCGTCGCCGTGGCCGTGCGCGCCCTGCGGCGGGTCACGGCGTTGTCCGTGGCGCCGGTGATGGCGGCGATGATCTCTTCGTTGGTGGTGTCGGCGACGCTGAAGGTGCCGTTGTTGCGGCCGAGCCGCAGCACCGCGACCCGGTCGGCGACGGCCTTCACATCGGCCATGTTGTGGCTGATGAGGATGACTCCGTGGCCGCGCTCGCGCAGCCGCTCGACCAGGTCGAGGACCTGGGCGGTCTGCTCGACGCCGAGGGCCGCGGTCGGCTCGTCGAGGATGACGACCTTGGGGTCGCCGACCAGCGCACGGGCGATGGCGACGACCTGGCGCTGGCCGCCGGAGAGCGCCGCGACCGGGATGCGGACGCTGGGGATGCGGATGGAGAGGGTGTCGAGGAGCTGCTTGGCCCGCTTCTCCATCTTGATCTCGTCGAGGACGGAGGCCGTCTTCAGCTCGCTGCCGAGGAACAGGTTGGCCACGACGTCGAGGTTGTCGCAGAGCGCCAGGTCCTGGTAGACGGTGGCCACGCCGAGGTTCTGGGCGTCGTGCGGGCGTCCGATGCGGACCCCCTTGCCCTCCCACTCGATGGTCCCGTCGTCGATCGGGTGAACGCCCGAGATCGTCTTGACGAGAGTGGACTTGCCGGCGCCGTTGTCGCCGACCAGGGCGACCACCTCACCGGTGTGGATCTCGAGGTCTACGTCCGTGAGCGCCTGGACGGCGCCGAACCGCTTGGAGACCCCGCGCAACGCCAGCACGGGCGTAGCGGACACGTGAATCATCTCCTTCGCCGCCTGACCGGCGGGGAATGGTGGTGCAGCAAGGGCAGGTCCGGTGCCCGCCCCCCGTTTGCGGGGCGGTGTGATGGGGCGGGCACCGGGCCGGTACTGGAAGCCGTCCCGTACGGGGGCCGGGGAGCGCTCTCGCGGGTCCGCGGGCCTCGTCTCGTAGAGACGGATTTACCGCAAGCGGGAGCTACTTGATACCCGCGGCGTCGCACGCCTTCTTGTACTGGGCGGTGCAGATCTCGCTGACCTTGTAGACCTTGTCCTTGACGATCGTGTCCGCGACCTCGTCCTTGGTGATCGCCTGCGCGTCGTAGAGCTTGGCCGGGATGCCCTTGAAGTCGCCGCTCAGCGAGTCGACCTTGCGGTCGGTGATCGCGTCGATGTCCTTGCCCTGCAGCAGGCGGACGGCGATCTCGGCGGTGGTCTCGGCCTCCGGCTTGATCTGCTTGTAGATCGTGTAGTCCTGGTCGCCGCTCAGCATGCGCTGGATGCCCGCGAGCTCGGCGTCCTGGCCGCCGACCGGGACCTTGATGCCGCGCTGCTTGAGGGCGGTGATCACGCCGCCCGCCATGCCGTCGTTGGCCGCGTAGACGCCCTGGATGCCGTCCTTGCCGAGCTTGTCGATCGCGGAGGCCATCTTGCGGTTCGCCTCGTCCGGCGACCAGTCCGGGATGTCCTGCTCGTACGCGATCTTCTTGACCTTCTTGTCGAGCACCGAGTGGGCGCCCTTCTTGAAGAAGGGGGCGTTCGGGTCGGTCGGAGAGCCGTTGATCATGACGACGTTGGCGTTCTTGGCGTCCGAGCCGAGCGCCTTGACCATCGCACCGCCCTGCAGGCGGCCGATCTTCTCGTTGTCGTACGAGACGTAGGCGGCGAGCGGGCCCTCGGCGAGGCGGTCGTACGCGACGACCTTCACGCCCTGCTTGTCGGCCTGCTTGACCCACGACTTGGTCGACTTGAAGTCGACCGCGTCCAGGATGATGACCTTGACGCCCTGGGTGACGAGGGCGTCGAACTGCTTCTTCTGGGTCTCGATGTCCTGGGCCGCGTTGTTGTACTTGACCTTGCAGTCCGAGCAGAGGTCCTTGATCTTCGCCTCCATGAAGGGGCGGTCGAAGGTCTCGTAGCGCGTGGTCTTGTTCTCGGGGAGCAGCAGACCGATGGTCTTGTTGTCGCCGCTGCCCTTGTCGTCGTCGTCGCCTGCCTTGCCACAAGCGGTCATGGCGAGTGCCATCGAAACCGCGGCCGTGCCTATGACGACGCGACGCGTCAATGCGTTCATGGTGGGGTGCCTCCCTGACGAGGCCGCGTCGTTGCGGCCGAGGTGGCTCGAAGTCAACTCGGCCGCCACACCAGCGTCAAGGAGTAAATCCTTAACGAGATGACAACGGTGCCATGCGTTATCTAAGTGAAGGCAGGTGCGCTCGCAGTCATCGTTCCGTCCAAAAGGGTCGAATCGCCCATCTCGCTCAGTGCGAGGGCCAGTGCGCCGAGCACTTCGGCGCGCCCGCCAAGTGCCCCGGGCAGCACGGACAGTTGACGCGCGGCGCTCGGGATCGCATACCGCCCGACCGACTCCCTGATCGGCCCGAGCACCAGCTCCCCGGCCTCCGCGAGGTCGCCGCCGAGCACGACACGGGAGGGGTTGAGGAGGTTGCAGAGATTCGCGACGCCGCTGCCGATGTGCCGCCCGACGTCGGCGATCACGCGCCGGCACCCCGGGTCCCCCTCGCGCGCGAGGCCGACCACGCGCTCCATGGTCAGGTCGGTGCCGTGACTGGAGGTGAGCAGCGGCAGGACATAACGGGCGGCGGTGAAGGTCTCCAGGCAGCCGCGGTTGCCGCAGCGGCAGACCGGGCCCGACTCGTCGAGCGTGATGTGCCCGATCTCCCCCGCGGTGCCGCCGGGGCCGCGGTAGATCCGCCCGCTGATCACGAGGCCCGCGCCGACACCGCTGGCGACCTTGATGTACGCGAGGTCCTTGACGCCCCGGCCGCTGCCCCAGACCAGCTCGCCGAGCGCGCCCAGGTTGGCGTCGTTGTCGACGTGCACGGGCACCCCGAGGCGGCCGCCCAGCTCCTCGGCGGGCTTGGTGCCGGTCCAGCCCGGCAGGATCGAGGTGGAGCCGAGGGTGCCGGACTCCACGTCGATGGGGCCCGGCACGCCGAGCCCGACTCCGGCGATCTTCGTACGGTCCACTCCGGTGGCCGCGATCAGCCTGCTGACCAGCTGCTCCGCCCGGTCGAAGCCCTGCGCGGCGGACGCGTCCACATCCAGCGGCTCGGACTCCTCGGCGAGCACCTGGTGGGCAAGGTTGCCGATCGCCACGCGCAGGTGCGTGTGGCCGAAGTCGACGCCGATGACGATGCCCGCGTCACCGCTCAGGGAGACGCTGCGGGCCCGCCTGCCGCCCGCCGAGGTGGGCGTGACCTCGACCGTCCCGCCGTCCTTGAGCTCCCGGACGATGTTGGAGACCGTCGCGGCCGACAGGCCCGTCGTCCTCGCGATCTCCGCCTGCGTGAGCGACCCGGCGAGGCGCACGGCGCGTACGACCCGCTCGAGATTGGCCCGGTGCAGAGACGACTGCGACCCCGGAGTCTCCATTGACTCTCACCCTTTGCCCTCATTCGGGCGGCCCGTGGCCCCCCGTGACGCCGGTCTCTGAAACGGGTACCGGGCCATGTACAAGTTGTGAACTCCAAACTCCGCTGAAGGAGCTGCCGCAGTCAAGTCGTTGAGGGAAACTGGGACCTCTACCGAGCGGACTTCGCCGACGCGTCGGCCTCCGTGGTGACGGGCCCCGCCACCGGGTCCACGGGGGCCTGCTCCCGCACCTTCCCCCTCATGCGTGACACCGCGACGCCGGACAAGCAGAGCAGACCGCCGAGGAGCGCGAGCCAGCCGGGGACCTCGCCGAGGAACAGCCACGACATGAGGATGACGATCACCGGCACCGCGTATGTGGTCGAACCCATCTTTCCGGCGGTGCTGCGGGAGATCGCATAGGCCCAAGTACTGAACGCGAGGGCGGTCGGGAACACCCCCAGGTACACCACCTGAGCCGTCGCCGACGCCGGGGCCCTGCCCACCTCCGACACGAACTGTCCGGCGAACGGCGAGCACACCACGGCGCCGGTGAGCGCACCGAACGTCGTCACCTGGAGGGGTGTGGCGTGCTTCAGCGTCGGCTTCTGCAGCACCACGCCGACCGCGTAGACCACGGCGGCGACCAGGCACAGCAGCACGCCGAGGAGGGAGGAGCCGCTCCCGCCGGACGTGGCGAACCCGACGACCACGGCTCCGGCGAAGGACACCGCCATGCCCGCCATCAGCTTGGGCGGAAAGCCCTCCTTGAGCAGCCAGCCGCCGAGGAGCGCCATCAGGATCGGCCCGACGTTGACGATCATGGAGGCCGTACCGGCGTCCACTTCCCGCTCGCCCCAGTTCAGCGCGACCATGTAGGCACCGAACCACAGGGCTCCCGAGGCGCCGATGCCCAGCCATGCCTCGCGGGGCGGCAGCCCTCCGCGCCTGACCAGCAGGATGGCGACCAGGACGAGGGACGCCACCGCCAGCCTGCCGAAGGCGAGCGCGCCCGGTCCGAAGTGCTCGCCCGAGCTGCGGATCGAGATGAACGACGACGCCCAGAGCACCACCGTGACGGAGGCGGCGGCGAGCACGCGGCCACCGATCTTGTTCTGCTGCCCGGAATCGCCGTCCACCACTGCTGGTCCCACCTGCCGGCTCACGATCGCGTCCTCCTGGAAATCACAGGGCTTGGGCCCGAGGTTGGGATGGGGGCTGTATTCGGGTTCCGTCCTGCCGCGCCGAGGTCTCCGACGGCAGCAGCAGTACGTAACGGATCTCCTGACGGTACGCGGGAAGCAGTACCTGTGAGGTGACGGTGATCTCTTCCGCCGATACGTGCGGCAGGCGCAGCCTGAAGCGGTGCCCCTGCCGGTAGGCGATGACGTTGAGATCCTGGCCCCACAGGCTCCGGCACTCGTGGTCGTCGAGCACTTCGTCGAGGAGCGCGGCCAGCGGGCCCTCGCCCCGGCTCGTCACCAGGGCGAAGCGTAGCTGGGCCAGATAGACGGCGGCGTGCGCGGGCCACTCGGTGAGTTGCTCGCGTGCCTGCGCGGAGGTGAGGACCCAGCGCAGGAGATTGGCGCCGGGTTCGAGGACCCAGGGGAACCAGGTGGCCATGGTCCCCGTGTGGTCGAGGACGTCCCAGGACTGGTCGACCAGGTAGGCGGGGAACTGCTCCTGGGTGGCGAGCAGTTCGGCGAGCGCGCACCGGGGTTCCGTGCCGTCGCCGGGGCCGGGGCCGACGCCGGTCGTGGCCGGGTCGGCGTGCGCGTGCACGTTTCCGTACAGGGCCAGGCGCTCGTCGGGACCGAGCGCAAGCGCGGCGGCGAGCCGCGTCAGTGCGTCGGGGGTGAGGGGTACACCGGCATCGCTCTCCAGATTGCGGTACCAGCGCTCGCTCACTTCCATGCGCTCGGCGACTTCTTTCTGGGGCAGCGGCTTGCCGCGCTGCAATTTCTTTCCCGCGGTGACCCGCCAGGCACGCAACAAGTCCGGGAGCCTCGCGGTGTGGTGCACCACCTGGAATTACCTCTCAGTTGCGTCATACATGGGCACGAAATAGGAAACCGGCCCGCCAGCACAAGATCATCGCGGCTCAGCCCGCATACTACCGTCACTCAAGGAGTACACAGTGTGATCTCCGGCACCTGTGCCTGCGGGTTCATCGATGCGCGGGCGTGGCAGCGGGCCCCGTCCAACAACCGGCAAATATTTGCCGGTTGTGCCTCCTGGCGGCAGATATTTGCCGCTTGACGGTGATCGATTTCGGCTGGAAGCATCGGCGCCAGATGCCACGGAGAGCCTTTCCTCTTCCGTTTCGTGCCAAATTCCCACCCCCATGGAGAGTTATCCGTGCAGGCGGTCGACACCCTTTTGAAGCGGGCGTGCGAGAAATTCTCCGACGCGACCGCAATCACTTCCCCCACCGATTCGATGTCGTATTCCGAGCTGCTTTCACGCGCCCAGAAGGTGGCGGTCGGCCTGCGGGCGCAGGGCGTCGGCGGCGGTGACGTCGTCGGCATTCTCGGCAGCCGCGGCGCGTCGGCGGTCGTGGCCGTCCTCGGCGTGTGGATGTCCGGGGCGATCGTCATGCTCGTGGACGAAGCGCTGCCGGAGGTGCGGCGCGAGACGATGCTGGGTTGCGGCCCGGCGCGGGCGACCGTCGACTGCGCGGACGGTCACCGGATCGCTCTGCGGCCCGCCGTGCCGGGCGAGGGCGGCGCCGCGGCCGCGGTCCTCGACAACGAGGACTACGCCTATATCGCCTTCACTTCGGGATCCACCGGGCAGCCCAAGGCGATCGTCGGCAGCCACACCGGCCTGTCCCGGTTCCTGGAGTGGCAGTCGGACGAATTCGGCATCGGCCCGCACGACCGGTTCGCGCACCTCACCAATCTCTCCTTCGACGTCTGGTTCCGGGACGCCCTGACGCCCCTGCTTTCCGGGGCCACACTGTGCGTTCCCGACGAGCGGCACCTCGACGCCGACGGAGTCCTCGAATTCCTGCGGAGCAACGAGATCACGGGTTTCCATCTCGTGCCCTCGCTCGCCAAGGTGTGGCTGTCCGGCGCCGCGCCGAGCGAGCCGATATCCGGCGTCCGCCTCTCCTTCTTCGCGGGCGAACCGCTGGACGGCGCCCTTGTCGGCGCGTGGCAGGAGCTCTTTCCCGACTGCCAGGTCGTGAACCTCTACGGGCCCACCGAGACGACGCTGGCCCAGCACTTCTACCGCGTCCCCCGGAATCCGGCCGCAGGAATCCAGCCAGTGGGCCGGAGCCTTCCCCATTCGCGGTCACATGTCCTGGACGAGAACCGGAAGTTGTGCCCGGACGGCACCTCCGGTGAGATCCACATCGCGGCCGACCATCCCTCGCACGGCTATCTGGTCGACGGCCGGATGGTCTCGCCTTTCGTCGAGGTCGCCATCGGCGAGGAGCGCGTCGTCGCGTACCCGACGGGCGACCTCGGACGCCGCAGTCCTGACGGCGGCCTGGAGATCCTCGGCCGGGCGGACGACCAGATCAAGATCGCGGGCGTCCGGATCGAACTGCAGGAGGTCCGCTCCGCGATCCAGTCCCACAGCAGCGTCCGCGACGTCTTCGTCTGCGCCCAGGAGGACCGCTTCACCAAGGTCATCATCGCGGTCGTGGAGGGCGACGCGACGGCCGAACGGGAGCTGCGCGACTACGTGGGCGGCCGCCTGCTGAGCGTCATGCTCCCGTCCGCCTTCCTCTTCCTGCCCGAGCTGCCGAAGCTCCCCAACGGCAAGGCCGACCGCAAGGCGCTCGCCGAGGTAGCCCGGGTCCACGTCGAGGAGCGGGCCCGGCGCGCCGAGGCCGAGCGGACTGCGGCCGCGGCGGAGACGGGTCGCCCGGTGGCCGAGCGGCTCGAACGCATCTGGCTCGACGTGGCGGGCGGCGGGGCAGGGTCCCTGACCGACCGCGAGGCCAACTTCTTCGACGTGGGAGGGACTTCGCTGACCATCGTGGTGCTCCACGCCGAGCTCCAGCGCGAGTTCGGCGTCCGCTTCCCCCTCGTACGCCTCTTCGAGCACGCGTCCTTCAACGCGCAGCGGCGCTTCCTCACCTCCGTGACGCAGGCGCCCCGCGACCCCGCGCCGGGCGCCTCGTCGGCCTCAGGCCGTGCCGCGCGCGGCCGCGTGCTCTCGACCCGGCGCGCCCGTCGCCGCTAGGGCCTGTCCTGGCAACCCACCCCCCTCCCCGCACCCGACCAAGGATGAACATGGAAAGTGACGACGAGCTGATCGCCATCGTGTCGATGGAGTGCCGCCTGCCGCAGGCCGACGACGTCGACGAGTTCTGGCGAAAGCTGGTGGACGGCGAGAGCGCCGTCCGGGACCTCACGGACGAGGAGGTCGCCGCGGCCGGTGTGCCTCAGGGGCGGCGGTCGCGCGCGGACTACGTGAAGCGGGCCGGGGTCCTCGACGGCGTCGCCGAGTTCGACTCCACGTACTTCGGCTACTCCCCGCGCGAGGCGGACATCCTCGATGTCCAGCAGCGCCTGATGCTCGAGTCGTCGGTGTCGCTCCTGGAGCGCGCCAACATCGACCCGCACCGCACCCAGCAGCGCATCGGCGTCTTCGCCGGTTCGGGGATGAGCACCTACCTCTTCGGCGCCCTGCGCCGCCGCGATCTGGTCGAGTCGCTCGGCGAGATGGTCATCAGGCACGGCAACGACAAGGACTTCCTCGCGACGCGGACCTCGTACAAGCTGAATCTGCGCGGCCCCAGCGTCAACGTCCAGACCGCGTGCTCCACCGGTCTGGTGGCCGTCCACTCCGCCGTGCAGAGCCTGCTCCTGAACGAGTGCGACGCGGCCGTCGCGGGCGCCGTGCACGTGCGGCTGCCGCAGCACGCCGGATACCGGTACCAGGTGGGCGGCGTGCTCTCGCCGGACGGCGTCTGCCGCCCGTTCGGCTCCGGCGCCAACGGCACGGTCTTCACCAACGGCATCGGGCTCGTCCTCCTGAAGCGGCTGCGCGACGCGGTGGCCGACGGCGACGAGGTGCACGCCGTGATCGCCGCGTCCGCGGTGAACAACGACGGCGCGGAGAAGGTGAGTTTCACCGCTCCCAGCGTGTCCGGCCAGGTCGACGTGTTGAGCGATGCCCTGCAGATCTCGGGCGCCAAGCAGACGGACATCACCTACATCGAGGCGCACGGCACGGGGACCGCGCTCGGCGACCCCATCGAGATCGAGGCGATCAAGCAGGCGTACGGCCTCGACGGCGACCCCTGCGGCATCGGCTCGCTCAAGGGCAACTTCGGGCACCTCAACATCGCCGCGGGCATCATCGGCCTGATCAAGACCGCCCTGGTCCTGAAGCACGGCTACGTGCCGCCGACGGTGAACGTCGACGAGGTCAACCCCGCCCTCGAACTGGACGACTCACGCTACTTCGTCACCACCGAAGGCCTGTCGCTCGACCGCGACGCCGAGAACTGGGCCGCTGTGAGCGCCTTCGGCATGGGCGGTACGAACGGCCACGTCATCCTCAAGAGCTTCGCGCCGACGCCCGCCGAGAAGACCCCCGACGACACGGCCGACGCGGCCGACGCGGGGCCGAGCATCCTCACCTTCTCCGCACGCTCCGAGGACGCCCTGCGGGGCCAGGCCGCCGCGCTCGCGGACCGCCTCGCCGCGGACCCGGACGCCTCCCTCGCCGCGTACGCGCACACGCTGCGCGAAGGCAGGACCCTGCACCCCTACCGCGCCTCGCTGGCCGCCGTCGACCGGGCCGAGGCCGTCACCCGGCTGCGGGCCGGGCGCTACCACCGGGGAGCCGAGGCGGGCACGAACGACATCGCGTTCGTCTTCGCGGGCCAGGGCACCCAGCGTCAGGCGATGGGCGCCGCGCTCGCCACGAAGAACGAGCACTTCGCCCGCCGTCTCGCCGAGGCCGTCGACGCCGTGAACGAACACACGGACTTCGACGTGCGCACCTACCTCGGCCCCGAAGGGCCGGTCGACGGCATCGACACCTCGGTGGCGCAGCCGCTCCTGTTCGCCGTCGAGTACGCGCTTGCGACCGCGCTCGTCGATGCGGGCGTACGGCCCCGCTACGTCCTCGGGCACAGCCTGGGCGAGATCGTCGCGGCGACGGTCGCGGGCGTCTTCGACCTGCGTTCCGCGGCGGCGCTCGTCGCCACGCGGGCGCGGCTCATGGGCAGTTGCCCGACCGGCTCGATGCTCGCGGTGGACCGCCTCGACGCGTTCACGGACCTGCTGGACGGCGGGGACCTGGTGGTCGCCGCGACCAACTCCCCCGCGCAGTTCGTGCTGTCCGGCACCCACGAGGCCGTCGGGGAGGCGGTGGCGCGGGCTGCGGACGCCGGGGTGCGGCACCAGCGCCTCGCGACGTCGCACGCCTTCCACTCGCCGCTCATGCGGGGCGCCGCGGAGGAGTTCCGCACGTTCCTGCACACCGTGGAGTTCCGGGCGCCGCGCATCGCGCTGGTCTCGAACATCACCGGCCGCGTCCTCACGGAGTACGAGGCCAGGAGCCCGCACTACTGGGCTGACCACCTGCTGCGCACGGTCGACTTCGCCGAGTCGATGGAGACGCTGCGCGAGGCGGGCGTGCGCAGGTTCATCGAGATCGGCTCCGGCCGGTCGATGAGCAACCTGGTGCGGGCCAACCTCGCGTCGGAGGCCGAGCTGACACCCGAACTCGCGCAGACCCTGGGCGAGTTGGAGCACGAGGAGGAGGCCTTCGCGGACGCCGTCGCGCTCGGCTGGGCCGCCGACCCCGAGGTGCCCGTCGAGGAGTACGCGACCGCCGCACGCATGGTGTCCCTGCCCACGTACGCGTTCGAACGGCACGTCCACTGGGTGGAGCCGACGCTCGGGTTCGGCTCGGACGACGGCGCGGACGTCCCGGCGGCCGCGCCGGTGTCCGCACCTGTACCGGCTGTCCCTGCGGCCACGGCATCTACTGCTCCGGACGCGGGGTCCGACGACCTCGACGGCCCCACCGAAGAGATCCGCGCGATCGTCGCGAAGATCTTCGAGAGCTTCATCGGCGGCCCCGGCTCGGCCTCGGCCGCGGACCACGAGCGCGAGTTCTTCGAGCTCGGCGGCAACTCCCTCATGGCCATCCAGCTGATCAACAAGCTCCGCGAGACGTTCGAACTGGACTTCTCCGTGCGGGACTTCTACGAGAACAGCTCGGTCTCGGCCACCACGAACGTCATCAAGTCCCTGCTGCTCCAGGAGCCCGCCCGTGTCTGACAGTTCCTTCCTCGAAGCCGGACAGCTGGCGAGCCTGAAAGCGAAACTCAAGGCCCCGGCCCCCGCTCCCTCCTCCCTCCCCGACCTCGGCGTCATCTTCTTCTCGGGGCTGAGCGGCGACAGCGACCCCTACGAGCTCCTGCTCGAAGTCTCCCGCTACGTCGACGGTGCCGGGTTCGGCGCCGTCTGGACTCCGGAGCGGCACTTCACCGACGCGGGCGGCGCCTACCCCAACCCGGCCGTCCTCGGCGCCGCCCTCGCGATGATCACCGAGAACGTGCGGATCCGGGCGGGCAGCATCAACCTCCCCCTCCACAACGTCCTGCGCGCCGCCGAGGAATGGGCGCTCGTGGACAACCTGTCCGGCGGGCGCGTGGACCTCGCGGTGGCACCCGGCTGGCACGCGCGGGACTTCGTCCTCGACCCCGACGCGTTCCAGGACCGGGCGCAGGTGCTCAACCGCTCCCGCGAGCAGCTCCAGGACCTGTGGCGCGGCAACACCGTCCAGCGCACCGACGCCCTGGGCGAGAGCCACGACATCCTGACCTTCCCGCGGCCCGTGCAGCCGGAGCTGCCGGTCTGGCTGACCTCGTCCAAGAGCGAGGACGCGTGGCGGTTCGCGGGAGAGAACGGCTTCAACGTCCTGTCCGCCCTCATCAACTTCGGCCCTCCCGAGCTGAAGAAGCGCATCGACATCTACCGCGAGGCGCGGTCCGGGGCGGGCCTCGACCCCGACACCGGTGTCGTGTCGCTGATGCTGCACACCTATGTGGGCGCCGACATGGACGAGGCCGTGGAGACGGTCAGGCCCGCCATGATCGAGTACCTGAGCTCCTTCGTCACGCAGCACGAGACCTCCGGCCAGAGCGAGTCGCGCGACAAGTCCGAGACGCTGCGGACCCTGGACCGGGACCGGGCGGACTTCCTGGAGATGGTCTTCCAGCGGTACGTCACGTCGAGCTCGCTCATCGGCGACGCGAAGCAGGCCCGCGCGACCCTTGAGGGCTTCCACGACATGGGCGTGGACGAGGTGGCCTGCCTCGTCGACTTCGGGCTTTCCAAGGACGAGGTCCTCGCGAGCCTCGCCCGCCTCTCGCCGCTTCTGCAGAACGGAGCCTGACCCGTGAAGACGTACAGCTTCCAGGGCATCGAGCCGCGCATCCACCCCGGCGTCTACGCGTTCGACGACGTCGTGGTGATCGGGGACGTCGAGATCGAGGAGGGCGTCAGCCTGTGGCCCGGCGTGACGATCCGCGGGGACAAGGGCGGTGTGCGCATCGGCCGCGGCTCGAACGTCCAGGACCACGCGATGCTGCACTCCGATCCCGGGCAGCCGCTGATCATCGGGCGTGATGTGACGGTCGCCCACAGCGCGGTGCTGCACGGCTGCTCGGTCGGCGCGGGATCGGTCGTCGGCATCGGTGCGGTGCTCCTGAACGGCGTCTCGGTCGGGGCGAGTTCGCGCGTCTCCGCGGGCGTGGTGCTGAGCGCGGGGCCCGTCTACCCGGCCCGGAGCCTCATCGCGGGCAACCCCGCGACCGTACTGATGACGCTGAGCGACAGCGATGTGGCGGTGCTCGACGAGACGGCCGCCGAATACCGGGAGCTGGCCGCGCAGTACCGCACGGGCCTGCGCCCGCTCGGCCCCCGGGCCGGCGTTCCCGAGGCGGCCGCCGTTGTCGAGTAGCGCACTGGCCCGCGAAACCCTCCGCGTGGGGTTCCAGCGGAACACTCCCCCGTTCTCCCACGCCACGGCGGGCACGGCGGCCTTCGAGCCCATCGGCTACTCCGTGGACCTGGCCCGCCTCGTGCTCGCCAAGGTCTTCGACGGTACGCGGCCACCCCCGTCCCTCGAAGCCGTCGAGGTCACCTCCAGCACACGCGAAGGCCTCCTCGCCGAGGGCCGCATCGACATCGAATGCGGGTCGACGACCATCACCGAGGCACGGCTGGGGCGCTGCGCGTTCAGCACGCCGATCTTCCGGACCTCGCACCGCATCGCCGTGAAGCCCGGCGCGACGGCGGGGACGGCGGGGACGGCTGGCCCGCGGCGCGTGGTCGGCATCCAGGGCTCGACGAGTCAGGCCGCGCTCGAAAGCGCACCGGATCCGGGGTTCGCCTGCACCTTCGCCGGTGTGCCGTCCATCGGGGCGGCCTTGGACGCCTTCCTCGACGACCCGCGCATCGACGCGATGGTGGCGGACGAGGTGATCCTGCGGACCCTGCTGCGCGGCGACCGGACGCCGGACGGCGTCACCCTGCTCGACGTGCGGCTCGGTGCGGAGAGCTACGGATTCATGATGCGCAAGGACGACCCGGAGTTCGTCCGTGCCGTCGATGCCGCGCTGGCCGACGTGTTCGCCTCCGACGCGTACCCGAAGCTCCTCGACACGTGGTTCGTCGACGAGTCGCCGATGAGCTCCCCGAACGGAACAGGCACCCATGAAAACCTCTGAGACCATCGCGTCCACCCTCCAGGACACGTTCAAGGACGTCATGGCCTGCGTGGCCACGCCCGTCTCGATCGTGACGGGTCTCGCCCACAACGGCGCGCCGTGCGGGGCGACCGTCAGCGCCTTCTCCTCGCTCTCGGTCTCCCCGCCGATGATCCTGGTCAGCCTGGACCGGCGCTCGCGCACCCTTGAGGTCATCCGCGAGTCCGGCCGCTTCGGGCTCAACGTGCTCGGCGCCGACCAGGACGACCTGGCGATGTCGTTCGCCGCCAAGGGCGGGACCGACAAGTTCCGCGGGACGTCCTGGAGCATCGAGCACGGCCTCCCGCGCATCTCCCGGGCGTCGGCGTGGATCGCCTCGACCGTGGCCGACTTCGCGGACGGCGGCGACCACGTCATCGTCCTCGGCCGCGTCGACGCGGCGGAGGCCGCGGCGAGCAGGGCCCCGCTGGTCTACCACCGGCGCAGCTTCGGCACGCACCAGCCGTACCGCGAGCCCGCCCGGGGGGTACCGGCATGACGCACCGGGTCAGGATCGGGCTGCTCGGCTGCGGCACGGTCGGGGCGGACTTCGCCGGGCTGCTCGTGGCGCGGCGCGCCGCGATCGAGTCCGTCACGGGTCTGTCCCTGGAGCTCGTACGCGTCGCGGTCCGCGATCCGCGCAAGCCGCGGCCCCCGGCCCTGGACGCGGAGCTGTTCACCACGGACGCGCACGACGTGGTGAAGGCCGACGACGTCGACCTCGTGGTGGAGCTGATCGGCGGCACGTCGGCGGCGGGCGAGCTGGTGACGGCTGCCCTGGACGCCGGAAAGCCGGTGGTGACCGCGAACAAGGAGCTCATGGCGAGCGCGGGCCCCGAGCTGTTCGCCGCGGCCCACCGGGCGGGCGTCGACCTCTTCTTCGAGGCGGCCGCGGTGGCCGCCGTCCCCATCCTGCGCCCCCTGCGGGAGTCCTTGCTCGCCGAGGACGTGACGCGGGTGGTCGGCATCGTCAACGGCACCACCAACTACATGCTGACGCGGATGACGGTCGACGGCCTCGGGTTCGACGAGGCGCTGGCGCGGGCCCAGGAGCTGGGGTACGCGGAGCCCGACGCGAGCGCCGACGTCGAGGGCGCCGACGCGGCGTCCAAGGTCGCCATTCTCGCCTCGCTCGCCTTCAACAGGTCGGTCGTCGCGGACGACGTCAGCAGGGAGGGCATCGTCGGCCTCGACCGGGAGGACTTCGAGCTTGCCGACCGGTTCGGGTTCGACATCAAGCTCCTCGCCGTGGCCGAACGCTTCGCCGACGGCGGCGCGGTGGGCGCCCAGGTCTTCCCCGCCCTGATCGAGCGCGACCACCCCCTGGCCAGCGTCCGGGACAGCTTCAACGCGGTGTTCCTCACCACCTCCGCCGCCGGTGAGCTCATGTTCTACGGGCACGGCGCGGGCCCGCGCCCGTCGGCCTCCGCGATCCTCGGTGACGTCACGGGTGCGGCGGACCAGCTGGTGCGCGGCACGCACCGCCGCGTCCCGGTGGGCCCGCCCGCGGTCCTGCGGCCGACCCGTGACCTGGTGCACTCCTACTACGTCCGCGCCGACGTCGACGAGGCGCCGGGCGTCCTGTCCGAGGTGACGGGGGTGTTCGCCCGGCACGGCGTGTCCATCCGCACGGTGGACCAGCACGGCTCGGAATCGCAGGCCCGCATCGTGTTCATCACGTTCCCCGCGCCCGAACACGCGCTGCACGGCGCGCTGGACGAGCTGCGGAGCCTCGGCCAGGTGCGGGAGGTGGGCCGGGTGCTGCGCATCCACAAGTGACCCGGGGCCCCGGCGCCCGACGAAACACCACCAGTTCACGACACCAGTACGGAGTGAGTTCCACCATGTCCCAACCGATTCAGCTCGTCATCCAGATCACCACGCAGCCGGGCCGCGGCAAGGAGCAGACCGCCGCCTACGAGCGCATCGCGCCGCTCGTGCGCGCCGAGGACGGCTGCCTGCAGTACGACCTGCACCAGGTGAGCGGCGAGCCCGACCGCTTCGTCCTCATCGAGCGGTGGGCGTCGCAGGAGGCGCTCGACGCGCACGACGTCACGCCGCACATGGTCGAGGCCGACGCGGAGAGCCCGGCGTTCCGGGCCGGTCCCGCGGTGGTCGTGCGCCTCGACGCCGAGCCCCTGGCCTGACACACACGTATGCCCTGCACCTCTCATGCGAGAGGGCAGGGCATACGTATGTCTACTTGACGGAGCCCGCCGTGAGCCCCGACACCACATGCCGCTCGATGAACGCGAACAGCACGATGACCGGCACGATCGCGACCACGGACGCGGCGAAGAGGTAGTTCCACTGCACCGTGTAGTTGCCGATGAAGTTGTTGATGCCGACCGTCAGCGGCTGCTTGTCCGGCTGGGTGGTGAGGGTCAGGCCCATCACGAACTCGTTCCAGGACGTGATGAAGGTGAAGATCACGGCCGTCACGACGCCCGGCAGCGCGAGCGGCAGCGTCACCTTGATCATGGCACCGAAGCGGCTGGTGCCGTCCACCATGGCGGCCTCCTCCAGCTCCGGCGGGATCGAGCTGATGTAGGCCGTCAGGATCCACACCGCGAAGGCGAGGTTGAACGCCGCGTTGGTGAGGATCAGCGTCCAGACCGAGTTGAGCATGTCCAGCTCGTGGAACTCGCGGTACAGGCCGACCAGGAGCGCCGTGGGCTGGAACATCTGGGTGACAAGGACGAGGAGCAGGAAGAGCTTGCGGCCGCGGAACCGCATGCGGGCCGTGTAGTACGCGGCGGGCAGCGAGACGAGCAGGACCAGCAGGGTGGCGCCGCCCGCGACGAGCAGCGTCACCTGGAGGTTCTGGCCGAGCTCCGACTCCTTCCAGACGTCGATGAAGTTGGCCCACTCCAGGTCCTTGGGCAGGTACGTGCGGTCCCGCAGCTCCTCCTTGGGGCGGAGCGCGGTGACGATCATCTCCAGGTACGGCGCGAGGAAGATCGCGGCCAGGAGCCACGCGCAGGCCGTGATGACCAGGGTTTGGGGCCGGAAGGTGCGTTTGGCCTTCTTCCTCGGCCCGTCGTCCTTCCGGGGCGCGGGGCGGGTCGCCGTCGCGGTGGCCATCAGTCCTCCTCGTTCCACCGGCTGACCTTCAGGAAGATCAGCACGAGCACCACGACCATCAGGAAGTTGACGACCGACATGGCCGCGGACTCACCGATGTCGGTCTCCTTCAGCTTGTACATGAACACCATCGACGTGGAGGTGTCGTAGCCCGGACCGCCCTGGGTCATGGCCCAGATGATCGGGAAGGAGTTGAAGACGTTGATGAGGTTGATGACCACGCCGACGAGGAAGGCGGGCCGCAGCATCGGCAGCGTGATGTGCCGGTAGGTCTGCCAGGGGCTCGCGCCGTCGATGCGCGAGGCTTCGTAGACGTCCTGCGGGATGGTCTGCAGTCCGGCCAGGAGCGTGTACGTGGTGAAGGGGAGCGACACGAAGACGGCCACGCCCATCATCCACGGCCAGGCGGTCTCCGCCTTGCCGAGCCAGTCCTTGGAGCTGTCGATGAGCCCGAGGTCCAGCATCAGCGTGTTGAGGACGCCCGCGGTCTGGTTGAGCATCCACTTGAAGCCGATGGCGGTCATCAGGACGGATGCGGCCCAGGGGGCGATGAGCGCCCAGCGGACGTAGCGGCGGCCGGGGAACTTCTGGTTGAACAGCTGGGCCAGGGCCAGCGAGAGCAGCATCGTCACGGTGACGACGACGACCGTCCACACCACCGTCCAGGTCAGGACGGCCCCGAAGTCGCTCTCCTCGAAGAGCTTCTTGAACTTGTCGGTCCCGGCGCTGCCACGCACCTTGCCGGAGATGGAGATGTTGAGGAACGAGGTGCGGATCAGCTCGACGACGGGCCAGACGACCACGGCGAGGATCAGCAGGATGACGGGCGCTATCCAGGGCAGCGGACCGAGCCGGGCCAGACCGCTGCGGCGGCTCACCGGCCTGGGTGCGCGCCCGCCCCGCCCCCGGCCGGACTCGGCCGGGGGCGAAGGGGCTTTGAGCGACACGAAGACTCCCTTACTTGCCTACTCGCTTACTTGGCGTCGGCCGCCGCCGACTCCGCCTTCTTCTGGAGGTCGCCGAGGACCTGCTTCGGGTCGTCGGAGACGGCCTTGCCGCCGGTCTTCTTCATCTCGGCCGAGACGACGTCCCAGGAGGTGTCGCCCAGCGGGTAGAACTTGGCGTTCGGCAGCACCTGGAAGAAGGGCTCCAGGTCCTTGTGCTTGCCGCTGTCGGTCATCTGCTTCAGGGCGTCCTTGGTGACCGGCATGAGGTTGTACATCTCGTCGAACTTGAGCATCTTCTTGGAGTACGTGAAGTCCAGGAACTTCTTCACGCCCGCCTTCTCCGCGCCGCCGTCCTTGAACGCCATCATCCAGTCGGCCACGCCGAGGGTGCTGTTCAGCGGGCCCGTCTTGCCGGGGATGGGCACGACGCCGTAGTCGACCTTGCCGTCCTTGGCCATCTGGATCAGGCTCGGGTGGCCGTTGAGCATGCCGACCTTGCCCGCCGCGAAGTCCGCGAAGGCGGTCTTGCGGTCGGTGGAGGCCGGGTTGGGGTAGGTCAGGCCGGGCTTGACCAGGTTGGTCTTGAGCCAGTCGAAGGTCTCGACGTTCTTCGCGCTGTCGAGGGTGTACTTGCCGTCGGCGTCGGTGTAGCCGCCGCCGTTGCCGAGCTCCCACATCATCGACTCGCCCTGGGTCTCCTCGGGACCGAGCGGCAGGGCGTAAGGGGTGTCGGCGGCCTTCTTGTCCTTGATCTTCTTTGCGGCGGCCGCGAGTTCGTCCCACGTCTTCGGCGGGGTCTTGACACCGGCCTTCTTGAAGACGGCCTTGTTGTAGAACATCACGCGGCTGGAGGAGACCCACGGGATGCCGTACTCGGTGCCGTCGACCTCACCGGCCTTGGCGAAGGACGGGATGAGGTTGTCGCGGGTCTCGCGCGAGAGGACCTCGTCCGCCTTGTACAGCAGGTCGTCGGCGACCTTGTCGGCATAGCCGCCGGTCTGCAGCAGATCGGGCTCGTTGCCCGCCTGGATCATGTTCTTGACGGACTTGTCGATCTCGTTCCAGTTGATGACCTGGACGTCGACCTTGTAACCCTTGTTGGCCTGCTCGAATTCCTTCTTGACCTCGTTCCAGTACACCTTGGAGGCGTTGGAGGCCTTGTCCCCGTAGTCGGCGGCGACGAGCTTGATCGTCTTGCTGTCCCCGCTGTCGCTGTCACCGCTGCAGGCGGTAAGTCCCAGAGCCATGGCGAGCGTTGCCGCACCGGTGGCGACTATTCGATTCCTCATGCTGATTCAACCCTTCGACATCGGTGTCGACTTGAGCGCGTCCAGTCCGCACCCCGCGGCTCCGTGGCGCCGACACTACTCACGGCCCGATTCGCCTCGACAGGCCTAGACCACTTTCGTAGCCAACCTGAAATACCCTGCTCCACCTGGTCACTTGATGGCTCCCGCGGTCAGACCTGCCTGTACCTGTCGCTGGAACACGGCGTAGACGACGAGCACCGGAAGCATGGCGATCGTCAGGCCCGCGAAGAGGGCGCCCCAGTCGCCCCGGTAGCCCTGCGAGACGGCCAGTGAGGCGAGCCCCTGGGGCAGTACGTAGCTCTTCTCGTCCTCGTTGTTGAGCAGCAGCGGAAGCAGGTACTGGTTCCACTGGCCGAGGAAGTTGAAGATCCCGATGCTGACGAGTCCCGGCTTGGCCATCGGCAGCATGATCTGGAAGAAGGTGCGGGTGTGGGAGGCCCCGTCGACCATTGCCGCCTCCTGCACGCCGGTCGGCAGCGTGCGGAAGAAGGAGGTCAGGAAGAAGGTGGTGAAGGGCAGTGAGTACGCGATGTACGCGATCATCAGGCCGGGCCGGGTGTCGAGGAGGCCGAAGTTCTCCATGACCGCGAAGAGCGGCACCAGGGCGAGGATGACCGGGAACATCATGCCGCCCGCGAACAGCATGAAGATGAAGCGGTTGCCGGGGAAGGTGAAGCGGGCGATGACGTAGGCCGCCATCGAGCCGAGCAGCATGGTGCCGGTCAGGGAACCCGCGAGGATGATCAGCGAGTTGAGTGTGTACTGGCCGATGTTGGCCTTGTTCCACGCGTTGGAGAAGTTCTCCCAGTGGAAGGAGGCGGGCCAGCCCATCGGATCGCTGAGGATCTCCGCCGAAGGGCGGAGCGCGGTGAGGGCGACCCAGATCAGGGGCCCCGCGGCGAGGATCACCCAGAGGACGAGGAAGGCGTGCGAGAAGACGTTGAGGGCGCCGCCCGTCTCCTTCTCGCGCCGGGGCGCGGAGGTGGTCTTCTGCTGAGGAGCGGTGGTGGTGGTCGTGGTCATGATGCAGTGACTCCCGCGGTCTCAGTATTCGATCCGGTCGCGGTTCCCGACCCGCATGACGATCAGGGAGAACGTCATGCTCAGGCCGAGAAGGACGACGCCGATGGCGGTGGCGTAGCCGTACTGGCCGTCCCGGAACCGTTCGTAGAGGAAGACCGGGGTCACCTTCAGGACGTGTGGCGGCACCATGACCAGGCAGATCGCGAAGGTGTCGAGCGCCTGGATGCCCATGTAGATCCAGCCGGTGCGCACCGTGTCCCAGATCAGCGGAAGGGTCACGTTGAAGAAGGTGCGGGCGCGGCCCGCGCCGTCCAGGAGCGCGGCCTCGTAGATGTCCTTGGGGATGGCGCCCATCGCCGCGGAGAACAGCACGACGTAGAAGCCGATGAAGCTCCAGCTGATCACGGTGATCAGTGAGATGAGGCCCAGGGTCTGGTCGCCGCCGAGCCAGGCGGGTCCGTCGACGCCGAACTTGTCCAGACCGCCGTTGATCAGGCCGCTGTTGGTGTTGAAGACGCGGCCCCACACCACGGCGATGATGGCGACGGACAGGACCTGCGGGAAGAAGTAGACGACCTTGTAGACGGAGGAGCCCGCGACGCCCGCGATGGCCCGTCCCCTGCGGTGCCGTCCGCCCGAGGTGATCATGTAGGCGAAGAACATGCCGAGGACGAGGGTGATGGCAGGGGCGATGACCAGCAGGAGCGTGCTGATCTTCAGGGACTCCCAGAAGCGGTCGTCGTTCCACATCTTCTGGTAGTTGTCGAACCCGACGAAGTTCGCGACGGGGCCGCCGGACCAGTCGGTGAACGAGTAGTAGATCGCCTGGATGAAGGGCGAGATCACGAACAGCGCGTAGAACGCGAGCGGCACGGCGAGGAAGCCCACGATGAAGCGGTACTTGTCGAGCGTGCGGTAGCGCCGGTCGTAGCGGACGCGCTCGGGGGTGAAGCGTGGTGGCAGGAGCACCGCCACCACGAACATCAGCAGGTTCGGCGGCCCCGGTGGGGGCTTGCGTTCGGCCTGCTTCTTCGGAGGTGGCGTCTTGTCCACCCGGGTGTCGGTCTTCACGCTGATCAGCCCCGCCCGCTCTTTCACATGCCTACACGTGCTCGGTTACGTGCCGGGGTCCGGGGCCGGTGCAGGCCCCGGACCGACAGGTCAGGCCTTCTTGATCTTGGTGATGTCGGGGTCCTTCAGGATCCGGTCGGAGGCCTTCTGCATGGTGTCCATCGCCTGCTTGGGCCCGATCTGGCCCTGCATGAACTTGTGGATCATGTTGTTGAAGTCCTCGCGGAACAATTCGTTGTACCAGTCCATGAACTGGGGGATCACGATGTTCTCCCCGGCCGCCTTGATCGCCGCCTGGGCGCTAGCCGCGCCCGAGGGCAGCTTCTGCCCGTCGATGGCGCCCTTGACGACGGGCATCGAGCCGATCTCCTTGAAGAGATTGAGCGCGGCTTCCTTGCTGTACATCATCCGCAGCCACTCCAGGCCGCCCTGCCGGTTCTTGGCCTTGGCCGGGACGATGAAGGGCTCACCGGCCGGGGAGTAGAGCGTGCCGAACGGCATCTTGTCGCCGGAGTCGAGCGACGGGGTCGCGCCGACCTGCATCGCGAAGTCCTTCGGCGTGGTGTCCTTGGCCTCGTTCTCCACCCAGGAGCCGTTGGGCACGAAGAGGCACTTGCCTTCCTTCGTCCACGCGGTCTGCATCTCGGTGTGCGCCTCGGTGCCGTCGAAGCCGGTCAGCACGTACTTCTTGGCGACCAGCTCCTCCCAGGCCTCGAAGACCTCCTTGACCGCCTCGTGCTTCCAGGCGTTCGGCTCCAGGTAGTCCATCGCCGTGGTGACCTCGCGGCCGCCGCGCTGGGCGAACATCGCGTACATGCTGAAGAACATGTAGCGCGGGTGACCGCCCGGGTAGCTCCAGCCGTGGATGCCCTTGGCCTTGGCCTTCTTGCAGACGGCGAGCATCTCGTCCCAGGTCTTGGGATACGAGGAGTCGAGCCCCTCTTCGAGCAGCTTCTTGGAGTACCAGTTTCCGTACACCGTCAGCGCGATGTTGAGCTGGTAGCACTCCTTGCCGCCGAAGCGGCCCATCTGCTCGACGACCGGCACGAGCGTCTCGCGCACGGTGACGTTCGGGTCGTCCCACGAGGGCGCGTCGAGCACCTCGCTGAGGTCGGCGACCTGCTTGTTGTGCACCAGCTTGCCGGGGTTCATCTGGTCGGCACCGGAGTTGTTGACGACGTCGGCGGTGGGCTTGCCGCGGACGATCTTCGGCTGGACCTGGGTGGCGATCTTCTCGGTGGGCTTCTGCTCCGGATCGGCCTTGGGGTACTTCTTGTCGTACATGTCCGTGACGAACTGGGCGTACTTGTCGCCGTACCCGCCATTGAAGATGTAGACGGTGAGTCCGGCGTCCTCCGCGACACCGAGCGGATTCTTCTTGCTCTTGTCGCCCTTTTCGGCCTTGTTCTCGTCGCCGCCGCCACTGGCGCACGAACTGAGTGCCCCCACGGCCGGCACCGCGAGCAGCCCCGCGACCGCGGCCCTCTTCATGACATCACGACGGTTGACGCTGGTGGATCCCATGCTCAAGTCCTCGCCTTCTCCAGGACTCAGGCGGTGAACCGGACCCTCCCCGGCACCGCGGTGGTGTGAAGCTGGGCTCGTGCGCCGGGTTCTCTGACGGGAAAAGGCAGTTGACGTTCGACGCCCCCGCCCCAACACCCCCGGGCCTGCGGCCGGTCGGACGGCCGGGCAGACGCGGACAGGTATAGTCCACTCGCGGCCGGGTGGGCAAGATCGAATACGACTTTGGACTGCAGCCTTTTCCGAGTTGAGACCTGCGACGATCCCCGGTCGGGGCCGGTGAAGATCCCCGTCCGAACCTCTCGCACATCGCCGCCGGAACCCGTGGACTTTCGCGCCGGTTTCCATGGACTTTCCCTCGTGCCACCCGAGTGGCCGGATTTGAAGCCGCAGGGCGGCCCGCACTCTCCGGTCCGAAACCGGGCCCCTGCCATCACGCCAACCCGTTGAACCCTGCACAGCCACCTGCTAACTTTCTTTTGCAGGTGCAGTAAGGAGTTCGCATGAACCTCTCCGAGCTCACGGGGAACGAGCTGGTCCAGGTCCTCGCGGCGCTGTCCAACCCGCATCGACTGCGTGTCGTCGCGGCCGTGGCCGACAAGCCCAACTACGTGAGCCGACTGGCCAGAGAGCTCGGGATCAGCCGACCCCTGCTCCAGGTCCACCTGCGCAAGCTGGAGACCGCCGGTCTTGTCACGTCCTCCATCGAGGTATCGGAGGACGGAAAGGCGATGAAGTTCTACCGGGTCGTGCCCTTCGCCCTGGACCTGACGCCGAGCAGCGTCATCATGCTCGCCGAGACCATCACGATTGCCACCGACGGAAAGGCCTGACAGGCCGAGGGACAGGCCGAACAGGCCGAGGGGGAACGATGAACCATTTCTACGACGTCGACGGCGTCGTCCTGACGCTGGGCGCTCTGCTGCTGCTCGCGTTGGTGGCCATGGTGGCCCTGCACCAGCGGGGCAAGACGAAACGAGCCGAGGCCGTCCTGACCCGCGACCAGGAGTACAACCGCCTCACCGAGCTGGCCGTCACCACCCAGGAGCTGACCGGACAGCAGTTGCAGGACATCTCGGCGCAGCTCGCCGACATGCGATCCCGGGTCGAGTCCATGGAACGCACCCTCAGAGAAGTCGAATAGCCGCGCCGAAGCACACCGGCTCCGCGCTCTCGTGTGCTCCGCGATCTCCGTCCGCCCAGCCAACCCGTAGGACGAACCATGTACTCGAAGTGTGCCCGGAACAAGCTCAGACCCCTGCTCCTGGTGACCGCGTCCGTCACCCTCGCCGGGGCCGTACTCACCGCCTGCGACAGTGAGACGAACGAAAGCACGTCGCACTACCAGGTCGACGAGAAGGTGACCTCCCTGCGGATCAGGACGAACGGAGGGAACACCGAAGTGGTCGCCACGGACGGCCCAGCTGTCCGCGTCACCGAAAAGTTCAGGTACAAGGACAAGAAGCCGCACACCGAGCACGTCACACGCGACGGCGAGCTCTCCCTCAACGCTCCCGACTGCAACCGGACCGGATCCGACGTCTGCGGTGTCGACTACACCGTCGAGGTCCCCCGCGGCATCGCCCTGACCGTGGACTCGGGCGGCGGGAACATCACGACGCGCGGCCTCGCCGGAACCATGGAGGCGCAGTCCGACGGCGGCAACGTCCGGATCCGCGGGGCCGCCATGAAGAAGCTCTCCGCCCGCACGGGCGGCGGCAACCTGGACGTCTCCTTCGCCGCGCCGCCCGAGCGGACCGAGACCGAGTCGGAGGGCGGCAACGTGACGGTACGGCTGCCCAAGGCCTCCTACACCGTGGATGCCAAGACCGACGGCGGCAACCGCAAGGTGGACGTCACCAACGCCCCGACGTCCCCGCACAAGGTGACCGTCCGCACGAGCGGCGGAAACGCCACGGTCGTCACCGCCTCCTGACGGTCGCCTAGGCCCGCAGGGCCCCTCGTGTCCGCCGGAGGAGACGCTGTAGACGCCGCAGACGCCCTCCTCCTCGGAAATGGGCACGATCCGCCGGAGTGCGTAGTTCCGCGACCTGGGCTGGGCCGGGCACACCCTGGAGGTCATCGCCCGCGCCGCCGACCTCGCGCCGTGGCCCGCGGGCCGCATCACCGCGCTGGGCGACGCCGTCCACGCGACACCGCCGACCGCGGGGAAGGGGGCAGGCGCGGCGATCCGCGACGCCGTGACCACCCCGATGCTGGCCGCCGCCGCCAGGCTGTGTCGCTGACGGACGGCTCGGGTGATCACCCGACACTTCCCGCACCGCATGTGTCGGGTGAGCGGGGCCGGTGTCGCCGCACGATGGGGCCATGGACGACACGACCTTGGTATCCCGTTTCCTCCGCGACGGCTTCGTGAAGCTCGAAGGCGCCGTCGCGCCGCGCGTGGCCGCGGACTGCGCACGGCTGCTGTGGCGGGAGACCGGCTGCGACCCGGACGACCCCTCGACGTGGACGCAGCCCGTGCACTGGGTGGGCGGTCTGGCGCAGGGGCCGTTCGCCGCCGCGCCCAACTCACCGGACCTGCACCGCGCGTACGACCTGCTCGTCGGCGCGGGCCGCTGGGAGCCGCGCTACTCGCTGGGTACGTTCCCGCTGCGCTTCCCCCACGCGGAGGAGCCGGACGACGCGGGCTGGCACATCGAGGGGAGCTATCTGCCGGAGGGCGAGAGCTGGTACTTCACCAATCTGCGCTCCCGGGGGCGGGCGCTGCTGATGCTGTACCTGTTCAGCGAGGTCGGCGAGGAGGACGCCCCGACCCGGATCCGGATCGGCTCGCACCTCGACGTGCCGAAGGTGCTGGAGGGGTACGGGGAGGACGGGGCGAGCGGGCTTGCCCTCGCGCCCGATCTGGTGGCCGCGTCCGACCACCGGCCGCTCGCCCTCGCCACCGGGTCCCCGGGCGACGTCTTCCTCTGCCATCCGTTCCTGGTGCACGCGGCACAACCGCACCACGGGGAGCGGCCGCGCTTCATGGCCCAGCCGCCGCTGATGCCGGTCGCGCCGTACGAACTGGAGCGGGCCGACGGCGCGTACTCTCCCGTGGAGATCGCGATCCGCCGGGGCCTGGGGTTCTCCTGACGGACCTCCGCAGGCTCGCGACGCCCGGGGCACCCCTGCCCCGGGCCACCCCGCCCCTCCCCTACACCATCCCGACCCCCGTCAACAGCCTTGACACCACTCGCCACTTGCCTCCCTACTAGACCTTGCGCAGCGACCGTGACAACGTTGTCCAACCCGCAAGGAGGGGCTCGGGGATGCCGCACTCGGTACGCCAATCGGCACGTAATACGGCACGCAGACCTCGTTTCAGACACCAGCGTCCGCCCGGTCAGGGGCCCCGCTCGGCCGTGGCCGTCGGGACGTTGGCGTTCGCGCTCGTCGTGGCGGCACAGGGGGCCGCCGTCGCCGGGCCCGAGCGACCGCCCCGGACGGACCGGGAGTTCTCCTCGTCCTTCGAGGAGGGCCAGGCCCTGCCGGACTGGCTGAACACCGTCGAGACGGGGTCCGACGGCAAGAAGAAGTCCGCCGGGGTGAACGGCGAGTTCAGCTCCGGGCTGCCCGGCAGCGTGAACGACCACGTCACCGAGGTGCGGGCCAGCGGTGAGAACGCCGGGTCCGGCGAGGTCGCGGCGAACCTCGTCGACGGCGAGGCGACCAGCAAGTGGCTGACGTTCGCCAAGGACGGCTGGGCCGAGTTCGACCTCGACGAGCCCGCGAAGGTCGTGACGTACGCGCTCACATCGGCCAACGACCACGCCGAGCGCGACCCCAAGGACTGGACCCTCAAGGGCTCGACCGACGGCAAGGACTGGAAGGTCCTCGACGAGCGGAAGGGCGAGGCCTTCGACGGGCGGCACAAGACGAAGAAGTACGACTTCGCCAAGCCCGACGACGCCAAGGCCTACTCCCACTTCCGCCTCGACGTCACCGCCAACAACGGCGCGTCCGACGCCCTGCAACTCGCCGACGTGCAGCTTTCGGTCGGCGGCACGCAGGCCCCCGCGCCCGAGGACATGCTGAGCCTGGTGGACCGGGGCCCGAGCGGCTCCCCCACCGCCAAGTCCGGCGCCGGGTTCACCGGGAAGCGCGCGCTGCGCTACGCGGGCAGCCACAAGGCGGACGGCCGCGGCTACTCGTACAACAAGGTCTTCGACGTCAATGTGAAGGTCGGGCGCGACACCGAGCTCGGGTACCGCGTCTTTCCCTCCATGGCCGAGGGCGACCTCGACTACGCCGCCACCAACGTCTCCGTGGACCTCGCCTTCACCGACGGCACGTATCTGAGCGAGCTGAAGGCCGTGGACCAGCACGGGTTCCCGCTCACCCCGCAGGGGCAGGGCGACTCCAAGGTTCTCTACGTGAACCAGTGGAACAACGTCGACTCGCGCATCGGGCAGGTCGCGCGCGGCAAGACCGTCGACCGCGTCCTCATCGCGTACGACTCCCCCAAGGGCCCGGCGAAGTTCCGCGGCTGGCTCGACGACGTGTCGCTGAAGGAGAAGGCCCCGGCGAAGCCGAAGGCGCACCTCTCCGACTACGCCGACACGCGGCGCGGCACCAACTCCAGCGGCGGGTTCTCGCGCGGCAACAACTTCCCCGCCACCGCGGTCCCGCACGGCTTCAACTTCTGGACGCCGGTGACCAACGCGGGCTCCCTGAGCTGGCTGTACGACTATGCGCGCAGCAACAACGACGACAACCTGCCGACGATGCAGGCGTTCAGCGCGAGCCACGAGCCGAGCCCGTGGATGGGCGACCGGCAGACGTTCCAGCTGATGCCGTCCGTCGACAAGGACACCCCGAACGCGTCCCGCACCAAGCGGGCGCTGCCCTTCAAGCACGAGAAGGAGACGGCGCGCCCGCACTACTACGGCGTGACGTTCGAGAACGGCCTCAAGGCCGAGATGGCGCCGACCGACCACGCGGCGATGATGAAGTTCACCTATCCCGGTGACGACGCGAGCGTCATCTTCGACAACGTCTCGGAGAAGGGCGGCCTGACCGTCGACAAGGAGAACGGCGTCGTCTCCGGCTTCTCGGACGTCAAGTCCGGTCTGTCGGCCGGTGCCACGCGCCTCTTCGTCTACGGCACCTTCGACACCCCCGCCACCGCGGGCGGCAAGCTGGACGGCGGCGGTGGTGGCGACGTGACCGGCTATCTGCGCTTCAAGCCCGGCAAGGACCGCACCGTCAACCTCCGCCTCGCCACGTCCCTCATCAGCCTGGACCAGGCGAAGGCGAACCTCGCCGACGAGATACCGGCGGGCACCTCCTTCGACCGCGTCAAGAACCGCGCGCAGAAGCAGTGGGACGACATCCTCGGCAAGGTCGAGGTGGAGGGCGCGAGCGAGGGCCAGCGCACGAGTCTCTACTCCAGCCTGTACCGCCTCTACCTCTACCCCAACTCCGGCTTCGAGAAGGTCGGGGCGAAGGGCGGCAAGGCGACGTACAAGTACGCCTCCCCGTTCTCGCCGCAGACCGGGCCCGACACTCCGACCCACACCGGCGCGAAGATCGTCGAGGGCAAGCCGTACGTCAACAACGGCTTCTGGGACACGTACCGCACGACGTGGCCCGCCTACTCGCTGCTCACTCCGAAGAAGGCGGGTGAGCTGGTCGACGGCTTCGTGCAGCACTACAAGGACGGCGGCTGGACCTCGCGCTGGTCGTCGCCAGGTGCCGCGGACCTGATGACGGGCACGTCGTCCGACGTGGCGTTCGCCGACGCGTACACCAAGGGCGTGAAGTTCGACGCGGAGGCCGCGTACGACGCCGCGCTGAAGAACGCGAGCGTCGTCCCGCCGACCTCGGGCGTCGGCCGCAAGGGCATGAAGACGTCGCCGTTCCTCGGCTACACGCCCAGCGAGACGCACGAGGGCCTGTCGTGGGCCCTGGAGGGTTACGTCAATGACTACGGGATCTCCCGGATGGGAGCGGCCCTCTACAAGAAGACGGGGAAGAAGCACTACAAGGAGGAGTCCGAGTACTTCCTCAACCGTGCCCGTGACTACGTGAACCTCTTCGACGGCAAGGCGGCGGGCGCGGGCACCGACCCCGGCTTCTTCCAGGGCAAGGACGGCAAGGGCGTGTGGCGCGTCCCCTCGGAGAAGTTCGACCCGCGCGTGTGGGGCCACGACTACACGGAGACCAACGCCTGGGGTTACGCCTTCACCGCCCCGCAGGACTCGCGCGGTCTGGCGAACCTGTACGGCGGCCGCAAGGGCCTCGGTGACAAGCTCGACACGTACTTCGCCACTCCGGAGACCGGCTCCGCCGAGTTCGCGGGCTCCTACGGAGGCGTCATCCACGAGATGACGGAGGCGCGTGACGTACGCATGGGGATGTACGGCCACTCCAACCAGGTCGCCCACCACGCCGCGTACATGTACGACGCGGCCGGGCAGCCGTACAAGACGCAGGAGAAGGTCCGCGAGGTCCTCTCCCGCCTCTACACCGGCAGCGAGATCGGCCAGGGCTACCACGGCGACGAGGACAACGGCGAGCAGTCCGGCTGGTACCTGTTCTCCTCGCTGGGCTTCTATCCCCTGGTCATGGGCAGCGGTGAGTACGCCATCGGGTCGCCGCAGTTCACGAAGATGACCCTGCACCTCGACAACGGCCGCGACCTGGTCGTGAAGGCGCCGAAGAACAGCGCGAAGAACGTGTACGTGCAGGGGCTGAAGGTCAACGGCAAGGCGTGGAAGTCGACCGCGCTGCCGCACGACATCGTCGCCCGCGGCGGAGTCCTGGAGTTCGACATGGGTCCGAAGCCGTCGGCGTGGGGCAGCGGCAAGAACGCCCAGCCCGCGTCGATCACCAAGGACGACAAGGTCCCGTCGCCGCGGAAGGACGCCCTCAAGGGTGAGGGCAAGCTCTTCGACGACTCGTCGGCGACCGAGGCGACTTCGGAGTCGGCCATCGAGCTGCCGGTCGGCAAGGAGACGAAGGCGGTGCAGTACACGCTGACGTCGCCCGCCGACAAGGCGAAGGCGCCGCGCGGCTGGGTGCTGCAGGGCTCCTCGGACGGCACGAAGTGGAAGGACCTGGACAAGCGCTCGGGCGAATCGTTCGCCTGGGACCAGCAGACTCGGGCCTTCACGGTCGACCGCCCGGGAACATACGGGCACTACCGGCTCGTCCCGGAGGGCGGCGGCGCGGTGACGCTCGCGGAGGTGGAGCTGCTCGGCTGATCCCGGATCCGTCCGGCACGTCGCACCACCCGGCCCGCCGTCCCCGACCGACCTGCGTCGGGGGCGGCGGGCCGGACCGCTCACCTCCCCGAAACACCCCCGGAATCACCGCTCGAACACCACTCGCACACCCCCCGTATCCTCATGCCATGCCCGATCACTCCCCCTTGATCCAGAGCCTGCGCACAGCCGTCGCGGGCGCGCCCGATGACGTGCCCCTGCGGCTGCACCTGGCGGAACTCCTCGTGGCGGGCGGGCAGCACGACGAGGCGGTCGCCGAGGTCGCCGTGGCCCTGCAGCACGCGCCGGGCGACCCGCAGGCGCGGGAGTTGATGGCACGGGCGATGGGGGCGCCGCAGGCGCCGGTCCAGGCTCCCCCGCAGGCGCCCCCCACCGGCTTCAACTGGAAGGCCGCCGAGGACCAGGTCGGCGACGTCGTCCCGCCCCGCTTCGTCGAGGCCCCGGAGCTCCCGCAGGCCGCCGACGGGAGCGGCGACCCCGGTGACGCCGCCGCCTGGGAGGTCGAGGCGCCCGACGGCGTGCGGCTCGCCGACGTCGGCGGCATGCAGGACGTCAAGGACCGCCTGGAGGCCGCGTTCCTCGCGCCGCTGCGCAACCCCGAGCTGCGCAAGCTGTACGGCAAGAGCCTGCGCGGCGGCCTCCTCCTGTACGGCCCGCCGGGCTGCGGCAAGACGTTCATCGCCCGTGCCGTGGCGGGTGAGCTCGGCGCCAACTTCCTGTCCATATCCATCAACGACGTGCTCGACATGTGGATGGGCAACTCCGAGCGCAACATGCACGAGGTCTTCGAGACGGCCCGCCGCCAGGCCCCCTGCGTGCTGTTCCTCGACGAGCTGGACGCGCTGGGCGCCAAGCGCAGCCGTACCGCGCACAGCGGCATGCGCAACACCGTCAACCAGCTCCTGACCGAGCTCGACGGCATCGACGCGGGCGCCAACGAGGGCGTGTTCGTGCTTGCGGCCACCAACGTCCCCTGGGACGTGGACAACGCGCTGCGCCGCCCCGGCCGCCTCGACCGCACGCTCCTCGTCCTGCCGCCCGACGCCCCCGCGCGCGAGGCGATCCTCCGCTACCACCTCAAGGACCGCCCCGTCGCGGGCGTCGACCTGCGCAAGCTCGCAAAGGCCACCGACGGCCTGTCCGGCGCCGACCTCGCCCACCTGTGCGAGGCCGGGGCCGAGCGCGCGCTCCTCGACTCCGCGCGCACCGGGACCGTCCGCATGATCGGCATGAAGGACCTGATGGAAGCGGCCGCCACGATCCCGCCCTCCAGCGACCCGTGGTTCGCCGCCGCCCGCAACGTGGCGATGTTCGCCAACGAGGGCGGCATGTACGACGACCTGGTCACCTACCTGAAGAAGAAGCGGAAGCTGTGAGCACTGGCGCTGTGCACCCCGCCGTGGAGCGGGCCGACGGGCTCATCGAGCTCAAGCGGTACGACGAGGCCGAGGCCCTGCTGGGCCAGCGCCTCGCCGAGGACCCCGACGACATCCGGGCGTGGACCAAGCTGGCGCTCTGCCACGTACGCGCCGAGCAGCACGAGAAGGCCCTGGAAGCGACGGACCGAGCCCTCGCGCTCGACCCCGAGGACGTGGGCGGCCTCATCATGCGCGCGCACGCCCTGCGCGGCATCGGCGGCACCCGCTGGCAGGAGTCCGAGGGCGTGCTGCGCGAGGCGATACGCCTGGCGCCGGAGTACTGGTACTCGTACGCGCTGCTCGCCGACGTCGTGTGGCGCATCCGCCTGGTCAACCAGGGCAAGGCCAACGGCGGCACGCTCACCAAGCACGACATGGAAGCCCCCATGCGGGAGGCCGCCGACCTCGCCATGGAGGCGCTGCGCCTGGGCCCCGAGGAGCTCTACGCGCACGAAGTCGCCCGGCAGATCGCCGAACTGGCGAGCAACACCACGGTCGCCGACCAACTCGACCACGCCATCCTCCGGCTCGACCCCAGCCACCCGTACGCGCTCGCCCGCCAGACCGAGAAGGCGGCGAGCACCCCCGGCGTCAAGGCGGCCGAGGCCGCCACGCTGTACGCGGACGCGCTGGCCGCCGCCCCGGACTCCCGGACGATGCAGGACGGCCTCGACGACGCCTCGTACCGCATGCTGCGCGGCATCCGCTGGCTCGCCCTCCTCTGCCTCGCCCTCGTCGCGGCGGGCCTCGACGTCTTCGTCACCGAGGGCGAGACCCCGCGCGACCTGCCCGTCTCACTCGGCCAGCGGATCTGGTTCCTCGTCCCGATGGCCGCGATCTGGGCCGTGGGCGCCCTGCTCCGGTACCGCCGTCTGCGCGCGGGCATCCAGATCAACCTGCGCTCCGTGATCCACCGCCGCAAATGGCCCCGCGTCGTCCTCGCCCAGGCCGCCTGGGCGATGCTCTGCGCGCTGCTCCTCGCGGAAGTCCCGTGGTCGGAACGGACGGTGCCACAGGTGCTGTTCTGGGCGGGCCTCGTCCCGACCCTCGCCACGATCTGGTTCGACCGCAAGAAGAAGGGGTGACGCGAGACCGACGAACTCGCACCACACCACCTTGCCGGGGTCGCACTCCGCGACCCCCCACTTGTCGGCCAGCGCCGCGACGAGCAGGAGCCCGCGCCCCGACTCGTCGTCCTCACGCTCGTCTAGGTCGAGCCGCGGGCGCCCGGTGCCGCTGTCGTGGACGGCGACGCGGATCACGTCGCCCGCATGGTCCACGTACAGCCGGAACCCCCGCCCTGGCGGGGCGCCGTGCAGCAGCGCGTTGGTCGCCAACTCGCTCACACAGAGCGTGACGTCGTCCGCGCGCTCCCCGTCGATCCCCCAGTCGGCGAGCGCGGCGGCCGCGAAGGCGCGGGCCTCGGGGATGGACCGGCGTTCGCGCCGGTAGAAACTTTCTCGGTTCACGTGACGAGAGTCACTCTCCGTGGCCATGATGAAGCAGTACGTGAACCCGTACAGCTGAGCCGTACGGGTTCCTCGTGTGAAAACACGGCTTCTGGTGGGGAGTTGCACCGTATGAGCAGCCCAAAACGACGGTCGCGCAGGAACGCCTCGGCGATGCGGATGGTGGGCGCGCTGCTCGCGGTCCACCGCGAGGCGGCCGGATACACCCAGCGGTCGCTGGCCGAGCGGTTCGCCGTCAGCGAGGAGCTGATCGCCTCCATCGAGCAGGGGCGGCGGCCGCTGAAGATGGACCTGGCGGTCCAGTTGGACGACTTCCTCGGCACGAACCGGACGTTGCAGACGGCTGTGGAGAACATGCCGGAGGTGGATCTGATCCCGCGGTGGGCGGAGGAGTATCTGGATTGCGAGCGGGAGGCGATCTCGATCTCCGTGTACGACAGCCTGGCCGTGCCGGGCCAGTTGCAGACCGAGGAATACGCCCGAGCGGTCTTTCGCAGTCGCGTTCCTGTGTACGACGAGGACGAGATTGAGCAGCTCGTAGCTACACGCATCGAGCGGCAGACAATCCTTCACCGCAAAGTCCCGCCGACTACCAGCTTTGTGATCTGGGGGGCGGCACTGCAAGACCGGCTCGGCGGCCCGGAGGTATACAGCGAGCAGCTCCGGCATCTACGCGAGTACGCCGCCCTGCCTGGCCTCGCGTTGCAAGTGCTGCCTCTCGGACGCACAACGCACGCCGGACTCAACGGGCCCTTCGTCCTGTTGGAGACACCTGACCACCAGCGGCTCGCCTACACGGAGACGCAACGCGGAAGCCAGCTGATCGCTGATCCCGACGAGGTAGCGATCCTTGCCCAGAAGTATGCGATGCTGCGAACGCAGGCCCTCAACTCCGAAGACACCATGGGCCTGTTGGACCAACTGCTAGGAGAGCAATGAGCGGCAGCACCGCGCTTGAGTGGTTCAAGTCCAGTTACAGCGGCGACGAAGGCGGCCAGTGCCTCGAAGTCGCCTGCGCCTGGAGCAAGTCCAGCTACAGCGGCAGTGACGGCGGCAACTGCATCGAAGTCGCCGCCCACCCCACCGCGATTCACATCCGCGACTCCAAGAACCCGGACGGCCCGCACTTCTCCGTGGCCCCGGACACCTGGACCGCCTTCCTGACTCTCCCCTAACGTCACGTGCGGTACTACCTCTACGTTTCCGGCGCCAAGCTGGACATGCTGTACGAGCAGATCCCGCCCAAGCTCCTGAAGCGGCTCGCCGTCGAGGCGAAGGTCGACCTCAAGGTGCTCAGCGTCGCCGTTCAGTCGCCGCGTGCAGATGTGACCACGTACGACAGGCTGGACATCGTCGAGGCTTACCTGGAGCGGGAGTTCGACGTCAGTTGGATGACGGAGCCGAGGCCCTGGTTCCGGGGTGATCTGGAGCTGCGGATCGCCGGGTACGGGTCACCGGCCGGGCCGACGTTCATGACGGGGCGCGAGGGCGACACCGTCGTCGCGCTCATCGGGTCGGCGCACCACCTGCTCGGGCAGCGGACCGCTCCCGACACGATCCAGGCCTCCTACTCGATGCTGCCGTCGCTGTTCAGGCTCCTGGACGACGCCCCCGAGGACTGGCCCCGCCACCAGCGCGAGCGACGGGCCGCCGTGCCGTCCCACGATCAGGAGGCGGCACATCAAGTCCTGGAATTCGCGGAGTCGTTGACGGGGCCGCCGGTCTACGGCGAGTTCCTCGCGCGGCGGCTGCTGCACGGCACCGCGACCGGGCAGGACGGCCGCCAGGTCGACATCGTGGTCGGCACGCCGTTGTACGTGGCGATGGCCGACGAGGACACCCGCCGGGAGGCCTGACGTGGAGCCGGACATCGTGCGGATGCGGGTGGACCGCGATGTCGCGGGCCTGAGCGAGGTCATGCGGACCGGCCCTTCCCCGTACCCCGTGTGGGCCGTCGACCTGCTGGGCGACATCGGCGGCCCGGCGGCCGCCGACGCCCTCTTCGACTGCGTGGACCGGCCGGACGACTATCCGCGATGGCTGCCCCTGCACGCCTTGTCCGCCCTCGCGCAACTGCGGGACCGCCGGGCCGTGCCGGTGATCCTCGGGCAGGTGCGGGGCCGCAAGGGCGACGAACGGGCGCGGGTGGCCCGGATGTACGAGGACCTGGGCGCCGTCGGCGGGCCCGAGGCGGTCCGCGAACTCGTCCACCGGCTCGGTGATCCGAAGCCGCCGCGCGTGGTCGTCGAAGCGGTGGCCCGGCTGCGCGCCCCGGAAGCCGTGCCCGCACTGCTTGCCGCGCTCTGGGCGCTGCTGCCCGGCGACGAGGTGCACACCGTGGAGGCACTGGGGGCGATGCGCGACCCCCGTACGGCACCGGCCCTGCTGTTCCTGGTGAGGTCGGAAGGAACCTCCGCGCGCCTGCGCAGGGCGGCGGTGCTCGCGCTCACGGAACTCCCCAGGGACTCCTGGCCGCCACCAGCAGGCCTGTCCCCCGAAGTCATGCTGCGGCGCGCGCTGCGCGATCCGGACGCGGAGACCGCACGCCCCGCGGCCGCGCTCCTCGCCAGGACGAGCAACGGCCGGGACGAACTGCGGGGCCACCTCAGGGACGCCCGGCCGGGGCGCCCGCCCGCCTACCGCGCCCCGGACTGTTCCGCCGTCACGGTCTGCGCGCTCATCCAGGAGCGGCCCGAACTCTTCGGCGAGGCACGGGACTACCGGGACGTGCCGTCCCTGGTCGATCTGCTCGGCGAGGAGTCGGTACCGGCGGTGCGCAGGGCGGCGGCCTCAGCGCTCGGCGCGGTCGGGGGCGAAGGGGCGGCCGACGCGCTCCTCGCCGCGCTCGGCGACGACCGGATCGGTGACGCGGTCGCGCGCGCCCTGTCCGCCCTGCCCGCGCCGCCCGTGCGGGAGCTACTCGCGGCGCTGTCCGACGGCTCGCCCCGGGCGCGGGGCCGACGCCGGGGCGCGGCGGTGGCGTTGGGGCTGCTGGAGTGCGTGGAAGCCGCGCCGCTGCTCCTCGCCGCGCTCGACGCCGAGAACCCCGGGGACGTACGGTCGGCGGCCGCCGACACACTCGGCGCCCTGCGGCACGGGCCCGCCGCCGACCGCCTCGCGGTGCTCGCGGCCGACGACGAGGAGCCGGGCACGCTTCGCGCCCGCGCCGTCCACGCGCTCGGGCTGATCGGCGCGCGCGAGTCGCTGCCGGTGCTGCTGGCCGCCGCCAGGGACCCACTGGAGCCGGTGCGGGTGCAGGCGACGCAGGCGTTGGGCCGCTTCCCCGTGGCCGAGGCCGCCGAGGCGCTCGGGGAGCTCGCGGCGGGGGACGCGAGCCGTGACGTGGCGCGGGGCGCCGTGCGGGCCCTGGTCCGGATCGGTGCTCCGGGGGCGCCCGTTCTCGTCTCGCTGGCGGAGGGGCTACGGCGGGACGTCGCGCAGGAGTTGGTCACGGCGCTCGCCGGGTGCGCGGGGGCTGAAGCGGTGACAGCACTGGCCCGTCTCGCGACCGCTCCGGACACCGAGGACGTCCACCTGCCCGCGACCGAGGCACTGGCCGGACGCCGCTCCCCCGACGCCGCCGCGCCCCTGGCGGCGATCCTCGCCACCGACCGCCCCACCTATCGGCACGGCGTCGTGCTGCGGGGTCTCGCGGCGCTGGGCACGGAGGAGGCCGACGCGCACGTCATCGCGTACTGCAGGACGCACGGCCTCACGGGCGAGGACTCGCGTGCGGCACTCCGCGTCGTCGCGGACCGCAGGCGTTGAGGCGGGCAGGTTGCCTCCGCGCCCAGACGCCAGGGAACAACCCGCGCCCAGCGGTGGTCTCCTCCCCTGGTGGGAGTTCGGGTTTCGACCGTGGGCGGATGACTGGGAGATCACCACATCGGAAGCTTCGGGCATGACTTCTTCACGAACACTCGTTGGAGACCCGGCAGCCATCAGGGTCGAAGGGCTGACCAAGCGTTATGGCCGTAGAACGGCAGTCGACGACCTGTCGTTCACGGTCAGGTCCGGAAGGGTGACGGGGTTCTTCGGCCCGAATGGGGCAGGGAAGACCACCGCGCTCAAAGCGGTTGTCGGACTGGCGCGGCCGACTGCGGGCCGGGCGCTCGTCCGGGGCACGTCAGTTGCGACGATGAGGCCCGACGCCCGCCTGCTCGGCGTGCACATCGAACCGTGCGGTGCCCATCCCGGCCGGACCGGTCGGGCGCACCTGCGGTCGCTGGCCGCGCTGGCCGGGCTGTCCGGCCGCCGGGTCGGTGAGGTCCTGGAACTCGTCGGCCTGGAGGAGGCGGCCCGGGGCAGGGTCGGAAAGTATTCGATGGGCATGCGACAGCGGCTCGGGCTCGCCGCGGCGCTCCTGGGCGATCCGGAGATCCTGGTGCTTGACGAGCCGGTGAACGGCCTGGACCCGCAGGGCATCCGCTGGTTGCGCACGCTGCTGCGGGAGCGGGCCGCGAACGGTGGCACGGTCCTGCTGTCCAGCCACATGCTGGGTGAGGCGGCCCAGACCGTCGACGACGTGGTCATGATCGACCGGGGTCAGCTGGTCCACGAAGGCGCGATCAGGGACCTCGAACGGTCCGGGGCGAGCGTGGTCGTCGTACGCACCGCCGAGGCCGAGCGCCTGACGGGTCTGGTGGCCCGGGCCGGTGGCCGCACGAAGCGCGAGGACGGCGGCGGGCTGCTGGTCGAAGGGCTCGACGCCGCGGAGGTCGCACGGCTGGCCCACCGTGGCGGCGTCCTGCTGGAGGAGATCGTCCAGCGGACTGCGTCGCTGGAGGATGCGTTTTTCGGTCTTACGGGAGGGGCGGACCGTTGAGCCATCTGTTGCGAGGCGAATTGTTCAAGACCGTGACCACCCGGACTGTGCTGGGCTTCGCGGTGGGCGGGGTCGCGTTCGCGGTCCTCAACGTTCTGGTGGTCGCGGTGTGGTCGGGCACGCTGGACGAGGTGCCCGAGAAGGAGGAGGCCCTGTCGGCGTTGCCGATCCTGCTTCTGCTCTGGGGGCTGGTCGGTACGGCCGGGGAGTATCGGCACCGGACGGCCGCACCGGCTGCTCTGGTGGGCCGCCGTCACCGCGGGGTCGTGCTGTCGGCGAGAATTGCCGCCTACGCACTGACCGGGCTCCTGCTCGGTACGCTGACGACCATGGTGTCGGTCGGGCTGGCGCTGCCCCTGCTGAGTGACCAGCCGGGTCCCGATCTCACCTCGGGAGACGTCGGTGGCGTCGTGGCGGGCAACCTCGTGGCGTTCGTCCTGTCCGCGGTCCTGGGTGCCGCCCTCGGCGCCCTGATCCGTAGCCCGGTCCTGGGAGTTGTCGTCCTCCTGATCGTGAACTTCGCCGTGGTCCCGCTGCTGTCCGACGCCTGGGAATCGGGTGTCAACCTCACGCCGTTCGGCGCTGCCGCGATTCTGAGCCGGATGACGCACCACACCACCCTGTCGGTGGTCGAGGCCGGATGGGTGCTGGCCGCATGGACGGTCGCGGTCACCCTTGTCGCGGTCATCGTCGAGCGACGGCGCGATCTGGCGTGAACCGGCTCCTTGGGCGGGCCCGGGCGGCGTACGGCCTGCTGGTCGCGCGCCGCTCGGCGCTGTTCGACGTCGCGCTGGCGGTGATCACGACCGGAGTGGAGCTGGGGCAGCTCTTCGACGGCGGCCCCCCGATCGACGTGATCCGGGTCGGCGAGATCCCGGTCGACGTGATCCCGGTCGTGGTGACGGTGCTTGCCGGCGCCGCCCTGCTCCTCCGACGCCGCGCTCCGCTGGCGGTGCTCATCGCCGCCTGCGCGGGTGCCGCGGTGCTCGTGCCGCTGGGCTACTCGCCGGGCGGGGCGCCCGTCGTGGTCGCCCTTGCCTCGCTCGCCGACCTGCGTGAGCGAAAGGTCTCGGTGGCGGCGCTCGTCCCGACGGCGCTGTTCCTGCTGCTGGCGAGCATCTGCTCGCTGCCCGTGTCGATCGGCGCGTGGGCCCTCGGCTCGTACCTCCAGACCCGGCGGCGCTACACCTGGGCGCTGGAGGACCGCGCGGCCACCCTGGAACGCGAGCGCGAGCAGCTCGACCAGATCGCGGCACAGCGGGAACGCACCTCCATCGCCCGCGAACTCCACGACATCGTCGCCCATTCGGTCACCGTCATGCTGATCGGCGTGCGCGGCGCCAGGGACGTCCTGCCGACCGAGCCCCAAGTCGCGGCTGAGACCCTGGAACGGATCGAGGCCAACGCGGAGCAGAGCCTGGCCGAGCTCCGCCGGATCCTCGGACTGCTGCGCGCGTCGGACAACAGCGCGCAGTGGCGACCGCAGCCGTCGCTCGACCAGCTCGCCGAGCTGGTTTCCGGATACCGGACCGCCGGAATGCCCGTGCGGTTGGAGCTCACCGGCGAGGCCCGGCCGCTGGCCGGCGGCCTCGAGCTGTCGGCCTACCGAATCGTCGAGGAGGCGCTGACCAACGTGCTGAAACACACCGACCCCACCCAGGTCACGGTGACGCTCCACTACGACCGGACGCAGCTGGACGTCACGGTCGAAGACGACGGCGGCGGCCGCAACCCGGTCCCGTCGGCCGCCGGGCACGGCATCCTCGGGATGCGGGAGCGTGCGGCGGTGACAGGCGGCAGCCTGGACGCCCGCCACACCGACGGCGGATTCCTGGTGACCGCCCGGCTCCCCGTCGGAGATGCGGTATGACCACCCGCCTTCTGATCGTCGACGACCAGGAGCTGATCCGCACCGGCTTCCGGCTGTTCCTGCAGACCCAGAACGACCTCGAGGTCGTCGGCGAAGCCGCCGACGGCCACGAGGCACTCACCCAGGCCGCCGCTCTGCGCCCTGACGTGGTCCTGATGGACATCCGCATGCCGCGCATGGACGGTGTCGAGGCCACCTCCCGGCTGACCGCCTCCGGATCCTCGCCCCGGGTGCTGATCCTCACGACCTACGACCTGGACGAATACGTCTTCGGCGCACTGCGGGCGGGCGCGTCGGGTTTCCTGCTCAAGGACGCCTCCCGCGACCGCCTGCTGGAGGCGATCCGCGTCGTGCACGCCGGTGAGGCCCTGTTGTCGCCGTCGATCACCCGCAGGCTGATCGAGGACTACGCCACCCGCACCGAACCGCTCCGGCCCCCCACCAAGCTGCTGGCCGATCTCACTCCCCGGGAACGCGAGACCCTCCTCCTGGTGGCCAGAGGCCTGTCGAACCCGGAGATCGCCGCGCACCTGGTCGTGACCGAGGCGACGGTGAAAAGCCACATCGGCAGCATGTTCGCCAAGCTCCATCTGCGCGACCGCGCCCAAGCCGTGGTATTCGCCTACGAAAACGGCTTCGTCTTCCCCGGCAACTCAGGTTGAGATCGGCCGGCATCCACCCTCAAGCGGTCCGTGCAGGCGCTGCCCCGTGCACTCTGACCGAAAACTGCTCCATCTCCAGGCCCACCCCTAAGGGGTACGTCTGCACCCTGGGGAGCAGGCGCCCCTTGGCCGAACGGTGGATGACGGGGGTCACACCCGCCGTGATGGTGGTGGGGTCAACGAGACCTCACCCGACGGGGGAACGCACATGAAAGGCACGACGGAGCCAAGCAACCCACAGACGGGACACGCTCCCAGCCGCAGGCGCGTGCTCGCCGCCACTGCGGCCGGGGGCGCGGCACTGGCAGCCGGGGCGACCGGCACGGCCGAGGCCACCCCGAACCGGTCCGGGGCACCCACGGCACCCCCCGCGCCCACCACCCCCATCGGCCCCGACGACCCCCGCTACCTCTCCCTCACCCAACGCGGCTGCAACGGCCGCTTCATCGGCAAGCCCGACTACTTCCGCGTCGTCCACTCCACCGCCGAGGTCGTCGACGCAGTCCAGCACGCCGTGCGCCAGGGCAAGCGCATCGCCGTACGCAGCGGCGGCCACTGCTTCGAGGACTTCGTCGACCACCCGGACATCAAGGCCGTCATCGATATGTCGCCGATGCGCGAGATCTCGTACGACGCCGAGCGGCGGGCGTTCTGCGTGGAGCCCGGCGCGCAGCTCGCCGAGGTGTACCGCGAGCTGTTCATCGGCTGGGGCGTGACCATCCCGGCGGGCGCGACCGCCGAGGTCGGCATCGGCGGGCACGTCGTCGGCGGCGGGTACGGCGTGATGTCGCGGCGCGACGGTGTCTCCGTCGACCATCTGCACGCGCTCGAAGTCGTCGTCGTGGACAAGGACGGCACCGCGCGTGCCGTCATCGCCGAGCGCGACCCCGACAGCCCGCACCACGACCTGTGGTGGGCACACACCGGCGCGGGCGGCGGCAACTTCGGCATCGTGACGCGGTATTGGTTCCGTACCCCGGGTGCGCGCGGCGACGACCCGACGAAGCTGCTGCCGAAAGCCCCCGCCTCCTTCCTCGCCTTCCGGGCCGGATGGACCTGGAAGGACCTGGACGCGCGGGACTTCAAGACCCTCATGCGCAACCACGGGCAGTGGTGCGAGCGCAACAGCGATCCCGACTCGCCGTACGCGCACCTGTTCAGCGTGCTGATGGTCAACACCACCCAGGCGGCGGGCTCCGGTGCCGTCCTGGCGGGCGTCATCGACGCGGCCGTGCCCGGCGCGCAGCGGCTCGTGGACGACTACATCGCCGCCGTCGGCCGGGGCGTGGGCGCCGAGCCCGCGATCCGCAGGCCGCCGCTGTCGTGGCTGAACGCGCTGACCTCCATCACGGACACCAGGTCCTCGCCGTTCAAGGTCAAGAGCGCCTATCTGCGGAAGACCTTCACGGACCGGCAGCTCGACGTCCTGCACGAGCACCTGCGGCCGTCCGACGACCCGGCCGAGCGCATCAGCGGCACGCTGTGGCTCGTCGCGTACGGCGGCGCGGCCCGCAAGGTCGCGCCCGACGCCACCGCCGTCGCCCAGCGCGACTCGATCCTGAAGGCCGTCTACATGGCGGGCTGGGACGCGGAGACGCAGGACGGGGCCCGCCAGATCGAGTGGGTGCGTTCGCTCTACCGCGGGGTGTACGCCGACAGCGGCGGCGTCCCGGTGCCGGGCGCGGTCAGCGACGGGGCGTTCATCAACTACCCGGACGCGGACCTGGACGACCCGGAGCAGAACACGTCGGGCGTGCCCTGGTACACGCTCTACTACAAGGGCAACTACCCGCGTCTGCAGCAGGTGAAGGCGAAGTACGACCCGCGCGACGAGTTCCGGCACAGGTTGTCGATCAGACCCGCACGGTAAAGAGGTAACGAGCAGGGTGCGCCCGGCAGTTGCAGGCACCGGGCGCACCGCCCATGTCACGCGGTGTGGAGCCGCAGGTTGTACCGCTGCAGGATCTCGTTCACCGGCTGGAACCACGTCTCGCCACCGCTGCTGCAGTTGCCCCAGCCGCCGGACGTGACGCCCTGGGCCTGGTCGCCGCTGATGAACGAGCCGCCCGAGTCACCGCCCTCGGCGCAGACGCTGGTCTTGGTCAGCTGGTGGACGACGGCGCCGCCCGAGTAGTTGACGGTCTCGTTCTTGGCGAGAAGATTCCCGCAGTGCCACTTCGTGGTGGAGCCGGAGCGGCAGATCGACGTGCCGACCGGCATCTCCGCGGAGCCCTTGACCAGCCGGTCGGGGATGGTGCCCCAGCCGAGCACGACGGGCACGGTCCACCAGCCGTTGCCGACGGACACCCACGCGTAGTCGTTGTCGGGGAACGAAGAGCCCTGGAACGAGCCGATGTTGGAGTTGTCCCAGCCGCGCACGCCCGCGCCCGCCTGGCCGCAGTGCCCGGCCGTGACGAAGCCGCCCTGCACGGAGAAGCCGATGGAGCAGCGGACGTTGCCGGTGTAGTACGGGTCGCCGCCGACGGTTCCTGCGGCGAAGGTGCTCGGACCCTCGGGGACGGTGTCCACGCGGACGGGGGCGGTGCCACGGACGCGCTCCAGGAAGGAGGTGACATCGTTGTCGGCACGGTGACCTTCGACGACGTCGACGACGACACGATTGGCTTTCGCATCGACCCGCCAACTGGCCACACCCTCGGGCGCCTTGACCTTCTTGGCCAACTTGTCGACGCGCACCTTCGCCGCGTCCAGCTTGGCGGCACTGTGCTCGACGAACCGGACGTCGGCGCCGGTCTCCCGTACGTCGGCGGCGGCCCCGCGCCCGGTCAGGGCGACGGTGAGCCGCCCGCTCCCGGCGTCGAACCATGACCCGCCGAACGCCGCACCGGCCGCCTTCCTCGCGGTCCGCTCGACCTTGACGGCCTGCTTCTCGTCGGTGAGCCGCTCGCGCGCGGCGGCGGGCGAGAGGCCGAGGTCGCGCTCCATCGCCCGGAGAAGGCCGTCGGAGGCGAGGGCCTTGTCGGAGTCGGAGGTGGTGGCGCCGGGGTCGGCGGCCGCGGCGGGGACGAGGGCGGTGCCCGCGCAGGCGGCCGCGAGCAGGAAGGCGGACAGTCCGAGGCGTGCGCTGGTCTTGCGTCTCACAGGGTGTCCTCTCGTGGTTCCAACATCGGTGGGGTGGAACGGAGTTGAACTATTGAGAGCGCTCTCAGTGCAGGATGGTGCGGCTGAGCGTAGAGAGCCCGCGCGGACAAGTCCAGACCTGTCACCGGCGCCCCGGGCCGCCCACCTCTCGCACGCCGCATAATCGCGTGCGTCCCGGCCGCCCCGTCGGCTACCGTCCCCCACGTGTCCGTGACCAAGTAACTCCAGGTGCCCCGCCCGCCTCCGCGCGGGCCCGTGGCACGGAAGCGTCCGTCTTCCTCCGCCCCCGCCGCCCACCGGGCCGCCCGGGGCCGATCTGGAGTGCCCACTTCATGAACGTCATGAACACCCCGGTGCGCGACCGCCGCACCCTCACCCTCGCGCTGCTCTCCCTCCTCCAGTTCCTCATCGCCATCGACGTCACCGTCGTGAACGTCGCGGTCCCCACCATCGGGGCACACTTCCACGCCGGGCCGGGCACCCTGTCCTGGGTCGTCACCGGCTACACCCTCGTCGGCGGCGGGCTGCTGCTGCTCGGTGGGCGGCTCACCGACCTGCTGGGGAGGCGGCGGATGTTCCTGCTCGGCGCCGGGATCTTCGCCCTCGCCTCGCTCGCCGCCGGGCTCGCGCCGAACCTGGAGGCGCTGGTCGCCGCCCGCTTCGCGCAGGGCGCGGGCGAAGCGCTCGCCTCACCCGCCGCGATGTCGCTGATCGCGCTCCTCTACCCGGGCCCCGAGGAGCGGGCCAGGGCGCTCGGCATCTGGGGCGCGATCTCCGCGAGCGGCCTCGTCGTCGGCGTCCTGCTGTCCGGTGCGATCGTCCAACTGCTCGACTGGCGCTGGATCTTCGGCATCAATGTGCCGGTGGTCGCGGTCGTGCTCCTGGCGACCCCGGCGCTCGTACGGCCGGACGGACCGCGCCGCGGTGACGGCCCGCTCGACCTGCCGGGCGCTGCCCTCCTCACCACCGGACCCCTGCTCCTGGTCTTCGGCGTGCTGCGCCACTCCGTGCCCGCGGCGCTCGCCGGATGCGTGCTCCTCGGCGCCCTCGTGGCCGTCGAGCGGCGCGCGAAGAGTCCGCTCGTGCCACTCTCCTTCTTCGCGCACCGCACCCGGATGGTCGCGAACGCGGCGACGGTGCCGCTCAGCGCGGGCCTCTCCACGACGTTCTTCCTGGCGACGCTCTATCTCCAGAACGTCCTCGAACTTACCCCGCTCCAGGCCGGGTTGGCCTACCTGCCGTTCTGCGCCGCGCTGCTGGCCGCGGTGGTGACAGTCGGCCGGATCGTCCGGGCGCTCGGCACGGCGTACGCGTCGGTGGCGGGCCTGCTCCTGACCGCGGCGGGCCTCGGTCTGCTGGCGCGACTGCCCGACCGTGGCAGCCTGTGGGTGGACGTCCTGCCCGGCATGGTCGCCGTCGCCGCCGGGATGGGCATCGGTCTGATCGCCCTGCAGAACGCGGCCCTGTCCGGCGTGACCGACACCGACGCGGGCACCGCATCCGGCGTGCAGCGCTCGGTCGACCAGCTCGGCGGCTCGCTCGGCCTCGCGGTCCTGGTGGGCGGCGCGTTCGGCGGTACGACCCAAGTGGGCGATTTCCGGGCGGCGTTCGCGTGGGCGGCGGGTGTCGTGCTCGTCGCCGCGGTGGGCGTGCTCCTGGCCCTCAGGAAGAAGTACAGGAAGAAGTAGCCGCTCAAGCCGCCGCTCGACAGCGCGCTGCCGCCGTGCCTAAGATCCACGGCGACATCGCGTGTCGGTCACCGGCTGGGTGAGGCATGGAGGTGTCGGGAGATGCCTTGTGGAGGCATTCCTTGTCCGTTCAGTTGAATCACACGATCGCCCACGCCCGGGACAACCGGGAGTCCGCCGAGTTCTTCGCGGAGCTGTTGGGCCTCGAAATCGCCGGAGAATGGGGCCCGTTCATCGCGGTCGCCCTCAGCAATTCGGTCACCCTCGACTTCGCCGCCATCCCGGCCGAGTCGATCACCCCGCAGCACTACGCCTTCCTCGTCTCCGAGGCGGAGTTCGAAGCGGCGTACGAAAAGATCAGGACACGCGGCATCGAGCACTGGGCCGACCCGCACCAGAAGCAGCCGGGCGAGTTCAACCGCAACGACGGCGGCCGTGGCGTGTACTTCCTGGATCCCGCGGGGCACGCGATGGAGCTCATCACCGTGCCGTACGGCGGCTGGCCGCAGAAGTAGCACGGCTCCCGCGGGGCGGGTATCCCCGGATCCGGGGATACCCGCCCCGCGTTCCCCCTGGGAACTTCGTGGTTCGAGGTGCGGGACGCGCCCTGAGCGCCCCGCACAGGGAGAGGAGAACCACGACATGACGCGATGGACCAGCGGCCGCCTGTGGCGCCCGGCGCTCGCCGTGGCCATGGGCCTGGCGGCAGCCATGGGCACGGGGACGCAGGCATCGGGAGCGACACGGGGCGGGGAGTCCGAGGCGGCCGCCGCCTCCGGATATCTGAACCTGCACCAGTGCGCCTACTACGCAAGCAGCCTCGACGACCACTTCAACACCTTCGTGACGCCGAGCGGCGACGGCCGCTACTCCACCGGCACCAAGCACTCCGCCACCGCCGACACCACGGCGGCGTGCGGCGCGGGCAACGGCAATCACGTGCCGGTCCCGCTGCTGCACGGCGTCAAGGCGCTGAACCTCGGCACGGGGCGCTACCTCAACCTCCAGCAGTGCGACTACTACCGGAGCGCGAGCACCGACCGCTTCACCACCCTGGTGACACCGAGCGGCGACGGACGCTACTCCACCGGCACGAAGGTCTCGAACACCAAGGAGACCTCTCCCACCTGCGGTCCCGGCAACGGCAACCACGTGCCCAACCCGGGCCTCTCGGGATCCCTGCCCCTGGACCTGACCGCGGGCCGCTACCTCAACCTGCACCAGTGCGTGTACTACTCGGAGCGGCTCAAGAGCCACATGACGAGCGTGGTGCCCGCCCCGGACAAGCGGTACACGACGGGCACGAAGATCTCCGACACCCAGGAGACGACCCCGACCTGTGGCGCCGGGAACGGCGACTACGTGCTCATCCCGCTGCTGTCGGCCGTGAAGAACATTCCGCTGAGCTGACCACTCCGGACCGGGGGCGGGCCGCCGCGTGTTCGTCACGCGGAGGCTCGCCCCCCGCACTGCCGCGGGCCGTGCGGGCGGCGGTGACGATGTCGGCGTCCGGGAAGCGTCCGCGCGGGGTGCGCGCGGTCAGCTCGGCGTCCATGATGGAGCAGCTCCCCGCGATGTCGTCGCTCGTGCAGTTCAACGCGTGGCGGAGATAGCCCCGGGCCGCCTCCAGCTCCTCGATCGTCCGCTCAAGGCGCACGAGTTGGGCGTCGATGGCCTCCTGCCAGTCGTCCCGCGCGGCCTTCCCCGAGGTGACGACGGCGGCCTGGTCCAACGGCATCCGGCCGACCACACAGCACAGATAGGCGAGGCCGAGGCGGCGCAGTTCGGCGTCGCCGTAGAGCCGCTTGCCGCCGTGGCGGGCGGGCGGATTGAGCACGCCCTGCTGCTCCCACCACCGCACCGTGGACGGCGCCAGGCCGTAGAGAGCCGCCGCTTCACCGATGAGGACCGCACTTCGCCGCGTCATGAACACAGTTGACATCAAGTCGACTTGAGGAGGCAAGGTCTTACTTAGGTAAACCTAAGTAGCCGTGTTCTCGCGGCGGAGGCAGAGGGGTTTTGTCGTGGCAGCAGTCGAGTACGTGGAGACCGTCGTCGTCGGCGCCGGGCAGCAGGGGTGCGGCGCGGCCGCGGCGCTGCAGGAGCTGGGGCACGAGGCGCTCGTCCTTGAACGGGCGGAGATCGGGCAGGCCTGGGCGCACGAGCGGTGGGACAGCCTGCTGGTCGGCAGCGGCAACCGGTCGGTCCGCTTTCCCGGCAGGGAGTACGACGGTGACGACCCCGACGGGTTCATGTCGGGGCCCGAACTGGCCGGGCGCCTGCGCCGCTACGTGGCGGACCGGGGACTGCAGGTGCGCGAGCACACGTCCGTCCGGGAGGTCGAGTGCCTGCCGGACGCCCCGGACCACGCCGAGGTGCGGTTCAGGACGCACCTGTCCGCGGGAGGCGCCGTCGAGTCCCGCAACCTGGTCGTGGCGGTGGGCGGCTACGCGGCGCCCCGCACCCCCGCCCTCGCCGCCGATGTCGACCCGTCCATCCACCAGCTGCACTCCCGCGACTACCGCAACCCCGCGGCCCTGCCGGACGGCGCGGTCCTCGTGGTCGGCGCGGGCATCAGCGGTCAGCAGATCGCGCACGAGCTGGCGAGCGCGGAACGGCGCACCTTCCTCGCGGTCGGGCGGCACCGCGCCTGGCCGCGCCAGTACCGCGGCCGCGGCCTGCTCGACTGGCTGTCGGCGCTCTCCCTGTACGACAACTTCGGGACCGTGGGCGGCGACGGCGACGGCTGCGTGCTGCCCGGCCTGCCGGTGACCGCCGTACGGGACAAGCGCGAGGACCTCAACGTCGGCACCCTGGCCGATCTGGGCGTCACCCTGGTCGGCTCCGTGCGGGCGGCCGACGGCGGCGCGCTCCTCCTCAAGGACAACGTCGTCGCCGTCGCCGAGGAGTCCGCCCGCTCCTTCCGGCACGCCGTCGACATGATCGACACCCGCATCCGGCGACGGGGCTTCGTGGCACCGGAGCAGAAGCCCGCCCCCGAGGTCCCCATGGAGCACGTCGCCGACTTCGGCGAGCGGCTCGACCTGGCGCACCACGGCATCACGACGATCGTCTGGTCCACCGGATTCGGCCCCGACTACCGCATCCTGCCGCGCCACGTGCTCGACGCGAACGGGGCGCCGATCCAGGAGAACGGCCGCCTCGGCCCGCTCCCCGGCCTGTACTACGCCGGGCTCCCGGACGGGAACTACGTGGTCCCGGTGGGCATCTCGGCGAACGTGGAGAACGGCCGGGCCCTCGCCCGTCTGATCCACGTCGACCACGTGATGCGCTCGGGCTCGTCGGAGTCGCTGGTCACGAGGTGAGAACGCGGCGAGGGCCGCACCCCCGGGACATGCCCGGGGGTGCGGCCCTCAACTGCCGTACCAGACCGCTTACTTGCGGATCAGGTTGCGCAGCACGTACTGCATGATGCCGCCGTTGCGGTAGTAGTCCGCCTCGCCGGGGGTGTCGATGCGGACGACCGCGTCGAACTCCACACCGGTGTCGGTGGTGACCTTCACCGTGCGGGGGGTCGAGCCGTTGTTCAGCTCGGTGACGCCCTCGAAGGAGAAGGTCTCCTCGCCGGTCAGGCCGAGGGAGTCGGCGTTCTGGCCCTCCGGGTACTGGAGCGGCAGGACGCCCATGCCGATGAGGTTCGAGCGGTGGATGCGCTCGTACGACTCGGTGATGACGGCCTTGACGCCGAGGAGCGCGGTGCCCTTGGCGGCCCAGTCGCGGGACGAGCCGGAGCCGTACTCCTTGCCGCCCAGGATGACGAGCGGGGTGCCCTGCTCGATGTAGTTGCGCGAGGCGTCGTAGATGAACGACACCGGTCCTTCGGCCTGCGTGAAGTCGCGGGTGAAGCCGCCCTCGGTGCCCGGCGCGAGCTGGTTGCGCAGGCGGATGTTCGCGAACGTGCCGCGAATCATGACCTCGTGGTTGCCGCGGCGCGAGCCGTACGAGTTGAAGTCGCGGCGCTGCACGCCGTGCTCCGTCAGGTACTTGCCCGCCGGGGTGTCGGCCTTGATCGCACCGGCCGGGGAGATGTGGTCGGTGGTGACCGAGTCGCCCAGCTTGGCGAGGACGCGGGCGCCCGCGATGTCCTCGACGGGGGACGGCTCGTGCGCCATGCCCTCGAAGTAAGGGGGCTTGCGGACGTAGGTCGACTCGGCGTCCCACTCGAAGGTGTTGCCGGTCGGGATCGGCAGCGCCTGCCACTGGGCGTCGCCCGCGAAGACGTCGGAGTAGGACTTGTTGAACATGTCCTCGCCGATGGAGTTGGCGACGACGTCGTTCACCTCGGCCTCGGAGGGCCAGATGTCCTTGAGGAAGACCGGGTTGCCGTCCTGGTCGGTGCCGAGTTCCTCGGTCGTGATGTCGACCTTCATCGAGCCCGCGATGGCGTACGCGACGACCAGCGGCGGGGACGCGAGGTAGTTCATCTTGACGTCGGGGTTGATGCGGCCCTCGAAGTTCCGGTTACCGGAGAGGACGGACGTCACGGCCAGGTCGTGGTCGTTGACGGCCTTCGAGACCTCCTCGGGCAGCGGGCCCGAGTTGCCGATGCAGGTGGTGCAGCCGTAGCCGACGAGGTTGAAGCCGACCTTGTCGAGGTAGGGGGTGAGCCCCGCCTTGTCGAAGTAGTCGGTGACGACCTTGGAGCCCGGGGCGAGGGTGGTCTTGACCCACGGCTTGCGGGTCAGGCCCTTCTCGACGGCCTTCTTCGCGACGAGCGCGGCGGCGACCATCACGTACGGGTTCGACGTGTTGGTGCAGGAGGTGATGGCCGCGACCGTCACCGCACCGTGGTCGATCTCGTAGGTCGAGCCGTCGGGGGCCGTGACCGTGGTCGGGTTCGACGGGACGCCGTTGGTGGTGGCCGGGGCGTCGGAGGCCGGGAAGGACTCCTCGCCCGCCTCGTCGGCGGTGGCGACGTAGTTGCGCACGTCGAGCGCGAACTGCTGCGAGGCGTTGGCGAGGACGATGCGGTCCTGCGGACGCTTCGGACCGGCGATCGACGGAACGACCGTGGAGAGGTCGAGCTCCAGCTTCTCGGAGAAGTCGGGCTCGGCGGCCGGGTCGAGCCAGAGGCCCTGCTCCTTGGCGTACGCCTCGACGAGCGCGACCTGCTGCTCGGAGCGGCCGGTCAGCTTCAGGTAGTTCAGCGTCTCGCCGTCGATCGGGAAGATCGCGGCGGTGGAGCCGAACTCCGGCGACATGTTGCCGATGGTGGCGCGGTTCGCGAGGGAGGTGGCGGCGACGCCCTCACCGTAGAATTCGACGAACTTGCCGACGACGCCGTGCTTGCGCAGCATCTCGGTGATGGTGAGCACGAGGTCCGTGGCGGTGGTGCCCGGCTTCAGCTCACCGGTCAGCTTGAAGCCGACGACGCGCGGGATGAGCATGGAGACCGGCTGGCCCAGCATCGCGGCCTCGGCCTCGATGCCGCCGACGCCCCAGCCCAGGACGCCCAGGCCGTTGACCATCGTGGTGTGCGAGTCGGTGCCGACGAGGGTGTCGGGGTAGGCCTGGCCGTTGCGGACCATGACCGTGCGCGCCAGGTGCTCGATGTTGACCTGGTGGACGATGCCGGTGCCCGGGGGGACGACCTTGAACTCGTCGAAGGCGGTCTGGCCCCAGCGCAGGAACTGGTAGCGCTCCTTGTTGCGGCCGTACTCCAGCTCGACGTTCTGGCCGAAGGCGTCGGACGTACCGAACTTGTCGGCGATGACGGAGTGGTCGATGACCAGCTCGGCCGGGGCCAGCGGGTTGATCTTGTCCGCGTCACCCCCGAGCTCCTTCACGGCCTCACGCATGGTGGCGAGGTCCACGACGCAGGGCACGCCGGTGAAGTCCTGCATGATCACGCGAGCCGGCGTGAACTGGATCTCCTGCGACGGCTGCGCCTGGGAGTCCCAGGAGCCGAGCGCGCGGATGTGGTCGGCGGTGATGTTCGCGCCGTCCTCGGTACGGAGCAGGTTCTCCAGCAGCACCTTCAGGCTGTAGGGAAGGCGTGCGGAGCCCTCGACCTTGTCCAGCTTGAAGATCTCGTACGACTCGTCGCCCACGCGCAGCGTGCTGCGGGCGTCGAAGCTGTTCGCCGACACGACAGTCTCCTTCAGATTTTTTCGCGCGTTCCGTACATCCTGCCGCCACGATTCCTCGTCGGTCCGCTAAGGTAAGGCTTAGTTAGGTAACCCTTACCGAGTGGCGGCTTCTGGTGCGCCTCGGCAGATATCTCGATGTCGAGATAACTCTAGTACATGACCCGCGCGTACGACGAGGCGCGCCCTCGGTGTCCGCTGCCTCTTGGCCTGCGCCAGGCGGAGAGATCACCATGTGGGGATGTCTGACAACCAATCCCCTGCGACACCGACACCGACTGCAGTGCGGCTCCCCCAGTACACGAAGGCGGACCAGGAGGAGATCCTCGGCAGCGGCGATGATCCCTTCGGTGTCGCCTCGACCGGTCTGACCTGGCTGCCGAAAGAGGAACACTTCGGCATCAGACACGAAGACCGGCTCGTGGCACACACCGGCCTGCGGCGACTGCCTGTCGCGATCGGCGGCACCCGGACAGAGGTGGTGGGCGTCGGCGGGGTCGCCGTCGCACCCGGCATGCAAGGTCGGGGCCTGGCTCGGCTCGTCGTCACGGCCGCCCTGGAGCACGCCCGCACGATGGGTCCTGAGTACGCACTCCTGTTCTGCCGACCTCCCCTCGTGGCGCTCTACCAGCGCCTGGGATGGCACCCGCTCGACATGGACGTACTCGTCGAACAACCTGAAGCCCGCCTGGTGACCATGCCGCTGCGGACCATGGTGACGCCCCTGCACGACGACGCCCGCTGGCCCTCGGGGCAGGTACGGCTGCTCTCGCTCCCTATGTGACGGGGGAGGCGGTGGTGCCGCTCACCGTCCGGCCCGCTCCGCGGCGAGCGCCACCGTCACGTACCGCATGGTGAAGCTGCCGCCCTGTGCGTCGACGGCCGCGCCGACGGCTTCGAGGATCCGGGCGACCGCTTCCTGCGGGAGGCGGGTGAGGATGCCCTGGGTCGGCAGCTGGTCCAGCCACGCGTCGCGCGTGTAGGTCGTCTTCCAGTCGAACTCCCACTCCTCGGGCGCGCCGAACGCGCCCGCCGCGCGGATTCCGTCGGCCGCCTTCGCGAGCAGCGGCCCGTGGCCGTCCCTGGCCTGCTCCGGTGTGACGCGGACGGTGACCGGCGAGTCGGGGGCCACCTGCTCATAGGCGTCGGCGAAGGCTTCCCCGATCGCGGGCGGCGGCTCGGGCACGTTCCAGAAGGTGACGAGGCGGCCGCCGGGCCGGAGCAGCCGCGCCGCCTTGGCGGCTCCCGCGACCGGGTCGACCCAGTGCCAGGCCTGCCCTGCGACCACCACGTCGAACTCCCGGCCCGCCGGGTCCCACTCCTCGAACGTCGCGACCTCGGCCGTGACCCCGAGCCGCCGGGCCCGGTCCGCCATCCGCCCGTCCGGCTCGACCCCGAGCACGGAGCACCCCGCCTTCAGGAACTGCCTGGCCACGATGCCGGTGCCGCAGCCGACATCGAGGACGTCGGCCCCCGGGGCGGCCGCGACGACGCGTTCGACGAGGGCGTCGGGATAGCGGGGCCTGGCCCGGTCGTAGCGCTCGGCGTCCACGCCGAAGGATTCGGCCATCCGACGGTGCAGGTGCGGCTCACGCTCAGGGATAGTGGGCATGCGCCCACTTTGAGTGGGCACGCGCCCACTCGTCAACCGGGCGGACGGTAACAGCAGGAGAAAGGCGGGACCCAGGTGCCTACAGGGGTGGCCATCCGCGATGTGCGCGAGCAGTTGTTCGCCGCCGCCGAACGCGTTCTGATCCGGGCGGGGCCGAACGCGCTGACCAGCCGCGCGGTCACCACGGAGGCGGGCTGCGCCAAGGGGGTCCTGCACCGGCACTTCGCCGACTTCGACGTGTTCCTCGCCGAGCTGGTGCGCGACCGCATCGCGGGGGTCGAAGCGCGGGGCGCGGCGCTGTGCGGGGCCGCGGGATCGGGCACCGTCGTCGGGAACACGGCCACCGCGCTGACGGACCTGTTCGGGCCGGTCGCGCTGGGCGTCCTCGGCCTGGTCACCGCGCGGGACGGCCTGCGGGCGCAGCTGCGCGGGACCACCCCCGTCGGCATCCCCCTCCTGACGGAGGCCGGGGCCGTCGTCGCCGCCTACCTGACGGCGGAGCGCGACCTCGGGCGCCTCGCCGCGGACTCCGACGTGGACACGCTGGCGTTCACCCTGATCGGCACCGGCCATCTGCTCTTCGCAGGCCGGGAGATGACCGGGGAGGCCGGTGACGCGGCCGTCAGGAAGGTCGTGGCCTCAGTGGTCGGCGGGGCCCTGCGGGAGCAGTGACAGGTCCAGCTCGCGCAGTCGGCTCTCGTCCGCGATCACCTCGTACGACGCCACCCGGTCGCCCTCGACCGTGATGACGAGCGCGAGGAGCAGGCGGCCGCGGGGTGCGACGAGCAGGCCCGGTGCGCCGTTGATGAGTGCGGGCTCCGCGACGCGGGCGTTGCGCCGCAGGAGCACCGTCTCCTCCGCCACGGCCCGTGCGCCGCGGATCTCCGCCGCCCGGCCTCCGGAGAGCGCGCCGAGGTCGGCCCTGCGCACGACGTCGGGGGCCAGGACGGCGAGCAGCGCTTCGAGGTCGCCGTTGCGGGACGCGGTGAGGAAGGCGTCGACCACGTGCCGGTGGTGGGCGAGCCCGGGGGCGGTGGGGGCGGGTGGCCCCTGGACCTTGTGGCGGGCGCGGCTCGCCAGCTTCTTCGTGGTGACCGGGGTGCGCTCCACGATGGGGGCGATGTCCGCGAACGGCACGGCGAACAGGTCGTGCAGCACGAACGCGACGCGCTCGTCGGGGCCCAGCCTGTCGAGGACCACGAGCAGCGCGCGGCCCACCGATTCGGCGAGCAGCGCCTCCTCCTCGGGGTCGGCCGCGCGGGCGCCCGCATCGCCGGTGCCGTCGGGCAGCCGGTCGCCCACCGCCTCCTCGTGGCGGAACGCGGCGGACCGCAGCATGTCCAGGCAGAGGCGGGAGACGACCGTGCGCAGCCAGCCCGCGAGGTTCTCGATGCCGTCGTCGCCGGTCCTGCTGAGCCGCAGCCAGGTCTCCTGGACGGCGTCGTCGGCGTCGGCGAGCGAGCCGAGCATGCGGTGGGCCACCGCGCGCAGGTGTCCCCGGTGCGCCTCGAAGCGTTCGGCGAGCAGGTCCCGCCCGGCCTCCTGTGCGGCCCCGGCCCGCTGCCCGTCCGCTCGCCCGTCCACCGGTCACCTCTTCCCTTCGCGCCCCGTCACCTGTGTGTCGTACGCGGTTCGTGCCCTGCGCGGCCGAGCCGCCGTGACCTTATCCCGACACCTAAGCCCCCTCCGGGCGCCCAGGAGATCCACCATGCCCACGCACCTGTCCACGCCCCCGCCGACCGACCTCTCCCAGCCCTTGCTGCAAGGGCTCGACCTGGGCGGTCTGCGGCTGCCCAACCGTGTGGTGATGGCGCCGACCACCCGGGCCCGTGCCACCAACAGTGCCCTTGCGCCGACGGAGTTGCACGCCGTGCACTACGGCCAGCGGGCGGGCGCCGGTCTGATCGTCACCGAGGGCACCTGGGTGAGCGAGCGCGCGATCGGGTTCATCGACGTCCCCGGCATCTACAGCGAGGAGCAGGTCGCGGGGTGGCGCCGGGTCACCGATGTCGTGCACGCGCTCGGCGGCCGGATCGTGCAGCAGCTGTGGCACACCGGCGCCGCTTCGCACCCCGACCATCTGGGCGGCGAGACGCCGTTCGGGCCCTCCGCGGTCAATCCGCGGGAGAGGTCGTTCACGGAGCAGGGGTTCAAGGAGACCGTCACGCCGCGCGAGATGACGCTCGCGGAGGTGGAGAGGACCGTCGAGGAGTTCCGTGCCGCGTCGTACAACGCACGCCGTGCGGGCTTCGACGGTGTCGAGATCGGTGCTCTCGGCGTGTTCCTCCTGGCCCAGTTCCTCAATCCGGGGCTCAACCGCCGTACCGACGCCTACGGCGGTGACCGGGCGCGGCGGCGGAGGCTGCTGCTCGACGTCGTCGGCGCGGCCTCGGACGCCTGGCCGGGGCGGGGTGTGGGGGTGCGGCTCTCGCCCTACTGGGACGGCGGGTTCTTCGCGCCCGACGCGTCGACGCTCGCCGACTTCGACGAGCTGGTGACCGCCCTGAACGACCGTCCCGTGGCCTATCTGCACCTGCGCGGCCCGGACCTCGCGGCCGGTGACGCCCCGGACCTCGGGGTGTTCGCCCGCTACCGTCGGCGCTTCGCGGGACCGGTGATCGTGAACAACGGCTTCGGCCAGGACTCCGCCAACGCCGCCGTGGCCGCGGACGTCGCCGACGCCGTGTCGTTCGCCACGCACTTCGTCGCCAACCCGGACCTGGTCAGCCGGTTCGCGCTGGGCCGGGAGCTGGCGGCCGGGGACCCCGCCACGTACTACCGGGGCGGCGCCGAGGGCTACGTCGACCAGCCCGCCGCGGGCTGACCGCCGGACGAGGCCCGGACCACCAGGCCCGCCGGTACGACGACCGGGCCGGGGGCCGCCGCGCCGCCGCCCTCGATCAGGTCGACGAGGACGGCCACGGCGGCCCGCGCGGCCCGCTCGGGGGCGAGGGTCACCGTCGTCACGGGCGGTTCGGTCGTCGCGTAGGCGGGGTCCTCGCTCGCGCAGACCACGCGCAGGTCGGCGGGGACGCGCAGGCCGTGCCGGGCCGCGGCGGCCAGGAGCTGGCGGCCGCCGGGGTCGTACGCGGCGTAGACGGCGTCGACGGCATCGACGCTGTCCGCACCCCGCAGCAGGGCGTCGAACGCGTGTCCCTGGTCGTCGTCCGGGTCGAAGGGCACGACCAGCGGGGCCGTGCCGCGCTCCCCGCACCACTGCTCGTACGCCGCCGTCACCGCGCGGGCGTAGTGCTCGTCGCCGCTGCCGGACTGCAGAGCGATGTGGCGGGCACCGGCGGCCGCGAGGTGGTCGAGCACCTCGCGGGTGGCCGTCTCGTGGTCGTTGTCGACCCAGTGGTCGCCGGGGCGCGGGTCGCCGGGGACGCCGTCGAAGACGAGCGGGATGCCGCGGGCGCGCAGGGCGCGGACCATCGGGTCGCCACGCGGGCTGTCCATGATCAGCATGCCGTCGACGGCGAGGCTGTGCCAGGAGTCGTCGGCGGCGCGGTCGGCGGGGAGGGTGATGAGGGCGTAGCCGCGGGCGTGGGCGGCGGAGGTGGCCGCGGTGACGGCACGGGAGAAGTAGGCGATCTCCGTGTAGTTCCAGGCGGCGGGGAACGTGGTGACCGCGACGCCGAGCGTGCGGGTGCGGGGCGGCCCCGGCGTGCCGTAGCCGAGGCGGGTCGCCGTCTCGCGGACCCGGCGGCGGGTGGCTTCGCCGACCCTGCCGGTGCCGTTGAGGGCGTGCGAGACCGTCGCCGTCGAGACCTCCGCGGCGCGGGCTATGTCGGCGAGAGTCGGCCCTGGCACGCGGCACATCGTACGGAATCCGTCGCCAGGGGCGGGTTCTGGTTAACGGATTACTCGTCGATGGTTCCACCCACTCGTTCCGTTGCCGCTACGCGTTGGAGTGTGGTCGTGTCCGAACCCGTCGTGCCCGAACCCGTCGTGTCTCAGCCTGTCGTGTCCCCGTCGGTCGGGTCTCAGCCTGTGGTGTCCCCGTCCGTCGGGTCTCGGCCCGTCGCCTCTCTGCCCTCTCCTCCCCCGCTTCCCCCACTCTCCCGGCGCGGTCTCCTCGCCGCCGCGGGAGCCGCGGGGGCCGCAGGCGCCGTGGGGGTCGTCGCCTCGGCCGGGCCCGCCGCCGCCTCCTCGCCCCGCCGGTCCGCCGCCCTCGTCGTGCACAACGCCCGTGTCTTCACCGGCACTTCGAGCCGCGCCCGGCACGAGGCCGTGGCCGTCGGGCGGGACGGGCGGATCCTCGCCGTCGGTACGGACTCCGCCGTCAAGCGCTTCGTCGGGCGGGACACCGACGTGGTGGACGCGCGGGGCGGCACCGTCATGAGCGGCATCCACGACGGGCACGCCCACCCGATGGACGCGGCGAGCCGTTCGCTGCGGCCCTCGCTCGCGGGGGCCGAGCAGACCGTCGAGGAGCTCCAGAAGACGCTGACCGCGTTTCTGAAGGACTCCGCCGACCAGGAGCCCGACGGGTGGCTGGTCGTGGAGGACTGGAACCCGGTCGGGCTGCTGCCGCGCGGCACCGCCCCGCACCACTCGATGCTCGACTCCCTGCCGACCCGCCGCCCGATCGCCCTGCGCGGCGGCGACGGCCACAACCTGTGGGCCAACCAGCGCGCCCTGGACATCGCGAAGATCACCGCGTCGACCCCCGACCCGGTCGGCGGCAAGATCGTCAAGGGTGCGGACGGCAAGCCGACCGGAGTGCTCAAGGACGACGCCCAGCCGCTCGTCTCCCGGCACATCCCCGAGCCCGACGAGACCCAGTTGGCGGATGCCGCCGCGAAGACCCTCGCCGAGGCCGCCGCGTCCGGGATCACCACCTTCATGGAAGCCGTCGTCGGGCGCGGCGAGCTGGAGCTCTACCGGCACCTCGCCGAGTCGGACCGCCTCCTGCAGCGCATCGTGCCCGCCCTGCGCGTCGAGACCGATCTGACGAAGGATCCGGCCGCCGCGTTCGCGTACGCGAACGAACTGCGTGCGGACTTCAAGGGGGTACGCGGACTGCGCTTCGGGACCATCAAGGTCTTCCTCGACGGCGTCATCGAGTACCCCGCGCAGACCGCCGCGCTCCTCAAGCCCTATCTGGACAAGGACGGCAAACCCACCGACCACCGCGGCGACCTCTATGTGTCGGCGGCGGACTACGGACGGCTGAGCGCCGCCTTCAACGCCGAGGGCTGGCAGATGCACGCGCACGCCATCGGCGACCGCGCCGTGCGCACCTCCCTGGACGGGTACGCGTACGCCCTGCGGAAGACCGGCCGCCGTGATCTCCGCAACACCACGGCCCACCTCGAACTGGTGGATCCGGCCGACCTCCCCCGGTTCGCCGCGCTCGGCGTCGTCGCCTGCATGCAGCTCCAGTGGGCCACTCGCAACATCTGGACCATGGACTCCCTGCTGCCCTACATCGGCGCCGCGCGCCACCGCTGGCTGTACCCGGCGCGCAGTCTCCAGAAGCGGCGCGCGGCGCTCGCGGGTGGCTCGGACTGGCCGGTCGACCCTCTGCAGGTCTGGAACCAGATCCGCACCGCGATCGACCGCGAGGGCATGGAGGGAGGCGGCGGCCTCTACCGCGCGGAGGAAGGCCTCAGTCGTACGTCGTCCCTGCTCATGCACACCCTGGGCACCGCACGTCAACTCCGCTCGGACCACCTCACCGGCACCGTCGAGAGGGGAAAAGCAGCCGATCTCGTGCTGCTCGACCGCGATGTGACGCGGTGTCCGGTGGCCGATATCAGCTCTTCCGAGGTGCGCCTGACGCTCGTCGGGGGCACAGTGGTGCACGACGCAGAGTCGTCGGCAGGACGCGCGGCCGCCGCCCGAGTGACGCGGGCGGCGGCGGGGCCCCGGCCCACGGCGTACGCGTCGGTGCACGGCGGCCGGCATGCCTCGTGCGGCTGCGGCTGAGCCCCCGCGCACCGAACTCGCGCGCGAGGAAAGGCCCCCCGGACGGCCGATCCCCATCTGGCCTACCCCAGCGCGTACGCCATCTCATATCTGAGATAACCTGCGACGCATGGCAGACGACTACCTCGTACGCATCGGCAAGCTCATCCGTGACGCCCGGCAGCACCGGGGCTGGACACAGACGCAGCTCGCCGAGGCGCTCAGCACCAGCCAGAGCGCCGTGAACCGCATCGAGCGCGGCAACCAGAACATCAGCCTTGAGATGATCGCCCGGATCGGCGAGGCTCTCGACAGTGAAATCGTCTCGCTCGGGTACGCGGGCCCCATGCATCTGCGAGTTGTCGGCGGCCGTCGGCTCTCCGGCGCCATCGACGTCAAGACGAGCAAGAACGCGTGCGTGGCGCTGCTCTGTGCGTCCCTCCTGAACAAGGGCCGCACGGTGCTGCGCCGCGTCGCCCGCATCGAGGAGGTCTACCGCCTCCTGGAGGTGCTCAACTCCATCGGGGTGCGCACCCGTTGGATCAACGACGGCGTCGACCTGGAGATCGTGCCGCCCGCCAAGCTGGACATGGACGCCATCGACGCGGACGCGGCCCGCCGCACCCGCTCGATCATCATGTTCCTCGGCCCGCTCCTGCACCGCATGGACCACTTCAAGCTGCCGTACGCGGGCGGCTGTGACCTGGGCACCCGCACGATCGAGCCACACATGATCGCGCTGCGCCGGTTCGGCCTGGACATCGCGGCGACCGAGGGGCTGTACCACGCCACGGTGGCCCGCGACATCGCCCCCGACCGCCCCATCGTCCTCACCGAGCGCGGGGACACCGTCACCGAGAACGCGCTCCTTGCCGCGGCGCGCAGCGCGGGCACGACGGTCATCCGCAACGCCTCGTCGAACTACATGGTCCAGGACCTGTGCTTCTTCCTGGAGGCGCTCGGCGTCGAGGTCGAGGGCATCGGCACGACCACCCTGACCGTGCACGGCGTCCCCACCATCGACGTCGACGTCGACTACTCCCCCTCCGAGGACCCGGTCGAGGCGATGAGCCTGCTGGCCGCGGCCGTCGTCACGGAGTCGGAGCTGACGGTGCGCCGGGTGCCGATCGAGTTCCTGGAGATCGAGCTCGCGGTCCTGGAGGAGATGGGGCTCGACCACGACCGCACCGCGGAGTACCCCGCGGACAACGGCCGTACGCGCCTGATCGACCTCACCGTGCGCCCCTCCAAGCTGGAGGCGCCGATCGACAAGATCCACCCGATGCCGTTCCCGGGCCTGAACATCGACAACGTCCCGTTCTTCGCGGCCATCGCGGCGGCGGCACAGGGCAAGACGCTGATCCACGACTGGGTCTACGACAACCGGGCGATCTACCTCACGGACCTCAACCGCCTCGGCGGCCGTCTGCAGCTCCTCGACCCGCACCGGGTGCTCGTCGAGGGCCCGACCCGCTGGCGCGCGGCCGAGATGATGTGCCCGCCCGCGCTGCGCCCCGCCGTGGTCGTGCTGCTCGCGATGATGGCGGCCGAGGGCACGTCCGTACTCCGCAACGTGTACGTGATCAACCGCGGATACGAGGAGCTGGCGGAGCGCCTGAACTCGGTGGGCGCGCAGATCGAGACGTTCCGGGACATCTGAGGATGACGGCGCGCCGTCGGACCCGGGCGGTTCAGTGCCCGGCCGGGTCCGACGGCGCGGCGGTGACGAGTTCGGTCAGCACTCCGTGGCAGTCCTTGGGGTGCAGGAAGGTGATCCGCGACCCCATGGACCCGATCCGGGGCTCGTCGTAGAGCACCCGGACGCCCTTGCCGCGGATGGCCTCGGCGTCGCCGTCCACGTCCGCGGTGCCGAACGCGATGTGGTGGACGCCCTCGCCGTTCTTGGCCAGCCACTTGCCCACGACGGAGTCCTCGCGGGTCGACTCCAGGAGCTGGAGGTGGCTGGCGCCGCCGTCCGACGTCTCATTGATCTTCAACATCGCCTCGCGGAGGCCCTGTTCCTCGTTGGCCTCGATGTGGAGGACCTCGAAACCGTACGTCTCACGGTAGAACTCGATGGTCTTGTCGAGGTCGAAGCAGGCGATCCCGATGTGATCAATTCGCGTCAGCATGGCTCAAGTTCACCGCACACCCGGACGATCTTGCAAGCCGTCACTTGCCCAGCTTCTTGGCCGTGGCGGCGCGGCGGGCGAACATCTCCTCCTTGGAGTCCTCCATCTCGCGCAGCGCGGACTTCCGCTCCCGCTTGCTGAGGCGGTCCAGGTAGAGGTGGCCGTGCAGGTGGTCCGTCTCGTGCTGGAGGCAACGGGCGAAGTAGCCCCTGCCCTCGATCACCAGGGGGTTGCCGTCCTTGTCACGGCCTCGCACGACGGCGCGGTCGAGACGGGGCACCATGCGGTAGGGGCCCGGCACGGACAGGCACCCTTCCGTCTCCTCGACCAGTACGCGATCGTCGGTCTCGATCTCGTCCAGGACCGGGTTGGCGATGTGCCCGACGTGGCGCACTCCCCAGTCGTCCACGATGTCCCACACGAACAACTGCAGGTCCACGTCGATCTGGTTGGCCGCGAGGCCCGCGCCGCTCGCCACCTGGTTCGTGGCGAACATGTCGTCGATCAGCTGCGAGAGTTCGGGCGTGCCGAACTCGGTGACCTCCCGGCACCGCCGGGTCAGGATCTCCTCCCCCACGACGGTGATGCGGTGCACCGCACCCCGTTCGACCTCCGGGGCGAACTGCGGGTAGGAATCGACCGGTTCCCCCTGCACTCGCACCCGGCGATCCTGCGAGATGTCACCGTTCCGAACAGCCATGGAGTTTCAACGCCTTCCGCACATGCACGCGCCGGCCAGGGACGTGATCCCCGGCCGGCGGTTGCCCAGCTTGACCGAATGCTTTCCAAAGTAGCAGCCTTTGCAAAGTGAGCGACCAAGACCGTCAAGCAGCCTCCAGGGAGCACCCGTTGAGCCGTGCCCGACAGTCACTTCCGGACCATCCCGTGCGCGTCGCCCTGCTGGACCTGCTGGCCGAGGTCGGCACGGTCACGTCCACCCAGGCCGCCGCCCGCCTCGGCCACAGCTCCGGCCTCTGCTCCTTCCACCTGCGCCAACTCGCCCGGCACGGACTCATCGAGGAGGTTCCGCAGCAGGGCGGGCGGGCGCGGCCGTGGCGGCTCAGGTGGGAGTCGTCGGGGCAGGAGGACGGGCAGGACCGGGAGGTGCCGGAGCAGTTCGACGACCTCGCACGCGGGTTGGAGGACGAGAGCTACCAGCACTGGCTGAGCCACCGGGACCGGGCACCGGCCGAGTGGCGGCACGACGAGTCCTTCAGCGCCGTGATCCACCTCACCCCGGCGGAAATGGCCGAACTCGCCGCCTCCGTACGCCAGCTGCTGGCCGGATACCGCGATCGGGACCACCGGGCCGTCGCGGGCACCATGCCCGTGGCGGCGGTGGCCCGGCTGTTCCCGCTGCTGAACGACGATCCCGGACAGCGCTGACTGTCCGGGAGCCGTGTGGAGTGGCGGTGTCAGTCCCGTTCGCCGTCGGTGCCGAGGGCCGCGATGACCTCCGCGGCGCCCTCCCCGCGACTTGCCGTGGTCGTCACGACAGGGATGTCGACGGTGCCCAGCGCGACCATGGCCCGGAGTTCGCGGACCATCCCGTGGACTCCGTCCTGATCGGCCTTGTTCACGACGTAGAGGTCGGCGACCTCCAGGACACCGGCCTTGGCCAGCTGGATGCCGTCACCCGCGCCGGGCGCGAGGACGACGACGGTCCGGTCCGCGACCGACGCGATCTCGACCTCCGACTGCCCGGCCCCGACCGTCTCGATCAGGATGACGTCGAACCCGACCGCGGAGAGGACCGAGATCATGGGCCGGGCGGTGGCCGAGAGCCCGCCGAGATGGCCCCTGCTGGACACCGACCGGATGAACACCCCGGGATCGTCCGAATGCTCCTGCATACGGATGCGGTCGCCGAGCAGCGCGCCCCCGGTCACCGGCGACGACGGATCGAAACAGAGCACCGCCACCCGCTTCCCCCGCCGCCGGTACTCGGCGACGAGGCAGGAGACGAACGTCGACTTGCCGACGCCCGGCGGACCGGTCAGGCCGATGACCGGGCAGCCCTCCCGGGCCGACCCCGGAGCGCCGAGGTCAGCCTCCGTGATGCCGTGGTTCTCCGCGCGCCCCATGAGCCGGGCCAGCGCCCGGACACTGCCCTGCCGGGCGGATTCCAGCGTCGCCTGCAGCGGCCCGCCGGTCACTCGGTCACCTCCAGCGGACGCAGGTTGGCGTGCGCCCAGTCGATGATCTCGGGGAGCGAGTCACGGGAGGTGAAGATCCGGCGTACACCCAGCTCGATGAGGAGCCGTGCGTCCTCCGGCGGGATGATGCCGCCGCAGAAGACCGGCACGTCCGCCGCGTCGTTCTCGGTGAGCAACTTCAGGATCCGCGGCACCAGTTCCATGTGGGCGCCCGACAGCAGGGACAGGCCGACGGCGTCGGCGCCCTCCTCCAGTGCGGTCCGGACGATCTGCTCGGGCGTCTGGCGCAACCCGGTGTAGATGACCTCCATACCGGCGTCGCGCAGGGCCCGCGCCACCACCTTGGCGCCTCGGTCGTGGCCGTCGAGCCCCGGCTTGGCGACCACCACTCGGACACGGTGCATCTGTCCCCCGGCCTTTCCTGTGTCTGCGCTCCGAGCCGACTGCGTCATGCCGTCATCAGCGGGCTGATCCGGTCCTCGCCGATCTGCGCGCGCAGCGCGGGGTCGGTGACGCCGAGGCCGCTGGCCGGCGCCAGGCAGAGCACACCGACCTTGCCGAGGTGTTCGTTCAGCTGGATCATGCGGGCGGCCTCGCCCGTCTCGTGGAACGGGTACACCTCGGACAGCATCGGCATCACCCGGCCGCGCTGGATGAGGCGGTTCGCCTGGTACTGCTCGTACAGGTTCGCCCCGTGGCTGCCGACGATCTTCTTCAGCCGCATCCAGAGGTAGCGGTTGTCGAAGGTGTGCTGGTAGCCCGTGCTCGACCCGCAGGTCACGATGGTGCCGCCGCGCCTGGCGATGAACACCGAGAGGCCGAAGGTCTCGCGGCCGACGTGCTCGAAGACGATGTTCGGGTCCTCGCCGATCTCACGCCTGATGATCTTGCCGAGGCGTTTGCCGGTCGCCACGGTGACGTCGGGATCGGCGGAGATCTCGCCGATCTCGCGCCGGTCGATGACCAGTTCGCAGCCGAGCTTGCGGGCGACCTCGGCCTTCTGGTCCGAGCTGACGATGCCGATCGGTATGCCGCCGCCGTTGCGGACGAACTGCACGGCGTAGCCGCCGAGACCGCCCGCCGCGCCCCAGATGAGCACCACGTCGCCCTGGCGCATGTTGGCGCCGCGCTCACTGACGAGCATCCGGTAGGCCGTGCCTGCGCACAGCGGGTTGCTGGCCGCCTCCTCCCAGGTGAGGTGGGCCGCCTTGGGCAGCAGCTGGCTGGCCCGGACGACCGCGTAGTCGGCGAGGCCGCCGAAGTTCGTCTCGAACCCCCAGGCCCGCTGCTCGTCGCCCATCATGCCGTCGTGCTGGGTGAGCGGTTCCTGGTCGTCGACGTGGGCCGTCGCCACGGCGACGTGGTCGCCGATCTTCCAGTTGCGCACGCCGCTGCCGACGCGCACGATCACTCCGGCGGCGTCCGAGCCCAGCACGTGGTACGGCTGGTCGTGCCGGGCGGCCCAGCCGCCCTGCTTGCCGTAGTGGCGCAGGAAGTTGAAGGTGGGCAGCGGCTCGAAGGTCGCGGACCAGATCGTGTTGTAGTTCATCGCCGCCGCCATGACGGCGACCAGCACCTCGTCGGGGGCGAGTTCCGGCATCGGAACCTTGCCGAGGTGGATGGATTTGCGGACGTCCTTGTCCTCCACACCGGAGAAGATGCCGATGTCCTCGGTGCGCAGGTAGGCCGCGTTGTATTCGGCGGGGACCGGAAGGCCTTCAAGTACGTCGGGCGAGGCGCCCGCGATCACAGCTGCCGAAAGCTCGTCCATGGTCATCCTTCTTCACTGTCAGCGTCGGTGCTGAGGTCGGGGTCGGGGCTGGTGTCGGGGTCGGGGTCGGAAACGGTGATTCTGATGCGGCCCGGCAGGTCGCTGCCGTGCAGCCAGGTGCGCAGATGGGCGCGGATGTCGCGCGCGCTCGGCGCGTCCTCGCCGGGCCCGGTCACGGTGAGCACCGCGGTCTCCGTCCTGGCCTTCTCCATCCGCACCTCCGCTTCCCGGACCCAGGGGTGGGTGCGGGCGACGCGGGCGACGGCGGAGGCGTCGATCAGGCTGCGGGTGCGGATCCACCGGCCGTCCTGCGGCCCGAGGAGCCGCACGAGGCCGTCGGCGGCGACGTATCCGCAGTCGTCGGTGGGGACCTCGCGCCCGTCCGGCAGGTGGGCCCGGACCGTCCCCGCGATGGAGCGCGGCAGCGGCTGTCCCGACCGGCCGTGCACGGTGAAGGCGACGCCGTCCGCGGGCGTCAGGACGGGCGGGTGGGGAGCGTCGTCGTTCCGTACGGTTCCCGCGCGGACGCCGCCGCACAGGTACGGGGCTCCGCCGGTGGTCGGCTCCGGGCGGTCCGCGCGCGCCGCGCCGACCGAGGAGGTCGTGCGGTCGGCGGCGAGGTCGGAGACGGCGGTGCGGAAGTCGGCCAGGAGCTGTTCGGCCTCCGCCGCGCCCATGAGGTCCTGGCGGTAGTCGAGACGCACCCGGGCATGCGGCCAGTCCGCCCGGATCTGCAGGGTCCTGGCCAGCGCCGCGTTGGTGTTCGGCGTGAAGAAGTCCCATGCGGAGCGCAGGCCCGGGATGTCCAGGTCAAGACCGGCGGGCGGCCGGGGAAAGGACAGGCCGAGCTCGGTGCTGAGCCGGGCCATCGGCTTGCCGGGCACACCGGCGACCAGGTCGACGAACGGCACGCGGCGATTGCGCGCCAGTTGTGCCAGCGCCCGGCGCGCGGTCGCCACCGACTGCTCGGTCGAGGCGCCCCGGGAGATCTCCAGGGCCACGGGGACCACGTTGATCTGCAGCCCGGCGACATGGCCGGTGTGCTCGTCGCTCACGTCGGAGGCCAGGGCCAGGAGCGGGTCGGTGTTGTCGTAGACCGCCAGTTGGCGGGTGAGCGCCGCCAGGAGCATGGTGAAGGTGCTCACCTTCAGCGCCTGTGCCTTCGTGCGGAGGGCGGCGACCGCGGCCGGGTCCAGCTCGACCGTCGGCGATGCGGTGACCGTCCGCTGCCCCAGGCGGCCGCCTTCGGGCAGCGCCATCGGCGTCGCCCTGTCGACGGCGGCGCGCCAGAACTCGATGGCCTCCTCGGTCACTTCGCGGGGCGCCACCGGGGTGCCGGGCGCGGCCAGCGGCGTCGGGTCGACCGCCCTGCCCGCCCGCAGCTCCGCCAGGCAGGCGGAGAAGTCGCGGGCCACGATGAACTTGCTGCGCCCGTCGAACCCGGCGTGGTGGGCCTCGAACACGACCGAGCAGCGGTCGGGACCGTGCCTGAGGAGCCGGAAGCGGATGGGCGCCTCGGTGGCCAGGTCCCAGTGGCGGTGCTGTTCGGGCAGCTCGCGCCAGGCCCGGACGGCCGCACGCTCGGCGCCTTCCTCGCACGGCAGGTCGCCGTGTCCGAAGGAGCAGGCCTCCTGGGCGGACAGCACGCACTGGCGCAACTGCCCGTCGACGAGGCGCAGGACCGACCGCAGCGGCTCGTGCCGGTGCAGCACGGCCTGTGCGGCGGTCTCCAGGTGGTGTGCGTCGACCGCCCCGTGGAAGGTCGCCACGAAGTAGCCGCCGCCGCTGATCGACGGGTCGATCGTGGCCTCCGCCCACAGCGCGTACTGTCCGGCGTCCGCGGGCCTGTCGTGCAGGATCGTGGTCATGCGCGGCCGCCCCGCTCGCGCCGCCGCCTGCTGCGGTCCTCGTTGATCAGCGTGACGATCGCCTCGCGGTCGATCTTCCCGCTGGGCGTCCTCGGCAGTTCGGGCAGTTCCGTCACGGAGACCGGGACCGAGACCTCCGGCAGGACCTTGCGCAGGCGCTCCAGCGCGGCGGCCTCGACCGGCCCTGTGCATCCCTCGCGGAGGACGACCGCGGCGCGCAGGCTGGCGTGACCCGACTTGGTCGCCACCATGGCCGTCGCGGCGGCCGCGATGTCGGGGTCCGTGAGCAGTTGCGCGTCGACTTCCAGGAGGTCGACGCGGATGCCGCGGATCTTGATCTGACTGTCCACGCGGGACAGGAAGCGCACCCCGTCGTCGGTGAGTTCGACCAGGTCGCCGGTGCGGAAGGCCCGGGTGTGCCCGGCCGGTGAGGGCGCGATGGCGACGTAGCGCTCGGCCGTCAGCTCCGGGCGGCCCAGGTATCCCTCCGACAACGGGTGCCCCGTCACGAGGAGTTCGCCGATGTGCGGGGTCTCCGGGGACTCCGGGTCGATGAGCAGTTCGCAGCCCGGCAGGGGGACGCCGATCGGCGGCAGATGGGGCCAGGCGTACGGGTCGGGACCCAGGATGTGCGAGGTCACCATGGCGGACTCGCTCTGCCCGTAGTGGTTGACCAGTCGGCAGCCGGGCATTCCGGCGAACATCGCCCGGATGTCCTCCGAGCAGACGACCTGCTCACCGGCGGTGTTCACCTCGACCAGGTGCAGCTGGGCCAGGGTGTCGGGCCGCGCCGTCACCGCCAGCATCTGCAGGGCGACGAACGGCAGGAAAAGCCGCTCGACCCGGTGCTCGGCCAGCCAGCGCAGCAGCCGCCCCGGCTCGCGGCGCAGCTCCTCCGGCATGACCGCCAGCGTGCCGCCGCCGCACAGCGTGCCCAGGATCTCCTGGAACGAGACGTCGAAGTTCAGCGGCGCGAACTGCGCCGTGCACAGGTCGGGGCGCGGCGAGTGGGACGCCTGCCACTCGGCCATCGCGTCGATGCAGCGGTGGCTCAGGGCCACGCCCTTGGGCCAGCCGGTCGACCCGGAGGTGTAGATGACGTACGCGGGCAGCTCGGGATCGCAGTCGACCGGGCGCAGGTCCAGGGACGCGGGTACGCCGGGCGGCGTGCCGATGTCCACCAGCGGGCCGTCGTAGCGCACGCGCGTGTGCTCGGTGGTGATGACGGCGCGCGGCGCACAGTCGTCGATCATGAACTGCAGGCGTTCGACGGGGTACTCGGGGTCCAGCGGGACGTACGTGGCGCCGCGCAGCATCACTCCGAAAAGCGCGGCGACGGCGCCCGCGCCGCGCGGCCGGGACACCGCGACGCGGTCGCCCACGCCCACCCCGGCCGCGGCCAGGTCGGCCGAGACCGCCTGCGCCCAGGCCGCAAGTTCCGCGTACGTGTAGGAGCGGTCGGCGTCGACCACCGCCGTACGGTCCGGGTGGTCGGTGACGCGGCGGACGAATGCGGTCAGGAAGCAGTCCGGCGTCGCCGGGCCGCCCCAGAGCGACTTGAGTTCCTGTGTGGTCATGCGACCGTCCCCCGCTGTGCCTTGGCGGACAGCTCCTCGTCGACGGCGTCCACGAACTCTTCGATGGTGGGGTTGTTGAATATCAGGTGCAGTTCCGCCTCCAGGCCGTACTCGCGCTCGACGAGGGCGAGGATCTTCGCGGCCACGAGGGACTCGCCGCCCAGGTCGAAGAAGTTGTCCTCGGGTGTGAGGCCCTCTTCGCCGGTGGCCTTCTCCCAGAAGGCGATGACGGTGTCGGTCAGCTGCTGCTTGTTCATGTTGCTTCGCTATCCACTCGGGTGTTCGGAAACTTGTGCCGCGGTGCCGCTCAGGCGTGCGGCGGCGGCGCGTCGAGTCCGGCCGCGACGGCCTGCTGCATCTGGCCGATGCTGGCCCGCGCCCGCGCCGCCGCGATCATCGACTCCATGACGTTGCGGCCCGCCGCGACGTCCTCGGTCAGGGCGCGCAGCTCCGCGTCGCAGTTCCTGCGCTCGAAGGGGGTGCGGCGCCCGGGAACGACACCCGAGCGCAGTTGCCGTTCGGTGAGCCAGTCCTCTTCCTCGGACTCCTCGGCATCGACGACGCCGACCGTGGGACCGCCCCCGGTGTAGGCCATGTCGTCGATGCGCGACTCCAGCCAGCCGCTGCGCAGACAGCTCAGCAGGCCGCCGCGGGCCGCGATGTCGTCGAGCCAGCCGGTGGCCTCCGCCTCTATCTCGTCGGCGATCCGGGCTATCACGTCGGAGCCGCCGAGCGGGTCGACGTACTGCGCCAGGTCGGTCTCCTTCAGGAGGATCTGCTGGACCCGCAGCGCGACGCGCGCCGAAAGCTGCCCCGGGGTCTGCGCGGCCTCGTCGAAGCCGCACACGTGCAGGGACTGGACCCCGCCGAGGACGGCCGCCATGGCCTGGACGGTGGTGCGCGCGATGTTGTTGAGCGGCTCGCTTGCGGCCAGCGCGGAGCCGAAGGTGTTGACCTGGATGCGCATCCGGGTCGACTTCTCGTTGGCGGCACCGAAGAGGTCGACCATACGGGTGGCGTACATCCTGCGCAGCACCCGGAACTTCGCCGCCTCGGCGAGGACCTCCATATGGGTGCCGAAGATGAAGCTGAGCCGCGGTGCGACCTCGTCGACGGTGAAGCCGCGGGCCAGCATGCCCTGGAGGTACGCCTCCGCGTCGGCGATGCCGAGCGCCACCTCCATCGACCGGCTCGCACCGGCTTCGCGGGCGTGCCCGCCGGAGATCGACACGGGGTTGACCTTGGGCAGGTGGCGTACGCAGTACTCGATGACGTCCAGCGAGAAGCGGAAGCTGTCGTCCAGGTCGAACACGAACGCCTTGCGGGCGGCGTGTTCCTTGAGCATCTCGTTCTGCAGCGTGCCGCGCAGCAGCGCGGGGTCGACGCCCGATTCCTCGGCGACGACGACCCACAGGGCGAGGATCATCGGCGCGGTCGCGTTGATGGTGAACGAGACCGACACCTGGTCCAGCGGAATCCCGTCGAACACGGCGGCCAGGTCGTCGACGGTGGCCACCGAGACGCCCGCGCGGCCGACCTCGCCGACGGCCGTCGGGTCGTCCGGGTCGAGACCCAGCTGCGTGGGCAGGTCGAAGGCGAGGGAGAGCCCCGTCTCGCCGCGGTCGAGGAGGTAGTGGAAACGCTTGTTGGTGTCCATTCCGTCGCCGAGACCGGCCAACTGCCTGATCGTCCACGGCCGGGACGTATATCCCTTGGGATGAATTCCGGCCTCATAGGGAAACTCACCGGGTTTGGTCATCGTCGCCGCCTTCCAGTTCTGCGTGCAGCCGGTCGCCATAGGTGTCCAACACGTCGGTACTCAATATGTCGTTGTGTTCGCATTCCACCGCGATCTCGGTGACCTGACCGGTGACATGGGGTGTCCAGTCGCGTGAATAGCCGGGGTCGAGTTCCTTGCCCATGGCCTGGAACACCACGGCGGCGCCGCTGAACACGTCCGGTGTGTGGCCGTGCCAGAGTTCCGAGTTGAATCGGAGGTTGTGCACGACATGGCTGATCATCCAGGCCGGTGGAATGGCCGCGCCGAGGGAGGAATGGCTTTCGATCCATTCCACCAGCTGTTCCTGAGTGGTCAGTTCGGGCGGCGCGGGCAGGTCGACGTTCTTGGAGACGAAGTACCGCAGTACGTCGATCTCGTCGAATTCCTCGTCCGGTGAGCGGGACGTGCCGGATTCCACCAGGGCCGCGTCGAGCAGCACGAGCCGCCGCACCTGCGCTCCCCTGCGCTCAAGGACCGTGGCCAGCTGGTGCGCGACGACACCGCCGAAGGACCAGCCGAGCAGGTCGTAGGGGCCTTCGGGCTGTTCGGACTGCACGAGGTCGGCGTAGTGCTCGGCCATCTCACGTACCGTGCCGGGCCGTTGGCCGTCGTCGAGGGTCTGCTGGATGCCGATGATCGGGCGCCGCACGGCGCCGCCAAGGGCCCGGTAGGCCCAGCTGACGCCGCCGCCGGGGTGGATGCAGAACAGCGGGCGTCCCGTGCCCTGGCGCAACTTCACGACCTGGGGCATCTCGTCGGACGCGGACCAGCTGTAGAGCTGCCTGCTGAGGCCCCGCACGGTCGGCGCCTCCATCAGGGCGCGCACGCCGATCTCGGTGTCGAACGCCTCTCGTACGGCGGCGACGACCCGCATCGCGGACAGCGAACTGCCGCCCAGGTCGAAGAAGGAGTCGTCGACCCCGACCCGCGGCACCTCCAGGACCCGGGCGAAGACCCCCGCGAGGATCTCCTCCACCGGTGACGACGGCGCCCGGAAGACACCGCCGGTGAACTCCGGCTCCGGAAGGGCCCGCTTGTCCAGCTTGCCGTTGACGGTCAGGGGCAGCGCGTCGATGACCATGACCGCGGCCGGGACCATGTACTCCGGCAGCCGCACGGCGAGCTCGCCTCGTACGGAGCCGCCGTCGACCCGCACGGCCGGGTCGGCGGGCACGACGTAGCCCACGAGTTGCTTGCCGGATTCGGTGGTGCGCACGGTCACCACCGCACGCTCCACCCCGGCCACGTCCGCGAGGGCGGCCTCGACCTCGCCCAGCTCGACCCGGAAGCCGCGGATCTTCACCTGGTCGTCCGAGCGCCCGACGAACTCCAGCTCACCGTCCGGGTTCCAGCGCACCAGGTCTCCGGTGCGGTACATCCGCGAGCCCGCAGGACCGAACGGGCACGCCACGAACCGCGACGCGGTCAGACCGGCCCGGCCGACATAGCCCCGGCCGACGCTGCGGCCCGCCACGTACAGCTCACCGACCACACCGACGGGTATCCGCCGCAGACCCGCGTCCAGGACGAACAGCGCGTCGCCCGGCACCGGCGTTCCGATGGGGGCCGCTCCTGTGCCGGGCTTCATGGGCCCGCTCATGGAGGCGTAGAACGTCTCGGTCTCGCCGTACCCGTTGATCATGGACCGGCCGGGGGCCCAGCGCTCGACCAGCGAGGCGGAGCACGCCTCGCCGCCCACGAAGACGGTGTGCACCTCGTCCAGGCCCTCGGGCGAGAGCATTTCGAGCGCCGACGGGGTCTGGTTGACCGTGGTGACCCGCTCGGCGACGAGCAGCCGGTGGAAGTCGTCGGCGGAGTGCACGGCGTGCTCGGGGACGACGACCAGGCGGCCGCCGTGCAGCAGGGCGCCCCACATCTCCCACACCGACACGTCGAACACATAGGAGTGGAACAGCGACCACACCTGATCCGGGGTGGGCTTGAAGGACCGCTCCGAGGGGGCGTACATCTGCGTGACGTTCGCCTGGGTGATGCCGACGCCCTTGGGGACGCCCGTCGTTCCCGAGGTGTAGGTGATGTAGGCGAGCAGGTCGGCGTCCGGCAGCGGCAGCGCCTCGGTCGGCTGTGCGGCCGTCGCGGGGTCCTCGACGTCCACGACCGGGACGCCGGACGCCTCGACGCGGTGGGCGAGGCCGACCGTGGTCAGGACCGCAGCGGGCGAGGCGTCGCCGAGGACGAACCGCACGCGCTCGTCGGGGTGTTTGACGTCGATCGGCACGTAGGTGGCGCCCAGCTTCAGCAGCGCCAGGATCGCCGTCACGGTGTGCTCCGAGCGCGGCAGCAGCAGCGCGACGACGTCGCCCGTGCCCACGCCGCGCCCGGCAAGGAGGTGCGCCAGCCTCGTCGACGCTTCGTCCAGCTCCCGGTACGTCCATGACCTGCCGTCGAACACCAGCGCAACGTCGGCGGGCCGCAGCCGCACCTGCTCGGCGAAGAGCCGGGGAATCGAGGGGTCGTCGGCCGCGTGACCCAGCACCGACCGCTGGCCGAGGACGTCGAGGTGCGCCAGCTCCTGCTCGTCCAGGAGGTCGATGGAGAGCACCGGGCGGTCCGCGTCGGCGAGCAGCGTACTGAGCAGCCGCTGCCAGCGGGCCACGAGGCGCTCGACGGTCGCGGCGTCGTAGACGTCGGTGCGGTACTCGACCACGCCGCCGATGCCCGCGGGGCGGCCGGAGCCGTCGAGCCGCTCACGGAGGCTGAAGGTCAGGTCCATGCGGGCGGTCAGGGTGTCCGCGCGCAGCGGCGAGATGTCCAGGCCCGGCAGGGAGAGGTCGGGCAGGGTGACGTTCTGCCAGGCGAACAGGGCCTGGATCAGGGGGTGGTGGGCCTGGGTGCGGACCGGGTTGAGGCGGTCCACGAGCGCGTCGAAGGGCACGTCCTGGTGGGCGAAGGCGTCCAGGCTGCGTTCCCGCACCTGCCCGAGCAGATCGGCGAAGCTCATCTCGCCCGACACCTCGGTGCGCAGCACCAGGGTGTTGACGAAGAACCCGACCATGTCGTCGAACTCGGTGCGGCCACGGCCCGCCGTCGGCACACCGAAGGCCACGTCCGAGCTGCCGCTCAGCCGGGACAGCAGCACCGAAAGCGCCGCCGACATCACCATGAACGTCGTCGCGTTGTGCTCCCGCGCCCTGCGCGCGACGAGCTCCTGCAGCTCCGCGGGCCACTCGACGAGGACCTGGCCGCCCCGGTGGTCGGCGACCACGGGGTAGGGCCGGTCGGTCGGCAGCTCAAGGAGGCCCTCGAACCCGGCGAGCTCCTGCTCCCAGAAGGCCGTCTGGCGGCCCAGCCGGGTGTCGGGGTCGGCTTCGTCGCCGAGGAGCCGGTGCTGCCAGAGCGTGAAGTCGGCGTACTGCACCGGCAGCGGCTCCCAGACCGGTTCCGTCTCTGCGCTGCGGGACCGGTATGCGGTGAGGAGGTCACGGACCAGGGGTGCCAGGGACGAGCCGTCGCCCGCGATGTGGTGCACCACCAGGGCGAGGCGGTGCTCCGTGGCGGAGACCCTGAAGATCCTGGCGCGGAAGGGGATTTCGGCGGCCAGGTCGAAGGCGTGGCGGGTGACCGTGCCGACCTCGTCGTCCAGTTGCTGTTCGGTCCAGGCCGTGGCGTCGCTGACGGCACAGGCGAAGTGCGCCCGGGCCACGTCGAGCACGCGCTGTTCGGGCACACCGTCCACGGCCGGGAACACCGTCCGCAGGCTCTCGTGCCGGGCCACGACATCGGCGACCGCCGCGGCCAGCGCATCGACGTCGAGCGAACCGGTCAGCCGGAGCACCAGCGGAATGTTGTACGTCGCCGACAGCCCCTCCAGCTGGTGGATGAACCACAACCGGCGCTGCGCGAACGACAGCGGCAGCCGCTCCGGGCGCACGACAGGCTCCCAGACCTGGCCGTCGCCCGACGGGTCGCCCACGAGACGGGCCAGGCCGGCCACCGACGACGCGTCCAGCAGCGCGCGCACGCCGATCTCGCGGTCGAAGGATTCCCGTACGGCCGCCACGACCCGCATCGCGGACAGCGAGTTGCCGCCCAGGTCGAAGAACGAGTCGTCCACGCCGACCTGCGGCAGGTCGAGCACCCGCGCGAAGATGCCGCAGAGGATCTCCTCGACCGGCGATGAGGGGGCCCGGTGCGCGCCGCCGGAGAACTCTGGCTCGGGCAGGGCCCGCCTGTCCAGCTTGCCGTTGACGGTCAGCGGCAGCTCGTCGATGACCACGACGACGGCCGGGACCATGTACTCCGGCAGCCGTGCGGCCACCTCGGCCCGTACTGTCGCACCGTCCACGCCCGCGCCGGTGTCGGTGTCGGTGTCGGTGTCGGCAGGCACGACATAGCCCACCACCTGCGCACCGGCATCGGTGTCCCGCGCCACCACCGCGGCGTGCGCGACCCCGGCCACGGCGGCCAGCGCGGCCTCGACCTCGCCCAGCTCGACCCGGAAGCCGCGGATCTTCACCTGGTCGTCCGAGCGCCCGAGGTACTCCAGCTCGCCGTCGGCGTTCCAGCGCACCAGGTCGCCGGTGCGGTACATCCGCGAGCCCGCGGGCCCGAACGGGCACGCCACGAACCGCGACGCGGTAAGTCCCGGGCGGCGCACATAGCCGCGCGCCACACCCCGCCCCGCGATGTACAGCTCGCCGACGACGCCCGTCGGCACCCGGCGCAGCCCCGCGTCCAGCACGAACAGCGCGGCACCCGGCACCGGGGAGCCGATGGGGGCACCGTTGCCGGGCCGCATGGGGGCGCTCATCGAGGCGTAGACGGTGCCTTCGGTCGGGCCGTAGGCGTTGATCACCTCTCGGCCGGGGGCCCACCGGTCGACCAGCTCGGCCGGGCAGGCCTCGCCCCCCACGAAGACGGTCCGCACCGAGTCGAGCCCCTGCGGCGACATCCGGCCCAGGGCGGACGGCGTCTGGGTCAGGACGGTGACGCGCTCCTTCACGAGCAGGTCGTGGAAGTCGGTGGCGGAGCGGACGGTGTCGTCGGAGGCGATGACCAGGCGGCCGCCGTGCAGCAGGGCGCCCCACATCTCCCACACCGACACGTCGAACACATAGGAGTGGAACAGCGACCACACCTGGCCGGGCGACAGCTCGGACGTCCGCGAGGACGTGGTGAACAGCTGCGTCACGTTGGCGTGGGTGACGGCGACGCCCTTGGGGGTGCCGGTGGTTCCGGAGGTGTAGATGAGGTAGGCGATGCGGTCGGCGTCGGGGGCCGGGAAGTCGCCGCCGACCGGCCTGTTCTCCCCTGCCGGTTCCGCGACGTCCACCACGGTGACGTCGTGTCCGCGGAGCCGCTCCGACAGCTTCGCGGTCGTCACGACCGCCGCCGGTCCGGCATCCCGGAGGACGAACGCCAGCCGTTCGTCCGGGGTGTTCACATCGAGGGGCAGATAGGCCGCGCCCAGCTTCAGCACCGCGAGAACGGCCGTCACGGTGTGCTCCGAGCGGGGCAGCAGCAGCGCGACGACATCGTCCGCGCCCACGCCACGCCAGGACAGCACCCGCGCAAGGTCCGTGGAGGCCTCGTCCAGTTCGTGGTACGTCCACGACCGGCCCTCGAACACCACCGCCACGTCGTCAGGACGCTGCCGCACCTGCTCGGCGAAGAGGGCGGGCACCGACACCGCGGCGGCCTGCTCCGGCTCCGAATCCGGCAGCACGGCGCTCCGCTCCGACAGGACCGGCCGGTTTCCCAGCACGTCCAGCCGCGCCAGCTCGTCGGCGTCGAGCACGTCGATCGTCGCGAGCGGGCGGTCGGCGTCGGCGGCCATGGCGGTGACCAGCGTCTCCAGCCAGGCCAGGATCCGTGCGGCCGTCCGCTCGTCGAAGACGTCGGTGCGGTACTCCAGACGGAGCCTCAGCTGCCGTCCCGGCCAGGCCTGCAGGGCGAGCGGGTAGTGCGTGAACTCGCGGCTGGAGGCGATCCGGATGCCGAGCCCGTCGCTGTCGAGCTGTCCGCCGGACGCCTTCAGCGGATAGTTCTCGTACACGAAGATCGCGTCGAAGAGCCGCTGGTGGCCCGCGGCGCGCTGGATGTCGGCCAGCGCCATGAACTGGTGTTCCATGCCGTCGTGATGGGCGTCCCGGAGCGTGCCGATCAGCTCGGCCGCGGTCGTCGAGAGGGTCGTGCGGGCACGTACCGGGACCGTGTTGATGAACATGCCCACGGCCGACTCGCTGCCGGGCAGGTCGGCCGGGCGGCCCGAGACCGTGGTGCCGAAGACGATGTCCTGGCCGCCGGTCAGCACGCCGAGCAGGCGCGCCCAGGCGGCCTGCAGCACGATGTTCATGGTCGTGTTCCGCGCGCGGGCGAGGCGCTCCACGGCGCGGGTGACACCGGCCGGGAGGTCGGCCCGCAGCAGCGCCCGCGCGGCGGGCCCCGAGCGGTCGGCCGGGTCGACGAGGGTCGGCGTCTCCAGGTCCGCGAGCAGGTGCTGCCAGTGCCGTCGCGCGGCGCTCCAGTCCTGCGCGGCCAGCCACTCCACATAGCCGCGGAAGGCGGGGGCGGGCGCCAGGGACTCCTTGCGGTAGGCGGCGAAGATCTCGCGGAGGAGGATCTGGATCGACCAGCCGTCCACCACGATGTGGTGCACGGAGAGCACCAGCTTGTGCCGGTCCGGTGCCGTCCCGTGGATCAGGATGCGCAGCGGCGCCTCGTCGGCGAGGTTGCTGCAGGCGGCCAACTCGGCGTCGAGCAGGGCTTGTTCGTCACCGTCGCGGTAGTCGCCTTCGACCACGGTCCACGGCACGTCCGGCCGCTTCGGAATGATCTGTACCGGCTCGGTGAGCCGGTCGGAGACGAACCGGGCCACCAGGTTGGGGTGGCGTGCGACCACGGTGCGCACGGCCTCGCGCAGGCGGGACACGTCCAGCGCGCCGGATATCTCGATGCCCAGCTGCACGGTGTACAGCTCGGTGGGCTCCGCGCTGTCGGAGCGGCGGTGGAAGAGCAGACCGGTCTGGAGCGGGGTCAGCGGGAGGAGGTCGGCCGGTTCCACGGTCTGCGCGAGCCGGTCCAGCTGCTGCTGGGTGACGGCCGTGGGCAGCACGTCGGAGGGCGTGAGTCCGCCGCCGCCGTGCTGCACGTACGCGGCGATCCCGACGAGGGCGTCGTGCCAGCGCGCGTGCAGCTCGGTGATGTAGGAGCGGTCGATGCGCGCGCCCGCCCAGCTCCAGGTGGCATGGAGTTCCGACCCCGCGCCGCTGCCGAGCACGACCGCGTTGATGTCGACCGTGTGCGGCAGCAGCATCGGCCGGGAGCCGAAGCGCCTGGCCTCCGGTGATTCGAGCGGACCGAGGATCCGCCAGTCGCCGGGGCGCTCACCGGGCTGCGGCGTGCTGCGGCGGCCCAGGTAGTTGAAGCCGACCGCGGGATCCGCGCCGGGCAGGTCCGCACCGCCGTCGAGGTACTTGAGCAGGCCGTACGTGATCCCGTCCGGGACGGCACGCAACTGCTCCTTGGCGTCCTTGACCCAGGCGCCGAGGGCCGGGGCACCGGCCAGGACCGTCGCCCTGTCCAGCGACGACGCGGTCAGCGCGACCGGGTACTTCGCGGTGAACCAGCCGACGGTGTCCGTCAGATCGGTCCCGGCGCCGACCTCGTCGCGGCGCCCGTGGCCCTCCACGTCGATACGGAAGGGGGCGCCGAAGTGCTGGTGGTGCTGGGCCAGTGCCGTGCCGAGCGCGATGAGCAGCAGCTCCTGGACGTTGACGTGCAGGGCCGCGGTCGCCTCGGTCACCAGGACGTCCGTCAGCTCGGCGTCGACCGAGACCGACAGCTGCTCCACGTCCGCCCAGGTGTCGGTGGACCGCTGGGTCGCGGGCAGCAGCGCGGCGGCCTGCTCGATGCGCTGCCAGCTCGGCAGCCGGTCGGTGACCTCCGGCGTGGTGGCGTACTCCGCCAGGCTCGTGGCCCAGCGCCGGAACGAGGTGCCGCTGGTCTCCAGCGCGATGTCCCGGCCCTCGGCGAGGTGCCGCCAGCCCGCCGCGATGTCCCGCTGGATGATCCCCCAGGAGACGGCGTCGACCGCCAAGTGGTGCACGACCAGCAGGAGTTGGCGGGCCGGTGCGGACCACACTGCCTGCACCATGGCCCCGCGGTGCGGGTCGAGCCCGCGCACCGCGGCGGTGAATGCGTCGTCGGTCAGCTCCTCGACGACGGTGACGCGGTCGGCGGCGTCCACCGAGCCGACGGGCGGGATCGTCGGGTTGCCCGGCTCGCCCGGCGGGACGTCGTCCATCCGCAGCCGGAGCATCGCGTGCCGGTCGAGCAGCGCCTGGAGGAGCGCGACCACGTCACCGTGCTCCGCCTCCGACGGCGCCTGGAACAGCATGGTCTGGTTGAACTCGTCCGTCGGCGCCGCCAGGGAGTCGAGCCAGCGGATGATCGGCGTCGCCGTGAGGGGGCCTGTGTCGTCGTCCGGTTCGAGGCCCGACTCGTCCGGGCCCGACTGCTGGAGTACGCGGGCCACGCGCGCCACGGTCTGCTCGACCAGGATGTCGCGGGGCTTGCAGTGCAGTCCGGCTGCCCTGGCCCGGGACACCACCTGCATGGAGGAGATGCTGTCGCCGCCGAGGTCGAAGAACGAGTCGTCGACACTGACCCGTTCGACGCCGAGCACCTGCGCGTAGATGGCCGCCAGGCTCGCCTCGGCGTCGGTGGCCGGGGCCCGGTAGCCCTCCGTGTCCCCGTGTTCGGGCGCGGGCAGGGCCTTCTTGTCCAGCTTGCCGTTGCCGGTCATGGGCAGCGCGTCCAGCAGCACGACCGCCGCGGGCACCATGTACTCGGGCAGCCACTCACCCGTCAGACGGCGCAGCCGGGCGCCGTCCAGTGGGCCCGTGCCGTCGGCATCGGCGACGACGTAGCCGACGAGTTGGCGGTGTCCGGGCCGGTCCTCGCGGACGACGACCGCGGCCTGTCCCACGCCGGGGGCCGCGCGCAGCACCGACTCGATCTCGCCGGTCTCGACCCGGTACCCACGGATCTTCACCTGGTCGTCGGCGCGCCCGACGTACTCCAGTTCACCTTCGTGGTTCCAGCGCACCAGGTCGCCGGTGCGGTACATCCGCGAGCCCGCGGGACCGAACGGGTCGGCCACGAACCGCGACGCCGTGAGGCCGGGACGGCGCACATAGCCGCGCGCCACACCGCGTCCCGCGACATACAGCTCACCGGCGACGCCCACCGGCACCCGGCGCAGTCCGCCGTCGAGGACGAACAGGGCGGTGCCCGACCCTGCGGCGCCGATCGGCACCACCCCGTCGGCGGCCAGCGGCCTGCTCATCGACGCGTAGACGGTGCACTCCGTCGGGCCGTAGGCGTTGATCATCGCCCGCCCGGGAGCCCAGCGTTCGGTCAGCTCGGCCGGGCACGCCTCGCCGCCGACCAGGAGCACCGCGATCGACTCCAGTCCCTCCGGGGAGAGCCGGGCCAGCGCGGACGGCGTCTGCGTCAGGACCGTCACCTGTTCGGCGACGAGCAGCTCGCGGAAGTCGAAGGGCGAGTACACGACCTCCTCGGGGACCACGACCAGGCGTCCGCCGTGCAGGAGCGCACCGCACATCTCCCACACCGCGAAGTCGAAGGCGTAGGAGTGGAACAGCGTCCAGACGTGGTCGTGCGGCTGCAAGGAGCCGGTGCCCAGGGGGTCGGTGCCCAGCGGGTCGGTGCCCGGGGCGCCGGACGCGGCGAGCCGCTGGAGGTGCGTGACGATCAGGTCCGCGATGCCGCGGTGGGTGACCGCGACGCCCTTGGGGGTGCCGGTCGTGCCCGAGGTGTAGATGACGTAGGCGGCCTGGTCCGCGGCGGGGTACGGCAGGGCGGCGGTGGACTGCCGGGCGACGGCCGGGTCCTCGACGTCCACGACCGTCACCCGGTCCGCGTCGACCCGGTCCGCATCGACCCGGTCCGCGAGCTCGCGGAGGGTGAGGACCGCCACCGGCGCGGCGTCCTCCAGCACGAACGCCACGCGCTCGTCCGGATGGTTCACGTCGATCGGCACATAGGCGGCGCCGAGCTTCAGCACCGCGAGCACCGACGTCACGGTGTGCTCCGAACGCGGCAGCAGCAGCGCCACCGTGTCCCCGGCACCCACCCCGCGCCCGGCCAGCAGATGCGCAAGCCGCGACGACGCCTCGTCCAGCTCCCGGTACGTCCACGAGCGGCCCTCGAACACCATCGCCACGGCGTCCGGTGCCCGCGACACCTGGCGGGCGAACAGCTCCGGCACCGACACGGCGTCGAACGGCTCCGCCAGGACCGCCCGGTTGCCCAGCACGTCCAGCTGCGCCTGCTCCGCCTCGTCCAGCACGTCGAGCGACGCCAGCGGACGGTCCGGCTCGGCCGCCATGGCGGTCAGCAGCCGCTGCCAGCGTGCCGCCATGCGTTCCACGGTTTCGGCGTCGAAGAGGTCCGTGCGGTACTCGACGATCCCGCTGATGCCCCCGGGACGGCCGTTGTCCGTGAACCGTTCACGGAGGCTGAACGCCAGGTCCATCCGGGCGGCCCCGATGTCGACCGAGGCGGTCTCCATGCCGAGTCCCGGCACCGGGATGTCGGGGACGGTGTCGGTCTGCCAGCCGAACAGCACCTGGACCAGCGGGTGATGGGCCTGCGTACGGACCGGGTTGAGCCGTTCCACGAGCGCGTCGAAGGGCACGTCCTGGTGCGCGAAGGCGTCGACGCTCCGCTCCCGCACCTGCCCGAGCAGCTCACCGAAACTCTGCTCGCCCGAGACCTCGGTGCGCAGCACGAGGGTGTTGACGAAGAACCCGACCATGTCGTCGAGCTCGGTGCGTCCCCGGCCCGCCGTCGGCACGCCGAACGCCACGTCCGAGCTGCCGCTCAGCCGCGACAGCAGCACCGAGAGCGCCGCCGACATCACCATGAACGTGGTGGCGTTGCGTTCCCGCGCGACCCGCTGCACCAGCTCGTGGAAGTCCGCGGGCAGCTCGACGGCGACGCGGCCCCCGTGCTGGTCGGCCTCCGCCGGGTACGGCCGGTCCGTGGGGAGTTCCAGCCTGCTGGGGAGCCCCTCCAGCGCCCGCTCCCAGTACTGCACCTGTCGGCCGAGCACACTGCTCGTATCCGCTTCGTCGCCCAGCAGCGCGTGCTGGCGGAGCGTGTGGTCGGCGTACTGGACGGGCAGCGGCGACCAGGCGGGCGCGTGCCCCTCGGTGCGTGCTCCGTACGCGGTCCACAGGTCGCGCAGGAGTGGTGCCAGCGACCATCCGTCGACCGCGATGTGGTGCATGACGAGCACCAGTCGGTGTTCCGTGGGCGACACCGCGAAGAGCGTGGCCCGGAAGGGCACTTCGGCGGCCAGGTCGAAGGTGTAACGGCCGCATGCGCCGACGGCGTCGGTGATCCGCGCCTCCGTCCACGTGCTGGCGTCGACGACGTCCCAGCCCGCGTCCGCATCGGCCAGGGCGGCCAATTCGACGATTCGCTGCTCCGGCACACCGTCCACGGCCGGGAAGACCGTCCGCAGGCTCTCGTGCCGCCCCACGACATCGGCGACCGCCGCGCCAAGGGCACGGACGTCCAGCTCACCGGTCAGCCGCGACACCAGGGGGATGTTGTACGTCGACGACAGCCCCTCCAACTGGTGGATGAACCACAGCCGGCGCTGCGCGAACGACAGCGGCAGCCGCTCCGGACGCGCCACGGGGACCCACGCCGCACCGCCGTCGGCCGGGCTGCCCACCAGCCGGGCGAGCCCCGCCACCGAGGGGGCCTCCCACAGCGCCCGGACACCGATCTCGGAGCCGAAGGACTCCCGCAGGGCCGCGATCACCCGCATCGCCGACAGCGAGTTGCCGCCGAGGTCGAAGAACGCGTCGTCCACGCCGACCTGCGGCAGACCGAGCACCCGCCCGAAGATCCCCGCGAGGATCTCCTCCACCGGCGACGACGGCGCCCGGTACACCCCGCCGGTGAACTCCGGCTCCGGCAGGGCCCGCTTGTCCAGCTTGCCGTTGACCGTCAGCCGCAGGTCGTCGACGACCATGACCACCACGGGGACCATGTACTCCGGCAGGTGCCCGGCGACCGCACCGCGCACCACGGCGCCGTCCACGCCCGCCGAGGCGTCGGCGGGCACCACATAGCCCACCAGCTGCTTGCCCGCGTCGGAGGACCGCACCACCACGGCGGCCCGCTCCACCCCCGCGACACCGGCCAGCGCGGCCTCGACCTCGCCGAGCTCCACCCGGAAGCCACGGATCTTCACCTGGTCGTCCGAGCGGCCCACGTACTCCAGCTCGCCCGCGCGGTTCCACCGCACCAGGTCGCCCGTGCGGTACATCCGCGAGCCCACGGGGCCGAACGGGCAGGCCACGAACCGCGACGCCGTGAGACCGCCACGGCCCAAGTAGCCGAGGCCGGCACCGGGTCCCGCCACGTACAGCTCGCCGACCACGCCCACCGGCACCCGGCACAGCCCCGCGTCCAGCACGAAGAAGGCCAGGTCGGCGAGGGGCACGCCGACGGGGCTGACATGGCTGTCCAGGTCCGCCGCGACGATGCTGCGGAAGGACGCGTGGACGGTCGTCTCCGTCGTGCCGTACATGTTGATCAGGTGCGGCCAGGTCGCGCGCTGCTCCAGCCACCCCCGCAGCTTGGACGGCTCCAGGGCCTCGCCCGCGAAGACCACGGCCGCCACGGCGTCGAGGCGAGCCCCGGGTTCCTGCCGCAGGTCGGCGGCCTGGAGTGCGTAGAACGCCGACGGCGTCTGGCTCAGGACGGTGACGCGTTCGTCGACGAGCAGCCGATGGAAGTCGGTGGCGGACTGGACCACGTCCTCGGGGACGACGACGAGGCGCCCGCCGTGCAGCAGCGCGCCCCACATCTCCCACACCGACACGTCGAACGCGTACGAGTGGAACAGCGACCAGACCTGGTCGGCGGAGGGTACGAACCCCGGAGCCGTCGAGGTGAAAAGCCGCGTGACGCTTGCGTGGGTGACCGCGACGCCCTTGGGCACACCGGTGGTGCCGGAGGTGTAGATGATGTAGGCGATCCGCCCGGAGTCGGGGAGGGCCGGGGCCGTGACCGGCTGCGCCGCCGGGCCGGGGTCGTCGACGTCGATCACCGCGACGCCGGACCCGTCGATCCGGTGGGCCAGCGGAGCCGTGGTCACGACGGCGACCGGAGCCGCGTCGCCGAGGATGAACGCCACCCGCTCGTCGGGGTGCTTGACGTCGATCGGCACGTACGTCGCGCCCAGCTTCAGCACGGCCAGGACCGCGATCACGGTCTCGGCGGAGCGCGGGAGCAGGAGGGCGACGGCGTCCCCCGCGCCCACCCCGCGACCGGTCAGCACGTGCGCCAGGCGGGCCGACGCCTCGTCCAGCTCGCGGTACGTCCACGTGCGGCCCTGGAACACCACTGCCGCGGCGTCCGGTGTCCGCGCCGCCCGGGCCGCGAAGAGCTCGGGTATCGACGCGCTGTGGGTGGGCCCAGTGAGCGCCGCACGGTTGCCCAGCCGGTCGAGCTGCGCGCGCTCGTCGTCGTCCAGTACGTCGATGGAGAGGACCGGCCGGTCCATGTCGGCGACCATCGCGGCGAGGATCCGCTCCAGGCGGGCCACCATCGACTCGACCGTCGCCGCGTCGTACACGTCGGTGCGGTACTCGACCACGCCGCCGATGCCCGCCGGTTCGCCGGAGTCGGTGTGCCGCTCGCGCAGGCTGAACGTCAGGTCCATGCGGGCCGCGCGGGAGGTGGTGGGCACGGTGTCGGCCCGTACGCCCGGCAGTGCCAGCTCCGCGGAGATGTTGTTCTGCCAGCCGAGCATGACCTGGACCAGCGGGTGGTGCGTCTGCGAGCGGGTGGGGTTGATCAGGTCGACCAGGGCGTCGAAGGGAGCGTCCTGATGCGCCGAGGCGTCCAGGATCCGGCCCCGCACCTGCGCCAGCAACTGGCGGCCCGTCATTTCGCCTGCGACGTCCGCCCGGAGCACCAGCGTGTTGGCGAAGAAGCCCACCAGGTCGGCGAGATCGGCGTCGCGCCTGCCCGTGGTCGGGACACCGAACGCCACGTCGGGGCTGTTGCTCAGCTCGGACAGCAGCAGCGACAGGGCGGCCGAGACCACCATGAAGCCGGTGGACCGGTTCTCCCGCGCCACCTTCCGCACCTGTTCCTGCAGCGACGCGGGCCACTCGACGGGGATCCGGCTGCCCCGGTGATCGGCGACCGCCGCGTAGGGCCGGTCCGTCGGGAGCTCGAGCCGTCCCTCGAAGCCGTCGAGCGCCTTCTCCCAGTACCGCAGGTGACGGCTGAGCGCGCTGTCGGGATCGGACTCGTCGCCGAGCCTGTCGAGCTGCCGGAGGGTGTGGTCGCTGTAGTGCAGCGGCAGCGGCGCCCAGCCGGGGGCCTCCCCTGCGACCTGCGCGGCGTACGCCACCTCGACGTCCCGCAGGAGCGGTGCGAGCGACAGCCCGTCCGACGCGATGTGGTGCATCACGAGCACCATCACGTGCTCGTCGTCGCTCACCCTGAACAGCCTTGCGCGGAAGGGGATTTCAGCGCTCAGGTCGAACTCGTACCACGCCGTCCTCCCGACCGCGTCGTCCAGTGCGTCCGCCGACCACCCCTCGGCGTCGACGACCTCCCATCCGAACTCCGCCCCCGCCGCGTCCAGGATGCGCTGTTCGGCCACGCCGTCCACGGCGGGGAACACCGTCCGCAGGCTCTCGTGCCGCCCCACGACACCGGCGACGGCCGCACCCAGCGCCTGAACATCGAGTCCACCGGTCAGCCGCAGCACCAGTGGAATGTTGTACGTCGACGACAACCCTTCCAGCTGGTGAATGAACCACAACCGACGCTGCGCGAAAGACAACGGGATCAATGCTCAACCTTACTTACGGCGGGCAGCGGACATACTGCACGCGGACTACGGGAACGGCGTACGGGGGCGGCGGCGGGCTACAGAAGGTCCACGAGGTCGGCCGTCATGAATTCGCGCATCCCGATGACGCCCGAGACCAGGGCGAAATAGCGGGACGTGAGTTCCGGCGATCCGGCGACGGCGTGCAGCATGCGGAGCCTCGTCTTCGTCGGATTGAGACGCGCCAGTTCGAGCGTGCTCTTGTACGGACCGTCGAGGGTGTCCGCCATCGTCCTTGCGAAGTCCGACGTCGCCTCGTCGACAGCGGCCGTGTCCTCCGCCTGGACACCGGACATGGCATCGGCGATCAGATCGGCCTGGACGAACGCATTGGTGATTCCGCGGGCACTGATCGTGTCGAGGTGGTGGGCCGCGTCCCCCACCAGCGCCCAGCCCGGTCCGTGGGCCTTGCGGAAGTAGTTCCGCTGGTCCCCCGTGCCCCGCCACCGGTCGGCCCGCTCGGTGGACATCATCTGCTCGTACAGCTCAGGCGCGGTCGACTTGACCGCCGACAGATACGCCTCCCCGGGGTCGCGGCGCGCCTCCGCGAATTCGGCCTGCGGCATATAGGCGGCCACGATGGTGAGGTCGTCGTGGGTCGGAATCCGGGCGATCCAGCGCCCCACTCTTTCGTGGAATCCGAATCCCGTACGCAGACCGCGCCAGAAGGTGTAATACACGCAGCTCGCCAGCGGATCCGACCGCAGGACCGGCGCGTCGACCAGGTCGGCGACCTTCGAGCGCATGCCGTCGGCCCCGATGACCAGTCCCGCCGACACCGTTGTCGTCGCATCCCCGGTCTTCAGCCGGACCCCGGCGACCCGGTCGTCGCGCCAGACCAGCTCCTGCACCTGTGCGCGGTCCATGAACTCCGCGCCCGCCGATACGGCGGCCCGCACCAGCAGGTCGTCGAGGACGTACCGCCGCGGCGCGTACGCGGCGGAGAATCCGTCCTCGGACGGCACCGCCGAGGTCAGGCTGAGACCGTCGATGTCATGGCTGATGGTGTCCAGCGGCGGGCAGCCGGAGGCCACGACGTCGTCGAGCACCCCCCAGCGCGCGAGTCTGGTGACTCCCGGCTGGTGGATGTAGAGCGTGGACATGGTGTCCGAAGGGAACGGCGCCTTGTCGACCAGCAGCACGCGTCGGCCCTGCCGGGCAAGGAGCAGAGCGGTCGACGCACCCGCGCAGCGCGCACCCACCACCACAACGTCGAAATCCATTACCGGACCCCGCCCCGGGGGGAACGCAGCTCCAAGGTGCAGCATTTGGCGCTGCCGCCCGCCTTGAGCAGTTCGGAGAGGTTCACGCCGATGGGGTTGAAACCGCGCTCGCGGAGCGTGGCCGCGAGATCGGTGGCGGCCTCCGGCATGACAACGTTGTAGCCGTCGCTGAACGCATTGAGTCCGAAGACCGCCGCGTCCTCACCGGACGCCAGGATCGCGTCGGGGAACATCTCCCGGAGCACGGCCCGGCTGCCGGACGAGAAGGCCTCCGGGTAATACATGATCTGGTCGTCGGAGAGCACCGAAAGGGCGGTGTCGAGGTGGTAGTGACGCGGGTTGACCAAGGTCAGTCCGGTCACCGGGAGTCCGAAGAACTCCTGCGCCTCGGCGTGCGAGCGCGGGTCCGTGCGGAATCCGGTGCCCGCCAGGATGCGTCGGCCGACGAGCAGATAGTCGCCCTCGCCCTCATTGATGAACTCCGGCCACAGGCAGTCGTCGAATCCATGCTCCTGGAACCACGAGAGATAGGCGGGCCCTTCGGCGGTCCGCTCCGCGTGCCGGAAACGGGCGCCGAGCACCTTGCCGTCCACCACCGTCGCGCCATTGGCGGCGAACACCATGTCGGGCAGCCCGGGTATCGGGTCGATCACGTCGACGGTGTGGCCGAGCGACTTGTAGAGCTCGTACAGCTCCTCCCACTGGGCGAGTGCCAGATCGCTGTCGCAGGGCTTCTCCGGGTTCATCCACGGATTGATGGAGTAGACGACGCCGAAATGGCTGGGGCGGCACATCAGAAGACGGCGCGGGGTCATGTCAGTTGTGGGCATGGGCAGTTCCTCCGGTGGGGACGGATGGCTCTCGGGTCGTGTCGAACTCGCGCATCAGGGCGGCGAGTTCCCTGCCGCGCCAGGTGCCGTCCGAGGCGAAGCGGTCCGTGACCCGCTTGCGGATGTCGGGGCCCTGCTCCTGGCTGAGCTTGAACATGCCGTCCGCCGACTCCACCTCGAAGCGGAACGCGCCCACGGCCGGGCCGATCCCCCGGAAGTACTCCAGCGAGCCGTCCATTTCCCAGCCGTCGCCGAAGTCCTTCTCGTACGCCTTCACCGTCCGTTGGACGACTTCGAGCGTCTCCTCGAAACCGGTGATCGGCCGCAACGTCCCCTGGAGGTGCACCGAGACGAAGTTCCAGGTGGGTGCCGCGGGCGTCGTCTCGTACACCGCGGGGGTGACGTAGCCGTGCGGGCCGGTGAAGATCAGCTGGGCGTCCGCGCCGTCGGTCAGCGAGTCCCAGTGGGCGTTGGCCCGGTTCATGTGGCCGAGCAGGGTCACGCCCTCCGGCCCGGCGTCCCCCGAGGGGGAGTCGGGGCTGAAGATCATCGGCAGGTGCGTGGCGTACGGCACCCGCGGACCGTTGGTGACCAGCGTGGCGAGGGGGTACTGCTCGACGATGCGGCGAAGCCACGCCCGGTCTTCCGCCTGGTAGATCGATGGGACGTACATGGTCACCTCTTGAGGATGGACTGGGCGATCTCGCCGGACCGGACCGCGGTGTTGGACAGGAGACCGGCCGACAGACCGTGGGAGTGTTCGGTGCTTGCGCCCTGGACGTAGATCCCGCAGCGCACCGCGTCCGACGTCGTCACGCGGTAGTCGCGCTCGACGCCGAGGCGCCCCTGCTCGTCCCGCTTGCACTCGCGCAGCAGGTCCTGGAGCAGTGGGGTCGGGTCGCTCGGGCGGTAGCCGGTGGCGAAGACGACCAGGTCCGCCTCGATGGTCCTCGCCGCGCCGGACGCGGTCGACTCGACCACGACCCTGACGCCGTCCGCATGTTCGTCGGCGGCGGTGACGCGCGAGGTGTTCAGCATCCGCAGCCGTGGCTTGCCGAGGACCCTCTCCTGGTAGCTCCTGCGGTACAGGTCCTGCGACACGTCGAGATCGACCACCGAGTAGTTGGTGTTCGCGTGGTAGTCGAGGAGGCGCTGCTTCTCGTCGGCCGGAGAGTCGTAGAACTGGTCGACGGCCTCCGGGTCGAAGATGCCGTTCGCGTACGGGCTGTCGTCGGCGACGCTGTAGCCGTAACGCGAGAGCACGGTGTGCACTTGGGCGTCGGAGAAGGTGCGGTGCATATAGTCGGCGGCTTCGGCTGCACTCTGCCCCGAGCCCACGACGACGACATTCCGAGGGGCTTCGGTGATGGTGCCGACCCGGTGCATCAATTGCGAGCTGTGCCAGATGCGCCCGGATTCCTCGATACCTGCCGGGAGTCGAGGCGTCAGCCCCATGCCGATGACGACATTACGCGCGCGCTGAACGGTCTCATGACCGCCGGAAGCGTCGCGGGCCACTACATCGACGTATTCCACCACACCGTTCTCGACCACCGGCCGGACGGCGGTGATCTCGGAACCGTAGGACACGTGCGACTGGAATTGATGGGCCGCCCATTCCAGGTAGTCGTGGAACTCGACACGCAGCGGGTACAGGGTCTTGCTGTTGATGAACTCGGCGACCCTGCCCTTCTCCTGGAGGTAGGAGACGAACGTGTAGCGGCTCATCGCATTGCGCATGGTCGCCAGGTCCTTGAGGAAAGAGACCTGCATCGTCGCGTCTTCCATCAGCATGCCGCGGTGCCAGCCGAACCGGGGCTGCCGCTCGTAGAACTTCATGCTGACTTCCGGCGTCCCCGCGTCCGCCTTGGCGATGTCCTCCAGAGCGATCGCCAGCGCGAGGTTGGAGGGACCGAAGCCGATTCCGACTACGTCCGCTACGTTCGCTGCGTTCGCGTTCGCTGCTGATTGTGCCGTCATGGATTGAAAAGCCTTCCCATTCACTACTTGCCGCTGTTCCCGGATGCCTCGATGAGTGAACTGGGGCGCAGGTCCGTCCAGTTCGTGTCCACGTACTCCAGGCAAGCCGCCCGGTCGGCCGCACCGAAGGCCTTGGACCAGCCGGCCGGGATGTCGGCGAAGGCAGGCCAGAGGGAGTGCTGTCCCTCCTCGTTGGTGAGCACGAAGTAACTGCCGTCTTCGTTGTCGAACGGGTTGCTCATGTTTTCCTCGACTTCCCGGAAAATTGCATGACGACTTGGCCGCTGGTGCGGCTGTGACGGCCTGCCGAGGCCGTGGCGACCGGATTACGGCTTGGCGTGGAAGATCGGTCGCCTCAAAAGCCCGCCGCAGAAGGGTGCATGGGCCATGGATGACTCGAAGGGATACCGCGGAGAGCTGTCATCCGACGGGGTGCCCGTACGTTCGGGCACGGAGAGATTGCAGGAGTTATGTCGCCAGGCAGGGCGGTGACTCCGCGAGACTAAGCTGCTCATCCCGACGCACCGGGAGCGCGGGAACCGCACGCCGACGCGTCAGAAGGAATCCGTCTGCAAGGTCTCAAGTCCCCACCCCCCGATAGGTGCACACACTGTGTGCCGCTTTGACTGCTCATAAGCAGCCGGAATGACCCTCGGGCGTGGTCTGCCCGCAAAGCAAGATCTTTCGTGAACCTACCTGATGCGAGCGAAGTAAGCCAACCTTGACCTGAAGTCCCGCTTCCCATACTGGTCGGTATCGCATATGTGGGTCTGATCCACTGAAGACCACCGTCAGTCGAGCTTTGAACTCCCTTTTACGCAGAGTTTGTTGACACGCAAAGCCGCCGGACCGGGCCGTTCAGTCGAGCACGGCCATTCCGTCGAGTTCCACCAGCGCCGAGTCGTCCCACAGGCGGACCGCCCCGATCACGGCCATCGCGGGGTAGTCGCGGCCCGCCAACCTCCGCCAGATCCGGCCCAGTTCGGCGGCGCAGGCGCGGTAGTCGGCGACGTCCGTGGCGTAGACCGTGACGCGGGCGAGGTCGGCGGGGGTGCCGCCCGCGTGGCGGAGGGCCGTGAGGAGGTTGGTCAGGGCCCTCTCGAACTGCTCGGGCAGGGTCGATCCGGTGACCTTGCCCTCGCCGTCCAGTGCGGTCTGCCCGGCGAGGAAGACGAGGCGGGAGCCGGTCGCGGTGACGGCGTGCGAGAAGCCGGTGGGCGGGGCGAGTTCGGCGGGGTTGACGCGGTGCAGGCTGCTCATGCGGGCGGCTCCTCCTGGTGGGCGTACAGCTCCTTGGCGATGATGGTGCGCTGGACCTCGCTCGCACCCTCGTAGATGCGGGGCGCGCGCACCTCACGGTAGAGGTGTTCGAGGAGGTGTCCGCGGCGCAGTGCGCGGGCGCCGTGCAGCTGGACCGCCGCGTCGACCACGTACTGGGCGGTCTCCGTGGCGATGAGCTTCGCCATCGCGGCGCGCCGGGCGATGCCGGGGCCCTGCGGTCCCTCGCTGTCGTACGCCGCCGCTGCCGCGTACACCATCAGGCGCGCCGCCTCCGTGCGCGTGGCCATCTCGGCGACCTGGTGGCCGACGGACTGCAGGTCCTTCAACGTGCCGCCGAACGCGGTCCGTTCGGCCGTGTGGGCCAGCGTGGCGTCGAGCGCGGACTGCGCCATGCCGACCGCGAAGGCGCCGACGCTCGGCCGGAACCGGTTGAGGGTGGTCATCGCGACCCGGAAGCCGCGGTCGACCTCGCCGAGCACGTCCTCGACGCCGACCCGCACGCCGTCGAAGGCGAGGGCCCCGATGGGGTGCGGGGAGAGCATGTCGAGGGGAGTGCCGGTGAGACCCGCGCGGTCGGCGGGGACCAGGAACGCGGTGACACCGCGGGACCCCGCGCCCGGGGACGTACGGGCGAAGACGCTGTAGAAGTCGGCTTCGGGAGCGTTGGAGATCCAGCACTTCTCGCCGGTGAGGCGCCACCCTCCGGAGCCGTCCCGCTCCGCCGCGAGACTCAGGGCCGCCGCGTCCGAGCCCGCGCCCGGCTCGGAGAGCGCGAAGGCCGCGACGGCGTGCCCCGCGCGGACCGGCGGCAGCCAGCGTTCCCGCTGCGCGGCCGAGCCGTGGGCGTGCACGGGGTGGGCGCCGAGGCCCTGGAGGGCGAGGGCGGTCTCGGCCTCCGTGCAGGCGTACGCGAGGGATTCGCGCATCAGGCAGAGGTCCAGGGCGCCCGCGCCCCGCGCCCGGGCACCGGCCTGCTCCCCACCCGCCCCCCGTTCCTCGAACAGGCAGTCCAGCAGGCCCAGTTCACCCAGCGCCGCGACCAGTGGCCGGTTCACATGGCCGGGCTCACCCTTCTCCGCCAGGGGGCGCAGCCGCTCGGCGGCGAGCGTCCGCAGCTCCGCACAACGGGCGGTTTGCTCAGGATTGAGCGAGAATGCCGTCATCCCGGACCCTTCCTTTATCGCGCACCGTTGACTGTCGTCACCATCACGATACGCTCATGGAGCGAGCCCACCACAGCGCCCGACCGGCAGGCAAGGGGGCAGAGCCGCCATGGAACCCACCGGCAATCCAGCCAACCCGGGGCTGACACCATCCGGCCACGTCGACACGTTCGCCCGGGACCACCTCCCGCCGCGCGATCGGTGGCCCGTGCTGGTCCACGACCGCCCCGAGCTGCACTACCCCGACCGCCTCAACTGCGGCGCGGAACTCCTCGACCGGTCCGCCGACCGGTTCGGCGCCGAGCGCCCCGCCTTCCACGCACCGTCCGGCGAGACCTGGACGTACGGGCTGCTGCGGCAGCACGTCGACCGGATCGCGCACGTGCTGACCAGCGAGCTCGAAGTACGGCCCGGCCAGCGCGTCCTGCTGCGCGGGCCCACCACGCCGTGGCTCGCGGCCTGCTGGCTCGCGGTGATGAAGGCGGGCGCGGTCGCCGTGACCGTCCTCGCCCAGCAGCGCGCGCAGGAGCTCGCCACCATGTGCGAGATCGCCGAGGTGCGGCACGCGCTCTGCGACATCAGGTCCGTCGACGACCTGATCAAGGCGGGCGTGCCGGGCCTGAGCGTCACCACGTACGGCGGCGAGGGCCCCGACGACCTCCTCGCGCGCGCCGCCCGGCACCCCGAGCGGTACGCGGCGGTGGACACGGCGGCCGACGACGTCGCGCTGATCGCGTTCACCTCCGGCACGACGGGCCGCCCCAAGGGCTGCATGCACTTCCACCGCGACGTGCTCGCCATCGCCGACACCTTCGCGCGGCACATCCTCAAACCGGTGCCCGACGACGTCTTCGCGGGCAGCCCGCCGCTCGGCTTCACCTTCGGGCTCGGCGGCCTCGTCATCTTCCCGCTGCGCTTCGGCGCCTCCTCCGTGCTGCTCGAACAGGCGGGCCCCAAGCAGCTGTTGCCCGCCATCGGGCAGCACGGCATCAGCGTGCTCTTCACCGCGCCCACCGCGTACCGCACGATGCTGGACCAGCTGGACGCGCACGACGTCTCCTCGCTGCGCCGCTGCGTCTCGGCGGGCGAGAACCTCCCCGCGGCCACCTGGCAGGCCTGGCACCAGCGCACCGGACACCGCATCATCAACGGCATCGGCGCGACGGAGCTGCTGCACATCTTCATCTCCGCCGCCGACGACGCGATCAGGCCCGGCACGACGGGACGGCCCGTCCCCGGCTGGCACGCGCGCGTGGTCGACGACTCCGGCGCCCCCGTGCCGGACGGCGAACCGGGACTGCTCGCCGTGCGCGGCCCGGTCGGCTGCCGCTACCTCGCCGACGACCGCCAGCTGCAGTACGTACGGCACGGCTGGAACGTCACGGGCGACACCTACGTCCGCGACCCCGACGGCTACTTCCGCTATGTCGCCCGCGCGGACGACATGATCATCTCGGCCGGGTACAACGTCGCGGGCCCCGAGGTCGAGGAGGCCCTGCTGCGCCATCCCGACGTCGCGGAGACGGCGGTCGTGGGGCGCCCCGACGAGCTGCGCGGCCAGATAGTGGTGGCGTACGTGGTCCCGCGCGAAGGGGCGAGCCCGGACGCGGACCGGCTGCGCGAGTTCGTCAAGGGTGAGCTCGTGCCGTACAAGTGCCCGCGCGAGATCGTCTTCCTGGACGCACTCCCGAGGACGGCGACGGGGAAGCTGCAGCGGTTCCGGCTGCGGACGGAGCCGGAGCCGGGCCCGTAGAGTGATCACGTGTCCGAGCAGCACACTCCACGGTCCCTGATCGTCACCTTCTACGGCGCCTACGGCCGGGCGGCGCCCGGCCCCGTCCCGGTGGCCGAGCTGGTGCGCCTCCTCGCGCCGGTCGGCGTCGACGCACCCTCGGTGCGGTCGTCGGTGTCCCGGCTGAAGCGACGCGGTCTCCTCGTTCCAGGGCGCACGGCGGCGGGCGCGGCCGGGTACGCGCTCTCGCCCGACGCCCGCCAGCTCCTGGAGGACGGCGACCGCCGCATCTACGGCCCGCCGCCCGCGCGGACGGCGGGCGGCTGGGTCCTCGCCGTCTTCTCCGTCCCCGAGGCGGAGCGCAACAAGCGGCACGTGCTGCGCTCCCGCCTCGCGGGCCTCGGCTTCGGCACGGCGGCCCCCGGCGTCTGGATCGCCCCCGCCCATCTCTACGAGGAGACGAGGCACACCCTGGAGCGACTCCAACTCGCGTCGTACGTCGACCTGTTCAGCGGCGAGCACCTGGGCTACGCGCCGACGGCCGAGGCGGTCGCGCGCTGGTGGGACCTCTCGTCCCTGGCCAAGCAGCACGAGGAGTTCCTGGACCGCCACGAGCCGGTGCTCCGCTCCTGGGAGGCCCGCAAGGACGCTCCCCCGTCCCCCGAGGAGGCCTACCGCGACTACCTCCTCGCCCTCGACTCCTGGCGCCAGCTCCCCTACGCCGACCCGGGCCTGCCCGCCGGTCTGCTGCCTTCGGACTGGCCCGGCGCCCGCTCGGCGGCGGTGTTCGCGGCGCTCGACGAGTCGCTGCGGGAGGCCGGGGCGCGGTTCGTGCACCCCGCATAGGCTGGCCCCGGACTCGGTGATCATGAGCGTGGGAGGAGTCGGCGGATGGACGCAGATGTGCTGCGCTGGAGCGCGTACCGCAGCGTGCCGTGGAAGAACGGCGGCGGTATCACCAGGGAGGTCGCGGACGGCGCCGACTGGCGGGTGAGCGTCGCGGACGTGGACGGTGACGGCGCCTTCTCCGCCTTTCCCGGGCTCGACCGCGTGATCACCCCGGTCGAGGGCGAGGGCATGGTGCTGACGGTGGACGGCGCCTCGCGGCCGGTCGGACCGCTGAGCCCGTTCGCCTTCCCCGGCGACGCGACGACGGACTGCCGCCTGACGGCGGGCGCGGTGCGCAACCTGAACGTGATGACCCGCAGGGGCCGGGCGACGGCACAGGTGGAGATCGTCACCGTCACCGCCGCGCGGGAGACGGTGTGTGCCGCGGGCGAGACCGTGCTCGTCATGGCCGTCACCGAGGGGATCGCCATCGGCGAACCGGACGGGCGGGCGACCCCACTGGGCCGTCTCGACGGTGTGCGCCGGGACGGCCCGGGGACGCTGACGCTCCGCGGCGACGGCACGGCGGCCCGGATCAGGATCACCGTCGTGCCGCGCTGAGAGCCTGAGGTCAGTCGCCCAGTTTCAGCCTCTGCTTGGGGGTGTCCGTACGGCCGGTCTGGGGCCTGCGGCTGCCTGCGCGGTACTGGGCGGGCCAGGTCGCGCCCGGTCCTGCGTACTCCTGTTCGGCCGCGGCGTGCAGGGTCCAGTGGGGGTCGTAGAGGTGGGGGCGGGCCAGGGCGCAGAGGTCCGTGCGGCCCGCCAGGAGCAGGGAGTTGACGTCGTCCCAGGAGGAGACGGCGCCCACGGCGATCACCGGGATGCCGGTCAGGCTGCGGATGCGGTCGGCGTACGGCGTCTGGTAGGAGCGGCCGTACGCGGGGCGCTCGCCGGAGACGACCTGGCCGGTCGAGACGTCGATCGCGTCGGCGCCGTGGGCCGCGAACGCGCGGGCGATCTCGACGGCGTCCTCCGCGCTGGTGCCGCCGTCGGCCCAGTCGGTGGCGGAGATGCGCACCGTCATGGGCCTGCCTTCGGGCCACACCTCCCGCACCGCGTCGAAGACTTCGAGGGGGAAGCGGAGGCGGCCCGAGAGGTCCCCTCCGTAGGCATCCGTGCGGTGGTTGGTGAGCGGGGAGATGAAGCCGGAGAGCAGATAGCCGTGGGCGCAGTGCAGTTCGAGGAGGTCGAAGCCCGCGCGGTCGGCGCGGCGGGCCGCGTCGACGAACTGGTCGCGGATCTCGGTGAGGCCCGCGCGGGAGAGTTCGCGCGGGGTCTGGCTGTCCGGCCGGTACGGCAGCGGCGAGGCGGCGTCGAGCGGCCAGTTGCCGTCGGACAGCGGCTCGTCGATGCCCTCCCACATCAGCTTGGTGGAGCCCTTGCGGCCGGAGTGGCCGAGCTGGAGGCCGATCGCCGTGCCGGGCGCCTGCGCGTGCACGAAGTCGGTGACGCGGCGCCAGGCTTCGGCCTGCTCGTCGGTGTAGAGCCCGGCGCAGCCCGGTGTGATGCGGCCGCGCTCGCTGACGCACACCATCTCGGTCATGACCAGGCCCGCGCCGCCAAGGGCCCGCGCGCCCAGGTGCACCAGGTGGAAGTCGCCGGGGACGCCGTCCACGGCGGAGTACATGTCCATCGGCGAGACGACGACGCGGTTGTGCAGGGTGAGGTCGCGGAGCCGGAAGGGCGTAAACATCGGCGGGGTGCCGTCCGGGCAGCCGAAGTCCCGCTCGACGGAGCGGGTGAAGTCCGCGTCGCGCAGCCGGAGGTTGTCGTGGGTGACGCGGCGGCTGCGGGTGAGCAGGTTGAAGGCGAACTGGCGGGGCGGCTGGTCCAGGTAGTCGGGCAGCCGCTCGAACCACTCCAGGCTGGCGCGGGCGGCGCGCTGGGTGGAGGCGACGACGGGGCGGCGCTCGGTCTCGTACGCCTGGAGCGCGGCCGGGATGTCGGGCTGTTCCTCCAGGCAGGCGGCGAGCGCGAGAGCATCCTCGACGGCGAGCTTCGTGCCCGAGCCGATGGAGAAGTGCGCGGTGTGCGCCGCGTCGCCGAGCAGGACCGTGTTCCCGCTCGACCAGCGGGAGTTGGTGACCGTGCGGAAGTTGATCCAGGCGGATTTGTTGCCGCGCAGGGGGCGGCCGCCGAGTGCGTCCGCGAAGATCTTGGCGCAGCGTTCGGTGGACTCGCGCTCGTCGAGCTCCGCGAAGCCCGCGGCCTCCCACACCTCCTCGCGCATCTCGACGATGACGGTGGACTCGTGCGGCGAGAACGGATAGCCGTGGAGCTGCATCACGCCGTGCTCGGTCTCGGCGATCTCGAAGCGGAACGCGTCGAAGGCGAAGTCCGCGGCGAGCCAGATGTAGCGGCAGTGGTGGGTCGTCAGGCTCGGCCCGAAGACGTCGGCCCGCGCCTCGCGGGTGAGGCTGTGCACGCCGTCCGCGGCGACGACCAGGTCGTACTCCGCGGAAAGCGCGGCGGCGGGCGGCGCCTCCGTGCGGAAGCGCAGCTCGACGCCGAGGTCCCGGCAGCGGTCGTGCAGGATCTCCAGGAGCCTGCGCCTGCCGAGTGCCGCGAAGCCGTGGCCGCCGGAGGTGTGGCGCCGGTCCCGGTGCACGATGTCGATGTCGTCCCAGCGCACGAACTCCGCCTGGAGGGCGGCGTAGACGGCGGGGTCGGCGTGCTCGATGCCGCCGAGGGTCTCGTCGGAGAGGACGACGCCGAAGCCGAAGGTGTCGTCGGGCGCGTTGCGCTCCCAGACGGTGATCTCGCGGGTCGGGTCCAGGCGCTTGAGCAGCGCGGCGGCGTAGAGCCCCGCGGGGCCGCCGCCGATGACGGCGATCCGGTGGGCCCGGCCCGCGGCGGAGGGTGCGACGGAGGTTCCCACGGTCACCGCCCCTGCCACTTCGGCGGGCGCTTCTCCGTGAAGGCCGCGTGGAACTCGGCGTAGTCCTCGCCGTTCATCAGCAGGGCCTGCGTCGAGGCGTCCAGCTCGATGGAGGCGGCCAGGGGCATGTCGAGCTCCGCGGTGAGGAGCGCCTTGGTCTGCGCGTACGCGAGGGCCGGTCCGTCGGCGAGGCGGCGGGCCAGGTCCTGTGCGGCCGCCGCGGCCCTGCCCTCCTCCGTCAGCTCGCTGATCAGCCCGATCCGTTCGGCCTCGGGGGCGCGCACCGGTTCGCCCAGCATCAGCAGCCGGGTGGCGTGGCCGAGTCCGACGACGCGCGGCAGGAGGTAGGCGGCGCCCATGTCGCCGCCGGAGAGGCCGACCCGGGTGAAGAGGAAGGAGAACCGCGCGGAGGGGTCGGCGACGCGGAAGTCCGCGGCGAGGGCGAGCACCGCGCCGGCGCCCGCCGCCACCCCGTGCACGGCGACGATCACCGGGAAGGGGCACTCCCTGATGGCGCGCACGACCTGGCCCGTCATGCGGTTGAAGTCGAGGAGCTGGGCGGTGTCCATGGCGAGCGTGGCGCCGATGATCTCGTCGACGTCGCCGCCCGAGCAGAAGCCGCGGCCCTCGCCGCCGAGCACGAGGGCGCGCACGGACTTGTCGCGGGAGAGCTCGGCGAGCAGGTCGCGCAGGTCGGCGTAGGCACCGAAGGTGAGCGCGTTGAGCTTGTCGGGGCGGGCGAGGGTGACCGTGGCGACCCCTTCGTCGACGACGAGGCGCAGGTGCCGCCAGTCGGGAGTGCGGGTCGCGGAGCCGGTGAAGGGACTCATCAGGTGCGGCCTCCTCGGCCTGAGGTGACGACTGGCTACCCCTCGAAGTTATCACCGTTCCGTGACTGTCGTCATGAGCGCGCGATAAGCCGGGCCGCGTCCGCCTCACAAGGGAACGGAAATCCCGAAATGCGCGTCTTGTCACCCGGGACACCACAGGGTCGGACGTCCCGGAAATGCCCGACCGTCGCCCCTGTCGACATAGCGCTTAAGATTCGTACGGTTGAAAGCAGGACCGCCGCCTGCTTGCCCTGAACGGACCCGCCTTGCACGAGCCTTCCTCCCCCGCCTCCTGGCGCATCGCGCTGCCGCACACCACGGCAGCCGTGCCCGTCGCACGCGCCCTGGTCCGTACGGCGCTGACCGACATCGAGTCGTCCGCCGACACCGACACCGCCGAGCTCCTCACCGCGGAGCTCGTCGCCAACGCCGTCGAGCACACCGAGGGGCAGGACCCCATAGAGCTGGTGATCGAGCTGCTGCCCACCGGCTGTCAGGTCGAGGTGCACGACTCCAATCCGCTGCCGCCCGGCGACCTCACGGGCCCGGGCCCGCACGGCGAGCCCGATCCCTGGCAGGAGCACGGGCGCGGCCTGCTCCTGATCCGCACCCTCAGCTCGTCCTGCGGCCACCGCACCACCGCGTCCGGCAAGGCGGTCTGGTTCACGCTTCCCGCGAGGTCCCCGCACCAGTGCTGACGGGACCAGTGCTGACGGGGCCCCGGCCGAGCCGCGAGTGGCCGCGGCCGTACAGCGCGTAGACCACCGCGCCCACCACGAGGAACACGGCGAACTGCAGCCACGTCGTCCAGCCCGTGCCCCAGATCAGATAGAGGCAGAAGCCGACGCCGAGGACCGGGCTGACCGGATGGAGCGGCACCCGGAAGGTGCGCCGCAGGTCAGGGGCGGAGCGGCGCAGCGCGATCACCGCGACATTCACCACGACCATGATCGCCAGGGTGCCGATGGTGGTCAGGCTGACGACGACGTCGAGCGAGGAGAAGGCAGCGGGCACGGCGACGACCGCCGCGACGATCCAGGTGTTGGCGACGGGGGTCCTGGTCCGCGGCGAGACGCGTTCGAAGACGCGCGGCATCAGGCCGTCGCGGGACATCGACATCAGGATGCGGGTCTGGCCGTACATCACGGCGAGCACCACGGACGCGATGGCGACGACCGCACCGAAGGCGATGATGCCGCCGCCGACGGTCGAGTCGGTGACCTGGTTGACGACGAGCGACAGCGCGGCGGGCTTGTCGGCGACGGCGTCCGGGCCGAGCGCGCCGATGGCCGCGAGCGCCACGGCGACGTAGAGCAGGGTGACGACGCCGATGCAGATGAGGATGGCGAGCGGGATGTTGCGCCGCGGGTTCTTCACCTCTTCGCCCGCCGTGGTGACGGCGTCGAAGCCGATGAAGGAGAAGAAGGCGAGCGAGGCCCCGGCGGTGATGCCGGAGACGCCCGCGCCCGCGAAGGGCGTGAGGTTGCCGTCCTCGAACGCGGTGAAGGCGACGGCCAGGAAGAGCAGCAGGATGCCGATCTTCAGCACCGCCATGGCGGCCGTGGCGCCCGCGCTCTCCCGGATGCCGCGCACCAGGAGCACGGCGGCCAGCAGGATGACGACCACGGCGGGCAGGTTCACCACGCCGCCCTCGCCGGGCCCCGCGGACAGCGCGGCGGGCAGCTCCCAGCCGGTGAGGCTGTGCAGCAGCTCGTTCAGGTACTGGCTCCAGCCGACCGCGACCGCGGAGACCGAGACGCCGTACTCCAGGAGCAGACACCAGCCCACGAGGAACGCGGTGCGCTCACCGAGGGAGGCGTACGCGAAGGAGTACGAGCTGCCGGAGACCGGGATCGCACCGCCCAGCTCGGCGAACGAGAACGCGGTGAAGATGCAGGTCACGGCCGCGAGGACATAGGAGACCGCGACGGCGGGGCCCGCCTCGGCGACGGAGTCGGAGAGGCCGACGAAGATGCCGGTGCCGACGATCGCGCCGACACCGAAACACACGAGCTGGAAGAGCCCCATGGTGCGCCTCAGGCCGTGGCCTTCGAGGTCCGCGCCCGATTCGGCGACGAGCTGGTCGGGTGACTTGATGCGAAGCCCGTTGGTACGCGTGGGGCTCATGGGGTGGTTCTCGTTTCTGGTGGTGCGTGGTGCGGGTGGTGCAGGTGGTGCGTGTTCCTTGAGGGGGGAGGTCAGGCGAGGGTCGCCACCAGGACCGCCTTGATCGTGTGCATACGGTTCTCGGCCTCGTCGAAGACCACGGAGTGCGCCGACTCGAAGACCTCGTCGGTGACCTCCAGCGACTCCAGGCCGTACGTCTCGTGGACCTCGCGGCCGACCTTGGTGCCGAGGTCGTGGAAGGCGGGCAGGCAGTGCAAGAACTTTACGTCGGTGTTGCCCGTGGCGCGCAGGACGTCCATCGTCACCGCGTAGGGCACGAGGGCCGCTATGCGCTCGGCCCACACCTCCTGCGGCTCCCCCATCGACACCCATACGTCGGTGCCGACGAAGTCCGCGCCCCCGACACCCTCCGCGATGTCCTCGGTGAGCGTCAGGCGGGCGCCGCTGGCCTCGGCGAGCTCGCGGGCCCGCGCGACGACCTCCGGGGCGGGCCAGTAGGCCTCGGGCGCGACGATGCGCACGTCCATGCCGAGCAGGGCGCCGGTGATCAGGTACGAGTTGCCCATGTTGAAGCGGGCGTCGCCGAGGTAGGCGAAGGCGATGTCAGTGAGGGGCTTGGCGCTGTGCTCGGTCATCGTGAGCATGTCGGCGAGCATCTGGGTGGGGTGCCAGTCGTCGGTCAGGCCGTTGAAGACGGGCACGCCCGCGTGGGCGGCGAGCGTCTCGACGGTGTCCTGCGAGTCCCCGCGGAACTCGATGGCGTCGAACATCCGGCCGAGCACCCGGGCGGTGTCCTTCGACGACTCCTTCTTGCCGATGTGCGAGCCGGAGGGGTCGATGTAGGTCGTCGAGGCCCCCTGGTCGGCGGCGGCCACCTCGAAGGCGCAGCGCGTCCGCGTCGAGCTCTTCTCGAAGATCAGCGCAATGTTCTTGCCCCGCAGCCGCGCCACCTCGGCCCCGGCCTTCTTGGCCGCCTTCAGCTCCGCGGCCAGCTCGATCAGGCCGCGGAACTCGTCGGCGGTGAAGTCCAGCTCCTTGAGGAAGTGGCGGCCGGTGAGATCTGTGGCCATGAGGCGCTCCAGGAGTGCGGGATAGGGAGTACGGGGCACGTTGACATTGAAACTATATACGACGCGCCACATTTATATACAGAGCCCCCCACCCCCCTCGTCGGGGCCTACATCCCGGGCACGGCGTCGCGCTGCACCGGACAGCTCATGCACCGCGGCCCGCCCCGGCCGCGCCCCAGCTCGCTCCCCAGGATCTCGATCACTTCGATGCCCTGCTTGCGCAGGTGCGTGTTGGTCGTCGAGTTCCTCTCGTACGCGACGACGACGCCGGGCTCCACCGCGAGGACGTTGCAGCCGTCGTCCCACTGCTCGCGCTCGGCCGCGTGCACGTCCTGCGTGGCCGTGAGGACCCGGATGGCGTCGAGGCCGAGCGCGGCGGCGATGGCGCGGTGCATGTGCTCGGGCGGATGGTCGGTGACCTTCAGCTCGCGCTCCCCCACGCCCGGCTCGATGGTGTACGAGCGGAGCATGCCGAGGCCCGCGTACTGCGTGAAGGTGTCGCCGTCGACCATCGTCATCACCGTGTCGAGGTGCATGAACGCGCGCCGCTTCGGCATGTCGAGGGCCACGATGGTCTGCGCCGAGCCCGCCGCGAAGAGCTTGTGCGCGAGCATCTCGACGGCCTGCGGCGTGGTGCGCTCGCTCATGCCGATGAGCACCGCCCCCTTGCCGATCACCAGGACGTCGCCGCCCTCGATGGTCGAGGGGTAGTCCGCCTGGCCCCGCGACCAGACGTTGAAGTCCTCGGCGCGGAACAGCGGATGGTGCCGGTAGATCGCCTCGAAGTGCACGGTCTCGCGCTGCCGGGCGGGCCAGCGCATCGCGTTGATCGAGACGCCGTCGTAGATCCAGGCGGAGGTGTCGCGGGTGAAGAGGTGGTTGGGCAGCGGGCCGAGCAGGAAGTCGTCCAGGTCCATGCAGTGGAAGCGCACGGACGTCGGCTCGGCGTGGCGCTCCAGGAATTCCCGCTTCGTCATCCCGCCGATCAGCGCCTCGGCGAGCTCGGCCGACGGCATGGTCTCGAACGCGGCCCTCAAGTGGTCGGTGGCGAGCGGCCCGTACTCCTTCTCGTCGAAGACCCGGTCCAGGACGAGGAGGCGGGCCGCGGGCACGTCCAGGGTCTCGGTCAGCAGGTCGCCGAAGAGATGGACCGCCACCCCCCGGTCGCGCAGCACGTCCGCGAACCCGTCGTGCTCCTGGCGGGCCCTGCGCACCCACAGGACGTCGTCGAAGAGGAGGGCGTCCTTATTGCTCGGAGTCAGCCGCTTGAGCTCCAGATCGGGGCGGTGCAGTATGACGCGGCGCAGCCGCCCGGCCTCGGAGTCGACATGGAATCCCATGGGGTCCATCTTTCCCCGGCCGGACGGCCGACGCGCACCGTTGGCTAAAGCCGGGGGTCCACCGGCTCCGACTCCAGGGCGAGCACCGCGAACACCGCCTCGTGCACCCGCCACAGCGGCTCGCCGTCGGCGAGGCGGTCCAGGGCCTCCAGGCCGAGCGCGTACTCACGGACGGCGAGGGAGCGCTTGTGGCCGAGGAAGCGGTCGCGCAGCTTCGCCAGGTTCTCCGGGCGTGTGTACTCCGGGCCGTAGACGATCCGCAGGTACTCGCGGCCGCGGCACTTGACGCCGGGCTGGACGAGCCTGCCCTTCGCGTTCCTGACCAGCGCCTCGACCGGCTTGACGACCATGCCCTCGCCGCCGCGGCTGGTCATCTCCAGCCACCAGTCGACGCCCGCACGGACCGACTCCGCATCGCCCGTGTCGACATAGAGACGGCGGGTGGTCTGCAGCAGGTCGGAGCCCTGGCTGCCGTCGTGCTCCACCATGCGGTCGATCAGGGCGAGCTGCTCGTCGTGCGGGAGCGCGGCGAGGCTGCGGCCCTGGACGGCCAGGATCTGGAACGGCGCGAGGCGCACGCCCTCCAGGCCCTCGGTCGGCCAGCAGTAGCGGCGGTAGGCGTCGGTGAACGCGGCGGCGTCCGCGGCACGTTCCCGCTGCCGGTCCAGGAGCGGGCCCACGTCGACACCCCGTGCCGTCGCCGCCTCCAGGGCCTCGATCGCGCCGGGGAAGACGGCGCCCGAGGCGGCGCCCACGGCGGCGTACTGCGTGCGGAGCAGCCCGGACGCCTTCAGCGACCACGGCATCAGCTCCGCGTCGAGCAGCAGCCAGTCCGTGGCCAGCTCCTCCCACAGGCCCGCCTCGGTGACGGCGTCGCGCACCCGGCCGATGATCTGCTCGGTGACGGCGGGGTCGTCGAAGAAGGGGCGTCCGGTGCGGGTGCAGAGGGAACCGGTGGGCCCCTCCACGCCGAACCGCTCGCGGGCCGTGTCCGCGTCGCGGCAGACCAGGACCACCGCGCGCGAGCCCATGTGCTTCTCCTCGCACACGACACGGGCGACACCGTCCTCCGCGTACGCGGCGAAGGCCTCCGCGGGGTGTTCCAGATAGCCCTCGCGCCGGGAGGTGGCCGTCGGCGCCATGGTCGGCGGCAGGTACGGCAGCAGGCGCGGGTCGACGGCGAAGCGGCTCATGACCTCCAGGGCCGCGGCCGCGTTCTCCTCGCGCACGGCGACGCGGCCCGCGTGCCTGGTCTCCACCGCGCGGCGGCCGTGCACGTCGTTCAGGTCGAGCGGCCGCCCGTCGTGGCCGCCCGGTGCCTCGGTCCGCAGCGGCCTGGACGGCTCGTACCAGACGCGTTCCGCCGGTACGTCGACGAGTTCGCGCTCCGGCCAGCGCAGCGCGGTCAGCATGCCGCCGAAGACGGCACCGGTGTCCAGGCAGATGGTGTTGTTGAGCCAGGTCGCGGTGGGCACCGGGGTGTGGCCGTAGACGACCGCGGCCCTGCCCCGGTACTCCTCGGCCCAGGGATAGCGCACCGGCAGGCCGAACTCGTCGGTCTCGCCCGTGGTGTCGCCGTACAGGGCGTGCGAGCGCACCCGGCCCGAGGTGCGGCCGTGGTACTTCTCGGGCAGCCCGGCGTGGCAGACGACGAGGCGGCCCCCGTCCAGTACGTAGTGCGAGACGAGGCCGTCGACGAACTCCCGCACCTGCGTGCGGAACTCCTCGCTCTCCGCCGACAGCTGCGCGACGGTCTCGGCGAGTCCGTGGGTGTGCTGGACGCCCCGGCCCTTGAGGTGGCGGCCGAGCTTGTTCTCGTGGTTGCCGGGCACGCACAGGGCGGTGCCGCCCGCGACCATCGACATCACGCGCCGCAGGACGCCCGGCGTGTCCGGGCCGCGGTCGACGAGGTCGCCGACGAACACGGCCGTACGGCCTTCCGGGTGGACGCCGTCGACGTAACCGAGCTTGCCGAGCAGGGTCTCCAGCTCGGCGGCGCAGCCGTGGATGTCGCCGAAGATGTCGAAGGGGCCGGTGAGGTGGGTGAGGTCGTTGTAGCGCTTCTCCGTGACGATGGTGGCGGCCTCGATCTCCGCCGCTCCGCGCAGGACGTGCACCTTCCTGAAGCCCTCACGCTCCAGGTGCCGCAGGGAGCGCCGCAGTTCGCGCTGGTGGCGCTGGATGACGCGGCGCGGCACGCCCGCGCGGTCCGGGCGCGCGGCGTTGCGCTCGGCGCAGACCTCCTCGGGCACGTCGAGCACGATGGCGATGGGCAGCACGTCGTACTGCCTGGCCAGCTCGATCAGCTGCTTGCGGCTGTCGCTCTGCACGCTGGTCGCGTCGATGACGGTGCGGCGGCCCGCGGCCAGGCGCTTGCCCGCGATGTAGTTCAGGACGTCGAAGGCGTCGCGGCTCGCGCTCTGGTCGTTCTCGTCGTCGGCGACGAGTCCGCGGCAGAAGTCGCTGGATATGACCTCGGTGTCCTTGAAGTGCCTGCGCGCGAACGTGGACTTGCCGGAGCCGGTGGCGCCGACGAGGACGACGAGGGAGAGGTCGGTGACGGCGAGGGTCCGTGCGGCATCGGTGGTGCCGGTGTCGTTCGTCATGCGGCCTGCTCCTCCTTCTTCTTGCTGATCCGGTCGTTCTTGCCGGTCCGGTCGTTCTTGTCGGCCTGCGTGAACACGGCCATCTGTGTGGGCGGTCCCACCTCGGGGTCCTCGTCGCCCACCGGGACGAACTCCACTCCGTACCCGTGCCGTTCCGCCACCTCGTGGGCCCAGGCGCGGAACTCCTCGCGCGTCCACTCGAAGCGGTGGTCGGCGTGGCGGACGTGGCCCGCGGGCAGCGACTCCCAGCGGACGTTGTACTCGACGTTCGGCGTCGTCACGAGGACCGTGCGGGGCCGCGCGGAGCCGAACACCGCGTACTCCAGGGCGGGCAGGCGCGCCAGGTCGAGGTGTTCGACGACCTCGCTGAGCACCGCCGCGTCGTACCCCTTGAGCCGCTTGTCGGTGTACGCGAGCGAGCCCTGCATCAGCGTGACGCGCCCGGCCTGGCGCTCGCCCATGCGGTCGAGGTCCAGCCGCCGCGAGGCGACGGTCAGCGCGCGCATGGACACGTCGACGCCGACGATCTCGGTGAACCGCACGTCCTTGAGCAGCGCCTGCACCAACTGACCCTGACCGCAGCCCAGGTCGAGCACCCGGCAGGCACCGGCCTCCGTGAGTGCGGCGAGGATCGCTTCGCGGCGCCGCTCGGCGAGCGGCACCGGCTGCGCGTTGCTGTCGGTGGGGGCGGTGGGGGCGGTCCCTTCGTCGACGGCGTTGTCGATCTCCTCGACGTCCGTGTCGTCCGCGTCGGCGAGCCGCACCAGTTCGAGCCGCTCCTTGGCCTCCCGGGTCAGGGACCCGCGCCGCGCCAGATAGCGGCTGGTGATGAGCTCCTGCTCCGGGTGGTCCGCGAGCCACCCCTCACCGGCCCGCAGCAGCTTGTCGACCTCGTCGGGCGAGACCCAGTAGTGCTTGGCGTCGTCGAGGACGGGCAGCAGCACGTAGAGGTGCCGCAGCGCTTCGCCCAGCGTCAACGTCTCTTCGGGCGCTTCGAGTACGAGCTGTACGTACCGCGAGTCCCCCCACTCGGGGAACCGCACGTCCAGCGGTACCGGCGTCACCGCCACCGTCCAGCCGAGCGGCCCGAAGAGCGCCCGCACCAGCTCGGCGCCGCCGTGGGCGGGCAGCGCGGGCACCTCGACGCGCAGCGGCAGCGGCTGCGCGGCCCGCTCGGGGCGCGCGGCGCACACCCCGCGCAGCGCGCTGGAGAACACCGCGCTCAGCGCCACGGCGAGCAGCGACGAGGCCGCGTAGGGCCGGTCGTTCACGTACTGCGCGAGAGCCGCGTCCGGCGCCCCGCCCCGCCCCTTGTTCTTGCCCTTGCCGCGCCGCACGAGCGCGACGGGGTCGACCTCGAGGAGCAGCGCGGCGGTGCAGCGCTCGGGGGTGGCCTCGGGGTAGAGGACGTGCGCCGTGCCGTACGAGGTGGAGAACGCCTGCGTCTTCCCGGGATGCTTGTGGAGCAGGAATCCGAGGTCGGTGGCCGGGCGTTCGTGGGTACCGGTGGTACTGATCGTCAGAAACACTTCAGGTCGGCCTCAAAACACAGCCTGAGCTGCGGTTGCGTGATCAACTGTCGGACGCGGCGCACAGCCTCCGCGGGAACGCTCTCCGTCTCCGGCGCGCCTCTACAACGTACAGCGAACTCTTCGGACACACTTGGGAATTTTGCCCCGTCGAACGGGCCCGGACCAGGCACGGAGCGGACCGGTCGCACCCGGTCTCGGGGCTCCGGCGAGAAGCTGGGTAAGAGATGAGTGCTCAGACGTCGGGAGAACGGAGGACGGTGTGGACTGGGCCCGGTTCGGGAAGCAGATGGCGGCGATGGCGCGGGACCTGCTGGCGCAGACCTCGGTCGACGCCACGCTGGAGCGGATCACCTCGTCGGCCACCGAGCTGGTGGCGGGCTGTGACGCGGCGGGCATCCTCATCCTGCGCGGCAAGGAGGTGGAGACCCTCGCCCCCACCCACCGGCTGGTCGTCGACAGCGACCGGCTGCAGGCGCGCAACGGGGAAGGCCCCTGCTTCGACGCCGCACGCAAGGTGAACGGAAAGCGGGTCTTCCGCATCTCGGACGTCACCCGTGACCAGCCGCGCTGGCCCGCGTACGCCTCCGAGGCGCGTGCGCTGGGCGTCGGCAGCATGATGGGGTTCCTGCTCTTCACCGAGGACGAGGACCTCGGCGCGCTGAACCTCTACTCGCGTCGACCCGGCGCCTTCACCGAGGACGACGAGACGGCCGGTGTGCTCCTCGCCTCGCACGCGGCCGTCGCCTTCTCCAGCGCCCGCACGCACGCCCAGCTGGAGCGGGCCCTGAGCACCCGGCACACCATCGGCGAAGCCATGGGCATCCTGATGGGCAGGCACCACCTCACGGAGGACGAGGCCTTCGACGTGCTGCGCCGCTATTCGCAGGAGAACAACGTCAAGCTCCGCGACGTCGCGGAGCAGGTCTGCGCACACGGCATGTTCTCGCCCCCGTGAAGCGGGCGCGGCTTCCCCGGCTCATGGCCGAACCAGGGAAACCTGGGCCGGTGCAGTCCCCCCGGGGGGAACGCTGCTGCACCCGCCCTGCACTCCAAGTCCCCAATACGGCGGTCTTCACTCACCCGTCGGCACCGGTAAACGATCCCGTTGATTCATCGGCAATCATTTGTTGATTGCTTCCGAGCACCCTGTGCCCGTCGCTATTCGGGGGAAGACAGGGAATTTCAGTGTCGGATACACGTATCTCGGTGGCCGTACACGCCACCGACCCCCTCAGCCGGGCCGGGGTCATCAGCCACCTACGACACCAGCCCACCGTGGAACTGGTGGACCGCGCCGGAGACGGCTCGCCCGCGCCGCCGCCCGGCGCGGCGCCCGGCGCGGCGCCCGCCACCACAACGGAACGCGTCGCCGTCATGCTCGTGGACCGGCTCGACGACCCGGCGGGCAGCGAACTGCGCCGCCTGGCGCGGTCCACGGAACAGCGCGTCGTGCTCATCGCCACCGAGCTGCGCGAACCGGAACTGCTCGCGGTCGTCGAGTACGGCGTGCGGGCCATCCTCTGGCGCCACCAGGCCACCCCGCAGAAGCTGCTGCGCGCCGTGCACAGCGCCGCGCGCGGCGAGGGCGAGCTGCCGCCCGACCTCATCAACCGGCTCATGACACAGCTGGGCCGCCTCCGGCTCTCGGCGCTCGACGGCTCGCCGTCCGGCGCAGGCACCCTCGTGCCGACGCTGGGCATGGCGCCGCGCGAGGTGGACGTGGTACGGCTGATCGCGGAGGGGCTCGACACCAAGCAGATATCGGAGAAACTCGCCTACTCCGAACGCACCGTGAAGAACGTCCTGCACGCGCTGATGACGCGCCTGCAACTGCAGAACCGCGCGCATGCCGTCGCGTACGCGCTGCGGGAGGGGTACATCTAATGCGGCGACCGAACTGCTTCCCATCGACCCTGCGGGGAGCCCGGCCGTGATCCACGAAGTAGACGAGGCGCTGCGCGGGCTGCTGCGCGGGGCGCTCCCGGAGGGGACCGGCGAGGTCGTCTTCGAGGCGCCGACCCGCGACTGGGCGGCGCGGCGCAACGCTCCGACGCTCAACTCCTATCTGTACGACATACGCGAGGACGTGGCCCGCCGCGAGCGCGGCGCGTATGCGGAACGGGGCCCGGACGGCATCGTGCTGCGCAGGCGGCAGCCGCCCCGCTGGTTCCGGCTCTCCTACCTGGTCACCGCCTGGACCAACCGTCCCGAGGACGAGCACCGGCTGCTCTCCGCGGCCCTCGGCACGCTGCTCGCGCACGAGCTGCTGCCGCCGGACCGGCTGCCCGCCGCGCTCGCCGCGCTGCAGGCCACGCTGCCGCTGTCCGTCGCGGTGCCGCCGCCCGAGTCCCGGTCCATCGCCGACATCTGGTCGGCGCTCGGCGGTGAGCTCAAGCCGTCCCTGGACGTGGTGATCACCGTGCCGTTCCCGGTGTCGCCCACCTACGACGTGGCGCCGCCGGTCACGGAAGGCGCGGTCGTGGGCGTCCGCAGCATCGACGGAGAGCAGAGCGAACCCCGGCCCCGGATGCTGCGCAAGCAACGGGACGACGGGACGGGAGCGAAGTGAGCGCCCACGAGGTGAGCGCCCACGAGGCGATGGCCGTACGGCTCGACGCGCTGCGCGGCCGCGTCGCGGAGCTCGTCGAGCGGCGCGCCGCCGACGACCCGACGGCCGCGGACCCGCTCCGCGGCATGTACGTGACGCCCGAGACGGCGCTCCGCCTGGCCACCGCTCCCCCACCGGCCGCGCCCTCGCCGGAACCCGCCGCACGAGCGGAGGGCGGGGCGCAGGACGGCTCCCCCGACCCGCTGGACGAGTTGGCGGTGCAGTTCGGGCTGAGCGTGCTCGACCGGCGCATCCTGCTCGCCGCCCTCGCCCCGGACGTCGACCGCCGCTTCGAGCCGCTGTACGGCTACCTCAACGACGACGTCGGGCGCCGCCGCGCCACGGTCACGCTGGCCCTGGACCTCGCGGGCACCGGCCCGCACGACCCGCTCGCCCGCCACCGCTTCCACCCCCTCGCACCGCTGCGGTCCGGTGGCCTGATCGTCGTCGAGGACGAGGACCGGCCGCTGCCGGGGCGGGCATTGCGCGTACCGGAGCGGGTGGTGGCACAGCTCCTCGGGGACGACGCGCTGGACCCGGAACTCGTGGACGGCGACGTCGAGTTGCTCGACGCAGGGGAGACAGGACCCGCGCACCCCCTCGCGCACCGCATCGCCGCCCTCGCCGCCGAGCGGCCGCTCCGCGTCCATCTGCGCGAGCGCAGGGAGGGCACCGCCGCGGGACCGGTGGCGGACGCGCTGCGGGCGGCCGGAAGGCCCGTCCTGTGGCACCGGCCCACCGCGGCGGCAGGCGACGGCACCGCCGCGACGGCCGTCGCACTCCTGCGCGAGGCACGGCTGCGACAGGCCGCGCTCGTCGTGGGACCGCTGCCCGCCGCCCCCGGACCCCTGATGCGGTCCCTGACGGCGGGCGACGTGCCGGTGGTGTTCTTCGGCAGTGAGCCCTACGACCCCGGATGGGCGCCGGACGCCGGGCTGCTCGCGCTCGACGCGCCGCAGGACGGCATCGACGCGCCGGCCACGTGGCAGACCGAACTCGCCCGGCACATCCCCGCCCACGAGCCGGACTTCGACCTCGGCGAGGCCGTCGCGCCCTACCGCCTCAGCGGCACGCAGATCAGCCGCGCCGCGCGGGACGCCGCCGAGCTGGCCGCCTTCGACGGCACCGCGCCGACCGTCGCACACCTGCAGCGCAGCGCCCGGCTGCAGTCGGCGCCGCTGCTCGACAAGCACGCCCGGCGGATCCGGCCCGAGGTCGGCTTCGCGGACCTCGTGCTCCCCGACGAACCGCTGGGCCTGCTCAACGAGCTGACGCTGCGCGCCAGGCACCGCGACAAGGTGCTCGGCGAGTGGCGGCTGCGCACCGGCGGCGGACGCGGGCGCGGTGTCATCGCCCTGTTCGCCGGGGACTCCGGCACCGGCAAGACGCTGTCGGCGGAGGTCGTCGCCGGTGAACTCGGCCTCGACCTCTATGTGGTGGACCTGTCGGCGGTCGTCGACAAGTACATCGGCGAGACGGAGAAGAACCTGGAGCGGATCTTCGTGGAGGCGGACCGCACGGACGCGGTGCTGCTCTTCGACGAGGCCGACGCCGTCTTCGGCAAGCGCTCGGAGGTCAAGAGCTCGCACGACCGGTACGCCAACCTGGAGAGCGCGTATCTGCTGCAGCGCCTTGAAGCGTTCGACGGGATCGCCGTGCTGACCACCAACCTGCGGGCCAACATCGACGACGCGTTCACCCGTCGGCTCGACCTGGTGGTCGACTTCCCGTTCCCGGACGTCGAGCAGCGTCTCGCCCTGTGGCGGACCTGCCTGGCCGGTACGCCCTGCGCACCGGACCTGGACGGGGAACTCACGGCCTGCGCCAAGGAGTTCGAGCTGTCCGGCGGAGCCATCCGGTCGGCCGCGGTGACCGCCGCCTATCAGGCTGCGGGACACGGCGGGCCGGTGTCCGGCGCGGACGTACGGGCCGGGGCGCGGCGCGAGTACCGCAAGATGGGCCGCCTGGAGCCGGGGACGCACCTGCCCTGGCAGTAATGCTCCCAAGATGCGCCGAAGCCGCCCCGGTCACTCGTGCCGGGGCGGCTTCGGTCATGCTGCTGCTTCTGCCGGCTGCTACTTCTCCCAGTCGGAGAGCGTCCAGCCCATGCTGTTGCGGTCGTCGCACTTCCACGTGACCGCGCTCTTGTCGTTCTGCATGTCGACGATGCACTCGTTGGAGCGGACGCCGATGATCCGCACCAGTCCGTCGGGGCGCCGCTCCAGCTTCCACTTCTGGTTGTCCGGCAGCTGGCCGTTCTTGATGTTCTCCCGCGGCGCGTGGAAGATCTGGACGATGTTGGTGTCCACCTTCTGGTCGATGATCGCGCCCGGGGCGTTCGCGGCCTCGATGGAGTAGGTGTCGGACTCGGGGTAGTGGTGCAGGATCCACTCCTGGTTCTTCCCGAACTCGTCCGTGAGGTTGGGGTTCTGGCCGACGTAGGTGCCGTCCTCCTTCGCCCCCCGCTTGACCTCCAGGTACCAGCCGTTGCCCTCGTTGCTGCGGATGGTGTGCGTCTTGGGGCCCTTCGGCTTGTCGTCGCCCCCACCACCGCCGCCGCCCCCCTCGGGCTTCTGCGGCTCTTCCTGCGCGGGCTTCTCCGGCTCCTTCTCCTCCTCCTTGGAGGGGCTCGGAGAGGGTTTCGGCGCCGGCTTCATGCTGTCGCCCTGCGGCAGCTCACGCTGCTCGCCCTGCTTCTCCCTGGCCTGCGTGGACATGGACGGCTTGTGCTGGAACCACATCACGGCGAACGCCAGGCCCAGCGCGAACAGCACCGAGAACACCGCCATCGCCCAGCGCGGGATCACCGACGGCTGGACGTACGTGCCGCGCAGCTCCACCGGCTCGGGCACCCCGGCCCGCAGCACGGACACCGTGAAGGGGTGCTTGCGGGTGCCGCCCACCCAGCTCACCGCGCCGGGCTTGATGCTGAGGTCGGCGAATCCGGCGCGCCCGGGCGCGACCTGGACCGATCCCGGCTCCGACTCGACCTCCAGCTCCTCGCCGTTCTCACGGCCGGAGAAGGAGGCGGTGAGCTGCTGGTTGCCGAGGTTGTCGACGGCCACCGACGCCTTGGCGCGCAGCCGTCCGCGGACGATCAACGGAAGCAGTTCCGTACGGAGTTCGGCGAACGGTCCGACGGTGACCTGGCCCTCGGCGACATCCACGGTGTGCGGGGTCTCGCGGGGCTGCACCCGGACGCCGAACGGGGTCGGGCCCGCCAGGGCGTCCGAGGTCCGGGGCGGGGCGAACTCCACCTGGGCGGTGCCCTCCGCCCCCGGGTACAGGCGCAGGACGTCGGGCTGCACGCGGGTCCAGCCCGCCGCGGCACCGACCACCTGGAGGCGGTACTCCTCGACGGTGTCCCCGGTGTTGCGCACCCGCAGCCGCACGCTCGCGGTGGCGCCGGGCTCGACGGTGGTCGACGCTGGTTCGAGAGAGGTCCACATGCCGCTCACCGCCCCGTCACGCCGGGGTTGTTGACGCTGCCGCCGACGAGGGCCTGCAGGGTCGCGCTGTCTGCCGTGCCGGTCGCCGGAAGACCGACGGAGGCCTGGTAGTCCTTGATGTGAGCCGCCGTGTTGTCGTTGTACCTGGCCGTGGTGGGCGCGCTACGGCCGTTCTTGAAGTAGTCGACGCCGTACTCGGCGTACGCCCGGTCGCGGTCCAGGTCCTTGTCGCTGATGCCTGCCTGCGAGGCCCACCAGAACGCGGCCTGGAGCTGTACGACCTCCCAGCTGTCGGCGCCGGAGCGCACGGCGTCGGGCCGGATGCCCTGCGCCCACAGCGAGGTGAGGGTGGCACGGCCCAGCGTGCCCTCGTCGTCCGTCTCGAAGATCTGAGCGGTGTTGTTCCCGGAGTTCTGGCCGGTGCGGACCACGGCCTTCTGGTAACAGATGAGTTTTGCCTCTGTGTTGGAGTCGATGACGCCTGGCGTCCAGTGGCCGGTCAGTGTGCAGGGGTTCTTCGAGCCGAGCGCGGCGAGGCGGCGCTGGGCGTACTCGACGACGACGTCCGACGCGTAGCCGCGCCGCCACGGCGGTCCTGAGCGGGCCTTGCCGCCACCGCCGCCGTCCGACTTCGCCTTCTCGCCGGTGCCGCCACCACTGTCGCCCGACGAGCCGCCGCCTCCGGAGCCGCCGCCGCTGGTTCTCTCCTCGCCGCCGCCACCGGAGCCCGAGCCCGTGCCGCCCTGGTCACCGCCGCCCGCCTTCTCCTTGGGAGGCGGCGGGGCGTCGTCGAGCTTGTCCTTCTCGCCGCCCTGCGCGACGGCGGCGGGCGGACCTGCCGCCTGGTTCTCGCGCGCCGAGCCGCTGAAATCGGGCGCGTAGGTCAGCCAGGCCACGACGGACGCGACGGCGAGCGCCGCGAGCACGCCGCCGAGGGCGAGCAGCCGACGGGGCAGCACCGGGCGCTGGTCGAAGCTGCCCGGCAGCTCGTGGCCCTGCTCGTCGCCGGAGCGGCGCACGGAGACGGTGAGCGGGTGTGCCTGGCCGGAACCCGTCCACAGCACCTGGTTCGGGCGGATGGTGAGCTTCGCGAACGCGGCGCGGCCCGGCGCCACCTGCACGGCGGTGGGGTCGACCTCGAAGGCGAGGCGGCCCGCGTCGTCGCGGAGGGTGAGGGCCGCGGTCAGCGGGGTGTTGCCGAGGTTGTCCACGGCGACGGAGGCCCGGCCGCGGAAACGTCCCACGATGGTGGGCGGCACGAGTTCGGCGCGGATCTCCGAGAAGGGCGTGACCGTGACCTGCCCCTCGATCACGTCCCGGGCCTCGGGGTTCTCACGGGGCTCGACGCGGATGCCGAACGGCGTGGGTCCCGCCGCCGCGTCGGGCGAGCGGGGCGGAGCGAAGGAGACCTCGGCGGTGCCCTCGCTGCCGGGGTAGAGCCGCAGCACGTCGGGCTCGATCCGGGACCAGCCCGCCGGGGCGCCGACGACCCCGAGCCGGAACTCCTCCACCGTGTCACCCGTGTTGCGTACGCGAAGCCGCACGGTCGCCCGGCCGCCGGGGTCAACGGTCACGGCCGCCGGGTCAAGGGAGTTCCACCACGTCATACGGGCACGGTAGAGCGCACCTCCGGGTCTCTCCTTGTACGAAAGGGCGACGTCAAGGGCAGGCACTGCTGCCCTTGCGGACGGCCCCCCGGACGGTTCAGCCGTATGCGGAGAGCACCGGCCCCCGCACACCGGCTCCCGGTCTCAGCGTGGCGAGCAGTCCGGCGATCTCGTCGGCCTCCAGGGCGCCGCGCCGCTCCATCACGCGGTGCGCGATCCGCAGGGCGGCTCTGGCCCGTTCGAGGTCGCCGACGGCGAGCAGCGCCCGCCCCCGCGCGGCCATCGCGAGCGCATGGCAGAACGCGTCGCCCAGTTCGCCCTCGACGGCCAGCGCCGCGTCCGCGCAGCGCATGGCCTCGCCGGGGCTGCCCTGCGCCAGTTCGCAGTACGCGAGCCGGGCCCAGCACAGCGCCTCCCAGCGCGGGTTGCGGGCCGCGCCGTGCAGGCGCTGCGCCTCGCGCAACTGCTCCGCGCCCGCGGCCGCCCGGCCGTCCCCGAGCAGCGCACAGCCCGCCTGGTAGAGGACGTGCGCGAGCGTGTGCGTACTGCCCGATCTGCGGGCCTGGCGCACCGCTTCGTCGATCGCGGTGTCCGCGGCCGGGCGTCTGCCCAGGGCGACGTACGCGCGGGCCATGTGCGACAGGATGCGGATGCGGTCGTCGTGCCCGCCGAGCGCACCGAATCTGGCGTACGCGAGGCGCAGTTGCTCCAGCGCCTGGGCGTAGCGGCCGGTGCCCATGAGGACGATGCCCAGCTCATGGCTGCCCTCGGCGCCGACGAGCAGGTCGCCGCAGGCCGCGGCGAGGTGCAGGCTCTCGCGCAGCGCGTGCTCGGCGCGGCCGTAGGTCTCGGTCCCGTAGTGCGGGGCGCCGAGGAGCCGCAGGGCGCGGGCCGCGGACCGGTCGTCGCCGTGTCTGCGGGCGGTGCGCAGGGCCAGTTCGGCGAGGGGTTCCAGGTCACGGTGGCGGGCGGTACCGGCCACCAGGTGGGACCAGGCGGTGAGCAGGTCGACGACGGGGCGCAGACCGGGCGGACACCGCGGATCCGGTACGTCCGGGACGCCTGGGACGTCTGTGTCCGCCGCCTCGTCGGGGACGTGCCGCAGGGCGTTCTCCGCGGCGTCGCACAGCCGGGAGTGCGCGACGACCAGCCAGTCGTGCGCGGCGGCCTCGTCGGGCAGCGCCTTGCCCGCGGACGCGGGGCTGTGCAGGAGTTCGGGCAGCACGCTGTGCGGCTTCGTACGGCGGATCGCGGTGACGACGGTGGCGAGGACGTAGTCGAGGAAACGCAGCCGGGCGGCGGCGCGGTCCTGCGCGCTCTCGCGCAGCTCGCACTGCCTGCGCGCGAAGAGCCGCACCAGGTCGTGGAAGCGGTAGCGGTCCTCGCCGTGCAGCTCCATGAGCCCGGCGTCGACCAGCCGCTCCACCGCCTGCTCCGCCTCCTCCTCGCTCACGCCGAGGAGCGCGCCCGCGGCGCCGCGACAGAACGACGGCATGTAGCAGAGCGAGACCATGCGGAAGGCGTGGGCGAGGCCCGGCTCCAGGGCCTCGTACCCCAGCCGGAAGGTCGCCTCGACGCCCAGGTCGTCCACCCGCAGCTCGTCCAGCCTGCGGCGCTCGTCGCGCAGCCGTGCCACGAGGTCGGCCATGGGACGGCCGGGCCTGGCGGCCAGGCGGGCGGCGACGATGCGGACGGCGAGCGGCAGCCCGCCGCAGACCGCGACCAGTTCACGGGCGGCGTCCCGCTCGGCGGCCACGCGCTCGGCGCCGACGATGGCGCAGAGCAGGCCGAGCGCCTGCGGCTCGTCCATCGTCTCCACGTCGACGAGGCGCGCCCCGGGCAGGGTGATGGTCCGCGAACGGCTGGTCACCAGGACCGCGCAGCCCGGGGCGCCGGGCAGCAGCGGCCGCACCTGGGCGGTGTCGCGCGCGTTGTCGAGGAACACGAGCATGCGGCGCCCGGCCAGGAGCGAGCGGTAGAGGGCGGTCTGCTGGTCGATGCCGTCGGGCACGGCGCTCTCGGGGATGCCGAGGGCGCGCAGGAACCCGGTGAGCGCGCTGCCGCTGTCCACGCCGGGCGCCGGGTCCGCGCCGCGCAGGTCCACGTACAGCTGCCCGTCCGGGAACTCGTCTCGTAAGGCGTGTGCGACGTGCACCGCGAGCGCGGTCTTGCCGACGCCGCCGAGCCCGGTGAGCGTGGCCACGGCCATCGTGCTGCCGGACGTGGCGGAGCGCAGCGTCTCGGTCAACACCCGCGCCTCCCCCTCGCGCCCCGCGAAGTCGGGCACGTCGGGGAGGAGCTGGGCGGGGGTGAGCGGGACGACGGAGCCACGCACGGGACTCGGGCCGGTCCCGCCCACGGGGGCGGTCCCGCTGAGGGGGAGGGGGCGGGCGGCCAGGTCGGCGGGGGGCGTGCGGTTTGGGGGTGGCGGGGAGACGGGGTGGGTGTGTGGGGGGACGGGGCTGAGGTGTGCGGCGCTTGGGGGGATGGGTGCGGAGGCGGGGTGGGGCTGCGGGGCGCCGGGGTGGGGCTGTACGGCGCCAAGGTAGGACTGTGCGGTGCCGGGGTAGGGCTGTGCGGCGCCCGGGGGGATGGGTGCGGCGCCGGGGTGAGGCTGCGGGGCACCGGGGTGGGGCTGTGCAGCGCCCGGGTGGATGGGCGTGGCACCGGGGTGGATGGGTGCGGCGGCGGGGTGGGGCTGTACGGCGCCGAGGTGAGGCTGTACGGCGCCCGGGCCGATGTACGCGGTGCCGGGGTGGGGCTGTGCAGCGCCCGGGCCGATGTGTGCGGCGGTGGGGCGGAGTTCTGACGGGTTTGTACGTATCTGCGCCGCTTCCGGCGTGGGCTGGGCCGGTGTCGTGCCTCGTATCGCTTCGGCCGTTGTCCGGTCGTGGTTCCGGTCATGGGGCGGGCGGGCGGATATGTGGGGGCGTTGCCCGGTGGCCCGTGGTGGCGCCGTGTGCGGGGAGGGCCAGGGGAGGGCGGCGGGCGGCATCGGCGTGCCCCGCAGCAGGCCCTCGTGGAGCGCCGCGAGCTCCTTGCCCGGGTCCACGCCCAGCTCCGTGGCGAGCGTGCGGCGCGTCGCCTCGTACACCGCGAGCGCGTCCGCCCGCCTGCCGCCCCGGTGCAGGGCGAGCATGAGCAGGGCCTGGGCGCGTTCCCGCAGCGGGTGCTCCGCCGCGAAAACGCTCAGGGGGGCGGTCGTCTCGCCGTGGCAGCCCAGTTCGAGCGCGCAGGCGAAGAACTCCTCCTGCGCGGTGACGGACAGTTCGGTGAGCCGGTCGCGCTGGCGCCGGGCGTAAGGCCCGGGCAGACCGGCCAGCGGGGACCCGTCGGACAGCGCGAGCGCGGCGGTCAACTCGGCGTAGGCGTCGGCGTGTTCACCGGCGACGCGCAGCGAACGCGCCGCGGACACCCGGTCCTCGAGCTCGCTCGCGTCGAGGGCGCCGCGCGGGAGCCGCAGCGCGTAGCCGTCCCCCGCCGACACCAGGAGCCTGGCGGGTTCACGGGCCCGCCGGTCCGGTTCGAGAAGGGTGCGCAGCCGGGAGACGTACGTACGCAGCGTGCCGATCGCACGCGGCGGCGGCGCCTCGTCCCACAGCGCGTCCACCAGCTCCGCCGCCGACACCGGCCGCCCGCCGCGCAGCAGGAGCGCGGCCAGCGTCGCGCGCTGCTGCGGCGGCCCGAGCGTCAGCGCCTGCCCGTCGCGCCAGGCCCGCACCGGCCCGAGGACCTGGAACCACAACGGCCCGCCCAGATCCTCCCGGTCGGCTCCCCTCTCGCCGTCCCGGCCCGTGCGGCCGCCCGCGTCACCCCGCATTGTCAGCCCGCGCCCCTTGCCCTGTGATGCACCGCGAAGTGCCCGTTCGTACGCGCCGCGCATGGCCGCACGCACCAAACGTTACGTCAGCCCCATGAGTCCCCCGACTCCCCAGGGGTACTTGTGTCACCTTGTTGACCAGGTATTGACGTCACGGTCACACCGGACAGGGCATATGCGCCACCGACCGACCGCATTCGGCCGTGTCGGGCGCCGCACCGCACCGCCTCCCGCCGATCCGTTTGCCCGCTGCCCCGGACCGATGACCGGACGGGCAACGCATACCCCGCGGATCAGGCCCGACCGCGCACCACCACGAACCCACTGGCCGAAGACGGCCGCCCGACGGCTGAACGGGCAGCGGCATCTGCCCTCGCTGACGTCCTTCCGTCTCTACGCACCGGCCCGCGCGTGAGGCATCGTCGACACGGTACGAACCAGCGGGGACCGGCACACGGCCGGCCACAGGGGGAACGAGCGGCAGCCGCACCGGCGCATCGCCGGTCGCCCGCCACACCCTCGCCACCCCTCGAGCCTTGGAGCACAGCAGCATGCCCAACTACCTGTCCCCCGGCGTCTACATCGAGGAAGTCGCCAGCGGCTCGCGCCCCATCGAAGGTGTCGGCACCTCCGTCGCCGCCTTTGTGGGACTGGCGCCGCGGGGACCGCTCAACGAGCCGACGCTGGTGACCAACTGGTCGCAGTACGTGGCCGCGTTCGGCGAGTTCACGGACGGGTACTACCTGGCGCACTCCGTGTACGGGTTCTTCAACAACGGCGGCAGCGCCGCGTACGTCGTGCGCGTCGGCGGCACCGACGCGGCCGAGCCGCAGCAGCAGGCGCCCGCGCCCGCCCAGGCGCCCAAGGAGCTCACCGCGGGCACGCCCGTGGCGCTCGGCGCCTTCACGGTGTCGGCCATCACCGCGGGCACCACGGACGGCGGCTCGCTGACCGTCGAGGTGCAGGACGGCGAGGGCGAGGGCGCGGCCGACCGCTTCAAGCTGATCGTCAAGGACGGCGACAAGGTCGTCGAGAACTTCGACGTCAGCTCGAAGAAGACCGCGCGGAACTACGTCGTCACGCAGGTCAAGCAGCGGTCCAAGACGATCGCCCTCGAGGAGTCCGCGGCGGGCGGCCAGCTGGCCAAGCCCGACGCGCAGACCGTGACCCTCGCGCCGCCCACGCCCGCCACCCCCGCCGTGCCCGGCTCGAACGGCCAGGTCGCTCGCGTCGAGACCGCCCAGTTCATCGGCGACTCCGCGGACCGCACCGGCTTCGGCGGCCTGGAGGCCCTCGACGAGGTCAACATGGTCGCGGTGCCCGACCTGATGGCCGCCTACCAGCAGGGCCTCATCGACGAGGAGCAGGTCAAGGCGGTCCAGCTCGGCCTCATCTCGCACTGCGAGCTGATGGGCGACCGGATGGCCATCATCGACCCGCCGCCGTCGCTGAACGCCCGCCAGATCCGGCAGTGGCGTCAGGAGCTGGCGGGCTACGACTCGCGCTACGCCGCCCTCTACTACCCCTGGATCAAGTCCTTCGACCCGGCCTCGGGCCAGTCGGTGGTCGTGCCGCCGTCCGGCCACATGGCGGGCATCTGGGCGCGCAACGATGCCGAGCGCGGTGTGCACAAGGCCCCGGCCAACGAGATCGTGCGCGGCGCCGTGGACCTGGAGCTGCAGATCACCCGCGGCGAGCAGGACCTGCTCAACCCGGTCGGCGTGAACTGCATCCGCGCGTTCCCCGGCCGCGGCATCCGCGTGTGGGGCGCCCGCACGATGGCGTCCGACCCGGCCTGGCGCTACCTGAACGTGCGCCGCTACTTCAACTACCTCGAAGAGTCGATCCTCATCGGCACCCAGTGGGTCGTCTTCGAGCCGAACGACCACGCCCTGTGGGCGCGCATCCGGCGCAACGTCTCGGCGTTCCTGGTCAACGAGTGGCGCTCGGGCGCCCTGTTCGGCCAGCGCCCCGAGGACGCCTTCTACGTCAAGTGTGACGAGGAGACGAACCCGCCGGAGTCGGTCGACCTCGGCCGCGTCGTCTGCGAGATCGGCATCGCGCCGGTCAAGCCCGCCGAGTTCGTGGTGTTCCGGCTCGCGCAGTTCTCCGGCGGGGGCGGCGAGCTGGAGGAGTAGTCCGAGCAGTACCGCACGCCACCACCAGAGCCACCATCACAGGAGTGAACCCCCTTGTCCCTTCAGCCCGGTGACGCCCTCACCACCCACAATTTCGGCCTGCAGATCGACGGTGTCATGGTCGAGTACCTGCAGGAGGTCAGCGGCCTCTCGATGGAGCAGGACGTCATCGAGTACCAGCAGGTGTCGGCGGACGGAAAGCCCGTCGTGAAGAAGATGCCCGGCGTGAAGAAGGCCGGTGAGTGCACGGTCACCCGCGGCATGACGCAGAGCCCCGTGTTCAGTGAGTGGATCAACAAGTCCATTCAGGGCGACATGGGCTCGGCGCGCAAGAACGCGACGATCATGATGATGGACTACCAGAACAACCCGGTGAAGCGTTACAACCTGCGCGCCGCCTGGTGCAGCAAGGTGGAGACCAGCGGGGTCAAGGCGGGCGACGCCGCCGCACTGACCGAGCAGGTCACCATCGTCTTCGAAGAGCTGGTCATCGAATAATGCGGCGCGAGGGCCCGGCAGGGACGATCGCGGGAGCGGGCACGGCGCCCGGCGCTGTGCCGGGCGTCCGCGAACCACTGCGTACGGAATTCGAGTTCGAGTTGCCGCGCGGGTTCGTGGACGAGTCCGGCACCGTGCACCGCAACGGCGCGATGCGGCTCGCGACGGCACGTGACGAACTGGTGCCGCTGCGGGACGTGCGGGTGCGCGAGAACCCCGCCTACCTGTCCGTGGTACTGCTGGGCCGGGTCATCACCCGGCTCGGCACCCTCGGCTCCGTCCACGACGGCACGGTGGAGAACATGTTCGCCTCCGACCTGGCCTTCTTGCAGGACTTCTACCGGCAGATCAACGCGGAGGGCCACACCCGTGCGGCGGTGGCCTGCCCGCACTGCTCGGAGTCCTTCGAGGTGGAGCTGGCCGGGAGCCGCCTGGGGGAATCGTGACGTACGCGGCCGACCGCATCGAGGAGGAAGTCGCGTACCTCGCCTACCACTTCCACTGGGGCATGGACGACATCCTCGACCTCGAGCACGCGGACCGGCGCGCGTACGTGGGACGGACCGCCACGTTGGTGGAGCAGGCGGAGGCGAAGGCGACCGGTCGGTGAGTCGAGGTAAGTGATGGGCTTGTTCAGGTGGCGGCGGGGGTCGCGGGACGAGGCGGTCGGGTCGGGTGCGGGTGCGCCGGACGCGGGCCCGTCGGGCGTGGCGGGCGTGGCGGACCCGGCCGATTCGGCGGTGCCGGACGGTGCGGGTGCGGGTGCTGACGTCGGCGCGGGTGCCGGTGCTGGTGCCAGCGCCGGCGGCCGTGGTGACGCGTGGGCGGCCGTGCCGCCGGTCCAGCGTGTGCTCTCGGCGCCGCGGACCGTCGCCGAGCAGGGCTTCGGCGCGATGCTCGCCACCCACCAGAACCCCTCCTTCGGCGGCGAGTTGGGGCACGCGGTGCGTTCCTCGGCACCCGGGGGTCTGCTCCACAACGTCCTGACGCCGGTGGCGGGCCGCCCGGGGAACCTCGACCTGCCGTCGCTGCGGCTGCCGGTACGGGGTCTTGGGGAGGCCGGTGCGGAGGAGCAGGCGTCGGGCTCCGGCGAGGGCGCGGCGGGAGGCTTCACGCCGAGCGCCGCATCGCCGGTTCCCGTCGCCCGTACGAAGACACCGTCGGGGACACCGTCGGGCAAGCCTTCGCGTGGAGCGGCGACGTCCGCGCGGGGAACTGACGCTGCCGGATCCGCGGCTCCCGCCGGGGAGGCGCCGGTACAGCGGTCCGCAGCGGTGCGACGTACTGCCACGTCCTCGGCAGGGTCTGCATCTGCTTCTTCTTCTGCTGCTGCTTCTACGTCCAAGACCGCACCGCTCGCCGGTGCGCGGGCCCTTCCCGTCCCTGCCGACTCCGGTTCCGGTCCCGCGTCAGGCTCCATGCCCGGCAGTGGTGAGGCAGGGACTCGGCGCCAGGCGCCGGGGGTGAGCGCCCCCGCGGGTTCCCCCGCCGTGCCTGCCGTACCCGCCGCGCCCGTGGTGCAGACGTCGCGGGCAACGCGGCGCTCCCCGCTCATTTCGGCGGCGCCTGGTGTAGTTCCGCAGCGGCAGTTGTTCCCCGTCGGGGCGACGCCTACGAGGACGGACGGCGGTCCCGGCGTCCGGGCCACCGATGTCCCCGGGGCAGTGCCCCCCACCGGCCCAGGTGCGCCTGCCGCGACCGCGGCCAAGGACCCCGTCGCTGTACGGGCGGACTCCCCCGTCCAGCCCGTACAGCGGCGGCCTCGCATGCGCCGGGTCTCGCGCACGCAGCCCGGCGGCAACGGCGGCGGCACGCCGACGAGTGACCCGGGCCCAGGCCCGAGCCTCCCCCTCGACCAGCCGCCCGCCCCTGCCCCCGCCCCGGCGCCGCAGCCCGGCCCGCGCCAGAGCGCACCGGCCCAGAAGCCGACGAACGACAGGCCCGCGACAAGCACACGGCCGACCGCGACTCCCGCCCCGGCTGCCCCGCCCGTCCAGAAGTCGGCGAAGGCCGGGCCCACGCCTGCGCCCGCGCCGTCACCCGCCCCCGCGGCAAGCGGTCGGCCCCCTCACCAGCCGCCTGCCCCGGCACCGCAGAGCACCCCGCGGCAGACCTCGCCCGACGCGCCGGTCGCACCGTCCGCGCCGTCCGCGCCGGTCCAGCGGTCGGCAGCCAAGGGACCCACGCCCACGCCGTCACCTTCACCGGCGCCCACTCTCACGGCAAGCGGCCAGACCCGCCCGCGCCGCACCGCGATCGGCGCACCCGTCACGCCTACGCCCGTGACGCCCGCGCCTGTCACACCCGCGCCCGTCACCCCCGTGCAGAAGTCCGCAAGCGCCGCAAGCGACGGAGCAGCACCAGCCCCTGCGTCTGCCCCTGCCCCCAGCCCCGCCCCGGCACCGCAAAGCCGCCCGAGCCACACTCCGGCTCCGAGCGACGCGCCGGTGACACCTGCGACGAGGCCGACGACCGGCGGCAGGCCTTCACCCACGTCCGTACCTGCACCCGCGCCCGCGCCCGGACCCACCCCTGCGGCAAGCGGCCAGAACCGCCCGCGCCGCACCGCGATCGGCGCGCCCATCACCCCCGTGCAGAAGTCGGCCAGCGGCGAACCCGCACCCCGCACCGCCCCCGGCCCGACCCCGCAGCACCCCACGCACCGGCCGTCGACCGACGCGCCGGTTGCACCAGTTGCACCGGTCCAGAGGTCGGCGAACAACGGGCCCACCCCCACGCCCGCATCCTCGCCCTCCCCAACGTCCTCCCCCTCCCCCGCTGCCGCCCCCACCCCCGCGGCAAGCGGCCAGAACCGCCCGCGCCGCTCCCCCATCGGCGCACCCATCACCCCCGTGCAGAAGTCGGCCAGCGGCGAACCCGCACCCCGCACCACCCCCGGCCCGACCCCCCAGCACCCCACGCACCAGCCCCCGGCCAACACCCCGGCGACACCTGCGCCCAGGTCGCCCGCCGGCGGGCCCGCCGCCACGCCGCCCACCCCCGCGGCAAGTGGCCAGGACCGCCCACGCCGCTCCCCGATCGGCGCACCCGTCACCCCGGTGCAGAAGTCGGCCCACGCCGGACCCGGACGAGCACCCACGCCTCCTCCCGTGCCGTCCCCCGCGCCGCTCGACCAGCAGCCGCCCGCCACCACCCCTGGCCCGGCACCGCAGAACCGCCCGCACCAGACCCAGCCGAGCGCGCCCGTCGCCCCCGTCCAGAGGTCGGCAAGCAGCGTCCCCGCACCGACCGCTGCGTCTGCCCCCAAGCCCACCCCGGCCCCGGCCCCGGCCCCGGCCCCGGCCACAGTCCCGGCGCCGCAGCAGCCGCAGGCACAGGCACCGGCACAGACACAGGCACCGGCACCGGCGACCGCGACGCCCCACCCGCACTCACACTCGTACCCCCAGCCCCAACCGCTCCCCGTCGTCCCGATCAACCGCCGCATCGCCCCCGGCAGTTACCGGCCCGCGGACCTCCTCACCGCTCCCCCTCGTCCCCTGTCCCCCTCCCGGGGCCTCACTACGCAGACCTCGCACACGCCTCACGCGCCTCACGCGCCGCACACCCCGGCACCGGGCGCCCCGACCCCGGCAGCGGCCACCCCCGCAACGGCTCCCGCGCCCGCCCCCGTACCCCTGCAGAAGTCAGCAAGTGCCGGACCCCGGACCGGCGGGACCAGTGGAACCGACGGACCCGGCGGACCCCGCAGCGCCGCCGCCTCCGGACCCGCCGCCCCCGTCGTCGTACCGCTGGCCAAGCCCGGCCCCCAGGCGAGCCGTCGCGCGGCCTCCCCCGCCCAGACCCCCGTCCGTCAGACGGTCATGGCCCCGGCCGCGCTCCCCGTCCAGCGGCGCGCGGTACCCGCACCCGCACCCACCCCCGCCGAGCCCGCGCAGCCGCAGCCCCAGCCCCAGCCGCAACCGGCCCCCTCGCCTCGGCAGCAGACCACGGTCTCCCGGTCCACCGCCGGAGCCAGCGGCACCACCGCCGCGGAGACCAGGTCGGCCGCACCCTCCCAGACCCAGCACCAACACACCGGCTCCGACTCCGAGTCCGGCTCCGACCCCGTCTCCGAATCCGCCGCCCCCGCCGATCTCGACGACCTCGCGCGGCGGCTCCTCGCTCCGCTCTCGCGTCTGCTCCGTGCGGAGCTCCGCAGTGACCGCGAGCGGCTGGGCCGACTCCGGGACCACGGCCGCTAGCAGCGGTCGCGTCCCACCGTCCTCCGCCACCTCCACAGCAAAGAGAAACCATGCCCTCGCCCAAGGACCCCGGCTCCACCGTCTTCTTCAAGCTCACCATCGACGGCCAGGACCTCGGCCTGTTCAACGGGTGCGACGGGCTCTCCTCCGAGGTGGAGGTGGAGCAGCGGCAGGAGGGCGGCAACAACGGGTTCGTCTGGCAGTTGCCCACCCGCGTGACCTTCTCCACCATCCGGCTCACCCGGCCCCTGACCGCCGACACGGCCCGCGTGGCCGCCTGGATCTCGTCCATCGCGACCGGGATCTCGCGGCCCACCGCGCAGATCGCGGCCCTGCGCGCGGACGGTTCCATCGTCGCGCAGTGGGGGCTCGTCGAGGTGCTGCCCGTGCGCTGGCAGGGGCCGAGCCTGAGCCCGGACAGTCCGGCCGTGGCGACGGAGACGCTGGAGATCGCGCACCACGGATTCACCGACGCGGGAGGTGCCTGAGATGGCCGCGCCCACCGGCGGCAAGGCAGGCGCGAGCCTGGTCCGTGCCGCGCTCGCCATCCACCAGCCGCCCACCGACCTCGGCGGGTCGATGGGCGGGCGGATCGGTGAGGTGGAGTTCCAGTTCAACCCGACGCAGCTCCAGATGGCGCGGTCCGCGGAGTGGCGTACGCAGCGTGCCGTCGCGTACACCCGCGGCGCCCCGCCGAAGTTCACCGGCGCCGCCCCGGCCACCCTCCAGCTGGAGGTCTTCCTCGACTCCTCCGGCACCCCCAACTCCGGGAAGGTGCAGAAGCAGGTCGAGATGCTCCTCTCGTGCTGCGAGGTGACCCCGCAGAGCGTCACCTCCAAGCGTCCTTCGCCGCCGTGGGTACGGTTCTCGTGGGGGTCGTTCAACACCGTGCAGTTCGTGGCGTACGTGACCAACGTCAGCGCCACGTACACCCTCTTCAACCCGACCGGTGAGCCGATCCGCGCCACCTGCTCGCTCGCGCTCACCGAGGTCTCGATGCCCACCAAGGGGCAGAACCCGACCTCCGGCGCGCTCTCCGCCCGCCGTGTGCACCGCACCGTCGCGGGCGACTCGCTGGCGTCGCTGGCCTGGCGGGAGTACGGCGACGCCACCCGCTGGCGGCTGATCGCGGAGGCCAACGACATCGACGACCCGATGCGGCTGCGGCCCGGCACGGAGCTGCTGCTGCCCGCCGCCGACGAGGCCCGGCCCGGCCCCGCCACCACCCCCGCGCACGTGGAGTCCTGATGAGTGAGAAGACGTACACGAGCGTCCTGCACGCCGAGATCGGCGGGTCCGTCCTGCCCGACAAGCTCGCCCTGCTGCTCGTGGAGGGCTGGGTGGACGCCAGCGTGAACGTGCCGTCCGCCTTCCAGCTGACCTTCGCCGACACGGGCGGGGACATCCTGGAGAAGTTCCCGAAGATCAAGGTGGGCGCCGAGGCCGTCCTGTGCCCGTTCACCGACGGTGTGCGCGGCAAGCCGATGCTGACCGGTGAGGTCACGGCCCTGGAGGTGGACTCGGACGGCGGCGGCAAGTCGCTCGTCGTGCGCGGCTACGACCAGGGGCACCGGCTGCTGCGCAACCGCCGCGTGCAGGGCTTCAAGAACATGACGGCGTCCGACATCGTGCGCCGCGTCGCCACCGCCAACAAGGTGCGGATCGGGAAGATCGAATCCACGCCGACGGTGTACGAGCTGGCCACCCAGCCGAACATCACCGACTGGGACTTCCTCTCCCGGCTCGCCCAGGAGAACGACACCCACCTGTCCTTCGACCCGGACGGGAAGCTGTGCTTCGCCAAGCTGGCACCCGCCTCGGGCGCGCCGTCCGACTCGACACCGGCCGCGCAGAGCCCGTACGTCCTCGAATTCGGGCACAACGCGCTGCACAGCCGGGTCGCGGTGACCGCATCGGGTCAGGTCGCCACGGCCGGGGTGCGGGGCTGGGACATGCGGGCCAAGCGCGCCCTGTCCATGCAGGCCCCGGCGATCCGCAGCAAGGACATCGTCGCCGACATCACCCCCGCGCAGCTCTCGCAGCCGTTCGGGAAGGCCGAGCTGACCGAGACCGGGACGCCCTACACCACCCAGGCCCAGGTCACGCACGCCTCGAAGTCGTTGGCGGACGACGTGGCGGGCTCCTTCGCCGAGATCGAGGTGGCCGTCACCGGCAACCCCGACCTGCGGCCGGGGCGGCCCGTGGCGCTGAAGGGCGCCGGGTTCCCCTTCGAGGGGAAGTACACGGCGACCGGCGTGCGGCACGTCTTCGAGTCCGGGCGGCAGTTCACGACGTGGCTGACCGTCTCCGGGCGGCAGTTCCGCTCCCTGTACGGTCTCGCCTCCGGTGGCACGGAGGCCGCGCCGGCGGTGCCGGGCGTCGCGATGGCGCTGGTCAGCAACGCCAAGGACCCGCTCCGGCTGAACCGCGTCAAGCTGCGCTTCCCGTGGCTCTCCGACAAGTACGAGAGCGACTGGTGCCGCATCGCGCAGATGGGCGGGGTCAAGGGCGGCGGCCTGATGATGCCCGAGGTGGGCGACGAGGTGCTCGTCGCCTTCGACCGGGGTTCCCTTGAACATCCGTACGTGCTCGCCGGGTTGTACAACGGCAGGGACAAGCCGACGCCCAGCACGGACGGGCTGCAGCCGATCGACCCGACCAGCGGCCGGGTCAACTGGCGCTCCGTCTCCTCGCGCAGCGGCCACACCATGGAGCTCATCGACGCCAAGTCCCGTATGAAGAGCGGCATCAGGCTGCAGACCGGCAACGGCCGCCTCACCGTCCACATGGACGAGACGCGGACCAGCGTGACCATCCGCAGCGACGGCTCCGTGTCCATCTCCGGGACCCGCAACGTCAGCATCAGGGCGGGCGGCAACCTGTCGCTGACGGCGGGCGGCTCGCTGACGATGAGCGCGGGCGGCGCGGTCGACATCAAGGCGGGCGCCAAGTTCGGCGTCAACGCGGGCGGCATGGCGGACATCAACGCGACCGGTGTCGTCAGCCTCAAGTCGGCGGGCGCGGTGGCCGTGAACGCGGTCGGCGCGGTCTCCGTCACCGCGGCGGGCGCGGTGGCCGTCAACGCGGGCGCGGCGGCCGCCATCACCTCACCGGCCACCGTCGCGCTGACCGCACCGGCGGTCCTGCGCAACGGCCTGCCGTTCTAAAGGACTTGAAGGACTTGAGGGACTTGAGGGACTTGAGGGACTTGAGGGAGCTGAGGGCCATGTGCCTCGAGGGGGTCACAGGACATGAGTGAGCAGTTCGTCGGTGCGGGCTGGACGTTTCCGCTGCGTACGAGTGCCGGCGGCGGCATCGCGCTGGCCCGGCGCGAACGCGAGATCGAGGAGTCGATCCGTCTCGTGCTCGCCACCGCGCCGGGCGAGCGGCCGATGCGGCCCGAATTCGGCTGTGCCGTCCACGACATGGTGTTCGCGCCGGTCAACGAGGCGACGGCGGGGCGGATCCGGTACGAGGTGCGGTCCTCGCTCGATCGCTGGGAGCCGCGCATCGACGTCCTGGACGTCGAGGTCAGCCCGGCGCCCGACGACCCGTCCGTCCTTTTCATCGACGTGAGCTACAGCGTGCGCGGCACCAACAATCCGCGCAGTCTCGTCTTTCCCTTCTATGTGATCCCGTCCACGGAATCAGAGAGCGGAGTCTGAAGTCCGATGGCCCTGCCCGCACCCCACCTCGACGACCGGCGCTTCCAGCAGTTCGTCGACGACGCCAAGCGCTACATCCAGCAGCGCTGCCCGGAGTGGACCGACCACAACGTCTCCGACCCGGGAGTCACCCTCGTCGAGGCCGTCGCGCACATGGCCGACCAGATCGTCTACCGGCTCAACCGCGTGCCGGAGAAGAACCACCTGGCCTTCCTCGACCTGCTCGGCGTCACCCTCTTCCCGCCCTCCGCGGCCCGCGCGGAGGTCACCTTCTGGCTGTCCGCGCCGCAGCCCGAGTCGGTGGTCCTGCCCTCGGGGACGGAGGTGGCGACCAGCCGCACCGAGACCGAGGAAGCGGTGGCCTTCGCCACCGAGGACGATCTGACCGTGGTGCCCTGCGAGCTGTCGGCCGTGCTGCGCCAGGAGGACGGCAGCACGCCGCAGGACTGCGGGCAGGACATCTTCGGCGGCCGTGACGTGGCAGCCTTCGCGGAGTCGCCGCGCCCCGGTGACACGCTGCTCTTCGGGCTCAGTGCGGCGGTGCCGCGGTGTGCGGCGGTGCTGCAGCTCGACAGCCGGGTGGACGGCGTGGGCGTCGACCCGCGCCAGCCGCCGCTGGTGTGGGAGGCGTGGACCGCGGACGGCTGGACCGAGTGCGAGGTGGACGAGGACTCCACCGGTGGTCTCAACCGCCCCGGCGACGTTGTGCTCCACATCCCCGCCGGTCACATCGTGTCCCGCATCGGGCGGCAGGACGCGGGCTGGCTGCGCTGCCGCGTCATCGAGGCCGCCAAGGGCCAGCCGTTCTACAGCGCGTCGCCGACCGTGCGGTCCGCGGCCGCGTTCACCATCGGCGGCACGACCGCCGTCGCGCACGCCGACGTCGTGCGCGACGAGCTCCTCGGCGACTCCACGGGCGTGCCAGGACAGCGCGTCCGGCTGGCCCAGGCGCCGGTGGTCGCCGACCGGCCGCCGCTGGTCCTGGAGATCTCCGACGGCGAGGGATCGGGCTGGGCCGAGTGGCAGGTCGTCGACGACTTCGCCCGCTCGGGCCCGTTCGACCCGCACGTCACGCTGGACGCGGCGACCGGCGAGATCGCGTTCGGCCCCGCGGTGCGCGAACCGGACGGCTCCCTGCGGCAGTTCGGCGCGGTGCCCCAGAAGGGTGCGGCGATCCGCGCGACCCGCTACCGCACGGGCGGCGGCCGCACGGGCAATGTGGCCCGCGGCGCCATCCAGGTCCTGCGCAGCTCCATTCCGTACGTCTCCCGGGTGGAGAACCGGGAGGCGGCGCGCGGCGGCGTGGACGGCGAGACGGTCCAGGAGGCCAAGGTCCGCGCGCCGATCGCGCTGCGCGCGCAGGAGCGGGCGGTGACGGCGCGCGACTACGAGGAGCTGGCGCGGCGGGCCGCGCCCGAGACGGCGCGGATCCACTGTCTGGCCGCGGACTCGGCGGAGGCCGGGGAGAACGCGGTCCGCGTCCTCGTCGTCCCCCAGGCCGTGCCCGACCGGGGCGGCAGGCTCCGCTTCGAGCAGCTGGTGCCCGGTGAGGAACTCCTCTCCCGCGTCACCCAGTTCCTCGACGACCGCCGTCCGCTGGGCACCCGCCTCTCGGTCGGCCCGCCCTACTACCAGGGCGTCACCGTGGTCGCCACGCTCCACTCCTTCCGTGCCGCACAGGCCGAGCGCGTCCGCTCCGAGGCGCTCGACGCGCTGTACGCCTACCTCGACCCGCTGACCGGCGGGGCGCACGGCGAGGGCTGGTCGTTCGGCCGCCCCCTGCGCGCGGGCGAGATCTTCGCCGCGCTCCAGCGGGTGCCGGGCGTGGAGCTGGTCGACGAGGTCCTCCTGCACCCCGCCGACCCCCTCACCGGCCGCAGGGGCGACGCCACGGACCGCATCGAACTGGCCCCCTCCGCCCTCCTGTTCCCCTTCGACCACCGCGTCCGCGTCATCGAGGCACGATGACGGGCGGCACGGAGAACGACCCGAGGCCGACGGGCACGCCTTCGGCGGCGGAGCCCGACGGACGGACGGGACACGCGCAGGAGCTGCCCGCGGAGGTGGGGCCTGCGGAGGCGGAGCCCACTCAGGGCCCCGGCCCCGGTTCCGACCCCGCGCAAGCGCGACACGCTCCCGGAACGCCGTACGCGCCCGTGTCGAACCCCTACTCCGACCCGAATGCCTACTCGGGCCCGAACCCCTACTCCGACCCCAATGCCTACTCGGGCCCGAACCCTTACACCGACCCGAACCCCTACACCGGCCCGAACCCTTACGCCGACCCGGGCCCCGGCTCCGAGCCGAGCAGTGCCCAGCAGGCGGATGCCGCTCCGGAGAACCCCGGGCCCAGGCAGCCGACCGCCGCGGCCCCCGCCCCGGACCCGGCACCCGCACCCGAGCCCGCGCCCGCGCCCAAGCCCAGAACCAAGGCCAAGCCCAAGACCGAGACCAAGCCCAAGACTGAGACCCAGCCCAAGATCGAGCCCAAGACCGAGCCCGCCCCCGCTTCGGTGTCCAAGGACGCTCCGGGCTCCTCGGTCACTTCGGGCGGCGCGCGTGCGTCGTGGGTGAAGGCTGCCGGTGCCGGGGACGCCCCCTCCTCCCGGGCCGGGCACACCTCGGGAACGGGCGGCGGCGGTTCCGGCGGCGGTGACGGCTTCGTGCCCGCCCCGTGGGCCGGGAACGGTGACGGCTCCGGGTCGAGGCGCGGGTCCCTGTCGGAGCTGGGGTCCGCGCACCCCCTCGGCGACCAGCTGCCCGCCGTCTTCGCCGACGACGACTTCGCCCTGCGCTTCGTCTCCGGTCTGGACGTGGTGCTCGCGCCCGTCTTCACCGTCCTGGACTGCCTGGAGGCGTACTTCACGCCCTCCCTGACGCCCGAGGACTTCCTCGGCTGGCTGACGGACTGGGTCGGCACGGAACTCGACGGCACCGAACCGCTGGCGACGCGCCGCCGTGCCGTGGCCTCCGCCGTCGAACTGCACCGCGTCCGCGGCACCCACCGCGGACTCGCCGCCGCCGTCGAACTCGCCTTCGGCGTACGCCCGGAGATCGCCGAGAGCGGCGGCGCGAGCTGGTCCGCACGCCCGTTGGGCGCCTTCCCCGGCACCCCGCGCCCCGCCCTGCACGTCAGCCTGCGCGTCCGCGACCCCGCGTCGGTCGACCCGCACCGCCTGCGGGCCGTCGTCGCGGCGGCCCGCCCCGCCCACCTCCCCTTCACGGCCGAGGTGACCGCCACACCTTTCCCTGAAGGGACCTAGAGATGCCCGACCAGCACGAGACGGACGACATGCAGAACTCCCCAGCCAACACGATCCCGTGCCCCGAGTGCGGCACCCCGGCCCGCCAGCACGGCCAGTCCTTCTGCGACTCGTGCGGGGCCTTCCTCCGCTGGGACACCCCGGCAGGCGCGCCGGGCCCCGCCCGCCCGGGCAACGCTCCGGCCGCGGACGGCTCCGCCGCGTCGCAGCCCGAGGCCGACGCGGGCCCCGCTGCCCAGTCCCCGCCCGCCGGTGTCTTCGGTCCTCCCCCCGCCGGTTCCACCGACACCACAGTGCCGCTGCCCCCGACCGCCCCCGAGCCGACCGCGGGCCCGCCCCGGCCCAGCGACACCGCCATCCGGTCCCTGCTCGTGCCGGTGCCCGAGGGCTCCGAGCCCGTGGCGCCGGAGACTCCGGGCAGCGTGCTGCCGGGCAGGCCCGACGCGGCCCGGCCCCGCGTACGGCAGGCCGCCGTGCCCGTCGAGCCCGAGTCGGGAGCGCCGTGCCCGAGCTGCGGGACGCCCAACGCCCCGCGTCGGCACTTCTGCCGCAGCTGCGCGAACCCGCTCAGGGACAACACCACCCCGCTCGCCGAGGGCCCGTACGCAGGACAGCGCCCCCGGCTCCACCGCGACCGCACCCGCTGGATCGCCCGTGCCGTGGGCATCGCGGTGGTCGTCGGCCTGGTGGTGGGCGGGATCTTCGGCGGGCCGCCGGCCGCGCGGGCCGTGCAGGACCACTTCGCCAAGCGGGTCCCCGTCCACCCCACCGACTACAGCGCCTCGCACGCCGCCCCCAAGCAGGCGGCCAAGCTCGCCTTCGACGGCTACAGCAACACCTGGTGGGGCACGGGCTACGCGGGCGACTCGGCGGGCCAGTGGCTGCAGGCCGACTTCGGTCAGCCCACCGACCTGCTCAACCTCCTGATCACGCCCGGCACTTCGTCGCGCAGCGCACAGGCTGCCGAGCAGGCGAGGCCGATGGAGTTCGACCTGGTGGTCAACGACTCGGCGGGCAAGGAGCACGTGATGCACCGCCGGATCAACGACGGCGGCGTGCAGAAGATCGACGTGCGCGTACGGGACGCGGTGAAGGCACGCCTGGTCCTGCGCTCGGCCTACGGCACCGGCAAGAAGCGCCAGGTGGCCATCGCCGAGCTGGAGTTCTTCGGCCGCTCCACCGGCGGTCAGTAGCGAAACAGCGGCGGACGTGCGAGGTCCGGGGCCGTCGTCGGACGGCCCCGGACGTCGTTCTTGAGGTTCTTCAACCCCTTGCGGCGCGCTCGGTCAGATGCGGTCGGCCGCGATCAGCACGTACTGGAACGAGCCGTCCCTGTACGAGTTGATGAACGCCTCTTCGATGCCGGTGACCAGCGACGACGTCGCCCGCAGCTCCCAGTAGGGCAGCGTCGCGTCCGTCAGGTCGACGATGGCCTGCGGCACGAGGCGGTTGTCGGCCATGGCCTTCAGATACTCCCTGCGGGAGTGGATGTTGCACTCGAAGTGCGCGTTGATCTGGGAGACCCACTTCGAGGGCTGGCCGTAACGCGGGTTCCAGCAGCCGGTGATGGTCACATAGCGGCCGCCGGGCGCGAGCACCCGGGAGTGCTCGGCGAACAGGTCGTTCAGATCGACGTACATGCTGGACTCGTTGTTCCACGAGGCCTTGGCCTGGCCGGTCTCGAAGGGCGTGTCGAGCATGTTGCACACGCGGGCGTGGACATGGTCCTCCATGCCGAGTTCGCGGGCGCGCCGGTTGGCGAAGTCGGCCTGCTTGGCCGAGAGCGTGACGCCCTCCGCCCGGCACCCGAACCGTTGGTGGGCCATGACCAACGAGCCGCCCCGGCCGCACCCCGCGTCCACGACGGTGTCGTCACGCCCGACGGGTCCGAGCTGGTCGAGGAGCACGTCGGTCTGCGCCGACTCCAGGCGGTGGAGCTCGGCGATCAGCCTCTTCTCGTACTCGCTGTCGCCCGCGTTCCCCAGAGCGGCGTGGTCCACGTCCCCGATGCCGTAGTGGTGGTGGTAGAGCCCGTCGACGTCGCCGAGGCGCAGGTTCACTGGCCTGGCCTCTCCGTCCCAGTACCGGGCGATGTCCCCTTGGTAGGGGGACGCCGGGCCGGGGATGGAAAGGGACGTGCCGTTGGCGAGTTCAGTGCTGGTCACAGTGGTGTCGGCTCCTCTACCAGAAGTCGGGCAGGCTGTAGCGGTATGTGTTGGTCTGGTGCCAGTAGTGGTTGCCGTCGACCCAGACGGCCACTCCCCTGAGGAAGCGCAGCACGCTCGGCACGGGGCAGGCGGCCGCCAGGGCGGCGGCTTCGGCCTCGAAGGCGTGCATCAGGTCGTTGTGGACCTCGACCGCCTTCAGGTAGGCGTCCCGTTCGGAGACGTCCTCCCGTTCGGCGATCACCACGGGCAGGTTCAGATGGCGGCCCGGGCTTTCGAGTTCCTTGGTGTACGAGTACAGGTCGTTCACCACGGTCGTGGCGTTGCCCGCGAGGGCGATGACCCGCTGCATGGCCGCCTGCGCGTGCAGATCGGCCGGCAGTTCATAGCCACCGACGGTGTCGGTGATGGTGGGGCAGGGGCGGAAGTTGTTGAACTGGCGCATCGCCAGGTACTCCCACACCTCGGGTACGTGGTCCGTCTCGGACCACGCGGCCTCGGCGAGGTATCCGAGGTGCAGTCGGGCCATGTCGTGCCGGAAGCGGTCGGCCTGCGAGGCGGTGGCCTGGCGGCTGAAGTACGCCATGGCGGAGCGGTAGGCGCGGCGCGGGGCGTCCGATTCGAGCGACTCGCGCCACGCCGGTTCGTACTCCGGTGTGGTGTGGAGGTCGTCGAGGGCCGTGTGGGCCAGCAGGAGACGGCTGCCGAGGCCGACGGGCGAGCCGCCGTGGTCCTCGCAGTAGCAGTCGTCGACCGCGTTCTCCGCGACCATCAGACGGGTGGCGATCATCAGGTGGTCGACGGTGGGGGCGTCCGGGTGGCAGGCGACCATGTAGCGGCCGACGGAGAAGCCGTCGAACTGGTCCTCCCACTCGGGCGGGAACGCCTGGACCTCGTCCACCGCCCACGCCTTGATCCGTCGGCCGACCTCCGCCACCCGCACCGGATCGGGCTCCTGCACGGGGTGGTAATAGAGCCCCGGGATCGGCGCCCCTTTCGCCGGACCGGCGCTCTCCCCGGGAGCATCGGCCTCCACCGGCACCTCGGTCTCCACCGGCACCTCGGTCTCCACCGGCACCGCAGACTCCACCGGCGCCGCAGGCTGCACCGGCACGCCGGTCTCCACCGGCACCTCGGTCTCCACCGGCGAGCCGGTCTCCACCCGCCTCTCCAGGCCCAGGTACAGGCCCGCCGTGCCCAGACCGCTCGGGCCGCGCAGAATCCTTTCCATGGCAGGGTTCGGGTGCAGGGTTGGCAGCCCGGGATCGGGCATCCGTAGCTCCTTGGTGAGGTGACGGGAGGGGCGGGCGGGCTAGTCGCGCCTGCGGGCGATCTGCACGTTCTCCAGCACACCGAGCGCGTCGGGCAGCAGAACGGCGGCGGAGTAGTACGCCGTGACCAGGTACGAGATGATCGCCTGCTCGCTCATGCCCATGAAGCGCACCGAGAGGCCCGGCTCGTACTCCTCCGGCAGCCCGGTCTGGTGCAGACCGATGACTCCCTGGTTGTCCTCGCCGGTACGCATCGCGAGGATCGAGCTGGTGTTGTCCTCGGAGATGGGGATCTTGTTGCAGGGCAGAATCGGTACGCCTCGCCAGGCGGGGACCTGCTGGCCGCCGAGGTCGACGTTGTCCGGGTAGAGCCCGCAGGCGTTGAATCCCCAGCCGATGGCCGCGATGGTCCTGGGGTGGGCGAGGAAGAACTTGGTGCCGCGCCTGCGGCAGAGCAGGTCGTCGAGGTCGTCCGGGGTGGGCGGGCCGGAGTGGGGCTGGATCCGCTGCTTGAAGGCGGCGTTGTGGAGCAGGCCGAACTCACGGTTGTTGACCAGCTCGTGCTCCTGGCGCTCGCGCAGCGCCTCGATGGTGAGCCTGAGCTGTTCCTCGGTCTGGTTCATCGGCCCGTTGTAGAGGTCCGCGACCCTGGTGTGGACGCGCAGCACCGTCTGGGCGACCGAGAGTTCGTACTCCCGCGGGCGGGCTTCGTAGTCCACGAAGGAGCCCGGCAGCCGCGCCTCGCCGACGTGGCCCGACGACATCGCGATCTCGGCCTCGCCGTGCCGGGTCTGGCGCGGCACGGAGCGCGCGGCGAACTCCTGCAGATGGGTCCGCAGGCTCGGCGCGGCGGACGTGAGCGCGGCGAACTCGGCGCGGGACAGGGTCAGCAGGGTGCCGGAGGTCGCCGCCGTGGCGGTGTACCCCCACCGCGCGTCGTCGTCCAGCAGGGCTTCCTCGCCGAACCGGCCTCCGTCGGCAAGTACGGCCACGGACACCTCGTCACCGTACTTGCCGACGGAGGTCTGGTTGATCCGGCCATGGGCGATCAGATGGATCTGCTCGGCGGGGGCGCCCCGCTCCACGAGCACCTCACCCGCACGGAAGTCGCGCTGCACGAACCGGTCGGCGATCGCCGTCAGCACCTCGACGTCGTCGAAGTCGCGCAGCAGGGCCAGCTCGCCCAGCTCGCGCGGGACCACCCGGACGTCGGCGCCGTCCTGCACGAACTCGATGCACCCGTCTCCGACGGTGTAGGTCAGCCGCCGGTTCACCCGGTACGTGCCGCCCTTGGTCTCCACCCAGGGGAGCATCCGCAGCAGCCACCGGGAGGTGATCTCCTGCATCTGCGGGGCGGACTTGGTCGTGGTGGTGAGGTTGCGGGCCGCCTCAGTGCTCAGGCTGGTCCGCCGAGCAGGCTCCAGCCGCTCTTCCGGGCTGGTCTCAACGGTCATCGGGCGAGCTCTCCTTTACGAGATGAGGAGATACGTGGGCGAATCCGGGAATCCGCCCGGATCCGTTGGGAACGCTAACGGCCGGTTCGCCCAACTCGCCTGGAACTGTTGCCCAGTTACCTCGATGCAGCGATCTTGCTCCGCAACAGGTTTATCCGACTGCCCGACTGCACATAGACCCCTCACAAGTTCACAAACTCCGCATGACCCCCACTACGCAAAGTGGCCGCCGGGCACCGGAGGGGTGAGCCCGGCGGCCACGTACAGGGGCCGACCGATGGTCTAGGACAGCTGCGACTGCACCTGCGAGGAGATGATCTCCAGGTGGTCCAGGTCGGCCAGGTCCAGGCACTGGAGGTAGATGCGGCTCGCGCCGATCGCCTCGTACCGCCCGATCTTGTCGACGACCTCGGCGGGAGAGCCCGCAAGGCCGTTCGCCTTGAGGTCGTCCACGTCGCGGCCGATCGCCGCCGCACGCCGGGCGACCTCCGCGTCGTCCTTGCCGACGCACACCACAAGCGCGCTGGAGTACACCAGGTCGCCGCCCTTGCGTCCGGCCTGCTCGGCGGCGGCGCGGACCCGGCCGAACTGCCGCTCGCTGTCCTCGACCGAGGCGAAGGGGATGTTGAACTCGTCGGCATACTGCGCGGCGAGGCGCGGGGTGCGCTTCGCGCCGTGGCCGCCGATCAGGACCGGCACCTTGGCCTGGGCGGGCTTGGGGAGGGCCGGGGAGTCGGTGAGCTGGTAGTGCTTGCCGTCGTGGCTGAACGTCTGGCCGACCTCCGTGCCCCACAGCCCGGTGACGATCGCCAGCTGCTCCTCGAGGCGGGCGAACTTCTCCTTGGGGAAGGGAATGCCGTACGCCTTGTGCTCGTCCTCGAACCAGCCCGCGCCAAGACCCAGTTCGACCCGGCCGCCCGACATCTGGTCGACCTGCGCCACCTGGATGGCGAGCACACCGGGCAGCCGGAACGTACCGGCCGTCATGAGCGTGCCCAGCCTGATCCGCTTGGTCTCCCTGGCGAGCCCGGCGAGCGTGATCCATGCGTCCGTGGGCCCCGGCAGGCCGTCGGCGGAACCCATGCGGAGGTAATGGTCCGAGCGGAAGAAGGCGTCAAACCCGAGGTCCTCGGTGGCCTTGGCGACGGCGAGCAGGGTGTCGTAGGTGGCCCCTTGCTGGGGCTCGGTGAAGATTCGAAGATCCATGGCTCCATCCTGCACGCTCGAACGCCCGTCAACCGTGCCGGTCCCGCCGAACCCCCACCGCCCCGGTCGGGTGAAAATCCGTCAACACGGCGGCGGCCCGGGCCCGCACCAGTGACCACGCCCGACGCATGATCGTTGGCTCGGGCGGTGCCGGACCGCCCCGGCACCCGCACCGGCGGCCGCTGCCGGGGCGTCGCCTGCACCAACTGCCTCTCCCCCTCGGGAGGGCGAGGGCCGAGGAGGCCGTCATGTCCAAGGAAGCCGTGCCCGAGCAGGAGGCCGCGCACGATGCGCCCGTGCCCGCCCAGCAGGGCGCACCCAAGGGCCTGCTGCAGCAGATGGAGGAGTTGATGGCAGCGCTCAACGCGGATCTGACCCAGCTCGACGCCGATCTGCAGCAGTCCGCGCCCGCCGCGCCCACGGGATCCGACGGGCCTGCCGGACCCCCCGGCTCCGCCGCCTCTCCCACAGGCACCCGTCAGCAGAGCGACGAAGAGCCCGGCCGCCGCTGAGCGCACCGGCGCTCCCCCGCAGCCCCGGCCGCCTCCACGACCCTGCCCCGCGGCGGGGTCGGCCCGGAGCCTTCTCATGCCGGTCCCGCCGCCGAGTCGGGCTCGGGCTGTCCCTGCTCCCGCACCGCGAGTCTGCGCAGCATCTCCACCACACGGTCCCTGGACTCGTCGGCCGCGTCGATCGCCTCCATGCACTGCCAGTACACCCCCTCGTCCTCGGCGCCCATGGCGACGCCGACGAGCGCGATGCCGACCTCGCCGAGGAGCCTGCCGAGCCCGAGCAGGACCTCGTGCGCGTCGCCCGTCCCCGTGAGCCTCGCCGCGCGTATGTCCTCCGTCCCGAGGCGTGGGGCGTCGAGCACCCCGCAGGCTCTGCCGCCGACTTCGCTCAGGCCCAGTGCCTCACCCCGTAACTCAGGAGGCCCCGCGACCGCGAGGTGACTGCCGATCGCCTGCGCGAGAGCCTGCGACTGCCAGACCTCCACGACGATGTCCGCGGGGTCCTGACTGCTCGCCAGAGCGCGGCGGTTCGCCTCGATGAGCCGCATAGCGTTCATGACCCGGCCCCTCCATCCCGCGCGCACTCGCCGCACGATTGCCCGAACTCCCCTGTCCACTACCCAGAGTGAGGCCCATCCGGGCGAAAAGCCAGGGGAGGTCGGAAATCTGTGGACACACAGTGGAGTTTGGACAAGCCATCCACTCCGGAGAGTGACGAAAGTACCGGAATGAGAGATTCCAAGGTGCCTTCGGGAGGCGCGGGGAGGCGCGGGGAGGTTCGGGGAGGCCCTGGGAAGCTCAGGGGGATTCAGGGAGATTCAGCGACCCCCGGCACCGGGAAGCGCCGCTCGTTCCGCTCGATCTTCGCCGCGAGCGCGGCCAGCGCGTCGATCCCCAGGACTTCGCAGAACTGCAGCAGATATGCGAGGACGTCGGCGACCTCGTCCGCCACCCGCGGCGCCGTGTCCGGGTCGTCCATCACCCGGGCCGACTGCTCGGGGGTCAACCACTGGAAGATCTCGACCAGTTCGGAGGCCTCCACGCTGAGCGCCGCGGCCAGATTCTTAGGGGTGTGGTACTGCCCCCAGTCGCGCGCCGCCGCGAACTCGGCCAGCCTGCGCTGCAGTACCGCCACATCAAGTCGTTCCGTCACGGTTCAAGGTCTACCACCGAGGCCCCCGCGTCCGCCGCCCAGGACGCGTCCCCCACCGCCCCGACCAGCCGGATGTGCCCGCGCCCGCAGGTGCGCGCCGCCAGTTCGCCGAGGGTGCGCGCCTGCCGTGCGTCCAGCCGCCGGTCGAGCCCGTCGGCGAGCACCGTGAGGGTCTGGTACGCCAGCGGCACCTCCGCCACCGGGTCGACGGCGAGCACGCCGGGACCGGTCAGCAGGACCAGCGCAAGCGCCAGGTACCGCAACTCGCCGTCGCCGAGCCGCGCGAGCGGTGTGCGCACACCGCCGCCCCGGTCGATGAAGGCGTGCACCGCGCCGTCCTCCACCTCCTCGGCAAAGACGTCCGCGACAGGCCCCGCGCACCCGGAACGCACCGCCGAGACCAGCATCGCGTGGCGTGCCCCGCACTCGGCGCGGGTGCGCCACAGGACTTCGGCGAGGTTGTCGCAGCCGCCCAGGAGACGGCCCGAGCCGATGAGGCCCGCGGGGACGGGGGCGCGCATGCGGCTGGGCCGCGGGTCGCACGCGTACGCCGAGCGCAGGGCGACCACGACCTGTTCCGCCGCCGCGAGCACCAGGCGCTGCCCGTCGGTCTTGCCCGCGACGCGCAGCGGCACGAGCGCCGTGCCGAGCCGGTCGTCCGGCATCGGGGCACGGGTGACGGGGGCCGCGCCCGCGGTGTGCCAGGCGGCCTGCACCACGCGTCGGCCCGGGTCCCGCAGCGCCGTCTCCAGGAGCACGAGCCCACCCCGGGTCAGCCGCTCACCGACGACCCGCAGTTCGGGCTCGGCCTGCACGGCGAGGTCGAGCCGGACGGCTCCCGCGGGCCCGTCGACCGTGCAGCCGATGCGGAATCCGCGCCGCCGCTGGCCGTCGGCGCGGGCGCGCTCGGGCACGCACGCCACAGGGTCCGCGAAGACGTCGGGCAGTTCCGCCCCGGCGCAGAGCCGCGCCAGCGCCTCGTACGCCCCCAGTGCACTGGACTTTCCGCTGCCGCTCGGCCCTGTGAGCAAGGTCATCGGGCCGAGCGGGAGCACCGTGGCGCGGTGTCCGGCGAAGGCGGACAGGCGCAGTTCGGTGACCTGCGGCCGGTCCTGGACCGCCGATGGCTCCGCGGCCGACATCCGGGAATGCACCGTCATGACCGGAAGGTAGGCGGCAGCACTCCCGGCGAACCGTTACGCCCAACCGACCTTCCTACGATCGGGGGATTCCGGTCTAAGAGCCTCCATGTGGATCACCGAGAGGCTAGGGCTCGAAAGCGCCACGCCACGGCCGTGCGGGCCCCGCGCGCCCCTCAGGACTGCGCGACCGCCTCCACCAGGCCCTGGACCTCCGTGCCGGGCGGCGCGAGGAGGAAGACGTTCTTGTCGACCCGGTGCATGCCGCAGTTGAGCCCGAGGACCACGCCGCTGCTGAAGTCCAGGACGCGCTTGGCGACTTCGGTCTCGGCGCCGGTCAGGTCCAGCAGGACCGGGATCTGGGCCATCACGGTCTCGGCGACCTCACGGGCGTCCGAGAAGACGTTGACCCGCATCACCACGAAGCGGCGGCGCGTCTCGGTCTCCGCGTCGGGCAGCGCGCGGTGCCCCGGCCAGGAAGGCCATTCGTTGCGGCTGCGCAGCGGTACGACCTGGGCGAGCCCTTCCCACTGTTCATCGGTGACGTCGTGGCGCTGACTGCTGCTCACTTGCCCACCCCGTCCTGGCTCGTACTTGTTCTCTGCACCGGCCAATTCTTACGCCAAGTCACCCGTTCAGCCCAACAGCGACACGGACGGCACCCCCTATACCGGTCATCGTGAAGTTCGCCACCCTCCTCACCGGCCGAGGAGGCGCACCAGCCCTTCGGCGAGGCCACCGCGCCAACAGGCGTAGTCATGGCCGCCGTTGTACTCCGTGAGGGAGGCGGCGTGACCGTGGGCGGTCAGCGTCTCGGCCATGAGACGGCTGTGGTCGACCATCGAACCCTCGTGCAGGCCGACGTCGAGGTGGACGCGGAGGGGCGGGCCCGGCGCCCCGGCGGCGAAGAGTCCGGCGAGCCAGGGCACTTCCTCGGCGGGCACCGTTTTCGGCACGCCGTGCGGCAGTCCGGGCCGCCACCACAGCGACGGGGACTGGGCGAGAACGGCGCCGAACCGCTCGGGCCTGCGCAGCCCCGCGTACAGGGCGGTGAGTCCGCCGAGGCTCTGGCCCGCGACGACGGTGCGGGCCGGGTCGGCCGTCAGGGGCCAGCGCGCGGCCGCCCAGGGCAGTACCTCGTCGGCGAGGAACCGGACATAGTCGTCGCGGGCGGTGAGGTCCTGCCAGCGGGTGAGCCGGTCGACGGCGTCGGGTGCGAGGACGACGGGCGGCGGTACGGCCCGGTCGGCGACGAGTGCGTCCAGGGTGTCCTGGAGCGCGAGCCGCCCGAACCACATGTCGCCGTCGCTCAGGACGACCACGGGGCTGTCGGGCCGCGGGCCGCCCGGCGGCAGGTGGACCCAGACGTCGCGCCCGGCGCCGAGCACGCCCGCGGGCAGGCGGTGCCGTTCGACGCGGCCGCGCGGGATGCCGTCGCGCCGCTCGGTCCACGGCTGGGCGGGCGCGTCGGGCAGGGCGAAGACGGAGCCGTCGGGCTGCCCCCAGCGGTCACCGATCCGGTGGGGGTTGAGGGGGTCGTGGGCCGCATGGGCCGACAGGGCGCGGAGCCGGAGCTGCCGGGCCTCAGGGGTGGCGGGGAGGTCGCCGGGCGTGAGGTCGGCGGCGATGCGGTACGTGCCGCGGTGGTCGGCGCGGAGCCTGAGCGTGCGGTGCCAGACGTCCGTGCCGGTGAGCGGGGTCAGCAGGGCGTCGGTGAGGCGTTCGCGGTCGACGAGGCGGTTGGCGAGCACCAGGACCTGGCGGGTGGCCCGGTGCCCACGCCACAGGAAGGTGACGGCGCGGTGCAGGGGGTCGCCGTCGACCGGCTCGGCCAAGGGGGTGCCGCCGCGCGACTCGACATCCTTCCAGAACGCTTCGAGGAGAACAGAGAGCTCGTCCTCGGTGGCATCGGAGACGCGGGAGGCCAGGGCCTGGAGGGTGGGGCTGAGCCCGACAGCAAGATCCATGGGTTAGTTAGCTTAGCCTAAGCTAACTAGCGAAATGGTCATGGCGGACCGCCCCGAGCAGCTCGCGGTAGGAGGACGGCGCCGGGTCCCCAGTAGAGTGCGGCTGCGCAGTCCCTTCCCAAACCCCGAGGTCAGGTACCAGCAGTGACCCCCGCACCGCCCACAGGCATACCGGCCGTCGCCGTCGTCGGGATCGGGGCCGACGGCTGGGAGGGACTCCCGGCCGCCTCGCGCGCCGCACTCGCCGAAGCCGACGTCGTCATCGGCGGACCCCGCCAGCTGGAGCTGCTGCCCGCCGGGCAGTGCCCCGGCGAGCGCGTGCCCTGGCCCTCCCCGCTCCGGCCCGCGGTACCCGGCCTGCTCGCCGCCCACGCGGGGCGCCGCCTCGCCGTCCTCGCCAGCGGCGACCCCATGTTCTACGGCATCGGACGCGCCCTCACCGAGGAGCTCGGCGCCGCCGCGCTGCACGTGCTCCCGCACCCCTCCGCCGTCTCCCTCGCCTGCGCGCGCCTCGGCTGGCCCGTCGAGGACACCGAGGTCGTCACGGTCGTCGGCCGCCCGGCCGCGCGGCTCGCCGCCGCGCTGCACGACGGCCGCCGCGTCCTCGTGCTCAGCGCGAACGCGGCCACGCCCGCCGAGCTCGCCGCCCTGCTGCGCGAGCAGGGCTTCGGACCCAGCAGGCTGCGCGTCCTCGAACAGCTCGGCGGCGCGGACGAGCGGTCGTACGACGGCGTCGCCGACACCTGGTCGCACGCGCCAGGCGACGCGCTGAACGTCGTCGCGGTCGAGTGCCGCCGCTCCCCCGACGCGCTGCGGCTCGGCGTCGTGCCTGGCCTGCCCGACGCCGCGTACGAGAGCGACGGACAGCTCACCAAGCGGTACGTCCGCGCCGCCACGCTCGCCGCGCTCGCGCCCGCCCCCGGCGAACTGCTCTGGGACGTGGGCGGCGGCTCCGGCTCGATCGCCGTGGAGTGGCTGCGCGCGCACCCGTCGTGCCGTGCCGTCACCATCGAGAAGAACCCCGTGCGCGCGGAGCGGATCACCCGCAACGCCGAACGGCTCGGCGTGCCGGGCCTGCGCGTCGTCACCGGCGCCGCACCGGACGCGCTCGCCGGACTCCCCACGCCGGACGCCGTGTTCATCGGCGGCGGCCTGACCGCGCCCGGCCTCCTCGACGCCGGGTGGGAGGCGCTGCCGCCCGGCGGCCGCCTCGTCGCCAACACCGTCACGCTGGAGTCCGAGGCGCTGCTCACCGAGTGGTACCGGCGCCACGGCGGCGAGCTGGTGCGGCTCGCGGTCGCGCAGGCCGTCCCCGTGGGCGGCTTCACCGGCTGGCGGCAGGCGATGCCGGTCACCCAATGGTCCGTCACCAAGGCAACCAAGGCAACCAAGGCAACCAAGGCACAGAACAGCAGGAGTTGACCACACATGACCGTGTACTTCATCGGCGCGGGACCCGGCGCCGCCGACCTGATCACGGTCCGCGGCGCGCGCCGGATCGCCGCCTGCCAGGTCTGCCTGTACGCGGGCAGCCTGGTGCCGCGCGAACTGCTCGCCGAATGCCCGGACGGGGCGCAGCTCGTGGACACCGCGCAGCTCAACCTGGACGAGATCACCGCCGAGTTGGTGCGCGCGCACGAGCAGGGGCTCGACGTGGCGCGGCTGCACTCGGGCGACCCGTCCGTGTTCAGCGCGGTCGCCGAGCAGATGCGGCGGCTCGACGCGGCCGGGGTGCCCTACGAAGTGGTGCCCGGCGTCCCCGCGTTCGCCGCGGCGGCGGCCGCGCTGAAGCGGGAGCTGACCGTGCCGACCGTCGGCCAGACCGTCATCCTCACGCGCATCGCCCAGCGTGCGACGGCCATGCCCGAGGGCGAGGACCTGGCCACGCTCGGCCGCAGCGGCGCGCTCCTCGTCCTGCACCTGGCCGCCGGATACGTCGACCGCGTGGTGGCGGAGCTCCTGCCGAACTACGGCGCCGACTGCCCCGCCGCCGTGGTCGCCCTCGCCAGCCGTCCCGACGAGGTGATCCTGCGGGGCACGCTGGATTCCATCGCGGGGCAGGTTAAGGAGGCGGGCATCGTGCGGACCGCCGTCATCATGGTGGGGCGGACGCTGGGGGCCTCGCAGTTCCGTGACAGTCACTTGTACTCGGCGGAGCGGGACCGTCACGTGTGCTGACGGTGCCCGCCGCCCAGAGCGGTGGAGGTGCCGGTGCGGATGTCGGTGGAAGCTTCGGCGGGCGGCAGAGCGCGGTTACGGACGGTCGGCGCGCTGACAGGGATCGCCGCCTCGGTTCTGATGTGCGGCCTCGCGGTGGTCACCGTGGTGCTCGTGCCCACGTGGTGGCCGCACCCCATGGTGGCCGTCGTCGCGGGGCTGCCGCTCCTGGCCGCGGGGTTCGCGCTGGTCCCCGTGTGCTTCATCTTCCTCGGCGCCTGGCAGTTCGGCGCGGCCGCGCTCGCACAGTGCCTGCTCGCCTTGGGGCTGCTGGCCTTCCTCGACCAGGCCGTGCTCGACGTATGGGGTGAGCCGGTGGAGACCGTGGTCACCAAAGCCGTACGGCACGAGAGGAACGGGCCGGCCGGCAACGTCACCGGCACGTGGTGGGAGTGTTCGCTGCGCGGGCCCGACGGCGCGGAGCTCGAAAGGACCCTGCGGGAGTCGGACTTCTTCCCGGTGGGCGACGCGTGCCCGGCGGGTACGGAGCCCGGCGACCGGCTCGTGGTGTACGCGGCGCCCGGCGGGTTCGCCGCGCCGCAGACCAACGCGCCGGTCGGGGGCGCGCCGGCGGTCGCCACGCTCGTGGTCGCCGCCACGGTGACGGCGGCGGCGTTCACGGCCTCGGGAATGCGGCGCCGGGCCTCGGCGACGGGCAGCGACACCGCCCCCGTCACTTGAGGGCGCTGCGCCCCACGACCGTCCCCGCCCTGTCGATGCAGATGACGTCCACCATGACCGGGGCTCCCCGCAGCACCCCGAGCGCCTCGTCGCGGGCCGTCTCCGCCACCAGGTCGCCGAGCGGCACCCCGGCCGCCGCGCACAACTGCAGTGCGGCGAGGCCCGTGTTGGCGTCGGCGATCCGCGCCGCCAGCTCCTCGGAGGCGCCGCCGCGCCGGGCCAGGCGGGCCAGGAAGCCCTTGTCGACCTGGGAGCGGGCCGAGTGCAGGTCCAGGTGGCCCGCCGCCAGCTTCGACAGTTTGGCGAAGCCGCCGCAGATGGTGAGGCGGTCGACGGGATGGCGGCGCACGTACTTGAGGACCGCGCCCGCGAAGTCCCCCATGTCGAGCAGCGCGTCCTCCGGCAGCCCGTACTCGGCGACGACCGTCTTCTCCGACGTCGACCCGGTGCACCCGGCCACATGCGTACGCCCGGCCGCCCGCGCCACGTCCACGCCGCGCCGGATCGAGTCGATCCACGCCGAGCAGGAGTAGGGCACGACGATGCCGGTCGTCCCGAGGATGGACAGGCCGCCGAGGATGCCCAGGCGCGGGTTCCAGGTGGAGCGGGCGATCTCCTCGCCGTGGTCGACGGAGAGGGTGATCTCGACGTCCGGCGTGGTCCCCGCGCGGGCGGCGACCTGCGCCACGTGGTCCCGCATCAGCTGCCGCGGCACGGGGTTGACCGCGGGCTCGCCGACGTCCAGGGGCAGCCCGGGGCGGGTGACGGTGCCCACGCCGGGGCCCGCCTTGAAGACGACGCCCGCACCGGCGTGCAGCCGCCGCACCGTGGACCGCACCAGCGCGCCGTGGGTGACGTCCGGGTCGTCGCCCGCGTCCTTCACGATGCCCGCCATGGCGTGCGAAGCGCCCAGTTCCTCGGCGGCGAGCGCGAAGGCGGGCGTCTGGCCCTTGGGCAGCGTGATGGTCACCGGGTCGGGGAAGTCGCCGGTGAGCAGCGCCGTGTACGCGGCCGTCGTGGCGGCGGTCGCACAGGCACCGGTCGTCCAGCCGGACCGCAGACCGGTGTGCTTGAGTTGGGCGCTGCGCCCGCCCGTGGCCTTGGCTGCCTCACTCATGAAGGAACTCGAACTCCGTGCACGTACTGATTCTGGGGGGAACGACCGAGGGCCGCCGTCTGGCGGAGCTCCTCGCCGACGCGGCGGGGGTGCGGGTGACCAGTTCCCTGGCGGGCCGGGTCGCGGCGCCCCGGCTGCCGCCCGGCGAGGTGCGCGTGGGCGGCTTCGGCGGGGCCGAGGGGCTGGCGGCGTGGCTGGCCGAGCACCACGTGGACGCGCTCATCGACGCCACCCATCCTTTCGCCGGGACGATCTCGTTCAACGCGGTGAAGGCCGCCGCGCTCGCCCATGTTCCCCTGCTCGCCCTGCGGCGGCCCGGCTGGGTCGCGGAAGAGGGTGACGACTGGCACGAGGTCGGTTCCCTGGATGAGGCCGCACGGGTGCTTCCTGGGCTGGGGAAGCGCGTGTTCCTCACCACGGGGCGGATGGGGCTCGCCGCGTTCTCCGGGCCTGAACTGGCTGGTCTCTGGTTTCTCGTACGTTCCGTCGACGCGCCCGAGCGGCCGTTCCCCTCCCGCATGGAGGTGCTCCTCGACCGGGGCCCGTTCACGCTCGCCGGGGAGCGGGAGATCCTGCGCGCCCACCGTGTCGACGTCGTGGTGACGAAGGACAGTGGGGGTGCGGCGACGTCGCCGAAGCTTGTCGCTGCGCGCGAGGCGGGGATTCCTGTCGTGGTGGTCCGGCGGCCTGCCGGGCCGGAGGGGGTCACCGGCGTCGCCACGCCGGAGGAAGCGGTTGCCTGGGTGCGTACGCTGCGCGGCTAGGTGCGGGTCGTTTGTGGCTGGTCGCGCAGTTCCCCGCGCCCCTAAAAGCGGGGCTCGCGCCCCGTAAGGGGCGCGGGGAACTGCGCGCTCAGCCACCACGAGTCCGCACACGAGGGTCACCCCTCGGGATACCGCCGCGGCGTCCAGACGATCTGGTCCCTGCCCCCGCGCCGCCGCGAAACCCTCGTCTGCGACGACCCGACGATCAGCAACGTACGCATGTCGACCTCCGTCGGATCGAGGTCACCGAGGCGCACGATCCGGACGCTCTCCTCGGGGCCGCCGACGTCACGGCCGAGTACGACCGGGGTATCAGGGGTCCGTTGCTCCAGGAGCAGCTCCCGCGCCTTGCCCACCTGCCAGTTGCGGCTGCGCGAGCCCGGGTTGTAGAGCGCGAGGACGAGGTCCGCGGAGGCCGCCGCGGCCAGCCGCTCCGCGATGACCTCCCACGGCTTGAGACGGTCCGACAGGGAGAGGGTCGCGTAGTCATGGCCGAGCGGCGCGCCCGCGCGGGCCGCCGCGGCGTTCGCGGCGGTCACTCCGGGGAGCACCCGGACCGGGACGTCGGCGAAGAGGTCCTGCGAGGCGACCTCCAGGACGGCCGTGGCCATCGCGAAGACGCCGGGGTCGCCGCCGGAGACGACCGCGACGCGCCGCCCGCGCCGCGCGAGCTCCAGGGCGAACTCGGCGCGCTCGGACTCCACGCGGTTGTCGGAACCGTGCCGTCGCTGGCCGGGGCGGTGCGGCACCCGGTCGACGTACGTGGTGTATCCGACCAGGTCGTCGGCGGCGGCGAGCGCGCCGCGCGTCTCGGGCGTCAGCCACAGCGGACCCGCGGGACCCGTGCCGACCACGACGACCTCGCCGCGCTCCGGGGTCTCCTCCGCGGGGGCGGGCGCGGGCCCTCCGGTCAGCGGCGCGACCCGGCTCGGCAGCACCGCCACCGAGAAGTAGGGCACCGACTCCGGGTCGACCTCGGCGAGGCGGCCGGTGCGCTCGCCCTCCATGGTGGCCCGCTCCACATAGCGCGCCTCGTCGAGGCGGCCTGCGCGCTCCAGGGCGCCCCGCACCTTCCCGAACGTGCGGCCGAGCTTCATGACGACTGCCGAGTCCGTCGCCGCGAGGCGCGCGGCCAGCTCCTCCTCGGGGAGGGTGCCGGGCAGGACCGTGAGGACCTCCTCGGCCTCCACCAGGGGCTCGCCGAGCCGGGCGGCCGCGGCGCTCACCGAGGTGACGCCGGGGATCACCTCGGTCGCATAGCGGTGAGCGAGGCGCTTGTGCATGTGCTGGTACGAGCCGTAGAAGAGCGGGTCGCCCTCGGCGAGGACGGCGACCGTGCGGCCCGCGTCGAGGTGGGCGGCGAGCCGGGCCGCGGCCACTTCGTAGAAGTCGTCGAGGGCGCCGCGGTAGCCGCCGGGGTGGTCGGTGCTCTCCGTGGTGACGGGGTAGACCAGCGCTTCCTCGATGTGGTCGGCGCGGATGTGCGCGGCCGCGATCGAGCGGGCGATGGAGCGGCCGTGCCGGGCGGAGTGGTACGCGACCACGTCGGCGGCGGCGATGATCTCCACGGCGCGCAGGGTCATCAGCGACGGGTCGCCGGGGCCGAGGCCGACGCCGTAGAGCCGCCCCTGCGGGCGCTGTTCGGTGGGTACGCCGCTCATTCCGCTTCGCTCGCAATCGCGTTGATCGCCGCCGCGGCCATCGCACTGCCGCCGCGACGTCCCCGTACGACCAGGTACTCCAGACCGGAGGTGTGCTCGGCGAGCGCGTCCTTGGACTCGGCGGCGCCGACGAAGCCGACCGGGATGCCGAGGACGGCGGCCGGGCGCGGCGCGCCCTCCTCGATCATCTCCAGGAGGCGGAAGAGCGCGGTGGGTGCGTTGCCGATGGCGACGACCGAGCCTTCGAGGCGGTCGCGCCAGAGTTCGAGGGCGGCGGCGCTGCGGGTGGTGCCGAGCCGGGCCGCGAGGTCGGGCACGGACGGGTCGGCGAGGGTGCAGATCACTTCGTTGTCGGCGGGCAGCCGCTTGCGCGTGACGCCGCTCGCGACCATGTTCGCGTCGCAGAGGATCGGCGCGCCGTCGCGCAGCGCCTTGCGGGCGTCGGCGATCACGCGCGGGCTGTAGGAGAGGTCGCGCACGAGGTCGACCATCCCGCAGGCGTGGATCATCCGGACCGCGACCTGGCTGACGTCGGCGGGCAGGCCTTGGAGGTCCGCCTCCGCGCGGATGGTGGCAAAGGACTCGCGGTAGATCGCCGCGCCGTCCTTCTCGTAGTCGAACACTGTGCTCTCGCTCATCTCGTGGCCGTTGGTTTCGTGGTGGTACGTGCCGTGGTGACCTGCTCGGTCAGAGTGCCGTCCGTCAGAGGCGTCCGGTCCTCGCCGGGGACGCGCACCGTCACCTCGTACTGCCCGTCGCCGGTGGCGAGGACGTCGACCCAGTCGCCCCACGGGTGCCCGCAGCGGCGTTCGCAGCCGGACCAGTGGACGGGCAGGCCGCCGAGGCCGGGGACGGCGTCGGCGCGTACGTCAGAGAGGGACTTGGCGCAGCCGGGGCGTCCGGTGCAGGCGCCGACGCCCAGCCAGGGCGATGCGGCGTCGGTGATGTGCCCGGCGTCGGCGAGTACGGCGAGACGCTCGCGGGCCGCGGCCCCGTCGGCGAAGCCGGGCACGACGAAGCCGCGCCAGGGTGTGACGCGCAGTTCGTCGGCGGGCAGCGGCAGGAGGGCCCGCCACTGGGCGGCGGTGACGCGGCCGAGGGGGGCGCTCACGACGACTGCGTCGCCGATCGCCCCGGGTGCCTGCGGGGCGCTTCGGGAGACGGTCCAGGGCTCGGTGCGCACGGCGTCGATGCCCGCGCGCTCCAGTGCTCCTGCGAGGTCCACGCGGTGCTCGCGGGGCAGCTCCCCCACCCGCCAGGCGCCGTTGCCCGCGGCGGTCGCGGCGGCGTGGAAGGCCCCCGCGGCGGTGAGCGCGGCGCGGGGGGCGTCGGCTCCGGCGATCCGGAACGCCAGGCCGCCGACGCGGACGACCGCCGTCCCGCCCGATTCTGCGATCAAGGTCACATCGCCGCCGAGTCCGACGACGTCCCCTCGCCCGTCGTCCAGGGCGAACAGGAAGCGGCCCGAGAGCTCCGTGGTCCACTCCTCGGAACACAGGAGTCCGTCCAGCTCACGGGCCCACAACTGCACGTCACCATGGCCGAGTCGGTCGATGCCCGCGAGCGGTGACGCCACGACGTTGCGGATGCGCTCGTGCCGCTCGGAGGGGAGCAGGCCCGCTTGTGAGAGCAGCGCGGAGAGTTCGCCGCCGCAGGTCTCGCCGAGGCCCCGCAGCTCGATGTTGCCGCGCGAGGTGATGCTGAGGCAGCCGTCCGCCAGACGCTCCGCCGCGGTGACCAGCGCCTCGGCCTGACGTGTCGTCAAAAGTCCTGCGGGCAGCCGGAGTCGGGCGAGGTGGCCGTCGTCGGCGCGGTGCAGGCGGAGGGCTCCGGGGCAGGCGTCACCCCTGTCGCGTATGGGGGGTTCGCCCTGTTTTGTGGATGATGCTCGGGTGGGCGGCATGGCGGCGAGCATACCCACGCGGATCCGGCGGGTCGCCTCCCGAGACGGACCGTTCTGGCAGGTGGCCGCCCCGCCGACCGTGGGCAGGACTTACTATGCAGGCGGCGGGCTACCAAGTCCGTCGACGCCAGCGACGGCGTGGGTCCACCAGGACCCGAAGGAGGAAGCCCGGTGTGAATCCGGCGCGGTCCCGCCACTGTGAGCCCCACCCGAGTGGGGCGAGCCAGGAACTCCTGCCGTCCATACGACCACCCGGGGCGCGGACACCCCGAGGAAGGCCTGCGCCCGCATGCTTCTGCTGTTGTCGACCTCCGACACCGACCTGCTCAGCGCCCGCGCGGCGGGGGGTCCGGTCGACTACCGGTTCGCCAACCCCTCCCGTCTTGACCTCGAAGGACTGCCCGCGCTGCTGGACGGCGTCGACCTCGTCGTCGTCCGTCTCCTCGGCGGCGTCCGTGCCTGGCAGGACGGCCTGGACCAGCTCATCGCCACCGGTCTCCCTGTGGTCGTGCTCACCGGTGAACAGGCACCCGACGCCCAGCTCATGGCCTCCTCGACCGTGCCGGTCGGCATCGCCGCCGAGGCGCACGCCTACCTGGCGCACGGCGGCCCCGCGAACCTGGAGCAGCTGGCCCGCTTCCTCTCCGACACCGTGCTGCTCACCGGCCACGGCTTCGAGCCGCCCGCCCCCGCCCCGTCGTGGGGCCCGCTGGAGCGCACGGCCCGCGCCGACGGCGCCGAAGGCACTGACAGCCCGACCGTGGCGGTGCTCTACTACCGCGCCCACCACATGAGCGGCAACACCGCGTTCGTGGACGCGCTGTGCGGCGCGATCGAGGACGCGGGCGCCCGGGCACTGCCGCTGTACGTGGCCTCGCTGCGCGCCCCCGAGCCCGAGCTGATCGACGCGCTGCGGGCCGCCGACACCATCGTGACGACGGTCCTCGCGGCCGGTGGCACCAAGCCCGCCGAGGCCTCCGCGGGCGGCGACGACGAGTCGTGGGACGCGGGTGCGCTGACCGGGCTCGACGTGCCGATCCTCCAGGCGCTCTGTCTGACCGGGTCGCGTTCGGCCTGGCAGGAGAACGACGAGGGCGTCTCGCCGCTCGACGCCGCGAGCCAGATCGCGGTGCCGGAGTTCGACGGCCGCCTCATCACGGTCCCCTTCTCCTTCAAGGAGATCGACGAGGACGGTCTGCCCGCGTACGTCGCCGACGCCGAGCGCGCGGCCCGCGTCGCCGGTATCGCCGTGCGCCACGCGCGCCTCAAGCACATCCCGGCCGCCGACAAGCGCATCGCCCTGGTGCTTTCCGCGTACCCGACGAAGCACTCCCGCATCGGCAACGCGGTCGGCCTGGACACCCCGGCATCCGCCGTCGAGCTCCTTCGCCGACTCCGCGCCGAGGGGTACGACTTCGGCCCCGAGGCCGACATCCCCGGCCTGGTCTCCGGCGACGGCGACGAGCTGATCCGCGCGCTCATCGACGCAGGCGGCCACGACCAGGACTGGCTCACCGAGGAGCAGCTCGCCGCCAACCCGGTGCGCATCCCCGCCGCCGACTACAAGCGGTGGTACGCGACCCTGCCCGAGGAACTGCGCGACTCCGTCGAGCAGCACTGGGGCCCGCCGCCCGGCGAGATGTTCCTCGACCGGTCCCGCGTCGGCCAGGGCGGCGACCCGGAGGGCGACATCGTGCTCGCGGCCCTGCGCCGCGAGAACCTCCTCATCCTGATCCAGCCGCCGCGCGGCTTCGGCGAGAACCCGATCGCGATCTACCACGACCCCGATCTGCCGCCGTCGCACCACTACTTGGCCGCCTACCGCTGGATCGCGGCGCCCGCGTCCGACAACGGCTTCGGCGCCGACGCGATGATCCACCTCGGCAAGCACGGCAACCTGGAGTGGCTGCCCGGCAAGAACGCGGGCCTCTCCGCGGCGTGCGGCCCCGACGCCGCGCTCGGCGACCTGCCCCTGATCTACCCCTTCCTGGTCAACGACCCGGGCGAGGGCACGCAGGCCAAGCGCCGTGTGCACGCCACGCTCATCGACCACCTGGTGCCGCCGATGGCGCGCGCCGACTCCTACGGCGACATCGCGCGCCTGGAGCAGCTCCTCGACGAGTACGCCCAGATCAGCTCCATGGACCCGGCGAAGCTCCCGGCGATCCGCGCGCAGATCTGGACGCTCATCCAGGCCGCCAAGCTCGACCACGACCTGGGTCTCGAGCACCGCCCGGACGACGACGGCTTCGACGACTTCCTGCTGCACGTCGACGGCTGGCTCTGCGAGATCAAGGACATGCAGATCCGCGACGGTCTGCACGTCCTGGGCAACCCGCCCGCGGGCGCCGACCGCGTGAACCTCGTGCTCGCCGTGTTGCGCGCCCGCCAGATCTGGGGCGGCACGACCGCGCTGCCGGGCCTGCGCGAGGCGCTCGGCCTCGACGAGTCGGCGGCGACGCGCGTCACCGCCGACGAGGCCGAGGACAAGGCCCGCGCCCTGGTCCAGGCGATGGACGACGCGGACTGGGACCCGGCGGCCGTGGCCTCCGTGGCCGCGGACCACGGCGACCAGGTCGCCGCCATCCTGGAGTTCGCGGCCCGCGAGGTCGTCCCGCGCCTGGCGGCCACCACCGCCGAGCTCGACCACTCCGTGCACGCCCTGAACGGCGGCTTCGTCCCGGCGGGCCCGTCGGGCTCCCCGCTGCGCGGCCTGGTCAACGTCCTGCCGACCGGCCGGAACTTCTACTCGGTCGACCCGAAGGCCGTCCCCTCCCGCCTCGCGTGGGAGACGGGCCAGGCCCTGGCCGACTCCCTCGTCGAGCGCTACCAGCAGGACAACGGCGAGTACCCCACCTCCGTGGGTCTGTCCCTGTGGGGCACGAGCGCCATGCGCACCGCGGGCGACGACGTCGCGGAGGCGATGGCGCTGCTCGGCATCCGCCCCGTCTGGGACGACGCGTCACGCCGCGTCACCGGTCTGGAAGCCGTCCCGTACGAGGAGCTGGGCCGCCCGCGCATCGATGTGACGCTGCGCATCTCGGGCTTCTTCCGCGACGCGTTCCCGCACACGATCGGCCTGCTCGACGACGCGGTGCGGCTCGCGGCCTCCCTGGAGGAGCCCGCCGACCGCAACTACGTGCGCGCCCACGCCCAGGCCGACCTGGCCGAGCACGGCGACGAGCGCCGGGCCACCACCCGCATCTTCGGTTCGCGCCCCGGCACGTACGGCGCGGGCCTGCTCCAGCTCATAGACTCCCGCGACTGGCGCACCGACGCGGACCTCGCCGAGGTCTACACGGTGTGGGGCGGTTACGCGTACGGCCGCGGGCTCGAAGGCCGCCCGGCCCGCGCCGAGATGGAGACGGCGTACAAGCGCATCGCCGTGGCCGCGAAGAACACGGACACCCGTGAGCACGACATCGCGGACTCCGACGACTACTTCCAGTACCACGGCGGCATGGTGGCGACCGTGCGCGCGCTGCGGGGCACGGCCCCGGAGGCGTACATCGGGGACTCGACCCGCCCCGAGACGGTCCGCACGCGCACCCTGGTGGAGGAGACCTCGCGGGTGTTCCGCGCGCGCGTGGTCAACCCGAAGTGGATCGAGGCGATGCGCCGCCACGGTTACAAGGGCGCCTTCGAACTCGCCGCCACCGTGGACTACTTGTTCGGGTACGACGCCACGACGGGCGTCGTCGCCGACTGGATGTACGACAAGCTCACCGAGACGTACGTCCTGGACCCGACCAACCGCGAGTTCCTCCAGGAGGCCAACCCCTGGGCCCTGCACGGCATCGCGGAGCGCCTCCTGGAGGCGGAGTCGCGCGGCATGTGGGCGAAGCCGGACCCGGCGGTGCTCGAAGCGCTGCGGCAGGCCTACCTGGAGACCGAGGGCAACCTGGAGGACGGCGGCGACGAGGCCTGAGCCCTCGTCGCCCCCTCCGTCCGCTGGTCGCGGTCGGCCGTCACTGCGACGGCCGACCGCCCAGCCACGCCAGCGCGCCCGTCGTCAGCGCGGTGACCCCGGTGGTGAGGGTCGGCTCGACGAGCGGGGCGAAGAACGGCGAGTGGTTGGACGGAATGTCCCGCTCGAAGGTCCCCGCCTTCTGGGCGGCCGCGACCTCCGCCGGGTCGGCGCCGCCGAACAGCCAGTAACAGAGCGGGACTTGGCGCTCCGCCGAGGTCGCGAAGTACCCGACGTCCTCGCTGCCGGTCACAGGACCGGGGTCGAAGACGCGCTCCGCCCCGATCGCCGCGCCGATGGCGGCCGTCGTCCGCTCCACCGCGTCGGCGTCGTTGTAGAGCACGGGGAAGGAGTCGATCTCCGTGATCTCGGGCTCCCGCTCCGCCCCCGCCGTGGCCGCCTCGCCCTTGACGATGCGCTCGACGGCGGCGAGGACCTTCGTCCGCACCTCGGGCGTGTACGTCCGGATGTTGATCTTGAGCTCGGCCTCGTCGGGAATGATGTTCTCCTTCGTCCCGGCCTGGAGCGAGCCGACGGTCACCACGGCCGTCTCGCCGCCCGCGATCTCCCGGGACACGATCGTCTGCAGCCGCATCACGGTCGCGGCGGCCATCACCACGGGGTCGATCGACGTCTCGGGGCGCGAGCCGTGCGCGCCCTTGCCGAACATCCGCACGCGCAGGGAGTCGGTCGCCGCGAAGGCGGGCCCGGGGTGCGCCCCGATCATCCCGGCGGGCAGCGGCGCGACGTGCTGCCCGAGCACGACGTCCGGCACGCCGAACCGCTCGTAGAAGCCGTCCTGGACCATGGCCTGCGCGCCCTTCGCGACCTCCTCGGCGGGCTGGAAGACCCCGACGATCCGGCCCGACCAGTCGGCGCGGGCGTCCGCGAGCAGCTTCAGGGCGCCCAGCAGACAGGTGACGTGCATGTCGTGCCCGCACGCGTGCATCACGCCGTCGTTGCCGGAGGCGTACGGCAGCCCGGTCCGCTCGGTGACGGGCAGCCCGTCCATGTCGGCACGGAGGAGGACGGTCGGCCCGGCGCCGTTCTCCAGGACGGCGACCACACCGGTGCGGCCGACGCCGGTCGTGACCTCGTACCCGTACGAGGCGACGCGGCGGGCGGCTTCGGCCGCGGTGCGGTGCTCCTCGAAGGAGAGTTCCGGATGGGCGTGCAGATCGCGGTAGAGGGCGGCGAGGTCACCCTTGATGGCGTCGAGACCCAGCAGGGCGGAAGAATTCCGTTCGGCGGCGGACATGTCACGCTCCTCTTCGGTGGTGTCCGGCCACCTTACGGATGGCTTTGCGGGGGCCTGTGCAGGGCTCTTCCGTTCGGGGCGGCCGGAACCGGTACGGAACGCGGGGCGTCCCTCCCCGCATGATCACTCCCACGACCGGTCCGACCGCCACGCGTCACCTCTACATCACCCGGCACGGCGAGGCCACGCCCGACGAGAGCGGGCTGACGCAGGCAGGCCTCAGGCAGGCGGTCCTGCTCGGCGAGCGACTCCGCGACATCCCCTTCGCGGCGATCCACCACGGCCCGCTCCCCCGGGCCGAACAGACCGCCGCCCTGATATCCGACCAGCTGAAGAGCAACGCCCCCCTGGTCCGCTCGGCCCCGGCGGGCGACTACCTCCCCTACATCCCGTACAAGGAAGAGCTGCCCCCGGAAACGGCCGACGCGACACTGGAGCGCCTGGCCCAGTTCCCCGCGGCGGAACGCGAGGACGGCCCCGCCCTGGCCGCCGAGGCACTGACCCGGTTCACCGGCCCCGTCCCCGGCGACGCAGCGCGCCACGAACTCCTCGTCACGCACAACTTCCTGACCGGCTGGCTGGTCCGCGCCGCTCTCGACGCCCCACCCGCACGCTGGCTGGGCCTGAACCACTGCAACGCGGCCCTGACGGTCATCCGTTACACCCCGGGCCGCCCGGCTTCACTGGCGCTCTACAACGACATGCGGCACCTCCCCGAAGAACTGCGCTGGACGGGTTTCCCACCGGAGCTGCGCGCCTGACCCCGGCGGCACCGCGCCTCACCACACGGTCGGCAGGCCGAAGTTGTTGATGAGCGGCCCTTCGACGGTCACCCCCTCATTGACCACGGTGTCGGCGACGGGCAGCGGGATCGGCAGCGGGCCGGGATTGGCCGGGGCGACGGCGACCGCCGGACCCGCGGCAGCGGCGAGGGCGACGAGAGCGAGAACCAGAGCGCGACGGAACATACAACAGCCTTACGAGCTAGGGAGATTGGTTCATTCGGGCGACGGGAGAGCGACAACCCGTTCGTATGATCGTCGGTGACGATCGGTGACTTCCTGACCGTGTCCGGGTTACACCCCGTGAGCGGGCCGCGACCGCGGGCCCGTACGCGCACGCTCCAAGGAGGCCGCAGTGAACGGCAATTGGGTGCAGAAGATGTCCCGTTGGACCCTGGTCGCAGCAGTGGCGGCCGCACCGGCCGTCCTGTGCTCCGGCACGGCACACGCCGACGAGACGCACGAGAACTCGCACAACGCACCCGTGGTCGCGCTGGTCAACACCGGCCAGATCGACGACCCGATGGAGGACGTGCTGGAGCACACGCTTCTCTTCGGCGACGGTTACCGGTGGGGCGGTTGAGGGCCTGCCCCACCGCACGGTGAGCGGGCGAGGCGGTCCGTTCAGGACCGCCTCCCGTTCAGACCGCCTGCAGGCCGTCCTCGACCGTCACGGAGCCAGACATGCCGCGCCCGGCACCTCCGCCGGAACGCCGAGGCTCGCCGGGTCGACGAGGGCCGTGACGTCACCGGCCGACTGCGTCAGGCAGTCGACGGTCGCGACGGGGTCCGGCACCGCGCTGGCGGGCACCGCGAGGACCCCGAGCAGCGTGACGGCACCGAGGATGACGGCGGCGGAGCGACGCATGTGAACTCTCTTTCATCCGGGCTGAGTTGCCTGCGACTCGACGATCAATGCGAGCCGCCCAGTGACTCCCCAGCCCTACGAACCGATACGCCCCATATCACCCGTACGTGCAAGAGGTAACGATCCTCTACAGTTTTCCGCTGTTATCCGGAACGTCAGAAGGCGTACCTGATGCGCAGCCAGGGAGCGTGCGCCGCAAGCAGCTGCTGGATCCGCGCCAAGGCCTGCCTCTTGATCTCCTGGGCGTAGCGCACGTTGAGTGCGCCGTTCTGTGACCGCTTGGTCTCCTGCGCGTCCGGCTGCCACAGCACGTCCTCGGCGCGGGGATGCCAGCCCAGGTTGACCTCGTGGAGCCCCTGATTGTGCGTCAGCATGATGACTTCGGCGGCGGCCTGCGCCTTCACCCGGGCGGGCAGGACGTCGTCGAGGTGGTCGAGCAGCTCGGCCCAGTCCCGCTGCCAGCCCTGGCGCAGCACGACGGGCGAGAGGTTGAAGTGCACCTCGTACCCGGCGTCGAGGAAGTCCGCGGCGGCGGCGATCCGTTCGCCGACCGGGCTGGTGCGGATGTCGAGGAGCCGGGCGTCGTCGGCAGGCATGAGGGAGAAGCGCACGCGGGTGCGCCCCTGTGGGTCGAGCGCGAGCAGATCGGGGTTGACGAACTTGGTCGCGAAGGAGGCCTTGGCGGTCGGCATGCCACGGAAAGCGGCAATGAGGTCAGCGGTGTTGTCGCAGACCAGGGCGTCGACGGAACAGTCACCGTTCTCGCCGATGTCGTAGACCCACGCCTCGGGATCGCACTGGTTGGGCTCGGCCTTCGGGCCCTGGGCCCGCACGTGGCGCCGGACGTGGGCGACGATCGCCTCGATGTTGGTGAAGAGCGTGATGGGGTTGGCGTAGCCCTTGCGGCGCGGGACGTAGCAGTAGGCGCAGGCCATCGCGCACCCGTTGGAGGGGCCCGGGGCGATCCAGTCCGCGGAGCGGCCGTTGGGGCGCGTGGCGAGCGTGTGCTTGACCCCGAGGACGAGCGTCTCGGTCTTGATCCGGACCCATCGGCCGATGTTGCCGTCGTTGCCGTGCAGCGAGGGAATGAGCCAGTGCCCGTCGACCTCGGTCACGCGCACGTCCGGCGACAACCGGGACATGATCTGCTGACCGCGCGGGGAGTCGAGGGCGGCGGGCTCGGCGTACACCTCGCGCACATCGAGCATCCGGCGCACCTCCGGACCGTCCCGGAACGCACCGGCTCCGGGGGCGCGGGCGGGGCCTGCCGGGCCGGTTTCCTCCGGAGCGCTTTCCTCCGGAGCGGTGTGCGACCACCCGAAGAGAGCTTGCTGCTCGGGCTTTACGGGGCCGGGGCCGGGTTCGGGACCAGGGCCGGGAGTCGTCATGGGCTGCCTCCGAAAGTCCCGTTGCGTACCGGTACATCCCATCACGTCACGCCGACGCCGACGCCGTTCCGACCCCGGCCGTCGCGTATCCGGATCAAGCCCCGCCGAGGGTCGAGGCGCGGGCCTCAAGGGCCCATTGATGGGTGCGGACCGCCGCCGGATCGGCGCGCTCCGCGAGGATGTCGCAGAGGAGCTCCGCGCAGGCACGGCCGTACGCCGAGGGGCGCAGGTCGACGGCGGTGACGGGCGGGCCCGCGCTGCGGGTGGCGGTTCCGTCGACGCAGGCGGCCACGTAGAAGTCCCGGCCCACGACGCGGTCCCGGGTGGCCGCCGCGTGGAGGACTCCCGGCGCCGCACCGTCCGGCGCGCAGATCACGGCGTCGATCTCCGGCGCCGCGGCGAGCAGGGCGAGCGTGGCCTGCTCCGCCTCGCGGGCCGTGGCGGCGAAGGAGACCGTACGGACCTCCACCGGCACCCCGTGCGCACGCCCCCAGTCGGCGGCCGTGGCGTGCAGGGCGGCGGCCCACGCGGAGGTGTCGGCGGGCGCCAACAGGGCGGGGCGGCGGGCGCCGCGGCCGTGCACGTGGTCAAGGAGGGCAGTCAGCGAGGCGGAGTTGTCGCAGATGACCGCGCCGCTGGGGGCGGGGGCCGACCCCAGATAGCGCTCGCCGGTGACGACGGGGATGCCCGCGCCGAGCAGTCCGGGCACGGCGGGGTCGCCGATCTCGGGGTCGATGACGAGGAGCCCGTCGACACGTGACGCGAGCGGCCCGTGCGCACCGGTGGCGGGCGCGAGCAGGACGACGTCGAGCCCCTCCTCCTGGGCGCGGGAGACGGCCCCGAAGGCGAGGTTCATGTAGTAGTCGAGGCGCGTCGCGGTCTGCGGCAGGTGCAGTCCGATCGCTCCGGTGCTGGCGCGGCGGAGGCGGCGCGCGGCGCTGTTGGGCCGGTAGCCGAGGCGGGCGGCGACCTCGCGGACGTGCTCGCGGGTGGCCTCCGCGACGCGGCCCGAGCCCTGGAGGGCGTCGGATGCGGTGCTCTTGGAGACTCCGGCGGCGCGGGCGACGTCGAGGAGGGTGACGGTACGGGCATTCACGTGCCCGAAGTGTAGACGTACGGGGCCAGCCTTGCCGGAACGTTCCGGCACGGTCTACATTCGGCTGTGCCGGAACGTTCCGGCAATGCGTTGCGCGGTTCCGTGCCACGCCCTCCCCCCTTTCCCTCCCCTTCCCCCGCTCCACTCCCCTGCTACTCGACTGGATGTCGTCATGCGCCTGATCACCGCGTACAACCCGCCCGCGTCCCCGACCAGGACCCGTCCCGCCGAGCGCGCCCCGCTCCGGGTGGCCGCCGTGCAGCAGCGCTGGCACCGCGACCCCGCCGAGCACCGCGCGGCCCTGCTCGAAGGCATCCGTCTCGCGGCGGCCGAGGGCGCGCGGGTGGTGTGCCTCCAGGAGCTGACGCTGTCGCCGTACTTCGCGGTGGTCCGCAAGGCCGACCACCCCGCTCCGGCCGAGCCGGAGGACCTGCTCACCGGTCCGACGTTCACCTTCGCCGCCGAGGCGGCACGCGAGTGCGGCGTGTACGTGCACGCCTCGCTGTACGAGCGGGCTCCGGCACCCGGCGGCGAGGACGACGGGCTCGGCTACAACACCGCGATCCTCGTCGCCCCGGACGGCAGCCTCGCCCAGCGGACCCGCAAGACGCACATCCCGGTCTCGGAGGGCTACTACGAGGACCACTGGTTCCGGCAGGGCCCGGCCGGTGCGGACGCCTTCCCGCTGGTGCAGGTCGACGAGGCGCGGTTCGGCCTTCCCACCTGCTGGGACCAGTGGTTCCCGGAGGTGGCCCGCGCCTACTCGCTGGCCGGGGCCGACGTCCTCGTCTACCCGACCGCCATCGGCTCCGAGCCCGGCCACCCCGGCTTCGACACCCAGCCGATCTGGCAGAAGGTCATCACCGGCAACGCGATCGCCAACGCGACGTTCATGGTGGTGCCCAACCGGATCGGGTCGGAGAACGGGCTGACCTTCTACGGGAGTTCATTCATCGTCGACCCCTACGGGCGGGTCCTGGCGCAGGCCCCGCGCGACGAGCCCGCCGTACTGGTCGCCGATCTCGATCTCGACGCCCGCCGCGACTGGCTGGAGCTCTTCCCGTTCCTCGCGACCCGCCGCCCCGACGCGTACGCGCCGCTCACCGTCGAGCGCTGAGGCGGGAGGCCGGAGGAGGTCGGAGAAGGTCAGAGGGGACGGGGCGCGGCGGCACCGGCCGGGTGCCGTGGGCCGAGGTAGGCCGCGAGACCCGCGCCTCCGGCGGCGGGATGGGTGACCGGTGTCCAGCCCGCCCGCTCGTAGAAGGTGCGGGCCGCTCCGGCCGCCACCGAGGTCAGCAGCCAGCAGCGGCCGTCGGCTCGGTCCCTGGTCACCGCGTCCAGCAGCCCGGAGCCCGCGCCGGTGCCCCTGGCCCGGGAGGCGACCGCCAGCTCGTCCACCTCGCGGGCGCCGCACAGCCACGCGGCCGTGCGGTCCTCGCCGAGGGCGGCCGAGATCTGCGGGTAGCAGCGGCTGGTGGGGAAGGGCCGCGGAGTCGTCCAGGCGGTGGCCCAGCCGAGGACGGCCTCCCCGTCGCCCGCGCCCCCTTCTCTGTCCCCGTCCAGCGCGAGCGCGGCGGTGAACCCCGGCCGGTGCACGTCCTCCGCAAGCCGCCGCAGGTAGCCGTCGGCGTGCTCGGGCCCCTCCCCCCAGGGGGCGCCTCCGAACGCGTCCACGTACGCCGTGCGGATGCCTTCCGCGTACGACAGCAGACGGCTTCCGGAGACGGCTTCGATGACGGTGGCCATCAGGCGGCCCTGCCGACAGAGGGCACCGGAGTGAGCGAGGCGTAGTCGAGCGGCGCGGACGGGTCGATCGACACGTTGAGCGGCGCGGGCTCGGCCCCGGAGCGCACCAGCAGGTCGCCGACGGCCGCGATCATCGCGCCGTTGTCGGTGCACAACGTCATGGGCGGCACCCGCAGTTCGATCCCCGCGGCCGCGCACCGCTGCTCGGCCAGGCCGCGCACCCGCGAGTTCGCCGCCACGCCGCCGACCACGACCAGCGTCTTCACGTCGTACGCGCGACAGGCCGCGAGCGCCTTGCGGGTCAGCACGTCCGCGACGGCCTCCTGCAGCGCGGCGGCCCCGTCGGCCACCGATGGCTCCTCGCCCCGGAGACGATGCTGCTCGGCCCACCGTGCGGCGGCCGTCTTGAGCCCGGAGAAGGAGAAGGCGTACGGATCGTCTCCCGGGCGCGTCAGCGGTCGCGGGAACGCCACCGCCCGCGGATCCCCGTCCCGCGCCGCACGGTCGATCGCGGGCCCGCCCGGATAGGGCAGCCCCAGGATCCGGGCGACCTTGTCGAAGCACTCGCCCGCCGCGTCGTCGAGCGTGTCCCCCAGGTGCAGGATCGGCTCGCGCACCAGGTCCCGCACCAGGAGCAGCGAGGTGTGCCCGCCGGAGACGATCAGCACCACGCAGGGGTCGGGCAGCGGGCCGTGCTCCAGCGTGTCGGCGGCGACGTGCCCGGCCAGGTGGTGCACCCCGTACAGCGGGACCCCGGCCGCGTAGGCCAGGGTCTTGGCACCGGCCAGCCCCACTTGCAGGGCTCCGGACAGGCCGGGGCCGGTCGTGACGGCGACGGCGTCGATCTGACCGAGTCGCAGACCGGCCTCGTCGAGGGCCTGCCGGACGACCGGGTTGAAGGCGTGCAGGTGCGCGCGGGCGGCGATCTCCGGCACCACGCCGCCGAACCGCGCGTGCTCGTCCATGCTCGACGCCACCACGTGCGCGAGCAGCTTCCCGTCCCGCACGATTCCCGCGCCGGTCTCGTCGCAGGACGACTCGATCCCCAGCACCACAGGTTTGCTCACTGCACGCTCCTTCTGCACAACTCATGCACTTGCAATATATGTGCAATAGGAGCGCCGGGTCAGATCCACCCGGCCCTTCCTCATCCCCTACGCGCCGACCGCACCCCTACGCGCCGACCGCACCCCGCACGAAACCCCGCAGGTGCGCGCGCACAGCGTCGGGCCGCTCCAGCCACGGTTCATGACCGGCGCCTTCGACCCGGGTCAGCGGAACGTCGAGCGAGCGCGCCAGCGTGTCGAGCGCCGAGACCGGGCGGGGGTCGTCGGCACCACCGAGAAGCTCCGTCCGCGCGGGCAGCCGCTCGCGCAGCTCGTCCAGATGTCCGTCGAGGGGGTCCGCACGCCCCTCCTCGCCGAGTTCGGCGTTCATGGTCCAATTGACCGGACGCCGCCGACGGGCACCCTCGGCCGCCCACTGCCGGCCGCGTTCGACGTCGGCGTGGTCGGTGAACCAGGCCAGGGTGAGCAGCTCGACCTCCTGCTCCTCCGTGCGGCGCGGCATCTCCTCCAGTACGCGGAGCCGTTCCTGCTGCGCCGGGGTCGTGCGGCGCCCCCGTTCCGCCCGGTCCCCGGCACGCCAGTCACCGACGAACGGCCCGCACATCAGCAGCGCCGCGGCCACCCGGTCCGAGTGGGCGAGGCAGAACCGGGCGGCCAGGTCGGCGCCGTAGGAGTGCCCGATCAGCACGGCCCGGGGCGCGTCCCACGCGTCGAGGAGCTCGGCGAGATCGCCGACGTGCCGGGCGAGGGTGTGGCGCCCGCGCCACGGCGAACGGCCCGTCCCGCGCTGGTCGTACCGGTACACGGGCGCCAAGTCCGCGACCATGGCGGCGACTTCACCCAGGTAATCGGGCAACCCGGGGCCACCGTGCAGCAGGACCACAGGCGTCGGCCGCCCACCACCCCGCCCGCCGCCCCGACCTGCGTCCCGCCCGCCGCCTTCCAGCGCCGTCCACCGCAACTGCGCCCCGTCGGTCATCGGCGCGAGGCCCCGCTTCTCTGTCCACGTCACCGCGGAGAAGCTACCCGCCCGGCGCCGTGAGGAAGATCACTGAGGACAACCCGCCGCTTTCGCAGGTCATCTTCCCCCGTGATCAAGGAGCCACCAGCCGCAGCTGCTGGCCGAGTGGCCGGTACGTCGGATGCAGATAGGCAAGCCCACCCATGCCCCCCGAAAAGCGCATTCTCGCGCGCGCAACCCGTCGCAATGTCCTCACGGCCACCGTGCTGGGTGTCGTGGCGCCCGCAGGCATCGGCATAGGCATGGTCGTCCGCTCGAAGGGTGACGGCGGCGACGTGCCCGTCACCCCGCATCAGTCACCGGACATGAGCACGGCGGGCCCCACGGGTACGTGGGCGACCTCAGGGCCGCAGCCCAGGACCGAGGAATCGGTCCTGCAGATCATCGCCCACCCCGACGACGATCTATCTGACGTCCGGCGAGTCCAACGGCGTGAACGCCCCCAGGAAGGGCACGTTCCGGGGCATGCCCCGACCCGCGCGCGACGAGCGCAAGTACGCCAAAGCGCGGCAGAACGGCATTCGCGCCGCCTACGCCGAGATGGTCACGGGACGGCCGGAGCACCCCTGGCGGCGCTCCGTCATCCCGACGGCGGGCGGCGGGCAGGCGGAGCTCGACACGTTGCAGGGGTATCCCCACATCAACCTGGTGTGGACGCTGCTGCACGAGGCGGGCAGCATCGCCGGTGACCGGCCGCACAGCCTGCACGGGCTCTGGGACGGCCGGGTCGGCGTGCTCGGCTCGCAGCTGGCGCACGAGGGTCCGGTCACCCGCGACTTCTCGTACACCGAGGAACAGCCGATCCGGACGGTGACCGGCTATCTGGAGCGGTTCCGGCCGACGCAGGTCCGGATGCAGAACCCGACGCCGGGCCGTCTGGACCGCAACCTCAAGTGCTCCGACCACCAGGACCACCGCTTCGGCGCCCGGTTCGTCCAGCAGGCGCTCGACCCCGCGTCCGGCACGTCCAAGGCCCGCACGCTCGAAACGTACTCCTGGGGAGACGCCCCGCAGGACACCTGCAAGGACTCTGCGGGCTGCGGTGACCTCAAGGTCGCCGCGAGCCCCAAGCCCCGCTGGTCGCACAGCATCCACCACGCCGGTGAGACCGGCGCCGACTGGCTGCTCGCGGGCAAGGACGACAGCCTGTGGGCCTTCGCCGTGCTGGACGGCCGGATCGCGCACTGGCACCGGCCTGGCGGCAAGGGCGGGCGGTGGAGCGCGAGCCGGTGGAAGGGGCCCGTGTTCCGGGCGGAGACCGGAATCGACACGGGCGTGCGGCCGGTGGCGCTGCCCGACGGACGTATCGCCGTCTTCGGTACCCGTACGCTGTTCGGTGACCAGCCCGCCGCATACCGCAAGGAAGTGGGATTTATCGCCCAGCAGGCCCCGGGCAAGCCCTTCGGCCCCTGGCAGTCGCTGGACAGCCCCGAGCTGTCCGGCGAGGTCGGTACGAACGACATCAGTGCGCCCGCGGTCGTGGCGCACGACGACGGCACGATGTCCGTGTTCGTGCGCGACAGCAGCCGCCGGCTGACCGCGCGCGTCCAGCGGTCCGACGGCACGTGGACTCCCTGGCGCGGCCTGGGCGGTGAGGCCGTGCACAGCGATCCGGTCGCCGCCAAGGACCGCGCCGGACGCGCCTACTTCCTTGCCGCGACCCCGCACAGCGTCCTGGCCTGGATCCAGGACGAGCCGGGCGCGGACGTGCGCGGCCCGCTGGCCACCGGCCTTCCGGCGACCACGTTGCCGTTGACCGTCCGGCCCGACGACGACGGCGTCCGGGTCTTCTACCGCATCCCCGCCTCCGGGGACGTGGGCTCCGCCCGCCTGCACGCGGACAGCCTCACGCCCTTCACGGCGGAGCCGGGCCGGGCGCGCCGGTCGTCCTCCACCGCGCACACGTCGGTGGCCGCCACCGATCTGGGCGGGGCGGGCGGCTACGGCCCGGTGAGCGTCACCGCGGACGACTGGGGCGGTGTCCTGCTCGCGGCCCGGACGGCCACGGGCGATGTCGCCACGGCCTGGGGCACGTCGGGCGTCGCAAGGAACCGGCCGCAGTGGAACCACACCGGGGTACTCCCGGCGGGCGCGCCGTCGAGCGCTCCGCTGGCGTCGGGCGGCGTCGTGCTCACCATGCTCGGCCTCGACAGCCGCCTGTACTGGACCCATGCCAGACGTGGAGGAGGTCGTCTGGCTCCCTGGCAGCCGGTGGAGTCTCCGACGGCAGGGAGGTCGAAGGCCTGATGCGGATGCCGACCCCCACACGCCTGCGTACCAACCAGAACACCCCCCAGAACACCCGGAAGCCGCTCGACTCGCGCGATCCGTTCTTCGACAACGCGAAGTTCCTCCTGATCGTGCTGGTCGCCCTCGGCCACTCCTGGGAACAGATCGTCTCCGGCACGCACACGCTGCAGGCGGTCCACACCGTGGTCTACGCCTTCCACATGCCGGCGTTCATCCTGTTGTGCGGCTACTTCTCGCAGCGCTTCACCGGCCGCCCCGACCAGGTGCGCAAACTGATCGAAGGGGTGCTGATCCCCTACCTCCTGTTCGAGGCGGCGTACTCCGCCACGTACAGCGCGGTGCGGGGCGAGCCGTACACCTTCACCCCCACGGAACCCACCTACCTCTGCTGGTTCCTCGTCGCCCTGTTCCTCTGGCGGCTGAGCACACCCCTGTGGCGGGCGGTCCGCCACCCGGTGCCGATCGCCGTGGTGGTCTCCCTCGCGGCCGGTCTCACGACGATGGGTTACGACCTGGCGCTGCCGCGCGTGCTGATGTTCCTGCCCTGGTTCGTCCTCGGCATGAACCTGCGCCCGGAGCACTTCGCCCTCCTGCGCACGAAGGCGGCCCGCCGCTGTGGCGTGGTGGCGCTGGTCTGCGCCGTGGTCGCGGCGTATCTGTGGATGCCCGCGCCCGACGAGCACTGGTTGTCCATGGACGTCGGCTACACGGAGCTCGACATCAGCTGGCCGCAGTACCTCGCCGTGCGCGTCGGCATCTTCGCGCTCAGCGCGGTGCTGGTCGCCGCGTTCTTCGCCTGTGTGCCCCGACGCCGCACGCCCTTCACCGCTCTCGGCGCCGCCACGATGTACCCGTACCTCCTGCACGGCCTGCTGATCCGCGCGGGCGAGGCGGCGGGCCTGTATCCGGTCCTGAAGGACCTGGGCGCGGTCGGCCAGGTCCTCCTCACCCTCGGCGTCGTCACCACGGTGTTCCTGCTGTCGACTCCGCCGGTGCGGAAGCTGTTCCGTCCGCTGGTGGAGCCCCGGCTGCCGCGTGGCGCCGTGCCGGTGGACGAGCGTTCGAAGTGACCTTCCGGAATCCGGCGGCCCTAGCACTGCTCCACCGCCACCCCGTAGGGTGATCGGCGCAGCTGGTTCGCCCCGTCCGCCAGACGGGAGCGTCGCAAGAGGGAACCCGGTGGGAATCCGGGACTGCCCCGCAGCGGTGAGTGGGAACGACCGCCGTCATCACGCACTGGGCCCCGACGAACGGGACCTGGGAAGCGACGGCCAGTAGGTGTCCTCCCCCGGGAGGATGCGCCCGCGAGTCCGAAGACCTGCCCGCTGTCCGTGCCCGAGCCATTCGTGCGCGGATATTCCGGTGACCTCGAGGGCGGGTCGGCGTACATAGCGAGCGGATGACCGCGCCTTGCCGCGCGAGACGGTACCCGCCGGTATGTCACTCCTTCTTGGCCACGCAGGTCTCCGGGATCCCCGGGATACGTCTCTCGAAGGAGATCTCCGTGACCACCAAGACCGCAGCCGCGGCAGCACGGGCCACCGTGTACGGCTACCCCCGCCAGGGCCGCAACCGCGAGCTCAAGAAGGCCATCGAGGGCTACTGGAAGGGCCGCGTCACCGCCGACGCCCTCCGGAGCACCGCCGCCGACCTCCGCCGCGCCAACTGGCAGGAACTCTCCGACGCGGGCATCGGCGAAGTCCCCACCGGCGACTTCTCGTACTACGACCACGTCCTGGACACCACCGTCATGGTCGGCGCCGTCCCCGAGCGCCACCGCGCCGCGGTCGACGCGGACGCGCTCGACGGGTTCTTCGCCATGGCGCGCGGCACGCAGGACGTGGCGCCGCTGGAGATGACGAAGTGGTTCGACACCAACTACCACTACCTGGTGCCCGAGCTGGGTCCCGGCACGGTGTTCACCGCCGACTCCACCAAGCAGGTCACCGAGTTCAAGGAGGCCCAGGCGCTGGGCCTGACGGCGCGGCCCGTGCTCGTCGGCCCGGTCACCTACCTCCTGCTCGCCAAGCCCGCCCCCGGGGTGGCCGCCGACTTCGACCCGCTGACCCTCCTCGACCGCCTCCTTCCGGTGTACGCAGAGGTGCTCGCCGACCTGCGCGCGGCGGGCGCCGAATGGGTCCAGCTCGACGAACCGGCCCTCGTCCAGGACCGCACCCCGGCCGAGCTGAACGCGGCCGAGCGCGCCTACCGCGACCTCGGCGCCCTCACCGACCGCTCCAAGCTCCTCGTCGCCTCGTACTTCGACCGGCTCGGCGACGCCCTCCCGGTGCTCGCCAAGGCCCCGGTCGAGGGCCTCGCCCTCGACTTCACCGAGGCCGCCGCCGCGAACCTCGACGCCCTCGCCGCGGTCGGCGGTCTGCCCGGCAAGCGGCTCGTCGCCGGTGTCGTCAACGGCCGCAACATCTGGATCAACGACCTGGCCAAGTCCCTCACCACCCTCGGCACGCTGCTCGGGCTCGCCGAGCGGGTCGACGTGGCGACCTCCTGCTCCCTCCTCCACGTCCCCATCGACACGGCCCTCGAACGGGACATCGAGCCGCAGATCCTGCGCTGGCTCGCCTTCGCCCGGCAGAAGACGAACGAGGTGGCCACGCTCGCCAAGGGGCTGGCCCAGGGCACCGACACCATCACGGCCGAACTGTCGGCCAACAAGGCGGACCTGGCCTCGCGCGCCGAATCGCCGATCACCCACGACCCGGCCGTCCGGGCCCGCGCCGGTGCCGTCACCGACGCCGACGCGCGCCGCTCCCAGCCCTACGCCGAGCGGACCGCCGCCCAGCGCGCCCACCTCGGCCTGCCGCTGCTGCCGACGACGACCATCGGCTCGTTCCCGCAGACCAACGAACTGCGCACGGCCCGCGCCGACCTGCGGGCCGGGCGCATCACCACGGCGGGCTACGAGGACCGCATCAAGACCGAGATCCAGGACGTGATCTCCTTCCAGGAGAAGACCGGCATCGACGTCCTGGTGCACGGCGAGCCCGAGCGCAACGACATGGTGCAGTACTTCGCCGAACAGCTCACCGGCTACCTCGCCACCCAGCACGGCTGGGTCCAGTCGTACGGCACGCGCTACGTCCGCCCGCCGGTCCTGGCCGGTGACATCTCGCGCCCCGAGCCGATGACGGTGCGCTGGACGACGTACGCCAACTCCCTCACCGACCGCCCGGTCAAGGGCATGCTCACCGGCCCCGTCACCATGCTCGCCTGGTCCTTCGTCCGCGACGACCAGCCGCTCGGCGACACCGCCCGCCAGGTCGCCCTCGCCCTGCGCGACGAGGTCAATGACCTGGAGGCGGCAGGCACCTCGGTCATCCAGGTCGACGAGCCCGCACTGCGCGAAACGCTGCCGCTGCGCGCCGCCGACCACCCCGCGTACCTGGCCTGGGCCACCGAGTCCTTCCGCGTCTCCACCAGCGGGGTGCGGCCGGACACCCAGATCCACACGCACATGTGCTACGCCGAGTTCGGCGACGTCGTCCAGGCCATCGACGACCTCGACGCGGACGTCATCAGCCTGGAAGCGGCCCGCTCCCACATGCAGGTCGCCCGCGAACTCGCCACCCACGGCTACCCCCGCGAGGCGGGCCCCGGCGTCTACGACATCCACTCCCCGCGCGTCCCCAGCGCCGAGGAAGCCGCCGCCCTGCTGCGCAAGGGACTCGACGCCATCCCCGCCGAACGGCTCTGGGTCAACCCCGACTGCGGCCTGAAGACCCGCGGCTGGCCCGAGACCCGCTCCTCCCTGGAGAACCTGGTCACGGCGGCCAGGACGGTCCGTGAGGAGATCGGGACGGCTGCGTCCTGACCGTCCTGAACGCGTCCTGACGGCGCGATGCGTGCCGGTGTCGGGGCGGGATTCAGGTGTCCGCCCCGACACCGGCACGCCGTGCCGGCCGACACGACCGAATGGACCATGTCAGTGACTCGACATCACCGCTGTCCGTACCCGGCGGCGGTCCCGCGTCTCCACCCGGCGCAGTGCCGAGCCGACGCGCACCGCGTCGGCCGAGTCCGCCACCTCGTGGACCCGCACGGCCCAGGCGCCCCGGGCCGCCGCCCAGCCGGAGACGGTGGTGGTGGCAGCGTCACGCCCACGGGCGGGGCGGGGCGTGCCCGTCACCGGGTCCGCCAGCAGGGTCCCCAGGAACCGCTTGCGGGAGGCGCCCACCAGCACGGGGAATCCGAGAGCCGTCAGCTCGTCGATCCCGGCGAGCAACTCCCAGTCGTCGTCACGGTCCTTGGCGAATCCGAGGCCGGGATCGACTATCACCCGGCCGGGGTCGACACCGGCCGACACCACGGCGTCGACCTGCCGTTCCACCTCGCGTACGACGTCGATGCGCGCGTCGTCGTAGGAGGCAAGACCGTCCATGGCCGCGGAGTGCCCGCGCCAGTGCATCACCACGTACGGGACGTCGCTCCTCGCGGCGACTCCGGCCATGTCGGGATCGGCCTGCCCGCCGCTCACGTCGTTGATCAGGCAGGCCCCGACGTCCACCGCGGCCCGCGCCACCCGGGCCCGCATGGTGTCCACACTCACCAGAGCCCCTCCCTCGACCAGTCCCCGCACCACCGGCAGTACGCGCCGCAGTTCCTCCTCGCAGGTGATGCGCGACGCTCCGGGGCGCGTCGACTCACCCCCGACGTCAACCAAGTCCGCGCCCTGGGCCATCAGTTCGAGGCCGTGCGCGACGGCACGCCCCGGGTCCAGCCACAGACCGCCGTCGGAGAACGAGTCGGGCGTCACATTGACGATTCCCATGACGCCGCATCGCCCCCAGGACAGGGCTGCGGAAGGAAGAGCGGTGTAGGAACTCATGAGGAAATGATGACGGATACCCATTCGCGCTGTACAGCGCGGACGGCACATTCGACTTCGTACCGACAAGTGGACTTCTCTCGTGCGGAGTTCACAAGACGTCTAGGCTTCCCACATGGCTCTCGGTACCCCAAGCACACGACCGGACAGTGCACAATCCATTCGCGATCTGCTTTCCCGGGGCGACCGCTCCTACTCCTTCGAGTTCATGCCTCCGCGCACCCCGGAGGCCGAGACCGGACTCTGGAAGGCCATCCGCAAACTGGAAGCGCTGTCACCCACTTTCGTTTCGGTGACCTATGGCGCCGGCGGTTCCACGCGGGGCCGGACCATCAATGTCACCGGGCGCATCGCGCAAGAGACGACACTGACACCCGTCGCACACCTCACCGCCGTCGGGCACAGCGTCGCCGAGCTGAGGAACATCCTCGGGCACTACGCCGACCAGGGAGTTCGCAATATTCTCGCTCTTCGGGGCGATCCGCCGGGTGACCCGCTCGGCGCCTGGTCCAGGCATCCCCAAGGGGTGGACCACGCGGCCGAACTGGTCTCCCTCATCAAGGAATCGGGAAACTACTGCGTCGGAGTCGCCGCGTTCCCGGAAATGCATCCGCGTTCCGGTGATCGCGCGAGCGACATCAGGCATTTCGTCGAAAAATGCCGGGCAGGCGCGGATTACGCCATCACGCAGATGTTCTTCGACGTAGACGAGTACCTGCGCTTTCGCGACCTGGTCGCCGACGCCGGATGCGACACGCCCATCATTCCCGAGATCATGCCCGTGACCACCCTGCGAACCCTGCGGAGAATACCCGACCTCTCCACGGCGACATTTCCCGCGCGGCTCGCCGATCGCATGCTCGTCGCGGCGGAAAACCCTGCCTCGGTGCGGTCGTTGGGGATTGAACACGCCACCGAAATGTGCCGTCGGCTCATCGCGGAGGAAGCACCGGGACTTCACTTCATGACCATGAATTTCTCAACGGTGACGACGGAGATCTATCAGAACCTGGGACTTGCGCCCGGCCCTCGGGGGTGACTCTGACGATCCGTTAGGATCAAGGTCGACTCACGGTCGGGTGGACAGTCGGATGGACACCGGAAGACATCCCAACCGTCCGAGGGAATCGGAAAGGACCTGAACGGTGTGCTGCCCCTTCTGCAGGCTCCCCGACAGTCGCGTCATCGACAGCCGGTCGACCGATGAAGGGACTTCCATTCGCCGCCGGAGGCAGTGCCCGAACTGCCAGCGCCGATTCACCACGGTGGAGACGTACTCCCTGCTGGTGGTCAAACGCAGCGGCGTGACCGAGCCGTTCAGCCGTACGAAGATCGTCAGCAGCGTCCGCAAGGCGTGCCAGGGCCGCCCCATCACCGAGGACATGCTCGATCGGCTCGGCCAGCAGGTGGAGGAGAACGTGCGGGCCACCGGAAGCGCGCAACTCTCCACGCACGAAGTGGGGTTGGCCGTCCTGGAGCCGCTCAGCGAGCTCGACCCGGTGGCCTACATGCGATTCGCTTCGGTGTACCGCGCCTTCGAGTCGCTCGCCGACTTCGAGAATGCCATAGCCGATCTGCGCGCCCGATGCGGCTAGTACCCCAGCTGTAGATCGTGATCTCGATGGTGAGGGGCGCCAAGGAGACAGGTGGTCAGTGTCGATCATCTGGGCGAGATCGACCACGCCACCGAGAGTGTGGCCGTTCCTTCTCCGTCTGCCCGACTACTCAAGTCCACCGAGACGGAGGGCGTCCCTCAATTCGCTGAGCCTCTCGGTCGTCGCCGGGCTCCGCTCCTTCGCCTGTCCAGCGAGTCGGAGGGCATCCTCAATCTCGTTGAGTTTCGCGTAGGGCAGGGCGCCCGCCCGCTCGATCAGGTCGTCCCGGGACACGGTGGTCAGCCACGTGCAAGGGGTAAAGCCCGGACACGGGAACGCGAACCGCAGCACGCCTTCAAAGGGCAGTCCTTCCATGGCGCCTACTGCCACTTCGACGCCCAGACCGCTGATGTCGACGCCCGCCGGAGCCACGACCTGCATCACCCGGATCCCGGACGCGTCGCCTTCCGACAGCAGTACGACCGGCCGCCGCTCGTCGAACTCGACCCACCAGACTTCGCCACGTTGCACATGTCCTCCTGACACAGGACCGCATGCGGACGCTGCCGACCCTGACGCGCTGTGGAGACGGGTGCGGCCACGTCGATCATCGGTGTGTGAAGACAAACGATCACGCGGTAGCCGCAGATCACAGCGTAGACCCCGCCCGCTGGCAGGAGGCGTTCGACGGCCTGATGAGCCGGATAGCCGGGCGGTTCGCGCGGGTCGAACCCCGCCTCCGGGCCAAGCGCTTGGTGCTGGGCCTGCTGTCGGACCTGCCGCGCAAGAACTGCTGGACGATCGCAGAGTGAGCCGGGGAGGCCACCCCGCACGGCATGCAGCATCTGCTGTGCAGGGCCGCCTGGGATGCCGAGGCCGTCCGCGACGACGTACGCGAATACGTCGTCGAGCACCTCCACGACGAGGCCGCAGTGCTGGTCGTCGACGAGACCGGCGACGTGAAGAAGGGCACACGCACCGTCGGGGTCCAGCGCCAGCGGGCACGCGGCGGTGGACCGAGAGCTGTACATCCCGCACTCCTGGACCTGCGATCCGGACCGCTGCCGGGCCGCGGGGCTCAGCGAGGACACCGTCTTCGCGACCAAGCCGGAACTGGCCCGGGTGATGATCGAACGGTTCCTGGACACTGGACACCGCATCGGCACCGCACCACCGGTGAACTCGCCTATTACCGCTGCCACTCCACCACGTCGGCATCTCTGGCCACCCTGGTCAACGTCGCAGGTTCCAGATGGCGGGTGGAGGAGACCTTCCAAAGTGAGAAGGGGCTGGCCGGACTGGATGAGCACCAGATCCGCCGCTACGCGTCCTGGGCCCGCTGGCTGGCGACGCAGCCACCAGGCGCGATCACGAGCCAGCCACTACCGGAGACAAGCGTGACTGAGCACTTCAGCTGGCCACCCTGAGCACCGAAGTTGGTTGCCCCTAGTCAAAAGGTGAGGGGCTCATCGGTCGCTGGGAGTAGGTCCTGCGCCTCAGGCGCGCTTCGCCCCTGCTGGCTAGGGTCGCTCCGCATGGAGACCACGGGAATCGTTCGCCGCCAGACAGCGGAACGTATGCGCGACGCTCTGGAGCGGCTCGTTAGCGAGCGGGATGTATGGGTCTCGACGGCTCACCCTGATCACGGGCCGCACCAGGTGCCGCTGTGGTTCTTGTGGGATGGACGAGCAGTGTGGATGTGCACCAGCGCCACTTCCGTGACTGCGCGGAACGTCCGCAAAGAGCCGCGCGTGCGCCTGGCGCTACCGGACACCTTCGACGTGGTGCTCCTCCAGGGGGAGGCGGAGTGCTTCCCGGACCAGGAGGTGCCCGGAGACGCAGCGGAGGCCTTCGCCGACAAGTTCGGGTGGGATCCACGCGTGGAAGAGGGTTCCTTTCTCTATGTACGCGTGGCCCCGAGGACTGTGCGCGCTTGGCGCGGCGAGCCGGAACTACGCGGGAGAGTCATCATGCGCGACGGAATGTGGCTGGAATAACGGCCGTTCCTCGCCGACGCGCCTCTCTCGATCCGTGAGCCCGCGGCAAGCGGGGCGTATCCGCCTGCCTGGAGTGGGCCGCGCAGCGGCTGCCTGGCCCGCCGCCCGCAGCCGAAGCAGAAGGCTCACCACAGAACGGGAAGCCTCTCGGGAACCCGCTTGATGTTGCCCGTGCGCCACACCAACTGGTCGGCAGGCAGGGCGAGTCGCAGCCGCGGCAGGCGCTCCACGAGGACGGTGAGGGCTTCGGCGGCGTGTACGCGGGAGATCGCGGAGGCGGGGCAGAAATGGCGACCTGCCCCGAACGACAGGTGGTTGTTGCCCGTGCGGTCGAGGTCGAAGCGCTCGGGGTCCGGGAACTGCCGAGGGTCGAAGTTCGCCCCCTCGACGCAGACCAGGACCAGCTCCCCCGCCCGCACCAGGACCTCGCCGACCTGGACGTCGGCCCGGGCGATCCGGGGCAGTCCGTCGCCGATCGACAGGGTGCACCGCATCAGCTCCTCCACCGCGCGCGGCATCGCCTGGGGGTTCTTCCGCAGGCGCTCCACCACATCCGGGTGCTGGACCAGGGTGAGCACGGCGTGCAGCAGAAAGACGTACGTACTCATGGCACCGGCCCCGAACAGGGAGGTGACCGTGGCGGCGATCATCTCGTCGGTCAGGTCACCGCCGTCACGCTGCGCATCGTCCCGCAGCTCGCACAGCCGCCGGATGAGTCCGCACTGATCGTTGCGCGGGGCACGCACATGCCGGAGGACGAAGGCGAAGTCCTTGTCCCAGTTGGCGGTGCAGCCGTCGAACACGACGGGGCTGGTGACGAAGCCGAGGTCGAGCCCCGACATGAGCCGCAGCCCGTCCTTGTAGGGCAGGCCGAGCACTTGGCAGACCAGGGCGGCGGAGTACGGTTCGGCGAACCGCTGCCGCAGGTCCAGCGGGGCCCCTTCCTCGACCATGACGTCGACGAGGTCGTGCGCCCGCCGGGACATCCACTGCGCGGACGCCGGTCCTGTCCTGGGCCCGAACGCCCGGAGTACTTCCTGATGCAGACCGGCGCTGTTGACGTTGCCCATGGTGTTGACGGCCTCGGCGGGGATCGTCAGGGCGTACTGGCGCGGTACGTCGGGGGCCGCGGTGTCGCGCAGGCTGAAGCGATCGTCCTCCAGCACCTGCCGGGCCAGCGCGTAACTGGTCACCAGCCAGGCGTCGTCGCCGGTGAGGGTCCGGATCCGGGCGATGGGACTGTCCCTGCGCAACTCCTCGCACTCGGCGGGTACGACGTCACCGCGCCGGGACAACGGCCACTGCACCGGGGCGTACGGGCAGGAGGTTTCTGCTGCCGCGGAGGAGGCGGTGCACGTGACGGAGGAGGCGGCGCTCGCGACGGACGCGGACGAGGTGGACGAGGTGGACGGGGCGGGCGAGGTGGACGGGCTGGAATCCATGACGACCTGCTTTCTTCTACGGCCCCCGGGCCTCACGGACGGGTCAACCGAAGGGTCAGGCGAGGCAGGCCGCGACGATGGCGTACCCCTGGGTGTCGGCCGGGCGCAGCAGCCCCGTCGGGCGCTCGCCGAACAGCAGGCGCCCCAGTGCCAGGACGGTGTGGTAGCAGTGGACGGACGAGTCGACGCCCAGGATGTGCGGGGTGTCGACAAAGAACGGCAGCTCGGCGTTGACGTAGTCGAGCGCCGCCTCGGTCTGCGCGGGCAGGGGCAGCGCGCCGGGCGCCAGTCGCTTGGCGAGGAACTGGTGGGCCATGGCATCCCGGACGGACCGCAGTTCCATGTCGGTCTGCAGCGCGGTGCGGACCTGCGCGCGGACCTCCCGGTATCCGGGCTGGTCCAGAAAGTCGGACAGCGGCCGCACCCGTACGCGCCCCGCGTCCGGGCCGACGTCCTCCAGAGCGCCCTTGATGCGCCGCCGGACCCCGCGCAGTTGCTTGGCCACGCTTCTGTGCGCGGCCGGTCGCTCGTAGCCGAAGGCCTCCAACATCTCCTCCAGGGCGACATCGGCGTGCACGACGTCCACGACCGCGAACCGGTCCACCGCCCATGTCATCACCTCGGCCAGACACCGCCGGGTGAAGTAGCTGTTCCCTGTGCTCACCCCGAACAGTGCGTGATCCCCACGCCGGAGTAAGTCTCCGCTCCGCATGCCCACGGGCACGATGTCCAAGTCGTTCTCGATCAGGGCCGGTTCGCTGTGGGGCACCACGGCTCCTCGCTGTCGCCTCAATGACGAATATGCGATTCGGGTATGCCCAGGAAGAGTGCCGAGGATGTCGTCAATTCCCGGAAGTGATGACGCAGAGTGAGCTCCCCGGCGCACGCACCACCCACAAGGCCGCCGGAACCGCCCCCTCTCTCCCTCCCTCCCCTCCCGCCCACACCTACGCGGCGGGGGCGCTCACTCGGCGCCGGATCGCAGGTGCCGCAGCCCTTCGATCTGGACGTCCAGGGCGAACTCGAAGTGGGCGTCGAAGTCCGCGCTGGTGAGCACGGTGATCGTGGCAGCGAGGTGCGGGTAGGGCCCGGCCAGTACCGCTTCCCGCAGACTGCCCACGTCCCCCGGCGCCCCGCCCTCGTCCGGCGCCGAGGCGGCCTGTTCCTCCAGCGTGTGACCGAGGGTGAAGTTGACCATGCCCATGAACGCGCGGGCGGCGTCCTCGTCCTTGAACCCGGCCTCGCGGAGCACCCCGAGGGCGGCTTCGGCGAAGGCCAGCGTGTGCGGGCCGACCGAGTGGGTGCCGCCGAAGACCCGGGCACCGTCACGGTGGGCAAGCAGCGCCCGGCGCATCGCTCGGACGAGCGCCCTCAGCCGTCCCGCCCAGTCGGCCGCCCCGGCTGCCCCGGCCGCCCCGGGTGACGCGTCGATGTCACCGAGCATGCGCTCAGCCATGGCGGTCAGCAGGTCCTGCTTGGTCGTGAAGTGGCGGTAGAGCGCCCCGGCCTGCACCCCCAGCCGGTCGGCGAGCCTGCGCATCGTGAGCGCTTCGAGGCCGACGTCGTCCAGCAGCTCAAGGGCGGTGCCGACGGTTTTCGCGCGGTCGAGCCGCGCCGGGCGGCCCCTGCTCGGGGTTGACGGAGAGGTCATGCCCCTCACTATAGTGAACATCGTTCACGTGAACGGTGTTCACTAATGAGGGAGCAGTCATGGAACCTGATGTCATCGTCGTCGGCGCCGGGCCGACCGGCCTCATGCTCGGGTGTGAACTCGCCCTGGCCGGAACGCAGGTGCGGATCGTGGAGCGCCGCGCGGAGGCCACACAGAACTCCCGGGCCCTGACGCTGCACCCGCGCAGCGTGGAACTGATGGACATGCGAGGCCTCCTGCCCCGCTTCCTGTCAGCGGGCAAGACCCTGCCGGGCTGGCACTTCGCCAACCTCCCCACCCGGCTCGACTTCAGCGCGCTGGACACCCGGCACGGCTACACCCTGTTCCTGGCCCAGGCGCGCACAGAAGCCCTGCTGGAGGAGCGGGCTCTCGAACTGGGCGTACGGATCGACCGCGGGCACGAGGTCCTGGGGCTCACGCAGGACGACGCGGGCGTATCGATCGATCTCCGTGACAGCAACGGCCGGGCCACCACATCCCGGGCGAGATACGTCGTCGGATGCGACGGCGGCCGCAGCGCGGTGCGCCGGGCGGCCGGTATCGGCTTCTCCGGCACGGACGAGACGCTCACCGGCGTACTCGGCGACTTCGCGGTGGTCGACGCCTCCCCCGAGGCGCTCGGGGCCGCACAGGCGAACGGCGTCATGGTCGTGCCACTGGAGACGGGACTCACCCGCTTCGTCTACATCGACCCCGAGCGCATGCGAGCCCCCGCCGAGGAGCCCGTAACACTGGAAGAGTTCCGAGACTCCCTGACACGCATCTGCGGCGACGACTGCGGCATAGCCGACCCACGGTGGCTCTCACGCTTCGGCAACGCGACCCGCTTGGCCGACCGCTACCGCAACGGCCGCGTCCTGGTGGCGGGCGACGCCGCCCACATCCACTTCCCGGCAGGCGGGCAGGGACTGAACATGGGCCTGCAGGACGCCATGAACCTCGGCTGGAAACTCGCCGCCGAGCTCAACGGCCGGGCCCCCGCAGGCCTGTTGGACAGCTACGAAGACGAACGACGCCCGGTCGGCCAGGCGGTCACCCAGAACACCGCCGTCCAACTCCTCCTGGCCGAACTCCCCCTCATCCCACAGTACGAGGCCCCCGCAACAGCTCTGCGCACACTCCTCGACGAACTGCTCGGCATCCAGGACGTCAACCGACTCCTCGCCGACCGCGTCTCCGCACTGGGCACGGCGTACGCATCACCGCGGGAAGACACCCATCCCTTGGTGGGCCGACGCATGCCGGACATCGGACTGAGCACGGCGGACTCGGCGAAGACCCGCGTGTACGAACTCCTCGCGCCGGATCACTTCGTCCTGATCGACCTCGCGGCGCACGAGGACCGCGACGACCTACGCGAAGTTTCGGAGGTCCTGGTGCGCCCCGACGGCCACATCGCATGGGCCACACAGACCACCGACACGGCCGCCCGCCGGGCCGAACGTGCCGAGGCCCTGACGGCCTGGGCGACGACCGCCACGGAAGCCACGGCCGTGTGAGCACGACCCGCATCGCGCGTCATCGGGCCTGTACGCCCTCGTACGCACAGGCCAGGATCCGTCGCAGATCGGCCCACTAGGGTCGGAGGCATGACGACATCCCTTGCCAGCAGCGCCTTCGACTCGCTCCGCCTCGACGCCGTGTCCGACCAGGAGACGCTCCGCCGGACCTACGAACTCCCCAAGGACGCGGCCTTTCGCAAGCAGATGACCGAACTCACCGATCAGACCCGGCGGTTGATCGGCTGCTCGTCGCTGGTCCTGGTCGCCAGCACGGACGCCGAGGGCAACTGCGACGTCTCCCCGCGCGGCGGCCCCGCCGGGTTCGTCGCCGTCCTGGACGACCGGACGGTGGCGATACCGGACGCGACCGGCAACAAGCGTCTGGACACCCTGCAGAACGTCATCGCCACCGGACGGGCCGGGCTGCTGTTCGTCGTTCCAGGGCGCACCACGACGCTGAGGGTGAACGGCCGGGCCTGCGTCTCCACCCGCCCGGACCTCCTTTCGCAGCTGACCGCCGTGGGCAAGCCCCCGGCCAGTGCGCTGGTGGTGGGCATCGAGGAGGTCTATCCGCACTGCCCCAAGTCGCTGCTGCGCAGCGGGGCGTGGAAGCCGGAGCAGTGGCTGCCCGCGGACGCCCAGCCCGCCTCGGCCGAGGTGACGCTGGCCCAGCTGCGGATGCCGGAGCTGACGATCGCCGACATCGAGCAGGCGGAAGCGGATTCGCTGAAGTACCGGTACGAGTGACGAGCGACCGGCGGTCAGGGGTGGTCGGCGGGCACGGTGTCCTTCGTCAGGAGTGTGTCGCCCGACCAGCAGAGCCGGTAGAGGTCGACTTCGTTCAGCAGGCCGCGGCCGGAACGATAGAACTCGCAACGGGCTTCGGGCGGCCGGGATGCGGAACGGGCCTGGTCGGACGGGTAGGGGTAGGCGCGGGCAGGCAGCAGCGGGGCGAGTTCGGCGCGCGGTCGGCCGGTGGTCAACTCCTCGAACCGGGAAGGCGGCAGCACACTCGTCGACAGTTGCCAGGCCAGGTAGCAGGCGGACGGCACGAAGAGTCGGCCGTAGGCTCCCGGCGTGGAAGAGACGACACCGGGCAGTCGGCCCCTCCGGGTCCTGGTGGCCGACGACGAGGCGATGGTCCGGGCGGGGGTGCGGGCCATCCTCGCCCGGGACGCGCACGTCGAAGTGGTCGCCGAGGCGGGTGACGGGCACGAGGCCATCGCGCTGACCCGGCTGCACCGGCCGGACGTGGTCCTGCTGGACATCCAGATGCCCGGCCTGGACGGGCTGACGACGGCGGCGCGCCTCCACAAGGAGTCCGCGGCGGTCGGTGTGATCATGCTGACGACCTTCGGTCAGGACGAGTACGTCACCCGCGCCCTGGAAGAGGGCGCCGACGGTTTCCTGCTGAAGGCGGACGACCCGAGGGAACTCCTCAACGGGGTACGAGCGGTGGGCGCGGGCGGGGCCTATCTGTCCCCGCGGGTCGCCGCCCGGGTCATCGCCGGGCTGCGCGCGCACCGGGCCGCACACCCCCACCGCTCACTGGAGCGGCTCACGGAACGTGAGCGCGAGGTGCTGGCCGGAGTCGGGGCGGGGCTGTCCAACGCGGAGATCGCCGGGCGGCTGCACCTCGTCGAGGGCACGGTGAAAGCGCACGTCAGCGCGGTGCTCGCGAAGCTGGGCGCGCGCAACCGGGTGGAGGCGGCCATCTCCGCGTACGAGGCCGGGCTGGTCCCGCCGGGCCGTCGCTGACCCACCATCAGGCTCCGTCGAAGCGAAGACCGTTGCACCCATTCCCCTTTCCCGGCGATAGCCGCCGTCAGGGGGTTGGCCTTGCGGATCCGTATCCCTATCGTGTGAGCCAAACATGAGCACCCCTCACATTTAAGGATCACGGCGATGAACATCGCTCACCCTCCACGCCGAAGGCGTAGATCCCTCACGGTGGCTCTCCTGCTCTTCACCGCGATGACCCTGCTGCTCGGCACCATGCCGAGCTCTGCGGCGGAACCCGACCCCGGCTGGTGGAACCCGACCGCGCGGCCCACACCCGACGCGCAGGTCGGCGTCACAGGTGAGCCCTTCAAGGGCACCGACTCCCAGGGGAAGGTGCGGGGCTTCGTCGACGCCCACGACCACATCATGTCCAACGAGGGCTTCGGCGGCCGACTGCTCTGCGGCAAGCCGTTCTCGGAGCAGGGCGTCGCCGACGCGCTCAAGGACTGCCCCGAGCACTACCCCGACGGCACGGGCGCCATCTTCGACATGATCACCAAGGGCGGCGACGGCAAGCACGACCCCAACGGGTGGCCCACGTTCAAGGACTGGCCCGCCCACGACTCGCTGACCCACCAGCAGAACTACTACGCGGGAATCGAGCGGGCCTGGCGCGGCGGTCAGCGGGTGCTCGTCAACGACCTGGTGACCAACGGCGTGATCTGCTCGATCTACTTCTTCAAGGACCGCGGCTGCGACGAGATGGACGCCATCCGTCTCGAGGCGAAGAAGTCGTACGAGATGCAGGCGTTCGTCGACAAGATGTACGGCGGCCCGGGCAAGGGCTGGTTCCGGATCGTCACCAGCAGCACGCAGGCCCGTGAGGTCGTCGAGCAGGGCAAGCTGGCCGTCGTCCTGGGGGTGGAGACCTCCGAGCCGTTCGGCTGCAAGCAGATCCTGGACAAGGCGCAGTGCGGCAAGGAGGACATCGACCGCGGCCTGGACGAGCTGAAGAAGCTGGGTGTGAGCAGCATGTTCCTGTGCCACAAGTTCGACAACGCCCTGTGCGGGGTGCGCTTCGACTCCGGCACGCTCGGCACGGCCATCAACGTCGGCCAGTTCCTGTCGACCGGCACCTTCTGGAAGACGGAGACCTGCCGCGGCCCGCAACACGACAACCCCATCGGCAACGCGACGGCGGCGGAGGCCGAGAAGCGGCTGCCGAAGGGAGTCTCCGTCCCCTCGTACGCCTCGGGTGCGCAGTGCAACGTCCGCGGCCTCACCGGCCTGGGCGAGTACGCGGTACGCGGCATGATGAAGCGTCACATGATGCTGGAGCTGGACCACATGAGCGTCAAGGCCGCGGACCAGGCCTTCGAGGTCCTGGAGTCCGAGGCGTATCCGGGCGTCATCTCCTCGCACAGCTGGATGGACTCGGGATGGACCGAGCGGCTCTACAAGCTCGGCGGGTTCGCCGCCCAGTACATGAGCGTCGCGGGGCCGTTCAGCGACGAGGCCAAGAGCAAGGCGGCGCTGCGGGAGAAGTACAAGGTCGGCTACGGCTACGGCACCGACATGAATGGTCTCGGCGGCTGGCCCGCCCCGCGGGGCGGGGACGCACCCAACCCGGTGAAGTACCCCTTCCGCAGCACGGACGGCGGCTCGGTGGTCGACAAGCAGACCACCGGCGAGCGCACTTGGAACTTCAACACCGATGGCGCGGCGCACTACGGCATGGTCCCGGACTGGATCGAGGACATCCGCAACGTCGGCGGCAAGGAGGTCGTGGACGACCTCTTCTCGGGTGCCGAGTCCTACCTGAGCACCTGGGGCAACTCCGAGAAGCACGAACTCGGAAAGAACCTGGCCTCGGGCGCGGCCGCCACCGCATCCTCTTCGGAGTGGTGGAACCCGTTCGAAAGCTTCGCGCCCGGCAAGGCCGTGGACGGAGACAAGGACACCCGCTGGGCCAGCGAGTGGAAGGACGACCAGTGGCTCCAGATCGACCTCGGATCCGCGAAGCCGGTCAAGCGCGTCACCGTCGACTGGGAGGCGGCGTACGCGAAGTCGTACCGCGTCGAGCTGTCGCAGGACGGCACGGACTGGCAGTCGGCCTGGTCCACCACCGCCGGTGACGGCGGCCTGGACACGGCACGTTTCGACCGGACCCAGGCGCGCTACGTACGCGTCAAGGGGCTGGAGCGCGGCACCAAGTGGGGCCTCTCACTGCGCGAGGTCGGCGTCTACGCGGACTGAGCCGCCCATGAGGCGGCGCCCAGGGCCGGGGCCGGTCGGATCAGCTCTCCTGATCCGACCGGCCCCGGCCGGTTTTCGGCCGCCAGGGGCTTGGCAGCGGTGCTCAGAAGCCGGAGGCGGGCTGGCCCGAGGCAGGCTGGCCCCGTCGGCGGCTGTCACCGGATCCGGTCGGCCAGATAGCTGTTGAGGACGTGTTTGCACTCGGCGATCAGCCGGGAGTCGCCCTGCGGGTCGGTACGGAAGGCCAGTTGCAGCACGCTGTCCGCGCATTCCAGCGCCACTCGGATGGTGATCTCCAGCTCGGCGTCGTCCTGGACTCCGGTCAGGGAAGCGGTCAGTGAACGCAGTCGACCGGCGACCGCGGTGTTGTTGTCCAGGGACGGGTTGAGGACGTGGTCCTGTCCCACTGCGCCGAAGTCGACCACGCCGAACCCGGTGATCGTCCGGCGCATGGCGACGAACTCGTCGACGGTGACGTCCACGATGCCCGGGATGTCGTCGGGTGTCTCGCGCTCGAGGCGGCCCTCGACCCGGGCCAAGAACGACTCCAGGTTGCGGACGGCGAGCGCACCGATCAGCCCCTCCCGGTCGGAGAAGAACTGGTAAAGGGTGCCGATGGGCACGTCGGCCCTGCGGGCCACTTCCTTGGTGGTCAGCGCGGCATAGCCGATCTCGTCCAGGAGTTGGGCGCAGGCGTCGAGGAGTCGTTCGAAGCGTTCGGCGCTGCGTTTCTGGACCGGCATCCTGCGCAGCGCCCCTGCGTTGCGGTCTTGATTCACGCTTCCATCATCCCACTCCGAGCAGCTAACGTGAGCCACGCTCATGTTTCAGGAGGCCAGACGTGACACTGAACCATCTCCCCGCGGACTTCATCTGGGGCGCATCGACGGCGTCGTACCAGATCGAGGGCGCCACCAAGGAGGACGGCCGCGGCCCTTCGGTATGGGACACCTTCACCGCCCGCCCCGGCACGGTCCGCGACGGGCACACCGGTGACGTGGCCTGCGACCACTACCACCGGTACGAGGAGGACATCGCGCTGATGGCCGAGGCGGGCCTCACCGGCTACCGCTTCTCCGTGGCCTGGCCCCGGATCCGCCCCACCGGCACGGGCGAGGCCAACCCGCAGGGTCTGGACTTCTACGACCGACTGGTCGACGGCCTGCTGGCACACGGCATCGAGCCCGTCCCGACCCTCTACCACTGGGACCTCCCACAGGGCCTGGAGGACGGTGGCGGCTGGCTGAACCGCGACACCGCGTACCGCTTCGCCGAGTACGCCGCCCTCATGGCCGACCGGCTCGGTGACCGCGTCCAGAAGTGGATCACGCTCAACGAGCCGTTCATCCACACGGTCTGGGGCTACGGACTCGGCACCCACGCACCGGGCCGCACCCTCTTCCTGGACTGCCTCCCCGTGGCCCACCACCAACTCCTGGGTCATGGCCTCGCGTTGGGAGAACTGCGGGCGCGCGGCCTCCAGGTGATGATCGCCAACAACTGCACCCCGGTCCGGCCCGCCTCGGACGCACCCGCCGACATCGCCGCCGCGGGCGCCTACGACGCCCTGCACAACCGCCTGTTCAACGACCCGATCCTCACGGGCGCCTACCCCGACCTGTCGGCCTACGGCGCGGACGCCACCCTGGGCGGCTCCGTCCAGGACGGCGACCTCGAACTGATCTCGGCTCCCTTGGACGCGCTCGGCATCAACTACTACAACCCGACCCGGATACAGGCGCCGACATCCGAAGGCGAAGGGCTGCCCTTCGAGGATGTCCCCCTGGAGGGCTACCGCCGCACCGCCTTCGGCTGGCCCGTCGTCCCCGACGGTCTACGGGAACTGCTCGTCGGCCTCAAGGAGCGCTACCCGGCGCTCCCGCCGATCCACATCACCGAGAACGGCTGCTCGTCCGAGGACGTGGTCGACGCGGACGGCAGCGTCCTCGACCTCGACCGCATCGACTACCTGAACACCCACTTGCAGGCCGTCGACGCCGCCGTGGCCCAAGGAGTCGACGTACGCGGCTACTTCACCTGGACCCTGATCGACAACTTCGAATGGGCCGAGGGCTTCCACCAGCGCTTCGGCCTCGTCCACGTCGACCACGACACCCAGGTCCGCACCCCGAAGGCGTCCTTCGGGTGGTACCGCGACCTCATCCGCACCCAGCGCGGCTGAGCCGCCCGCCGAGCTCCCCCGGGCCCGGCGCGGCGATACTCAAACCTGCAGGTCAGGCGCCCTTAGCGGCAGGCTCCAAAATCGCCACGCACTCCACATGGTGAGTCATCGAAATAGTGTCGGCCTGGACGGCTGTGCGCAAAACAGCAGATCAGGCATCATTGGTTCGATGCCCCAGGCTCGCGCCTGGGCCTTGAGAGGGAAGGACTCGCTGAACCGGTCTCCGGCCCGGTTACGAACGGTCGCCTGCCACTTGCCGGACTTCAACTTGCGCAGGTACGCGGTACTACTCCTTCGTTCGGAAACGGTGAGCGCCGGACTTGGGGTGAGAGATCAGCGACGAGGGCGCGGGGAAACAACCAGCCTCCTGGCGATGAACTCCTCCAGCTCGGCAGCAGGGACACGAACGCGGGAACGTTCCGTCCCGGTGCGTAGGTCGACGACGGAGAGATCTCCGGCGGCGATGAAGCGGTAGACGGTGCGGCGGTCGACATCCAGGGCGGCGGCGACAGCGGGGATGGACAGCAAACGGGCAGGCATGCGCGGTCCTCGGAAACAGGGATGGGATGACCAAGCCGACGAATTAGTCGAGCGGGACTGCCCGCGGTCCAGGGCGAGGGTCTACCAGCCCTGTCAGGGCAGTGGTACCATATCGCTCAGGGGCTTGAGTCACGTGACAGGGTCGCCGCCGCGGCGAGGCGTGGACCGCCGACGTTCGGGGATTTGTGCGGCCGGAGGGCCCTTGCTCGGACCGTAAGTCCGAGCACATGAACGGAACTTACCGCTTTGCGGTGTTCGGAAGGCTCAGGATCTCTTCCAAGTGATCCCAGTCGACCTCGACGTCCTCCAGCCGGAAGCGATGCGGGTACCGCAGCGCGATCCAACTCGCGCTCACACCAGCCCACTCGGCAACGCCCCACACAGGAACACCCGCCTTCAGCCAGGCGTCCAGAGAGGAATCACGCAGGCTGGAGACCTGTTCCCCCACACCCGCTCGGACCTCGGCCGGACTCAACACCGCCTGGCGAGCCAACATCCACACCCTCCTGTATTCGCAGGACGGCAACGGCCCGCCCTGCTCACCGGAGAACAGCAGATCTCCAGCCTTCAGGCCCGCGCGGTCGATCCAGCGCCTCAGCACACCCACGATTTCCGGCGTGAGAGGGACCCTTCGACCCTCGCCGGAACGGACCAGCACCTCCCCGAACTCCCCGTCCGGGAGCGTCACGTCGTGCACCCGAACCGAGGCAGCTTCACCCGGCGACAGCGCAGTGCTCGCCATGGAGACGAAGAAGGGGTAAATAGCTCCCAGAGATTCCTCCCGAACCCATTCCAGGAGGGCACGGACGCGGTCCACAGAGAGCAAGGACGATTCATCTATTGCGAGCTGCGACAAGCTACTTGATTCCTCACACGAGACATCGGGACGCGTCAGCGCCCCCTGGTCATTCAATGGTCTGGAGAAGCGCCGGTTTGGCCAACCGGCGATCGTCGGCTATGTTGCGCCCGCGACGCACCCCTCGCGGACCCGGTTACTGCTCAGAGGACAGGTTCCGCTTCCCGAGGACCGCTCTAGGTTTGCTTCCTTCGCCGAGTTAATCCAGTCCGTATGGGACTCAATGTGTCTGCTGTTGGCGAATCTGCGCGAACCTACCCATACCTGCACCTTGGCGGCCAGGAAGTACGAAGACAGAGCAGGTGCCTTCTAAGCGCCTGCTCGATTGGTACGTTGAATTCGGGCTGCACCGAGGCTCGCTGAAGTTCGCCTTGCCTGCAGGCATGCGACGGCATGCTCGACGGGAGCCGTGCTGTGGCCAGCGTTCGGTTGACGATTCGCCAGGTGGGCGGATGTCCCATTAAGAGGACCCACTGGAGAGTGTTGTCGGCACGGGTCGGCGCCTATGAGGGTGTGCCAGCCGATGTCCGAGTGCCGATACTCATGTTTACAGTAAGCGATGTACGCGTTGAACCACTCCGCGGACGTGGCGTCCAAGGCCGGTGAACGCACTGCCCACGACAGCGCCGACAGCAGGCTTCAGTCACGCTCTCAGAGATCATTCCCAAGAGCGCGAAGCTGTTGCCATCATCTGGAGGGCGGCCTTGCTCCGTGGCAGGCCGCCCTCCAGCCGCTCCACCTGATGCCGCAACTTCTCGTTCTCCGCCTCCGCGGCGGACTTCTTCGCGCGGGCCGGGCTGATCCGATTCTGGACAACGTGCTGACAGCTTATTGTCCGCCTGTTGCCGTCTTCGTCCCTCCGCCATGCCGGGTCACCCGAGGACGGCATCGCATGCGGACGGCTCCGTGAGTGAACGCCGGGTCAGTGGCCTTACTCGCCCACACATACGCCTCGCCGGGCTGAAGCTGCGCCATCTGCTCAGAGCGCAGACTAGCAAAGGCGCTGTTCGCCTTTTGGAGGTGTTTCAACCAGGCCGGCGAGGTGAACTTGTGCAGGATGACGTGGTCGGAGAGTTCGATTAGGGAGATCGGTACAGAGGGCGGGTCCTGGCTGGCGACCAAGATGCTCATTCCCTTGTGGCGCATCTCGCGGACGGTCTCGACTAGGCCGGCGACCAGGTCCGGGCTGTCGATGTACTTGTGCGCTTCGTCGAAGACGACCAGCTTGTTGAAGTGTTCGTCCCCGCTGCGCGCCTCAGCGAAGAGCTGCATCAGGACGACAAAAAGACCGAGTGCTTCGTCCTTCTCGATGTACTCGTCGCGGAGGTCAACAATGATCAGTCGGCCGGGCCGGATGAGGCTGGTGAGCCGGGCATTGTCGTCGATGTAGTCCTCGGCGAGATTGAGCCGCTCCTGGGCCAGTTGCTTAACGTGGTCGGGCATACCGGAATCGGCCACGCCCTGCCGGATGACGCCGAGATTCAGGTTGTTGCGGTTCGACTTCATGATGCGAGTCAGCTGCCGGATGTACGTTGACTGGTTACCAACCGCTCCCATGAGGAAGCGCCAGTGGGATGCCTGGAGTTCGGCGGAGGAGAAGGCGAGCGGCTGGACGTCGATACCGGGAAATTCCCGTCGCCGGTCGGCGACTTGGTCGGCGGGGGCAAGCAGCAGCACGTCCGACAGCGCTTGGGGTTCGGCTCCGTAGCGCTCCTTCAGGACCTGGAGCTGCGCTTGGTCAACATTTGGGCGCGCCATGGAAGTGAACTCCGGTGCGTAGTCCATGGTGCGGCTGTAGTGGAACACCACGGTCGCGAGAGGGCGGGGAAGTTCGTTGACCGGCGGGGCGGGCAGCGAAGCCATCTCGATGATGCTGCCCAGGGTGTAGCTCTTGCCGCCTCCTTGTACGCCAAAGAGGCTGATGGTGTGGGTTTCGTCGAGATCGACCGCGACTTTCCGGCCGGCTACCTCGCCGAGTACACCGTGTTGCAGGGAGGGGCGGGTGACGCCGAGGAAGATCTCGGGGAGGCCCCCTGGTGAAGCCGATCCCGGTGTGACAGAGGTGGGCTGGGCATCGATAGTCGGCGACTCATGGAAGCCCTGACTTTCAGCGACGGTGCCCGTCCGCAGCGGATTTCCGGTACCGCCCGGAGGAGAAGCAGCCGATGAGGTTCCTTCCGAAGAAGGAGACGCCGGGTCCGCCCCCTCCACGTCGGCACCAGGCACGGTCAAATTTGCCACGGACTGGGCCGGACCTGTCTCACGGCCCGCACGCTCAGGTGCGGTGAGTGGCGTGGTCTCGTTGCCGTTCGCGACCTCGTCCGTGTCGAGGAGGGTCACTGCCTTGCCTCCACCGGCCTGCCCGCAGTCTTCCTCCTGAGTATCTTGGGCATCCCGCTCGTCTTGTACGTCAGGTGCCCGGAATTCGGCATCGGAGAGCCGTGGCACAGCCAACTGCGACAGTGCCAGGGTGGGAGCGGTGACCGCTCCGTCCTCCTCCTGCTCCTCAACGGCTAGGTCCGTGGGCACGGGTACACCCGGCCGAACAGTGGGAATCGCATTGATCAGCTCGGTGATCAGATCTCTACCGATGCGGTGGAACTCCACCTCGTCGTCGAGTTCGCGGTCGGTTCCCTCGCGGGCGAGGTCGAAGATCAGGCCGCTGCGGGTGAAGTGGAGGGCGTAGCCGTCATCAAGGTTGTCAAGCAGGGCGTGGGCCGCCTTCCTGGGGGCTTGCCCCATGGTCCCGTGGCGTGCCGCCCGCTCTAGGTAGAAGCGGAGCAGGGAGCCGAGTGCCAGGTTCTTGACCGGCCGGTCCACCCGGTCCGGGGAGGTGTGGCCCGGGTCGAAGGACTCGGTGAGCACGGTCTGGCTCCGTCCGAGCTGCTGGGTGACCTTGGCTTTGAGGCGCTGGTATGCGCCGATGTCGTCGAGCGCGGTGTAGCACTTGACCTCGACGAGGCGGCAGGTGATGGTCCGGGTCCGCGCGTCTAGGTGGAACAGGGCGAGGTCACTGCGCTGGAAGGTGAGGGCGTCGCCCAGTTCCCGGGCCTGGCGGCGGACTTCGGCGTACAGCTCGGGGTGGGCGTCCAGGGGGACGATGATCTGGTTGTTCAGGGCGTCCTGGTAGTCCAGGTAGAGGCGGGCCAGGGCGAGGCCGAGTACTTCGGTGCGCTGTGTGGGGGCGGTGGAGGCCAGCTTGAAGGCGAGGTTGCCGGAGAGCAGGCGCAGTTGCTCGAAGAAGGTGTTGAGGTGGCGCTGTTCGACGTCGAGGCCATGCTGCTGGGCAGTCGGCCCGAGCAGGGCACGCAGTTCGTCGACCGAGTTCGAACTGACCATGATCTGGTGGCCGAGACCGCTGTCCAGCGAGGGCGCGTAGTCGATGACGTACTCGGGTCGGTCACGTTGTCCGGCGTGGTCGAAGTACTCCAGGCCGAGGGTCCTGTCGATGGTGACGACCCAGTCGCCGACCTCGTGGGCCTGGTAGAGCAGGGCCCGGTCAGTGTTGTCCAGGGAAAGGACGGTGCACGGCACATGGCGCGGCGCCTGTCCCGCGGTGGCGACGTTGGCCGCAGCGCCGGCGAGGAGTCCGGGTAGCCGGCCCAGGAGAGTGGCAAGGTCCTCCGCGTCCTCGGCGGGCAGAGCGACGCCGTGGCGTGGCATAGTCCGCCACACGATCTGCTGCTCGTTGTCCTCGTACGTGGAGGACGTCGGCTGAACCAGGCCGTGGACCGGGGCGTGCGCTATGTCGTGGCGTGTGACGGAACCGTGCTGTTCCCCGCCAAAGGCGTCGATGAGCACGGTCAGATGGGCGTCGAACTCGGCTCCGGGTTCGCTGAACTCCTCCACCGAGCGAACGGAGTAGACGAGTTTCGCGCTCCGGGTGCCTTCCGCGGCGTGCAGGAACGCCTCCGCCTCGGTGGAGGTGAACTGACTCTGTGCGCTGATCAGTTCACCCAGCGCCGCACCGGACTCGGGGGCTTCCGGGTCGGACACGCACAGCCGAATGTCGTAGGTGAGGTCCCGGGTGGGGGTGCGGCGCTGCAGCTCAAGAAGGGCGTCGGTGACGATCTCGGCCCGGCCGGCGTTGACGATGTTCATGACCAGGGTGCGGACGTACGGGTGGAGACGTACGTACCGCTCGATCCGGTCGGCGAGCGCCGTACCGGACAACGCACCGGATCCGCCTGCGGCGCGGGGCCCGACGGCCGGGAGGTGCAGCGCGGTGGTGAGTCGGCCAAGCAGGCCACGGGGATCGGCGGTCTCGCTGGGCAGGTAGGCAGCCCAGTACGGGGTGAGGTTGTCAGCGGCCGTCATGAGCCTGCCGTCCTGGCGCGGGACGGCGAACGGGAAGCCCAAAGGCGAGAGGGCTTGGAGGAAGGAGTCGCGGGTGGCGATGACCCGTCGCTTTTCCTCGCCGGCGAGGCGCGCGGCCCAGTCCCTGCCCAAGGCCGACCAGGTCGCCAGCCAGAGTGCGCGGAGGGGGTGCGTCGGGGAGACGAGCAGGACGGTGTCGCGCCCGCCGAGACCGTCAGTAAGGGTGACGGCCGCGCAGTCGGTCTGCTGGATGCGGGCCAGCGCCACCAGCGCGGCGCCCCGGGTGCCGTCACCGGCCCGCTCGGCCTGAAGCGACTGGGCTTCCACCAGTTCCGCGTACGCCTCGGTGTAGGTGACCAGTTCGTCCCGGACCACCTCAAAGTCGATAGCCTCGCTGACCAGGAGCTGATCGGTATCGGCCGGGTCTCCCGCCTGGCCGCACAGGGCGGCGAAATAGGCGTGGCGCGTCGCGAGAAAGCGGTCGTAAGCCTCGGCGGCCCGCCCGGTCAGGGCGAGGGACAGGTCCTCCTCGTTCCCCTCCGGGGCCTCGCTAATACCGTCGAGGCGCAGTACTAGTCGGCGCAGGGAAGTGTCATGAGGGCGGGCGAGTAGGTCCTGCTGGAGTTGCACGAGCAGCGGGGAGAGCCGGATCTCTGCGCTTCCCGCCGTGTGGATGCGGGCGTTGAGGACGCGCAGGGGGCTGCGCGCCGAAGTGGACTTCCAACGGACGTCCGTCAGCGTGACACGGGCCGGATCGTCCCCGGCGGCCAGCGCCTCGAATTGCAGTGATCGCAGCGCTTGGGTGATGCCGTCGTAGCGCCCGGCGCTACGCTCCGGTGGCTCCTCGACCTCTCCCTCGGGGACGACGTAGAATCGTTCGCTCTCGCCCCCGGGCAGCCCGTGCGCACCAGGGGCGATATCGAGAGCGTCACCGGAGGCGTCGAGCGGGGTGATTCTGACGTAGTGCCACCCTTCCTGCCAGTCAATCTTGTTCAGGCGGCGCAGCGGCGCCTTGTAATCGGGCTTGGCCCGCGTCCCCCTGGTGACGTGGGCGATCCGACCGATTGGCCCGCCGCTCTCCGAGACGATCTCCACGCGGAAGCGGTCAAGACCCTCCACCTTGAGCGGGGACGGTTTGATGGTGAACCGGGGTGTGAGGTCGCGGACGCCCTTGTCCCCGGCGAGCAGGTAGGGCTGCCCCACGATGGCTTCGAGTGCCGGGTGGGCCTGTAGCTCCTCGGCGTTGTCTCCGGCGGCAGGCAGACCGAGTTCGCGTACCTCGATGGAGACGGAGGCGCGGCGCCGTTCGTCGACGCGCCAGTTCCCAAAGGAGAGAGTCCAGTTCTCCCGGTCGACGACGATACGGCGGGTCCATGTCGCCGGGTCCTCCAGGCCGCAGCGGGTGGCGAATCCCGCGAGCTTGCCGGCGAAGTCCGCGTCGGTCAGCCCCAGATCGAGGACGCGTTGGCGCTCCGAGCGGCTGGAGATGGTGAGTTTGTCGACCAGCTTGCGGTTCCGCTCGGCCCGATCCTTGACGAGCGACGGGTCGGCGTACAGCTCGAAGTCGGGTACGAGGCCGAAATGGTAGACAGCGGCCCCCGCGACCTGGTCGCGGTAGTCGTTGGTCCGGAGCGTCAGCAGGTACAGGGCGACGGCCCGGTCGCCCGTCCCGTGTCCGGGCCGGTCACGGAGTACGGCGAGCAGCTCGTCGACGCCGGGCCGCAGCCGGTCCGGTACTTGGTCGAGAAGGTGGTCGGCCAGCTGCGCGTAGGCGTCGCTGAGGGGTACTTCCTCGAAGGTCGCGATACCGAAGGAGTCCTCGGCGCTGACCCGAGCGCCCGGAGGGACGAAGACGAGGAGTGGTCCGGGCAGGCTGTTCCCGTTCCCGTCGTCACCTTCGGTGCGGTTGCGGAGTTCGACCAGTTTGGTGCTGGTGACGACGGTGTCGTGGTGCGGCTGTTCGGGAGCGAGGTCTTCGGCGGTGCCCAGGACGCAGACCGTGGCGGCTGGCCCGAGTGCTCCCCGAAGCCGGCGGACCAGCGAGACCGCGAGTTCGGTCTCCACCTCGGTGACCCGCATGCAGTGCCCGGCTCCCCTCTCGCCGACCAGCTTGGCGAGGCGCGGGACGAGGACGCCTTCGAGGGCTTCGCGGAGGTCCTTCGCGGTGGGCTCCGCAAGACCGGTACTGGTGCTGCTCATCAGGCCGTCGCCCCCGTCGTCGCAGCCCCGATGGTGTACCGGGGGGTGATGGTCTGCGTCAGATAGGCATCCGACATGTCCTGGTAGTAGCCGATCTCGCGCAGTCGGTTGAGGAAGGCCGCCGCGTTGGCCCGCAGTGCGGCCTGGTTGTCCAGGTGGGCGCCGGAAAAGCCGTCGCCGTCCGGCAGCTGGTCGATGTGGAGTCCGTACCGTTCGCGCAGGAGAGTGAGGAACTCGTCCACACGCATGGGTGCGGTGCGCAGATTGCCGGTGTCGTCGTCGCCCTCCCTCAGGAGCGACACCTGGAGAAGCACTTCGAGCAGGCGTGCGTCCAGGACGAATCGCCGGACGGCGCTGTCGCGTCTGCCGCGAGGCTGGGCGAGCAGGGCACCGGGCCGGTGCTTGAGCAGCATCGAGTCGAGGCAGTCGATGAAGTAGCTGCGGTAGTAGCTCCCCTTGTAGTGCATCAGCATCTCGATGTACTCGTCGAAGGCGTTGAGCCCGAGCTGGGTGATCTGCTTCAGCTCCGAGGGAAGGTCCTTCTCCTCGTCCCGTACGCGGGTGGCGCGCTGGAGGAAGAACGCCTCGCGTTCCTTGGGATGGGTGGAGAGGCGCCGCAGGACCTCGGCCGGGGTGAAGTAGTTCCGGCCGACGGGCGGGGTCAGCTTCTGGCTCTTGACGAGGTCCTCGGAGAACTCGTCGAGCTTCTTGATCTGATAGGTCGCCTGGACGAAACGTGTGATCCGCCCGTACCAAATGCTGGCGCTGCGCTCGGCGAGCGCGGCCGCCGGGGTGCCGGGCACACCCTCGACGTCGACGAAGAGTCGGACGCGGTGCGGGCAGCGGTCCGCCGTAGGCGTGTCCTGATGCCCGGTCCGGCAGGTGGCGGGCGCCGATCCGGCCTCGATCACGGCGGGCAGCAGCTTCATCATCCGCAGATGGTAAAGGGCCAGGTGAAAGGCGAAGAGGATCTTCAGGTAATCCACGAGCACGGTCCGGGGCATGTGGTCCTGGTGGTAAAGCAGCCGCAGTACGTCCCGGCACAGCTGGCGGGCCGGTTCGGCGCACAGGGCGGGGTAGGGGGTGCGGGGGCGGGTGGTGTCGGCCCGGTCCCGCATCTGTCCACCCGCCTGTTCCACCAGGTGGAGCAGCGCCTGGGTCTCCACGTCGGTGTCCGTCCCCGGGGTGATCTCCGCAGTGGCGCGGTCGACGTCGGAGAAGAAGAACTCGCGGAGCTGGTCCAAGACCCCCTCGTCGGTGGCGAGCATCTCGTACAGCTGCTCGTCGGCCCCGTACGGGCGGGACTTGCGCTTGTTGCGGAACCGGTACGTGAGACCGTGCAGCGGCCTGGGGCCAGCCACAGCCTCGGTGGCCCTGCCCCGGTTGACCATGTCGAGGAGATGGGTGGAGGCCCACCGGGTGGTGGTCTCCCGGTCGAAGCCATCGAAGACTTCCGGGTGGTCCAGGAACAGCTTGACGAAGACGTCGACCTTGAGCTCGTTGGAGCGGTTGATCTTGCTGGGCATGCCCTGATGCCACAGACGCGCGAGCAGCCCGGTCAGGACACGGTCCATGTCCAGTGTCTTGTAGTCGAGCCGGCTGATGCCGGGGTGGTGAAACGTCCCCAAGGAACCGCTCAGCGCCATGTCGTCTCCTCCGCCCTCGCGGCGTCCCGTGCGATGCCGACCGCAGTGCCCACGACAGCCGGACCGTCGCCGTCCGCCCCGCTGTGGTCGTCGCCGGACCGTGCTGTCAGTTCTTCCATGTGCAGGACAGAGTCCTCAGTGCGGTGGATCCGTCGCAGGTCGTGTCCGTGTGTAGTGAGCAGGATCTCCTGGTATGGCACGGCCGCCAGCCGGTTCTTGAACACGGCGAGGGCGAGCTGCTGCCCTTGCAGGTCGGTCACGGACGGCCGGTAGCCGCGCTCGAACCTCTGGAGAAGCTCGAACAGGTCGAGCCGGATGTCGAGTTCGGCCGTGCCGCCCTGGCTGCCGGCCGGATCCCGGTAGCTCAGCCGCAGCGAGGTGCGCCCCGACTCGATGTACGGCGAGGCCGCCGCGTTACCTGGTTCGAGCCGGAACCCTTCTGCGGGAAAGCGGCGGAAGGTACGGATGGTGCCGCCAGGTACGTCGCGCACCTTCAGCGCGAGGGCGTCGCCGATCCGCTCGGGTGCCACAAGTCCCTCACCACGGTTGAGCGCCCGCAGGATCCGATCCCGATCCTTGGTGCCCGTCTGCGTTGCGCTGGACAACAGCGCCATGAAGTTCAGCACCGACGGGTACGGCAGCATCCGCTCCGCACGATCCTCGTCGTGGAGTTCGAAGTAGAGCAGGCGGCGGGCCGCGTCCACGTAGTGGCGGTGGGCCGCGGCCTGGGAGACGCGTTCGGTGACCGACCGGCCGAGCTGCTCGAACGCGCCGCGCAGCAGTACGCGATCACGGTCACCACGCCCGTCGACCGCGACCAGCGCCCGGTCCTCCAGGAGCCCGGCGTAGTCCAGACGACGGTCGAGCTGCGGCTGCGGGAGCGCCGCCACATCGGCCTCGCGCAGCAGGGTCAGCAGTCGGTCCCGCTCGCGCGGACTGCCATCGGCGGCGGCCGGGGCGCCGAGGTGGGCGGAGAAGTAGAAGCTGTCCAGGATCTCCTGACCGGAACCGGCCGCGTATAGCTGGTGGATCTCTGCACAGTCGCGGCCCGAGGTGAGGGTGTAGGCGAGCGCGGAGCGCAGATCGCGCAGGGTGATGTGGAGCCTTCCGCGCAGCTGGGTCACTTCGTAAAGGCGGCGCAGACGACGCGCTGCCTGCGGACCGGCGGCGGGGTGCTGGAAGGTCTGGGCGTTGTGCCGGGCGTAGCAGGTGGCGGCCAGGTCGCAGCGCTCGCAGTCCTCCCAGAACCGGTCGTGTGTCATCCGGTCGAGCATGCGCTCCAGGAGCGATTCGCCGTTCTGCGGTTCGCCGTCGGCGTCGAGGGAACGAGCCGCGACGTCGCGTGCGTTGAGGTTGACAACGGCGACGGCCTGCCCGGTGTCCCGGCCCGCCAGGCCGAGGTTGGCCACCTTGGCAAGGTGCGGGAAGCGGTCGTGGTGGTGGCTGAGGAAGTCGACCAGACGCCCCTCGTTAATGGCGATCAACCGGGTTTCCCCCGCGACCTGCCACGCCGATGCGTCAGCCCCGGCGAAGGGGGCAAAGAACTCGTCCAGTACGTCGTCGCCGCTGATCTCACCCTCGTCTTGACTGCCGTCATGGTTGGTGCGGAACCGATGCCCCTCCAGGCTGAAGTCGCTGCCGTTGGCCCGGCGGGGCCCGAACTCGGCCCCAAGCTCGTGCGCCTGGCGTTCAAATCGCTCCAGGAAGGCCGTCTTGCCGTCGCCCGCGTTACCGGTCACCACGACCAGCGCGTGCCGGCCTTCCCGCAGTGCGGGCACGAGCTCCCGGTCCAGGGCCGTCTCGACGTACACGGACATCGTGTGCGGGTCGAGGCCGCGGGTGCCGCGGTTGCTGCGGCGGCTCTGGCTGTACAGCGTTTGGAGGTGGACCACGAACGGGTTGGTGTTCGGCTCGGGCTCCTGCGGCTCCTGGCCGGAGCCCGGTTCCGACGATGGCGCCGGGGGCTGTTCGGACCGGTCGGACGAGGACGACGGGGCCACAGCCGGTGGTAGCGGTCCGGGGGTGACGCGCGCGGATTCCAGCGCCTCCAATGCGCGCAGCAGTTCCTCGGCCGTGGAGAAGCGCTCCGCCCGGTACGGGGAGATCGCGCGCAGCATGATCTCGGCGAAACCGGGCGCCAGATCACCGAAACCGCTGAACGCGGTGCGCGGGTCCACCGGCGGCACACCGGGCGAGGGCCGCCCGACTCCCTCCCACGGGTACTGCCCGCCGGTCAGCGCCTCGTACAGCGTGACGCCGAGGCCGAACAGGTCGCGGTCGGTGTAGCCGGAGGCGTCGGCGGGCACCTGGTCCAGGTCCGGCGGGCTGTACCGGGGGCTGGTGTAGCTGTGCCCCTCGGAGGAGTCGGAGGTCTTGGAGATCCCGAAGTCGATCAGCTTGACGCCGTCGTCGGTCCACAGCAGATTGCTCGGCTTGATGTCGCAGTGCCACACCCCGCGCTCGTGGATGTGACGCAGCCCGCGCGCGGTGTCGATCGCGAGCCGCAGCACGTCCGCCGCGCCCATCCGGCCGCCACGGATCACTTCGGCGACGTCCTTGCCGTCGACGAACTCGAAGACCAGGTATGGGTACTCGTCCGGCGGCATCAGCCGGTCCGCGTCCACCATCGACACCACATTGGGGTGCGGGGCGTTCTGCAGCCGGTCCAGGACGCCCGCCTCGCGGCGCAGCCGCTCCAGGACAGAGTCCCGGTCCCGCAGGACTAGTTTCACCGCCCGGTCGACACTCCTTATCGTGTCGTACACCCGGTAGGCCACACCGAACGAGCCGGGACGGCCGAGACGGTGGCGCACCAGATACTTCGTACCGAGCTGGTGGTCGGCCGGCAGGTCACGGTAGAACTCCGGGCCCCGCGGACCGTCCTGCACGGGCTGCCCGGCGGAGGCCGGAGGAGGAGCCGGGTGAACTGCGGCCGAGGAGCCGATACGCCGGGCCGGAGCCCTCCGTGCTCCCATCACCAGGTCCAGGCGGCGCAGCGCCTCCACGGCGGTCGGCCGGTCGTCCGGAGCCGTCGCGCACAACTTCTGCAACCAGTGGGCCAGCTCGACGCGGACCTCGGCGGCTTCGAGGACCTGCGCAGGGAGCCGCCCTGCCGCGTCGGCCTGCTCGGTGGCGGAGGTGAACGGCAGCTCACCGGTGAGGAGCTGGAACCCGATGACACCGACCGCGTAGATGTCCGACTTCATGCCCATCGCCGCCGGGTCGGCATGGCACTCGGGCGCCAGATACGCGCGATCGGCGACCTGGTACGCCTCCCGCATGACCGTGTGGGCGCGGCGCTGCGCGGTCTTCGCGTACTCGAAACCGGTCAGCGTCGCCCGGCCGTCCTGCGCAATCAGCACGGTGGATGGGTTCAGCTCGCGGTGCGCGATCAGGCGGCTGTGCGCGTGGGCCAGGCCCATCAGCATGTGACGGATCGTCCGCAGCTTCGCGTCGGCGGTCAGCGGGTCTGCGGCCCCGTTCAGGTGCAGGGCGAGGGCATGCCCCGGAACGTCGTCGTAGACGGTGACGAAGGAGTCCTTGTCCTCGTCGGCGAAAAAGTCCCGCACTCCGACGATGTTCGGATGCGAGGGCAACTTGCCGAGCGCCTCGTACGCGATGCCGATCCGCTTCTGCTGCTGGAGCCGCTCGGCCTCCGGCGCGTACGGATCGGCCCTGCGGACGGAGAGCCGGACCGTGCCCGACCCCTGCACCGCAAGGGCGTTCTTCGCCCGGTACTCGCGGTGGACGTCGTCGCCCTCCTCCGGGCCCGTCTCGCTCAGCCGCTCGATCACTTCCCAGCTACCGAACCGCATGGGGCCCGACGGCGGCCGGGACGAACCCTGCACCGCACGCACGATCAGCTCGTGGTGTGCGGAGACGTCCGTGTCGAAGCGGTTGGTCGAGGTGGGTACGCGGCTCACGTCCGCGAGCCGGCCGATCAGGTCCGGGAGGGTGACGGTGTCACGGGCGTCGTGCTGGTGGGGTGTCCGGTCGACGAGCAGGGCATCGGGTGCGGGCAGGACGACGAGGGCGTCCGTGTAGAGCCGGGACAACGGACGGTGGGCCGTCTCCAGGAGCGTCTTCATCTGCTTGGCGTGTCCGCGCAGCTTCGGCAGCGGGGAACGGAACGGCGCCCGGTGAGAGGGCTGCCAACGGCCGCCGTCGACCTCGATGCGGCCCCGGGTGCCCTTGACGTCGATGACGTACACGGCGTGCCCGGTGACCACAACGAGGTCGACCTCGAACAGTTCGTTCCGGTTGTACGGAATCTCGACGGAGTGCAGGACCGTCCAGTCGTCGGGGGCGTGATCACGCAGGTGCGCGATCACCCTCCGCTCGGCATCGTTGACGGCCTCCCCAACAGCAACGATCCTGGCACTCATCAGCTGGCGGCCTCCTCGATGGCGGTGGTGAGCAGCGCGAGGGCCCGATCTTCTAGGACGTCGGCTTGGTCGCGGCATTTATAGGCGTGGCGGACGATAGCGGCGATGCGCTCACGGTCGGCCGGGGGGGCGAGGGGGATGCGAAGCTCTTGGAGCTTACTGGGTAGGAAACCTTGTTGCTTTCCGCCATAGCTCATGGCACGAAGCAGCCTGAAGGCCACAGCAGAACGGAAGAACGCGAAAAGATAGGCTCCTGGAATTTCAGAATTCCCACTCGAAACCCGCACGAAATCTTGACTGTAGGCATTCGTCAACCAAGATCCGGTGACGAAAATCGCACGGCCGTATACCTCACTTTCGCCAAGAGTTCCACGTCCGGCAATTAGGATTGTTTCATCCGGAAGGCTTGAATTACTAGGCGCTTGAGCAGCGCTAATCCACCGCCCTTCCGGGCGGAGCCAAAATACTTGCCGCTGCCCGAGTAGGCGAATGCCATTTGCGGAATCAACGTCGATCCTCTTGAATCGCGACCCGATTTTCAAGCTGGATTCTGTGCACACTTCCCCGAACGACTCTCCAGGCACCGAGCTCAGCCGTCGTGCCAGATTTTGGGCCCGCGGAGAATAGTTAAGTGCCCGAAGGGAATCAGGGCTCAGCCCATCGACCTTGAACCCGAGGTCCCGCTCCTGCTGATGCCATCCGACATCGATCAGCTCCGGCAGCCCCACACTCGTGAAAAGGTCTTTCGTCGCGCTGACCGAGGACGACTGGAACTCCGCGCGCAGCCGCGCGCACTCTTCCACCAGGTCGTGGATCTGACCCTCGAGCTTCGTTTCCAATCGCGGCACCGGCAGCCCCGCGATGTGGTGCGGCTCGACGTGCTTCACGGCCGAGCCGTACACCGACCCTCGCACGAGCGACTCGCCGTACTTGCTGAGCAGGAAAGCGTACAGATATCCGGATTTGATCTTCTCCGGATCGGGCTCGACCTTGACAATGTCCTCCGAGGCCCAGTAATCACCCATGTCGGGCCGGACGTACGCCCGCCTTCCTGCGTTAAATCCTGAGCGCGAGATCAAGGTCATTCCAGGCTTGAGCTGGAGATACGACAGGGCTGGCGATTCCGCATCCGACTTACGCAGCCGGGGCAACCCGGTCAGGTCGGCCGCCATCATGTCCTTGGTGCCGATGAACGGCACGCTGTGCTTAGGATCGGTAAGGAAGACCCGCCGGAACATGGGCCCGCTGAAAATTCCGCCCTTGTGCCCCGCCGTCAGACTCGCTAGCGGCTGCGTCCTCGGCAACTGCTCCAGCAGCTTCTTCGTCTTCATCGACCCCGCCACATACGGCGAGGCATCCAGCCGAAGTCCCTGGTCCGCGAACCAGTCGGACTTCACCGGATTGGACAGCTCTGCGACCTTCACGCCCCGGCCACCGTCCCTGCCGCATCCACCGAGCGCGGGTCCACACCCGGCACTGGGTAATTGGCCCGGAACTCCCGGTACTCCTCCGCGATCACCGGCAGGTCGTTGTCGATGACCTTCTTGCTTCGGGTCAGCGGACGGGTCACCTCCTTGCCCCGGATCCGGAGCCGCTCCATGACAACCTCCGTCTCCACCACGATCTCCCCGTTGGGCTCGCGCTTGTAGAGGTCGTTGCCGCGCCGATCGAAGCCGACCTTCTCTGCGACGGCCATGAAGACGGGGTACGCCTTCTCTGTCCCGAGGTCGTGGTTTTGGATCTCCTGCCGGGTCTTGCGCTTCAGGAAGAGGAGCGAGGTGAGGATGTTGACGTTGGCGTCGACAACGAACGTCTCCACCGGCAGCTCGACGCTTGCGAGAACCCAGCAGTTCCGCAGGACGTACCGGCGGATCGCCTCGTCCGTCGGCCCCGGGTTCGACAGGATGCCGTTCGGCAGGACGATTCCGATCCGTCCGCCCGGCTTGACCCACTCGATGGCTCGCTGGATGAACAACTGCTCCGGTGCCATGCTCGACGGCACGCTGGTCGTGCTTGCTTCGACCTCGCCGGTCTCCTTGTTGCGGCCCCACGACCGAGCGATCCCGTTACGGAACGAGCCGAGCACCGACTCATCGCTGACCGGGATGTCCGCGCCGAAGGGCGGGTTGGTCAGGAGTACGTCCACGGTGGGCTTGTCGAGCGGGATCTTCTTCTTCGCCGCCTCCACACCCGAGAGGTGTCCCCGCGGGAAGGCGAGCGAGTCCATGTGGAAGACGTTCCCCGTGGTCTGCGCGAGCGTCATGATCGCCATGGTCGTCGCACGCACCAGGAACGGGTCGAAGTCGGAGCCGAACAGGTGCTCGTCCGCGAACTCCTTAAGCTTGTCGCCGTACCGCTCCCGCTCCTCCTCCGTGTCCGGGAAGCCGAGCGTGCCTGCCTCCTTCTTCCAGGTGTGGTGCAGGTGCTTGAGGGTGGCCTGGAGGAAGCCACCGGTGCCACAGGTCGGGTCGAGGACGGTCTCGTCCTCCTTCGGGTCGAGCATCTCGACCATCAGGTTGACCGCGCCGCGCGGGGTGAAGTACTGGCCGCGGTCACCACGCAGGTTGGTGCCGACGAGCTCCTGATAGGCGAGGCCTTTGGCGTCGACGTCCGTGCCGATCAGGTCGTACGGGGCGAGCTCGCTGACGATGAAGGCGAGCGCCCGGTCGGAGAGAGTGATCTCGTCCGCGGGTTTGAATACGTCCTTGTACTCGGTCTTGACGTCTTCGAAGAGCAGCTTGACGCGCTGGCTGATGGCCGCCCGGCCGTTCGCGTCGAACATCTCCTTCAGACCGGTGCGGAACCGGCCGTGCACGGAGCCGTGGCTGACCCGCTCGTCGTACATCTTAGCGAAGAGCAGGTAGAGGAACTGCCAGAAAGCGGCGTCCTTCGGCATGCCCTCGTTGCCGTGGATGTAGTTGTGGCAGCGCCGGAAGGCAATCTTGAGCATCTCAGGGTCGGCCTGGCGCAGCCGCTGGTGCGAGGCGACGGTGCGGCTGCCGAGGGTGCCGTCGGCGACCTCCCAGTCGCTGCGGTCCTCGAAGTCGGCGCCGAAGTCGCCAACCACCTTCTTGAGAAAGAAGAAGTCGACACCGTCGGTCCACATGCCGTCCGCGCACTGCGGGCGGTCCTCGTTGCCCATCAGTTCCTGGAGCTCCTCCAGGTCCTTCCGGGCCTGGTCGGGCTCTCGGAGCTTGACGACGTTCTTCCCGCGCTTGGGCTCCTGCTTGCAGATCACGACCCGCCGCAGGTTCGCCGTGGTGTGCGGGGCGCCGGACTCGAAGATCGCGATGTCGGCCTTCTTGCTCCGCTTCCGCTTGGCGCCCTCCTCACTGACCGTGACGGAGAAGTCGCGCTGCATGTCGCCGGGGTCGATGCCGTGCTCGTGCACCAGGGCTCGGGCGATCCGCTGCCGGACCTTCTCCTTCGCCGTTTCCGGGATCGCATCGCCGGAGATGTAGTCGACAACCTGGCCCTCCTTGAGGGCCGTGACCTTGGGCTCGGAGCCCTCCGCGACAGGCTCCGCGTCCTCCTTTGGCCGCTGCGGGATGTCCAGGTCCAAGGTCAGTTCCTCCATCGGCGTGTTGCTACTTTCCTGTGCTCGGTGGTGCGGCTAGGGGCCTGCGCCCCGGGGCGGTCCTTGCGTGCGCTAACACAGACAGTTGCCATCTGTGATCCTACGGCCCCAGGGCCGCCTCCCAAGGCGCGTTCCGCCTGGCCGGAGCGCAGTTCAGTGTCCCCGGACCCTACAAGGGAGCACTGACAACGCCTGAGCGGAAGCGGATGACGAGGCTGGGCCAGCGGCACCCCCAGCCCCTTCCCCCTCTGGCCGCGCTCACTTCTCCGTCGGCTCGTTGCCCTCCCGCAACCGCACCGCCAGTGCCAGCTCGTCCAGCGACCCCTGACCCGGCACGAACCACCGGATCGTGCCCTGCGTCGAGCTGTCCACCCCGGACGCCTCGAAGCGCATCTTCCGCGCGAGGCCACTGGGCGAGTACCACTCGTCGTCGGCGTGCCACTGCAAGGGGTTACGCCCTGCCTCGTTGCTCCACGTCGCCTGGGCCCGCCGCGGATCCGCCGCCAGCCACTCAGTCATCTCGCGGCGCTCCGGCTTGCTGTACGGGCGAAACTCCAGAACCGTGCCCTCCTCAATCTCGCCGGCGGCGACCAAGGTCGTCACTGCGTTCACCTTCCGTCCCCGAGCCTCGGCCGTAGCTACCCGATAGTCCTCGTTGAGCGCCGGCGCCTCGTCCTCGGAGTCGAGCTTGCGCAGGGCCGCACGTACCACTCGCTCGATCCGTTCCGTGTTCCGGACGGCGGCGATGATGTGGCTGGACGTGCCGTACTCGTTGTCGATTGCGTCGAGCACCCAGGACAGGGAGTCACGGACCAGGCCGGGCACCTTGGCGAGCTCCGTCGCCCAGTCGCACTCCGGGTCCTCGATGGCCCGGGTGTCCAGGCGGCGGTAAACGATGTGAGTGACCAGGAGGTCGCCGTAGAAGGCCGCCGCGTCGGCGCGCCAGACCAGCCCCTCGCGCAGGAGCTGCAGCTGCGCCCGGACCTCACGGAGCAGCTCGACACTGCGCCAGACCTTGAAGACGTTCGGTTCGGGGCCGAAGGTCTCCTGGTAGTTGCGGTCCTCCCACAGCCCGGCGAGGTTGTCGTCACGCTTGGCCACGGCTGCGAGCCGGGCGTTCGGGCTGACGGCCGCGAGCGCCTCGGCAGCCTCGGTAATGGAGCAGCCGTGTGCTGGGTCGGGGACCGTCTCGCCGCGCTTGATGACGTAACTGCGCTTGAGGAGCATGGCGAAGTCGTCGCGAAGTCTGACCTGGCCGGGGTCAAGCGACTTGAAGTCGCGCTCCTCGATCGGGTTCTGCGTGTTCGTTGTGGTGGTCACCTGGTCGCCGAAGCCTGGCGGGCAGTCTTCCAAGGAGATCAGGCGCACCAGGACCCGGCCGTCCTGCGCCGCGCCTGTGTCCTCGGTGAAGGCCCGGTAGATGGCACTCACCGTCTGCGCGCCGTTGACCACGCTGACGCCGGACAGCTGGAAGTTGCCCACCTTGCCGGGCAGCGCCCGGCCGATCGGCTGGATCGCCTCGCACAGCATGGTGATGCCGTTGCTGAAGTACCAGAAGTGCTCGGGCTCCTCCCGCAGGGTCTCCCTGATCTTGGAGTTGACGTCGCTCTCGTCGAGGGAGTCGCGGATGTTCCGGGCGAAGAGGCCGCGCCGGTGCTCCTCGTAGAGGTCGGCGAGGGCGGGGACGGTCATAGTGCCGTACATCGCCTTGTACGGTGTCGACTCCTGGCCGAAGCACTCCAGTTGCACCTTGGTGTCAATCTTTGGTGCGGCGGAGTCGCCGAGAATCGCGCGGTGGAAGTCGCGCAGGTCGAGGACCTTGACTTCGACCATGTCGCGGACGACCTGGTTCTGCTCGTCCTGCTTCATCTTGATCAGCTCGCGTACGCCGTCGCTGAGCGGCGCCTCGCGCATCAGGGCGAGCACCAGAGCGATCTTCGGGGTGCCGGAGTCGTAGGCCCGTTCGATGTCGGGGACGAACGGCTGGAAGCGGCGGTTGAATCGGCCGAAGTTCCGGTCGAGCATCAACTCCAGACCGTGGAACATCTTATGCACCTCGGCCTCGCCGAAGCCGCCCCTGTTCTGATCGCTCCACTTCGCCTGCACCAGACAGATCCGGGAACGTGTGGCGCCGAAGTCCACCGCGATCGAGTCAAGGCCCTGATCGTCCTGCCCGTCGAAGACCCTCGCAGCGGCTACCCGGTCGCTGCACGGGTGCTCGATCTGCGCGGCGAGCGCGGCAAGACCGCGGCTCAGGAACGCCTGATGGCGGCTGGCCTCCGATAGCCGCGCCTGGTCCGACATGTCGATGAGACCGGTGAATCGGTCCTCGATCGCCTTGCGGACGTACCCCACGTGCAGTTTGCTCACGATCCACCCCTGTCAATGCCTCAGATCGTCAACACCCTATCGAGGCAGGGGATGTTAGTTGTCATGGCAGAGAAGCGTCGCAAGTTCACGGCGGAGTTTCGTGAGGGGCGGTACGGATAGTGACGGAGTCCGGCAAGCCGGTCCCCAAGGTCGCGAAGGACCTGGGGTCAACGAGACGACCCTGGCGAGCTGGATCTCGCGGGCGATGCGGGCCGGGAAGCATACGTCCGAGGACAGGCACGAGCTGATCGCCCGACTGACGGCGGAGAACGCGGCGTTGGGGAAGGTGAACAAGGAGCTGGTGATGGAGCGCCATTCCTCCAACGCTGCATGGCCCTGTGGGTGAAGTAGCTGCGGCGTGCCCGGCCGCGGTGGTCAGCGACAACAAGACCGAGCACGGCGTCCCGTACAGCGTCTCGTACCGCTCTCTGGGCGTGAGCGAGTCATGGTTCCGCAAGTGGCGCGAGACATCTGGCGAGCAGGACTCAGTCGATCGACGCTCAGCAGCGTCGCACTCTCTCCAGACCCATCGATATACGCAACCCCCGACATCCCTGACCTGCTCGACAGATTTCCTGACACCCCATCAGAACGAGCGTCAAATGGGCGTCACGAGCGTCATTTCAGCGTCAAGGTATCGCCCGTAACGCCCACATCGCACATAATGCGCACGCACGAAACCGCAGGTCAGGAGCCCTTCGCGGCCGGTTCAAGGATCGCGACACACTCCACATGATGCGTCATCGGGAACAGATCGAACGCCCGAAGCGACCGCACCCGATACCCGCCCTCACGGAAGTACCCGATGTCCCGCGCCAGCGCCGCCGGGTCGCACGCCACGTACGCGATGCGTCGCGCGCCCAGGCCCGCCAGGTGCTTCACCGTCTGCTTGCCCGCGCCCGCGCGCGGCGGGTCCAGGACGATCAGGTCGGCCTCGGTGATGCCCGTGCGCGGGAGGACCGAGTCGACCTTGCCCTGTTCGATGCGGACGCGGTCGAAGGACGCCAGGTTGTGGCGGGCGTCCTCCACCGCGCGCTTGCCGGACTCGATGCCGAGCACCGCGCCCTTCTCGCCGACGCGGTCGGCCAGCGCGCCCGCGAAGAGGCCCACGCCGCAGTAGAGGTCCAGGGCCGTGTCGCCCTTGCGCGGGGTCAGGCCCTGCATGACGGCGAGCATCAAGGTGTCCGCCGCCTTCGGGTGGACCTGCCAGAAGCCGCCGCTGCCGACGCGGTAGGTGCGGCCGTCGGCGCGTTCGCGGACGAAGGGGCGGCCGTGGACGCGGTGCGTTCCGCCGTCCTTCTCGCCGACGCGCATCACCGACACCGGCTTGTCCAGCTCCACGATCGGGAGGCGTGCGCCCGGCTTCGGGGACAGGATCACCTGGCGGTCCTGGGAGCCCGATGCCGCGATCGCCTCGACCGTCGCCATGCCCGACCAGTCGCGCTGCTCGATGCCGAGCTCCGAGACGCCCTCGGCCGCGATCATGCAGTGCTCGACCGGCTCGACCTCGTGCGAGCGGTGGCGGCGCAGGCCCGCCTTGCCGGTCGAGGCGTCCACCGCGTACTGGACGCGCGTGCGCCAGGCCGGGACCTCGCCCGCCGGAAGCTTGTCGCCCTCCGCGGGCATGACCGTGCCGTCCCAGCCCGCCTCCTCGGGGGTGAGCCCGGCCAGGCGCTGGAGCTGCTCGGCGATGACCTCGCCCTTGAGGCGGCGCTGCGCGCCCGGCTTCGCGTGCTGCCAGTCGCAGCCGCCGCAGCGGCCGGGGCCCGCGTAGGGGCAGGGGGCCTCGACGCGGTCCTTGGAGGGGTCCAGGATCGTGACCGCGTCGGCCCGGAGGAAGCGTGCGCCCTCCTCGCCCTCGGTCACGCGGGCGACGACCTTCTCGCCGGGCAGCGCGTGCCGTACGAAGAGCACCTGGCCCTCGTCCGTACGGGCGATGCAGTGGCCGCCGTGCGCGACGGGGCCGATCTCGACCTCGTACTCCTGGCCGACCAGCGAGACGCTCGCCTCGGAGGCGTCCGCCGACGAGTTCCCCGCCTGCGTTTTCTTCGGTTCTGCCTGCATGGCGGGGTGACTCCAGTACGTAAATGTAAAAGGGGAACGGCCGGACTACAGCCCACCAGTCTACGTGGGTGTTGTCCGGCCGCTCGCCATGGAGATGGAGCCGGGAGGCCGAGGGCCCAGGGGCGGGTCAGCCCTTCTTGCTCGGTTCCTTCTTGCTCGGTTCCTTCTTGTTCTGCTCCTTGGGGCGCCTCGGCTTCTCCACCGGTCCCCGCCGCACCGCACCCGGCGCGTTCCACTCCGAACGCCTGCGGGCCCGCTTCTTCGCGGCCTCGGAGGAGTCGAGCTGGTAGGGGACGGACGTCACCATCACGCCGGGGGTGAAGAGCAGGCGGCCCTTGAGGCGCAGGGCGCTCTGGTTGTGGAGCAGGTGCTCGTACCAGTGGCCCACCACGTACTCGGGGATGATCACGCTGACGATGTCGCGCGGGCTCTCCCTGCGCAGGTTCTTGACGTACTCGATGATCGGGCGGGTGATCTCTCGGTACGGCGAGTCGAGGACCTTCAGGGGGACCGTGATGCCGCGCCGCTCCCACTCCTCCTTGAGGGCCTTGGTCTCCGCCGGGTCGACGTTGATGCTGAGGGCTTCCAGCGTGTTGGAGCGCATCAGCTTCGCGTAGGCCAGGGCCCGCAGCGTCGGGCGGTGGATCTTGGAGACCAGGACGATCGAGTGCACCCGGGAGGGGCGCATGCTGTCGTCGTTCGGGGTCTCCGGGGCGGCGATCTCCTCGGCCACGCGGTCGTAGTGGCGGCGGATCGCCGTCATCGTCACGTAGAAGATGCACATGCCGAGCAGCGCGACCCAGGCGCCGTGCGTGAACTTGGTGACCAGGACGACGACCAGGACGAGGCCCGTGAAGAAGGCGCCGAAGGTGTTGATCGCGCGGGAGCGGACCATGTGGCGGCGCTTGTTCTGGTCCTTCTCCTTGGCCAGATGGCGGTTCCAGTGCCGGACCATGCCGATCTGGCTGAGCGTGAAGGAGACGAAGACGCCGACGATGTAGAGCTGGATCAGCCGGGTCGAGTCCGCGCCGTAGATGACGACGAGCAGGGCCGCGGCGCCCGCGAGCAGCACGATGCCGTTGGAGAACGCGAGGCGGTCGCCGCGGGTGTGCAGCTGGCGCGGCAGGTAGCGGTCCTGCGCCAGGATCGAGCCGAGCAGCGGGAAGCCGTTGTACGCGGTGTTGGCCGCGAGGAAGAGGACCAGCGCGGTGGCGGCCGCCAGGATCATGAACAGGAAGCTGCCGTGTCCGAAGACCGCCTCGGCGACCTGGGAGATCACCGGGTTCTGGACGTAGTCGCTGCCGACGGGGACGCCGTTGTGGATCAGGTCCTTCGCGGGCTTCTCTGCCATGTGGACGTTGGTCGCCATGGCGAGGCCGATGATGCCGCAGAACATGGTGACGGCCAGGCCGCCCATGAGCGCGAGCGTCGTCGCGGCGTTCTTCGACTTCGGCTTGCGGAACGCCGGGACGCCGTTGCTGATCGCCTCGACGCCGGTGAGCGCCGCACAGCCGGAGGAGAAGGCCCGCAGGAGCAGGAAGATCAGCGCGAAGCCCGCCAGGCCCTGGTGCTCGGGCTTGATCTCGTAGTCGGCGGTGGGCGACGCCATGTCGTCGCCGAGGACGATGCCCCGGAAGGCGCCCCACGCGATCATGATGAAGACGCCTGCCACGAAGACGTACGTCGGGATGGCGAAGAGCTTCCCGGACTCCTTCACGCCTCTCAGGTTCATCAGGGTGAGGAGCACGATCACCGCCACCGCGCAGAGCACCTTGTGCTCGACCACGAACGGCACCGCGGACCCGAGGTTCTCGATGCCCGAGGAGATCGACACGGCCACGGTCAGGACGTAGTCGACGAGCAGGGCGCTCGCGACCGTGAGGCCGGCTCTCGGGCCGAGGTTGGTGTTGGCGACCTCGTAGTCGCCACCACCACTCGGGTACTCGCGCACGTTCTGCCGGTAGGACGCAACGACCGTGAACATCAGCACGACGACCGCGACGGCGATCCAGGGGCTGAAGTGGTAGGCCGACACACCCGCGATGGAGAGGACGAGAAGGACCTCTCCCGGCGCGTACGCCACAGACGAGAGCGGGTCGGACGCGAAGACGGGGAGTGCGATGCGCTTCGGCAGGAGCGTTTCTCCGAGCCGATCACTGCGCAGTGCGCGCCCGATGAGGATCCGTTTGGGCACGTCGGTCAGTTTGGACACGGAGAGGATCGTAAGCGTTCGAATGGGGGCGCGCCCACCCACCACCCCCAACTGCTCCGCTTATCTGCCTTGTGCGATCCTGCGCCCCGCCGAATGGGCGGGGCGCGCCTGCGGAGGGAGGACGGGGGCGCCTTCGGCCAAAGGGCGGGGAGTGCCTCCGGCTAATGGGCGGGATGCGTCTGCGAAGGGGCGGGGCGCGGCTCCAGAGAGGCGGGGTGCGGCTCCGGAAGGGCGGGGTGGTCCTGGACGGCGCGTGCCTCCGCGGCCCGCGCCTCCGCGCGCCGGATCGCGCCGGACGGCCACCAGGCGGCGCGGCCCAGCAGGAGCAGCGCGGCGGGCAGGATCATGACGCGGATCACGAACGCGTCGAGCAGGACGGCCACCGCGAGGACGAGGCCCATCTGCTTCATCTCCAGGATGTGCAGCATCACGAAGCTCGCGAAGACGGTGACCATGACGATCGCCGCGCTGGTGACGACCTTGGCGGACGACGTGATGCCGTCGATGACCGCCCGGCGCGTGGGCACGCCGTTCAGGGCTGCTTCGCGGATCCGGCTGACCACGAAGACCTGGTAGTCCATCGAGAGCCCGAAGAGGATCACGAAGAGGAAGAGCGGCACGCGCGAGGAGATTCCGCCGAGCGAGATGAAGGAGAGCAACTCCTCCGCCCAGTCGCCCTGGAAGACGAGGACGAGCACGCCGAGCGCGGAGCCGACGGAGAGCAGGTTGAGGACGACACCGAGCAGTCCGAGGACGACCGAGCGGAACGCGAAGACCGTCATGACGAAGGTCATCAGGAGCAGGAAGCCGAGGACGAGCGGCAGTTTGTCGTTCTGATGTCCTACGTAGTCGACGCCGCGCGGCACCTCGCCGGTGACGGCCGTCTCCACGCCGGACAGCTTGCCGACGGTCGCGGGCAGGTAGGTGTGGCGGAGGTGGTCGAGTGAGTCTTCAGCCTTCTTCGAGTACGTCGGGTGCGGAACGTTGAGTTCCAGTGTTGTGGTCCTCCGGTCCTCAGAGGAGCGGACAAGCGGAGTACCGGAGGAGTCCCGGTCAGCCGGGCGCATGAAGAGCGGGTCCGCATACGCCTTGCGGTCCAGCTCCCCCAGCGCCGCCCGTACGTCGTCGGCCTGCGAGGCCTCGGCCCGCACCACGACCAGGTGCCGCACCCGCTGCTCGGGGAAGGCCTCGAGCAGCCGGTCGTACCCCTGCATCGCCGCAATGTCACGCGAGAAGCTGTCGCGCGCCGGGTTCTTGAGGTTCATGTCCAGTGCGGGCAGCGCGAGCCCCAGCATCACGAGGACCGAGAGGCCGAGGGTGAGCGCGGGGCGCTTGCGGGCGGGGGCGAGCAGCAGGCTCCAGGCGCGCCCGGGCTTCTTCTCGCCGTACGTCCGGACCGGCTTGCCCCGTGCGACCCGCTTCGCCGTGCGCCGCTCCGTCCGGCGGCCGAGCTTGACCAGGAGCGCGGGCAGCACCGTCACCGAGCTGACCACGGCCACGGCGACGACCAGGATCGTGCCCGTGGCGAGCGAGTCGAAGATGACGTCACGGGCCAGGAAGAGCGCCGTGGTGGAGACGATCACCGCGAGTCCGGAGACCACGATCGCGCGGCCCGCCGTCGCCGCGGCGGCCTCGACCAGCGCCTCCGAGGTGAGGCGGCCGCCCGCGCGGGCCCGCTCCTCGCGTTCGCGCTTGAGGTAGAAGAGCGTGTAGTCGACGCCGACGGCCATGCCGATCAGCAGGATCATGCTCATTCCGACGCCGGTGTCGGGCAGCAGGTGCGAGGCGACCATCGCCAGGCCCATCGTCGCCATGATCGAGGTGACGGCGAGCAGCAGCGGTACGCCGACCATGACGACCGAGCCGAAGACCACGGCCAGCGTGATCAGCGTGATGGGCAGCGTGATCGCCTCGGAGAACTGCAGGTCCTTGTTGCGCTGGTCGTCGACGCCCTTGCTCACGGAGGCGTCACCGGTCTCCTCGATCACCAGGCCCGGGTGGGCCTTCGCGGCCGCCGCGGTCTGGTCCTGGAGCGGCGGGACCCTCTCCTGGTCGTCCTGCTCGGTTCCGGTGAGCTCCACCGGGATCCGCAGGACTCGTCCGTCGGCCGAGGGCACCGGGGCCTTGACCGAGGCGACCTCGGGCAGCGCCTTCATCCGGGCGGTGATGTCCTTGACCGCGGTGGCGGCAGCCGCCTCGTCCAGCGGGCCGGGCCTGCTCATCGAGCCCGACGCGGCGCGGATCAGCACGTGTTCCGTGGACCGCAGCGGGATGCCGCCATCGGTCGCCAGGGCCTCGGCCCGGCCCGCCTCGCCGACGCGGAAGTCCTCCGACGTCGCGCTGTTCATGCCCGCGGCGATCCCGCCCCCCAGGCAGAGCACCACGAACACCAGCCAGCCGATGACCGCCCGCCACGGGTGCAGTGCGCTCCACCGGGCCACGCGCACCGTGACCGATCGCTTCCTCATGACCATCCCCGCCTTTACGACTCAATGCTTCATGTGTAAGCGGAGACTGACAGGTGAAGGAATGAGCCGTCAACTGTCATTCGGCAACGTGAGAGGCGGCGGCCAGAGGCGGATCGGCCCGGATTGACAGTCGATCCCGCCATGCGTAAGTCTTGGCTGACAGGTTTCGGGACCAGCGCGAAGGCGGGCCATGGACAGCGCGGAGCTGCTCGCCTTCCTCTCCGCCGTCGGCCACGCCCAGCGGATCCGGATCATCACCGAGCTCGCACCGGGGCAGCTGTACGTGAGCGAACTGGCGCGGCGGCTCGGCGTCTCCCGCCCCCTGCTCTACATGCACCTCGAACGCCTGGAGAAGGCCGGCCTCGTCGTCGGCCGCCTGGAGCTCTCCGACGACGGCAAGGCGCTCAAGTACTTCGAACTCGCGCCGTTCGACGTGCGATTGAATGTGGACACGATCCTCGCGGCCGTCCGGGAGGACGCGTCGGACGAGGCCGGACAGCAATCATCTGAGGGGTCTTGATGGACGACGTGATCATTCCGGTCGCCTTCTTCCTGATACTCGCCGGCGCCGTCGTCGCCGTCGCGTACTTCCAGACGCAGCGCAACCGCGACCGCGACAAGCAGTACGCCGAGGCCATGCACGAGTACCGCCAGGTCGTCGAGCGCGCCAGGTCCGAGCAGGAGTCGACCCGCCTCCAGCTCGTCGAACTCGGTCACCGTCTGCAGAACGTCGAGGGCCTGCTGCGCAGCGTGGACTGAGCTCTCACCTCCACCGGCCCCTTTCGCGTCTCCTTGAGGGAGGACGCGGGTGAGTGCAAGGGGCCCATTGCGGCTTAAGCTCGTCTCTTGGCAACGCCGCACGCTGTTGCCCCGTGGTTGCCCGGCAGAGTGAGAGAGAAGAGTGAGCACGATGTTTTCGCAGGTCAGCGGGATGACCAGGAGTGCGGGGTAAAGGACAGGTGCACATCGTCATCATGGGCTGCGGGAGAGTCGGCTCCGCTCTCGCCCAGAACCTGGAACAACAGGGGCACACGGTCGCCGTCGTCGACCAGGACCCCACGGCCTTCCGCCGCCTCGGGTCCGGGTTCGGCGGCCGCCGCGTCACCGGCGTCGGCTTCGACCAGGACACCCTGCGCGAGGCCGGTATCGAGGAGGCGGGCGCCTTCGCAGCCGTCTCCAGCGGCGACAACTCGAACATCATCGCCGCACGCGTGGCCCGCGAGATGTTCGGCATCGAGAACGTCGCGGCCCGCATCTACGACCCGCGCCGAGCCGAGGTCTACCAGCGCCTGGGCATCCCGACGGTCGCCACGGTCCGCTGGACCGCCGACCAGATGCTGCGGCGGCTGCTGCCGTCCGGCGCCGAGCCGCTGTGGCGCGATCCCACCGGCGGCGTGCAGCTCGCCGAGGTGCACGCGTCGGCGGCGTGGATCGGACACAAGATCAGCCAGCTCCAGGAGGAGACCGGCGTGCGCGTGGCCTTCCTCACCCGGCTGGGCGAGGCGGTCCTGCCGACCTCCCAGACGGTCCTGCAAGAAGGCGACCTGGTGCACGTCATGATGCGCACCGACCAGGTCGACAAGGTCGAAGCCGCGTTCGCCGAAGGCCCTGAGGAGGGCGGTCACTGATGAGGGTCGCCATTGCCGGAGCCGGCGCGGTGGGACGTTCCATCGCCGGTGAGCTCCTGGAGAACGGCCACGAGGTCCTTCTCATCGACAAGGCGCCGACCGCCATCTCGGTCGAGCGCGTTCCGCAGGCCGAGTGGCTGCTCGCCGACGCCTGCGAGATCACCTCTCTCGACGAGGCCGCGCTGCAGCGCTGCAACGTGGTGATCGCCGCGACCGGCGACGACAAGGTCAACCTGGTCGTCTCGCTGCTCGCCAAGACCGAGTACGGCGTCCCGCGGGTCGTCGCCCGCGTGAACAACCCGAAGAACGAGTGGCTCTTCAACGAGTCCTGGGGCGTCGACGTCGCGGTCTCCACGCCGCGTCTGATGTCCGCGCTCGTCGAGGAGGCGGTGAGCGTCGGCGACCTCGTGCGCCTGCTCCGCTTCAGCCACGGCGACGCGAACCTCGTCGAGCTGACGCTGCCGCCCGAGTCGGCCCTCGCGGGCACGCAGGTCGGCGACGTCCTGTGGCCCGAGGACACCTCGCTGGTCACGATCATCCGCGGCACGCGCGTCCTTGCGCCGACCGCGGACGACTCCCTGGAGGCGGGTGACGAGCTCCTCTTCGTGGCGGCCCAGGCCCGCGAGGAGCAGCTGGAGGACCTGCTCTCGGTGCGTCGCGAGGATGCGGTGGGCTGAGACCGCCCCGGCGGACGGTGACAAGCGAACAGCGATGAGGGGGCACCCGGAAGGTTCCGGGTGCCCCCTCATTCGCAGTGCGGCGCCGTCGTGGCTGGGCGCGCAGTTCCCCGCGCCCCTGAAGCTCGCCCCTGCGGGGCCGGCTTCACGCGTCGCGGCGTTCCCGCTCGCGCTCCGCCTTGCGCTCCTCCTCCGCCTTCTCCGCCGCTTCCATCTCCGCGAAGACGTCGATCGGCGGCGGGGCCTTCGCCAGGAAGACCCAGGTCAGATAGACGGCGAGCAGGAACGGCGGGATCTTCAGGGCGATCAGGACCCAGCCGAACTGCGTGGTGTCCGCCCACCAGTACAGCGGGAAGAGGATCGCGCACTTGGCGAGCAGGATCAGGCCCCAGGCCCAACTGGCCTTCGCGTACGCCTTCTTGCGGCCCGGGTTGCGGGTGCGCCAGGAGAGGTTCTCCTTGAAGACCGGGCCGAGGATGAGGCCGATCAGGGGCACGCCCGCGAGGGTCGTGATCATGTACGCCAGGGCGAGGCCGAGGGTGTACAGCATGCCCGGCAGGTAGAAGTCCTTGGCGTTGCCGGTCATCATCGCGAAGACCACACCGAAGGCGACGCCGAAGACGCCGCTGAAGGCGTGCTTGACGGTGTCCTTCATGACCAGCCGGATCACGACGAGCACCAGGGACACCGCGAGGGCCGCGATGGCCGACATGTGCAGGTCCTTGTTGATCGTGAAGATGGTCACGAAGAGCAGGCCGGGAACGACGGTCTCCACCATGCCCCGAACACCGCCGAAGGCTTCGAAGAGCGCTGCCTCGGTCACGGCCCTGGAATCTGCGTCCTGGTCCGCGCTCCCGTGGTCCGTCGGCTTGTCGAGGGACGTCACCGGCTACTCCCGTCCGAGGGGTCTGAGTTCGTATTTCGGGTTGAAGAGCACCCGGCGGCCCCGGCTCTCCGAGATCCGGCCGGACGCGATCAGCCTGCGCCCCGGTTCGATTCCCACGATGGAGCGCCTGCCGAGCCACACGACGTCCAGCGCCGCCGAGCCGTCGAACAGCTCGGCCTCCAGGGCGGGAACCCCGGCACGTGGCCGCAGAGTGACCGTGCGCAAGGTACCAGTAACGGTGACTATCTGGCGGTCGCGGCAGTCGCCGATACGGACGCAGCCCGCTGTCTCGGCGTCCTCCCGCAGCTCCTCCGACTCCAGGTCCTCCTGGGAGGAGGAGAGCCGGTCGAGCATGCGCCGGAAACGGCCCACCGGCTTGTCGGAACCAGAAACAGCACTCATGCAAGAAGCGTACCGGGGGGCGAGGACACTGGGGAAAGGGGTGCGCTCAGCTGTGCTTATGTCCGCTCAGTACCCGCTGTGGACCCCGCTGAAGCGACCGATCCGGTCACTTCTCGAACCGGTATCCCATTCCGGGCTCCGTGATGAAGTGCCGCGGGTGCGCCGGGTCCGTCTCCAGCTTCCGGCGCAGCTGCGCCATGTAGACGCGGAGGTAGTTCGTCTCCGTCCCGTACGAGGGCCCCCAGACCTCCTGGAGAAGCTGCTTCTGGCTGACGAGACGGCCGGTGTTGCGCACCAGGACCTCCAGGAGGTGCCACTCCGTGGGAGTGAGGCGTACGTCACGGCCGCCGCGGTTGACCTTCTTGGCGGCCAGATCCACGGAGAAGTCGCCGGTGTCCACCATCACGTCGTCGTCGCCCGTCCCGGTGGGCTCCGCCCTGCGCACGGCGGCGCGCAGCCGGGCGAGGAGCTCGTCCATGCCGAAGGGCTTGGTCACGTAGTCGTCGGCGCCCGCGTCCAGCGCCTCGACCTTCTCGTCCGAGCTGTGCCGGGCGGAGAGGACCAGGATGGGGACGCGCGTCCAGCCGCGAAGGCCCCTGATGACCTCCACGCCGTCCATGTCGGGCAGACCGAGATCGAGCACGATCACGTCGGGGTGGCGGGCCGCGGCGACCTGCAGCGCGGTGGCGCCGTCGGGTGCCGAGTCCACCTCGTACTTGCGCGCCTTCAGGTTGATCACGAGGGCGCGCACGATCTGCGGCTCGTCGTCGACCACGAGCACCCGGGTCATGCGTACCTGCCTTTCGGACTGCTGGTTCTGGGGCACGGCTTCTGCGTTGCGGGTCACGACGTGACCTGGGACGACAGCTCGGGACGGACCGGCGGGCGCCCGGCCGCCGCCCGCAGGGTGAGGACCATGGTCAGGCCGCCGCCGGGGGTGTCCTCGGCGGCGAGGGTGCCGCCCATGGCCTCGACGAAGCCGCGGGCGACGGCGAGGCCCAGGCCCACACCGGCACCCCGTGGTGCGTCACCGTAGCGCTGGAAGGGCGCGAAGATGCGGTCCTTGGCACTGTCGGGGACGCCGCGGCCGCGGTCCACGACGCGGATCTCGACGCGCTCGCCCAGCGCGCTCGCGGAGACCTTGACGGGCTCGCCCTCGGGTGCGTACTTCACGGCGTTCTCGACGATGTTGGCGACCGCCCGCTCCAGGAGGCCCTTGTCGACGGCGACCATGGGCAGCGTTTCGGGGATGTCCAGCTCCGCGCTGCCGTCGGGTACGCCGCCGAGCGCCATCGGAACCACCTCGTCGAGGTCGATCTCGCGGATCAGCGGGGTGACGGTGCCGGTCTGCAGCCGGGACATGTCGAGGAGGTTGCCCACCAGGTGTTCCAGCCGGTCGGCGCCCGCCTCGATGCCTTCGAGGAGCTCCGCCTCGTCCTCGTCGGACCACTCCACGTCGTCGGAGCGCAGCGAGGACACGGCCGCCTTGATGCCCGCGAGCGGGGTGCGCAGGTCGTGGCTGACGGCGGCGAGCAGGGCGGTGCGGATGCGGTTGCCCTCGGCGAGGGTGCGGGCCCGGTCGGCCTCGGACTGCAGCCGCTGGCGGTCCAGGACGACAGCGGCCTGCGCGGCGAACGCGGCGAGGACGCGGCGGTCCTCGGCGGGCAGCACCCGGCCGGAGAGGGCGAGCGCCATGTGGTCGCCGACGGGCATGTCGACGTCGGCGTCCTCGGGGCGCTCCAGCGGCCGCCCGTCGCCCGCGCTGCCCGCGCAGGTCCAGGGGTCGGTGTCGCCCGCGCGCTCCAGGAGGGCGACGGACTCCATGGCGAAGGTTTCGCGGACGCGTTCGAGGAGTGCTTCCAGGCTGGTCTCGCCGCGCAGCACGCTGCCTGCGAGGAAGGAGAGTATCTCCGCCTCGGCGCGCAGCCGGGCGGCCTGGTGGGTGCGGCGGGCGGCGAGGTCGACGACGGAGGCCACCGACACGGCGACGCCCACGAACACCGCGATGGCCACGATGTTCTTGTTGTTGGAGACCGTCCACAGGTGCAGCGGTGGCGTGAAGTAGTAGTTGAGGAGCAGTGAACCGACGGCCGCGGAGGCCAGCGCCGGGACCAGCCCGCCCACCAGCGCGGCGGCGACCGTGAGCGTCAGGAACAGCAGCATGTCGTTGGCGAGGCCCAGATCGGTGTCGATGTGGGTGAGCAGCACCGTCAGGGCGGCGGGCCCCGCGACGCCGACCAGCCAGCCCCAGATGGCCCGGGACCGGCCGAGGCGCGCGCCGCGGGCGACGGGCAGGCCGCGCCCCTTGGCGACCTCTCCGTGGGTGACGATGTGCACGTCCAGATCGGGTCCGGAATCGCGGGCGACGGTCGCGCCGACGCCGGGACCGAAGACGTACTGCCAGGTCTTGCGGCGCGAGGAGCCGAGGACGATCTGGGTGGCGTTGACGCCGCGTGCGAAGTCGAGGAGGGCGGCCGGTATGTCGTCGCCGATGACGTGGTGGAAGGTGCCGCCGAGGTCTTCGACGAGGGTGCGCTGGACGGCGAGTTCCTTGGGGGACGCGCCGGTCAGGCCGTCGCTGCGGGCGATGTAGACGGCGAGGATCTCGCTGCCCGAGCCCTTGGCGGCCATGCGGGACGCGCGTCTGATCAGGGTGCGGCCCTCGGGTCCGCCGGTCAGGCCGACGACGATGCGCTCGCGGGCCTGCCAGGTGGAGCGGATGTTGTGCTCGCCGCGGTACTGCTGGAGGTACTCGTCGACGCGGTCGGCGACCCAGAGCAGCGCCAGCTCGCGCAGCGCCGTGAGGTTGCCGGGCCGGAAGTAGTTGGAGAGGGACGCGTCGATGCGGTCGGACTTGTAGATGTTGCCGTGCGCCATGCGGCGGCGCAGCGCCTGTGGCGACATGTCGACCAGCTCGATCTGGTCGGCGCGGCGCACCACCTCGTCCGGCACCGTCTCCTTCTGCCGCACGCCGGTGATCGACTCGACGACGTCGCCGAGCGACTCCAGGTGCTGGATGTTCACCGTGGAGACGACGTCGATGCCCGCCGTGAGGAGCTCCTCGACGTCCTGCCAGCGCTTGGCGTTGCGGGAGCCGGGGACGTTCGTGTGGGCGAGCTCGTCGACGAGGGCGACCTCGGGGGCGCGCTCCAGGACCGCGTCGACGTCCATCTCGGTGAACGCCGTGCCGCGGTACTCCAGGTCCTTGCGGGTCACCTGTTCCAGGCCGTGCAGCATCACCTCGGTGCGCGGCCGGTCGTGGTGCTCCACGAAGGCGACCACGCAGTCGGTGCCGCGCTCGATGCGGCGGTGGGCCTCGGAGAGCATCGCGTACGTCTTGCCGACGCCCGGTGCCGCACCGAGGTAGATCCGAAGCTTGCCGCGTGCCATGGCCCCATTGTCTTCCCGAAACTGCTGTGTACGCAGCGTCGACCTTACGGCCAACAATTCCGGCAATACGGACGAGGGGGTACGGGAGTGCTCTCCTTGACACAACCCTGATGCCGACGGCGCGGGGCCCAGGAGCGCTGGTCAGTGCGTGATGATCTCGCCGTCGCGCAGTTCGAGGACCCGGTCGGCCAGGTCGAGCAGGGCCGCGTCGTGCGTGGCCACCAGGGCGGTGACGCCCTCGCTGCGGACCACCGCGCGCAGCAGCTCCATCACGGCGAGCCCGGTCTCCGCGTCCAGCTGGCCGGTGGGTTCGTCGGCGATCAGCAGGGCGGGCTTGTTGGCGAGGGCGCGGGCGATGGCGACGCGCTGCTGCTGCCCTCCGGAGAGCTCGCCGGGCCGCTGCTTGGCGTGGTCGGCGAGGCCGACGAGAGCAAGGAGGAGGGCGACGCGCTCCTCACGCGCGCGGGGATCGGTCTTGCGGAGCCGCAGGGGGACGCCGACGTTCTCTGCCGCGGTGAGGATGGGGATGAGTCCGAAGGACTGGAAGATGAAGCCGAGCCGGTCCCTGCGCAGCTCCAGGAGGCCGCTCTCGCCGAGCCCCGCGAGCTCCACGTCGTCCACTGCGATCTTCCCGTGGTCCGGGGAGTCGAGCCCGCCGACGAGGTTGAGCAGGGTGGTCTTGCCCGATCCGGAGCGGCCCTTCAGGGCGACGAGCTCCCCGCGCGGGACGGTGAAGGAGACGCCGCGCAGGGCGTGGACGGCCGCCGCCCCGGTGCCGTACGTCCGATGGAGGTCTTCTACGACGACCATGTTCTTGGCGTTTCCCGCGCCCACTCCCACCGACCACTCCCCCGTTTCGCCCCCGGGTGCGCGGGGGCCGGGCGCCAGTATCACCACCTGGCACCCGGCCCGACAAGGCCAGAAAAGTTCCGGCTCAGCCGGGATTGCCCGCGTGCGTCAGGGTTTCCCAGGCGACGAAGAGGTTGTTGGAGCCCGCGGGGCGGTTGCGTTCGGTGAGTTTCTGAGTGTTGGTCATGGTGTGGCCGAGGCGGCCCGCAAGGGCGTTGTAGCCGACTTCGGTGACCGGGCCGAGGCCCCGGTGGACCGTGCCCTTGCAGAGGGAGGCGGGCGGCGCCTCGCCCAGCTCGTACTTGGCCTGGAAGCCGAGCCCCTGGCGCAGCCGCTCGCCGACGTCCGTCGAGTAGAGGTCCTGGCCCTGGATGCGGCTGGTCTCGGCGACGTGGGAGATCGCGGAGAGGCCGTACCCGGTGTGGGTGAAGTCGCGGCAGGTCTCCTGGGTGAGGCCGGTGGTGAAGGTGCCCTGCCCCTGCCAGTACTTGACGATCTTCTCCCGGGTGTCGAGGTTCTGTTTCGGCGCGGTCTTCGGCAGCGGCCCGTCGGACGCGAGGTAGACGTAGGCGGCGGTGCGCGTGCGGAAGGTCGCCATCGCCTTGTCGTACGACGCCTTGTCCTCCAGGAAGACGGCGATGCCGACGGCGGCCTCCATCATCGACAGCTCCCAGTTCCCGTTGGAGTTGGAGCCGTTGATGACCTCGGGGAGGTAGACGTTGCGCAGCATCGTCGCGAAGCGGCCGGCGTTCGACCAGCCCCCGTCGTACGTGTACTTGATGATCTCGGCGGCGCGCGGCCAGCTGGACCCTGCCCAGCCGGTCTGCAGCGGGGCGTTGCTGTTGGTGTGGTCCTTGATGGTGGCCGACCAGGCGTCCATCAGCTCGATGGACTTCTTCGCGTAGCGCTCGTCACGCGTGATGTACCAGGCGAGGGCGGTGGTGTACGCGGCCGTCGCGTCCTCGCGCTCGTCGGTGCAGCCGTAGTTGGGGTCGGAGTAGGAGCCGCACTCCACGACCGCGCGGGGCTTCGGGGTGCGGGAGAGGGAGGCGTACTTGCTGCCCATCATCTGGTCGTAGGCGGACTTCCAGGGCTGGGCGCCCGCGGTGACCTTCTCGCGGGTGAAGTCCAACTGGCCCCGGGAGACGGTGACTCCGGGGTGGGCGAAGGTGCTGGGGGCGGCGGCAGGGGCAGCGACGGGGGCGGCCTCGGCCTTGCCGGTTCCGGGCCAGGAGACGAGCCCGGCGACAAGGGCGGCGGCCACGGAGGCTATGGCCGCTCCTACGGAGAGGCGTGACTTGGGCATGGGGGGGGACCATCCGTTCTCGTATGTGAACTTCAAGTGCCTGTCTGAACACGCGCGTTGGCCCGTGACCATAGGTACGGACCAGCCTTCCGTCAAGGCGTGAAGTTAGAGATCCTGCTCAGGGGCGCCCGAAGCGTCGGGCGTCTCGGCCACGGGCCCAGGCGCATCGGGCCACACCCCCACATGGTCCGGCTCCGCCGTCAGCCGTACGCGCCCCCGCAGCCCGTACCGCTCCACGTACTCCCCCGGCAGCTGCAGCCGCCCCGCCTTGTCCAGAACCGTGAACTCCTCGCCGATGCCGCCATGCTCACGGAGCGTCTCCGTGGAGGTCCGTCCGTCGCGGATGCGCACCGTGCGCCGGACCTGCTCCGAGACGAGGGGGTCGTGCGTCACGACCAGGACCGTCGCGCCGAGCTCCTCGTTGGCGCGGCGCAGGGCCGCGAAGACGTCCTCGCCGCTCGCCGTGTCCAGCTCCCCCGTGGGCTCGTCGGCGAGCAGGACGCGCGGGGCGTTGGCGGTGGCCACCGCGACGGCCACGCGCTGCTGCTCGCCACCGGAGAGCTCGTCGGGCCGCCGGTCGCGGCAGTGCGCGACGCCGAGTACGCCGAGCAGTTCGGCGGCCCTCTCGTGGCGGGAACGGCGGGGCACGCGCGTGTACTTCATCGGCAGCGCCACGTTCTCCAGGGCGGTCAGATGGGGCAGCAGATTGCGGCCGGTCTGCTGCCAGACGAAGCCCACCGTGCTTCTGCGGTAGCCGAGGCGTTCGCGGCGCCCCATCGCGAGCAGGTCGTGTCCCGCGACCTTCGCGCGCCCCGCGGTGGGCAGGTCGAGCCCCGAGAGGATCGAAAGGAGCGTGGACTTGCCCGACCCCGATGCGCCGACCAGGGCCACGCACTCGCCGTCCGCGACGACCAGGTCGAGGCCTTGCAGCGCCTGCACCTCGACCTCCTCGGTGCGGTAGACGCGGACGAGGTTGTCGCAGACGACCAGGCCCTCGTCGGCCGCGGGACGCCCCGCGGCGCGGGCCCGCGCCTCCAGTTCGGCCAGTTCAGTGCTCATCCGCTCTCCCGAGTCGCAGGACGGCGCCGAGGCCCCGGCGCCGCCCGAGCCAGGTCTCCACGCCCACCGCAAGGGCGACCAGGAGACAGAGTCCCGCGCCCAGGGCAGCGGTGAACAGCGCGTCCACGTGTCCGTCGGGCGCCACGGGCCCGCCGGTGAACTCCCGCAGGTCGAGGGCGGGTCCGAGCAGCGAGGGCAGCGCAAGGCCCAGCGCGACGCCGCCCGCGACGGCGGCCAGCACCAGGGGCAGGAGCTGCAGCAGGTGCAGCGCGGACGCGGCTCGCCCGCCGAGGCCGAGGGTGCGCAGATAGGCGGTGGTGAGCCCGCGCGCGGGGGCGGAGAGGAACAGTTCGAGCACGAGGGCTACGAGCGCGAGCAGCACGGCCAGTGCGGTGCAGGCGGTGTGCGCCACGGTCACGGCGGCGATCAGCCGGTCGTCGTCGGCCTCGGCCTGTTCCTCGGCGCGGATGCGGAGCTCGCCGCCGGTCGCCCCGGGAGCGGCCCGCGGTACGAGGGAACGCAACGCCTCGGTGTCCATCCGGGCGCCGTACAGCAGGAGTGCGGTCTCCTCGAACTCCGAGGCGGCGAAGGCGCGCAGGTCCCTGTTGTCGGCCACGAGGAGGTGCTGCCGGGGGACGGTGGCGCCGCGCACGGGGCCGAGTGCGGGGTCGCGCGCCGCGCCCTCCGGCAGCGTCCCGACGACCCGCAGCCGCGTCTTCTTGCCGAGCCGGGTGAAGGTGAGCAGGTCCCCGGCGTGCCCCTCGGAGGCGAGCACACGGATGTCGCGGCCACCGCCGCCCCTGGTGAGTCCGGCGTCGTGCAGCGCGCGGGCGGCGGGCGAACTCCCGGCCGCCTCGCGCAGCTTCGCCCCGTCCACGCCGACCAGGCTGGAGATCCCGTACCGTCCCCCGTCCCGCCCGCTCACCGGATCCACCCTCAGCTGCCGCACCGTCACCGTTTTCCGCACTCCCCGCGCGCGTGCCAGCCGCTCCGCCGTGCCACGGTCGCGCTCGGCCCCCAGGAAGGAGGCGTCGGCACCCGCCTGCCAGTCGGCCGTGGCACGCCGTCCCTCCACGAGCGTCCCCAGAACGAGCCCTCCGAAGACGGCTCCGGCGAGCGTCACCACAAGGACGAGCAGCGCGAGCCCGCGCGCGGGGGCCTCCTTGGCTGCACGGGACAGCGCGACCAGTGCCACGGTGCCCCGCCCCCGCGCCGACCACCGCGCCACCGCGCGGACCGGCCACGGATAGCACCGCACGAGGACGGCGACCGTCGCGAGCCCCAGCAGCACGGGCACTGCGGCGAGCAGCGGATCCGGTCCCGCCGCGCCTTCCGTGCCCCGGGTCCGCAGCGCCAGGACACCACCGGCGGCGAGCAGCAGCACCAGCGCCTCCACCACCAGCCTGCGCCCCGCGCCCCGCGGCGCCCGCTCCCGCAGCACGGCCCGGTCCCGCACCGCGGCCCAGGTGAGGACGGGCAGCGGCAGCCAGCACAGGAGAGCGACGGCCAGCCCTTTGCCGTACGCGGGTGAGCTCCCCGGCACCGCCGCCGCGGCCGCGCAGCCGAGGCCGAATCCGAGCACCACGGCGGGCGCGCTCTCCACCGCACGCCCCAGGGCGAGCCCGGTGGCCGACGCCCCGCGCGCCCGCCGCAGCCGGTCCCCGTCGAGGCGTCGGCGTACGACAAGGAGCGAGGTCACGACGGTGGCGGCGAGCCCCACGCCGAGCAGCGAGGCCGGTGCGAACGACATCACGACGCCCGCCTGCCGCCACCGGTGCCGGAACTCCTCGAAGACCTCGGTCAGTTCGGTGTCGCTCGTCATCTCCGTCGCCGGATGCGCTCCGAGGACGCACCACTCCCCGCCGTACGACTCGAAGTCGCAGAAGGCCTCCTCGGCGGCGGACGGATAGCGGGCCATGATCCGCTGGAACCGCCGTGCCCCGTCCTCCCCCAGGAAGCGGCCCGCGACCTCTTCCGTCAGGTGGAGCCGCATGTTCCATTCGACGCTGAGCTCGGCGTCCGCCTGGTTCTGCAGGACCTCGACGCCACGGGGCGCGACGAGTGCACCGGCGTCCGGGGCGGCGCCCGCCACGCCGGGCAGGGGGCGCACCAGCAGGGGCTGCTCGCTCCACAGCCGCTCGCCGTCCGCCGCGCCCCCGGCCCGGAAGACCCCGACGACCCGGCCCTCGGCCCGGACGTTCGTCAGTGCGCCGCCCTCCAGCCCGATCCGCTGCCCGACCCGCAGTCCGAGCGCGTCACGCGTCCGCTCGGACACGGCGAGCTCCACCACCTCACCCCGCTTCCGGGGCGCCCTCCCGGCGACGTACGCGGCCTTCTGCGGGGCGTCGGAGGCGTACACCAGGGAGAGCGTGACGCCGCCCGCCGTATCGCCCCGCACAGTGGGCAGTTCGATGCGGGTGGAATCGTGCACGAGGCCGCCGCGCAGCGAGTTCGGAGCGGCGTTCTCAAGGGCGGACGCGTAGCGCGCGAGATCGGCGCCGAGGTCGCTCTCCACTCCCGGAGAGGGCTGCTCCGGGCCGATCCGTGCGCTGTGCACCACACCGGGGGCCGCCCGCTGCGCCTGCTCGAACCGCCCGGCCAGCGCGTCCCCGCCGAGCCGTTGGAACAGCCCGGGTCCGGCGGCGGCCACGCCCACGAGCACGGCGGTCAACGCACCGAGCCCCACCCACAGAGGCGCCCGCTGCCACCACCCGCGCCGCCACACACCGCTCCGCGACCCCACGCGCCGCCGCACACCACCCCACGACCGCCCGCCCCTCACACGTCCTCCCCCGCCCGCAGCACCCGCGCCAGGTCCACCCGTCCCAGCACCCGCGCAGCCACCGTGACCACCGCGCAGATCACCGCTGTGGTCAGCCCTGCCGTCACCACCACCCGCACCCACGGCACGGACGCGGCCAGCTCGGGGAAGACCGGCTTCCCCGCCGCGTCGACCGTCACCACCGGCATGATCAGCGAGGCGAGGGCGGCCCCGAGCACCGTGCCGAGCGCCGCCGCCACCCCGGCCAGCGCCAACTGCTCGGTCCAGAGGTACGCGGCGAGCTGCCCGCGCCGCACTCCGAGCGCACGCAACAGTCCGAACTCCCGTTCCCTAGCCCGCGCGGAGACCACGGTATGCAGGGCGAACGCGATGACGGCGAAGGCGGGAGCGAGCACCAGGCACAGCACGAGCGCCCCTCGCGCGCCGCGCCGCAGCGGGTCGGCGGCCAGCGCCTCGCGGACGAGCGGCACGTCCACCGCGTGCCCGAGGCGCGGATCCCCCCGCACCGCCGCGAGGGCCGCCGACGCGTCCGCGCCCCTGACCCCCACCCACCACGCGCTCTCCGCCCCCGGCAACGCCCCGCTCAGCGCCCACTGAGCGGCCATGGCGCGGGAGTCGGCGAGCAGCCGCGGCCGATCGCGAGGCAGCCCGGGCAGCGCCGCGATCCGCCCGACGATCTCGACCCGTGCACTGCCGCCCGTGCTCCCCCGCACCGTCAGGGTGTCCCCGACCCGCACCGCCCCGGAGTCCAGCAGCGCGTCGTCGGCGAGCGCGGGCGCGGCCGGTCGGCCCTTGGCGCGGTCCGTGCCGAGGCGCACGCCCCACGTGGGGTACTTCAGGTCCCCGTCGGGCCCGCGCAGCACCGCGTCGATGAGCTTTCCGCTGCCGGGGCGGTCGGCGCACAGGACGGGTCCTGGCGCCTCTCCGGAAGGCTGCTGCCCCTGGTCGCTCCCCGGCGCCTCGCCGCGCTCCCGCTCGCCCCGCTCGTCCCGCGGACACCCCGCCACGCTCCGGTCGGGCTGGTCCGCCCGCAGATCGCGCCACCGCGCTTCCCGTGCGAGCCCCGGCACCTGATCGACCGTCAGCCGGTATGTCCTTCGCACCCGCTCGCCGACCATGCTCAGGTCGATCTGCAGGATGCGTATCCCTTCGCCGCGCGCCCCCACCCTCAGGGGCAGGGTCCTGGTGCCGCCCTCCTTGATGACGACAGAGCTGGAGTGGGTCAGTCCGTCACCGTCTTCGAAGAAGACGGTGAGCCGCACGGGCACGACGGTGCCGCCCCCGTCGGCCGACATCCGTACACGGAGGGGCAGTTCCTCCTGCGAGCCCCGACCGGCCCGCTCCACCGGCAGCCCGTGCTCCGGGATCCGCTCCCCCAGTGGCGCCACGAGCTCCCGCACGGGCCGGTCCGCGAGGTCCCGGCGCAGCAGAGGAGCGGGCCCACGCCTCGTGTTGATCCCGGTGACGGCCACCGCGTCCTGCTCGACGTACCCCTCCGTAGTGACCACGGGCGTGACGGACTCGGCACCCGGCAGCGCCTCGTACGCGGCGCGCCGCTCGCCCGGCGGCACCCCGTCGCCCGGCTCGACGCGCAGGTCGGCGCCGACCTGGAAGGCGGCCTGGTCCCGGTCGCCCCGGTCGAGGACGGCGAGCGCAGTGGCGCTCAGGGCTGCGACGGCGAGGGCGAGCGTCACCACCAGGGCGGGCCCCGCGTGCCGGGCCGCCCGGCGGCCGATCTGCCAGCCGCCGAGCGGCAGGACGAGGCCGCGGCCGCGCCGCGCGAGCGGGTCGACGCCGCGGGCGAGCAGCGGCAGGAGCCGCAGCACGAGCAGCGCGGCCGCCACGGTCATCGCGACGGGGGCGAGCACGAGCACCGGGTCGACGCCGCTGCCGCCGGTCACCGGCGAGCGGTACTGCCGCAGTTGCAGCCAGCCGAGCACGGCGACCGCGGCGAGCGCCACATCGGCCCCGAGGCGCTGGACCCCCGCGAACCGCGCGATCCGCAGCCGGAGCCGGGCCACCGCCCGCCGGTCCCGCACGACCCGCACGGTCGGCACGAGCACCCCCAGACCGTGCACGACGAGGGCCGCCAGGGCCGCCGCCCACCCCGGTCCTGTCACCGCCGACGCGGGCATGTCGCCCTCGATGAGCCCCGCCCCTTCGAGTACGTGGAGCAGCGGCCCCGCGAGGAACGGCGCGGCCAGCGCGGCGGGCACGGCCACGCAGGCCCACTGCCCGGCGGCCGACAGGGCGAGCCGCCGGGTGCCCGCCCCGCGCGCGGCCAGCAACGCAAGCTCGGGGCGCCGGTGTTCGGCGAGCTGCCGTGCGGTCAGGACGAGGGCCGCCACGGCGAGGGCGGCGAGGAGCGTCGCGGGGACGTAGAGCCCGGCGCGGGCCACGGCGATCGGCGTGGAGAGCCGGTCGAGGGCTCTGTGCAGCCCGGCCGACAGCCTCAGATCGCCCCCGCCGACCGCTTCGCTGCCCGCGAACCGCCCGACCCGCTCCCGCAGCGCCTCGATGTCCCCCAGTCGCAGCCCGTCCGTGCGGGGCACCCCGAGCCACAGCGCCGTGGCGTCCCCCGCGAGGCCCTGGTCGCCGGTGAAGGCCCGCTGGGGCACCACCGCGATCGTGTCGGGCGTCCCGAACGTGCTGCTCAGCGAGGCCCACAGGGCGGGCGCACGCCCTTCGGCGGCGTACAGCCCGACGACCCGCATCGGCACCGGCCGTTCGTCGGCGCCCCGCACCGTGAGCCCGTCGCCCGGCCGCACGGCGAGCTCCGCGGCGGCCACCTCGGTCAGCGCGACCTCCACCGCCCCCGCACCGGACCGCGGCCACCGCCCGGCTACCAGCGAGGCGTGCCGCTCCGCGCCCTGGAGGGCGACGACGGAGACGGTGGCGTCCTCGCGCGGACGGCCCGCGGCGGCGGTGACGGCCAGTTCGTTGTTGCGGGCTGCGGGCGCCCGCAGCGCCGACCAGGTGCGGTGGGGCACATCAGCGTACGTGCGGTCGAGCGCGGCGCGTACGTCCTCGGCCAACTCCCGTGCGCCGTGCGCCCGGTAGGAGCCCGCGACCTCGACGACGGCCTCACGGTCCCCGGCGAGCCTGCGCTGGACACCGCCCTCGACGGCCTTCTCGGAGAGCGCCGCCAGCGCGGCGAGCACCGTGGCGGCGAGCAGCACGGCGAGCCCGGCCGCGCCCAGCACAAGACCGTGCTGCCTGCTTCCCCGCACCGCCGCGGGCAACCGCCGTCGCCTCACCGCACCGGTCTCCCCCCGAGTGACCGGCACAGTATGGGCGCACGCAAATGTGGCCCGCAATGGTCCGGACGAACCGGAACCACCACGGGCCACAGAGCAGTTGAGGCGCGGTCAGCGCGCAGCGGGCGGCACCCGGAGGGTCAGCGCACCTCGGTGATCTCGGGGCCGCGCTGGAGCTGCCCCATGCCGCCCGAGAAGCGCGAGCCCTCCTGCTGCTCCTGCTGGACGCCCTCGGCGACCATCTGCGCGTCGTCCGGCAGCTTCAGGACGATCGGGTCGCGCGGCGCCATCGGGCCCTCGCCGCGCACGACGACGGTGTCCCGGAAGATCTGCTCGAGCAGACCCGCGGCCTGCGGCTGCACCGCACCCTGGCCGGAGATCACACCGCGCAGGAACCAGCGCGGACCGTCGACGCCGATGAAGCGCACGACCTGCACCCCACCCGTGCCGTCCGGCAGCTGCACCGGCACCTGCGCGCGCAGCTCCCAGCCGAGAGCGCCCTCGACCTCGTCGATGACACCGCCCTGCTGGGTGATGCCCGAGGCGATCTCCTCGCGGACCTCGCCCCAGATGCCCTCCTTCTTGGGGGCGGCGAAGCCCTGCAGCTGGATGGCGCTGTCCTGGAGCACGACGGTGGCCGCGACGATCGCGTCGCCCGCGACCTCCACCCGCAGCTCCATGCCCTCGACGCCGGGCACGAAGAGCCCGCCGAGGTCCACCCGGCCCTCGCCGGGCTCACGGACCTCCGCGAGGTCCCAGGGACCGTCGGGGCGGGGCTCCGGCTCGAGCCTCACGCGCGACCGTGCGGCGCCGGAGTCGGCGGACTCGTGACTTTCCACGCCGTCGACGACCTGCTCGTCCGCGCCCGCCGCGTCCTCGGCGGCACTGTCCTTCTTGCGACGTCCGAACACGTCACTGTCCTTCCCGGTCGGATACGACCGATGCGTATCGATTCCCACCCGTTTGTTCGCCCGGGCCGATGCCCGGACCGCTGCCCACGGCGGCATGGCCGCCGGTGGACCCGAAGCCCCCCTCGGCCCGCGCCGATACGGGAAGCTCCGCCACCTCCTGGAAGCGGACCTTCTCGACCTGCTGGACGACCAGTTGGGCAATCCGGTCGAAACGCTCGAACCGCACGGCCTCGCGCGGGTCGAGATTCACCACGATCACCTTGATCTCCCCACGGTACCCGGCATCCACCGTCCCCGGGGCATTCACCAGGGCGACACCGCAGCGGGCCGCGAGCCCCGAACGGGGGTGCACGAAGGCCGCGTACCCCTCCGGGAGGGCGATCGACACCCCGGTGGGCAGAACCACCCGCTCACCGGGCACCAGTTCACAGGATTCCGTCGTCCGCAGATCGGCACCCGCGTCACCGGGCTGCGCGTACGCGGGCAGCGGCACCTCGGGGTCGACGCGCCTGATGAGTACGTCCAGCTCCTGGAAGGGCATCAGGGATTCACCTCGAAGGCGCGGGCGCGCCTGATCTGGTCCGGGTTGTTCATGGCCGCCTGGATCTCCTCCGGGCGGCCGTTGTCGATGAAGTGCTCGACCTTCACCTCGATGAAGAGGGCGTCGGCACGGACCGCGACGGGGCCTTCGGGGCCGCCGATGCGCCCGGTGGCGGTCGAGTAGATCTTCCGTCCCGCGACGGCGGTGACCTCGGCCTCCAGGAACAGCACGGTGCCCAGCGGAACGGGCCGCACGAAGTCGGTCTCGAGGCGCCCGGTCACGGCGATCACGCGCAGCAGCCAGTTCAGCGAGCCCAGCGTCTCGTCGAGCGCGGTGGCGAGGACCCCGCCGTGGGCGAGGCCCGGGGCGCCCTGGTGCGCCTCGCGCACGGTGAACTCGGCGGTGACCGCCACGCCCTCGCCGGCCCGCGCCGCGAGGTGCAGCCCGTGCGCCTGTCCCTCGCCACAGCCGAAACAGTGCTCGTAGTGAGCACCGATGAGCTCGCCGGGGGCGGGTGCGTCGGGGTGGCGGACGGGCGCTATGGCGTCGGCCGGGGGCGTCAGAGCTGCAGATGTACCACTCACAGGCGCAGACCTTACCTCCGCGTCAGCGCGGTCACCGCACCGTGCCAAGCTTGGTTCCATGCAGCCTTACGAAGAACGCCTCACCGCGCCCCGTTCGTGGTGGTTCGCCTCGGCCCTGGTGGGCGTCGCGATGGCCCTGATCCTGCTGCCGTTCGGCACCCTGCCGCTCCTCGGCGGTCTGGTCGGCGGCACGGCCGTCGCCGCGGTCGTCACCAGCGCCTACGGCGGTGTGCGGATCCGCGTGGTGGCGGGCTCGCTGGTCGCGGGCGACGCGAAGATCCCGGTGTCCGCCCTGGGTGACGCGGAGATCCTGACGGGCGAGGAGACGCGCGCCTGGCGCTCGTACAAGGCCGACCCGCGCGCGTACATGCTGCTGCGCGCCTACATCCCCACGGCCCTGCGCGTGGACATCACGGATCCCGAGGACCCGACTCCGTACGTGTACGTCTCGACGCGCAACCCCGAGGCTCTGGCGGCGGCCCTGGACGCGGTGCGGGAGAGCGCCGCGTAGCTCAGCGGCCCAGCTCCTTGGGGATCTCCCCCATGCGCAGCGGGTCGGCAGGCTTCTCCAGGGGCGGCAGCTCGGGCAGCTCGTCCCACGGCACCTGGTTCTTGCTCAGGTCCCGCCGGATGCGGCCGGCGAGCTTCTTGGTGTCCCGGCGGTTCATGACCGCTCCGACCGCGGCGCCGACCATGAAGGGCATCAGGTTCGGCAGGTTCCGGACCATCCGCTTCATGATCTGCTGCCGGAGCTCGCGCTTCATCTGGCCGCCCAGCGCGGCGTTGAAGGTCGCAGGTTTGGTGACCTCGATGCCGCGTTCCTGCGACCAGGAGTTCAGATAAGCGGTGCTGCGCTGCTTGAGGTTGCCTTCCGGCCGCAGGCCGAAGACCTCGTGCAGCTCGGCGATCAGCTTGAGTTCGATGGCGGCGACGCCGGTGATCTCCGCCGCGAGCTCGGCGGGCATCGCGGGCGGCACCGGCATCATCGCGGCGGCGCCCACTCCCGCGCCCACGGTGGACGTGGCGTTGGCGGCGCCCGCGATGAGCTTGTCCGCGAGCTGCTCGGGGCCGAGGCCCGGGAACTGCTTGCGGAGGGTCGCGAGATCGCGGACCGGGATCCGCGGGGCGTTCTCGATGAGCCGGTCGGCGAGATATCCGATGCCGGCCTTGGCGCCGCGCCCGCCCTTGCGCACGCCTTCCTTCACCCCGTGCGTGACGGCGGCAACACGGCTGCCCCTGGACCCGGCCTCAGTGGCGCTCCAAGGGGTCCTGGGGGCCTTGTCGGCCGCCGTCGCGTCCGGCACCACCTCAAGGGTGTTCGCCGGTTCGAGCGAGGCTGCTCCGTCTGTGGAAGAGCCTCGCCCGTCGTCACGTGCGCCGGCGTCCGGGACGCCGGCTTCGTCCGCTCCGCGCTTGCGGAAGCGGCGCTTCCGGAACGGGGTCGAGCCAGTCACGGCCGACCCCGCCTCAGTCGCAGTCGCGGCAGATCGGCTGGCCGTTCTTCTCCTTGGCCAGCTGGCTGCGGTGGTGCACCAGGAAGCAGCTCATGCAGGTGAACTCGTCCTGCTGCTTCGGGAGCACGCGGACCGCGAGCTCCTCGTTCGAAAGGTCGGCGCCGGGCAGCTCGAGGCCCTCTGCGGCCTCGAACTCGTCGACGTCGACCGCTGAGGTCGACTTGTCGTTCCGCCGTGCCTTGAGTTCCTCGATGCTGTCCTCGTTGACGTCATCGTCGGTCTTACGTGGGGTGTCGTAGTCCGTTGCCATGTCGCTCTCCCCCTCTGGGTGTCTGCGGGTGTCTCCAGCGCACGTAACGCGTGAGAGGCCGGACTTGTGCCCGACCTGAGGCGGAGATTTTGCCTCACATCAAGGTCTGTTACTCAATCGACACCCAACCGCACCCCTGAAGAGGCGTTCGGTTGGGTGGCGATCGGGACCGTACACGGTCCGAATGTCGCGCTTCACGGGCGCCACCCCGTGTACTTCCCGTGATCAAGACTCCCGAAAACCCGGATTTTCCCGGCTTTCCGACGACTTTCACGATCACGGAGAGTAGATGGCCGAAAAATCGCCTCTGTGATCGATCGCACACATCACCCCCGGGGTCGACCCCCGAAAATTCCGCTCAAAGCGAACACGTCGGCGCGTCTGCGACTGCATCTCAGAGAGGCAAGGTGACTCGCATCACGAGCCCTCCCCCCTCACGCGGCTCCGCGATGATACGGCCCCCGTGAGCCCGCGCCACCGACCGGGCGATCGACAGGCCGAGTCCCACACCCTTGTCACTGCCTGTCCGCTCGGTCCGCAGCCTCCTGAACGGCTCGAAGAGGTTGTCGATCTCGTACGCGGGAACCACTGGGCCCGTGTTCGACACCACCAGGACCGCCTGGCCGTGCTGGGCCTCCGTGGTCACCTCGACCCAGCCCTCGTCCTGCACGTTGTACCTGACGGCGTTCTGGACGAGGTTCAGGGCGATCCGCTCCAGGAGGACGCCATTGCCCTGCACGACGGCCAGGCCGCGCTCCCCGCGGATCTCCACGCCCTTCGCGTCGGCCTCGGCCCGCACCTGGTCGACGGCGCGATTGGCGACCTCGGCGAGATCGACCGGTTTCCGCTCCACGATCTGGTTGTCGCTGCGGGCGAGCAGCAGCAGGCCCTCGACGAGCTGCTCACTGCGCTCGTTGGTGGCCAGCAGCGTCTTGCCGAGCTGATGGAGCTCGGGCGGCGCCCCGGGATCGGAGAGGCTCACCTCCAGGAGCGTGCGATTGATCGCCAAGGGCGTGCGCAGCTCGTGCGAGGCATTGCCGACGAACCGCTGCTGGGCGGTGAAGGCCCGCTCCAGGCGGTCCAGCATCTCGTCGAAGGTGTCCGAGAGCTCCTTCAACTCGTCGTCCGGGCCGTCCAGCTCGATGCGGCGGGTCAGGTCGGTGCCGGCCACCCTGCGGGCGGTACGCGTGATCCGGCCGAGCGGCGAGAGCACGCGGCCCGCCATCGCGTACCCGAAGGCGAAGGCGATCACGGCGAGACCGAGCAGCGCGAGCAGCGAGCGGCTGAGCAGGTTGTCGAGGGCGCTCTGGCGCATCTGGTTGACGCACTCGTTCAACGCGGAGTTCAGCTGCCCCTCGGTGGGGCGCTCCGGGAGCACGTGGAAGTTGCTGCAGGTCTTGCTGCTCACCGTGCTCTCACCGGTCACCCTGAACGGCAGGTCACTGCCCACGTTCAGGGCCTGGGCGGCGAGCAAGTAGATGATCGAGAGCAGCAGGATGCCCGCGATCAGGAACATGCCGCCGTAGAGCAGCGTGAGCCGTATGCGGATGGTCGGGCGCAGCCAGGGGAACGGCGGCTCGGCCTTCCTCGGGTCCCACGTCGGCTTCGGGGGCGCGGCTGGTGGCGCCGGGGTCGCGGCCACCGCCGGTCAGATCCGGTAGCCGGAGCCCGGCACCGTCACGATGACGGCGGGCTCACCGAGCTTGCGGCGCAGGGTCATGACGGTCACCCGGACGACGTTGGTGAACGGGTCCGTGTTCTCGTCCCAGGCCTTCTCCAGGAGCTGCTCCGCGGAGACGACCGCGCCCTCGCTGCGCAGCAGCACTTCGAGGACGGCGAACTCCTTGGGAGCCAGCTGGATCTCCTTGCCCTCGCGGAAGACCTCGCGGCGGTTGGGGTCGAGCTTGATCCCGGCGCGCTCCAGGACGGGCGGCAGCGGCACGCTGGTACGCCGTCCGAGGGCACGCACGCGTGCCGTCAGCTCGCTGAACGCGAAGGGCTTGGGGAGATAGTCGTCCGCGCCGATCTCCAGGCCCTCGACGCGGTCGCTGACGTCGCCCGACGCGGTGAGCATCAGGACGCGGGTCGGCATGCCGAGCTCGACGATCTTGCGGCAGACGTCGTCGCCGTGGACGAGCGGGAGGTCCCGGTCGAGCACCACGACGTCGTAGTCGTTGACGCCGATGCGCTCCAGGGCGGCCGCTCCGTCGTACACGACGTCGACGGCCATGGCCTCCCGGCGCAGTCCGGTGGCCACCGCATCGGCGAGCAGTTGCTCGTCCTCGACGACGAGTACGCGCACGTCGCTGTCCTTCCTCTGTGCCCCTTCGGGCAGATCTGTCTTGGGGTAGACCTCCATCCTGCCCCTTTCGGCCATAAACCGGCTGTAAGGCGGCCTGCCGTCATGATCGGGCGCGGGGAATGCGGGATTTTCTCCGTCGGTTGAGGTTTCTGCGGAAGGGAGCCAGGGGAGGACGGCCTTACACCCGCGATCACGCTTTGTATGTGGCACGCCACGAACCGCTTTCCCAGAGCGGCTTGAGACGTGATCGCCCCTTCTCAGAGGGCACACCCCCGTGCCATCGACCCACGACCCAGCCGAGGGGGCGCAACCATGGACGCATTCACCGCAGGTCTCCTGCAGCGCATAAAGGCCACGGAATCCGACCTCACGAAGGCCCGTGAGACGGGAGACGACTTCCTTGCCGAGGTCGAGCTGGCGGAGCTGGAAGATCTCCACCGCCTGGCCGCCGAGCACGGTGTCGAGGTGGGCGCACTCCACGCCTGACCGAGCCCCGAGGATCTAAACGGATCCAAGCGGATCCAAGCGGAAGGGCCCCGCACACCTCGTCCAGGTGTGCGGGGCCCTTCCGTGTGCCTTCGTAGTCGTGGTGCTTCTCAGGCGTGGTGCTTGTCAGCCGTGGGTCTTCTCAGTCGTGCCAGGCGCCGAGGTCCTCCAGGAGGCCCTGGAGCGTCTCGAAGAGGGCGGGCGGGGCGGCGACGGTCAGCTCGCCCGACAGGGCGTCTCCGGGGCGGCCACCGGTCAGCGCGCCCGCTTCCCGTGCGACGAGGTCGCCCGCCGCGTAGTCCCAGGGGTTGAGTCCCCGCTCGTAGTACGCGTCGAGGCGGCCCACCGCGACGTCGCACAGGTCGATGGCCGCCGACCCGCCGCGCCGGATGTCCCGCACCTTGGGGATCAGGTGGCGCGCCACCTCGGCCTGCTGGGCGCGGCGCTCGGCGACGTAGCCGAAGCCGGTGCCGATCAGGGCCTGGTCGAAGGAGGGGGCGGGGCGCACGCGCGCGGGGAGGTCGTTGATGTGGGCGCCCTGTCCGAGGACCGCGCGGTACGTCTCCCCGCGCATCGGGGCGTGCACGACCCCGACGAGCGTCTCGCCGTCCTTGCGGGCGGCGATGGACACGGACCAGTCGGGGCGTCCGTAGAGGTAGTTCACGGTGCCGTCGATGGGGTCGACGACCCACTGGACGCCGCTGCTGCCCTCGGAGCTCGCGCCCTCCTCGCCGAGCACGCCGTCGGCCGGCCTGCGCTCGGCGAGGAAGTCGGTGATCAGCTTCTCGGAGGCGATGTCCATCTCGGTGACGACGTCGACGGCGCTGGACTTGGTGGCGGCCACGCCCAGGTCGTCGGGGCGTCCGTCGCGCAGGAAGGTCCCTGCGCGGTGCGCGGCCTCCAGGGCGACGGCGAGGAGTTCTGCCTTGAGGTCGGTCGGGTCGGTCACATCGGTCACGGCGAGGTCCTTACGCGTACGGGCTGTCGGCGCCAGCGGCAGCGGGCTTCGGGGCGCGGGCGGGACAGCAGCCCACCGGGCACAGGTCGTGGCTCGCGCCGAGGGAGCCCAGGGCGCAGGGGGCCACGGGCGTGCCGCTCTCGGCGGCGGCCCGCTCCAGGACCAGTTCCCTGATCGCCGCGGCGAATCGCGGGTCGGCCCCGACGGTCGCCGAGCGGCGCACCGGAAGGCCGAGCTCCGCCGCCTTGGCCTCGGCCTCGGTGTCGAGGTCGTACAGGACCTCCATGTGGTCCGACACGAAGCCGATGGGGACCATGACGACCGCGGGGACCCCGGCGCTGTGCCGCTCCTCCAGGTGGTCGCAGATGTCGGGCTCGAGCCACGGGGTGTGCGGGGCGCCGCTGCGGGACTGGTAGACGAGCTGCCAGGGGTGCTCGACGCCGGTCTCGTCGTGGACGACGTCGGCGATGAGGCGGGCCACGTCCAGGTGCTGCTTGACGTACGCACCGCCGTCGCCGTGGTCCTCGACGGGGCCCGAGGTGTCCGCCGCCGCGTCCGGGATCGAGTGCGTGGTGAAGGCGAGGTGCGCGCCGTCCCGCACGTCGTCGGGGAGGTCGGCGAGGGACTTCAGGACGCCGTCGATCATGGGGCGCACGAAGCCCGGGTGGTTGAAGTAGTGCCGGAGCTTGTCGATCTTCGGCGGCTCCAGGCCCTCGGCCTCCAGGGCGGCGAGGGAGTCGGCGAGGTTCTCGCGGTACTGCCTGCAGCCCGAGTACGAGGCGTACGCACTGGTGGCGAGGACAAGGATGCGGCGGTGGCCGTCGGTGACCAGCTCGCGCAGGGTGTCGGTCAGGTAGGGCGCCCAGTTGCGGTTGCCCCAGTAGACCGGCAGGTCGAGGCCGTGCTCCGCGAAGTCCTTGCGCAGGGCGTCGAGCAGGGCGCGGTTCTGGTCGTTGATGGGGCTGACCCCGTCGAACAGGAAGTAGTGCTGCCCCACCTCCTTGAGCCGCTCCTTGGGGATGCCGCGCCCGCGCGTCACGTTCTCCAGGAACGGGACGACGTCGTCCGGGCCTTCTGGGCCGCCGAAGGAGAGCAACAGCAGGGCGTCGTACGGAGTGGGATCCAGCGCATCGGACATGTATCCGATCCTGCCACCCGCCACTGACAGGCGGAAAACGGCCTCCGCCGTACGGAAAAATCCCGGTGCGCCACGACTCACCGGAGCCGTAAGCTGTATCGACCATCTTCATGCCTTACCGGGGCCCGTCCTTTCGGGAGCCGCCCCGGCGTTTCAGCGGAGTCCCACGTGCCAAGCCCCTACCGCGCCATATTCGCCGCCCCCGGCACCAAGGCCTTCTCCACCGCCGGGTTCCTCGGCCGTATGCCGCTGTCGATGATGGGCATCGGCATCGTGACCATGGTGTCCCAGCTGACCGGCAGGTACGGCCTCGCGGGCGCGCTGTCGGCGACGGTGGCGCTGTCCGCCGCCGCGATCGGGCCGCAGATCTCCCGGCTCGTCGACCGGTACGGCCAGCGCCGGGTGCTCCGCCCCGCGACGCTGGTGTCCCTGACCGCGGTCGCGGGGCTGTTGCTCTGCGCGAAGTTCGAGGCGCCCGACTGGACGCTGTTCGTCTTCGCCGCGCTGGTCGGCTGCGTGCCGAGCGTGGGCTCGATGATCCGGGCGCGCTGGGCCGTGCTCTACCACGGCACCCCGCAGATCCACACCGCGTACTCCTTCGAGTCGGTGGTGGACGAGGTCTGCTTCATCTTCGGTCCGATCGTCTCGATCGGGCTCTCCACGGTGTGGTTCCCCGAGGCCGGACCGCTGCTCGCGGGCGCCTTCCTCGCCGTCGGCGTCTTCTGGCTGACGGCCCAGCAGGCCACCGAGCCGGTGCCGCACCCGCGTGAACACCACACCAGGGAGTCGGCGCTCCGCAGCGGGGGCCTCCAGGTGCTCGTCGCCACCTTCGTCGCGACCGGCGCGATCTTCGGGTCGATCGACGTGGTGACCGTGGCGTACGCGGAGGACCAGGGCCACAAGTCCGCGGCAAGCCTGGTCCTCGCCGTCTATGCACTCGGCTCCTGTCTGGCGGGCGCGGCCTTCGGGCTCATGCACTTCAAGGGGGCGCCCGCCCCCAGGTGGCTGCTGGGCGTCTGTGCGATGGCCGTGAGTATGATCCCGCTTCAACTGGTCGGGAACCTTCTGTTTCTGGCCGTGGCGTTGTTCGTGGCGGGCCTCTCCATCGCACCGACGATGATCACGACGATGGCCCTCGTCGAGCAGCACGTACCACGCGCGAAACTGACCGAGGGCATGACGTGGGTGAGCACGGGGCTCGCGGTCGGCGTCGCGCTCGGCTCCTCCGCGGCCGGCTGGGTCATCGACGCCGCGGGATCGGGGGCCGGGTACGGGGTACCGGGGATCTCCGGGGCCGTCGCGGCCGCGGTCGGATTCCTGGGGTATCGCCGGCTGAAGCAGCCGGTTCCGCAACGGGGAGGGACCCATGAGCACGGGCACGGGCAGCGGGAAGAGCACAGCGACGTGGCGTAACTGGGCGGGCAACGTCACCGCACGACCGGCCCGGGAGGTCACCCCCGCCTCGGTCGAGGAACTGGCGGCCGCGCTGCGCCGGGCCAAGGACGACGGCCTCAAGGCGAAGCCCGTCGGCACGGGCCACTCCTTCACGTCGACCGCCTCGACCGACGGCCTCCTCATCCGCCCCGACCTGCTCACCGGCATCCGCGGGATCGACCGCGCGGCGGGCACGGTCACCGTGGAGGCCGGCACCCCGCTGAAGCGCCTGAACGCGGCGCTCGCCCGTGAGGGCCTGTCGCTCGCGAACATGGGCGACATCATGGAGCAGACCGTCTCCGGAGCCATCAGCACCGGCACGCACGGCACGGGCCGCGACTCGGCCTCGATAGCCGCCCAGGTCGCGGGCCTCGAACTGGTCACCGCGGACGGCACGGTCCTGACCTGCTCGGCCGACGAGAACCCGGACGTCTTCGCCGCCGCACGCGTCGGACTCGGCGCGCTCGGCGTGATCACCGCGATCACCTTCGCCGTGGAGCCGGTCTTCTTCCTCACGGCCCGCGAGGAGCCGATGACCTTCGACAAGGTCACCGCGGACTTCGACGCGCTCGTCACCGAGAACGAGCACTTCGAGTTCTACTGGTTCCCGCACACCGGCAGCTGCAACACCAAGCGCAACAACCGCAGTCCGGGCCCCGCGGCCCCGCCCGGCAGGGTCAGCGCCTTCGTGGAGGACGAGCTGCTCTCCAACGGCCTCTTCCAGGTGGTCAATTCCCTGGGCCGGGCCGTCCCCGCCGCCATCCCCGGCATCGCCAAGATCTCCAGCAAGGCGCTCTCCGCGCGGACGTACACGGACATCCCCTACAAGGTCTTCACCAGCCCGCGCCGGGTGCGCTTCATGGAGATGGAGTATGCCGTTCCGCGCGACGCCCTCGTGTCGACCCTGCGCGAGCTGAAGTCGATGGTGGACCGCTCGCGGCTGCGGATCAGTTTCCCCGTGGAGGTCCGCACGGCGCCCGCCGACGACATCACGCTCTCCACGGCATCGGGCAGGGAGACCGCGTACATCGCCGTCCACATGTACCGGGGCACGCCGTACCAGGCGTACTTCACGGCCGCCGAGCGGATCTTCACCGCGCACGAGGGGCGGCCGCACTGGGGCAAGGTGCACACGCGCGACGCGGAGTACTTCTCCAAGGAGTACCCCCGCTTCGGCGAGTTCACCGCCCTGCGCGACCGCCTCGACCCGGACCGGCTGTTCGGCAACGACTACCTGCGACGGGTCCTCGGCGCCTGACCTTCACCCGGCGCCGATCCACCTCTACGGAGTGGGCGTTCCGCCCTGCTGGGGGTCGGTGCCGGTGCCCGATCCCTTCGACGGCGTGGGCGTCGGGGTCGGGGTGGGCGTGGGCGTCGGGTCCGTCTTGGAACCGTCGTCTCCGGAGTCGGAGCCGTCGCCGTCGTCCTTGCCCTTGTCCGGATCGGTGCCGTTGTCCTTGCCCGTGTCGTCCTTGGAACCGGAGTCGTTGCCGTTGCCCGTGCCGTTGCCCGAGTTGCCGGTCCCGTCCGGGTCCTGCGAGGCGTTGTCGCCACCCTCCTTGGAGCCGTCACCCGAGCCCGACGTGCCGTCGTCCGAAGGCTGCCCGGAGGGCTCGTCGACGGGCGTGGACTCCTTCTTCGGAGAGGAGTTGCGCCCGGAGACCCCGTTGCTGATCGTGGTGCCCTCGCCGCCGCTCAGGTCCTTGCCGGAGACCAGCTCGTACGTGGTGATGCCCGCCATGGAGACACCGAAGACGACGGCCGCGGCGATCAACGGCCGCTTCCAGCTGCGGATCTGCGTGCGGTGTGTGGTGCCCTCGGTGAACTCGTCCGGCGGGAGCGCGGGTTCGAAGGCGGTCGTCGGCGCCGGCACCTGGGCCGGACCCGTGGTGCGGAGCACGCGCGTGGCGTCGTCGCGCGGCAACGCCTGGGTGGGGTCGACCGCCCCGAGGAGTTGCGTCCGCTCGGCACCGGCATCGACACCGGCACCGGCTGCCACAGAGGGCAGCATCGTCGTGGCGTCCGCGTCCCCCGCAGGGGACGGCACCGTCGTGGGGTCCGTTCCCGCCGCAGGCAGCACCGTTGTGGGATCCGCCGTGGGATCCGCGTCCGCGGCCGTGGGCAACAGCGAGGTCGCCTCGGCGTCGGGGGCGGCCGCCTGTGGCCTCCCCCACGTCGTGGTCACCGGCCCGGTCGCACCAACGGCCCCCGTGTAGGCGGAGGTTCTGAACGTCTCGGGCACCTGCGCCGCGGCCGTCACAGGTACCTGCCGCGCCTTCGGCTTGGCCTGCACCGTGACGTCACGTATCTGCTCGCCCGTGCGCCTGAAGAAGTGCTGGAAAACGGTGCCGCCACAGGTCGCGATCGCGCTCACGACACCGGCGCCGAGGATCGTTCCGTAGACACCGATGTTCGAGGCGAGCTTCGCCGCCACGACCGCGGCGATGGCGCTCCCCGCCACCTGCGGCACGCTCAGATCGAGGCGCCGCTTGCCCTCCGGCTCCTCCTGGTCCTTCGACTCCTTGCCGGAATCCGGCTTTTCACGCATCTCCGACCCTTGCCTGCCTTTCGCGACCGACTACACGAGACAGGGACGTATGGGCGAAGTGATTAGTTCCGTTTCTGCTGTTTCCGTGAAGTGCGCCACCCGGACACGGGCAGGGCGAGGCAGGGGCGGCCGCCAACTCCCGTCCCCCCGAGAAGTTCGGCGGCGCGGCGGTCCACCCGCGTGGCCCGAATGGAGTACTGTTGCGAGCCCTGGGTCCGGTCTCCCGCCAGGGTGCCCGGGGCCTTCCAGGACCGCCGGGTGGGGGGCTCGCTGCACAGGGTGACGAACGTCGTCACTTAGCGTTGCGAAAAGGTAACCGTGCCATAACGGCGATCCAGGGCCCCTGCCCGACACGCCGGGCAACTCGGCAAGGTTGTGGCAGGCTGCACCCGGGCAGGCCACACTCGACTAGCGGAAGCAGCGACGCACGTGACGTCGGCAGGCACCACCCGGGAGGTCCCCATGCCCGAACTGCGTGTCGTGGCCGTCAGCAACGACGGCACACGGCTGGTGCTGAAGGCTGCGGACAGCACGGAGTACACGCTTCCGATCGACGAGCGGCTGCGTGCGGCCGTCCGCGGCGACAGGCCCCGACTCGGACAGATCGAAATCGAGGTGGAGAGCCACCTCCGCCCCCGCGACATCCAGGCGCGTATACGTGCCGGTGCAAGCGCGGAAGAAGTGGCCCAGCTCGCAGGCATCCCCGTCGATCGCGTCCGCCGCTTCGAAGGACCCGTGCTCGCCGAGCGCGCCTTCATGGCGGAGCGCGCCAGGAAGACCCCCGTCCGCCGTCCCGGCGAGAACACCGGACCTCAGCTCGGCGAGGCCGTCCAGGAGCGGCTGCTGCTGCGGGGCGCCGACAAGGAAACCGTCCAGTGGGACTCCTGGCGCCGTGACGACGGCACCTGGGAAGTCCTGCTCGTCTACCGCGTCGCGACCGAGCCGCACTCCGCGTGCTGGACGTACGACCCGCCCCGGCGGCTCGTCCAGGCCGTGGACGACGAAGCACGTTCGCTGATCGGCGAGACGGACGACATCGCCGCGCCCGAGCCCAGCTTCCCGTTCGTGCCGCGCATCGCACGGCTCCCCCGGGACCGCCCGGTGGACCGGCCGCTCGACCGCGCCCTGGACCGCCAGCTGGACCGTCCGAGCATCCCCGCGCCTCCCCTCGACCCTCCGGAGGAGGGCATCGGAGCGGGCGCCGCGGTCGCCGAGCAGGAGCGCGACTCCCTGACCAGCCTCCTGGAGGCGGTGCCCAGCTTCCGCGGCGACATGGTGGTGCCCGAGCGCCCATCGGCCGCCACCGCGGAGCTGCCGCCTGCCGTCACGGAGGAGCCCGAGCAGGAGCCGGAAGCCGAGGAGCCCCCGGCAGCAGCCGGTGCGGGCGCCGCCTATGCGGATGTGCTCATGCCGCGCTCGGTGGCGAGCCACCGCGACCGTCTCGTCGGCTCCACGGACCGCCAGGCGGAGGCCGACGGCGTACGGCCGGGCCGACGCGCGGCGGTCCCCAGCTGGGACGAGATCGTCTTCGGCACCCGCCGCAAGAAACAGGAGTAGCAGGCAGTCGTCGGACAACGGGACCCGCACCCCTTGGGTGCGGGTCCCGTTCGCGTTCTACTGCGGGTCCGCGCCCGTGGCCACGGGACGCGCGGAGTCGGCCGACCACTCCGACCACGAGCCGACGTACAGCGCCGCGGGAATTCCCGCCACGGCGAGGGCGAGCACCTCGTGGGCGCCGGAGACGCCCGAGCCGCAGTAGACGCCGATCTCCGCGGTGTCGGCCGCGCCCAGCCCCTTGAAGCGGTCGGCCAGTTCGGCGGCGGGCCTGAAGCGGCCGTCCGAAGCGACGTTCTCCGTAGTGGGCGCCGAGACCGCGCCCGGGATGTGTCCGGCCACGCTGTCGATCGGCTCGATCTCGCCGCGGTAGCGCTCTGCCGCGCGGGCGTCCAGGAGCAGGCCGGAGCGGGCCAGGGCCGCGGCGGAGTCCGCGTCCAGCAGGTCCTTGCTGTTCGGGGCCGGTGCGAAGGAGCCCTCGGCGGGGGCCGTGCCCGCCCCCTGCTCCAGCGGCCCCGCCCACAGCCCGATGCCGCCGTCAAGGACACGAACGGACGCATGCCCCGTCCAGCGGAGCATCCACCACAGACGCGCCGCCGCCCAGTTCTGGCCACCGTCGTACACGACGACGTCCCGGTCCTGCGAGACCCCGGCCGCCCTCATCACGCCACCGAAGCGACCCACGTCGGGCAGGGGATGACGGCCACCGGCACCGGCGGGACCGGCCAGGTCAGCGTCCAGATCGATGAAGACGGCCGTCGGAATGTGCCCTTCCTCGTACGCGGAGCGCAGGGAGCCCTCGTGGTGCCAGCGGACGTCGAGCACGACCGGCGGGTTCTCGCCCGCCAGCTCGCTCGCGAGTTCGGATGCGGAGATGATGGCTTTCATGGCCCCATCCTTGCGTACGGGGTAGTCGTGCCGCCAAGGTCCGGCTACCCTGCTCCGCCGGACACCGCCCGACCACGGGGCGTACGGAACCATGCACGCCCTGTTCGATGGATCGACGCTGCCCGGCAATCGCACGTTCATGGATGAGTAGCCAGAAATCGGGCATCTTCCGCGGGAAGCAGGCCACTGCGGCGCGGCCGGGGCGCGCGGCGCGACGGGCGGTGCGAGCATCTGCACGGGCTGGAGAGTCCGCGCGGCTATCGCACGCGCATTCGAATGAAAAACCGAGCGGCCGACACGAAGGCCGAGGAGAGGGTGACGATGACCGAGGCGCGGGCGAATGGGGTCTCCCCCGAACAGAGCTCGTCTGGACAGAGCTCGTCGGACCCCTTCGGGAAAGTGCGGCAGGACAGCGAGGGGACCGGCCGGTACAAGCCCGGTACGCCCTGCTGGGTGAGCCTGATGACGCGCGACCTGCCCGCGACCCAGGAGTTCTACGGGTCACTCTTCGGGTGGGAGTTCAGTCCGGGTCCGGAGCAACTCGGCCCGTACGTCCGGGCCATGCTCGACGGCCACGAGGTGGCGGGCATCGGCCGACTGCCCGCCGACCGCCACCTGCCCATCGCCTGGACGACCTACCTGGCGACGGACGACGCGGACGCGACGGCGGAGGCGGTGCGCCACTGCGGCGGCACGGTCGGCGTCGGCCCGCTCGACGCGGGCGAGGCCGGGCGGCTGGCCATCGCGTCGGACCCGATGGGCGCCGTGTTCGGCATCTGGCAGGCGGCGGCCCATCTGGGCACCGAGGTCGCGGGCCGGCCCGGCACGGCGACCTGGAACGAACTGGTGACGCTGGAGACGGGCAGTGTCGTCAAGTTCTACGAAAACGTCTTCGACTGCACCGTGGAGGCCGTCGTCTCGGCGGACTTCGACTACGTGACGCTGCACGTGGACGGCCGCCCTGTCGCTTCCGTGCACGGCCTGGGGCAGGCGCTGCCGCGCGACCGCGGGCCGCACTGGATGACGCACTTCGAAGTCGCCGACGTGGACGAAGCCGTGGAGCGGGTGGTCGAGCTCGGCGGCCATGTCGTCAAGCCCGCCTGGGAGGGCTCCTACGGGCGGATGGCCACGGTCGCGGACCCGGAGGGCGCGGTCTTCACCGTCGTACGTTCACGGGCGGACGCCTGAGTCAGGCGCGGGCGGCGATCGTGTCGACCGGCAGCACGTCGGGCGACAGGGCACCCGCGCGCGCGGTCGCCGCCGTCGTCCTGCGCCGGTGATGGCGACGGCACAGCACTTCGTAACCCACCTCGTCCGGCGACTGGTTGACGTCCCCGACCACCACCTGAGCACCCTCGACGACCATCTCGCCGCCTATGGTGCGGGCGTTGTGCGTGGCGCGGGCGCCGCACCAGCACAGAGCCTCGACCTGGAGCACCTCGACGCGGTCGGCGAGCTCGACCAGGCGCTGCGAGCCGGGGAAGAGCTTGGAGCGGAAGTCCGTGGTGATGCCGAAGGCGAAGACGTCCAGGCCCAGGTCGTCGACGACCCTGGCAAGCTGGTCGATCTGGTCCGGGTCCAGGAACTGCGCCTCGTCCACGATCACGTAGTCCGCGCGGCCGCCCTGCGTCAGGTGGTCGACGAGATGGGCGTAGAAGTCGAAGTCGTCCACCGCCTCGATCGCGTCGGTCACCAGGCCCAGCCGGGAGGAGAGCTTGCCCTCGCCCGCACGGTCGTCCCGCGTGAAGATCATCCCCTGGAGCCCGCGGGCGGAGCGGTTGTGCTCGATCTGCAGAGCCAGCGTGCTCTTTCCGCAGTCCATCGTTCCGGAGAAGAACACCAGCTCGGGCATGGGGAGTTGAGAACCTTTCGGGGTGGGTGGGGAGGCGGGCGGGCGGCGCCCGGTCAGGAGCGTACTTCGAGGAGCGGGACGAGCTGCTCGACGGGGGTCATCGAGCCGTGCATGCCGACGAGGGCGGACTCCTTGGGCTCACGCTCCGAGGCGATGATCGCCACGTCGTCGTGGGCCGCGGCGACGACGTCGCCGATGCGCTCGTACACACGTTGATCAATGTGTGGACCGAACCAGCCTGCAGCGATCGCCTCGTCGCGTCCCGCAACCCAGAACTGCTCGCCGAGCACCTCGCGCCACACCGTCAGGACGTCGTTCGCGGCGCCCGGCACCGCGTAGACGTGGCGGGCGCGGCCTTCGCCGCCGAGCGAGGCGACACCGGCGCGCAGCTCCCAGTCCTCGTCGAAGTCGATGCGGGACGCGTCGTCGAAGGGGATGTCGATCATGCCGTGGTCCGCGGTGACGTACAGGGCGCTGCGCGGCGGGAGCTGCTCGGCGAGGCGCTGGACGAGCCGGTCCACGTACATCAGCTGGCCCCGCCAGGCGTCGGAGTCGACGCCGAACCGGTGCCCCTTGCCGTCCACTTCCGCGTAGTACGTATAGACCAGCGAACGGTCCCCGGCGGCCAGTTGCTTGGCGGCGAGGTCCATGCGGTCCTCTCCGGAGAGCCTGCCCCGGAAGGTGCCGCCGCTCAGGGCGACCTTGGTGAGCGGGGTGTGCTCGAAGGTCGGCGACGAGACCTGTGCGGTGTGCACGCCCGCTTCGTGGGCGCGCTGGAAGACGGTGGGGTACGGCTGCCAGGCGTGCGGGTCGGTCCACGGGTTCCAGCGGAGCTGGTTCATCAGCTCGCCGGTGGCCGGGTTGCGGACCGCGTACCCGGGCAGGCCGTGTGAGCCGGGCGGCAGGCCCGTGCCGACCGAGGCGAGCGAGGTCGCCGTGGTGGCGGGGAAGCCCGCGGTGACGGGCCGTCCCGTGCCGCCGCGCGAGCTCTGCAGCAGCGAGGCCATGAAGGGCGCCTCGGCCTGGTGCGCCTTGAGCTGCTCCCAGCCGAGGCCGTCGATCAGGAAGACGCAGCTCCGGTCGGCCGGGGCGAGCTCGGGGATGGCGGGCGCGAAGCCGTCGACGCCCTGGTGGGCGACGAGCGTGGGCAGCAGGTCGGCCAGCGAGCCCGTGCCGTACGCGGGCACGGGAGCGGTGTCGAGGGCGAGCGGTTGTACGTCGTCCCAGGAAGGAAGCGCCATCAGCGGGCGTTGTCCGCGGTCGCCTCGGACAGGGCCTGGGCGAAGGCGAGGGTCTGCCGCACGGTGTCGGGGCCGTCGCCCGCCTCGCTGACGCGCAGGCTCAGGTCGTCGGCGGTCGAGCTGCCCGTGTACCCGTGGTCCGCCTCGCAGTTGGGGTCGCCGCAGGCCGCGGGCTCCAGGTCGATGCGCGACACGGCGCCCCAGCCGATGGTCAGGACGACCTCGCGGGGCGGCGTCCCGGGAACGTACTTCTCGGGGTTGGCGACGACGCGGCTGACCACGACCGAGGAGATGCGGCCGATCTTGACGGACTCCGTGGAGGTCGTCGCGTACGGCGTCGGGGAGGTGCTGTCCGCCGCCTGCTCGTCGGTGTGGCTGACGATGAAGCGCGTGCCGGTCAGGACGAGGACGGTGACGTGCCGACGCACTTCGTTGGCGTCGAACGTCGTCTCCTGGTGGACCAGGTACGACCCGATGGCCTCGCCGCCGATCGCGGCCTCCACCGCCTCGGCCACGAGGGCCGGGTAGTAGCCGCTGCGCTCGATCGCCGCGCGCAGCCCCTGGGTCGTCGTACCGGTCTTTGCCATGCCGTCCATCCTACGGCCAGGCGCGGGGCGCACGGTGCCCCGTGGCCGCCTCGGTCACGGTCGGGACGCTCCCGTGTCCGTGCCGGGCCTCCGCGCGCCCTGGAAGGCGCCTCAGTAGCCGGGAAGGGTGCGCGGGCCCAGGTCGTCGCGGGCGGGCGGGGGCGCGAGCCGGACGGAGGCGTCGAGCACCGAGAGGCCGCGCTGGGCGACGACTACGGGCTCCAGGGAGACGGCGACCACCTCGGGGTGGTCGTCGACGAGCCGGGAGACCCGCTGGAGGAGCTCTTCGAGGGCCGGGGTGTCCACGGGCGCGGAGCCGCGCCAGCCGAACAGGAGCGGCGCGGTCCGGATGGACCGGATCAGGGAGCCCGCCTCCTGGTCGGTGACCGGGACGAGGCGGTGGGCGGTGTCGCCGAGCAGCTCGGAGGCGGCGCCCGCGAGACCGAAGGAGAGCACCGCTCCGGCCGCCGGGTCGATGACCGCGCGCACGACGGTGTCGACGCCGCGCGGCACCATGCCCTGCACGACGGGCCGCAGCTCGACGGGCTTGCCGAAGGCGTCCGTCAGCTCCTGGTACGCCCGGCGCAGTTGCTCCTCGTCGGCCAGGTCGAGGCGCACACCGCCGAGGTCGGCGCGGTGGCGCAGGTGCGGGGCCGTGGTCTTCAGGGCCACGGGGTAGCCGATGGTCCGCGCGGCTGCCGCCGCCGTGTCGGGGTCGGGCGCGGGCAGGGCCTGTCGTACGCGGATGCCGTAGCGCCCGAGCAGCTCGTGGGCGTCGGCCGGGGCGAGGGTGAGACCGCGCGGGTCGCCGTCCTCGGCGAGAAGCTCCTCGATGCGCCCCGCGGCGCCGCTCTCGTCGATGTCGTCGTACTCGTGCACCCGCCCCGGCTCGGCGGCCTCACGCCGCCACTGCGCGTACTTGACCGCTTCGGAGAGGGCACGTACGGCTCGCTCGGCGGCCGGGTAGGCGGGGATGCGGTACTGCTCGGGGGCTGTGGTCGGGTCGGGAGCAGTGGTCGGGTCGGGGGCACTCGGCGGCTCAGGGACCGTACGCGGCTCCGTGGCGGGCGTCGGATCGGTGGCCGTCGGCGGGAGGGGAGCGTCGGGCCCCGTGCTGGTCGCGGCGGCCAGTGCCTCGGCGAGGCCGCCCAGCTCCACGTGCACCACGGCCACCGGCTTCGCCGGGCACCCCGCCGCCGCGGCCCGCAGCTCCGTGGCCAGCGACTCGGGGTCGGTCGTTGCGCCGTCCTCCCCCACCCACGGGATGGCGTTGACGATCACCGCGTCGCAGCTGCCGTCCGACAGCGCCTCGGCGAGCGCGGTGCGGAAGTCCGCCGGGGTGGCCCCGGTCGTGAGGTCGCGCGGCCGCTGCGGCCGCAGCCCGTCGGCGACACACGCGTCGTACGTGAGGAGGCCGAGGGACTCGGAGTTCCCGAGGATGCCCACCCGGGGCCCGGACGGCAGCGGCTGCCCCGCGAGCAGCAGCCCTGCGTCGACCATCTCCGTGACGGTGTCGACGCGGATGACGCCCGCCTGCCGCAGCAGCGCCGAGACCGTCGCGTGCGGCAGCCTGGTCGCCTGCACGGCGTGGCCGGTCGGCGTGATGCCGCTGTGCCGGGCGCCCTGGACGACGACCAGCGGCTTGGCCGTGGCCGAACGCCGTGCGAGGCGGGTGAACTTGCGCGGGTTGCCGATCGTCTCCAGGTACATCAGCGTGACGTCGGTGTCCGGGTCCTCGAACCAGTACTGGAGGAGGTCGTTGCCGGACACGTCCGCGCGGTTGCCCGATCCGACGAACGTGGACAGTCCCGCGCCCCGCCGGTGCAGGCCGGACAGCAGGGCGATGCCGATCGCGCCGGACTGGGTGAACAGCCCGATCCGCCCCCGCGCGGGGGACTGCGGGGCGAGCGAGGCGTTGAGCCGCGTCTCCGGAGAGGTGTTGATGACGCCGAAGGCGTTGGGCCCGATGATGCGCATGCCGTAGGACCGGGCTTGGCGCACCAGTTCACGCTGCCGCTCGCGCCCCTCGTCGCCGCTCTCCCCGTACCCGGCGGACAGCACCACGAGGCCGCGCACCCCGCGCTCCCCGCACTCGGCGACGGCCTGTGGGACGCGGTCGGCGGGCACGGCGATCACTGCGAGGTCCACGGGCTCCGCGATGGCCGCGACCGAGCGGTGCGCGGGCACGCCGTCGATGTCGGCGCCCTCGCCCTCGTCGTCGTACTCATCGAAGGCACTGTTCACCGCGTACAGGCGCCCGGTGAAACCGGACTCCTGGAGGTTGCTCAGCACGCTGCGGCCCACCCCGCCGGGGGCCCGGCCCACTCCGATCACCGCGACCGACCCCGGCGTGAGGAGCCGCTGCACGGACCGTCCCTCGGCGCGCTGTTCGCGGGCGCGCTGCACGGCGAGCGAGCGGTCGGTGGGCTCCAGGTCGAACTCCAGACGGACGACGCCGTCCTCGAAGCTGCGCTTCTGTTGGTAGCCCGCGTCCGTGAACACCTTGATCATCTTGCTGTTGGCCGGCAGCACCTCGGCGGCGAAGCGGCGGATGCCGCGCTCCCTGGCGACGGCCGCGATGTGTTCGAGGAGCGTGGAGGCGACCCCCCTGCCCTGGTGGGCGTCCTGCACGAGGAAGGCGACCTCGGCCTCGTCGGCGGGCGCACTGGCGGCCATGCCGCGCTCGTCGATGCGGTCGTAGCGCACGGTGGCGATGAACTCGCCGCCCACGGTGGCCGCGAGTCCCACCCGGTCCACCAGGTCGTGGTGGGTGAAGCGGTGCACGTCCTTGGCGGACAGCCGCGGATAGGGCGCGAAGAAGCGGTAGTACTTCGACTCGTCCGAGACCTGTTCGTAGAAGCTGACCAGACGGTCCGCGTCCTCGGCCGTGATGGGCCTGATGCGGGCGGTGCCTCCGTCGCGCAGCACCACATCGGCTTCCCAGTGCGACGGGTAGTCGTGCCGATCCTGCTGATCCGACGGGAGCTGCATGGGGCCCAGGGTACGGGTCGCGCGGCCGCCCGGGCCGGGGCAGGCTAGGACAGGTCGAACGGCGGCCGGGGCCGGGACCTCTGTCCGGCAGAGCACCCGCGACGGCATGAGACACTGGTCTAGACAAGTGTGAGACACCTGGAAGGGCAGCAACACATGGCTGAGCGCCGCGTCAACGTCGGCTGGGCCGAGGGCCTTCACGCCCGACCCGCCTCCATCTTCGTCCGCGCGGCCACGGCCGCCGGCGTCCCCGTGACGATCGCCAAGGCCGACGGCAACCCGGTCAACGCCGCTTCGATGCTCGCGGTGCTCGGACTGGGCGCCCAGGGCGGCGAAGAGATCGTGCTCGCCTCCGACGCCGAGGGTGCCGACACCGCCCTCGACCGTCTGGCGAAGCTGGTCGCCGAGGGGCTCGAGGAGCTTCCGGAGACGGTCTAGGACACGTTCCTCGCATTACGTCAATGGGGTCACCCGGAATTCCGGGTGACCCCATTGACGTATGCGCTTGATTTTTCATGCACATCGTTTTCATGTACGTCGTTTTCGTGCACACCGTGGGGCCGGGCGGAATTGCCGCGAATTGATCGCAAGACGACTCCCCTTACGACACCTCTTTGTATACGGCGCCTCCGTTAATTCCGGAGACTCACCGTGTTTACGGCATGTTGCGAATCCCTCACGCGGCCGCCCCGGCGCGCGGGCCGCAATCGGTGGGCCGCGCGCGCCCGTTCGACGTGTGCCGCGGTGAGCGCCCTCGCCCGTTCCGCGTCACGGCGGGCGACCGCGTCGGCGATCGCCGCATGCTCGGACCAGGACTCGTCCGGTGCCGCCGGGGTCTCGACGACGTACATCCAGGCGATCTTGTGCCGGAGCGGCGTGAGCAGCGCCGTGAGGCCGGGGCTGCCGGACGCCTGGGTGAGCGTCTCGTGGAACCAGCCGCCCAGTGAACGCAGATCCTCCCCTCGGCCGCTCCTGGAGCGCTGCTGGCCCAGCCTGACGAGTCCGCGCAGGACCTTCAGGTGTGCGTCCGTGCGGCGCTGCGCGGCCCGTGCCGCGGCGAGCGGCTCCAGCAGCGTCCGGACCTCCAGGAGGTCCGCGGCCTCCTGTTCCGTCGGCTCGGCGACGCACGCGCCCGCGTGCCTGCGGGTGACGACGAAGCCCTCGGCCTCCAGCGTGCGCAGGGCCTCGCGCACGGGGACGCGGGAGACTCCGTAGCGCCGCGCGAGGAGTTCCTCGGTGAGCCTGCCGCCCCTCTCATATACACCGGCGACTATGTCGTCCCGAATGGCTGTGCATACCGAGTGCGCGGGAACGCGCATGACCGGACCTCCGCCTTAATCCCCGCGACACGCGGTCGACCGACGCTCGTTCCGTGACTCTATTGCAGAGCGCCGGAATTTCCGACGGCGGACAGAAATCCATGGATATCTTTTGGCCAAGAACGGGCGGCGGGCAACGATGGCCGGGGAACGCCGAAAGCCCCGGCTCGGAAGGAGCCGGGGCTTTCGGTGAAGTGCTGCGGGGGCATCCGCGCGGGTCGACCGCGTCGGTCGTCCGCTTCGGATCAGACCTTGACGCCGTGCGAGCGCAGGTACGAGACCGGGTCGATGTCGGAGCCGTACTCCTCGCCGGAGCGGGCCTCGAAGTGGAGGTGCGGGCCACTGGAGTTGCCGGTGGACCCGGAGAGACCGATCTGCTGGCCCGGGGTGACCGTCTGGCCGACGGTGACGCCGAGGGACGACATGTGGCCGTACTGGGTGTACGTGCCGTCGTTCATCTTGATGACCACGTTGTTGCCGTAGGCACCGCCCCAGCCCGCCTCTACGACGGTGCCGGAGCCGACCGCGTGGACCGCGGTGCCGGACGCGGCGTGGAAGTCGACACCCGTGTGGCTGCCGGAGGACCACATGGCGCCGCCGGTCTGGTAGCCCGTGGAGACGTACGAGCCGGAGACCGGGGAGACGTAGGTGTTCAGGCGCTTGCGCTCGGCCTCGCGGGCGGCGCGCTCCTTGGCCTCGCGCTCCTTCTTGGCCTTCGCCTTGGCCTCGGCCTCGGCCTTGCGCTTCTCCTCGGCGGCCTTCTTCTTGGCGGCCTCTTCGGCCTTCTTGGCGGCAGCGGCGTCGTCGGCGGCCTGGCGCTGCGCGGCGGCCTGCGCGTCGACGCTCTCGGCGAGCGAGTCGCCGACGGATATCGCCTGGGTGAGTCCGGTGTGCTCCACGGCCGCTTCGTCGGCGGCGGCGAGCGCGGGGGCGGCAAGGCCTCCGATGACACCGGTGGTGGTGAGCGCCGCGACACCTGCGACGTTCGCGGTGGTCCGCGTGATGCGACTCGGACGACGGTGCTTCCCGGTGGCACGGGTGAACGCCATGTGGCGGGTGTTCCTTTCCTTCCCTCTCGCCTACCGGGTTAGCTGACGGGTTCGGAGCAGGAAGGTCTCCTACGGGTCCCTCACCTCGCGGCAAGGTGCCCGATTCACCCCAGGGGACATGTGGGTCCCCGGCTCCCCTGGCTCGCGCCGTACGGGGACTCGGCGATGACTGTCCGGTGCCGCGGATGCGGCGTACTGCGCGACGAACAGCCGGGTCGACGCTAAACGGGGCATCTTTCAATCGACAAACAGAACGCGACTTTTGTAGCGCACGCCACACGGCAGACAGGCAACCTCCATACCAATCCGGACATATGAGGACCCCGGTGGCCGAAAGGGTCACCGGGGTCCCGCTAGGTCCTGACTGTGGCTCAGTGCCGACGCCGACCGTCACTCAGCCGGTGACCACGCTCACTTCGCCGATCCCGAGCGCCCTGACGGGCTCCTCGATCTGCGCGGCGTCCCCGACGAGGACCGTCACCAGGCGGTCCTCCGGGAAGGCGTTCACGACGGCCGCAGTGGCTTCCACGGTGCCGGTGGCGGCCAGCTGCCGGTACAGCTGCGCCTGGAAGTCGTCCGGCAGGTTCTGCTCGACCTGGTCGGCGAGCGTCGCCGCCACGGAGGCGGCCATCTCGTACTTGAGCGGGGCCACGCCCACCAGGTTCTGCACGGCCACGTCGCGCTCGGCGTCGGTGAGCCCCTCGGCGGCGAGGGTGCGCAGCACCTTCCAGAGGTCGTCCAGCGCCGGGCCCGTGTTCGGGGTGTCCACGGAGCCGCTGATGGCGAGCATGGCGGCGCCCGTCCCGTCCGGGGCGGAGCGCAGCACCTGGCCGAACGCCCGTACGCCGTAGGTGTATCCCTTCTCCTCGCGCAGGACACGGTCCAGGCGGGAGGTGAGGGTGCCACCCAGGCAGTACGTGCCGAGCACCTGGGCGGGCCACACACGGTCGTGCCGGTCGGCGCCGACGCGGCCGATCAGCAGCTGCGTCTGGACCGCTCCGGGGCGGTCCACGATGACGACGCGGCCGCGGTCGTCGGCGATCACCGGCGGCACGGGGCGCGACTCGCCCGCGGAGCCGGTCCAGGCGCCGACGGTGTCCGCGAGGACGGCGTCCAGGTCGGTGCCCACCAGGTCGCCGACCACGACCAGGGTGGCCGTGGCGGGGCGGACGAACTTCTCGTAGAAGGCACGCACCGCCGCCGAGTCGATGGCGGTGACCGTCTCCTCGGTGCCCTGACGCGGGCGCGACATGCGCGCGGTCGGCGGGAAGAGCTGCCTGGAGAGCTCCTTGGCGGCGCGGCGCGCCGGGTTGGCGGCCTCGTGCGGGATCTCGTCCAGGCGGTTGCGTACGAGCCGTTCGATCTCGCTGTCCGCGAAGGCGGGGGCCCGCAGGGCGTCGGCGAGCAGACCGAGCGCCTTCGGGAGCCGGGAGACCGGGACCTCGAGCGAGACCCGCACGCCCGGGTGGTCGGCGTGCGCGTCGAGGGTCGCGCCGCAGCGGTCGAGCTCGGCGGCGAACTCCTCCGCGGAGTGCTTGTCGGTGCCCTCGTTGAAGGCCCGCGCCATGATGGTGGCGACGCCGTCCAGGCCCTCCGGCTCGGCGTCCAGGGGCGCTTCGAGGTGGATCTCGACGGCGACGACCTGCTGGCCGGGGCGGTTGCAGCGCAGGACCGTGAGGCCGTTGGGCAGCGTGCCGCGCTCGGGGGCCGGGAAGGCCCAGGGCTTGGCCGTACCGGCCTGGGGCTGGGGGTGGAACTGCATCGTCGCGGCCTCGGTCACTTCGCCGCCTCCTCTTCTTCCTCGGCGCCCTCGGCGGCGTCTGCGGCCTCCTCGGCCCCATCAACGGGCTCGTACACGAGCACCGCGCGGTTGTCCGGGCGCAGCCGGGCCCCGGCGACCTCCTGGACCTCTTCCGCGGTGATGTCGAGGACGCGCTGGACGGCCGTGAGGGCGAGCTGCGGGTCGCCGAACAGGACCGCGAACCTGCACAGTTCGTCGGCGCGGCCCGCGACCGTGCCGAGCCGGTCGAGCCACTCGCGCTCCAGCTGCGCCTGGGCTCGCTCCATCTCCTCCGGAGTGGGGCCCTCCGCGGCGAAGCGGGCGAGCTCCTCGTCGACGGCGGCCTCGATGACGGGCACCTCGACGTCGCCCGACGTCTTCACGTCGAGCCAGCCGAGCGAGGGCGCCCCCGCGAGGCGCAGCAGGCCGAACCCGGCGGCGACCGCGGTGCGGTCCCTGCGCACGAGCCGGTTGTAGAGCCGGGAGGACTCGCCGCTGCCGAGGACGGTGAGGGCGAGGTCGGCCGCGTCGCACGCGCGCGTGCCGTCCTCCGGAAGGCGGTAGGCGGCCATCAGGGCGCGGGCCGGGACCTCTTCCTCGATGACCTCGCGCAGTTCCTTGCCGATGCGCTCGGGCAGTGAACCGTCGCGCGGCGGCTGCTTGCCGTCGTGTCCGGGGATCGACCCGAAGTACTTCTCGACCCAGGCCAGCGTCTGCTCCGGGTCGATGTCGCCGACGACCGAGAGGACGGCGTTGTTGGGCGCGTAGTACGTGCGGAAGAACGCGCGCGCGTCCTCCAGGGTGGCCGCGTCCAGGTCGGCCATGGAGCCGATGGGCGTGTGGTGGTAGGGGTGGCCCTCCGGGTACGAGAGGGCGGTCAGCTTTTCGAACGCCGTGCCGTACGGAACGTTGTCGTACCGCTGGCGGCGCTCGTTCTTGACGACGTCGCGCTGGTTTTCCATCGACTCTTCGTCGAGCGCGGAGAGCAGCGAGCCCATCCGGTCGGCCTCGAGCCAGAGGGCCAGCTCCAACTGGTGGGCGGGCATGGTCTCGAAATAGTTGGTGCGCTCGAAGCTCGTCGTGCCGTTGAGCGAACCGCCCGCTCCTTGGACCAGCTCGAAGTGGCCATTGCCGTGCACCTGCTGCGAGCCCTGGAACATCAGGTGCTCGAAGAGGTGAGCAAGGCCTGTACGCCCCTTGACCTCGTGGCGCGAGCCGACGTCGTACCAGAGGCAGACCGCGGCGACCGGGGTCAGGTGGTCCTCGGAGAGCACCACGCGCAGGCCGTTGGCCAGCCGGTGCTCGGTCGCTGTCAGGCCGCCGGAGCCGGCCTCGGCTGTGGCCGTGTGACCCATGGGCATGTACGTCCCTTCGATCGCTGGATCATTGCTGGATCAGAACAATTGCTGCCAGTCCTGCCACTGTATGCAAGCGTGTCAGCACCTGACGAAGTTCCCGCTCCGCCCTCGGCGTAGTCGCGGGTGACACCGCCGGTGCACGGGTCGTGGTCGGCGTTGTCAGTGGGACAGTCCACAATGGTCGGCGTCAGAACCCGCACTTGCTTGGTGAAGGAGCCGCAGCAGCGATGGCCCGCCGCAGCACGAAGACCCCGCCGCCCGACGAGTCGTACGAGGAGAAGATCCTCGACATCGACGTCGTCGACGAGATGCAGGGCTCCTTCCTCGAGTACGCGTATTCGGTCATCTACTCCCGCGCCCTGCCGGACGCCCGCGACGGCATGAAGCCAGTGCACCGCAGGATCGTCTACCAGATGAACGAGATGGGCCTGCGCCCCGACCGCGGCTATGTGAAGTGTGCCCGTGTCGTCGGCGAGGTCATGGGTAAGTTGCACCCGCACGGCGACGCGTCGATCTACGACGCGCTGGTGCGCATGGCCCAGCCCTTCTCGATGCGCCTCCCCCTGGTGGACGGCCACGGGAACTTCGGCTCGCTCGGCAACGACGACCCGCCGGCCGCCATGCGGTACACCGAGTGCAAGATGGCCGACGCCACCTCCCTGATGACGGAGTCGATCGACGAGAACACCGTCGACTTCGAGCCGAACTACGACGGCCAGGAGACGGAGCCGACCGCCCTCCCTGCGGCGTATCCGAACCTCCTGGTCAACGGCGCGTCGGGCATCGCGGTCGGCATGGCGACGAACATGCCGCCGCACAACCTCGGCGAGGTCATCGCCGCCGCCCGCCACCTCATCAAGCACCCGGGGGCCGACCTCGAGACGCTGATGAAGTACGTGCCGGGGCCCGACCTGCCCACGGGCGGCCGGATCGTCGGGCTGAACGGCATCAAGGATGCGTACGAATCGGGCCGCGGCACCTTCAAGACCCGCGCCACGGTCTCCGTGGAGAACGTGACGGCGCGCCGCAAGGGTCTCGTCGTCACCGAACTGCCCTTCACCGTCGGCCCCGAGAAGGTCATCTCCAAGATCAAGGACCTGGTCGGCTCGAAGAAGCTGCAGGGCATCGCCGACGTCAAGGACCTCACCGACCGCGCGCACGGCCTGCGCCTGGTCATCGAGATCAAGAACGGCTTCGTCCCCGAGGCGGTCCTCGAGCAGCTCTACAAGCTGACGCCGATGGAGGAGTCCTTCGGCATCAACAACGTGGCGCTGGTGGACGGCCAGCCCCTCACCCTCGGCCTCAAGGAGCTCCTGGAGGTCTATCTCGACCACCGGTTCAACGTGGTGCGCCGCCGCAGCGAGTTCCGCCGCGGCAAGAAGCGCGACCGCCTGCACCTGGTCGAGGGCCTTCTGGTCGCCCTCCTGGACATCGACGAGGTCATCCGCCTCATCCGCTCCAGCGAGAACTCGGCGCAGGCCAAGGAGCGCCTGATCGAGCGCTTCTCGCTCAGCGACATCCAGACGCAGTACATCCTGGACACGCCGCTGCGCCGCCTGACCAAGTTCGACCGCATCGAGCTGGAGTCCGAGCGCGACCGGCTCAACGGCGAGATCGACGAGCTGACCGGCATCCTCGAGTCGGACGCGGAGCTGCGCAAGCTGGTCTCCACCGAACTGGCCGCCGTCGCCAAGAAGTTCGCCACCGACCGGCGCACGGTGCTCCTGGAGTCCTCCGGTGCCCCGGCCGCCGCCCCGGTCTCGCTGCAGGTGGCCGACGACCCGTGCCGGGTCCTGCTGTCGTCGACGGGCCTGCTGGCCCGCACGGCCAATGGCGAGCCCTTCGCCGAGAGCGACACCAAGCGCGTGAAGCACGACGTGATCGTCTCGGCGGTGCCTGCGACCGCGCGCGGCGAGGTGGGTGCGGTCACGTCCGACGGGCGGCTGTTGCGCCTCTCCGTAGTGGACCTCCCCCAGCTGCCGGAGACGGCGAGCGCGCCCAACCTCTCCGGAGGGGCACCCGTCTCGGAGCTGCTGTCCCTGGAGAAGGACGAGAAGCTGATCTGCCTGATGACGCTCGACGAGTCCTCACCGGGCCTCGCGCTCGGCACCGAGCAGGGCGTCGTCAAGCGTGTGGTCCCCGACTATCCCTCCCACAAGGAGGAGTTGGAGGTCATCACGCTCAAGGACGGTGACCGGATCGTCGGCGCGGCCGAGCTGCGCACCGGCGAGGAGGACCTGGTCTTCATCACGGACGACGCCCAGCTCCTGCGCTATCAGGCCTCGCAGGTCCGTCCCCAGGGCCGTCCGGCGGGCGGCATGGCGGGCGTCAAGCTCGTCGACGGCGCGAAGGTCATCTCCTTCGCGGCGGTGGACCCGGCGGTGGACGCGGTCGTCTTCACGGTGGCGGGTTCGCGCGGCACCCTCGACGACTCGGTGCAGACGACGGCCAAGCTCACCCCGTTCGACCAGTACCCGCGCAAGGGGCGCGCCACGGGTGGCGTGCGCGTCCAGCGGTTCCTGAAGGGCGAGGACTGTCTGAGCTTCGCCTGGGCGGGCCCGACGCCGCCGCACGCGGCCCAGCGCAACGGCACACCGGCCGAGCTGCCGGAGGTGGACCCCCGCCGCGACGGTTCGGGCGTCTCGCTCCAGAAGCCGGTGGCGGCGGTGGCGGGACCGGCGTAGTCGCGGCCGCGGCTACCCGCGCCGGGAGCCGGACCCGTCATCCGGCTCCTGGTCCAACTCCCCGTCCGGCTCCGGCTCCCGCACGTATCGCAGTACGCCCCACATGCCCTGCTCATCGGCCTGTGGGGCGTCCTCGCGGCAGGCCTCCAGCTCCTTCTCCAGGGTCGGTACGTCGACGTCCGACCCGATGAGCACCAGCTGGGTGAGGCGCGGCTCACCCGGAGCCCACGGCTCCGGGTAGAAGCGCAGGAAGCGCCCCACGGCGTGCACCTCGTACCGGTTCCGTGGATCGGCCGCGCCGAAATCGACGTACCCCTTGATGCGGTAGAGCCCTTCGGGCCGGCTGTCGAGCAGGGCCATCAAGGGGCGCGGGCCCATGGGCACTTCGGAGGTGAAGGCGAGGCTTTCGTAGGCGGCGTGCAGGTGGTCGTGGTGCGCGCATCGACCGTCCGCGCAGGCCTCGGTCTCCGCGTGACTGTCCTCGCGGAGGTGCTCCTCGCGGAGGTCGTCCTCGCGGAGGTCGTCCTCGCGCAGGTCGTCGAAGGAGAGCTGTCCGACCCGCTCCCCCACGGGCGCGCGGTCGAAGAACAGCTCCACGTCGACGCGGCCGTAGGAGGCGGCCACGACGGCCGCGCGCCCCGCGAGCCCCCGGACGGCCCGGACGACGCGCTCGCGCTCCTCTGCGGGCACCCGGTCGGCCTTGTTGACCACGACGAGGTCGGCGATGCCGAGGTGCCGGTCCACCTCGGGGTGCCGCTCCCTGGTGGCCTCGAACTCGGCGGCGTCCACGACCTCGACGAGCCCTCCGTACACGATGTGCGGGTTCTCGCTGGCCAGCAGCATCTTCACGAGCTCCTGCGGCTCGGCGAGCCCGCTCGCCTCGATGACGATGACGTCGATCCCGGCGGCGGGCCGGGCGAGCCGCTCCAGGTATTCGTCGAGCTCACTGGCGTCCACGGCACAGCACAGGCAGCCGTTGCCGAGGGAGACGGTCGAGTCGCCGAGTTGCCCGGCGACCGACATGGCATCGATCTCGATCGAACCGAAATCGTTGACGATCGCCCCGATCCGGCTGCCGCCGCTGCGGTGCAGCAGATGGTTGAGCAGGGTCGTCTTGCCCGAGCCGAGAAATCCGGCGAGGACGACGACCGGGATCTGCTGCTTGTTCAACGCTGACCTCGTGTCGACGCTGGTACGGACCGCTGCGGGTCCCGTACGACGAATGAAGACGGGGCCAGGATAGGCACGCGTAGTCGGGCCACGGAGTGAACGATTGTTAGCGGCGCTCGCGGGGCACACGTTAGGCACGGCGCAGGGTTGTCAGACCACTGCTTCCTTCCGTGCGCCTCCTCTCCGCCTCCCTGTCGATCAGAGCCGCTCGGCACCCTGGGAGGCGGCAAGCGCACCGCCCACCGCTCGCCGGTCCGCTCCCTGTCGACCCGCAACCGACGACCGGCGGACGGTCGCCCGAATCGGGGGTTGACATGGCCACACAAAATATTTGGACACGGGGGGTGGGCTCAGCCGCGGCGGCGGGCCTGGCCTTCACCGTGGGCGCCGCGAGCGCCTTCTTGTCACAGCAGCACCAGCTTAAAGGGCTGAAGCTGCGGCTCGATCGATGCGAGCAGAAGGACCGGAGCGAACACCAGCGGCACGTCGACCTCGCCAATCAACAGCGGCTCCACTGGGAGTTGTTGAGCAAGGCCATGGAGGACCCCTCTCTGGCTGCCGTACTCGACACCTCCGGAGGAACGATCCCGCCCGGGAAACACCGTCAGTTCCTCTTCGCCAACGCCCTGTACACCAACGCGCTGCTCTCGTACCGCATCGGCAACGTCAGCCGGGTGCAGCTCTTCGGCCACCTTCGCGGCACCCTCCAGAACCCCATCTTCCGGGAGTACTGGGAGATGACCCGGGCCGCCCGGGCGAGCCTGGAAGAGGACTCGATCGAGGCCCAAGTGGGCCGCATGGTCGACAACTTGCTCCATGACCTCGACGAAGCGGATACGGACGAGTGGTGGGTGGTCGGTACGCCGCCGGACTGAAGGATGTCCTATGGTCGCGCCCAACGAGGTGAGCACCGTCAACTCGTCGGCCGCTCATCCACCCATCACAGGATCGGGAACCGAGTGTCGATCGTTCGCCGCATTGGTGTGTCTCCCCGTGAGCGTGGCTGCGCCTCAGCTCACACCTGCCCAGACATTTTCGAGCTCGCTGACGGCGATTTCGCCATCATCGGTACCGACCGGACCGCCGTACTGGATCCGACGCTGCCAGAGGATGCCGGCCGGGCCAACTACGAGCGCATCGTGGTCATCAGCCGCGAGACTCTGATCCGCGCCAAGCCCTACATCCCCGAGAAGTAGCAGAAAGACAGCCGGTCGGCGGCGGCGCAGGGCCCGACACCGGGGCTGCGCCGCCGAACTTCTACAGCGGCCCCGGCGGGATCGCTCTTACGGGCCGGAGGAGGGCACCACCGTGACACCACGCACCAGCCAGTACCAACGTGCGACGACGTGGGCTGGCGCCGCCCTGGCGGCCCTGGCCGTCATTTCCGCGACCCCGTTCCTGCTGAGCGCTCTCGCGCCACACGATCTGGACTGGAATCGGCTCAGCAACATCAGCCAGACGTACGGCGCACTGTCCGTGCTGTTCTCGGCCGCCGCATTGGTGGGCGTAGTCCTGTCCATCTCGCACCACGCCCAGCAGACCCGCATCCAGAACGACGAGTCGCACCGCTCCGCGCACCGTGAACTGACTCTGCTCACCTTGAGCGACCCGGACTTCCTGGTGTGCTGGGAGCCGCCCAACACCGCCGTCACGCAGGAGCGTTGGCGGCAACTGCTCGTCAGCAATCTGATCGTGAGCATGTGGAGCAGCGACTACAAGCTGAACCTGTACGACGAGCCGACCATAAGGGCCGTTCTGGAGGACTACTTCCGCGGGGAAGTCGGCCGCGCCTACTGGACGAACAGCGGACCGTCCTGGCGGCGCCTCACAGCCTCGGGCACCGACCGCCGACTGCAGAAGTTCGTACGCATCTCGGATGAGGCGTTCGCAGCGGCTGTAGCGGCGGGCCCGGCAGTACCGTCCGCCGAGTACTTCGAGGTGCCGCCCGGCCGTCGACCGCCTGGTTCATGACCGTCAATCGAGCGGGCGTCTTCATTTTCGTGTCAAAGCGGTTGAAAAGGGGGAGCAGCCGTGGCTTGTATGGGACCCTACCGCTCGTGACCACACCAGACATCACCCGCCGCATCGGCGCCTCTCCCCGGCAGCGCGGCAGTCTCGACGGCAACACGTGCCCCGACATCTTCGAGCTGAGTGACGGAAATTTCGCCGTCATCGGCGCAGACATGACGGCGGCACTCGACAGCAAGCTTCCGGCCGACGCAGGTCGTTCGAGTGACGAGCGGATCGTGGTCATCACTCGCGCAACACTACTTCGGGCCAAGATGGACATTCCTGACGTCTGATCCTTGAGGCCCCCCTTCGGCATGCCGTTCCGGGCCGACGGCTCGGAGCCCACCACCACCTAGTCAACGACTGCCAAGACCTGGTCACGCCGAGCGTGACCAGGTCTTTTCTCGCTGCCGGTCGCCGACGCCCCGCAGCCGTCAGAGGCCGGGCGGCACCGGCACCGGAGGCGCCACCCCCACGTATCGCGCCGCTGGCCGAATGATCTTCGAGTCACGTGCCTGTTCCAGGATGTTGGCGCTCCAGCCGATCACGCGTGCCGATGCGAACGTCGGCGTGAACATGTCCCGGGGCAGGCCGCACAGTTCCATGACCACGCCCGCGTAGAACTCCACGTTCGTGTGCAGTTCGCGGCCCGGCTTCAGCTCCGCCAGGATCTCCTCGACCTGGCGCTCGACCTCGACCGCGAACTCCACCATGTCGCCGCCGAACTCCTGGGCGATGCCGCGCAGCATGCGTGAGCGCGGGTCCTCGGTGCGGTAGACGGGGTGGCCGAAGCCCATGATGCGGTCGCCCGCGAGTACCCGCTCGCGGATCCAGCCGTCGATGCGGTCGCGGGTGCCGATCGCGTCGAGTGTGTCGAGGGCCCGGCTCGGAGCGCCACCGTGCAGCGGACCCGACAGCGCACCGACCGCGCCGACCAGACAGGCCGCCACATCCGCACCCGTCGAGGTGATGACGCGGGCGGTGAATGTTGACGCGTTGAAACCGTGGTCAATGGTTGAGATCAAGTACTGCTCGATCGCCCGGGTGCGGGCGGCGTCCGGCTCCGAACCGGTCAGCATGTAGAGGTAGTTGGCGGCGTACGACAGGTCGTCGCGCGGCTCGACGGGGTCGAGGCCCTGACCGAGCCGGTACAGCGCGGTGAGCAGCGTCGGCACCACGGCGGACGCGGCCAGGGCGTCCGCGCGGCGACGGTCCTCGTCGATGTCGTACACCGGACGGAAGCCCTTCGACGCCCCGAAGAGCGAGAGGGCGGTGCGCAGCCCGGAGAGCGGGCCCGACAGCACACTGGCGCGAGCTATGGCAGGCAGCGCCTCACGCACCTCCGCGGGCAACCGGCGCAGTGACGCGGTGTGCGCGGCGAAGGCGGCGCTCTGCTCGGAGTCGGGCAGCTCGCCGTGGAACATCAGGTGCCACACGTCCTCGAAGCCGCGGTTCTGCGCGAGCTCGACGGCCGAGTACTGGCGATAGTGGTAGAAGCCCTCGTACCCCCTGACGTCTCCGATTTCAGTCTCGGTGACGACGACGCCCGCGAGTCCTCGTGGGACCTCCACGGGTTCGGTGGGGACTGCAGCGGAGCCATTGATCGGCATGTTCTTCCTCGACTTCCTCCCTGGACTTGATTCGACTGTCCATGCTTGACTGTTGTGCTGTCAATATTGATTGAATCAATACACATGTACAGACATCGGGATGCAGATACGGTGACGCCCATGACGGATCAAGGAGCCGCGCACGAAAGTCGGCGGCTCAGCACCAAGGAAGCCGCCGAACTGCTCGGCGTGAAGCCCGAGACCGTGTACGCGTACGTGAGCCGCGGCCAGCTCAGCAGCCGCCGCGGTGCTGGCTCGCGGGGCAGCACGTTCGACGCCAAGGAGGTCGAGGCGCTGGCCCGCAGGAACAGGCGGGAACCCGCGGCACCGACCACGGCCAACGAGCTCTCCGTACGCACCCGCATCACGCTCATCGACAAGGATCACTACTACTTCCGCGGTGTCGACGCCACGGAGCTCGCGCTGAACCACTCCTACGAAGAGGTCGCCGAGTGGCTGTGGACCGGCGTCCTGCGCCCCGGCATCGGCTTCACCGCCCCCGAGGAGACCACCGCCGCCGCCCGCCGCGCCGTCGACGCGCTGCCCGAGCACAGCGGCCACACCGACCGCCTTCGTGTCGCCGCCATCTCCGCCGCGGCCGCCGACCCGCTCCGCTTCGACCTCTCCGAAGAGGCGGTCATCGGTACCGCGCGCACGCTCATCCCCACCCTCGTCACCGCGCTTCCGCCGGTCCTGCCCGGCCACCGCGACGAAGGCCCGCTGGCCCGCCGCCTGTGGGCCCGGCTGACCGGCAGCAAGCCGGACGAGGCCGAGCTGCACGCCCTGGACACGGCGCTCGCGCTGCTCGTCGACCACGACCTCGCCGCATCGACGCTCGCCGTCCGCGTCGCGGCCTCGGCGCGCGCCCACCCCTACGCCGCGGTGTCGGCGGGGCTCGGCGTCCTGGAGGGCCCCCTACACGGCGCGGCGAGCGGGCTCGCCCACCGCATGCTGCTCGATGTGCTCGACAGGGGCAGCGCGGCTCCCGTGGTCGCCGACGAACTCCGGGCAGGCCGTCGGGTTCCCGGGCTCGGCCACCGGCTCTACCCCGGCGAGGACCCGCGCGCGCAGACGCTGTTCGCCCTCCTGGAGGTGATGCCGAAGGCAGGACCCGCCCTCGCGGCGGCCCGCGACGTAGTGGCCACCACCGCCCGCCACACCGACCTGCGGGCCAATGTCGACCTCGCCCTGGCCGTCCTCACGGCGTCCACGGGGATGCCTTCGGAGGCGGGCGAGACGATCTTCGCGGTGGCCCGCACGGCAGGCTGGATCGCACACGCTCTGGAGGAGTACGAGGAGCGGCCGCTACGCATGCGCCCCAGCGGCCAGTACGTCGGTCTGCGTCCGCCGCAGCCGATGCCCGCCCCGGCGGACGTGTGATTCGCCCGGAATGAGGGGCGGGTTAGGCTCACCTGCGTGAGTACGTGCGCGACCGCCTCGCGGGACCTGACCGAGCCTCTCGCGGGGACCGCGGCCACCGCCAGGACATGGCTTCTGCTGGAACAGCCGGGCCCCTGGGGCGCCAAGGCCCTGACGTCCAGCCATCTCGACCCGGAGCTCGGCCGCGCCCTGGAGAAGGCCGCCGAGGGAACCGGCGTGCGCGTCGCCCTCATCCGCCGCCCAGGGCGCCACGCGGACTGTCACGCCCCGGCCCGGCACCAGGTGTACGTGGGACACACCGTCCCCGGCCGCACCTGGCTGCGCGGCACGGTGCTCGACGATCCCCGCGACCTGCTGGACCTCGACTTCGCCGCCCTCGGCGCGGGCGACCACGGCGGCTTCGGCACCCCGCACACCGGCGCCCCGCTCGCGCTCGTCTGCACGAACGGCAAGCGCGACCGCTGCTGTGCCCTGCTCGGCAGGCCGCTCGCCGCCGCACTCACCGCCTCGGGGGAACAGGGCGCCTGGGAGATCACTCATCTGGGTGGTCATCGCTTCTCCCCCACGCTGCTCGTGCTGCCCTACGGATACGCGTACGGCCGAGCGGAGACGACTGCCGTCAAGGAGATCCTCGACGCGGCACGCGCGGGCCGGGTCCGCACCGACGGCTGCCGGGGCAATTCGGCCTGGGAGCGGCCCGGGCAGGCCGCCGAGCTCGCCGTGCGCACGGCGACCGGCGAGGACGCGGCCGACGCCCTGCGGGTCGTCGCGACGGACGGCACCGACGGAGCGGCCCCGCGCTGGGAGGTGACCGTCGCGCACGCCGACGGACGCCGGTGGCGCGTCACCGTCGCGCAGGGGGTGTCGCAGCCGCCCCGCCCGGAGAGCTGCGGCGCGGCCCTGGCCTCACCGGCACGGATGGACGTGGTGGCGGTGCGGGCGATCCCGGACGGCGCCGACGGGCCCACGTACGAGATCCCCGCCACAGTGACTTCGGAGTAGCGCGCTCGCGGCCGTACCGTTCGTACACATGAGCCCGACCTCCCCCGCGCGACGCCTCCGCCTCGGCCTGCCGCGGCGCGTGTTCTCGCAGGTGCTGCTGATGCAGCTGGCCATTGCCGCTGGGGTCGCGGTACTCGCCACCGGCCTCTTCCTCGCGCCGCTGAGCGATCAGCTCGACGACCAGGCGATGCGTCGCGCGCTCGCCATCGCGCAGACGACGGCCGCCCAGCCGCGCATCGCCGAGGACCTGTCGTCCTCCGGGCCCACGGCCGAAGGACCCGTCCAGAAGGCGGCGGAGCGGATCCGGCGGGCCAGCGGCGCCGAGTACGTAGTGATCATGAACAAGGAAGGCGTGCGCTGGTCCCACACCGACCGTGGCCAGATCGGCAAGGTCGTCTCGACGGACCCCAGCGACGCCCTCGCGGGCCGTGACGTCATGGAGATCGACAACGGCACGCTGGGCCGTTCCGCGCGCGGCAAGGTGGCGCTGCGGGACGCGAGCGGGGACATCGTGGGCGCCGTCTCCGTAGGCATCGAGTACGACAGCGTGCGGGCCCGGCTCGTCCACTCGATCCCGGGGCTGCTCGCCTACGCGGGCGGGGCCCTGGCCGTCGGCGCGCTCGCCGCGTATCTGATCTCCCGCAGGGTGCAGCGGCAGACCCGCGACCTGGCCTTCTCCGACATCTCCGCCCTGCTCGCGGAGCGCGAGGCGATGCTGCACGGCATCCGCGAGGGAGTCGTCGCCCTGGACCGGACCGGCCGGATCCGGCTGCTCAACGACGAGGCGCAGCGCCTCCTCGGCCTCGGCACGGAGGTGATCGGGCAGCCGCTCGACGATGCGCTCGGCCCGGGGCGTACGACCGACGTGCTCGCGGGCCGGGTCACCGGCACCGATCTGCTGACCGTGCGCGGGCAACGCGTCCTGGTCGCCAACCGCATGCCCACCGACGACGGCGGCGCCGTCGCCACCCTGCGCGACCGCACGGAGCTGGAACAGCTCGGCCGGGAGCTCGACTCCACCCGTGGCCTCATCGACGCCCTGCGCGCGCAGGACCACGAGCACGCCAACCGCATGCACACGCTCCTCGGGCTGCTCGAACTGGAGATGTACGAGGAGGCGGCGGAGTTCGTCGGCGAGGTGGCGGGCGCTCACCGGGTGACCGCCGAGCAGATCACCGAGAAGATCAACGACCCGCTGCTCGCCGCCCTGCTGGTCGGCAAAGCCACGGTCGCGGCGGAGCGGGGCGTCGCGCTCTCGGTGCCGCGCGACACCGCCCTGCCGGACCGGCTCGTCGATCCGGGCGGGCTCGTCACGATCGTCGGGAACCTCGTCGACAACGCTCTCGACGCCGCCGCGGGCACCCGCCACGCGCGCGTGGAGGTCGATGTGCGCACCGAAGGCCGAACCGTGGTCCTACAGGTGCGCGATTCCGGCCCCGGAGTTCCGGCCGAGCAGCGCGAGACGATCTTCACCGAGGGCTGGTCCACCAAGGAGCCCCCCGCCCACGGCAAGCGCGGCATCGGCCTGGCTCTGGTCCGTAGGCTCGCCGAGCGGCAGGGCGGCAGCGCCCGGGTCGGCCAAGCACCGGACGGTGGCGCGGAGTTCAGCGTCGTCCTGCCCGAAGGGCTGACGGAGCCCACGCTCGCCGCGGCGGAGGAGCACGATGACCCAAGGCGCGAAGGAGCGACGATGACCCGGGTCCCGAAGGAGCCACGATGATCGACGTTCTTGTCGTGGACGACGACACCCGCGTCGCGGACGTCAATGCCGCCTACGTGGAGAAGATCCCCGGCTTCCGGGTGGCCGCGAAGGCACACAACGCCGCCGAGGCCCTGCGCCTCGTCGAGGACGTCCCCGTCGATCTGGTGCTGCTGGATCACTATCTGCCGGACGAGACGGGCCTCTCCGTCGTACGCAGCCTGCGGGAGCGGGGCCACCAGACCGACGTGATCATGGTGACCGCGGCGCGCGACGTAGCGACGGTCCAGGCGGCGATGCGGCACGGCGCGCTCCAGTACCTGGTGAAGCCGTTCTCCTATGCGGGCCTGCGCGCCAAGCTCGACGCGTACGCCACGCTGCGCCGCACGCTGGACGGCGGGGGCGAGGCCGAGCAGGCCGAGGTCGACCGCATCTTCGGCGCCCTGTCGTCGACTCCCGCCCCCGAGCTGCCCAAGGGGCACTCCCCCACCACGGCGGAGCTGGTGCGCCGGGCGCTGATGGCCGCGGAGGGGCCGCTCTCGGCCCAGGAGCTGGCGGACCGCACACGGCTGAGCCGGCAGACGGCACAGCGCTATCTGAAGCTCCTGGAGCGCACGGGCCGGGTCAGGCTGAGTCTCAAGTACGGGGACACGGGCCGCCCCGAGCACCGCTACGAGTGGGCGGCCAGCGTCTGAGGCACCCGGGAGTCCGGACGCCGCAAGGGAATCGTTACGCCGCACCGGCGCCGGTGAGCGACCGCACCTCCGTCTCCGCGTGCTTGGCCTCGTCCGCCTCCTCGTGCGACGTCACGGTACCGATCCAGCCCGCGAGGAAGCCCAGCGGGATGGAGACGAGGCCGGGGTTCTCCAGGGGGAAGTACTGGAAGTCGACCCCGGGGAAGAGGGAGTGGGGCCCTCCGGAGACCACCGGCGACAGGGTCACCAGCGCGAGCGCGGGCAACAGCCCCCCGTAGACCGACCACACCGCGCCCCGTGTCGTGAAGTTCCGCCAGAACAGGGAGTAGAGCAGCACCGGCAGATTGGCGGATGCCGCGACGGCGAAGGCGAGGCCCACCAGGAACGCGACGTTGAGGTCGCGGGCCAGCAGGCCGAGGCCGATCGCGACCACACCGATCCCGGCCGCGGAGAGCCGGGCAACCGCCACCTCGCTGCGCGGCTTCGCGTCGCGCCGCCGCAAGGAGGCGTACAGGTCGTGGGCCACGGCCGCCGACGAAGCCAGTGTGATGCCCGCGACCACCGCGAGGATCGTGGCAAAGGCGATGGCGGCGACGATCGCGAACAGAACCGTTCCGCCTGTGGAGTGCGCGCCGCCTCCCAGATCGAGCGCGAGAAGTGGAACTGCCGTGTTGCCCGAGGCATTCGACCCGCGCACCGCGTCCGGGCCCACCAGGGCGGCCGCGCCGAATCCGAGCACGATCGTCATCAGGTAGAAGCTGCCGATGAGGCCGATGGACCAGACGACGGAGCGGCGGGCGGCCCGCGCGGTCGGCACGGTGTAGAAGCGGGACAGGATGTGCGGCAGACCGGCGGTGCCGAGCACGAGCGCGAGCCCGAGGCTGATGAAGTCGAGGCGCGCGGTCCAGCCCCCGCCGTACTTCAACCCGGGTGCGAGGAACCGGTCGCCGTGGCCACTGCGGTCCGCCGCGGTCCGCAACAGCTGGTTGAAGTCGCCGTGGAAGCGCACCAGGACGAGGACGGTCAGCGCGATCGCCCCGCCCATCAGCAGGACTGCCTTGACGATCTGAATCCAGGTGGTGGCCCGCATCCCTCCCAACGACACATAGATCACCATCAGTGCGCCGACGCCGATCACCGTCCAGGCCTGCGCCGCACCGCTCGTCCCGCCGAGCAGCAGCGCCACCAGTGAGCCCGCCCCCACCATCTGCGCCACCAGATAGAGAACGGACACGGTGACCGAGGAAGTTCCCGCCGCGATCCGCACCGGCCGTTCCCTCATCCGCGCCGCGACGACATCGCCGAGCGTGAACCGCCCGCAGTTGCGGACCAGTTCGGCCACGAGGAACAGGACGACCAGCCAGGCGACGAGGAAGCCCACCGAGTAGAGCAGCCCGTCGTAGCCGAAGAGGGTGATCAGTCCGGAGATGCCGAGGAAGGAGGCGGCCGACATGTAGTCACCCGCGATGGCGAAACCGTTCTCCATCGGGGAGAAGAGCCGCCCGCCCGCGTAGAACTCCTCCGCCGAGCCGTGCCGGTTGCGACTCGCCCAGGTGGTGATCGCCAGGGTGACGGCCACGAACACCCCGAACAGCAGGAGGGCCAGGGTCTGATGATCGCCCCTCATCGCTCCGCCCCCTGCCCCCGCGACTGCCCCGGTGACGCTTCCGGCCGCAGCGCCGCAGCCTGCTCCTGCCCCTGCTCTTGCCGCCGCTCGTGCTCCCGCTCCTGATCCCGCTTCTGCTCGAAGACGGCCCAGCGCAGATCGAGCGCGGGCCTGTCCCGACGCAACCGGGCATGGCGCGCATACGCCCACGTCAGCAGGAACGTCGTGAGGAACTGCCCGAGTCCCGCCACCATCGCCACGTTCACGGCACCGGTGACGGGGCGTGCCATCAGCCCCGGCGCCGTCGTCGCAGCCACGACGTACGCGAAGTACCAGGTGAAGAAGGCTGCCGCGGTCGGGACGACGAACCTCCGGTACCGACCGCGCACTTCCTGGAAGGCGGCGCTGCGCTGCACCTCCAAGTAGATGTCGGCCGGGCTCGTGCTCCCCTGTCGGGCCGCGGTCCGGGGCGACACCACGGAAGCCGGTGCCCCTGTGCCGTCGAGCTCTCCCCAGCCGGAGGCGAACGCGTCGTACCAGGGGTCTCTCAGGTCGCCGGGCCGGTCCCGGCCGGTATCGGCCCGGCCCGGCCCCACATCGGGCCCGTCGTGCTTCTCCACCGAACTCTCCTTAGTCCGCGGCCCTGTTCGGCCACGTGCCCAAGGATGGACAGAACGGGAAGATCCCTGACTCTCCTCTCAATGCTCTTCACCCCATCAGGTGAAGCCTCGTCAGGTACCGGAGCCTCTGTCCAGCTTGATGAGTCCATGTCTGTACGCGTAACGCACGGCCTGCGCACGGTCCTTGAGGCCTGCCTTCGCGAAGAGGTTGTTGATGTGGGTCTTCACCGTCGCGGTGGAGACGTGCAAGGACCTCGCGATCTCGTGGTTCGACATCCCCTCCGCGATCAGGACGAGCACTTCGGTCTCCCGCGCGGTGAGCCCGTCCGGGGGCTCCGCCGCCGAGGCCGAGGCCGACTCCGGCTCCGACAACCGCTCGAGGAGCCTGCGCTGGATCCGCGGGGAGAGCCCCGCATCACCCGAGAGCACGTCCTCGACGGCCCGCACGATCTCGTCCCCGCCCGCGTCCTTGGTCAGATAGCCGCGCGCCCCCGCCTTAAGCGCAGGGAACAGCGAATCGTCGTCGGCGTAGGTCGTGAGCACGACGACCTGCGTCCCCGGATACTCGGTGCGGATGCGCCGCGTCGCCTCCGCGCCGTCGCAGCGGGGCATGCGCAGGTCCATCAGGACGACGTCCGGAGCGAGTTCGGCGACGAGGCGGACGGCTTCCAGGCCGTCCGCACCGGCACCCACCACCTCAATGCCGGGCAGCAGCCCCAGCAGCATCACGATCCCCTCGCGCACCACGGTCTGGTCGTCGACCACGATCACCCGCGCGGGTGGCCTGCCACCGCCCTCCGCAGGAACAGCCGGACTGACCTCCGCGGCCCTCGCGGCGCCCTCGTCCCCCGTCATCCCGGCACCCTCAGCGTCACCACGAAGCCCTCCTCACCCGGTCCCGCCTCCAGGGACCCGCCCAGCAACTCGGCCCGCTCGCGCATCCCCAGCAGACCGTACCCGGCGCCAGAAGTGGCGAGCTCACCCGGCGTTTCCCCTCCCGAATCCCTGACGTCGAGCCGCACTTCGCCTTCCCCGTACTGCAGGCACACCTGGACCTTCGCGCCCGGCGCATGCTTGCGGACGTTCGTCAGGGCCTCCTGCGCCACTCTGCGCACCGCCTGGGACGCCTCGGCGGGCAGGGGGCGCCGGTCCCCCGCCACGGTGACCGACGCGCGGTCGGCCGTGACGAGCTCACGCAGGAAGTCCTCGACCGGCGTCATCTCCCCACGCAGCGCGGACAGCGCCTGTCTCGTCTCGGCGAGCCCCTCCCTCGCCATGGACCGTGCCGCCACCACCCGGTCCAGAACCTGCTCCTTGGACGCGTCCCGCTCGATCAGCAGCCGGGCGGCCTCCAGGTGGACGAGCTGTGCGGAGAGGCTGTGAGCGAGCACGTCGTGGATCTCGCGGGCGATGCGGGCCCGCTCGGCGAGGGCGGCCGACTCCGTCTCCGCGGCCCGCGCGGCGCGCTCCTGCGCCAGCAGCCGGAGGGCGCTGCCCCGGGCCTCGGCATCCAGCCGCAGGGTGTACCCGGCCAGCACGAGGCCGATGACGGTGAGCGCGGTGATGAGCGGGCTGTCGCTGATGTACACGGCGTATCCGGTCATCGCCACGATGACGACGGGTGCTGCCGCGGCGAGTGGCAGTCGCTCCAGAGCTGAGATCGCCGAGCCGCACCACAGCACCATGGCGAGCACCCGCCAGTCACCGGACTCGGCGGCGAGCGCGGCAACCAGGAGCAGCGCCATCAGCGCCAGGGAGGGCCAGAGGCGGTGGGCGAACGAGACGCGGAAGAACGCCCATCCCGCCGCAGTGGCGGCCAGGACCATGACCACTCCGGCGACCAGCCGCCAGCCGCGGTCCGCGTGGAACGCATTCCACAGCAGGCTACTGATGATCACCACGCGCAGGACTCTGACGAACCACAGCCGGGCGATGCTCATCCCTGCCCAGGTGAGCGCCTCCCGGGAGGGCCACCTCGTCCACCAGTCGCCACTCACACGGGTTCCTTCCGCGTCGGCTCGGGCGCCGCGTGGGCCATACCGTACGCCGACCGTCCTGTTCCTGCGCGCAGCACGAGGAGACCGCTGCGGACCAGCAGCGTGGCCGCGAGGGCCAGCATCAGGCCTGGGCTGCCCTGCCGCACGTCCAGCAGCGCGCCGATTCCGAAGAGGCCCGCCCGCAGCCCGATCCCGACCGCCCAGACCACGGCGGTGGCCTTGGTGCCCTTGCTCCACGCGGTGCCGTCCGACTCCGTCCACACATGGGAGGTCCGCGCCCAGCCGGCCCCCATGGCCAGGCCGACGACAAGCTCAGCGGCCAGCAGCGCCACGGACGCCGCGCGGTGCTGGGGGTCGAGCAGGTCGGGATCGCGCACGGCCATGAAGATCAGCACTGCTGGTATCAGCCACCAGCGCCTGTCCGTGCCGATCTCCTGCGCCTTGAACTGGCGGACGACCACCAGCACCACAACGGCGCAGATCACCAGTGCGTTGGTGAGCCCGGACATGTCAGCCTCCGTACGGCGAGCGGGGACGAGGCCGATCCGCGGAGGATCGACGCCTTCGACGCTACGGAAACCGCCTGGTCACGGCATCGGAGCAGGGGTTGAACACGGGTGGAGCCGTGCTCTCCACCCGCGGGTGGAGAGCACGGCTCCTGTCGTGTCCGACGAGCCCCCGTGACGTACGCGACGGAGTTACGCGTCGATCCGCGAGCGGTCCAGCGTCGCCGCGGAGCTGGTGATGAATTCCTTGCGCGGCGCGACGTCGTTGCCCATCAGCAGATCGAAGACCTGCTCGGCGGAGTCCAGGTCGGAGATGTTGATGCGGCGCAGGGTCCGGAAGCGCGGGTCCATCGTCGTCTCGGCCAGCTGGTCGGCGTCCATCTCGCCCAGGCCCTTGTAGCGCTGGATGGAGTCCTTGTAGCGGACGTTCTTGCGCTGCAGTTCGAGCAGCGTCTCGCGCAGCTCGCGGTCCGAGTACGTGTAGATGTACTTGTCCTGGCCCTTCTTCGGCTGGCTGAGCTCGATGCGGTGCAGCGGCGGGACCGCCGCGAACACGCGCCCCGCCTCGACCATCGGCCGCATGTACCGCTGGAAGAGCGTCAGCAGCAGGATCCGGATGTGCGCGCCGTCGACATCGGCGTCCACGAGCAGGATGATCTTCCCGTAACGCGCCGCGTCGATGTCGAAGGTCCGGCCCGACCCGGCTCCTATGACCTGGATGATCGCGCCGCACTCCGCGTTCTTCAGCATGTCCGTCACGGACGCCTTCTGAACGTTGAGAATCTTGCCGCGGATGGGCAGGAGCGCCTGGAACTCGGAGTTCCGGGCGAGCTTGGCGGTGCCGAGCGCGGAGTCCCCCTCGACGATGAAGAGCTCGCTGCGCTCCACGTCGTCGCTGCGGCAGTCGGCGAGCTTCGCAGGCAGCGACGAGGACTCCAGGGCCGTCTTCCGCCGCTGGGCGTCCTTGTGCTGGCGGGCCGCGATGCGCGTGCGGGCGGCGGCGACGGCCTTGTCCATGACCGCGCGGGCCTGCGCCTTCGCGTCCCTCTTGGTCGACGTCAGGAACGCCTTGAGTTCCTTGGCGATGACGGTCGCGACGATGCGGTTGGCCGCGGAGGTGCCGAGCACCTCCTTCGTCTGGCCTTCGAACTGCGGCTCCGCGAGGCGGACCGTGACGACCGCCGTGAGGCCTTCAAGGGCGTCGTCCTTGACGATGTCGTCCTCGGCGACGCGGAGCACCTTCTGGGTGCGCATCGCCTCGTTCATCGTCTTGGTGAGGGAGCGCTCGAAGCCGGTGACGTGGGTGCCGCCCTTGGGGGTGGCGATGATGTTGACGAAGGACTTGATCGCCGTGTCGTACCCGGTGCCCCAGCGCATCGCGACGTCCACGGCGAGCTCGCGGGTGACCTCGGTGGGCGTCATCTGGCCGTGCTCGTCCAGGACGGGAACGGTCTCCTTGAAGGTCCCCTGGCCGGAGAACCGGAGGACGTCGCAGACCGCCTTGTCCTGCGCCAGGTACTCGCAGAACTCGCTGATTCCGCCGTCGAAGCGGAAGGATTCCTCGCCCTTCGAGCCGCCCTCGCCGAGGCCGAGCTCGTCCCGCACGACGATGGTCAGCCCGGGAACCAGGAAGGCGGTCTGGCGGGCACGCTGGTGCAGGTTCTCCAGCGAGAGCTTGGCGTCCTTGAGGAAGATCTGGCGATCCGCCCAATAGCGCACGCGCGTGCCGCTGCGGGCCTTGGGGATCTTCTTGACCTTGCTCAGCGTGGCCGAGGAGTCGAAGGACGCATCGGGGCCCGGCTTGGCGAAGGCGCCGGGGACACCGCGGCGGAAGCTGATCGCGTGGGTGTGCCCGGCGCGGTCCACCTCGACGTCGAGGCGCGCGGAGAGCGCGTTCACCACGGAGGCGCCCACGCCGTGCAGGCCGCCGGAAGCGGCGTACGAGCCGCCGCCGAACTTGCCGCCCGCGTGCAGCTTGGTCATGACGACCTCGACCCCGGAGAGGCCGGTCTTGGGCTCGACGTCGACAGGGATGCCTCGGCCGTTGTCGCGGACCTCTACTGAGGCGTCGTCGTGGAGGATGACCTCGATGTTGTCGCAGTACCCGCCCAGGGCCTCGTCGACGGAGTTGTCGATGATCTCCCAGAGGCAGTGCATCAGGCCACGGCTGTCCGTCGACCCGATGTACATGCCCGGACGCTTACGGACGGCCTCGAGCCCCTCCAGGACGAGCAGGTGCCGCGCGGTGTAGTTGGAACCGTCCCGGTCTGCTCCTGTCAGCAACGCTGTGGACGGCACGGACGTCTCGGCGGTCACGCGGTTCGCTCCTCGCTGAATTTCAAGGGGAGTCCTTTGGGGTAAGGACGCGGCTTCGGTTACCGGTCAGAGGGTACCGAGGCCTGGTAGAGCCGTTGTAACGCCACCCTCGTCTCAACTCAGACTAGTCCAGACTCGCATACATGTTCGATCCCTCGATTGAGTGAAGCGCACGTCACGTTCCCTTCGAGGCATGAACCATTTAGGCTCCGGGCACGTCCTCATCAACAACCGGCAAGCCAGCCGGGGACGACTTGACCTGACAGACAGCGCGAAACCGTAAGACACGTAAGAGACGCAATACGGCACATTCGCCGCCAACCGGCAACGGACAGCCACCTCGAAAGAAAAGTTCGAGGAAAAGCCACGAGCGGGAACGTTTTCGGCCTGGTTGGATGTTGACCCTGGTACGACAGCTCGTCGAGCTAGAGAAGAGGCGACGTGACTACTGTTCTGACCCCCGCGAGCCCCCTGACGGCCGCTGATCGCTGCGACCGCTGCGGCGCCCAGGCATACCTGCGCGTCGTCCTGTTGAGCGGCGGTGAACTGCTCTTCTGCGCCCACCACGGTCGCAAGTTCGAGCCGGAACTCAAGAAGATCGCCGCTGAGATACAGGACGAGACGGAGCGCCTGACCGCCGTTCCGGAAAGCGCTACCGAAGAGGAACGCTGACACCTCGCACAAACGACGAGCCAGCTCCGGCGCACCAGGCCGGCGAACGGGCGGCCGCCCCTGCCAACAGCAGGGACGGCCGCCCGCTCTCGTTACAGAGGCGCCCAGGGCCCTTCCCGGCCGCCCTGAGTCGCCCGCCGACCCGCCACCGGGCGGACGATCGGCTCAGCCGTGGGCGCCCAGCACCCTGGTGACGTCCGAGACCCTCGTATAGACGCCAGGACTCCCCGGACGGCCGCAGCCGCTCCCCCAGGACACGAGCCCGATCAGCCGCCCGCGCGCGACCAGCGGGCCGCCACTGTCCCCCTGACAGGCGTCCCGCCCGCCACGCATCTCACCGGCGCAGAGCATCGTCCGGGCCATGTACCGCCCGTCGGCACTGCCCGGGTAGGCCTCCTCGCACACGGAGTCGGCCAGCACCTCGACGCGCGCCGAACGCAGCGTACGGGCGTAATCACCCGCCCCCGTGGTGTCCCCCCAGCCGTACACGGCAGCGCCCGTACCCGGCTCGTACGCCGGGTCACCAGGCTCCGCCATCCGGATCGTGCGCCCTTCGGGGAGCGGCTCGGCCAGGGTCAGGGCCGCCACGTCGCCGGAGTTCGTGTGCGGGTCGTACTCCGGGTTGATCCGGACGTGGCGTACGGAAACCTCCTCGCCCTCCGACGACCGCAGATCTCCGCGGCCGACGATGACCTTCAGGTCCGTCACCTCACTCAGCGGCACCCCCAGCACGTCCTTGGTCATGCAGTGGGCCGCGGTCAGGACCGTCGAGCGGCCGGTGACCACGCCGCCGCAGAACTGTCCGGCGCGTGCGCCTCCGAACCGGTCACGGCTGGAGAGAGCGACCGCCCACGGACTCTCGGACACATCCACCGGACCACCCCCGATGACCACGCTGTCAGCCGCCGCAGGGGCCGGAGAGGCCAGTGGCAGGACAGCGGTGGTGGCCGCCAGAGCCAGTGCCCCCGTCCACGCTCGGGCGAAGGGACGACGCATGCGATCTCCTCACTCTGGGTTGACAGTTCGTATCCCAGAGTCATGCAGTATTCCTCACCCCGCACCCGCGCATACGGAAGGCCCGAAGCCGCTTGTCGCGGACTTCGGGCCTTCCGTGGAGCGCTCCGGGGAGTGCCCGTGCCTAGTCGAGGTAGTCGCGCAGTATGAACGTCTAAGCGCTGTGCTTGACCTGCGTAAACGCTGGTCGGCGGCGAGCGTGGAGCGCGAAATATCCTCGACTGAGAGCCTGCTCGCCAAGACGTCGCCCGGCCCCTTGACGCCCGGCATATACCGGAGGACGGTGCCCACAACAGGACGGCCCCGCCCGGTGCGGACACACCGAACGAGGCCTTGATCAGACACCTTCGCTAGCAAGGAGTCAGACCCATGGCGCACTCTAACGACCCCCCAGGGCGGGGCAAGAGCCCTGACCCCTTCGACCCCGATGCCGACGCCTGGGCCCGCGAGATGGTGCGCGGCCTCCCCTTGATCCCTGAGGCGGACTTGCGCGCGCTCGCGGAGAGCGCCAAGGAGACCGAGGCCCTGCACGCCTACCGGCTCCTCCAGCGCGCCCGGCTCGTCCGCGATCTCGGAGAGCGGGGCCTGGCCCTAGACGAGAAGCCTGACGTCTTCCGCCACGTCAACGACTACCCGTACGGCCGCCTCTACCGCGTCATCGACCAGCGCGGCCGGACCGTCGCCCCCGCCGACCGACCCGGATGCGGCGCCTGGTCCTTCGACTTGGATGACGTCGATTACTGGCTCCTGGACCACTGAGCCCGCACACCGCCGCGCCCCTCCTCTGTATAGAGGAGGGGCGCTCTTGCGGACGGCGGCGAGGACGCGGGGGTCGACCCACCGCCGTCCGTCTAGGGGGCGGGGCTGTCCAGGTAGACCAGATGCCCGCCCGTGCCCTCGGGGTGCTGCGACAAGGGCAGGATGCCGAGGTCCGCCGTGCACACCGGGCAGAGGTAGACGAGCCTGCCCGCCGTGCTCGCCACGTGTTCCAGGGCGACCGGGATCGGCTCGTCCGTGTCCTCGCCGCACTCGCGGCAGGTCTTGATCACGAGCGGCACGGCGGGTCGCAGGCCCACAGCTCCACGGAGTACCGGTGTCCGGCGCGCACGAAGACGAAGGTGCCGAGCGAGCGGTCCGCGTACAGCCTGCTGCCGCACAAGGCGCACGACCAGCCGTTGACCTGATAGCCGTTCAGCTTCGCCACGTCCGGCGCGGCCTTGGCGTCCGTCTTCATGGCGTCCGTCCCGGAGTCGGCGCGGACACGACCTCCCCCGAACGCGGAGGCCTGACGAACTCGACGGCGCAATCCCATTCCCGGCCACCGCCCGGGCTCCTGAGTTGATATCGACCGCCGACGCGGTCCATCAAGATCGCGAGACGCTGCCTCGCCTCGTCGATGACCAAGTCGCCGACGGCGAGCTCCTCCGTGCCCTCGGGCGCCGTTCCCTCAGGGTCTGCCGTGTGGCTAGGGTCCATGGCGTCGGCTCCTTCGTAGTCGGCCATGCCCGGGGGCCGTTCGCGCGGTCGCCCGGGTCCTTCTGTGAAGACCCTTACGGCGGATAGATGCCGCTCCCATCCCACGGCCCTATAGGGCCGCCCTATATTCGAGACATGGAGCAGGACGGCCTCGATCTGTGGTCCCACCCGCAGTTGCTCGCAGCGCTCGCCGACCAGGACTGGGGGGCGGTCTTCCGCACGTACCGGAAGCTCACCGGCCTGAGTCAGACGAAGCTCGGGGAACACGTCGGCCTCGCTCAGTCCGACGTCTCCGACATCGAGCGCGGACGGCGGCAGGTGACCTCAAGTGAGGTGCAGGGGCGGATCGTCGCGGGACTCGGAGCACCCGAACAGCACATCGCCGCAGGGCATCGCAGCACTGATCCCGTGGCCAGTCTCACCCTCCTTGGGCCGGGGCCGGACGATGATCTGTTGGCTCGCGTCACGAGCGTGGTCGACTCCGACAGCCGCGTAGACACCGCGACCCTGGACTGGCTTGACCGAGTGCTCGCTGAGCACCGCCGCGCCGAGGACGTGATCGGCTCGCGCCCCCTCGTCGACGTAATGCGCCGACAGCTCCGCACGGTCGTCAACATGTACAGCAGCGCGCGCGGCCCCCTCGCCGACCGCGTCGTACGACTCGCGGCCGAGCACAGCCAGTTCATCGCGTGGATGTGCCAGGACCAGGACCAGACCGCCGCCGCGCTCGCCTGGTACGACCGCTCCCACGAATGGGCCTTGGAGGCCGGTGACGCGAACATGAGCGCCACCACGCTGAACATGAAGGGGCACCTGGCTTGGTCCAAGGGACGCGCCACCCGGTGCGTACGCCTCGCGGAAGCGTCCCGCTGGTCGGCCCCCGGCGCCTCCCTTGGAGTGCAGGGCATGGCGACGCAGATGATGGCACGGGGACACGCACTCAACGGCGCGGCCGACGATGCCCACCGTCTCCTTGACGAAGCACAGGAGATCATGGGGAGGGCGGCCGAACACCCCGAAGACGAGCCGCCGTGGATGTACTTCTACTCGTCGAACTGGTTCACGCTGCAACGCGGGATGGCGACGCTGCACCTGCGGGACTGGCGGTCGGCCGTGGACCAGCTCACGGTCGGGCTCACCTCGATGCCGGACGCGTACCGACGCGACAAGACGTGGTTCCGAGCCTGCCTTGCGCACGCGCTCGCGGGAGCCGGGGAGACCACCCAGGCGTTGGCCGTGGCCACGGCCATCGTCCCGGACGCTGCGGCCGTCGGGCGTCCGCACTCGTGGAACGAGTTGCACACCGCGGCGGCCATCCTCATGCGGCGGTCCCCGGTACAGGGGCGCCAGCTGGTCGCGGCGCTTCGGGAGTTCGACTGATCACTACACATCCGGCCCCACTCTCACGCCTTTGCACCGCAAACTGGATCATTCGCACCCCGCCCCGCCTGCGCGACCTCCACGGCGACGGTGGAGGTGACCATGGGCCGCAGCACCCCTCAAGAGCGTCGATCACGCCCTGACCTGCGGGTTTGCAGTATTTGCACCGCGATCCAGTAGAGGGAAAACAGGGACACAGGTGCACTGGGTCTCCCATGATCGTTGATCACGGCCGACCCCCACCCCCCACGTTTGCGCAAACGTCGCCGCGTTGATGCAGGTCACCGCTTGATCGATGCGCCCCCGACGGCGACATGATCCGCCCGCCTGGTCGGCGTCGGATCGCGACGCGACGCTTCGCACTCACGCGGATCATTCACTTGCGCGAAGTGCCGCGCCCCGCAGGCATGCCCGACCCACGGGGCGCGGCGGTCCGGCGCCGTGGAGCGCGGCGCCGGGGCCCTAGTCGGCGTCGTCACCGCCGTCGGCGTCGCCGTCCGGCAGGCAGCGCCACAGCTCAACAGGCAGACCTTCGCGGCGCGCGGTGAGCGCGGCGGTGAGCCGCTCGAACTCGTCGGCTCGCGCCTGCTAGTTGTGCCGGGCCACGTCGCGCAACACCTCGAAACCTCCGCTGATCATTCGACTCTCAACGCCTTGCGCTTCGAGGCCTGCGGCACCGAGGCGCGGGGCACGCGCGGTAGGGCGAGCAGGTGGGCGGGCACCGCGTCGCCAGCGACGACCAGCGTGAAGCTCTCGGGTCCGAGATCCTCGCGTACGACGAGGGTGTCCTCCTTCACCGTCTCGGCCGCAGCCATTACGACCTCACCCCCAGATCGACGGCGAATGCGCCCGGCTGAAATACCTGAACGTCGGCGCGCAGGTGGGCGAGAATGCCAACCTGAAGGTTATCGGCATAGCGCTCCCGAAGGAATTCGAGCTCGAATGAGGTGCGAATTCCTATCCCCAGCATATTCCACTGCCCCGTATATACTTCGGAGGCATCCGAGGAACTGCCCACCGTCAGATTTGTGGGCACCTGCTTTGTGACAAGCCGGGGGGTGTTATTGAGGTACCCCGGGGGTGCGATGTATTGATTTGTGGTGTCCCTCAGCAGCGAAAGGGACTGATTCGTGCGTGGCGCCATGACTTGCGCATTGGGCGTAAAGTTATTGTTCTCGACTGCGCCCGCAGCCTGGACGAGGAATTCCCATCCCATGACGCCCGCGCTCGGCGGGGAACCGATGGTCGAACCGTTCGTGCCATGGGACGTGAGGGTAACCCCGCTCTGATTCAGAATGCCGCGCGGCTCGGGCGCCGTTCCGCTGCCCCGGAGTGCGGCCCGGTCGAGTTCCAGGGCGATCTGTGCCGCAAAGGCATTCGCGATGACGCCCGATGCGGCAGGGTTGGAATCCTCGAACAATTCCCGCGAGATGACGACCAGACGCGCCATTGAGCGCGCGGTGAACGTAACGCTGTCGAAGGTGAGATCCCCCGGGGTAATGGCGGCATTCTCGGCGCGCCATGCCGGAGTTCCCTCACCCGTCAAGCGAGCGATTTTCAGCGTCTGCGCGGTCATCGGGACGAGCTGCGCGCCCGCCTGAAATACACGGGACTGATTCCTGGCGAGATCGATGACGTTTCCGGCGAGGGGAGTCGGCACGAGATATCCGCCAGCCGAAAGAGTGCCCTCCGACAGTGCCTTGCGTTCGGCGTCGGCATCCTTCCATTCGCCAGTAACGAGACCCTTTACGTACTTGTCGAAGTTCAGGCCTTCGTGTTCACGGCCACCGTGGCCGTTGTCGCGGCTCCACTGCACGAATGACTCGTCTTTGCGGAGAACCTCGGCGCCCCTGAGGGAATGGCCCCCCGCGTTGCCGCGCGAGGCGGGGCGCGCGCCGTCGCCGGATTCGATGCCCACGTCGTCGGCGCTTCCGTCGAACGCACGGACCTTGGCGATCTGCTCGTCCAGCTTGGCGAGCGCGATGATCAGGTTGCCGCTCCGGACTTTCTGGCCCGGCGTCATGTCGGCACCGTCCGAGAGCGCTTTGAGTTCTGCGGATATCCGCGCGTGCCGTGCATTCAGTGTGTCGAGCAGTTCGAGCTGTTCGAGAATGTCCACAATTCACCTCGGGATTGCGCCCGTTTCATTTGAAACAGACGGAGGAAAGGCCGCCATTGCGGCCTTTCATCCGAGGTGAGAACCAGCTCGGCGAAAGGGGGCGGTCCAACGTGGCGCGCGGCCAGGCGGGCAAAGCGTCCGCCCCTCTCGATGGTTCAAGCGTACCCGCTGACGCTGACACTCAGTCAGATGGGTCCGGCGCTTCGGCGCGTGCTGCGGCGGTGGCCGCCGCGTCCCATACGCGCCACGTCGGATCTGCGTTGCTGCGGCGGCGGTCGGCCTCGTGGGCGATCTGCTCGGAGGTCGGGCGCCGGTACAGCGGCGCCACCCTGACGCCCCGTTCGGCGGCCAGCTCGTGGTGTTCGCGGACCATGCGGAAGTGATCGAAGTCGCGCAGGAAGCGGCGGCGGTCGGCGGGGTCGGCAAGCGACTCCAGGGCGCGGCGCATCCCGGTCCGGTCGGGCGTCCAGTCGGTCATGGTCGGTACCTCCGAGCGATGTTGGACAGGTGGCCCCGTGCGGGCCGTTGGCGGCGCCGTCGGCGCCCCGTGCCGGGGCGGAGCCGGACGGGGCGGAGACGACGACCAGGGAGGCGAGGAAGCCCCGTTCCCGGCCGTCCAGTCGGCGGCAATTGGCCGCCAGCAACTCGTACGGCTTTCAATGTCTGGGAGGGTTGGGAGGGTTTCCGTGTTCGTCCTACGCGCATACGCCTATAGCGGTTTGCCGGAAACCCTCCCAAGCCTCCCTTGTGCAGGTCAGAGCCTTGCGCCTACTGGCCGAGCAGCAGTAGACCGGGATAGATCATGCTGCCGCTCTTGCGCTTCGCGTAGCCGTGGCGTGCCATGGCCGCCGCGAAAACGACCTCCGAGCCGCCCTCTTCGCCGCTCGACTGACACCACGTGGTCCACGCGGCGTAGAGATCGCGGGCGCCCACGGCGCTGTGCAGGTTCGGCTGCGTCCGCTCGTCCAGGAAGCGCGCCAGGACGTCAGAGGACGCCTGGTACTCCGCCGTCCGCCTCGTCACCGCTTCCGGCGGCGCCAGCCCCATGTGGTCGTACGCGCGGTAGCCCTCGTACAACCACGTGAGAACGCCGTCCAGTTCGAGCGCGAGCTGTTCGGGAAGGCTCGGGTCGGGCTCGGCGATGACGACGTCGAACGGGACCATGAGCAGGCGCCGCCACAGGGCGGGGTCGTCACCGGGCACCCTGGGGGCGAAGTTGGTCAGCATGATCAGCGTGTGCGACGGCGCGAACTCGATGAAGTCCTTGCGCATGCGCCGCGCCCGGATCGAGTCGCCGCCGCACAGCCTCTTCACCGTGCCCGCGTTCATCTTCTGCCCCTCGCCGGTCTCGGAGATGACGGCCAGTCGCACGCCCATCAGGTCGGCCTGCCCCGTCGGATGGGCGCCTTCGCGGTGCAGCAGGAGTTCGGGTTCAGCCGTGATCCCGTAGCCCCCGAACGCCTTGTTCACCGTCTCGATCAACGTCGACTTCCCGTTTTTCCCGGTACCGGTCCAGATCGCCATGACGTGCTCGCGGACCGTGCCGAGCATCGCGTAGCCGAGCAACCGCTGTACGAACGCCCGTACCTCTGCGTCCGGCAGGATCTCCCCGAGGAAGCGATGGAACGTCGGCGCGCTCCCGAAGCCGCACCCCGCGATCTTCGTGATGAGGTCGTTCGGTGCGTGCGCGCGCACCGCCCCGTTGTGCAGGTCGATGGTGCCCGACAGCGTGTTGAACAAGTACGGGTCGGCGTTGAGGCGGTCGGGGGCAACCGAGAGGCCGTCAAGGCACGACGCGATGCCAAGCACGCCCTTCATCCCCGCCGCGCTCTCACAAGTGCGCACGTCGGCGTACAGCTTCTTGCTCTCATCGCCCCCGAAAGGCATGTCGGCGGCCTCGTACAGCGCGGCCTTGAGCGTGGCCCGTACAGCACGCATTGCGCCGCCGTCCCTGTCGAGAGCCCAATACTTGCCCGTCCAGATGTGCCACCCGATTTCGTGCACGTGCAGGAGATTCCCGGTCTCCCTTTGCGCGAGCCGTTCGGCCATACGGAGTTGCCCGCGGTGGTCCTCGGCGCTGACGCCGACCGAAGCGGCGATACGGTCCGCCGTGGCGGCCTCGGTGTCCTCGGTCATTACCTCACCCCCTTCATGCGAAAGCCCGACCGGATAGTCGCGGTGGCCTCGGCGTAGCCGAGACCGACGTTCGCGGCTGCCTGCGTCAGTGCCTCGGCGGCCTGCTCGGCAGTGATTTCCCCGGCGCCGACCATTTCCGCGCTGCTGCACGCGGCCCACAGAAGGCAGTGATTCCTGTTGCCCTGCTCCGCCCTCAGAACGGCCTTGACCAATCCCCGGAACCGCTTGGCCGGGGAGCCCGTCATGCCTGGCTGCGCGAAGGCGCCGGGCTCCCCCTGGGTTGCGTCACGCTGTGCGGCCAACAAGCCGAGCAACCACGTGGGAGCCGCCGCCACCGCCTCGTACTGCACCACGGTGTACGGCCCGCTCTCCGAAACGCTCGGAGGCGCGACGACTTGCCCGCCGTTGCCGCGCGTATCGAGTCCGGGACCGAGCTTCCCGGCCGAATTCCCCAGCGGGAAACTCACGCCCTCCCACGTCCAGTAGTAGTGAATGCCGCCCGATCCGGTGGCCACCGCGCGCGTGGCCGGAAGCTCGCCGTATTGGCGCTCAAGGGCGGCCAGAGTGGCACTGCCGTTCGCGCCGTCCTTGTCGTCGACATCGAGGACCCAGAGATTCGAGGCTTGCCCGGTGACGATGCACACGTTGGCGTCGTCGGGCCATCCCCACGAAATGATGGTGTCGCGGTCCGTGGTCGCGAATTCCGGCCAGCCGCGCAGGGTGGGCCGCTTGTAACCCGGAAGCGCGCCCATGACCCGCCAGCCAAAAGCGGCATAGGAGAGCGCAGCATCGAGCGGCGCAATTGCCTTACTCATGGGTGCCACCCCCGAGCCGTACGGCGGGACCGGTGCGATTCTCGCGGAATCCGAGCCACGACACATTGAGTTGCTCGCTCATGGCCGCCGTGACCGTGGCGGTGTCGGTGCCGAAAAGCTCCTGATAGCGCTTCAGGGTGCGGCTGCGCAGGCGCCCCCACTGGCCGCGCCCGATCAGCCGGTGACAGGGCTCGCACGCGTGCCAGGCGCCCGCCAGTACAAGGCGCACGTCGTCGCGGCCGTTCACCGTGCGGGTGAAGGTGCGGCAGGGGTAGCGCCATTGGGCGCGCACCTGGTTGCAGAAATCGCAGCCCTGACGGCTGTCGGTGGTGCGGCGTACCGTGGCAAGCATCGGCGCCGTGCCCCGGTCGCTCGAATGGCCCCCTGGTCGACCGGTCATCGACTCGGGGGCCGCGTCGTTCTCAGGCCCCATCGCGGACACCGCCGTTCTCGCGGCGGGCGCGGCGGGCTTTGGCCGATGCCAGGGCCAGGCGCTGGAAGTGGGCACGGCGGGCGCTCTCGGCCCGTGTGGCGCGTTCCTGCGGGCTCAGGGTGCCGTCGGGGTCAACCTCGACTTCGAAGCGGTCCATGAAGGCCCGCCGCGCGGCGGCCGTGTGGGCCGTGCGGTCCTCGATCTTGGACCACATGGTGTTGGCCGCGATGGAACCGCGAAGGCGGCGCTCCTCGGGGGTGAGACCTGTTCGTTCGGTCAGTGGATCTATGGACACGGGGCAGCTCCGAACTGCCCGTATGCCCTTACGGATTCCGTACTAAGACGTGGCGGAAGTAGTGAATCGGACGATAGCACAGCGTTCGAGCACGTCGTTCGAATAGACCCAGCCGCGTCCGTGCCGCTCGCAGACAGCTGGCAGCCTGTCCGGCCCCCCTGTGCCGCTGCTCGCCCGGCGCTTCAGGTACACGCCGTACACGATCTTGCGACCGCCGACGCGGCGCCGCCCCCGGCGGCGGTCCTCTGTCACCCAGCGCAACGAGCCCTTGCCCGTGCGCTCCAGGACGCCGAGGCGGCCCGATTCGGACCGCCCCTCAGCGCTGCACCGGGGACACCAGGCCGTCCAGATCACGTTTCCGCTCACAGGTCGCCCAGTCCTAGCTTGCGGGCCTCTTCGGCAGCCCGCCGCTCCGAGGTCGCGCGGGTGTACCGGTCGATCATGTCCCGGCGGGACCATCCTGCGACGGCCATCAGGCCGCCTTCACTGCCGCCTGCCGCGAGCCAACGGCCCGCCGCCGTGTGCCTCAGGATGTGCGGATGGAAGTCCTCGATCTTGGCCAGCTCGGCACGGTGGGCCAAGCTCTTGTGCAAGGCGCCGTAGCTGAAGCCACGGTTGCGCTCTCCGACCCACAGACCGGGCAGGGCCGCGAGACGGTGCGTACGGCGCACCCTCAGGTACCGGTCAACGGCGCGGGCCGTCTGCGGGCCGACAGGCACCGTGCGGCCACGGCCGCCCTTGCCGCGCCGCACGACGGCCGTGCCGCGCTTCAGGTCGATGTCGTCGATCATCATGGCGACGACCTCACCGGCACGGGCTCCGGTCTCGGCCATGAAACGGATGATCGCTTCGTCCCGGCGGTCGCGGAAGTCGTTGCCCTTGCACGACTTGATCAGCGCGCGGAGCTGGTCGGCGTCCAGCTCGGGCACGACCTTGGTGTCGAGCTTCGGCGGCTTCAGGGCGGCCAGCTGGTCGGAGTCGATCTCACCCTCTTCGGCCAGCCACGCGGAGAAGCGGCGCACCGCGAGCTGACGGCTGCGGGCGGTCGACGCCTCGGCCCCGCCGTCCAGCAGGGCAGCCGTGAAGCCGTTGACGCTCGGCCTGTCGAGCGTGGGCACGATGTCCTCGCGGGCGCAATACCGGAAGAAGGCACGCACCCCGTCGCCGTACGTCTTGATCGTCTGGTCGCTCTTGCGTTCGGCGCGGAGACTCAAGATCCAAGAATCAAGCAAGTGTTCGAGTTCACTCATGCTCACTATCTGTACTAGGAGCGCTGAGCTTTAAACACAAAACGCCCGTAACCTACGTCTTCGCAGGTCACGGGCGTCTATGTGGTGTCGACCTAGTCGAGGTAGTCGCGCAGGACCTGCGAGCGCGACGGGTGACGCAGCTTCGACATCGTCTTCGACTCGATCTGACGGATGCGCTCACGCGTCACGCCGTAGACCTTGCCGATCTCGTCGAGGGTCTTGGGCTGGCCGTCCGTGAGGCCGAAGCGCATGGAGACCACGCCCGCCTCACGCTCGGACAGGGTGTCCAGGACGGAGTGCAGCTGCTCCTGGAGGAGCGTGAAGCTGACCGCGTCGGCGGGCACGACCGCTTCGGAGTCCTCGATGAGGTCACCGAACTCGCTGTCGCCGTCCTCACCCAGGGGGGTGTGGAGGGAGATCGGCTCACGGCCGTACTTCTGGACCTCGATGACCTTCTCCGGGGTCATGTCGAGTTCCTTGGCCAGCTCCTCCGGGGTGGGCTCGCGGCCCAGGTCCTGGAGCATCTGGCGCTGGACACGGGCCAGCTTGTTGATGACCTCGACCATGTGCACCGGGATACGGATGGTGCGGGCCTGGTCGGCCATGGCGCGGGTGATCGCCTGACGGATCCACCAGGTGGCGTACGTGGAGAACTTGTAGCCCTTGGTGTAGTCGAACTTTTCGACCGCGCGGATCAGACCGAGGTTGCCCTCCTGGATGAGGTCCAGGAAGAGCATGCCACGGCCGGTGTAGCGCTTGGCCAGGGAGACCACCAGACGGAGGTTGGCCTCCAGGAGGTGGTTCTTGGCGCGGCGCCCGTCCTCGGCGATGATCTCCAGCTCGCGCTTGAGCTTCGGGGCGAGCTTGTCGGCGTTGGCCAGCTTGTCCTCGGCGAACAGGCCGGCCTCGATGCGCTTGGCGAGCTCGACCTCCTGCTCGGCGTTGAGCAGCGGGACCTTGCCGATCTGCTTCAGGTAGTCCTTGACCGGGTCGGCGGTGGCGCCGGCCGCGGCGACCTGCTGGGCAGGCGCGTCGTCCTCGTCCTCGTCGGAGAGGACGAAGCCCTGGGCACCTTCCTCGGCCGGCTCGCCCTCGGACTTGCCGGCGGCGGGCGTCTCCTCGGTGGCCTCTTCGTCCAGGAGCTCGTCGGCATCCTTCTTGGACGTGGTCTTCTTGGCCGCCGTCTTCTTGGCGGTCGTCTTCTTGGCGACGGCCTTCTTGGCCGTCGTCTTCTTGGCTGCGACCTTCTTCGCGGGCGTGTCCTCGGCGGTGCCGTCCGCGATCGGCGCCTCAGTGGCGGCGGTGGCGGTGGGCTTCGCCGTGGTGGCCTTGGCCGCGACCGTCCTGGTCGCGGTGCGCTTGGCCGGGCTCTTCGCTGCGACGCTCTTGCGGGGGCGCTTCGGCTCCGCGGCACTGACCATCAGCGTCACACCCTCTTCCTCGAGGATCTGGTTGAGGCTGCGCAGAACGTTCTTCCACTGAGTGGCCGGGATCTGGTCAGCTTCGAAGGCCCGACGCACGTCATCGCCGGCGATCTGCCCATCAGCCTTTCCCCGCTCGATGAGCGCCATGACAGAGACGGATTCGGCGATCTCCGGCGGGAGCGTACGGGATGTGCTGGCCGACACGAACAACCTCTCGGAACGTTGGAAAACGGCTTCCGGCCCCGTCCATTGTGGACCGGAGCCGACGACCGGCGGCTGGGGATTGGGCCGACGGCGCGGGCGGGGCCGGGGAGCTGCACAGCGTCGCGAACGACCGCTGTATTCCCTCCTCGGCTATCACCTCTTAGGTCATCGCGCTGTTCCTTGGAGCGTTACGCCCAATCTACGTGGCCCGAGTCACACCCCGTAAGCGCTCAAAAGCATCCAGATGCGGTCAGAAGCGGCCTATACGCATGCACGAATGATCCCCCGATGCCCCACGAAGAAACCCCCCACATTCGTGTCGCCGGACACCGCCCCGCTCTCGAGGAGCTCGGCAGGTCCGGCGACACAGGGGAGCGGCGGCGGAGTCGCCGACAGATACGGAGTGACGTACGCGACGACTCAGCGCTGCCGCGGGGCACGCGCACGACCGCGGCGCCGGCGGGGACGCGCGGTCAGTGCTCGCGCGGGGCGGGCACGACGCGCTCCACCTCCGGGTGGACCGTGAGCAGCTGCCGCATGGCGGCCTCCGCGCCGGACCCGTCGCCCGCCGCGAGGGCGTCGACGACGCGGGAGTGGTGCACGAGAGAGGCCTCGCTGGGACGGTCACAGCCGGTGATCGGCCCGCCGGAGACCTGCAGCGCGGCGGAGACGATGCCGGAGAGGTGCTCCAGCATGCGGTTGCCCGCGACCTGGATCAGCAGCGAGTGGAACTCGGCGTCCGCGCGGGAGAAGGTGATCATGTCGCCCTGGCCCAGCGCGTGCCCCATGATCTCGACCATGTCGGCGAGGCGCTGCTGCACCTCCTCGCGGCCGTGCCCGGCGGCGAGGCGCGCGGCGAGGGGCTCGATCATCCAGCGCAGCTCGCCGAGCTCGCGTCGCTGGTCGTCACGCTGCGGTCCGAAGGCCCGCCACTCGATGATGTCGGGGTCGAGCAGGTTCCAGTCGCTGACCGGACGCACGCGCGTGCCGACGTTGGGCCGGGCGCTGACCAGACCCTTGGCCTCGAGCACGCGCAGGGACTCGCGCACGACGGTGCGGGAGACCTCGAAGCGCTGGCCGATCTCCTCGGGAACGAGCGGCCGGTCGGCGCCGAGGTCACCGGAGACGATCATCTGACCGAGCTGCTGGACGAGTTGACCGTGCAGCCCGCGGCCACGGCTTCCGGCGGCGCGCCGGCCCACGCGCCCCAGGTCCTGGTCGGGGCCGTCCCACACGGGGGAGACGACGCGGTCGCTGCCCGGAGAGTCCCCGTACGGGTATCGGTCGAGGTCGCCCGAGCCGGCGAGGCCGGAGTCGGCGGAGCGGGCGGCGGTCATCATGGTGTGCGCAAGGGTATTCACGGATCAGTTGTCGGCGCTGCCTCCAACTCCCTTGAGGTCTTTGGTGAAAAGCACACGAAAGGGTGATCGCTTACCTCGCCGCAATTGACGCCTTATCGGAAAGAAATGGACGTCCTCCGGGGAGTTGTGCACAGCCCCGCCCCCGAAGGCGACGGACGGTCGTCAACGGACTCTGGTGCGCATCGCCGTGAGCAGATATGCGCAGAGCAGAGCGGTCAGCGACAACATCAGCGCGGTGCCCACGGGTTGGGCAATCATGCGCACTCCCGCCGCCAGATATCGCTCGGCGCCGAACGGCCACTGCACCAGAGCGAGGTCCCGAAGCCGCGCGGGAAGCCCGGCCGCCGATCGCACAGACGGTCCCTCGACGGCCTTCTGTACGAGGGGTACGACGATGATCGGCACGGCGAGCACCGCGGCGAGCCCGGCGGTCGTGGACCGGAAGACGCCCGCGGCCAGCACACCGGCCCAGGCGCATCCCGCCACCAGGGCGAACCAACTGGCGCTCAGGGAAAGCCAGTCCGAGGGAACTTTCGTGAGCTCGTCTCCGTATACAAGGTGGAGCAGCGCGGCATCGGAGACCACCGCCAGAGTGCTCAGCAGCAGCGCCGCGACGGCGGCGACGAGGAGTTTGGCGCCGAGCATCCCGAGGCGGCGCGGGACGGTGCCCCGGTCCGTGGCGAGGGCGGGGTGGCGGAACTCGTCACCGAAGGCGAGAGCGCCCAGCAGTCCGGCGCCGAGGGCGGCGGGCGGCAGGGGAAGTTCGTGAGGCCAGGCGGCGAGGAGGTGCGGCTGCGGTGTGTGCCCGGTCCGCGCCAGGAAGACGGAGAACAGGGCGGAGACGGCAAGGACGGCGGCCAGGGTGAAGTAGCCCGTGCCGACGCCCAGCAGGCGACGCAACTCGTAGCGCAGAGGCCGAAGCGGGCTTCTGCCGGGGCGGACGGTGATGGGAGGCGGTAGCGCGGAGGCGGAAGCCGAGGCCGTGTTCTGAGGGGTGGGCCGGGTCGCCGTGGGTGCGTCGGCGCGGTGGACGCCGCTTTCGAGCGGGATGGTGTCATCGCATTCGAGCGGAAGCAGGGTGACCAGCGGGCCTTGTGGGGGCTCGGTCTCCCGTGGGGGCTGTGGGGTCTCGGTCTCCCGTGGGGGCTTGGTCTCTCGTGGGGGCTGCGAGGTCTCTCGTGCGGCCTGCGAGGTCCCCTGCGGGGGCTGTGGGGTCTCTTGGGGGGACTGTGGGACCCCTCGCGGGTCGCCGTCCTTGTCTGTCGCCGAGCCCTCGGCGGAGGCTCCGTCGAGGGCGTCTGCGGGAGCTGCGGCCGCCTCTGCGACGTCGGCGGAGTCGTCGGCCGGGCGGGAGTCGGTGTGCGCCTCGGGGACGGGTGTGGAGTCCGGCGGGATCGCGGGCTCTGATCGACCCGGCCCGTTCGCACGACTCCGCTGCTCCGACTGCCTTCGCCGTCCAGGCTGCCCGGACCGCCCTGGCTGCCCGGACTGACTCGACGGCCCCGCATCGCCGATCTCGTCGGCGAGTTGGTGGACGAGGATGCCGTGCCGGTACGCGGCGTCCCCCACCGCGGCGCACGTGCTGCCGTACACGGAGAGCCGGTTGCCGTCCTCCTTGACCACCTCGATCGAGCGCTGTCCCGCGCGCGCCTCCTTGGCGAGGAGCGTGCCCAGACGGGCGGCGTGCGGGCTCCGGACGGCGACGCGGGGGCGGAGTCTGGTCCGTGCGAAGTCCGCGGCCTCCTGGTCGGCGACAAGACGTCCCGACTCCAGCGTGACGACGTGATCAGCGCTCCGGGCGGCCTCCTTGGGGTCGTTTGTCGCGAACAGGACCGTGCCGCCCTGGGCGGCGTGCGCGCGCAGAATGCCGTGCAGCCAGGCGCTCTCCTTGACCGAGAGGCCGTCGCCCGGCCCGTCCAGGACGAGCGTGTGGGGGTCGGCGAGCAGCGCGCACGCCAGACCCAGCCGACGGTCCATGCCGCGCGAGAGGGTGCCGAGGCGCTGGTCGCGGAGGCTGACGAGTCCGACGACCTCGAGGACGTCGTCGGCGCGCAGGACGGGCACGCCCGCGGCCGCGCACAGCATGCGCAAATGGCCGCGGACCGAACGCGCGGGGTGCCCTGGGACATCGCCCATGAGGACGCCGACCTCACGCGACGGATGGGCGATGCGGTGCAGGGGGCGGCCTCTGAAGTACGTGATGCCACGGCCCTGTTGGAGTTCGAGCATCAACCGCAGCGCCGTGGTCGTGCCGATGGACTCGGCATCGAGCAGCGCCGTGACACGGCCGGTGCGTGCCTCGAACGACACGTCTTCCACGGCGGGCGGGAGCTCCTGGCGGGGATTGCTGGTCAGTCCGATGGCCTGGATCATCGCTTCTCTCGCAGGATGTGCGACCGCTCGGCGGCCGGGGCCCGTCCGCCGGATCGGGGACGGACGAACCCCGTGGGTACTGCAGCAAGATAACGCGACATTTGCGGCTTTTCGGTCAGGGCATGGGTCACTGGTGTCCACCGAGCGGCCCGACCCCCGAGGATCAGCAGGTGACGCCGAGCGCGGCCGTCAGACTTCGGGGCGCAGCATCGGCGGGTTGAGGAGCGTCGCACCGCCCGCGCGGAAGAGCTGGGCGGGGCGTCCGCCCTGTCGGGTGGTGGTCCCGCCGGTGGGCACGAGGAAGCCCGGGGTGCCCGTGACCTTGCGGTGGAAGTTGCGCGGGTCGAGGACGACGCCCCAGACGGCCTCGTACACCCGCCGCAGCTCGCCGACGGTGAACTCCGGTGGGCAGAAGGCCGTGGCCAGCGAGGAGTACTCGATCTTGGAGCGGGCGCGCTCCACTCCGTCGGCGAGGATCTGCGCGTGGTCGAAGGCGAGGGGTGCGGCCTGTTCGCCCTCGCGGCCGTAGCCCCCCTGCTTGAGCAGGGCCTCCACCGGGGCCCAGCGGGCGCTGTTCGCGTCGCCGCCCGCTCGTGGCGCGGGCAGGTCAGGAGCGAGCGCGAGATGGGCGACGCTGACCACGCGCATGCGCGGATCGCGCTTGGGGTCGCCGTACGTGGCGAGCTGTTCGAGGTGCGCTCCGTTGGCCTGGGCCGGGGCGTCGGGCGCGTGCGCGCACAGGCCCGTCTCCTCGCTCAGTTCGCGCGCGGCCGCCGACGACAGGTCCTCATCGGCACGTACGAACCCGCCGGGCAGCGCCCAACGTCCCTGGAACGGCTGTTCACCGCGCCGTACGGCCAGCGCACAGAGCGCGTGGCGGCGCACGGTCAGCACGACCAGGTCGACGGTGACTGCGAAGGGCGGGAAGGCCGACGGGTCGTAGGGCGACATGCCGCGATCATAGTCGTCTGCTTGACGATAAACACCTCCTTCACCCATTGCTGTCCGGTTGCTTCCCGTCGCTCCTCCACCTGGGCCGCCAGGTCCGCGGGTCCGTTCGTCCGTGCGCCCTCGCGGCGCGTGCGGCAGGGTCACACCCCCAACTGCAGCCCGTCGGCCGCCTCCTCGACCATGGCGAGGCCGAGCCTGCTCACGCGCACGGAGAACGGGGCTCCCGCGACGCTCAGCGCACTCAGCCCCAGCTCCCCCAGCGGGGCGCTGCGGATCGGATTGAGCTTCACCGTGCCCGCGGGCGCGTCGGGCCGGATCCCGGCGAGCGCCGCGAGGACGTGCACCCCGGCGGCCGCGGCGGTGGCGGCCGGGCGGCAGGCCGCCGGGTGCGGCAGCGGAGCTCCGCCTTCCGTGCGCTGCTCCCCCGCGTACATCTCGGGCAGCCGGTGGCCGAAGCACTCGGCCGCGGACAGCAGGCCGCGCAGGAGGGAGCTCGCCTCCTTCTCGTACCCCGCCGCCGCCAGGCCCGTGACGGCGACAGCCGTCTCCTGCACGCGGACCGCTCCGCCCCGGTGCCCGAACGGGTTGTACGCGGCCTCCTTCGCCCCCAGGCTGCGCAGCCCCCAGCCGGAGTCCATGACGGGGCCGCCGAACAGCCGGGCGAGCTGCTCGGTCCTGATCTTGTCGAGCAGTCCGGGGGCGAGCGTGCCCGACCCGAGCAGGCCGGTGTCCAGGAGGTGGGCCGCTCCCGAGGTGAGGTGCGGCACGGGCCTGCCGTCGGCCAGGCGGGCGGCGGCGGGCCTGCCACCGGCCCGGTCGTCCACCCAGAACTGCTCCTGGAAGGCGGACCGCAACCGGGCCGCCCACTGGCGCAGGCCCATGGGATCCGCGCGGCCGTGCGCGTCGAGCAGGTCGGCGCCCAGCAGTGCGGCTCGATGCGCGTGCGCCTGGACTTCGCTGCGCGCGATTCCTGCCGAACGGACGTCGGACAGGAAGATGCCGTCGCCGACCGAGGTGCGCAGCCACCGCAGACACCGCTCCGCCACGGGCAGCAGTTCCTCGACCTCCTGTCCTGGCAGGCCCCAGCGCCAGGCTTCCGCGAGGAGCACAGGGAAGAGCAGGGTCGCCTCGGTGCCCGTGCAGCCGGGTGGCAGGTGTGGGCCCGCATCCCGCAGCGGCCCCGGGATCAGGCCCGACCTGGGCCCGGGGCCCTCGACCTGGGTGCGGGCGAGCGTGCGCAGCGTCCCCGCGGCGATGCGCGTGCCCAGCGGCAGTGCCATGCGGGCGGCGGCCAGCGCCTCGGCCGGTGCGAGTCCGCAGCGCCACGGCGCTCCCGCCGCCGGATACACGTCGGCCGGGTGCGCGGAGTCGCGGAGCAGCAACGCCTGCAGGTCCTCGACGGACCGGGCGAGCAGCGGCTGGACCCTCGGGTCGTCGCCGACCGCCCGCGCCCCGGCGGCCGAGCGCAGCGCACCGTGCCCCGCCGCGCGGACCGGTCCCGTGCCATCGGGCCGCACCCTCAGCTCCACGCTCCGGGAGGCGCCCGGCAGCAGCTCCACCTCCCAGCGCAGCAGCCCCGCGGAGGCCAGGGCATCCGCGGGTGCGGGGTCGGCCGTGACGACGCAGTGCGCGGCAGCGGAGGACCACCGCATACCGGAGTCGTGCACGCTGGCGGGCAGTTCGGGTCCTGCCCGGCCCGAGGCGACCGCGCCCACCTCCGCGAGGTCGGTGCCCAGCGAGACCTCCAGGGGCAGCCGCAGGGGGCGCCCCGAAGCGCTGTGCAGGGTGATCCGCTCCGTGCCGTCCGCGTGCCGGATCCGCTCGACGACGACCTCCGGATCGGGGCCGCCGTCCGTCGACAGACGGAGCGTCGCGACGAACCGGGCGCGGTCCGCGGAGAGCATGCGGGCCTGCACAGCGACCGGATCGCGCCCCGCCACCCGCACGTGGCAACGGGACAGGGTCCGGCGCCCCGCGCGGTAGAACCCCTCCAGCCCCCGACCGGTCAGCTGCCCCTCGTCCGTCGAGATCGCGAGGGCGGGCAGGGCGACGCAGATCAGCGCGGTGTGCGCGGGCGGGAGTTCGCGGACGCGGCGTGGTTCGGGGGCCGGTGACGGTGACGGGCGCGAGCGCGGGGGCACGGGCGTGGGCGCGTACGGGAACAGGGGCGGGGATGACGAGGGTGACGACGGTGAGGGCGAGAACGAGGTCGACGGGGGCCGTCCGGTCGGCGGGGCCGTGCGGGCCTGCATGGCTCGCTGCGGTTCCGCTGTGTCGAAACTGTCGGGCCTGTCGGGCCTGTCGGATCCATCAGATCCGTTGAGGCCTTCGGGTCTGTCGGGTCTCTCAGGTCTTTCGGATCTGCCGGATCTATCGGCTCTACCGAAGCTGTCGAAGTCGGAAGACGGAGCGGGAAGAGACATGGGCAGCTTCTTTTGCGTTGTCTGCAGTGTCTGCGGTGTCTGAGGTCTGCGGAGTCTGCGGCGGCACGACCCGGCCGGGGGTACCGCCACTCAGGTGAACGGGCAGAGCCTGTGCCAAGTCACGCCCCTGCGCGGGAAGCCGACCAAGTGGCCCAGAGCTCGTGCACGGTCATCAGCTGTCCCTCGCCGCCCGCCGGGTGATGCGGCGGCGGTTCTGCGGACCCTTGCCCGGGCCACCGGAAGCCGGGGAGGCTCCGGGCGCGGAGCGCGACGAGCGTCGTCGGCGGCGCCGCCGGGGAGAAGCGCCGTCGTGGGCCTCACGCTTCCGTCGCAGGCAGCGGCGGATCGACTCCGGGTCCATGTCGTCGTTGCAGGCGTGGTTGATGAGCAGGGCAAAGGCATACCTGGAGTCGGCGCTCAGGGCCATGGCCAGGGCCTCCTGGCCTTCCGCGAGGTCGCCGAGGGACCAGGCGACCCAGCCCGCGAGAGCCAGTGGCGCGGCCGCATACTCCGCGTACGCCCCGACGCAGCGTCGGGACAGGGCCCTCCACAGCCGCAGCGCGGGCGGCCCCTCATCACCCTCCATCCACTCCGCCGCACGATCGCGGGTCGTGGGGATCTGAAGGCCGATGATGAGCGCGGCCGCCTCGTCGTGCGCGATCAGCTCGTCGTCCCTGTTGTCCGCTTCGAGGGTGCCGGATGCCGGGGGCGCCGCGTCCAGGCGTGCCATGATCCGGCGCGCCAGATCGAGCGTCTCAGCGGCAACGCTCCCTCCTTCCGCGCAGCTCTCGCCCGGGTCCGCGCCGTGGTCCGTGCCCTGGTCCGCGTCTTGATCCGCGTCGCGTTCCGCACCCCCTTCCGCGTCCCGGTCCGCGTCGCGCAGCATCCTGGGGAGGAGTTCGAGACCCGCCGCGTCGAGTGCCCGCTCCTGGTCCGTCGCCGCCGCGGTCTGCCATGGGGTGAGCCGTCCCCTGATCTCGCTCTGTGTGGCGCCCGCCTGCACCCCCATGTACGTCGCGGCGGCGGCCAGGACCGAGGTGCCCGGGCTGAGCAGAGGGATGCCCTCCGGAGGACAGCACCGGGTGTCCGGGCAGCAGTACGTCCAGAAGCGGCCCTGCGAGATGCACACGACTTCGAAGACCGGCACGTCCAGGCGGCCGCACGCCGTGCGCAGCACCTGGGCCAACGGGCGCAGCCGCTCCACGACCTGCTGCCCGGTCTCCGCGCCGACGGGGTCCTGGCAGAGGAAGGCGACGACGCCGTCAGGACGCGCTCCCCTCCGCTCGCAACCGCCCACCAGGCACTGGGCCAGCTGCTCCGCGACGCACGGCCAGTCCTCGGCACGCTCGGGGACGCCGAGGCGCACGCGGCCGCCGAACCGTCCCCGCTCGCCGTGCAGGGCGATGAGCACGATGCTCTCCTCGGGCGTGAACCCGAGCAAATACGGCAAGGCGTCCGCCAGTTCGGCCGGTGTGCGCAGCGTGACCACCGGTTCGTCGAACGAGTCGCCGGGGTGAGGCGCCGGGCCGTCGGCGCGGTGGACCGGCTCGCCGGGGTGGCGGGCCGGGCCATCAGGTCGGACAGATTCATGGGGATCGAGCGGACCCGCCGCTTCGCTGTGGTTCGTCATGCGCCGACTCTCCCGCGAAGCGCAGGATTCCGGTTGACCCTGTGGATAACCCCGACCAGAGGCGTGACCAGGTCAGGAGCACGCCAACACTTATCCACAGCTTCACGCGCCCGCCCCGACCAACTTCCTCTCCCGCGTACACAATTGCGCCACACACAGCCGCCCCGCGGACCGACGCCCTTCATCTCAGACCTAGCGCTAATTAGGTTAGGCTAAGCTAAGGTCAATTCGCAGTTCGGACCCAGCGGTGCGCGCGTCATCAGGGGAGGGAAAACACCCATGGGCCTACCCGCCATCGGCTCCTACCCGATGCCGGACCGCACCGCCCTCCCCCGGTCGCACGTCTCCTGGCGCATCGATCCGGTGCGTGCCGCGCTGCTGGTCCACGACATGCAGAACCACTTCGTGAGCGCCTTCCCCAAAGGGCTGTCTCCTGTCGTGGAACTCGTCGACAACATAGCGACGCTCCGAGAGCTGGCGTCGACCCTGGGCATGCCCATCATCTTCAGTGCGGAGCCCGCCGGTCAGGCGCCGGGGCAGCGCGGGCTCGTCGCCGACATGTGGGGACCCGGCATCGGGGACGAGCCGGGCGCCGCCGCGATCGTCCCAGCCCTCACGCCCCGCCCCGGCGAGCACCTGCTCTCGAACGTGCGGCACAACGCCTTCCTGCGCAGCCATCTCGGCAGGCTGCTGCGGGCGAAGGGCCGTGACCAGCTGATCGTCTGTGGCGTGTACGCGCACCTGGGCGTTCTCCTGACCGCGGCGGACGCCTTCATGAACGACATCCAGCCGTTCGTCGTCGCCGACGCGGTGGCCGACCTCTCCGCCGAGGAACACGCCCTGGCGCTTCGCTGGGCCGCGCGCAGCGGCATGGTCTGCACGACCGACGGCCTGCTGCGCGGTCTCCTCCTGCACAGGGAACCGAAGAACGCGTGACCGCCCAAACCCCCCACGAGAGACGGAGACCATGACAGTACGGGCCGCGGTGGCCGGAGCCAGTGGCTATGCGGGCGGGGAGATCCTCCGTCTGCTGTTGTCGCATCCGGAGGTCGAGATCGGCGCGGTGACCGCGCACAGCAGCGCGGGACGGCGCCTCGGGGAGGTGCAACCGCACCTGTCCGCCGTCGCGGACCGGGTCCTCGCGGAGACGTCGGCGGAGTCCCTGCGGGGCCATGAGGTGGTGTTCCTTGCGCTGCCGCACGGCCAGTCCGCCGCGCTGGCACGGCAGTTGGAGCCCGGCACCCTCGTCGTGGACTGCGGGGCCGACTTCCGGCTGCGCGACCCGGCGGACTGGCAGCGGTTCTACGGCTCCCCGCACGCCGGTACGTGGCCCTACGGACTGCCCGAACTCCCGGGCGCCCGGGACGAGCTGAAGGGAACCGACCGGGTCGCCGTGCCGGGCTGCTACCCGACGGCGGTGACCCTTGCGCTGTTCCCCGCCTTCCTGGCGGGGCTGGTGGAGCCGGAGGCCGTCGTCGTCGCCGCGAGCGGCACGTCGGGGGCGGGCCGGGTCGCCAAGCCCCATCTGGTCGGTTCCGAGGTGATGGGTTCGATGACGCCTTACGGAGTCGGCGGCGGCCACCGGCACACACCCGAGCTGACACAGAACCTCTCCCAGGTCGCGGGCGAACACGTGACCGTGTCCTTCACGCCGACCCTGGCACCGATGCCGCGCGGCATCCTGGCGACCTGTTCGGCGCGTCTGCGCTCCAGCGTGCTGCCGGAACCCGCGGACAACTCAGACAACTCGGAGAAGGCGGAGAAGGCGGAGAACGCGGTGCGCACCGCGTACGAAACCGCCTACGGAGACGAGCCTTTCGTACGCCTGCTGCCGCCCGGCGCCTGGCCCTCGACCGCCGCCGTCCTCGGATCCAACACCGCCCAGGTGCAGGTGGCCGTGGACGCGGCCGCCCGTCGGCTCGTCTGCGTCAGCGCGATCGACAACCTGACCAAGGGCACCGCCGGTGGCGCGGTGCAGAGCATGAACGTCGCCCTCGGGCTCCCCGAAGGGACGGGCCTGCCCATGAATGGAGTGGCTCCGTGAGCGTGACCGCTGCCCGGGGATTCACCGCGAGCGGGATATCCGCCGGGATCAAGGATTCCGGCGCCCCGGACCTGGCGCTGGTGGTGAACCGCGGACCGTCGGACGCGGCGGCCGCGGTGTTCACCTCGAATCGCGTCCAGGCCGCGCCCGTGCGCTGGTCGCGGCGCGTGATCAGCGACGGCACACTCACCGCGGTCGTCCTCAACTCCGGCGGCGCCAACGCCTGCACGGGCCCCGCGGGCGAGGACGACACCCGCGTGATGGCCGAACGCACGGCCCGGGCCCTCGACGTCGAGGCGGGCCGGGTCGCGGTCTGCTCCACCGGCCTCATCGGCGTCCGGCTGCCCATGGACCGGGTGACCGCGGGCATCGACACCGCCGCCGCGGAGCTGTCGGAGGACGGCGGTGAGCCCGCGGCGGTCGCGATCAAGACGACCGACTCGGTGCACAAAACGGCGGTCGCGTCCGGCCCCGGCTGGACCGTGGGCGGCATGGCCAAGGGCGCGGGCATGCTGGCCCCCGGCCTCGCGACCATGCTGGTGGTCCTCACCACGGACGCCGACGTCAGCGCCCCGTCGCTCGACTCGGCACTCAGGGAGGCCGTGCGCACCACCTTCGACCGGGTGGACTCGGACGGCTGCATGTCCACCAACGACACCGTGCTGCTGCTCGCTTCGGGCGCCTCGGGGGTGCGGCCGGATCCGGCCGAGTTCACGCGGGCCGTGCACGGCGTCTGTCTCGACCTGGCGCTCCGGCTCATCGCGGACGCGGAGGGCGCGTCGAAGGAGATCGAGGTACGGGTCGTCGGCGCGGCCTCGGAGCAGGACGCCGTGACGGTGGGCCGTTCGGTCGCCAGGAACAACCTCCTCAAGTGCGCCCTGCACGGCGAGGATCCGAACTGGGGGCGGGTGCTTTCGGCGATCGGCACGACCTCCGCGGTCTTCGATCCCGACCGTCTGGACGTATCGATCAACGGTGTCCGGGTGTGCCGGGACGGTGCGGCCGGGGAGCCGCGGGACAAGGTGGACCTCTCGGGGCGCGAGGTGACGATCGCCGTCGACCTGCGCTCCGGGGATGCGTCGGCGACGATCTGGACGAATGATCTGACCGCTGCGTACGTCCACGAGAACAGCGCGTACAGCTCGTGAACGGAGTAGGGGCAGAGATGCGAACGGCTGTCAGGGAGCAGGAGTCCAAGGCCTCCAAGGCCTCCGAGACCTGCGAGACCCCCACGGCCTCCGAGGCCGTCCTCCGCGCGGAGGGCATGCAAGGCAGCGTGGTCGTCGTCAAGTTCGGCGGGCACGCCATGGTCGACGCGGACCTGCAGCGGGCGTTCGCCCGGGACGTCGTCGAGTTGTGGCAGGCGGGCCTGCGCCCCGTCGTCGTCCACGGCGGTGGGCCGCAGATCAACGCGATGCTCGACCGCCTCGGCCTGGAGACCCGGTTCGCGGCGGGCCTGCGGGTGACCACACCGGAGACCATGGAGGTGGTCCGCATGGTGCTGACCGGCCGGGTCCAGCGGGAACTGGTCGGCCACATCAACGCCCACGGACCCTTCGCCGTCGGCATGACGGGTGAGGACGCGCACACGATGACGGCCGTGCGGCGGGCCGCCTGGGTGGACGACCGGCCGGTGGACATCGGCCTCGTCGGAGACATCGTGAAGGTGAATCCGGGGACGGTACGCGCGCTCTTGGAGCAGGGTCACATCCCGGTCGTCTCCCCCGTGGCACGCGGCGAGGACGGGCAGGTCTACAACGTCAACGCGGACCTCGCCGCGTCGGCCCTGGCCGTGGCGCTCGACGCCGAACGCCTCGTGATGCTCACCGATGTCGAGGGCTTGTACGCGGACTGGCCGCACAGCACCGAGGTGATCGAGCGCCTGACGGCCGATGCGCTGGACGAACTCCTTCCGGGGCTCGCGAGCGGGATGCTGCCGAAGATGGAGGGCTGCCTGCGGGCCGTCCGCGGCGGCGTGCGCAAGGCGCACGTGCTCGACGGCCGGGAGCCGCATGCGGTGCTGCGCGGCGTACTGGGCGAGACCAGCCCCGGCACCACGGTGGTCCCCGACGCGCGTGCCGATCGCGACGGGAGCCCTGCGCACGACGAGTGCGCTGTCTGAGAGTCACTGGCGGGCGCTGACCGGCACTGACCGGCACTGACCGGCACTGACCGGCGCAAACGAGAACTCCCGCCCCGGGAGGTGAACCGGGGCGGGAGCGGCATGTATGACGCCGATGCGGCGTCGTGTCACAGACGGCGTGCCGTCACAGACTCGGCGGCGTCACAGACTCCTCGCGAGAATCAGCGCGTTGCGCCGCGGATCGAGGGAGTTCGCCCACGCCGGGGGCGCCATGCGCGCGGCCGTCGGCGCGAACCCGTACCGGAGGAACAGGTCTCCCCCGCCCGTCGTCGCCGTGAACAGGGCGCTGAGCGACTTGGCGCGTGCCACGGCCAGTGCGGCGCGCATGAGCGCGGCCCCCACTCCGCGGCCCTGCTTGTGCCCGGCCACGCAGAAGTTGTAGAGGACGCCCACAGGGCCGCGGCCCGTCGCCGGGTCGGCCGGGTGCACCCGCAGACCCACGCAGCCCTCCAGAGGGCCGCCAAGCACGCCCACGCCCGCGTCCGCGTCCGCGTCCGCGACGAGAAAGTCGGTGGCGTGGGCGGTGTAGAGCGAGGCGGGGCGCTCGCGCAGCGCCCCGGAGCGTACGAAGGGCTGGGAGAGGGCGACGAGTGCGGCGGCGTCCTCCTCACGGGCGGAGCGCACCGCGGGCGGCCCGTCGGGCGCCCCTGCGGGGAGTGCGTGCAGCGGGGCAGGGCGCGGCGTAGCCGTGATCAAGGCTGTACCTTCCTGGGTTCCACGATGGTTCCACGGTCGAGGACAAGCGAGATAAGGCTAGCCTTACCTAAGTTTTGAGTCCAACCGAGGGTGGTCCCGAGGCACGCCAAAGCTCGCAGGAGGAGCCGAGAAGAGGAGCGGAAGAAGGGCGAAGCCCATGCACAGCTCTATGCACAGCTCCGTGCATGGCCCCGCGCACAGCCCCGTACACAGCAAGGGCAAGCCCGCACACAACAAAGGCAAGAGGGGAATCCCACCTCTTGCCACTTTCAACTTATAGCGCACAGGGGGGCTTGCGGCAAGGCCCCCGTCGTCCCGCAAAATCACGCCCTAAGCCTGATCCTGCGGACATCGGAGACCCCCTGACCAGCAGCGCGTTCAACCTGCCCGCCAACCTCGCGGCCAAGGCCGAGGCGGCACTGACCGCTCGCGACGAGCGGCACTTCGCGGCGATCGCGGAGAGCCTCGACCAGACCATCGCCGAACTCTCCGGCCGTCTCGACACCCTCCGCAAGGCACCCGGCGGCATCGGCCGGGAGGCGATGGACCGGGACTCGGAGATCCACCGGCTGAGCGGCCGCCTGCGCGCCCTGCGCCGCTTCGGGCTCGACCTCTGCCTGGGGCACGTCGTCGTCGCGGACGACGGCGCCGAGCCCCTGTACATCGGGCGCCTCGGGCTCACCGACAGCGAAGGCCGTCGGCTGCTCGTCGACTGGCGTTCGCCCGCCTCCGAGCCGTTCTTCGCGGCGACCCACGCCAACCCGATGGGGCTGGCGAGCCGTCGCAGGTACCGCTGGACCGGCGGCCGGATCAGCGACTACTGGGACGAGGTGTTCACCGCCGACGGCCTGGAACACCACGCCGCGCTCGACGACCAGTCCGCCTTCATCGCCAGCCTGGGCGGCAACCGGTCGGCCCGGATGCGCGACGTGCTCGGCACCATCCAGTCCGACCAGGACGCCATCATCCGCGCGGGCTCCCGCGGCGCCCTCGTCGTCGACGGCGGGCCCGGCACGGGCAAGACCGTCGTCGCCCTGCACCGCTCCGCCTACCTCCTCTACTCCGACCCCCGCCTCGGCCACAACCGCCGCGGCGGCGGCGTGCTCTTCGTCGGTCCGCACGAGCCCTACCTGGGTTACGTCGCCGACGTCCTGCCCAGCCTCGGCGAAGAGGGCGTGCAGACCTGCACCTTGCGGGACCTCGTCGCCGAGGGCGCCGCGGCGGGCCCCGAGAGCGACCCCGAGGTGGCCCGCCTGAAGGCGACCGCGGACATGGTGAAGGCGATCGAGAAGGCCGTCAGGTTCTACGAGGAGCCGCCCTCCGAGGCATGCACGGCCTCGACGCCCTGGGCCGACGTGCGGGTGAGCGCCGACGACTGGGCCGAGGCGTTCCGGGCGCCGGGCCCCGGCACCGCGCACAACGAGGCGCGCGAGCTGATCTGGGAGGAGCTGGCCACGATCCTCATGGACAAGCAGGCCATCGGCAAGGAGGCCATCGACAACGAGGCCGAGGAGGGGGCCGGCGTCTCGCCCGAGATGTTCCTGCGGGCCCTGCGGCAGGACAGGGACCTGGTGACGACGCTCAACCGCGCGTGGCCGCTGATCGAGGCCGCCGACCTCGTCTCCGACCTGTGGACGGTCCCCGCCTACCTGCGGATGTGCGCGCCCTGGCTCGGCCGCGACGACGTCACGAAGCTGCAGCGCAAGCACGCTCCCCAGGCCTGGACGGTGTCCGACCTGCCGCTTCTGGACGCCGCGCGGCAGCGGCTCGGCGACCCCGAGGCGGCCCGGCGCAAGCGGCGGCACGACGCCGCCGTCGCGGCCGAACGCGAGCGCATGGCCGGTGTCATCGACGAGATCCTCTCGGCCGCCGACTTCGCCTCGGCCGGTGACGACAGCGAGGGCGCGGTGCGGATGCTGCGCGGCAAGGACCTCCAGGACACCCTGATCGACGAGAGCGCCCTGCCCACCGACGACCCGGACCGGCTCGCGGGCCCGTTCGTGCACGTCGTCGTGGACGAGGCGCAGGAACTGACCGACGCGGAGTGGCAGATGCTGCTGCTGCGCTGCCCGTCGCGGAGCTTCACCATCGTCGGCGACCGCGCCCAGGCCCGGCACGGGTTCACCGAATCGTGGCAGGAGCGGCTTGAGCGGGCCGGGATCGACCGGGTCACGATGGCCTCCCTGAGCATCAACTACCGCACGCCGGAAGAGGTCATGGCGGCGGCCGAGCCGGTCGTCCGGGCCGCGATCCCCGACGCCAACGTGCCGACGTCCATCCGCAGCAGCGGCATCCCCGTCGTCCACGGACCGGTCACGGACCTGGACCGGACCCTCGACACCTGGCTCGACGCGCACGCCGACGGGGTCGCCTGCGTCATCGGCGATCCGGCCTTCCACGAGAAGTTCCAGGAGCAGTGTCAGGAGCGGTTCCGTGGCCCGTCACGCGTACGGTCCCTCACTCCCGAGCTGTCGAAGGGGCTGGAGTTCGACCTCGTCGTCCTCGTCGACCCGGAGACGTTCGGCGAGGGCGTCGAAGGGGCGGTCGACCGCTATGTCGCGATGACCCGCGCGACGCAGCAACTCGTGATCCTCACGAGCCCGTGAGGATCAGGCGCACGGGCGGCCCGGGTACGCGTCCGTCTCGGGCACGCCCGCCTCGCGCAGCCTGCGCAGCAGCTCCGGGAGGGCCTCGTCGCCGACGTCCGCGGGGCAGTTGATCCGCCGGTCGAAGACGAGGGTCTCCCCGGCCGTGTGCCAGATGACGTAGCGACGCCCGGACCCGTCGCCGTCCCCCACGTACGAACCGCCCTCCCGGACGGTTCCCTGCCCGCTCACGACGCCGCCTTCCCCGTCTCGCAGCCGTCGACGTACGTCGCCGCCACTTCGATCCCGCCGATGCGTGAGGTGTCGACACCTCGGGGGTCGTCGCCGAGCACCACCAGGTCGGCGCGCTTGCCCGGGGTGAGGGTGCCCAGGGCGTCCTCCCAGTGGCAGGCGTGCGCCCCGGCCACCGTGTAGGCGCGCAGGGCCTCGTCGACGGTGATGCCCTCGTCCGGGCCGATCACCTGACCCGACTCGGAGGCGCGCTCGACCATGAACTGGACGGCCCGCAGCGGGGATCCGTCCGTGACGGGGCGGTCGGAGCTGCCGACCAGGGGCACCCCGTGGTCCAGGAACCCGCGGCCGCGGTAGAGCCAGGGCGCCCGCTCCTCACCCATGATCTCCGCATAGTCGTCGCCGAAGAAGCGCAGGAAGTTGGGCTGGACGACCGCGCTGACGCCGAGTCGCGCGAAGCGCGGGAGCTGGTCGGGGCGGATCAGGCCCGCATGCTCGATGCGATGCCGGGCAGCGGGCCGCGGACGGAGGCGCTGGGCCCTTTCCAGGGCGTCGAGGGCGAGGTCGGCCGCGCGGTCGCCGATGGCGTGGACGGCGAGCTGCCACCCCGCCAGGTGACCGTCGACGATCATGTCGGTGAGTGCGTCCGGGTCGTCCTGCAACTGGCCCGCGTGGTCGAGTCCTTCGTACGGCCTGCTGAGCGCGGCCGTCCGGGCCATCATGCCGCCGTCGGTGTAGATCTTCAGCGCGCCCACGGAGAGCCGGTCGTCGCCGAAGCCGGTGCGCAGGCCGAGGTCGAGGGCCCTGGGGATGCCGTCGGCCTCGTGTGCGGCGACCGGGCCGAGCCGTTCCGCGGCGACCATGAGCTGCACGCGCAGCGGCAGCAGGTCCTCCTCGCGGGCGAGTTGATACGCGCCGAGCTCGACGGGGCTGTGGCCGAAGAGGGTGCCGCCGATGCCCGCCTCCGCGCAGGCGGTGACGCCCTCGCTCAGACAGGTCCGGGCGGCGCGTCCGATCGCCTCGGCCAGTTCGCGCTGGGAGTACGGCAGGCGCAGGGCGCGGGCGGCGCCCATCGCGCCCTCGGCGAGGAAGCCGTTCTCGTGCGGGACGTCCGCGGGGAGCAGGTCGAGGACGGCGGAGTTGACCACGCAGCCGTGCCCGGAGTCGTGCAGCATGAAGACCTTGTGGCCCTGGCTGACCGTATCCAGTTCGGCGGCGGTCAGATGGCGGCCCAGGGCCCGCTGGTCGTAGCCGACGAGGTTCAGCCAGGCGCCGGGTGAGCGTTCGCGCGCCGCGGCGGCCGCCACCACGGCGAGCACGTCGTCGATCCTCGTGCGGCCCGCGATGCTCAAGGTGTTCTCCTTGAGCCCGGTCCAGGCCAGATGCACGTGGGCGTCGACGAACCCGGGCAGCACGGTGGCGCCCTGGAGGTCGATCACCTCGCGCGCGGGCGTGGAGGTCACGGCCGCATCCAGGCCCGCGATCCGGCCCCGCCAGATGCCCAGGTCGTGGGCGACGGGGTGGTCCGGATCCATGGTGAGGAAGCGCGCGTTCGTCAGTCTCTTGCAGAGCATCGGCGCGGCCCTTCCTCGCAGTGCGGGCGTACGGGTGCTGACGAGGTTCAGCCCTCCACGGACGTCACGAGGGAACGGGGGCGCAGGTCCGTCCAGTTGGTCTCGATGTACTCCAGGCAGGCGTCCCGCGAGTCCTCGCCGAAGGCGGTGGTCCACCCGCCGGGCACCTCGGAGAAGGAGGGCCAGAGCGAGTGCTGCCCCTCGTCGTTCACCAGGACCAGGAAGCGGCCGTCGGGGTCGTCGAAGGGGTTGGTGCTCATGTGTCGGTTCCTCCGTCAGGATTAGGTTAGGCTCCCCTAAATTAATGCGAGCTTAGCCTTTCCCCCATCCCTCTCACAAGGAGACGTTGATGCGCCCCGCGGCCGACACCGGGAACGCCTTCGCCGAGTACGGACTGCCCGGTGAACCCGGCACCGAAGCCTTCTGGTCGGCTGCCCGGAGTCCCCTCTCCGTGCCTGCCGACGACGGCGGTTGGACCACGCTCTTCCTGTGGCGGGGGTCGTCCGCGCGGCTCGGTTTCGAGAGCTGGTCGGAGCCCGTGGCGCTGAACCGCTGGGCCGACACGGACTGCTGGTACGCCGAGGTGCCCATGCCCGCGCGGCTGCGCGTGACCTATCAGGTCCTCGTGGGCGAGGAGGCGTACGCCGACCCGCTCAACCCCGTCGGCGCGGGCGGCGACCGTTCCATAGCCGCGACCCCGGACGCCCCCGCCCAGCCCCACTGGCCCGACATCGGCGCCGACGACACCCTGCCCCTGCCCGGCCCCCGCATCCGCTGGGCCAGTCAGCGGCTCGGCGGGCGGCGCACCGTGCGGGTCCACGCGGTGGGCGGCGGCGGGCCGGTGGTCCTGCTGCTCGACGGGGACGACTGGCTGTATCTGCACCCGGCCATGACGGCCTTCGAGTCGGCCGTCGCCGATGGCGAGATGCCCCCTGTGACCCTCGTCTTCCTGCCGTCCAAGGACCGCCTTGCCGAGTTCGGGTGCGACCCCGCCCTGTGGGAGGCGGTACGGGACGAACTGCTGCCGCTGGTGGCGGAGAGCGGCGTGCCCGCCGACGCGGGCCGCCTGGTGGTCGCCGGGCAGAGTCTGGGCGGGCTGAGCGCGATGTACGCGGCGCTGGACTTCCCCGGCCTGGTGTCCCGCGTGGCCTGCCAGTCGCCGTCGTTCTGGTGGACACCGGACGCCATGGCGACGGCAGACCCACTGGGCGGCACGGTCGGCGGCACCATCGCCGGGCGACTGCGCAAGGAGCGCCCCGATCTGTCAGGGCTGCGCATCGCGTTCGACCTGGGGGAGCACGAGCAGCGGATGCTCCCCCACTGCGAACTGACCGAGTCGCTGGTCCAGGAGGCCGGTGCGACCGTACGGGTGTCGCGGGCGGCCTCCGGCCATGACCGGGCGGGCTGGCGGCACGCGCTGCTCAGGGACGTCGCCTGGGCACTCGCCTAGGAGCCGCCACCAGGCACCGACACCAGCAAGCCCCTAAAGACACCGGCAAGCCCCTGAGGGGCACCGGAAAGCCCCCATCACCTCGCCACAGCCACGCAGTAGTCCTCATCCGTGGCGAGGAGATTGCGGTGGCTGTCCTCCGCCGTGATGACGCCCTCGTCCAGGACGAGGACACGGTCCGCCGCGTCCAGCATCGCCGGGCTGCTGGTGATCACAACAGTGGTGCGGCCCCGGCGCAGCTTCGCGACGTTGCGCGCGATGAGCTGCTCGGTGACCGCGTCGACGGCCGTCGTCGGATTGTGCAGGACCAGGACGTCGGTGTCGGCGGCGAGCGCGCGGGCCAGGGAGAGGCGCTGACGCTGTCCTCCGGAGAGGTTCGCTCCCCGATCGCGTACTCCGTAGTCGAGCCCTTCGCGGTGGAGGGCGACGACATCGGTCAGCATGGAGGCCTCGACGGCCTCGGGCACCGTCCGGCTGCTGCCCGCCGGATCGATGTTCGTGCGCAGGGTGCCCGCGAAGATCTCCCCGTCGTACGGGTTCACCAGCATGTGCTCGCGGACCGCCTCGACCGACAGGTCCGCCATCTCCTGCCCGCTGACCCGCACCACTCCCTCGTACGCGTCCGGCGGCACGTTCATCGCCAGGATCGACGCGAGGTCGGCCACCGCGCGCGGCTGGTACCCGGCGATCGCCACGAACTCACCGGCGGCCACCGTGAACTTCAGCTTGCGCAGCGACCCGTACCGGACGCAGTCCACCTCCAGGTCCCCGCCCGCGGCCGGGCGCCCGGGCCCGGGTTCCGTCACCGGCGGCGCGGAGAGCACCAGCGACATCCGCTCGGCCGACGCCCGCGCGATCATCACGTACTTGGGCATCTCCGAGAACATCTTCAGCGGTTCCATGATGAACTGCGCCAGGCCGACGGCCATGACGAGCTCGCCGATGGTGATGCCGCCCTCGAACGCCAGCCAGCCCGCCGTCAGCGTCACCGCGGCCGCCAGGACCGCGTTGAGCGCCTGCGCGGTGCCCGCGTACACGCCGTTCACCTTGGCGACGGTGACCGACTGGCGCTTCGCCTCCGTGCTGACCGCGCGGTAGGAGCGGAACGCCGCGTGGTTGCCGCCGAAGCCGTGCAGCGGACGCAGGCCGCTGATCAGGTCGGCGACCTTCGCGCCTGCGCGCGCCACCCGGGCCTGCTGCTCGCGGGTGCTCGACCCGATCCGCTTGGACATCACGCTCAGGATCGACAGGATCGCGACGGTTCCCACGATCACGAGGAGCCCGAGCCTGAAGTCGGCCATGCCGAGGGCGACCGCCGCGACGAGCACCGCGACCAGCGAGCTGACCAGCAGCGGCACCACCTCGACGATGTCGGCGGTCTGGTCGGCGTCCTCGGTGGCGATGGTCAGCACCTCGCCGGACTTGAGGTCGACGTCCCTGGCCACCGGCTGGAGCCCGCAGGCCGCCACCTTCACGCGCCAGCGGTGCGCCTCGGTCGTGTTGGCCTTCTGCAGGACGCGCATGCCGAACCGCCACGACAGCGAGACGGTCGTGATGATCACGGCGAGCGCGCCGATGGAGATCCCGAGCGCGCCGAGGCTGCGGTCGTCCCGCATCGTGTGCTCGACGATCAGGCCGAGCGCGATGGGGAAGGCCGTCTCGCCTGCCTGGTAGAGGCCCATGAGGACGGTGCCCCAGACCATGGCACCGACGTTGCGGCGCAGTGCGGTCCTGAGGATGTCGGACCCCGGTCGGGGCCGCTTCGTGTCAGTTGTCGGAGTCATCGAGATGGCGGGCAATCGCTTCCGGGGTTCGCAGGGTGAAAAGGTCTCGGATGGTGACCACAGGACCGTACTCGCGGCGGAGCAGCCCGATCAGCCGCACCGCCAGCATCGAGTGTCCGCCGAGGGACACGAAGTCACTCACCGCGCTCACCTCGTCGTCGTCGAGGTCCAGTGCTTCGGCGAAGAACTCGCAGACCACGCTCTCGGTCTCGGTCTCCGGGCCGCGCTCCCCCACCGTGGTCAGCGCGCCGAGGGGCTTGGCCTCGGGCAGCGCCTTGGTGTCAGCCTTCCCGTTCACGGTCAGCGGGATGCTGTCCACCTCGGCGAAGTGCGTGGGGCGCAGGAAGTCCGGCAGGCCCGTGCCCACCTCGGCGGCGACGGCGGGCAGCTCGGCGCCGTCGAGCACCAGGTAGGCGGCGAGCCGGTACGCGCCGTCGACCTGCGGGTCGGGCTGGGCGACCGCGGCGACGAACCGCACCGCCGGGTGCGCGGCGAACGCGGCCTCGACCTCGCCCAGTTCGACCCGGTGACCCCGGATCTTGACCTGCTGGTCGGTGCGGCCCAGATACGTCAGGTTGCCGTCGGGCCTGCGGAACACCAGGTCGCCGGTGCGGTACATGCGCTCGCCGGGGGCGCCGAACGGGCATGCGACGAAGCGGTGCGCGCTCTGCGCGTACTGGCCGAGGTAGCCGCGGGCGATGCCGATGCCCGACACGTACAGCTCGCCGGGGACGCCGTCCGGCAGCGGCCGCAGCCACGGGTCGAGGACGTACACGTCGGTGTTGTCGATCGGCACGCCCACCACCGGGTCCTGGCACTCGAAGGTGCCGACGCCGAGGGTGTTGATCGTGTACTCGGTGGGGCCGTACAGGTTGTAGCCGACCGTGCCCTCGGTCTCGGCGAGCCGCTGCCACAGCGTCGGCGTGACGGCCTCGCCGCCGAGCAGCACGAGCGCGGGGCGCCGCTCCGGGTTGTCGAGCAGGCCCTCGGAGACCAGCTGCTGCGCGTACGTCGGGGTCACGTTGATGACGTCGATCCCGTGCGCCAGGCAGTACTCGACCAGGCCGGGCGCGTCGCGGCGCAGCTCCTCGTCGCAGATGTGCACCTCGTGGCCGTCGGCGAGCCACAGGAGCTCCTCCCACGACATGTCGAACGCGAACGACACGGTGTGCGCGATCCGGAAGGTCCGGTGGCCGTGCTCGGCGAGGACCGGTTCGAAGATCCGGCGCTGGTGGTTGACGAGCATGTTGGTGAGCCCGGCGTACTCGGTCACCACGCCCTTGGGCTTTCCGGTCGAACCGGAGGTGTAGATCGTGTAGGCGGGGTGCCGCAGCCGGTCCGGGTCCTCGGGGGCGAACGTCACGAACGGCTCGGCCGCGGGCAGCGGACGGTCCAGCTCGATCAGGCCGCCGGTGTCGACCACGGTGCCGGTCAGCCGGGGCGATACGGCGCTCACGGTGAGGATCGCGTCCGGGCGGGCGTCCTCGACGATCGCCGCGATCCGCTCGTCCGGGTGGTCGAGCTCCAGCGGTACGTAGGCGGCGCCGACGCGCAGCACGGCGAACAGCGCCACGATCGAGTCGAGGGAGCGCGGGATCGCGAGACCCACGGTCGTCTCGGGCCCGAGGCCCCGCCCGGCGAGCACTCCGGCCACCGCGCGGCTGCGGTCCCGCAGTTCGGCGAAGGTCATGGTCGAGCCGTGGGCGACGAGGGCGACCCGCTCCGGGTCCCGGTCGGCCGCCCGGTCGAACCGGTCGACGACGGTGTCCGTGCCGACGTCCGTGCGCTCGGCGGGCTCGGGTGCCGCGCCGAGGCCGGGCAGCGCGCCGAGCGGTCCGGTCGAGCGGGCCAGGTCTTCGAGCACCCGCACGTAGTCGTCGAGGAGACGGCGGGCGTCGGCGGTGTCGCCGTGGCGGTGCTCCAGCTTGACCGTGAGCCGGTCGCCGGGGGTGACGACCCAGGTGAACGGGTAGTGGGTGGAGTCGTCGGCCTTGACCGATGTGATGCCGTGCCGGGTGTTCATCTCGGCGAAGGCGTCCATGTCGAGGAAGTTCTGCAGCACGAACAGGTTGTCGAACAGCGTGTCGTGGCCGCTGGCCCGCTGGATCTCGCCGAGCCCGAGGTGCTCGTGCTCCATCGCCTCGACCCTGGCCGTCTGTACGGCCGACAGATAGCCGCCGACGGTGTCGTCCGGCCGGGCCTTCGTCCAGGTGGGCACGGTGTTGAGCAGCACGCCGACGATGTCGGAGAGGCCCTCGCCGTCGCGGCCCGAGACGGTCACGCCGAACACGGCGTCGCTGCGGCCCGTGTGGGCGCCGAGCAGGAGGCCGAAGGCGCCGGTCAGCACCGCGTTCAGCGTCACGCCGTGCTGTTTGGCCGCGTCCCGCAGCAGCTCCGACTGCTCGGCGGAGAGCTGGTGCACGAGTGCGGGCGGCAGTTCCTGCGAGAGGACCGGTGCGGGTCCGGCGAGCAGGGTCGGGCCGGGGACCTGCGCCAGGTGCTCCGCCCAGAAGCGTTCCGATACGGCGGGTTCCTTGGCGGCGAGCGCCCTGGCGTACTCCTCGAAGCTCGGCGTGGCGGGCGCCGCGTCGAGCCGCTCGCCCGCGAGGACGGACTCGTACGCGTCGAACAGGTCCCGCAGCACGATCTCGCGGGACCAGCCGTCCCACAGCAGCAGGTGGTAGCTGAGCAGCAGCCCGTCGTTGCCGTCGGGCAGCCGGACCACGGTCAGCCGGATAAGAGGCGCCTCTGCCGGGTCGAAGCCCGCGTCCCGGTCCTGGGTGCGGAAGGCCTCGACGTCCTCGTCGCCCGTCAGCTCGACCGTGCGCACGTCGACGCGTCGGCCCGCCTTGAGGACCTGGACCGGGTTTCCGTCGTCGTCGGTGGTGAAGCCCGCGCCGACGACGGGGTGCCACGCGATGACGTACGCCATCGCCTCGGCCAGCGCGTCGGCGTCCAGGCGCCGGTCGAAGGTGAACCAGCTCTGTGCGACGTAGTGTCCGGCCGTGCCCGCCAGCTGGGCCTGGAAGAACAGGCCCCGCTGGAGCGGTGTGACCGGCGCGGTGCGCTCGGCGGTCACGGAGGCGTCCGCGATGCGCTCCAGGGCGCCGAGCCAGTGCTCGGTGATCTCGTCGGGGATGCCGTCGGCGAGGGTGAAGGCCGCGTGCAGGCTGCCGGTGGCATCGTCGGTCCAGGCGTTGGCCTCGACGGCGTACGGGCTGCCCTGGTCGCCTCCGGTGACGTGCACCGCCTGGGACTCGCTGCCCCGGCCGAGGTAGTTGAACAGGACCTGGGGGCGGCCGGTCAGCAGCGGGGCCGTCTGCGGGTCGAGGTACTTGAGCTGTCCGTACGCGACGTGCCCGGCCTCGTCCGGCTGGCGCTCGGCGACCTCGCGCGCGGCGGCGACGGGGTCGGTGTGCGCGGTGAGCCGTACGGGCGCGATGGAGGTGAACCAGCCGACGGTACGGGTGTAGTCGTGCTGTTCGACGGCCGGGACCCGGCCGTGCCGCTCCAGCTCGACCGCGAGGTCGGTGGGCGACGGCTGGACGTGGGTGAGCGCGGTGCGCAGCGCGCCGCACAGCAGCTCGGTGAGACCGACGCCGAGGGCGGCGGGCGCGGTGCGCGTCAGGCGGTCGCTCGCCTCGGGCGCGAGGACGACAGTGGTCTCGCGCAGGCTCCCGGCGGCGGGCTCCGGGAGCAGCGCGGGCGCCTGGAGCGTGGTGATCCAGTGCCCGAGGGCGTCGATCGCCTCGCCGGACCTGAGCGTCAGCGCCTCGGCGTACTCGGCGTAGGACGTGGTCGTCGCGGCCGGTGCGGTGCCGCTCATGGCGGCGGCCAGGTCGTCGAGGATGACCAGCCAGGACACTGCGTCGACGGCGATGTGGTGCACGGTGACGACCAGGGTGCGGCTCGTCTCCAGCCACGAGAACGCAACGACGTTCCCGGCCTCGGGGTCGAGCCGTCCCGCGGCCTCGTCCGCGGCGGCCGTCGCGTCGGCGGCGTCCGTGCGGACGACGGCGACCTCGCTCGCGGGTTCGGTGCGCAGCGCCCACACGCCGTGCTCGACGCGCAGCCGCATCCGCAGGGCCGGATGGGCGGCCACGACGGCGTTCGCGGCGCGCTCGGCGTCGGCGAATCCGGTGCCGTCGGGGGCCGCGAGGGTCCTGGCCTGGACGAACCGGTCGAGGGATCCGCCCAGTTCACGCTGGCGCAGGATGATCGGCGTCGGCGGGAACGGGCCGTCCTCGCGGCGGTCGGGGGCGGGCGCGGCGGCCTGTGGGGCGCTCGAACCCAGGTGCTCGGCGAGCGCGCGCGGCGTCCTGAACAGGAAGACGTCGCGGGGCGCGATCGGCAGGCCGAGCGCCCTTGCGCGGTTGATCACGGTGATGGCGACGATGCTGTCGCCGCCCGCCATGAAGAAGTCGGTGTCCCCGTCCACGGCGGTGGATCCTGGCAGCGCCTCGGCGAAGATGTCGACCAGCGCGGCGAGCGCGGCATCACCGGCGGCCACGGAGGTGTTGCCGTCGTCGTGTGCGGCGCGCTCGACCAGGGCCTTGCGGTCCAGCTTGCCGTTGACCGTCAGCGGCAGGGCGTCGACCGACAGGACCCGGCCGGGCACCATGTGCACGGGCAGCTTCGCGGCGAGCAGGCCCGCGAGGTCGCCGGGCACGCGGCCCACGACGTGCGCGACCAGGTGGTCGCCACTGTCGGCGACGGTGACGGCCACGTCGACCACGCCGTCGAGCTCCCTGAGCGCGGACTCGACCTCGCCGAGTTCGATGCGGAAGCCCTTGAGCTGCACCTGGTCGTCGGCGCGGCCCGCGAACTCCAGCTCGCCGTCCAGCGTGCGGCGGGCCAGGTCGCCCGTGTGGTACATGCGGGAGCCGTCGTCCGCGAACGGGTTCGCCACGAACCGGCTCGCGGTGAGGCCGGTCCTGCCCAGGTAGCCGAGCGACACCTGGTCACCCGCGACGTAGATGGCGCCGACCCGGCCAGGCGGCACCGGGCGGAGCCGGTCGTCGAGCAGGTAGGTGACCAGGCCGGGGATGGGACCGCCGATCGGACTGACGTCCTGGCCGGGGCCGAAGTCGCCCTCGGTCAGCACCCGGTGGGTGACATGGACGGTGGTCTCGGTGATGCCGTACATGTTGACCAGCTCGGGCGACGCGGTGCCGTGCCGCTCGGTCCAGCCGCGCAGCCGCCCGAGGTCCAGGGCCTCGCCGCCGAAGATGATCCGGCGCAGCGCGGTCACCGGCTCACCGGCGTGCCGGTCGGCCTCGATGAACTGGTAGAACGCCGAAGGCGTCTGGTTGAGCACGGTCACACCGCGCTCGCGGACGAGCCGGTGGAAGTCGACCGGCGAGCGGGTCAGCGCGTAGTCGGGCACCAGCAGCTCACCGCCGTGCGCCAGCGCACCCCACAGCTCCCAGACGGCGAAGTCGAAGGAGAAGGAGTGGAACTGGACCCATACGTCGTGCGGCCCGAAGCCCATGTCGGGCCGGGTGTTGGCGAGCAGCGTGACGACACTGGAGTGCGGTACGACGACGCCCTTGGGGCGGCCGGTGGAGCCGGAGGTGTAGATCACGTAGGCGGGGTCGTGCCAGCGGGCCCCGGCAGCGGGGGCGTCGGCGGGTGCGTCGGCGTCCTGCGGCAGTTCGTCGCCCTGGACGAGCACGCGGGCGGAGATGCCCGCCCGGTCCAGGAGGCCGGTGAAGCGGTCGCGCTGCTCGGGGTCGACGAGGACGACCTGCGGGGCGGCGTCGGCGAGGATGTACTCGAGGCGCTCGTCCGGGTAGGCCAGGTCCAGCGGTACGTAGGCACCGCCCGCGGAGACGATCGCGACCAGCGCGACGACCTGCTCCACGGAGCGGGGGACGGCGACGGCGACGCGCTTGCCGGGGCCGACCCCGGCCGCGCGCAGTGACGCCGCCAACTCGTTCTTGGCGTCGGCCAGTTCGCCGTACGTCAGCGAGCGGGTGCCGCCGTCGAGCGCGCACTGGGTGACGGCGGTGGCCGCCGGGTCGCGGCGCGCGGCGGCGTCGAAGAGGCCGCCCAGGGTCGTCGGTTCGATCCGCGCGGGGCGCCGGGCGTCCTCGGGCTTCACGTCGGCGACCAGGGCGTCCGGCCGGGTGAGCAGGCCGGTGAGCGTCTGGGCGAAGGTACCCAGGATCGCCTGGGCGGTGGACTCGCCGAGGAGCTCGCCGTCGTAGATCAGGTTGAAGCGCGGCCGCCCGTCGAGCGCGCGCTCCACGACCAGCGTGAGCGGGTAGTGCGGGGCGCCCTCGTTCACGATGTCGGTGATGACGAGCTCGGCGTCGGCGGTCCGCAGGCTCTGCAGGTCGGTCGCGACGTCGAACACCACCAGGGTGTCGAACAGCGAACCGGCGCCCGCCTGGCGGCCGATCCGCGCGAGCGAGACGTGCTGGTGCGGCAGGACGGCGCTCTGGTGCTCCCGCACCGAGGCGAGCAGGTCGCCCGCCGTGGTCGCCCCGGTCCAACGGGCCCGTACGGGGATCGTGTTGATGAACAGGCCGACCATGTCGCCGATGCCGGGCACGTCCGCGTCGCGCCCGGACACCGTGGAGCCGAACACGACGTCGTCGGTGTGCAGGATGCCGCCCAGCGTCACCGCCCAGGCACTGTGCACGGCGACGCTCAGGGGCACACCGGCGGCTCGGACGGCCGCGTCGATGTCGTCCTCACCCTCGACGGCCGTGTCGGCGAACCGGTCCGAAGGAGTGTGGCCGTCGGCGACCAGTGAGGCACCAGGCAGCTCGGCGAGCTCCTCGCCCCACACCCGGTCGCTCTCGTCGTCGTCCCGTCCGGCGAGCCAGTGCACGTAGTCGGGGAAGCCGCCGACCGGGTGGACGGTGCCCGGCGCGTGGTACTCGGCGAGGAGCGCGCGCAGCATCGGCGGGACCGACCAGCCGTCGGCGATGATGTGGTGCACGGTCTGCACCAGGACGGTGCGGCCGCCACCGGCCCGGACCAGCGTGTACCGCATCAGCGGTCCGGTGGCCAGGTCGAACCCGGCGCGGCGGTCCCGCTCGGCGAGGTCGCGGATCTCCTCGTCCGTGATGCCGGGGCGGTCCACGGTCGTGAAGGGCGCCTGGACGCCGCTCTCCAGGACGGAGACCACACGGCCGTCGGCGAGGGCCGTGAAGCGTGCGGCCAGGTTCGGGTAGAGCGCGAGCAGCCGGGTGGCGGCGGCCGCGAGCCGTTCGGCGTCCACATCCCCCTCAAGGCTGAGGAGCTGCTGTTCTACGTACGCGCCCGCCGATTCGTCGTCGAAGACCGAGTGGAAGTACAGGCCTTCCTGCAGCGGGGTGAGCGGCAGGATGTCGCGCAGCGCCGGTCCTTCCAGGTCGTCGACGTCGGCCTGGGTGAGCGGTACGAGGGGGAAGTCGCTGGGGGTGTGGCCGCCCTCGTCGAGTGCGGCGAGACCGGCAAGGGCCACGCGGAAGTAGCCGCCGAGCGTCGCGATGTCCGCGTCGGTGAACATGCCGTCGGGCCAGGAGACGGTGGTGACGAGTTCGTAGTCGCCGCCGGTCGAGGCCGGTTCGGCGATGGCGTTGAACTCCAGGGCGCGCGGCAGGCGCATGTGCGGGTCGCGCTTCTCGCCGAGCTGGCCGGTGGCGCCCGTGAGCTGCCAGTCCCCGGAGGCGCCGGCGTCGAAGCGGCCCAGGTAGTTGAAGAGCACCTGGGGCGCGGGCGCGTCGAACGCGGTGCCCGCGAGGTAGCGCAGGGCGCCGTAGGAGATGCCGTTGCCCGGCACCCGGGAGAGGTCTTCCTTGACCGCCTTGAGCGCGGCGACGAGGTACTCGGGGGCGGTGAGGTCGGGCGCGGCGCCCGGGTCGACGGTCACCGGGAACAGCGTGGTGAACCAGCCGACGGTGCGCGAGAGTTCCGGTTCAAAACCGGCCGCGTCCGCCACGAAGCGTCCCTCGCGGCCGTGGCCCTCCAGTTCGATGTGGGCGAACGTCTGGTCCTGTCCGAGGTCGCGGCGCCACCGGGCGAGGGCGACGGCGAGCGCGGTCAGGAGGACGTCGTTGACGCCCGCGTGGAACTTGGCGGGGATCTCGCCGAGGAGTGCGGCCGTGATCTCGGGGCCGACGGTGACGGTCTGGATCCGCTCGCGCGCGACGGTGTCGGCGGCGGACAGCGCGCGTCGGCCCACCGGCCGGTCCGCGCCCGGCAGGGGCCGCTGGAAGTAGTCACGGTCTGCTTCGAAGCCCGCGCGTTCCAGGAGCTGTGTCCAGCGCCGGAACGACGTGCCGACCGGGGGCAGTTCGACGGGCTCACCGGCGGCGCACTGGCGCCACGCCGTGGCCAGGTCCTCCATCAGGACCCGCCAGGAAACGCCGTCGATCACCACGTGGTGGACGACGACGACCAGTTGGTTCTCCGCGGGGCGCCGGACGGCGCGCAGCATCACGCCGTTGTCCGGGTCGAGCCCGGCGGTGGCGAGCTCGACGCACTCGTCGAGCGGCCGGTCGCTCTCCTGCCACACCGGCCCCGGGGCGGACCGGTCGGCCTCGGGAATGTCGAAGCTCCACTGGTCGCCGCGCACGAGCTTCGCACGCAGCATGTCGTGCCGCCCGAGGACGGCGCCGAGTATCTCGTCGAGCGCCTCGGCGGTCAGGTCCTGCGGGGTGTTGAGGACCACCGACTGCACGAAGCCGTCGATGGCGTCGGTGGTCTCGCCGAGCCACTGGACGACGGGCGAGCCCACGACGGCGCCGGTCGCGACGTCGCCGTGGTCCACGGTGGAGACGTCCTCGCGGCTCGCGACCGCCGCCAGTGCGCCCACGACGGTGTGGGTGAAGATCTGCCGCGCCGTGACGTAGAGGCCCGCCTCGCGCAGCGCGCTCAGCAGCGAGATCGTCAGGATGCTGTCGCCGCCGAGCTGGAAGAAGTCCTGGTCGACGCCGACTTCGTCCAGCTGGAGGACCGCGGCGACGGCCGCGCAGACCGCGCGCTCGTTCTCGGTGGCGGGCGGGGCGACCGCGCCGGTTGCCGTGCTGGGTTCGGGCAGCGCGTTCCGGTCGAGCTTGCCGTTCGCGGTGAGCGGGAACGCGTCCATCACGACGATGTGGGTGGGCACCATGTACTCGACCATGTGGTCGACGGCCCACGCCTTGACCTCGTCGGCCCGCAGGTTCTCGCTGCCCGCGGCGGGGATCGCGTAGCCCACCAGGTAGGTGCCGCCCGCGGTGTTCTTCTTGGCGACGACGCAGGTGTGGCGGACGCGGGGGTGCTCGGCGAGGCCGACCTCGACGTCCTCGATCTCCAGGCGCATGCCGCGGATCTTGATCTGGTTGTCGGCGCGGCCGAGGAAGTCCAGGGACCCGTCGGGGGCGAACCGCGCGAGGTCGCCGGTGCGGTACAGCCGGGAGCCGTCCGAGGCGAAGGGGTTGGCGACGAACCGGGATGCGGTCAGTCCTGGCGCGTTGACGTAGCCGCGGCCCAGGAGGAGGCCACCGGCGTACAGTTCGCCGCCGACGCCGACCGGGACCGGGCGCAGCTCGTCGTCGAGGACGTACAGCTGGGTGTTCGGGTTGGCCCTGCCGATGGACGTCGAGAGGCGCTCGGCCTCGCCCCGGTAGATGACGTGGGAGACGCCGATGGTCGTCTCGGCCGGGCCGTAGCCGTGGTACATCGGGATGGCGAGCCGGGTGCGGAACCGCTCGTACAGCTCGGGGGTGAGCACCTCGCCGCCGCACCAGACGTGGCGCAGGCTGTCGAGACGGCCGGAGTCGCCCGCCATCTCCAGGAGCACGTCCAGCATGGACGACACGAGGTACGTGAAGGTGACGCGCTGCTCGGCGATCACGCTCAGCAGGTGGTGCGGGTCGCGTTCGCCACCGGTCCGCAGGACGACCAGGCGGGCGCCGCAGACCAGCGGCAGGAAGATCTCGTTGATGGAGATGTCGAACGACAGCGGCGCCTTGAACAGCGAGGCGTCGTCGTGGCCGAAGTGCAGGATCTCGTCGACCTGCCAGAGCAGACGCTCGCTGATCGCCTCGTGCCGGATCATCGCGCCCTTGGGCCGCCCGGTCGAGCCGGACGTGAAGATCACGTACGCGAGGGAGTCACCGGCGACGGGAACCCCGGTCCCCTCGGTGGGCAGGGAGTCGAACGCCCAGTCGGCGAGGTCGACGGCGACGGCTTCCGGCTCCTGCGGGTCGTGCTCGCCCGAGGAGTTGAGCTGCACGACGACGCGGGCGTCCTCGATGACGACGGAGCGGCGCGCGGCGGGCCACTGCGGGTCGAGCGGTACGAAGGCGCAGCCCGCCCGGAGCACGGCGAGCAGGCCGACGATCATGTCGGCGGAGCGGCCGAGCGAGATGCCGACGACCTGTTCGGGGGCGAGGCCGCGTGCGATGAGGTGGTGGGCCAACTGGGCGGACCGGTCGGCCGCCTCACGGTAGGTCAGCGAGCGGTGCTCGTCGACGATGGCGATGGCGTCCGGCCTGGTCCGTGCCTGTTCGAGGAACATCTCGACGAGGGTCGGGCGGGCCCGGTCGGCGTCGGTGTCGTTCCACTCGGCCAGGGTCTTCAGCCGTGCCTCGGCGCTGACCGGACCGATGCTGCCGAGCGGCCGGTCGGGGAAGTCGGCGAGGTCGTCGAGCGCGAGCTGTGCGTCGTGCGGCTCGATGCCGTCGGGGACGGGGATGCGATGGCCCGCCGCGCCCGCGTCCTGACTGCCGGGCCCGCTGCCGCCGTTGTCGACCCAGCCGAGGACGTCGGCGAAGAGCGTGCCCGGGGTGAGCTCGATGCCTTCGGGGCTCAGGCCCGTCGCCCAGTACGACAGGCCGATGGCGCACGCCTCGGCGACGGTCCGGTCGGAGTAGTCACCGGCCCGCCGACGCACATCGGCCAGGCGGGCGGGGGAAAGCAGCACGAGGCGAGCGCTCGGTTCCATCATCGAAGACACAGCGTCCCTTCCAGGTAATCACAGTTAGGCTAACCTAAATTAGGGTTGCCTAACTACCCTCTCGCCAGGCCCGCCACAGTCGTGCGTACCGGCCGCCCAGTGCCACCAACTCGTCGTGGGTGCCCTGCTCCACCACGCGCCCCGCATCCAGCACGGCGATCCGGTCCGCGGCCATCGCCTGCGTGAGCCGGTGCGCCACGAAGAGCGTCGTCCGACCCGCGCACGCGGCGAGCACGGCACGCTCCAGCTCGGCCGCGCCCTCACTGCCCGCCTCCGCGGTCGACTCGTCGAGCACGACCACCGGCGCCCGGCCGAGCACCAGGCGGGCCAGGGCGATCTGCGCGATCTTGGTGACGTCCAGGCGCTCGCCGCCCTCGCCGACCGTGGTGCCCAGCCCCTCGGGCAGCGCCTCGACCCAGTCGGCGGCGCCCACCGTGCGCAGCGCGTCCATGAGTTCGGCATCGGTCGCCTGCGGCGCGGCGAGCCGCAGGTCATCGGCGAGCGGACCGGAGAACACGTACGTCTCCTGCGTCAGGATGCTCACCAGGGCCCGCGCCCCTGCCTCGTCGAGACCGCCCAGGTCGTGCGCGCCGATGCGCACCGAACCCGTCTGCGGGGTCCCGATGCCCGCGATCAGCGCGGCCAGTGTCGACTTGCCCGCGCCCGTCGCCCCCACGAGAGCGAGCGAGCCACCGGCCGGGATCGTCAGGTCGACGTCCCTGAGCACCGGTTCATCGGTGTCGGGATAGCTGTACGTCAGCCCCTCCACCGTCACCTGGTGCGGCACCGCGTCGGCCGGCGCGACGGACGTGTCGCCCACGAGCCGCTCCTCCGCGGACTCCCCGAGCACACCGACGAGGCGGGTCAGGCTGGCGCCCGACTTCTGCGCCTCGTCGAAGGTGAACATGATGGCGCCGAGCGGGGTGAACAGCCGGTGGAACATCAGCGGGGCCGCCGACACCTCGCCCAGGCTGGCGGCGTCGGCCTCCAACAGGGCGTATCCCACCACGAGGATGAGGACGAGGCCGATGAACTCGGCGCGGTTCTCCCGGCCCACGAACCGCCCGAAGAACCGGAACACGTCGATGCCGAGGTTGCGCACCCGCCAGGACTCCGTGGTGACCTTCTCCCGGACGTCGTCCTCCAGGCGGTACGCGCGCACGGTGTCGATCCCGTTCAGACCGCTGATCAGCGCCTGCGCACGGTCGGCCTGGGCCACCCGCTGCTTCCGGTAGAGCGGGGCGGAGCGGGGCAGGTACCAGCGCAGGGCCAGCGCGTACGCGGGCAGCGCGGCGGCGCCCGCGAGGCCGAGCCGCCAGTCGAGGCCGAACATGCCGACCGTGGCGATGAAGACCAGCACGCCCGCCGAGAACACCGTGGGGATGGCCGTCCGGATGCCCTTGGACAGCACGGCCACGTCGTCGCCGACCCGGGAGAGCACGTCTCCCCGGCCGACCTGCTCGATCCGCGCACTCGGCATGCCGAGCACCGCACGGACGGCACCCTCCCGCAGCCGCGCGAGCAGATCCGCGCCGAGCCGTCCGATCAGATAGGTCGAGGCCGCGGTGGCCACCGCGCCGAGCAGCGCGGCGACCCCCATCAGCACGCCGATCGTGACCAGGACGGAGCGCCCTTCGCCCTCGACCACTCCGTCGACCACCCGGCCGAGCAGGAGCACCGGGAGCACCTGGAGCGCCGCTCCCGCCACCGTGGTGAACACGGTGGCGGTCGTCAGCCACGGCACTTGGCGGCAGTGGGCCGTGACCCACCGGGTTGCCTCGCGTCCGGACGCCGTGCGCAGCGTCGCCGGGGCGGCGCCCGCGTCGGCGGCGGATGCGTCGGCGGCGGGCGTGCCGGTCGAGGGTGTTTCAGCGGTGGGTGTTTCGGCGGTGCTCACACGTAGACCAAGTCGAGCCGGGGACGGGACAGGTGGAACGTCATCTCTATTCGACCGACTTGACGAGCTCGTCGATCGCGTACGGCAGGGACAGTGCGGTGCCCTGCGACATCGCGGCGCCGACCGCCGGGCCCTCGCTGTCCAGGAGGTAGGACACGTTGCCCTTCTTCACGGCGTCCAGGTTGGCGAACAGCTTGAACTTCTTCAGCGCCTCGGTGTCCGCCTTGTCGTTGATGACGACGATGCGGTCGACGTCGACCAGGTCCGTGCGCTCGGGCGAGAGTTCGGTGGAGAACTTGCCGCCCGCGATCTTGTCGATCTTCGTCTGGTACTTGAAGCCCATGCCCGTCAGGAGCCGTCCGCGGACGTCCTTCGAGGTGAACGGGTTGATGGAGTCCTTGTACCAGGACAGGGCGACGGAGGTCTGGTCCGCGAACTTCGGGTGCGCCTTCTTGGCCGCGGTCAGCTTGTCCTCGATGCCCTCGACGAGCTTCTTGCCCTCGTCCTCCTTGCCGAGCGCCTTGGCGATGTGCACCGCGTTGTCCTGCCAGGGGGCGCTGAAGAGCTCCTTCTCGCCCTTGGTGCGGCCCACCGTCGGGGCGATCTGGGAGAGCTTGTCGTAACCGGCCTTGTCGATCTCGGAGTAGACCGCGATGATCAGGTCCGGGCGCAGGGCGGCGATCTTCTCGTAGTTGGGTCCTGAGTCGCCGTTCTTCATGACGACGTCGGGCTTGGTGTCGCCCCACTTGTCCTTCACCCAGGGCCACTGGGTGTTGATGTCGGGGGACTTGCCCTCCGGGTTCGGGTACTGGTCGACCATGCCGACCGGCTTGGTGCCGAGGGCCAGCGCGGTCTGGTCGTCGGTGTAGCCGACGGTGACGACGCGCTTGGGGGCCTTGGTGACCTTCGTGGACCCGAACGCGTGCTCCACGGTGACCGGGAACTTGCCACCGGTGGCGGCCGCCGGGGTGTTGTCGCTCGCCTCGTCGTCCGAGTCGGAACCGCAGCCCGCGAGGAGGCCGACGCCGAGGGCCGTGGCGGTCAGTACGGCCGCCAGCCGCCGCCGGGGCTTCATGAGCGTGGTTCGGTGGAGGAGCATCCGGATTCCCTTGCTTTCGCGCTGACCGCTGCGCCCCGGTCTCAGGGCAGCCAAACCTTACCTTGCAGAGATGAGGTTAGCCTAGCCTTACCTGATGGTTCCCCGGCGGGGTCAGTCGAGTTGGACGTGAGTACGACCGATCGGCACGATCAGCGGCCGGTCGCCCACCGGGTCGTCGACGACCCGCGCGCGCAGCCCGAACGCCTCGTACAGCAGCTCCGCGGTGATCACGTCGCGCGGGTGCCCCTGCGCCAGGATCGCCCCGTCCTTCATCACGATGAGGTTGTCGCTGTACCGCGTCGCCAGGTTGAGGTCGTGCAGCACCATGACCACGGTGCGCCCCGACTCGTGCAGATCGTCCACCAGGTCCAGTACGTCGATCGCGTGGGCCAGGTCGAGATACGTGGTCGGCTCGTCGAGGAGCAGCAGATCGGTGCCCTGGGCCAGGGTCATCGAGATCCAGACGCGCTGGCGCTGCCCGCCGGACAGCGAGTCGACGGGGCGGTCCGCCAGGTCGGAGACGCCGGTCATGGCCAGCGCGCGCGCCACGACGCCCGCGTCGTCCGACGACCACTGGCGCAGCCAACTCTGGTGCGGGTGACGGCCCCTGGCGACCAGATCGGCCACCGTGAGCCCCTCCGGCGCGACGGGCGTCTGGGGCAGCAGCCCGAGCTTCTTCGCCACCTCGCGGGTCTTGAGCTTGACGATGTCCTGGCCGTCCAGCACGACCGAGCCGCTGACCGGCTTGAGCAGTCGCGTCAGGGTGCGCAACAGGGTCGATTTCCCGCAGCCGTTGGGGCCGATGATCGTCGTGATCACCCCGGGCGGGATCGACACGTCGAGGTCGTCGATGACGGTACGGCTGCCGTATCCGACCGAGACGCCCCTGGCGGCCAGCCGCGCGGCGTCCTCGACCGCCGGCTCGATCTCGGTGATGTACTGAGCGACCACAAGCCCCCCTATGTTATTAGGTTTGCCTCACCTTTGTACCAGCTATTTGAGGTTCGCCCGTACCAACAGGTAGACGAGGAAGGGGCCGCCGATCGCGGCGGTCACCACACCGACGGGGAGATTGTTCGGCAGCACCGCGCGCGCGGTCAGGTCGGCGCCGATCAGCAGCAGCGCCCCGACCAGGCCGGAAGCGATCAGCGGCGGCGTCGGACGCCGCGCGAGACGCATCGCCACCTGGGGCGCCACCAGTGCGACGAACGGCACCGGGCCCGCCGCGCTCACCGCCACGGCCGCCAGCAGCACCGCGCACAGCAGCAGCACCGCACGCACCCGCGCGAAGCGGACACCGAGACCCGCGGCGATGTCGTCGCCGAGATGCATCGGCTTGAACTGGAACGCGGCCCCGGCGACGACGACCAGGAGGCCGAGCGAGCACCAGAGCGCCACCCAGACCTCGTCCCACGACCGGTTGTCCAGCGAACCGACCAACCACGCCTGGGCGCGGGCCACATCCCTGATGTCGGCCGAGACGAGGAGCCAGGTGGTGATCGCCTGCGTCACGGCGCTCACCGAGATCCCGATGAGGATGAGCCGGAAGCCGTCGACCCCGCGACGCCATGCCAGGAAGTACACGAGCAGGCCCGTGCAGAGGCCACCGGCGAGCGCCGCCGCGGAGAGCCCCACGGAGTCGACGACCGCCGCGGCGGTGCCGCCCGACACCGTCACCGAGAACACCGCGACCGCGCTCGCGCCGCCGGTGATGCCCAGAATGTCCGGGCTGGCCAGCGGGTTGCGCGCGACCGACTGCGTGATCGCGCCGGACACGCCGAGCGCGATCCCCACGACGAGCCCGGCCAGGGCGCGCGGCATCCGCAGATCCATGATCACGAACTCGTCGACCTGCTCACCGCGGCCGACGAGCGTGGACATCACCCGGGAGAGGCCGATGGGGAAGTCGCCGATGCTGATGGACAGGCAGAACACCAGGAAGGTCGCCGTCATCAGCAGCAGCGTGACGAGGACGAGCCAGGGCCGCCATACGAACGACATGGGGCCGAGCCGCACGCCCGGCGCCACCGTGGGCTTCACATCTGTCTCGCTCATGCGTTCTTGAACTTTCCTCGCCAGACCAGGACCGCGAAGAACGGAGCCCCGAGCAGGGCCACGACGACACCGGCCTCCAACTCGCCGGGCCGCACCACCAGTCGGCCCACGATGTCGCAGACCAGCAGGACGACCCCGCCGAGCAGCCCCGCGTACGGCACCAGCCAGCGGTAGTCGGGGCCGGTCAGATAACGGGCCACGTGCGCCACCATCAGACCGAGGAACGCGATGGGGCCGCAGGCCGCCGTCGCCGCACCGGCCAGCAGTGTGATGGCGAGGATGCCGACGGTCCGGCTGAACGCGATGTTCACCCCGAGTCCCCGCGCCACGTCCTCGCCCAGGTTGAGCAGGTTGAGGGAGGGCAGCGTGGTCAGGGCCAGGACGAGACCGACCGCGATGAACGCGGTCACCGGCCAGATCACGTCGAAGTCGACGCCTGCCACGGAGCCCGCGTTCCAGAACCGCAGCGCGTTCAGGGACTTCTGGTCCGAGAGGGAGACGGCCGTGGTCATCGCGGCGAGGAACACCGTGATGCCCTGCCCGGCCAGGGCGAGTGTCAGGGGGTTACCGGCCCCCCGGCCGAGGCTCGCGAGGCCGAACACGACGACACCGGACACCGCCGCCCCCGCGAAGCCGAACCAGACGTACTGGAACGGATTGGCGAACCCGAACACGGCGACCACCGTCACCACGGCGAACGACGCACCGGCGTTCACGCCCAACAGGCCCGTGTCCGCGATGGGATTGCGGGTGTACCCCTGGATCAGCGAGCCGCCGACACCGAGCGCGATGCCCGCCACCACGGCGAGCACCGTCCGCGGCACCCGTACGGTCTGCACGATGAGCCGGATCTCGGTGAGCCGCTGGTCGGATTCCGGCGCGGCGAACAGCCCGTGCCACACCTCGGCCGGGGTCAGCGCGCGCGCCCCGACGGCCAGCGACACCGCCGCCGCGAGCACCAGGACCACGGCGAGGATGCCGAGCCCCACGACCCGCCGTCGACGGGTGTCCGTTGCGCCCCTCGGCACGGGGCGCTCCACTGCAGTCGTGCTCATGTCGACGTACGTTATCCCTTTGATCCGTTGTCCCTTTGATCGGATCGTGCCGTACGGCCGGAGGGGCCTCCCGGCGGACGGGGAGGTCCCGCCGGGAGGCCCCGCGGACTTGCTAGCGCGCGGCGCTGCCCGTTTCACCGGCGACCGGGCGGGCCCCGGCGGAGGCGGCGCTCCGCTCGCGCACCGAGTCCAGGATCTCGCCGACCCGGATCGCGATGTTGGACAGCAGCGACGACGTGATGCCGTGCGTGTGCTCCGTACCGCCCTGCAGATAGATGCCGCACCGGAGGTCGGCGTCCGTGGCCACGCGGTAGTCGCGCTCGACGCGGACACGGCCGTCGTCGTCGCGGAGGCAGCGGTCGGCGACATCGCCGAGGAGGCCGACGGGGTCGGCGGGGCTGTAGCCGGTGGCGAAGACCACGACGTCGGCGTCCACGAGGTTCTCCTCGCCCGTGACGAGGGACTTCACGGTGGCGCTGACTCCGTCGGCCGTCTCCTTGACGCCGGTGAGCCGGGACACGTTGAGGAAGCGGAGGCGCTCGGTGCCGAGGACCTTCTCCCGGTACATCTGCCGGTACAGGTCGTCGATCAGATCGATGTCCACCACGGAGTAGTTGGTGTTGCCGTGGTAGCCCATCAGCCGCTGCTTGACGTCCTCGGGCGCGTCGAAGTACTCGTCGACGGCGTCGGGGTCGAAGATCCGGTTGGCGAAACTGCTGTCGTCCGCGGGGCTGTAGCCGTAGCGCGAGAAGACCGCGCAGATCTCGGCGTCGGGGAAGCGGCGGTGCAGGTACGCGACGTTCTCGGCGGCGCTCTGACCGGCGCCCACGACGACGAAGCGGGAGGGCGACGTGCCCTCGAGAGCGTCGACCTTGGTCAGCAGGTCGGAGTTGTGCCAGACGTGCTCGCCGCGCTCCACGCCCTCCGGCATGAGGGGACGCAGGCCGGTGCCTATGACGAGGTTGCGGGCCCGGTGGACCGCGAGGCCCTCCGCCGAGCGGACCGTGACGTCCAGGTACTCCACGACGCCGTCGCGGACGAACGGCGTGACCCCGACGACCTCGTGACCGTAGGAGACCTGGTCGTCGACCTTGGCGGCGGCCCACTCCAGGTAGTCGTGGAACTCGACCCGCAGCGGGAACAGGTTCTTGTGGTTGATGAAGTCGGTCAGGCGCCCCTTGCTCTTCAGGTAGCAGAGGAAGCTGAACTCACTGGTCGGGTTCCGCTGCGTCACCAGGTCCTTGAGGAAGGACACCTGCATGGTCGCGTCGTCGATCAGCATGCCGCGGTGCCAGCCGAAGCTCGACTGCTGCTCGAAGAAGTGAGCGGTGACCGTCTCCTCCCTGCCGACGCTCGCATTGTGCTCGCTGAGTGCGATCGCCATCGCCACATTGGAGGGGCCGAAGCCGATGCCAATGAGGTCGTGGACCAGTGGTGCGTCGTCGCCAGGAAGAACCTGTGACATGTCACTCCCATCGTGCGGGGAAGTCGCCTGTCAGGCGTGGGGGAAGGTACGGAGAGTGGGCAGGTCGGCAGAGCCACCCACTCGAACTTAGGTGAGCCTAAGCTAATCCGGCGCGACTGTCGACCGGGCAAACCGGGCAGGGGTCCTTACCGGACGGGCAGTCGACCCCTTCAACTGGGGTGCCGAGTAGACTCGTTGCATACTAAGGTAAGGCTTGCTTTACTTAGCATCAGTCATTCCCTGCCCTGAGGAGGAACCCCCATGCGGGTCGTCATGTTCGGTTACCAGACCTGGGGGCACCGCACCCTGCAAGCCCTCCTGGACTCCGAGCACGACGTGGCGCTGGTGGTGACGCACCCCAAGAGCGAGCACGCGTACGAGAAGATCTGGAGCGATTCCGTCGCCGACCTCGCCGAGGAGCACGGCGTTCCGGTGCTGATCCGCAACCGTCCTGACGACGACGAGCTGTTCGAGCGTCTCAAGGAAGCCGACGCGGACATCATCGTGGCCAACAACTGGCGCACCTGGATCCCCCCGCGCATCTTCGACCTCCCGCGCCACGGCACGCTGAACGTCCACGACTCGCTGCTGCCCAAGTACGCGGGCTTCTCCCCGATCATCTGGGCGATGATCAACGGCGAGCCCGAAGTGGGCGTCACCGCGCACATGATGGACGACGAGCTCGACGCCGGGGACATCGTCCGGCAGGAGGCGGTCGCGGTCGGCCCGAAGGACACCGCCACCGACCTCTTCCACAAGACCGTCGACCTCATCGCCCCGGTCACCATCGGCGCGCTCGACCTCATCGCCGCCGGGCAGACGGAGTTCACCAAGCAGGACCGCTCCCAGGCAAGCTTCTTCCACAAGCGGTCCGCCGAGGACATCCGCATCGACTGGACCTGGCCCGCCGAGGACCTCGAGCGCCTGGTCCGCGCCCAGTCCGCGCCGTACCCGAGCGCCTACGCCTTCCACAAGGGCAAGCGCCTGGAGATCGTCTCCGCGGTGGTGTCCGAGAACCCCTACGGAGGAACGCCGGGCCGCATCTTCTACCGCGAGGGCGAGGGCGTGGTGATCGTCGCCGGAGCGGACGCCCGCTTCGGCCGCAACCACGGCCTGGCCATCACGCGCGTACGGACCGAGGACGGCCGCGAGCTGCCCGCGACCGAGTACTTCACCTCCATGGGCGGCTACCTGACGAGCCGTCCGTGAGCTGACGCCGACGCACCGGTTTCCCGTGCCGGTGTTCCCGTACTGGGAGCGGCACGGGAGCCTCAGCCCGCCGCGGCAAGCACCAGGGGCAGCACCTCCGCGCTGCCCGCCCGCCGCAGGAGGCGGGCGGCGACCGCGAGGGTCCAGCCGGAGTCGGTGTAGTCGTCCACGAGCAGGATGGGTCCCGGCGAGGCGGCCAGCGCAGCGGCCAGCTCCGCCGGGACGGTGAAGGCGTCGGACAACGACCTCAGGCGCTGGGCGGAGTTGCTGCGGCGCGCCGCGTGCGCGCCGCCAGGACCTTCGTACGCCAGCGTCCCCAGGAAGGGGAGGCGCCCGACGGACGCGATGCCCTGCGCGAGGGAGCCGACGAGCTGCGGGCGTGCCAGCGACGGCACGGCCACGACGCCCACCGGCCGGGCCGCGGCGTCCGCGGCGCCGCTCGCCCATCCCCCCGGAGAGCGCGCCCAGTCGGCGAGGACCGCGACCGCGGCCTTGAGGACGTCGTCGGGCACCTGCCCGTCCGGCGCGCTCTCGGCCAGCAGCGGACGCAGCCGGTTGCCCCAGCCGATGTCCGAGAGGCGCCCCAGCGCGCGCCCGGTTGAGCACTGCTCCTTGGCCGGAATCCGGCCCTTGAGCTCGACGCCCAGCGCCGCCATGCCCGTCGGCCACATCCTGCGCGGCTCGACCTCGACACCGGGACGGTCGAGCTCCTTGGCCGCGCCCGACAGCGCGTCCTCGGAGACGGATGCGTCGGTCCAGGCGCCCGCGCAGTTGTCACACCGGCCGCACGGGGTGGCCCCCTCGTCGTCCAGCTGCCTGCGCAGGAACTCCATCCGGCACTGGTCCGTGCTCACGTAGTCCCGCATGGCCTGCTGCTCGGCCTGCCGCTGCCTGGCCACCCACGCATACCGCTCGGCGTCGTAGACCCACTGCTCGCCGGTGGAGATCCAGCCGCCCTTGACCCGCTTGACCGCCCCGTCCACGTCGAGCACCTTCAGCATCGTCTCCAGGCGGGTGCGACGGAGCTCCACCACGGCCTCCAGGGCGGGCACGGACAGCGGCCGCCCCGCGTCGGCGAGGGCGGCGAGGGTCTGGCGGACCTGCGCCTCGGGCGGGAACGCGGTGTCGGCGAAGTAGCGCCAGATGGCCTCGTCCTCCTTGCCCGGCAGCAGCAGCACATCGGCGTGCTCCACGCCTCGGCCCGCACGGCCCACCTGTTGGTAGTACGCGATCGGCGAGGACGGTGAACCGAGATGCACCACGAAGCCCAGGTCCGGCTTGTCGAAGCCCATGCCCAGCGCCGATGTGGCGACCAGCGCCTTGACCCGGTTCTCCTGGAGGTCGATCTCGGCCTGCAGCCGGTCCGCGTTCTCCGTACGTCCCGTGTAGGAGGCCACCTTGAAGCCGCGCTGCCGCAGGAAGGCGGTGGCCTCCTCGGCCGCGGCGACAGTGAGTGCGTAGATGATCCCGGAGCCCTGCAGTTCGTCCAGGTGCTCGGCGAGCCAGGCCAGCCGGTGCGCGGCGTCCGGCAGTTGGACGACGCCGAGGCGCAGGCTCTCGCGGTCCAGCGCGCCGCGCAGCACCAGGGCCTCACCGGCGCCGGTGCCCAGTTGTTCGGCCACGTCCGCCGTCACGCGCGCGTTCGCCGTCGCGGTGGTGGCCAGCACCGGCACACCGGCCGAGAGCTCGGCGAGCATGGCCCGAAGCCTTCGGTAGTCCGGCCGGAAGTCGTGCCCCCAGTCGGAGATGCAGTGCGCCTCGTCCACCACAAGGAGACCCGTGGTGGCCGCGAGCTTGGGCAGCACCTGGTCACGGAAGTCCACCGAGTTGAGGCGCTCCGGGCTGACGAGGAGGACGTCGGTCTCGCCGCGCTCGACCTCTCCGTAGATGGTGTCCCACTCCTCGGGGTTGGCCGAGTTGATGGTGCGCGCCTGGATGCCTGCGCGCGCCGCGGAGTCGACCTGGTTGCGCATCAGGGCGAGGAGCGGAGAGATGATCACCGTGGGGCCCGCGCCCCGTCGGCGCAGCAGGGCCGTCGCCACGAAGTACACCGCGGACTTGCCCCAGCCGGTGCGCTGCACCACCAGGGCGCGCCGCCGCTCCTGCACCAGGGCCGCGACCGCCTGCCACTGGTCCTCGCGCAGCCGCGCCGAACCCCCGGGGTCGCCGACGAGCTCGGCGAGGATGGCGTCGGCTTCGGTACGGAGCTCCAGGTTGTCCATGCCCCCATGCAACCCGATGGCACTGACAATCGCCCAATCCGCCACGGGCCCACTCGTCGCTCTCGCGTCCCTCGTGGCACCGGCGGACTCGGCGGGCCCGACGGACCCCGTGACGCCGGAGGACTCGAAGGCCCCGGAGGACTCGAAGGGCGGCGATCTGGGCAGGGATATAAGCAGCGCATCGCCCGATACCGGCTTGTGGTGCCGATTGTTCATTGCCCCCGGCGATCGCGACGGGAACAATTGGAACCGCTCCCCGTGCGGCCCCATGGTCCGGTAGGGCTGTGCCGCAGTGCGCTCCCCCAGACCGACCCCGCCCTCGCACGGGCGCGTAGCCGAAGGGAGGACCGTGACCTTCGGATTCGCCTCGTCCGGCGCGGCATCGATGCCGGAGCACTCGGCGTCGGCCGAGTTTGCTCCCGACTCCGCCTATTCCGCCCACCGACTGGCCCGGGTACTCGAGCCCGCCGAGTGGTCGGCAGCGGGAATTCCCTTGCTGCGCAACCCGCGAGAGGTCGTCAGCGGACTGCACGCACGCCATCTGCCGACCACGGCGACGGCAGTCGTGGCCGTGCTGGATGCGGACGAACGGCTGCGCGCGAGCGCCTCGTTCAGTCGGCGCGCGACCATGACGGACGGCTGGGTCTTCCGCAACGCGCTGCTCGCGCAGTTGCGCCGGGTCATCCCGCACGACCTGCGGCGCCGCACTCCGGTGCGTACCGCCGTGCTGCTCTACTGCCGCGAGGGGGACGCCCGTTGGACCCAGGAGGACGGGGCCTGGATGTGGGGCCTGCGAGATGCCTGCACGCTGCACGGGCTGCGCTGCGGCGCGTACATCACGCTGACGTCCGACGGCTGGCAGGTCCTTGGCGAGGGACGCGGCGGCCGACGGCCGAGCGTCGGCTCACGGCCCGAGCTCTTCCCCGGGACCGATGTGCCGACGATGCGCACCGGAGGGGCCGCCTCCGATGTGCTGCGCCGCGCGGCGGCACGCTGAACCGCACCACTGCCCGCCACACGGCACACGTCGGCCGTCACACGGCACCCGTCAATCGGCGCTCCCGCGCGGTCGGCGCCTGACGGCACCGCCGCACGGTCGACCACGACTCCGCGCCAGCAACGACTCCACGTCAGCCATGCCTTCGGCCGACGGAAGTCGTCTCAGACGCCCGCGCCCAGCATCGAGTTGATCCGCTGCGGGTCGCCGCAGACGATCAGCAGGGTGCTTGCACGGGTAAGGGCCGTCGGCAGGGCCGAGACCGCGGTCTCTTCGCTGTCGCCGTTGAGGGCGACGACGACCACGGGCCGGGACACGGCACGATCCAGGGCGGCGGCATCGGCGTAGAAGACGTCGTCGCCCGCGTCGTGCTGGGCCCAGTAGGAGGCCTCACCGAAGGACAGCTCGTGCGTGGCCCACGGGTGCGGGTCGCCGGTGGTGATCACCAGGACCTCGCCGGGGACACGTCCGGAGTCGAGCAGGAGATCGACCGCTTCCTCGGCCGCGTCCAGCGCGCCCTCGGCCGAGGCCGGGATGAGCTGGATCTGCGGAACCGAGGCCGAGGCATCGGCGCTACCGCCCGGCGCTTCGGCAACAGGCCCGCCAGAAGTGGCGGGGCCGGAAGCGGAAGCAACGGGACCGGAAGCGGCGGGACCGACGGCAGCCGGGGCGGCGGGCCCGGGCTTGGCGGCCGCATCACGCGGCGTGCGCTGCGCGGGCGGCATCGGCCGGGCAGGACCCGGACGGCCGGGACGCGGCGGTGCCGCGGGACGCGGGCCGGGTACGGGGCGGGGGGTCGGCGCGGTGCGGCTGCTGGCCGGCGTGGCGCGGGGACCCTGGGCACTCTCGTGAATCTGAGGCTCCTCGGGAATGAGAGGCATGAAGTGTTGTCTATCAAACGCCGACGCGACTCGCGTCGGCGGGTGGCACATGAGTGCGACGGGAAGCACCGGAAAAGCGTCAGAACTCAAAGCCGAGCTGACCCTCGATTTCCGGAACATTTCCGTCCGCCCAGCTGCGGGCCTTCTTGAGGTGCCGCCACTGAGGCAACGCATCAAGATACGCCCACGTGAGCCGGTGGTACGGGGTGGGCCCCCGCTCCGCCAGTGCGGCCTTGTGCACCGGCGACGGATAACCGGCGTTGGCCGCAAAACCGAAGTCTGCATGTTCGATGCCCAGTTCGGCCATCATTTTGTCGCGCTGAACTTTAGCGATCACCGAAGCCGCGGCGACGGCCACACAGGACTGATCACCCTTGATCACCGTACGAACCCGCCAGGGAGAGCCGAGATAGTCGTGCTTCCCGTCGAGGATGACCGCGTCCGGGCGGACCGGCAGCCCCTCCAGAGCACGCACCGCGGCGAGCCGCAGCGCGGCCGTCATCCCCATGGCGTCGATCTCCTCGTGCGAGGCATGACCGAGGGCGTGCGCCGTGACCCAGCCCGTCAGCTCCTCGGCGAGCGCGGTGCGCCGCTTGGGAGTGATCAGCTTGGAGTCGGTGAGCCCTTCGGGCGGCCTGCGCAGTCCCGTGACCGCCGCACAGACGGTGACCGGACCGGCCCACGCGCCGCGCCCGACCTCGTCGACACCGGCGACGATCTTCGCTCCGGTGGTGGCGCGCAAAGAGCGCTCGACGGTGTGGGTGGGTGCTTCGTACGGCATGGCGGCAATAGCCTACGCCGCCGTGGACCGCCCGCGACACCCAGGCTCGCCGAACGGCCCCGGAGCCCGCTTTCCGGACGGACCGAGCCGTCAGGGCCGCAGCAGCGGAACCATCACCTGGTCGATCAAGGCCTCGAATTCATCGTCCTGCCATTCGCTCCCGCACACCTTCGAGCGATACATGAACATCGCCGGAATCACATCGCATACGTACGCGTCGACACCACCGGAACGAACCTCTCCGCGCTCAATTCCGCGACCCACGACCTCCTTGATCAACTTGACGCTCGGTTCGATGACCCCTTCGAAGATCACGTCATGGAAGCGCTCGGCCGTCGCCGTGTCGCATTCGTGAAGCACCGAGCGCAGGGCGAAGCCGCTGCGCGAGAACATGGTGACCCGCATCTCCTTGCACAGCTGAAGCAGATCCTCCCGGACGCTGCCGAGGTCAGGAGGGCTGTCGAGCCGGGGCAGCCCGGCCCGCAGCGCGTCGACGACAAGATCCTCCTTGGACGGCCAGCGGCGGTACACGGCGGCCTTGCCCGTCTGCGCGCCCGCGGCCACACCCTCCATGGTCAGCCCGCTCCAGCCGACCGTACTGAGCTGCTCCAGGGCGGCATCGAGGATCGCCCGCTCCAGCACAGGCCCCCGGCGGCGCGGGGACACCGCCCGGGCGGGAGCGGCCGACCAACGAGAAGTAGCCATCAATTTCTCTCCATTGAGCACACAAGGAAGGCGTAGACCAGAAGAAGGGTGAGTGAACGCTTGCGTTCACTCAAGAGGAGTCACTACCGTCGTAGTTGACAGTGAACGGGTCCGTTCACTAAGGAACTTGTGGGGGATCATGACGACCACCTCTCAGCTGACGAAGAATCAAAAGCCCGGATCCGCCCGCCGAGAGGGGCACCCCGGCTTAGCTCTCACCGTCATCGCGGCCTGCCAACTCATGGTGGTACTCGATGCGACGATTGTGAATATCGCGCTCCCCCACATCCAGGGAGCCCTCAAATTCTCGACGACCGACCTCACTTGGGTCGTCAGCGCATACACCCTCACCTTCGGCGGACTGCTGCTGCTCGGCGGCCGCGCCGGTGACATCCTGGGACGCCGCCGCGTCTTCATGGCCGGCATCCTGCTCTTCACGGTCGCCTCGCTCCTCGGCGGTTTCGCCCAGGAGCCCTGGCAGTTGCTGGCCGCACGCGCCCTCCAAGGCGTCGGCGGCGCCATCGCGTCGCCCACCTCGCTGGCGCTCATCACGACGACCTTCCCCGAAGGTCCCGAACGGAACCGAGCGTTCGGCGTCTTCGCGGCCGTCTCCGCAGGTGGTGGCGCCATCGGCCTGCTGGCGGGCGGCATGCTCACCGAGTGGCTCGACTGGCGCTGGGTCCTGTTCGTGAACGTGCCCATCGGCATCCTGATCGCCGTCCTCACCCCGCTCTACATCAATGAATCCGAGCGCCACCCCGGCCGCTTCGACATCCTGGGCGCGCTCACGTCGACGCTCGGCATGGCCTCCCTGGTCTACGGATTCATCCGCGCCTCCGAGGAAGGCTGGCGCGACAGCGTCACCGTGGGTTCGTTCGCCGCCGCGGTCGTCCTGCTCGTGGCCTTCGTGTTCGTCGAGAAGCGGGCGAAGGAGCCGATCACACCCCTCCGGATGTTCGCCGACCGCAACCGCTCGGGCACGTACGTGATCATGCTCAGCCTGGCCGCCGCGATGTTCGGCATGTTCTTCTTCATCGTTCTCTTCGTCCAGAACATCCTGAACTACACCCCGATCGAGGCGGGCCTGGCCTTCCTGCCGGTCACGGTGGTCATCGCGGTCGGCGCGGCCCTGTCGCAGAAGTTCCTCCCCGTGCTCGGCCCCAAGCCGTTCATGGTGACCGGTTCCGCCATCGTCGCCCTGGGCCTCGGCTGGCAGGCACTGATCGGCCCGGACAGTTCGTACGTCGGCGGAGTGCTCGGCCCGATGCTCCTCTTCGGCTTCGGCATGGGTCTGAACTTCGTGACCCTGACACTGACCGCCGTCTCCGGAGTGGCCCTCCACGAAGCGGGCGCCGCATCCGGCCTGCTCAACGCCACCCAGCAGGTGGGCGGCTCCCTCGGCCTCTCCATCCTCACCACGGTCTTCGGCACGGCGAGCCGGAACGAAGCCAAGGACCAGGTGGCCGACTTCATGGCCAACGCCACACCGGAGCAGAAGGCCGAGTTCGCCAAGACCCACGAGCTCCCTGCTCCGTGGAGCCACGAGGTGCTGGCCCACGGCATTTCGACCGCCTTCATCCCGGCCGCCGCCATGGCCGTGGTCGCCCTGATCACCGCGGCACTGGTGATCCGCGTACGCAAGAGCGACCTCGACGCCCTCGCCGGCACGGCGAGCGCCGCGGGCCCGGCGGCCGGCTGACGGAACGGACATCGGGCACCGCGCCGACCAGGCAGCCAAGACCGGCAGGGTCGGCGCGGCACCCGAACCCGCGCACCGCCGCACAAACCCATGTCGATACATCGACTTAGGCAGTACGAGAGACACGGGGCGCACCCGCCCGGGGGTGTCAGTACGAGGGGTAGGGATCATCCCTGCTCTCGCCACAGAAACCGGGGGCCGCGGCGAGCGGCCGATCCTTGATGATCCGCCGGGCCCGGGACTCCCCCAGGCTGGTCGCGAACCACGGCTCGTCCCCGGATTCGAGTTCCTCGGCCACGTCCTTGAGCGCGCAGGAGCGCTGCGGCTCCGGCAGCTTGTCCAGCGCCGGCACCGCGTCCGCCGACAGCTGGCGCGTGTAGTCGAAGTCGAACTTCCCGGTCTCCTCATACCTCTGTACGTTCCGCTCGGCTATCAGCGCGTCGGGCGACAGCAGCCCGAACGCCAGCACACCTGCCGCCGCACTGGCAGCAACTGCACGCGGCAGCCACCGGGCGCCCCATACCCCCGCGGCCATGATCAAAAGGACGATCACGCCGAGCCAGAGCTCGACCGCGACGACCGAGATCCTGAGCCTGGTCAGCCCGTACGCCTCCACGTACATGTCCATCCGACGCACCGCCGACGCCACCACGACAAGCGTCATCACACACAGCGTGCCGAGCACCGCGCGCACCAGCGTGCGGTCCTGAGCACTGCCGCGGGGAGCCCAACGCTGGGCGAACACGATGACGAGCAGAGTGAGCAGAGTGGCGAGAAGCAGCTGCCAGAACCCCTGCCGCGCATAGTCGGAGTACGAGAGCCCCGTCTTGTCGAGCACGGTGTCGTACCCACCGAAGAGCACAGCCAGCTGGACCGCGTTGAACGCCGCGAACAGCACGTTCAGCACGATCAGCGGCAGCGCCCACTCGACCCGCCCCCGGGCCCGCCCGGGATTCACCACGAGTCTGTCCCAACGCACGGGCGACGCCGCCGTGTGCGCAACCGCGAGCGCTCCGACCACCCCGACGACAAGGAGCAGGACGCGCCAGGGACTCCCGGAAACCGAGGCGTCGGGTATCAGATCACCGAGCAGATCCGCGAAGGCGGCGTCCGCACCCGCGAACAGCGCACCGAACACAACGAGCAGCACCACCGTCACCGCAACGGCACGCAGCACAGGCCCCGCACCACGCGCCCCACCAGCCCGCTCCCGCACCCCGCGCCAGCCCCACCGCAACCCGGTGAGAATCGCGTCGAAGAGGCCGAACGGGCTGAGGAGTATGCCTATCCAGGTCCGGCTGCCATGCAGCGCGAACGAGCCGAGCGCGATCGAGGAGACGATCGCCAGGAACGAGGGCCACCCCGCGTCACGCAGCGCAGGCACGACCAACAGCCCGAGCCCTCCAACGGCCCACACCAGCGACCAGGCACGCGGCCGAAGCCCGCCCTTTTGCGCGGCGAAGTAGGCGGCGAGCGTGGCCGGGACGGCAACGATCAGCAGATTCAACGCCAGCCCGTCGCCCAGCAACAGCATGCTCAACAGCCCGGTGGCCAGCACCGCCCAGAGCGTCGCCGTCCGCACAGGTCCGGGCGGGTCGACACGCAGATCGGCGAGAAGCGGCGTGTGTTCCACAGGCCCCGGAACCCCCCACGAGTCACGCCCACCCGCCCCGGTCGTCCCAGCCGACCTGGTCGCCTCAGCAACCAATTCGCGCCGCTCACGCCCCACCTGCGACAGGTCTACAACTTGAGCCGCCCCTACCGGCTGAGGCACACCACCTGACGCGCCCGCCTCAGTCGACGCTTTCGCCCCGTCGGGCTCACTGGGCTCACTGGGCTCACTGGGCTCACCAGAGCCAACAACCTCACCCGTCCCACCCGTACTGCTCTTACCGCGCGCATCTTCTGCATCACGCGCACCTCCTGCATCACGTCCGTCTGACGTGTCGGACACGGGACCCCCTCCCGGCCGGTCCACGCGCGCAGCACGCCACACACGGGTGGCCGCAGGGTCGCCAGGACCGGCATCTCGTTCAACGCACGCGAGTCAAGATCAACTAACGGCCCGCTCGAGCGTAGCCGCATGCCCCACCGGTGCCCCCACCCCGGTCACGCCTGTGGCATGACCGTGACAGTGGTGGTCCAGAGGCGGGAACTCCCGAAACCGAGGGAGTCCGGCAGGGGGCTCAGACCGTCCCGCCGGAAGCCCAGTCGGGCAGCGCCTCGGTGCGCGACAGCCACTCCTCGGGCGGCGCGCCGCCCTCCCCGGACGCGACGACCCCGCCAACGATGGCGCACGTCGTGTCCATGTCTCCGCCCACCCGGGCGGTGTCCCAGATGGCCCGCTCGTACGCTCCGAGCCCACGAGCCGCCGACCACAACGCGAACGGCACCGTGTCATGCGCCGTCGTCCGCCGACCGCACCCAAGCACCGCCGCGACCGTCCCTGCATCGCCGTAGTCCAGCATGTCCCGCGCCCGGCGCAGCCCCGCTCCCACCGCGCTGCGCGGCACCAGAGCGATGACCCCGTCGAGCAGTTCCTTCGGCGCGGGCGGCCCCGTTGGAGCGGCCACCAGCGCCGCGGCCGCGGCCACCGCCATCGCTCCGACAACCGCCTCGCGGTGCTGATGCGTGGGGTAGGCCGAGATCTCCGCCTGGTGCGTCGCCTGCTCCGGGTCGTCCGCGTACCAGGCGCCGAGCGGGGCGATCCGCATGGCCGCGCCGTTCCCCCAGGACCCCTGCCCCTTGAAGAGCGCAGAGGCCAGCTCCCGCCAGTCCCCGCCTTCCCGGACCTGCCGCAGCAGCCGGTTCACTGCAGGGCCGTAGCCACGGTCGAAGTCATGGTGCTCGGCGAACGACAGGGCGAGGGCGTCCTGATCGATTCGGCGGTGCTCGGTGAGGATGGCCAGCACGGAGCAGGCCATCTCTGTGTCGTCGGTCCACTGCCAGGGAGCGTCGGGCAGCTCACGGAGCTTGAGCAGTGGGTAATGCGCGGGCACGAAGAACTGTGAGCCCAGCGCGTCCCCCACCGCCAGTCCGCGCAGGCTGGCCAGAGCGCGCTCAAGGCGCCGGTCGGGAGAGGAATCAGCGGTCATCGCCCTGCCACTCTAATTCGTTGCCAACAGATCCAGCACCATCCAGGCGGCCCCGCCCACCCTGTCGGACCCCTGGGCCTGAGATATCGCCATCACGGCTCCCGGCTGGGGCGACTAGCCGGTGACGCCGTACGGCTCAGGCTCGCGCCAACGCTCGAACGGCCGGTCCAGCGTGTACTTGCCGTCGTCGCCCAGGACCAGCACCCTCATCTCCCCGTTGCCCGGGTTGGACAGCGACTCGAACTCGGCGACCGACCAGTGGAACCAGCGCATGCAGAACAGCCGCATGGTCAGTCCGTGCGTGACCAGCAGGACGTTCGGCGGATGGTCCGGCGCTTCGAAGCTCCGGTAGAGGCTTTCGAGGAAGGCCCCCACCCTGTCGTAGACATCGGCCCCCGACTCCCCTTGCGCGAAGCGGTAGAAGAAGTGTCCGTACGCGTCGCGGTACGCCTTCTGCAGCCGAACGTCGTCCCTGTCCTGCCAGTTGCCCCAGTCCTGTTCGCGCAGCCTCGGCTCCTCCCGTACACGCACCAGCTCGGGATCGAGCCGGAACGCCTGGAAGGTCTCGTGGGTGCGGCGGTACGGCGACACGTACACACTCACCCGCTCGCGGCCGAGCAGTTCCCGCAGGTGTTTGCCCGTGTCTTCCGCCTGGGACCACCCCGTCTCGGTGAGCTCGAGGGCGTGGTCGGGTTCGCGCTCGTACACGGTGTCGTCGGCGTTGCCTGCCGACTCGCCGTGCCTGACCAGGATGATGCGCCGCGGGCGTGCCATACGGAAACCCTAGATCGGGTCACCGGTGGACTGCTCAGTCGGGTAGCCGCCCGGACTCCATCCGGCGTATTCGGCCCGTGAAGCGCCGACGGAGCAATCGGTCGTGCGAGACGACGACCAGGGCTCCTGTCCACTGGTCCAGTGCCGCCTCCAGCTCTTCGACCAGGCCCAGCGCCAAGTGGTTGGCGGGCTCGTCCAGCAACAGCAGGTCGGCAGGCCTGGCGAGCAGACGGGCGAGGGCCAGCCTCCTTCGCTGTCCGGCGGACAGGGAACCTACCGGGACGTGCAGGTCACGGGGCCGGAACAGGCCGTACGAGAGGAGCAGGTCCCGCTGCTCGTCGTCGGTCAGTCCAAGGCCTCTGCCGAACACTTCGAGGACGGGCTCAGCGGGGCGCCGTACCGGTATCTCCTGAGCGAGATAGCCGATCCGTCCTCTGCGGACGACAGTGCCTTCGTCGGGCTGGAGCACTCCCGCCATGGTGCGCAGCAACGTGGACTTGCCCGCGCCATTGCCTCCGTGGATCAACAGCCGCTCGCCCGCCGAGACGGTGAGCGAAGCCACGGCCAGCCGCTCACCCACCTTCACATCCCGCAGGCTCACCAGGGCCCCTTCGGTGGCGCCCGTCACCGGGCGCGCCGTGAAACTCAGTGGTTCGGGAGGTCGGCGCACCGGCTGCTCCCGCAGCCTTCGGAGTCGCTCCTGAGCGTTCCGGACCCGCCCCGCGACCGAGGCCTGGACCCGTCCCCCGGCCCGGTCGTACGCCATCTTGTTGTTGTCCTTCATGCCACGCCCGCCCGCTACCGCATGGGCAGTGGTCGCCATGAACTCCTGAAGTCGGTTCGTCTCCTCGCACCACTGTGTGTACTGCTGCTCCCAGCGCTGCCGGGCGGCCGCCCGTTCCGCAACCAGTCCCTGATAGCCACCGCCGTGCCGCACCACCGACCGACGGTCGGCGTCCACTTCAAGAATCGCGGTGGCGACGCGCTCCAGGAACACGCGGTCGTGAGAGACCGCGACCACAGTCCCGCGATGCGCCGAGAGGGCGCTCTCCAGCCAGTCCAGCGCGCCTTCGTCCAGATGATTGGTCGGCTCGTCCAGGAGCATGACTTCGGGGGCGGCCGCCAGGAGACAGGCGAGGCCGAGACGGGCCTGTTCACCACCCGACAGGCTGCCCAGGACCCTGTCGCGGCCGATGTGCCCGAGCCCCAGTCCGTGCATCGCCTTGTCCACGCGCGCGTCCGCCTCATAGCCGCCGCGCAGCTCGAAAGCCGTGAGCAGGTCGCCGTACTCCCCCAGTTCACGCTCGGTCGCGGAACCGAGGTCCGCTTCCAGAGCACGCAACCGGCTCTCCATCGCCCGCAGTTCGGCCAGGGCCGCATCGATGGCGTCGTCGACGCACCGATCCGCCGGAAGCCGGGGGGTCTGCGCGAGAAGTCCGGCCCCTCGCTCGGCGACGGTCACCACCTCACCCTCGTCGGGCCGCTCATCGCCGGACATCAGGTGCAGCAGCGTGGACTTCCCCGCGCCGTTCTCCCCCACCACACCTATGCGCTCGCCCGGCCTGATCGTGAGAGACACCGCGTCGAAGATCAGCCGATCCCCACGAGCCTTGGTCACGCCGTGCAGAGAGATCTGAGTAGGCACAGGCACCCCCGATTTCGGTCCACCTCAATCAAACGCAACTGCTGTCGCATTACGATGAGTGTGGCAGACTGATCCGGCTAACGCAACCCGAGTTGTGATTAATTGCCGGGCTGGACCGCGAGGAAGGAACAGATCGATGAGCGAAAAGCCTGTTGCGGCTGGTCAGAGCGGTGGCGCGGCGCGCACCGAGCGGCGCGGACCGGGCGGAGACGGTCGGCCCGCGGAAGCCGGGGCGGGACCCGCTCCATCTGCTTCACCCGCTTCACCCGCTTCACCCGCTTCGTCGGCGCCTTCCGCTGCGACCGCCTCGCCCACCGAGTCCACCGAATCCACCGAATCCACCGAATCTGCAGAGCCCGCTTCGCCCGCTCCCGGCACCCGTCGCCCTGGCGGCCGAACGGCCCGTACCCGAGCAGCCGTCCGCGACGCCGTAATGAGCGGCCTGGCCGATCACGGATACCCCGGGCTCACCGTCGAGTACGTCGCCGACCACTCGGGGGTGCACAAGACCACGCTGTACCGCCGCTGGGGCGGCCTCGAAGGCATGGTCGCCGACGCCCTGGACATGGCGGGCGAGGACACCTGGACTCCGCCGGACACCGGCAGCCTCGAGGGCGACCTGCGCGAGCTCGCCCGGGAGGTCGTCGATTCCTTCACCGACGACGCGGCCGCGGCGGCCCCCACCGCGTTTGTCGCGGCGGCCTTCCAGTCGGCGCGGGCAGCCGATGCCCTCCACACCTTCTATGCCGAGCGATTCGGCCGCTGCGAAAGAGTCGTCGAGCGCGCCGTGGAACGGGGTGAGGCGGCTCCGGACACCGACGCGGCGGCACTCGTCCGCGCCGTATCCGCCCCGCTGCTGCTCCGCGTGTTCATCACCCGCGAACCGGTCGACACCGCACTCGCCGACCAGTCGGCAGCGGCAGCCATCGCCGCCACCCGCGAAGGCGCGTTCGCTCGGCGGTGACGGTGCACGGCCCCGGCGCCACCGGCGGCGCCGATCCGCGAAAGGTCAGAGGACGGGCACAGCGGTCACACCGTCCACGACGGCTCCAACTGCACGATGTCCCCCGCGAGCGCGGCGACATCGGCGTCTGTCTGTGCCCGCAGCGAGAGACGCTCCACCCGCTCGGCGCGGTACTTTCCGTGCTCGGCCGACGACAACCACATGGACAGCACCAGGAATTCATGCCCGGGCGCCTCGCCGAAGAGACCGCGCACCATTCCGGGCGAGCCCGCCATCGCAGGGTTCCAGACCTTCTCCTGCATCAGCGCGAAGTGCTCCACCCGCGGTTCACGGACCCGGCAGTGCGCGACGCGCACCACGTCCACGTCCGTGAATCGCGGCTCGAACCCGGTCTTCACATCGAAGCGGTGATCGAAGAGCTTGGCGCGGAGATCCTTGTGAGTGCCGGACTGCGCGGCGGCCAGGCGGTCGTGGGAGCGCGCCATGAAGGAGTCGTAGAAAGCACGACTCTCCCAGAACGCAAAGACGTGAGCGACACCCGGCCTGCCCCGACTCCACCCCCCGCCCTGCCCCCGGAACCCCGGCTCCCCCAAAAGCCCCGCCCACTTCCGCTGCCCTCGTTCGAACCCCCGACGATCAACCACGGTGCAGCGAATCCACTTGACCAGCACCGCGCCATCGTACGGCGCGGAGCGCGGCACGGGTCACGCTCCGGCGTAGTGCACCCGGATCAGCTCGGCCGAGTCCGCAGCATCCAGTTCAATACCGAACTCCCGGTCGAGAACGTCCATCAATTCGCCCACAGGAACGCTTCGTTCGTCCACCAAGCCGTCCGGGCGCGCCAGCGTCAGCTGATCGCCCACCAACCGGCGACGGACCTCGGGACCGGCCTTCTGCAACACCGGCCGACGAATGAACGACGACTTGGGGTGGGTCGACGTGTAGTGGTTCATTACTACGTAGTCGACGGGGAGTCGCCGCTCCTGGGTGTACGCGTAGAGGTCGAACCATCCGTCGGGGCGCCATGTCCGCAGCGCCAAGACGCCTTCGTTCTCCTCCTGGAGGCTGAAACGCCACTCTCCTTGTTGCATTTCCACGCCCCCGCGCAGCGGGATCGGTTCGAGCAGCCCATCGGCTCCAAACCCGGTGTCGCAGTGCCACGCTTCGCCGTCCACCTCGACCTTCAGGAGCATGTGGCTCACCGCGCGCGTGGAGGTCGCTCCGGCCCTGACGCGTGCCCCGAGTCCGGTGACGTCGAAGCCGATGTGTTCCAGGGCCGCCGCGAAGAGCAGGTTCTGCTCGTAGCAGTAGCCGCCCCGCCGTCTGCGCAGCAGCTTGTCCTGCAGCGCAGGCAGGTCCAGCGGAACCGGTCGGCCTAGCATCATCTCGAGGTTCTCGAAGGGGATGGCCGCCACGTGCTCTCGGTGGAGCGTGCGCAGCGTCTCCAGGTCCGGCTCCGTCTTGCCCGTGTGGCCGAGCCTCCCCAAGTAGGCGTCGATATCGAGTTCTTCCCCGTTCCATGTCATGGGCCCATGATCTCCACGACCGCACTCCGGACCAACCAGGTTTGGCTGCGACTCAGTTACTGAGTCACTGACCTGGGGCACTACGACGTTGTCAGCCCCACGTCGTAGCGTGTGCGTTACGCCATAGCGTGTGCGTGGTGGGACGAGCCTGGTGAAGCGACGGCGGCCAGATCACGAGGAGGGGGAAGTCCAGTGAGCAGTGTCAGCAAGGGCATCAAGAAGGTCGAAGTCGGACTCAAGTGGGATCCGAGTCCGGCCGGGACACCGCCCAACGACCTCGACATCATCGCGGCGACGTACGCAGCCGATGCGCCGTACGGCGCTCCTGTGTACCTCGTGCACTTCGACAGCCGCTCCCCCGACGGCACGATCACCCTCAACCGCGACAGCAGGACGGGGCAGGGTTTCGGTTTCGACGAGGTCATGACGCTGGAGCTGGACCGCCTCGGTGCCACGCTCACCCGGGTCGTGGTGGGAGTGGCCATACAGCAGGAGACGGGCCAGAAGGTGTTCGGTGACATCTCGAACGCCGCGTTCCGGATCCGTGAGGGCCACAAGAACCTGGCGGAGAGCGACCTGGCGGGCATCTCCGGCTGCACGGCCGCGACCATCGCCCATTTCACCCGGGACGAATCCGGAGCGTGGTCGTTCCGCAAGGTCGTCCGGGGCTTCGACGCCGACCCGACGACGTTCGCCTCGCTGATGGGCAGCGAGCACTGATCCCTCTGGCCGACACGGACCCAGGCTGACACCGGCCACGAGACGGACGGCTGAGCCCACCACGCTCCAGCTGAGCCCACCACACACAAGAGAGGGTGCCGACCCATGGTCGGCACCCTCTCTCACGTGGTGCTCAGCGTCTCCGGCAGCAGTCGCTCAACGCCGCCTCGGACGCAGTCCCGCTCGCTGTCAGCTGCAGCCGCTGGTCGAGCCGCAGCCCTCGCAGATGTAGCAGGAACCGGCGCGCTGCATCTTCGTCCCGCAGGAGAAGCACAGCGGCGCGTCGGCCTGGATGCCCAGCTGCATCTCCACGAGCTCAGCGCTGGTGTGCGCCTGCTGCGGAGCCTCCTTGGCCACCTCGGCCTCGGCCTTCGGCGTGGCGACCGCCTTCAGGGACTCGGGCTGCCGCGGAGCGGACTGCGCCAGACCCTCGACGTCCACCTCGTCCTCGGCGGGCTCGTACGACCCGGTCTCCAGGTGACGCTGACGCTCTTCGGCCGAGTGGATGCCGAGCGCGGAGCGCGTCTCGAAGGGCAGGAAGTCCAGCGCCAGGCGGCGGAAGATGTAGTCGACGATCGACTGCGCCATCCGCACGTCCGGGTCGTCCGTCATACCGGCCGGCTCGAAGCGCATGTTCGTGAACTTGGAAACGTACGTCTCCAGGGGCACGCCGTACTGCAGACCCACGGAGACGGCGATGGAGAAGGCGTCCATCATGCCCGCAAGGGTCGAGCCCTGCTTGGACATCTTCAGGAAGACCTCGCCCAGACCGTCGTCCGGGTAGGAGTTGGCGGTCATGTAACCCTCGGCGCCACCCACCGTGAAGGACGTGGTGATGCCGGGGCGGCCCTTCGGGAGGCGCTTGCGGACCGGACGGTACTCGACGACCTTCTCGACCGCGGCACGGATCGTGCCCTCGGTCTTCTCGGTGACCTCGACCTTCTCCGCTTCCTTCTTCTTGGCGGAGAGGGGCTGGCCGACCTTGCAGTTGTCGCGGTAGATGGCGAGCGCCTTGACGCCCATCTTCCAGGCCTCGTAGTAGACCTCTTCGACGTCCTCGACGGTGGCGGTCTCCGGGAGGTTGACCGTCTTGGAGAGGGCGCCCGAGATCCACGGCTGGATCGCGGCCATCATGCGGACGTGGCCCATCGCGGAGATGGAACGCTCGCCCATGGCGCAGTCGAAGACCTCGTAGTGCTCGGTCTTCAGACCCGGGGCGTCGATCACGTTGCCGTTCTCGGCGATGTGGGCGACGACCGCCTCGATCTGCTCCTCCTGGTAGCCCAGGCGACGCAGGGCCTGCGGCACAGTGCCGTTGACGATCTGCATCGATCCGCCGCCGACGAGCTTCTTGAACTTCACCAGGGCGAGGTCGGGCTCCAGGCCCGTGGTGTCGCAGGACATCGCGAGACCGATGGTGCCGGTCGGGGCGATGACCGACGCCTGGGAGTTACGGAAACCGTTCTTCTCGCCGAGGCGGACGACGTCCTGCCAGGCCTCCGTGGCGGCGGCCCAGATCGGCGAGTCCAGGTCGTCCATGCGGACGGCCGAGGCGTTGGCGTCGGCGTGCTGCTTCATGACGCGCTTGTGCGGCGTGGCGTTGCGGGCGTAGCCGTCGTACGGACCGACGACCGCGGCGAGCTCGGCGGAGCGCTTGTACGACGTGCCCGTCATCAGCGACGTGATGGCACCGGCAAGGGCACGGCCGCCGTCGGAGTCGTAGGCGTGGCCGGTCGCCATGAGCAGGGCGCCCAGGTTGGCGTAGCCGATGCCCAGCTGACGGTAGGCGCGGGTGTTCTCGCCGATCTTCTGCGTCGGGAAGTCCGCGAAGCAGATCGAGATGTCCATCGCGGTGATGACCAGCTCGACAACCTTGGAGAAGCGCTCGGCGTCGAAGGACTGGTTCCCCTTGCCGTCGTCCTTCAGGAACTTCATCAGGTTCAGCGAGGCGAGGTTGCAGGACGTGTTGTCCAGGTGCATGTACTCACTGCACGGGTTCGAGCCGTTGATCCGGCCGGACTCCGGGCAGGTGTGCCAGGCGTTGATGGTGTCGTCGTACTGGATGCCGGGGTCGGCGCAGGCCCAGGCGGCCTCGGCCATCTTGCGGAAGAGCGACTTGGCGTCGACCTCCTCGATGACATCGCCCGTCATGCGGGAGGTGAGGCCGAACTTGCCGCCCTCCTCGACCGCCTTCATGAACGTGTCGTTCACGCGGACCGAGTTGTTGGCGTTCTGGTACTGGACGGACGTGATGTCGTCCCCGCCCAGGTCCATGTCGAAGCCCGCGTCACGCAGGGCGCGGATCTTCTCCTCTTCCTTCACCTTGGTCTCGATGAAGCCCTCGATGTCGGGGTGGTCGACGTCGAGGATGACCATCTTGGCCGCGCGACGCGTGGCGCCACCGGACTTGATGGTTCCGGCGGAGGCGTCGGCACCGCGCATGAAGGAGACCGGACCCGAGGCGTTGCCTCCGGAGGACAGCAGTTCCTTGGAGGAACGGATGCGGGACAGGTTCAGGCCGGCGCCGGAGCCGCCCTTGAAGATCATGCCCTCTTCCTTGTACCAGTCGAGGATCGACTCCATGGAGTCGTCGACGGCCAGGATGAAGCAGGCGGACACCTGCTGCGGCTGGGGCGTACCGACGTTGAACCAGACCGGCGAGTTGAAGCTGAAGACCTGGTGCAGGAGGGCGTACGCCAGCTCGTGCTCGAAGATCTCGGCATCGGCGGGCGAGGCGAAGTAGCTGTAGTCCTCGCCGGCCTTGCGGTAGGTCTTCACGATGCGGTCGATCAGCTGCTTGAGGCCGGTCTCGCGCTGCGGGGTACCGACAGCCCCGCGGAAGTACTTGCTGGTGACGATGTTGACCGCGTTCACCGACCAGAAGTCGGGGAACTCGACGCCACGCTGCTCGAAGTTGACCGAGCCGTCGCGCCAGTTGGTCATGACGACGTCACGGCGCTCCCAGACCACCTCGTCGTACGGATGCACGCCGGGGGTCGTGTGGATGCGCTCGATACGCAGACCCTTGCTGGCCTTGGATCCCTTGGCGCGGGAACCTCGTGCCGGGCCGCTCGTCGTCTCGGTCATGCCGCCTCCCTATATCAGGCTAAAACGCCCTGAAGTGCCACGTTGTTCCCATGGCACGGATGTGTGTCTGATGCCGAAGGCACCCCGGAGGGCACCTTCAACAGGTCTGGTTCGCCGCCGGCCCGTCGGTCAGCCGGTCAGTCGGCGGCAGTGGCGGGCACCGGGACTTCGACAGTCCCTCCGGGCCCGCAGTCATTCACGACGCGCTCTCCGCCCGCGCCGCTCGGCTCGGCATCGAGCCGCTGTTCCCTCAGCTCCTCGATGGCAGCCTCGAAGTCCTCAAGTGAGTCGAAGGCCCGGTACACGGACGCGAAGCGCAGGTAGGCGACGAGGTCGAGCTCCTGCAACGGGCCGAGTATGGCAAGGCCCACGTCGTGAGTGGTGAGCTCGGCGCTTCCGGTGGCCCGCACCGCTTCTTCGACCCGCTGGCCGAGCAGAGCGAGGGCATCCTCGGTCACCGGTCGCCCCTGGCATGCCTTGCGGACGCCATTGATGACCTTGGTGCGACTGAAGGGTTCCGTCACGCCACTCCGCTTCACCACCATCAGCGAGCACGTCTCCACCGTCGTGAAACGACGGGAGCAGTCGGGGCACTGACGGCGCCGTCGGATCGACGTGCCGTCGTCAGTGGTGCGACTGTCGACTACGCGGCTGTCGGGGTGCCTGCAGAAGGGGCAGTGCATGGAACTCCCAACCCTCCTTCACGGCACGACTCATAAGCCTCAACGAGCCCTCGGGGCCCTCGAAGCAGCCCCAAGCATAGGCGATCCCGGAGGCCCTGAAAGACCAGGGACCACAACTTCTGGGCTGCTGCCGCAATCCAACCACTAGATCTGGGGTTTGGCTGCTTTTTCGACACCGCGCGTGTCGTGCCGCCTCAGCCGACCCCAGACGCAGATGGCCGCCACTCACGCCGCTCTGGGCGGGGGCCGGTGCCGGGTTGACGGGGTGCCGGGTGGCAGTATGGGAGCCCCACCGAGGGGCTCACTGTCCCGGCGGTGAAGCGTACCGTAATGAACCGAATTGCCGTTCGGCCCGAGCGCTAGCCATACACCCAAACACATGATCACGGTAGGTAATCTCCGGTTTTTCACTCGAACGTGTGTTTGGCGCAACCTTTCGAAAGCAACTACCGTTGGCTAGCTAGGGAGAGAACATCTCGAGAGGGGCCGACCGACGTGACCACCACCGCAGACAGCGCCACCATCACTGCCCAGGACCGCTCCCAGAGCCGACTCGAGCCGGTGCATGCCATGAATGACGCAGCCACGAACCAGGAGGGGCCCAAGCCCACTCGCTCCCTGCCGGGCCGACCTCCAGGCATCCGAGCCGACAGCTCGGGGCTCACCGACAGGCAACGCCGAGTGATCGAGGTCATCAGGGACTCCGTGCAGCGGCGTGGCTACCCGCCGTCCATGCGGGAGATCGGTCAGGCGGTCGGGCTTTCCAGCACCTCCTCCGTCGCCCACCAACTGATGGCTCTGGAGCGCAAGGGCTTCCTGCGCCGCGACCCGCACCGCCCTCGGGCGTACGAGGTGCGGGGCTCGGACCAGCCCAGCAGCCAGCCCACCGACACCACCGGCAAGCCCGCCGCGTCGTACGTCCCGCTCGTGGGCCGCATCGCCGCCGGTGGGCCGATCCTCGCCGAGGAATCGGTCGAGGACGTCTTCCCCCTCCCCCGCCAGCTGGTGGGAGACGGCGAGCTCTTCGTACTGAAGGTCGTCGGTGACTCGATGATCGAGGCCGCGATCTGTGACGGCGACTGGGTCACGGTGCGCCGCCAGCCCGTCGCGGAGAACGGCGACATCGTGGCAGCCATGCTGGACGGCGAAGCGACGGTCAAGCGCTTCAAGCGCGAGGACGGCCACGTCTGGCTGCTCCCGCACAACTCCGCGTACCAGCCGATCCCCGGCGACGAGGCGACGATCCTCGGCAAGGTCGTGGCGGTGCTCCGGCGGGTGTGACACCGCCCCTGACCGGGCCCCGGAACCAACTGCGCCGGTTCCGGGGCCCTGCTGCGTCTACGGCTCGCCACGCCCCGCCAGGCACGAGGGGCCGGTCGAGCGCGAGGGGCCGGTCGAGCCCGAAAGACCGGTCGGGCGCGAGAGGCTAGGCCTCGTCGGCCTTCGCCACCGCGTCGATCGCGGCAAGCGAGCGACGTGCCTGATTACGGTCCGTCGTGTACCAGAAGTCGGGCAGCGAAGCCCGCAGGTAGCTGCCGTAGCGCGCAGTGGCCAGGCGGGGGTCCAGGACAGCAACCACGCCGCGGTCCCCGGAGGCCCGTACGAGACGTCCCGCGCCCTGCGCCATCAGCAGGGCCGCATGGGTCGCCGCGACCGCCATGAAGCCGTTTCCACCGGCATCGTCGACCGCCTTCTGGCGAGCGCTCATCAGCGGATCGTCGGGACGCGGGAACGGGATCTTGTCCATGATCACCAGCTGGCAGCTGGCTCCCGGCACGTCGACACCCTGCCAGAGCGACAGCGTCCCGAAGAGGCAGGTCTTCGAGTCCGCGGCGAAGCCCTTGATCAGCTCACCCAGCGTCTCCTCGCCCTGCAGCAGGATCGGCATGTCGAGACGCCCGCGCAGCTCCTCCGCCGCGCCCTGGGCGGCACGCATCGAGGAGAACAGGCCGAGGGTGCGCCCACCGGCCGCCTCGATCAGCTCGGCCAGCTCATCGAGCATGTCGCTGCGCGTGCCCTCGCGTCCCGGCCTGGCCAGGTGCTTGGCGACGTACAGGATGCCCTGCTTGCCGTAGTCGAACGGGGAGCCGACGTCGAGGCCCTTCCAGACGGGTGCGTCGTCGGATTCGGTGCCCTCCGGAGCCAGGCCGAGCGAGGCGCCCACTCCGTTGAAGTCACCGCCGAGCTTGAGCGTGGCAGAGGTCAGGACCACCGAACGGTCGGCGAAGAGCTTCTCTCTGAGGAGGCCCGACACGGACATGGGGGCCACCCGGAGGGACGCTCCGTAGCGATCGTGGCGCTCGTACCAGACCACGTCCCACTCGGATCCGTTCGTGATGCGCTCCGACACGTCGTGGATGGACTCCACGGAGGCGAGAGCCTGCTTGCGGACCGCGTCCTCGTCCTGGACCGACTTGTCCCTGGTCGAACCGAGCGCACTGATGACCGTGCGTGCGGCGTCGCGCAGGGCCATCAGCGCATAGCCGAGGTCCTCGGGGATCTCCTCCAGGCGGCCGGGCAGGGCCAGCTCCATCAGCCGCTCGAAGCCCTCCGAAGCGGTCTGGAGCTGATCCGCCGCCTTCTCGTTGACCAGCTTCGCCGCACGGCGCACGGCGCGGTTGACCTGCCCCGGGGTGAGCTCCCCGGTGGCCACACCGGTGACGCGGGAGACCAGCTCGTGGGCCTCGTCCACGATCAGCACCTCGTGCTGGGGCAGGACGGGGGCGCCTTCGATGGCGTCGATGGCGAGCAGCGCGTGGTTCGTGACGACGACCTCGGAGAGCTTGGCGCGCTCCCGGGCCGCCTCGGCGAAGCACTCCGCCCCATAGGCGCACTTCGAAGCTCCCAGGCACTCCCTGGAGGAGACGGACACCTGGCCCCAGGCCCGGTCGGACACTCCGGGGGTCAGGTCGTCACGGTCGCCGGTCTCGGTCTCGTCCGCCCAGTCCCGCATCCGCAGGAGGTCCTGGCCCAGCTTGCTGGTGGGAGCAGCCGCCTCGAACTGGTCGAAGAGGCCCTCCTCCTCGTCCTGCGGCATGCCTTCGTGGAGGCGGTGCAGGCACAGATAGTTCGAGCGGCCCTTGAGCATCGCGTACTGGGGTCGGCGGCGCAGCAGCGGATGCAGCGCGTCCACCGTGCGCGGCAGATCGCGCTCCACGAGCTGGCGCTGCAGGGCGAGAGTGGCCGTCGCGATCACCACACGCTCGCCGTGGGCGAGAGCCGGCACCAGATAGCCGAGGGATTTACCCGTGCCGGTGCCGGCCTGGACCAGCAGGTGGGAGCCGTCGTCGATCGCCTCGGCGACGGACTCGGCCATGGACACCTGGCCAGGGCGTTCCGTACCACCGACAGCGGTGACGGCGGCGTGCAGGAGCTCGGGGAGCAAGGGCTTCGTCATAGCGCGACCACCCTACGGTGCCCCACTGACAATCCGCCGATCAAGGCTGATGGAGGGGGTTGGCCACGGTTCCGTGCACGGCGGCGTGCGGACGCTGCGGACGATCACGGTACCCGTCGAGGTGGAGGCGGTTCCGGTTCAGGCAGAGCCGCTCGATTCGGGGGGTGAGCAGGTCGAACATCTCGTACCGTTCCTTCAGCTCCGGAGCGCGTGCCTGGTGCCGCAGGATCTCGGACCGTACGAAGGACCAGAAGTCGCTCTCCGGGACACCCAGTTGCTCTTCGCAGAGAGGCGCGAGATACCGGAAGACGCCTACGAAGAGACCCGAGTGGATGAACTGGGTGAGGAAGCCGGGGGGCTCGGTGAGCAGTACGTCGCGGACGTCGCCCGGCATCGCGTCCTGCTCGGGCAACGGCACCGCGCTCACGTTGACGTCGTCCACGAAGTCCTTCACCGCAAGCCGGACAGGCACGTCGTTGTCGTCGAAGACGACGATGGTGTTCTCCCCATGAGGGGAGAACACCGTTCCGTAGCGGTACAGGAAGTGCAGCAGGGGCGGCAGCAGTGCGGCGAAGAGCCGTCGCAGCCAGGCCACGGGAGTCAGCCCCGAGCGTTCCACGAGCTCCGCGACGAACGCACGTCCGTCGAGGTCGGTGTGCGCGAGTGAGGCGAGGGTGCGGGCGCGTTCCCCGGGGGCCAGGTACCGGCTGATGGGCTCTCGCCAGATGGCACCAAGCAACTCTCGGTACTGATAGGGGACTTCGGGCAGGCCGTCGTACACGGGATGCTCGACGGCCACTGAGGCCACCTCGCCGAGGAGGATGACCCCGCATTCGTCCCGGAGGAAGGGGTCCGCGTCCCGGAGCGCGTGCATCCATGCCGTGACTGCGGGCGCAGCGACCGTGCGGCCGGTCGGGAGCCCCCGCCACACGAGGGTGTTGAGAACCGACAAAGGGAGCTTCACTGTGTGCCGGTCGGGGCGGGTGGTGTTCAGGAACGTACGGATGGATTGCTGGGGCAGGCGCAGATCGCCGTCGCTGCAGAGCGGGACGATGGCATCGGTGGCGATGGACGGCGCGAAGAGCGGCAGCACGATCTCGTCCCACTGCCACGGGTGCACAGGGAGGTAGAGGTACTCCTCCGGGTCCAGCCCACGTGCGCGCAGTAAATCGGCGAAGGCGCCCCTGGTGTCGGCGGAGAGCTCCCGGGCGTAGAGCTGCTGCGCGGTGTCCAGTCCCGTGACGCCTCGGTACACGGCGAGGCCGGTGTGCACGGCGATCCAGGGGAGGGTCGTGGTGCGGCGGGCCTCGGGCGCCCATCGGTCGGTGTCGCCCGCGGAGAAGCCGATGCGTCCCTTGTTGAGGACGAGCCAGGGATGGCCTGTCTGGTGCCCTTCGAGTTCCGCGTAGTCGAGGTCGGCGAGCCGGGCGGCGCTGAGCGCCGTGTGGTCGATCCGGGCGTCGGCGCTGAGGGTGACGGTGAGCTCGCGGATGAGGTGACCGAGTGTGGCGCCGTCCAGGCCCAGGGTCCGGCGGGCCAGTACGAGGAATCGCAGGGGGTCGCTCAGAGATTGGGCAGGACCGTCGCCCTCGGTGAGGGTCAGGCCCGCCGGATCCACGTACCAGCTGCCGTACGAGCCGCGACGGGCGCGGAAGGTGACGCTGGAGCCCTGTCGGCCCGCCGAGTCAGTGATCCCGCCGTGCTCCCCTGCCGCCTCGGCGTCCTCGGCCGCTTCGGCCGCCCCGTCCTGGTCGGCCGGATCAAGGTCGAGCCGATAGATGTCCCCGCCCCCGTCGGTCCCGGATACAAGTGCGGGTACGGGCACGGGCCGAATGATCTCCTCGTACGCGAACTCCCCGATCATCTTGGCCAGCAGACGCCGTCCCGCCTCTCGCCATCTGTCCTGGGTCAGCTCGGGCGGGTCGTACAGCTCGGGGGCGGGGCGGGGAATCGGGCTGGCGGACGGATTCGGCACGGGGACTCCTCAGTGAGGGAACCGGATCGGGTCGAGCGGTGTACTAAGAATGATCGAGTCAGAGCACGGCGCGCAGGGCCCGGTCACGAATCATGAGAGCCGCGCGTTTGTCGGGCAGATCCACCTCGGCGAAGAAGCGGAAGCCAGCGCTCAGGAAGGCTGAGACGGAGGGGGTGTTGCGCAGATCGGGCTCAGCCACGACGCGTGCGCAGGCAGGACGGTGGTCGAGCACCAGGTCGGCCACGGCTTTGAGCAACGAAGTGCCGAGGCCACGGCCGCGGTTGGCGACGCTGCCGATGAGGAGGTGGATTCCGGTGTCGTGCGGCCGCGACGCGTAGTGCCTGGCGAGCGGGTCCAGGTCCGCCCGGTAGATCTCCCAGTAGCTCATCGGCATGCCGTCCAGGACGCCCAGGCAGGGAACGCTGCGTCCGTCCCCGTCGAGCTGGGTCCGGAGGTGGGCCTCCGTCACGGCTTCGGGTCCGGCCAGCTCCCAGAAGGCGGCCACAGCAGGGTCATTCATCCAACGGCTGATCAGCGGGAGGTCACGTTCGAGACGTACGGGTACGAGCTGGAAGACACCGGCGCCGGTAGTGGTGGGGCCCCAGTCCCCGACGCCGTCCAGGAGATCGTCCTGCACCGCGCCGACCCGCCGCTCGCCCTCGGCCAGCAGGGCGACGAGCTCGTCGGGCAGCCGCAGGTCGAGGGTGTCCGTGCAGTCGGCGCCGGCGGTGGCTGATTCGATCCCGGCATCGGTGCTCGCATCGGTGGGAGGCACGACGTCGCTCCTGTCAGCAGAGGTGGGGCATGTTCCTCAGGAATGAAGGGGGTTGGGGATGGTGACGTAGACGGACTGGGTGTCGACCGGGCCGACGAGCTCGTCGAGGCCGTGCAACCGGGTCAGCAGATTGGCCTTGCACCGCAGCACGGGTGAGTCGAGCAAGGTCGCGGGCAGCGAGGTACGCAGCTTGGCGGGCCCCGTGGCGACATCGCCGAGGAAGCGGCGGAAGGCGGCGAGCAGCAGCCGTTCGTCCGCGAGCCGTTCGGCGCCGAGGGCTCCGATGAGACCGAGGACGTTGTTGATGCCGAGGTAGTAGGCGAACCGCTCGTCGGTCACCTCGTCGGAGACGAACGTGTCGCTGTCCCGGCCGATGCCGGGAAGTCGTCGCTCGAGTTCGGCGCGCCGGGACTCGCGGAAGTAGTAGCCCTGGTTGTCGCGGTAACGGCCGCCCACGGGCCAGCCTTCGGGATCGAGCAGGAGAAGGGTGTTCTGCTGGTGCGCCTCCAGCGCGACACCCGCCTCGCTGTCCAGCCACAGCACGGGGCGCACGACGGTTTCCAGGTAGCGCAGGAACCACTCGGTGGCAACTGCACCCCTGGAGCGGCCCGTTCGCCCGGCGAGCCGGGTGACGGTTTCGCCGAGCCGGGAGCGCATCGCGTGGCGGTCCTGGCACGCGGGCAGCGCCGAAGGCCGCGGCGAGACCAGTCCGGCGATGCAGGTGGCGTCGTCCCCGGACCGGAAGGGGTTGTGCCGGATCATGACGTCGAGTCCGGGGACGGGCGCGCCGTCGGGCCCCGTGACGGCGAGCCATGCCGGGTCGCGGATCACGTCGAAGCAGGGGTGGACCGACTGCCACTCCTCGGCGAGGCCGCTGCGCAACAGACGGTGGACCTCGACGCCGCGGTGGAGTTCCTTGCGGAGGTTTTCACGACGGGAGTTGGTGATGCGCAGGCCGAGCGACAGCTTCAGCATGGCGGCCGCGCCGGAGCGGTAGAGGGTGCGTACGGAGGAGGTGGGGCGCCAGGGGGTGCCGTGAGCACCGAGGTCCCGGAGCAGTCCGGCGTCGAAGAGCGCGGCGGTCGAGGGCCGGTGACGGAGCTCGCGGATCTGCCAGGGGTGCACGGGAAGAGCGACGTGGTCGTCCGTGAGCGGCAATTCGGAGCCGACGAGGCGGGCGGTGAGCTGTTCGGCTGAAACAGCCCGGCCGCGCTCGGTCCACGCCGAGTCGGAAGCGAGCACCGAGCGGTCGACGGCCAGCCAGTGCAGTGCGAAGGAGCCGCGCAACTCCGGTGAGTAGAGGCGGGCTTCGGTGTCGGACAGGCCCTCTCGACTCTTGGGGGTCGGGTGGAGGGGATGTCCGAGGAGCAGGGACTGCTCGGCGGCGAGGAAGAGGTCGGGCTCATCGGCGGGCCGGTCGCGGCGGTCGGCGATGAAGGCGGCCGTGCGCCGGACCGAGTCGGCGACCCGGCCGACCAGATCGGCGCCGTCGACCGGCTCGGCCGGGTCCACGGGTTCAGCCGGGTCCGTTGCTCCGGCCGCTTCCGCAGTACCGGCTTTGCCTCCCGAGCCGCCCAGGTCAGACGGGTAGGTCAACCCTGCCAAGGCTGCCGACGCCGTGTCCGTGCCGTCCTGAGCTGCCTCTCCCTCGGCTCCCTCTCCCTCGACTCCCTCGCCCCGCACCTCCGCCTCACCCGTCGGCGGTTCCGTCGCGCGGCGGGCCGTCTCGCGGCCGAGGAGGGCGGCGACGGTGACCGCGTCGACGGGCGGCGCGCTCGCGGGGCCGTCCTCCAGGTAGGGGAGGCTGAAGCGATGCCAGCCGGTGGCCGACCAGTAGTGCACGGGGACGAGCAGGGCCGTTCCGCTGGCCTCGAGGGGGACCCGTAGGACGCCTCGATCCGGAGCGGGGAGGTTGTTCTCCCTGACCCAGCAGCGGAGGAGGTTCTCGACGGCCGCGGCCTGTGCGGCGACGTGCGGGTCGGGGTGTTCCAGCAGGTCGGTGGATGCCCCGCGCAGGCGCTCGGCGTCCTGGCCGCCACCCTTCTGCCGGGGAACCGTACCGGGCTCCGCCACCAGTGAGGTGTGCGCGCCGCACGCGCCTGGGGCGTCGGGTTGGGGGCGGCCTTCGGATGCGGGGGTGGCGTTCAAGAGTGCTTCCTTGTGAGGTTGTTCGGGGCTCCGTGTAGCGACTGGACCCGGTGCGTGACCGGCGGTTCATGTCCGGCAGAACGGCCCGGGCACGTCTTGGCTATCCGTGGTGGGCATGCGCCGCGGTGGTCAGCGCATCGGCAAGGCGGTCGAGGACCGCGGCGGCCTGTTCATCGGTGAGAGTGAGCGGAGGCAGGAGTCGTACGACGCTGGAATGGCGGCCGCCGAGTTCGACGATAAGGCCGCGGCGCAGGCATTCCCGCTGCACGGCCGCGGCCAGTTCGGGGGCCGGAGGGCGAGGTTGCGCGGTGGAAGGGAGGTCGGCGACGGACGCTGCTCCGGTGGGCGGCGCCCCGGGGGGCCGGACGGCCTCGGCGTGTGCTGTGCGGCTTGCTGCGGTCTGCGACGGAAGCGTCGCTGACTCAGGGCTCAACTCCGGCTGTGACGGCGGATGTGACGCCCGGGGTGACACCTGGTGTGACGTCGTCGGTGGCTCCAACCGGGCCTCCTGCTCCCGGTCTGTCCTCGGCTCGGACGTCGGGTCCACCAGCTCCACGCCGATCATCAGCCCTCGGCCGCGGACCTCACCGATGCAGGGATGGTGCGCGGCCAGGGAGCGGAGTTGCGCGAGCATCCGGGCGCCGAGGGTGGCGGCGCGTTCGGCGAGGCCGTTCTCACGAACGTACGCGAGGGTCGCCGCGCCCGCCGCCATGGCGAGCTGGTTTCCGCGGAAGGTCCCCGCGTGGGCGCCGGGCGGCCATACGTCGAGGTCGTCGCGGTAGACCACGACGGCCAGCGGAAGGCTGCCGCCGATCGCTTTGGAGAGCACCATCACGTCCGGAACGATGCCACTGTGCTCGACGGCCCAGAAGGCGCCGGTGCGGCCGACGCCCGTCTGCACCTCGTCCGCGATGAGCGGGATGCCGCGCGCGGCGGTGATCTCGCGCATCCGGCGGAGCCAGGTGTCGGGCGCGGGATAGACCCCGCCCTCGCCCTGGACCGGTTCGAGGATCATGCCTGCGGGGGTCGGTACGCCCGACTTGGTGTCGTCGAGGAGGCTTTCGGTCCACCGGGCGGACAGTTCGGCGCCGCGATCGCCGCCGAGGCCGAAGGGGCAGCGGTAGTCCTGGGGATAGGGCAGGCGCGCGACCCGATTGCTCGATGCGCCGCCGGATGCTTCGAGCGCCCCGGCGGTCATGCCGTGGTAGGCGCCGGTGAAGGCGAGCATTCCGTCGCGGCCGGTGGCCGTGCGGACCAGTTTCAGCGCTGCCTCCACCGCGTCCGTCCCGGCAGGGCCGCAGAACTGGATCCGCGCGCGGTCCGCCAGACCGCGCGGCAGCGTGTGGAACAGCTCCGTGGTGAAGGCGTCCTTGACCGGCGTGGCCAGGTCGAGGACGTGCAGCGGGGCCCCGGAGTCGAGGACCTTCCTGATCGCTTCGAGCACCACCGGGTGGTTGTGGCCGAGGGCCAGGGTCCCGGCGCCCGAGAGACAGTCGAGGTATCGGCGGCCGTCGGCGCCCTCGATCGTCAGGCCGCGGGCCCGGACCGGCACGATCGGAAGGGCGCGCGCGTAGGTGCGGGCGGCCGATTCGCGTGCCGACTGGCGCCGCAGGATTCCCTCGTGGCCTGTGGAATGTGCCGTGGAGTGCGCCGCGGAATCTGCCGTGGTGTGCGCCGCTGTGCGAGTCGCGGGCCGCGGTGCCGTCTCCGGCACCGACGGCGATTCGGACTCCGTTACGGACTGCGTTGCGGAATGCGTTACGGGCTGCGGTGCGGAATTCCCTGCGGACACCGCCGCGTGCGCAGGCTCGGTCACGGCCACGAGTGGTGGTCCTCCCGCTGTGGACGAGCGCGCCCGTCCGATGCGGCTCCGGAGAGCTCCACAGGGGCGAACACGCAGGCGAGTTGGCAGGGGGAATGAACGCAGGCCGCGACTCCCCCGTACGTACCAACGACGAGGGGCCCGGCGGAACACGGGTAATCCGAAGATCCTTGCCGTGACGGAACCGTTGCCCTTCCGTGGGCCGTCCCCAACGGCACCGGCATAGTGTGGGGGCCGTTCATCAGCCACGGATGGCGCCGCTCCCCCGAGCAAACCCGAGCAAACCCAGCGAAGGGGTGCCGCACCGGTGGCAACGGGTGTTCCACACCCGGATGTCCAGCACTTTGGAACAATTTCGAAGCCCAGGGGGAATCTCCAGATGCGACCCATACGTCCGCTCTTCACTGTTCGCAATGGGAGGAGCATGCGCAGCAGAACCTCCCCTGTGGCGGCTGTGGCGCTCGGTGCGGCGCTCGTACTGACCGCCACGGCCTGCGGCCCCAGCGACGACAACGCCGGCGGTGACTCGTCCTCGTCCCAGCCCGGCGGCAGCAACGGTGACGACAAGATCCAGATCCCGGACGCCTGGAAGGACAAGCTCAAGGAAAACGGGATCGATCTGGACGAATGGAAGAACGGCGCCTGGAAGAACTGGAACAAGGACGACTGGCTGCGCGAGGCCGGTGACTTCGTCAACCCGATCATCGAGGACCTGTGGGACCCGGACCGGATGCGGGACGCCGACAAGAACCCCGACCGGGGCGTCGACGACAACGACATCTCCGGTGACCAGGGCGTGACCGACCCGACGCCCAAGCCCGTGGAGGCTGCCGCCGTGCAGGCGCCGTACCACGACCAGGTCGCCGAGTCGGGCAAGCTCTTCTTCGACAGCCCCGAGGGTTCGATGGTCTGCTCCGCGACCGTCGTCAAGGACCCGGCCCACCCGGGCAAGTCCAACATGGTGTGGACCGCGGGCCACTGCGTGCACGCAGGCGCCAAGGGCGGCTGGTACCGCAACATGGTCTTCGTCCCCTCGTACAACAACAGCGGCAAGTCGGCCGAGGAGCTGCAGAACGCTCCCAAGGAAGAGGTCGCTCCGTACGGCGTCTGGTGGGGCGACTGGGCGCAGACCTCCGACCAGTGGATCGAGCAGGGCGGTCCGACCGGCGGTGCGGGCGCGCCGTACGACTTCGCGGTCATCCACGTGAAGCCGGAGAAGGGCAGTGAGGGCAAGTCGCTCGAGGAGACGGTCGGTTCCGCGCTCCCGGTGGACTTCAACGCCCCGGCCGTGCCGCGGATCGACACCATGACGGCGACCGGCTACCCGGCGGCGCCGCCGTTCGACGGTCAGAAGCTGTTCCAGTGCGCCGACAAGCCCGGCCGGCTCTCGCTGACCAAGCCCGACCCGACGATGTACCGCGTCGGCTGCACCATGACCGGCGGTTCGTCCGGTGGTGGCTGGGTCGCCAAGGGGCAGAACGGCAAGCCGGCTCTGGTGTCGAACACCTCCATCGGTCCGGTGACGGCGGGCTGGCTGGCCGGTCCGCGCCTCGGCAAGGAGGCCAAGGGCATCTACAGCGCGGTGAGCAAGAAGTTCGCCGACAAGTAGTGCGGCAGGCAGTTCGGTCCCCACTCGCCGAGTGGTGAGCCGATCTCTCGGGGGCAGTCGTGTGGCTGCCCCCAGGGACCTTCGTACGGTGGCGGGGCGCCGGAAACCTTCACGCCCCCGCCGCCGTTCGTCCCCAACCTCACAGGCATAGTGAGGTGTTGCGTCGACGTCGGAGATGAAGATCCGCGTCGGCGCACATGACACGAACATGGCAAATACCGCACATGGCAAATACACGTTCCATCGGGGGTAACAGCACCATGCGTTCCACTCGTGCGCCGTTCGCGCGCAGCCGCGGACGGCGGGTGGCGCTCGCCGCCACCGGGCTCGCAGCGACCCTGGCACTCACCGCCACGGCCTGTGGCCCGAGCGACGACAAGGCGAGCGACAAGCCGGACACCAACTCGTCCCAGGGAGCCGACGGCTCCGACTCGGGTTCCGACGTCCAGCTTCCCGGCGGCTTCGCCGACAAGCTCAAGGACAAGGGCATCGACCTGGACGACTGGAAGAACGGCGCCTGGACGAACTGGGACAAGGGCGACTGGGTCCGGGAGGCCAAGGACTTCGCCAACCCGGTCATCGAAGGGCTCTGGAAGCCCGAGCGGATGAAGAAGGCCAAGGACCCGAACAAGACGATCGCCTCGAAGGACGCGGCCGCCGGTCAGGGCGGCACCGACCCCGAGCCGTCGCCGGTCCAGGCCAAGCGGGAGCGGACTCCGTACCACAAGAACGCCGCTCCGGTCGGCAAGATCTTCTTCGACTCCCCCGAGGGTTCGATGGTCTGCTCCGGCACCGTGGTGAAGGACCCGCGCAACCCGGGCAAGTCCAACCTCGTGTGGACCGCGGGCCACTGCGTGCACGCCGGCCAGAAGGGCGGCTGGTACCGCAACATCGCCTTCGTGCCCTCCTACAACGACCTGGGCAAGTCCGAGGCCGACCTGCGCAACGCGGCTCCGCAGGAGATCGCCCCCTACGGCCAGTACTGGGCCGACTGGGTCTCGACCTCCAACGAGTGGATCAACGAGGGCGGTCCGACGGGCGGCGCGGGTGCGACGTACGACTACGCCGTCCTGCACGTGAAGCCGGAGCAGGGCAGCAAGTCCCTCGAGGAGACCGTCGGCAACGCGCTCGATGTCGACTTCTCGACCCCGGCCGCGCAGAGCGTGAGCTCCATGGGCGCCTGGGGCTACCCGGCCGCTCCCCCGTACAACGGCCTGATCATGCACAAGTGCGTCGACAAGCCGGGCCGCCTCTCGATGTCGCCGTCCCTGCCGACGATGTACCGCATCGGCTGCACCATGACCGGTGGTTCGTCCGGCGGTGGCTGGTTCCGGGTGTCGGGCGGCAAGACGAAGCTCGTGTCGAACACCTCGATCGGCCCGGCCGAGAACACCTGGCTGGCGGGCCCGCAGCTGGGCCGGGGCGCCGAGCAGGTCTACGACATGATGAGCAAGAAGTACGGCGCGCAGTAGTCGCGCGGCGCATCTGAGACGGCGAAGGCCCGCCCCCTGCGAGAGGGGGCGGGCCTTCGCCTTGTGCGCTTACGTGCGGTGCGCCGAGGTTCAGTGCGCCGCAGGCACGTACGGAGCGAGCTCCGCGGCGAGTTCCTCGTGCACCTGCGCCTTGAGCAAGGTGCCGTCGGCGGTGTGCTCCTCGGAGAGCACCTCGCCCTCGGCGTGCGCCCGCGAGACGAGCTGTCCGTGCGTGTACGGAACGAGGGCCTCGATCTCGACCTCGGGCCGCGGCAGTTCGGTGTCGATGAGCCCGAGCAGCTCCTCGATGCCGACGCCGGTCCGCGCGGAGACCGCGATCGCATGCTTCTCGTTGCGCAGCAGGCGCTGGAGGACCAGCGGGTCCGCCGCGTCCGCCTTGTTGATCACCACGATCTCGGGCACGTCGGTCGCGCCCACGTCGCGGATGACCTCGCGCACGGCGGCGAGCTGCTCCTCCGGCACGGGGTGCGAACCGTCCACCACGTGCAGGATCAGGTCGGAGTCGCCGACCTCTTCCATCGTGGAGCGGAAGGCCTCGACGAGGTGGTGCGGCAGATGCCGGACGAACCCGACGGTGTCCGCGAGGGTGTAGATCCGGCCGCTCGGCGTCTCTGCCCTGCGGACCGTGGGGTCGAGGGTGGCGAACAGCGAGTTCTCCACCAGGACGCCCGCGCCCGTGAGGCGGTTGAGCAGCGAGGACTTGCCCGCGTTCGTATATCCGGCGATGGCGACCGAAGGCACCTTGTTGCGCCTGCGCTCCTGCCGCTTGATGTCGCGGCCCGTCTTCATCTCCGCGATCTCCCGGCGCATCTTCGCCATCTTCTCGCGGATCCGTCGCCGGTCCGTCTCGATCTTGGTCTCACCGGGACCACGGGTGGCCATGCCGCCACCGCCGCCGCCACCCATCTGACGGGAGAGCGACTGACCCCAGCCGCGGAGCCTCGGCAGCATGTACTGCATCTGCGCGAGGGCGACCTGCGCCTTGCCCTCTCGGGACTTGGCGTGCTGGGCGAAGATGTCGAGGATCAGGGCGGTCCTGTCGACCACCTTGACCTTGACGACGTCTTCGAGGTGGATCAGCTGGCCGGGGCTCAGCTCACCGTCGCAGACGACGGTGTCGGCTCCGGTCTCGAGCACGATGTCACGCAGCTCCAAGGCCTTGCCGGAGCCGATGTACGTCGCCGGGTCGGGCTTGTCGCGGCGCTGGACGAGGCCGTCGAGCACGAGCGCGCCCGCCGTCTCGGCGAGTGCGGCCAGCTCGGCGAGGGAGTTCTCCGCATCCTGGACCGTGCCCGAAGTCCACACGCCGACGAGCACCACGCGCTCCAGGCGGAGCTGTCGGTACTCGACTTCGGTGACGTCCTCGAGCTCGGTGGAGAGTCCCGCGACGCGGCGCAGAGCCGCACGCTCGGAACGGTCGAACTGCTCGCCGTCCCGCTCTCCGTCGATCTCGTGGCTCCAGGCGACGTCCTCTTCCATCAGGGCATCGGCCCGAAGACCTTCGGGGTAGTTCTGCGCGAAGCTCTGTGCGTCCTGGGAAGGGGAAGAAGAGGAGGTCATTGGGTCCTTACGTCGATACGTCGATGGGAAAGCGACGGATGCGGGACCCGTCACATTCGACAACGCCCGGAGTGATCCGGAGATTCCCGGAACCGGCCGGTCGTGCCCTGAGATGTCCCCGAGGGGATGTCCCTGACGGGCCGCGTCGTCGACCTGACGATGGTTGCACGGCACGGCCCGTCTCGTCATCCTGGTTATTTCCCGGAACTCCAGTCCGGATGCCCCGGCATCGGCGGCGTCTTCTTCCCGTACAGCCAGCCGTCGAAGAATCCGTCGAGGTCACGCCCGGCGATCTCGGAGGCGAGCCGCACGAAGTCGGCGGTCTCGGCGTTGCCGTCGTGGTGGTGACGGACCCAGTCCCGCTCCAGGCGCTCGAAGGCCCGGTGTCCGATCTCCTGGCGCAGGGCGTAGAGCACCAGGGCGCTGCCGTCGTAGACGACGGGGCGGAAGATGCTGATCTTCTTCCCGGGTGCGGGCGCCTTCGGCCAGGCCGGCGGCCCACCGGCCGCTCGCCAGCTGTCCGACTGACGGTAGGCCGCCCGCATACGGTCGGTCACGGGCTTCTTCGCCTTCTCCTCGGCGTAGAGGGCCTCGTACCAGGTGGCGTGGCCCTCGTTGAGCCAGAGGTCCGACCAGGACCGCGGGCTGACGCTGTCGCCGAACCACTGGTGCGCGAGCTCGTGCACCATGATCGAGTCGACGTACCACTCGGGGTACTCGGGACGGGTGAAGAGCTCTCTCTCGAAGAGAGAGAGCGTCTGCGTCTCCAGTTCGTAGCCGGTCTTCGCCCCGGCGATCAGGACCCCGTAGACCTCGAAGGGGTAGCGGCCGACCTTCTTCTCCATCCAGCCGATCTGTCCGGGGGTCTTCTTCAGCCAGGGCTCCACGGCCTTGCGGTCCTTGGTGGGCACCACGTCGCGGACGGGAAGGCCGTGCGGGCCCTGTCGGCGCAGCACGGTGGAGCGGCCGATCGACACCTGGGCCAGCTCGGTCGCCATGGGATGGTGGTGCCGGTACGCCCACGTGGTCGCGCTGCCGTGCCGGGTCGCGCCGACGGGCAGGCCGTTGGCGACAGCCGTGTACCCCTTGGGGGCGGTGATCCGGAACGTGAACTCTGCCTTGTCCGCCGGGTGGTCGTTGCACGGAAAGACCAGGTGGGCGGCGTCGGCCTGATTGGCCATGGCGAGTCCGTCGTCGGTGCGAACCCACCCGCCCTGGGTGCCCTTCGCGTACTCGGGATCGCTGGTGTGCCGGACGGTGATCTGCATCCGCTCGCCCTGCCCGATGGGCGCGGACGGCGTGACGACCAGGTCCTCGCCGCCGCTCTCGAAGCGTGCGCGCTTGCCGTTCACCTCGACGGAGCGCACGGTGCCGTGCGCGAAGTCCAGGTTCACGCGATCCAGGGAGGCGGTCGCCTCGGCCTCGATCTTGGTGACGGCGTCCAGCGGCTTGCGGTTGTCACCGCGGTAGGTGAAGGCGATGTCGTACGACGCCACGTCGTATCCGGGGTTGCCCAGGTGCGGGAAGAGGCGGTCGCCGATGCCGAGCGGCGTGGCCGGCGAGGGCGCGCTCGCCGCGACGAGGGCGGCGGACGCGGCCGCCGCGATCAGTGCGGCGGCGACGCGAGGGGGGCGGAGGGACTTCGGCCCTGAGGCCGTGGTCCGAGGGGTGAGCAGCATGAACAACCGCTATCAGCGCGCGTCTTCCGCGTGGTGACGGCGCGCGCCGGGCCACTCGAACGAGTCGCCGCAGGGGTGCCGTGCGTCCCCTCTTCGATGGGCTACGGCCGCTCTTTAGTGGGCGACGGCGGCTCGTCAGCGGGCGGCAGACGCTCTTCAGTTGGCGGCGGCCGCCGGATGCTGCGCGCGGCTCACGTCGTACACCCCGGGGACCGCGCGCATCGCCCGCATCAGCCCCGGGAGGTGTGCGGCGTCCGGGAGTTGGAGCGTGTACGTATGGCGTACGCGCTGCTGTGTCGGTGGCTCCACGGTTGCCGAGATGATCGCCACGCCTTCGAGGGCGATCGCTTCGGTGAGGTCGGCGAGCAGATGCGCCCGGCCGAACGATTCGGCGATCAGAGTGACCCGGCACTCGGCGGTGTCTCCCCAGCGCACGCCGATCTCCGGGCGCCCCACTTCCTTCATGCGCTCCACGGCCGGGCAGCCGACCCGGTGGACGGTCACGACGCCCCCGCGGACGGCGAAGGCGGTGACGTCGTCGGGCGGCACCGGCGTACAACAGCCGGCGAGGCGCACGCTGGCACCCTCGCGGTCCACGACGGCGTTCGCCGCGGCGGGCCGCACGGCTCCGGACTCCTCCGCCTTGGGCGCGGCCGCGGGCGCCTGCTGCGGCGGCCGCTCCACGGACGGCGTCGGCGCGGCGGCCGCGGGTGCGGGATGCGTGGTGAGCCAGCGCCGGATGGCGATCCGCGCGGCAGGCGTGCGCGCATGGTCCAGCCACTCGCGCGAGGGCCCGGACGTGAGGTCCTGGCCCATGAGCAGCTGGACCGTGTCGCCGTCCCGTAGGACCGTGCTGAGCGTCGCCAGACGGCCGTTGACGCGTGCGCCGATGCAGTCGTGGGCGTCCTCGCCGTACTGGGCGTACGCGGCGTCCACGCAGCTGGCACCGGCGGGCAGGCCGAGCGTGCCGCCGTCGGGCCGGAAGACGGCGATCTCGCGGTCCTGGGCGAGGTCCTCCCGCAGCGTCGACCAGAACGTGTCCGGGTCGGGGGCGGCCTGCTGCCAGTCGAGGAGCCGGGAGAGCCAGCCGGGCCTGGTCGGGTCCACGCGCTCGTCGTCGACGCTGTCGGACGGCTCCTCCGAAGGAGGAGCGTAGGGATTGTGCAGGGCGACGACGCCCGCCTCCGCGACCTGGTGCATCTGGTGCGTGCGGATGAGGACTTCGGCGACCTCGCCGTCGGAGCGGGTCACGGCCGTGTGCAGCGACTGGTAGAGGTTGAACTTCGGTACGGCGATGAAGTCCTTGAACTCCGAGACGACCGGCGTGAAGCAGGTGTGCAGCTCGCCGAGGACTCCGTAACAGTCGGCGTCCTCGGTCACGAGTACGAGGAGGCGGCCGAAGTCCGACGCGCGCAGTTCGCCGCGCTTGCGGTGCACGCGGTGCACGGAGACCGAGTGCCGTGGCCTGATGAGCACTTCGGCGGTGATGCCCGCGTCGCGCAGCACGCCGCGCACCTCGCCCGCAATGTCCCCGAGAGGGTCCCCCGCACTCTCGCCATTGGCGGCGATCATGGTTTTGACCTGGGCGCACTCCTCCGGGTGGAGGATCGCGAAGACGAGGTCCTCCAGCTCGGTCTTGAGCGCCTGCACGCCGAGGCGCTCGGCGAGCGGAATGAGCACGTCTCGGGTGACCTTGGCGATGCGGGCCTGTTTCTCGGGCCGCATGACGCCGAGCGTGCGCATGTTGTGCAGGCGGTCGGCGAGCTTGATCGACATGACGCGTACGTCGTTGCCGGTGGCTACGAGCATCTTGCGGAAGGTCTCGGGCTCGGCCGCCGCTCCGTAGTCGACCTTCTCCAGCTTCGTGACGCCGTCGACCAGATAGCAGACGTCGTCGCCGAACTCGGTCCGCACCTGGTCGAGTGTGACGTCCGTGTCCTCGACGGTGTCGTGGAGCAGGGAGGCGGTCAAGGTCGTGATCTCGGCGCCGAGTTGGGCGAGGATCAGGGTGACCGCGAGCGGGTGTGTGATGTACGGCTCGCCGCTCTTGCGTGTCTGGCCCCGGTGCGAGGACTCCGCGAGGACCCACGCGCGGCGCAGTGGCTCCAGGTCCGCGTCCGGATAGTGGCCCCTGTGGGCCTCCGCCACATGGCCGATCGCGTCGGGGAGACGGTCCCGGGTGCCTGATCCGAGCAGGGCGGCCCGGCCGAGCCTGCGCAGATCGAGACGCGCACGGCCGCGCTTGCGCTGGACCCCTGACGTCACGGGGCCGGGCGTGGCAGGGTTCGTGGCCTCCGCACTCATGAGCACCTCCGGCTGCTTCGACCGGCGGTGTGCGGACGGCGGCGTACTCCGTCCGGGCCGGTGCTTGATGCTACCGAGCCCATCACGTGGTGCTGACCGCCTCTCGCCGAGCGTGAAACGGATCACCCATTCGAGCGACAGTTCATGCGGATGCCGTTTCGAGCCATTCGGATGCGATCTCGCCCTCGGCGACGATCACGGCGCCGCCCGTCATCTCGATCTCGCCGTCGGGCCGCTCGGTGATCACCAGACGTCCGCCGGGCAGGTCGACGGTGTAGGTGGCCGGGGAGCCGGTCACGGCCGGGTCCAGGCCGTCCTTGCGGGCCGCCGCCACGGCCACGGCGCACGCGCCGGTGCCGCAGGAGCGGGTCTCGCCCGCGCCGCGCTCGTGCACGCGCATGGCGACGTGCTGCGGGCCCCGGGGGACGACGAATTCGACGTTCACCCCGTCCGGGTAGGCGGAGGCGGGGCTGAAAGGGGGTGCCTCGTAGAGATTGCCCGCTTCGGAGAGGTCGTCGATGAAGGCGACCGCGTGCGGATTGCCCATGTTCACGTTCCGCGCGGGCCAGCGGTGGTCGCCGACCGAGACGGTGACGTCCCCTTCGGGGAGCGACGCTCTGCCCATGCCGACGGTGATCTCGCCGCCGGACTCCGCCTTGGCGATGTGCACGGTCTTCACGCCACCACGGGTGGCCACCGCCAGGTCGCCCTCGACGGCGTGCCCGGCGCGCTGCAGGTAGCGGGCGAAGACCCGCACTCCGTTGCCGCACATCTCCGCGATCGAACCGTCGCCGTTGCGGTAGTCCATGAACCACTCGGCGCGGTCCGCGAGATGGCTGGCCTCGGGGTGGACGGCGGAGCGTACGACATGGAGGAGGCCGTCGCCACCGATGCCCGCGCGGCGGTCGCACAGGGCGGCCACAGCTGCCGGGGACAGCTCGATGGCGTTGTCGGAGTCGGGGATGATCACGAAGTCGTTCTCGGTCCCGTGCCCCTTGAGGAAGGCGATCCGCGTGCTCATTCCTCGATCGTACGGGGTGGCTACGACACGCGGTCCGGGCGGTGTGCTCAGCGGAGCCTTGCGACCCGCCACACGGCGAGGACCACAGCGCCCAGCAGCACCAGGGCGTACCCCGAGACGACCCGCCAGTCCGGGCGGTGCCCGGAGCCGCGCTCGGGCAGCCCGGGCCAGGTGTGGCCCACGCGGCGGGCAGCCATCATGCCCCACCCGGCGGCGCAGCAGCTGATGAGCAGTCCGAGCATGGCGACCACCGCGCCGCCGTCACCGAACTCGAAGGCGAGCGGGAAGGCGAACATCAGGGAACCGACCGCGGCCAGGATCACGATGGGCGCGAGCTGCCAGATGCGCAGCCGGGGCTGGGGGCGCAGCTCGACCTCGACCTCGGCCTCCGCCGACATCTCGTCCGCACCGGGACCGTCGTCCGTCACTCCGCCCGACGTCTCGTCGGGACCGTCGGGACTCAGCTGCTCTCCGCCGTCATGTGCGGTGTCACGAGGGCCGGCCTCCATCGCCACGCGCCCTCCCACTTCGGACTTCACCGGTCGATCGATGGTCGATGATGGCACGGTGTCAGGTGCCGGGATGACCGCCGGAGCGTCCCGATGCAATCACGTGATCAGGCTGTGACCGGTCGTTCGACCAACGCCAGCGCGCGTGCCGGGAGTTCCTCGTGGTCGGCGAGGGCCCCACTGAGCCAGTGCACCCGCGGGTCACGGCGGAACCAGGAGTCCTGACGGCGCGCGAAGCGCTTGGTGGCGCGCACGGTTTCGGCGCGCGCCTCCTCCTCGGTGCACTCTCCCGCGAGCGCCGCGAGCACCTGCTGGTAGCCGAGCGCGCGCGCCGCCGTGCGCCCCTCTCGCAGCCCCTGCGCCTCCAGCGCGCGCACCTCGTCGACCAGGCCCCGCTCCCACATGCGGTCCACGCGCGTGGCGATGCGTTCGTCGAGTTCGGGGCGTGCCACGTCGACGCCGATCTGGATCGTGTCGTAGACGGATTCGTGGCTGGGAAGGTTGGCGGTGAAGGGCTTGCCGGTGATCTCGATGACCTCCAGGGCGCGGACGATCCGGCGGCCGTTGCTGGGCAGGATGGCGCGGGCCGCCTCGGGGTCCGCGGCGGCGAGGCGGGCGTGCAGGGCCCCGGAGCCGCGCAGCGTGAGCTCCTCCTCCAGACGGGCCCGCACGGCGGGGTCGGTGCCGGGAAACTCCAGGTGGTCCACGGCGCCCCGGACGTAGAGGCCGGAGCCGCCGACGAGGATCGGCCAGCGTCCTTCCGCGAGGAGCCGGTCGATCTCGGCGCGGGCCAGCTTCTGGTACTCGGCGACGCTGGCCGCCTCCGTGACGTCCCAGATGTCGAGGAGATGGTGGGGTACGCCGCCGCGCTCATCGGGCGTCAGCTTGGCGGTCCCGATATCCATCCCTCGGTACAGCTGCATCGAGTCGGCGTTGACGATTTCGCCGCCGAGGCGCTGGGCGAGAAAAACGCCCAGATCGGACTTTCCTGCCGCGGTCGGACCGACGACTGCGATGACCCGCGGGGCGGGGGCTGAGCTACTCACCGCCCCAGTCTCGCAAACGTCGGGCCCCATCCCCGAACGAGCTACGTGACGGCACGGCTCTGAGGTCGTTGCCTGTTGCGAGGTTCCGGCCGCCGGTTTCGAGGACCGATGACCCGGGCGACGCAATGGGACGCACCGGGTGGGGCGGGATTTCGCCCACACGAGTAACGTATGGAGTAGATATGGGCGTTTTTGCACGTTTCCGCCGGAAGTCCAAGGACAGCGACGAGGCGTCGACAACCGACGCGGCAGCGGCCACGCTGACGGCCGAGCCGGAAGAGGCCGAGAGTGCCTCCGAGGCCGACACCGATGCGAAGCCTGCTGCCGAGGCCGATTCCGACACCGAGGCCGCTGCCGAGGACAAGTCCGCGGAGACCGCCGAAGCGGCTGAGGCGGAGGGCGTGGAGATTCCGAAGCAGCAGTCCGCGGAGAAGGCGGCCGACAACGAGGCCGGCGAGGGCGCCCGCAAGTAGCTCCCCAGCGAGGGAAGGTGGACCCATGGGCTTCCTGGACCAACTGAAAGCCAAGCTCGCCCCTGCCAAGGACAAGGTCTCGGACCTCGCGCAGCAGCACGGGGACAAGATCGACCAGGGCCTGGACAGGGCCGCGAAGGTGGTCGACGAGAAGACCAAGGGCAAGTACAGCGACAAGATCCAGGCGGGCACGGGCAAAGCCAAGGACGCCCTCGACCGCGTCGCCGGATCCGACGAGGGCAAGGACGCGGGCGGCAGCGCCACCCCTCCGACGCCTCCGTCGCCACCTCCGGCTTCCTGAACGGCAGCGGCGGACGGCCGCGGAGCACCTCGCTTCGCGGCCGCCACCGTGTGTCCTGGTCGGCTACGACCAGGCAGCCACCACGTACCCCACGCCGTACGGCGCGTCCTCGTAGAGCAGCTCACCGCGCAGCGCGGCGCCGTCCGCGGCGCCCGCGAGCACCTGCCACGGGGCACGGCCCGCCGCCTTCAGTTCGTACGCGAGCCCCGCGTCCAGCGCCTTCAGCGCCGCGACGTCGGCCTCGCCGAGGGCCCGCCCGACCTCCGCGTCGAAGCCGGCCGCCCGCTCGTCGAGGTACCCCGGCGCCTTCAGCGTGCGGCACGCGCTGGCGTCGCCCATCACCAGCAGTGCCACCCGGTCGGCCAGGGCCCCGATTTCTTCTCCGACTTGGATACACCGCTCGGCCGCAAGTGGTTCCCCCACACCGAGACCTTCCACCGGCGCGGTGGACCACTGGGTGCGCCCGAGCAGCCAGCCTGCGACGGCGAGCGACGTCGGAAGCTCACGCTGCACGGCTTCGACTTCGGCCCCGACTGGCCCGAGGTGGACGTCGACGTCCATCCCGAAACCCCGGAACGACCCGCGCGCGCCCTGCGGATGCGGTCCACGCCCGCTCTGCTCGGCGGGCCCGATCACGACGAGCCGGTCGGGCCGCGCGGCGGCGAGCACCGCGATGGCGTCCGAGCACGCCGCGCGCGCGGCGTCCATTTCAGGGGTGGCACCCGCGGCGACCTCGGGAACGAGCAGCGGCGGGGAGGGGCAGACGGCTGCGGCGACAAGCATGATCCGCAGAGTAACGCGCCCCCGTGGGCGGAAAGGAACCGTCCGCCCGGTCAGTCGCAGCCGCAGCCGCTGCCCGTCGCCACGGGAAGCGGCGCCGGAGCACCGATCTTCGGCAGCCCCAGCATCACACCCGCGGGCTTCGCGGCCGCCTCGGTGTTCCGCTTCTCCCAGGCGTCGCCCGCGCGCGTGGGACGCACGTTCAACACGGCGCCCTCGGCGAGCAGGTGGTGCGGCGCGGCGTACGTGATCTCGACGGTCACGACGTCACCGGGGCGCACCTCGGTGTCCGGCTTGGTGAAGTGGACGAGACGGTTGTCGGGGGCACGGCCGGAGAGGCGGTGTGTGGCGCCGTCCTTGCGGCCCTCGCCCTCGGCGACCATCAGGTCCAGGGTGCGGCCGACCTGCTTCTTGTTCTCCTCCCAGGAGATCTCCTCCTGGACGGCCACCAGGCGCTCGTAACGCGACTGGACGACCTCCTTGGGGATCTGGCCCTCCATGGTGGCCGCCGGGGTCCCGGGACGCTTGGAGTACTGGAAGGTGAAGGCGTTCGCGAAGCGGGCCTCGCGGACCGCGTGCATCGTCTGCTCGAAGTCCTCCTCGGTCTCGCCGGGGAAGCCCACGATGATGTCGGTGGAGATGGCCGCGTCCGGCATGGCGGCGCGGACCTTCTCGATGATGCCCAGGAAACGATCCTGCCGGTACGAGCGGCGCATCGCCTTGAGGATCGGGTCCGAGCCGGACTGCATCGGCATGTGGAGCTGCGGCATCACGTTCGGCGTCTCGGCCATGGCGGCGATCACGTCGTCGGTGAAGTCACGCGGGTGCGGGGAGGTGAAGCGCACGCGCTCCAGGCCCTCGATCTTTCCGCAGGCCCGCAGGAGCTTGCTGAAGGCCTCACGGTCGCCGATGTCGGAGCCGTACGCGTTCACGTTCTGTCCGAGGAGGGTGATCTCGGAGACGCCCTCGCCGACGAGCGCCTCGATCTCCGCGAGGATGTCGCCCGTCCTGCGGTCCTTCTCCTTGCCGCGCAGTGCGGGCACGATGCAGAAGGTGCAGGTGTTGTTGCAGCCGACGGAGATGGAGACCCATGCCGCGTACGCGCTCTCGCGGCGGGTCGGCAGCGTCGACGGGAAGGCTTCGAGCGACTCTGCGATCTCGACCTGCGCCTCTTCCTGGACGCGGGCGCGCTCCAGGAGGACCGGCAGCTTGCCGATGTTGTGCGTACCGAAGACGACGTCGACCCAGGGTGCCCGCTTGACGATGGTGTCGCGGTCCTTCTGCGCCAGGCAGCCGCCGACGGCGATCTGCATCCCTGGACGCTTGGTCTTCATCGGCGCCAGGCGGCCGAGATTGCCGTACAGACGGTTGTCGGCGTTCTCTCGCACGGCGCACGTGTTGAAGACGACGACGTCGGCGTCGCCGTCGGCTCCTTCGGGCGCACGCTCGTAACCGGCGTCCTCCAGCAGCCCGGAGAGCCGCTCGGAGTCATGGACGTTCATCTGGCACCCGTAGGTGCGCACCTCGTAAGTCTTCGCGCTCATCTCGACCCCAGGGTACGGGGTCGCCACGCGCGCGTGCCCGCGGATTGCGACTGAGGCACCGGCGGCCGGGCTCCACGGCGGCTTCGGTGTGAGCTCTCCCCTGGTCATCACGGTGAGTGGACTGGCAGGATCGCGCGCATGCTCAAGGCACTCCCCCACATCGGCAGGCGCCGCGCCCTCCAGGGTTCGGCCGCGGCTCTCGTGGTGTTCGGTCTGCTGCTGTGGTGGCTGCTGCCCGTGGGTGAGGACTCCCCGAGCGGGCGGATCTCGTTCAGCACGGGCGTGCGGGAGGGCGTGTACGAGCGGTACGGCAAGCTCCTGGAGACGGCGATCTCCCAGGACATGCCGGACGTCGACGTCGAGCTCCTCAACAGCGAGGGGTCGCAGCAGAACGTCGCGCGCGTGGCCACCGGGAAGTCCGACTTCACGATCGCGGCCGCCGACGCGGTCGAGACGTACCGCCTCGACGGCGCACCGGGCTGGCACCGGCTGCGGGGGTGCACGCGCCTGTACGACGACTACGTACAGCTCGTCGTGCCCCGGTCCTCGAAGATCAATGACGTCGCCGACCTGCGGAACAAGCGCGTGGCGGTGGGCCAGGACCACTCGGGGGTGCGGCTGATAGCCGACCGGGTGCTTGACGCCGCGGGCCTCGACCCGACCACGGACATCAAGCCCGTGGCCGCCGGGATCGACACCATGCCCAGCCTTCTGAAGAACCGGTCCATCGAGGCGTTCTTCTGGTCGGGCGGGCTTCCGACCAATTCCGTGCGCGCCCTCTCCGAGGAGATGGACATCAAGCTCGTGAAGCTCGGCTACCTCGTCGAAGCGCTGCACAAGCAGGGCGGCGGCTCGCGCTACTACCGGGCCGCGACGATGCCGGCGGACGCCTACCCCGAGGCCCAGCAGGGCTCCGCCGTGCCGACGCTCGCCGTGGCGAACCTCCTGGTGACCACGGACCGCACCGATCCCGAGCTGACCGAGCAGCTGACCCGCACCGTCATCGACAGCCGCGATCACATCGGCGATGAGGTGCACGCGGCACAGGTGGTGGATCTGCGCACCGCACTGTTCACGGACCCGCTGCCGCTCCACGACGGGGCGCGCCGCTACTACCGCTCGGTGAAGCCCTGAGCCCTCGCGCGCGGCGCTGAGCGGCCCTCTCAGCCCCCTGCAGGGGGCTCGCTGCGCGGGACGCCGACCGTCACCTTCAGACCGTGCGGTTCATGGCGTGCGTACGCGATGGAGCCGCCGCCCGACGCGAGCAGGGCCCGTGAGATGGAGAGGCCCAGCCCCGAGCCCTGCACGTTCTGGTGACGGTTGCTGCGCCAGAAGCGGTCGCCGACGCGGGCGAGCTCGTCGTCGGTGAGGCCGGGCCCGCCGTCGGTGATCACGACGGTCGTCGTCCCGTTGCCCGAAGAGACCGCCACCTGCACGGCTCCGCCCTCGGGCGTGAACTTCAGGGCGTTGTCGATCACCGCGTCCAGCGCGCTGGACAGGGCGATCGGGTCGGCCCAGCCGGTGGTGGCCGGGCACTCCCCCGTCAGCCGCACGCCCCGCTCGTCGGCGAGCGGCCGCCAGGCGCCGACGCGCTCGGCCGTCAGCTCCCCGATGTCGATGACGCTCAGGTCCGCGGCGGCGTGCTCGGCGAGCGCGAGGTCGAGCAGATCGTCGAGGACCTGGGCCAGCCGCTTGCCCTCGGTGCGGACCGAGGCGACCTCTTCGCTGCCCTCGGGCAGTTCGAGGGCGAGGAGCTCGATGCGGAGCAGCAGCGCCGAGAGAGGGTTGCGCAGCTGGTGGGAGGCGTCGGCGACGAAGGCGCGCTGCTGCTCGAGCACGTCCTGGACGTTGTCGGCCATCTCGTTGAACGAATGGGCCAGGCGCCTCAGTTCCGGCGGCCCGCCCGCAGCGGCGACCCGGGACTTGAGCCGCCCGGTCGCGATGTCGTGCGTGGTCGCGTCCAGGACCCGCACAGGGCGCAGGATCCAGCCGGTGAGCCGCAGGGCCGCACCGACGGCAAGGAGCATGGCCGCCGACTCGCCTGCGGCGATCAGCAGCCAGCCGCGCAGCGTCTCCGAACGCATGCGCCCGGTCGGTGAGTCCGTGACGACGACGGCGATGACGTCGCCGTCCTTGATCACCGGAGAGGCGACGGCCAGCCGCCCCCGCTGCCACGGCCACACCTGCTCGGGGTCGTGGCTGCCTCGGGAGCGGAGCGCTTCCTCGAAGGCGTCCCGCAGGGCTCCGTGGCGAGGCAGGAACCAGTCGTTCGGGGACTGGGCCATGGCGCCGTCGTCGCGGTAGAAGACGCCCGCGCGGATGCCGTAGACGCCGTAGTAGTCGTCCAGTTCGTTCTGCAGCGTCTCGCGGCGCTCGTCAGTGCTCCCCATACCCAGGGGCCCCGTGGGACGTTTGGTGACGAACTGCGCGAGTGAGGCGAAACGGGCCGTGTCGTCGATCCGGTCGACGACCACCTTCTGCTGCTGGGCCGCGGCGACGCTGACGGCGAGCGGAAAGCCGAGCGCGAGCAGGACGCCCGCCATGAGGACGATCAGCAGCGGGAGGAGGCGGGAGCGCACCTGTCCTCGCTTCCGGTCAGGCGGCCGGGGCGACGAGGCGGTAGCCGACGCCGCGCACGGTCTCGATCAGGGCCGGCATGTGCAGCTTGGAGCGCAGGGACGCCACGTGCACCTCCAGCGTGCGCCCGGTCCCCTCCCAACTGGTGCGCCACACTTCGCTGATGATCTGTTCCCGGCGGAACACCACTCCGGGGCGCTGCGCCAGAAGGGCCAGCAAGTCGAACTCCTTGCGGGTCAGCTGGACGACCGAACCGTCCACGCTGACCTGCCGGGTGGGCAGTTCGATGCGTACGGGACCGAGCCTCAGGTCGCTGTCGCCCGACGCCGGTGCATCGCCGGGGGCGGGCCGCCGGATGACGGCGTGGATGCGGGCGATGAGTTCCCCGGTGTCGTACGGCTTCACTACGTAGTCATCGGCTCCGAGGTTCAGGCCGTGGATCCGGGAGCGTACGTCCGAACGGGCCGTCACCATGATCACTGGCGTCGAGCCGCGCTTGCGGATCTTGCCGCACACCTCGTAGCCGTCCTGGTCGGGCAGACCCAGGTCGAGAAGCACCACTCCGAAGGGGGGCGCTTCCGCGGGCAGCAGGGCCTGCAGCGCCTCCTCGCCGCTGCGGGCGTGCACGACGTCGAAGCCGTGCCTGGCCAGGACGGCGGACAGGGCGGCGGCCACATGATCGTCGTCCTCGACGAGCAGCAGTCTCATACGGGCCCCCTCCAGTTCATCCGTCGTTCCGTTGCGGCCGGTAATCGTGGCTCGTCATCGCGCGAGCGCACCAAGGCATCCACTCCGATGGATAAGGACCACGTCAAGAGGGTTCAGGCCCCGGGCACGTTCCGTTACCCACCCGGTACGCACTCCGTAGACCCTCTTCACACGGTGTGTCCGGTTGCGGCCGGATCGTTATGCTCAATTTCCCCTCAGATGTAATGACGCTGGTCGCACTGGGTTATTACTGTCCTCCCAACCGAGGAGGATGGAGCAACAAGCCGTGACCGAAGTATCGGTGACCAAGGACGCCATACCGCCCGAGGCGGACGACCTGGTCGTGCTGAAGAACGTCAACAAGCACTTCGGCGCTCTGCACGTCCTCCAGGACATCGACCTGACCATCGCCCGCGGTGAGGTCGTCGTCGTGATCGGCCCCTCCGGGTCCGGCAAGTCGACTCTGTGCCGCGCCATCAACCGCCTGGAGACGATCGATTCGGGAGACATCTCGATCGACGGCAAGCCGCTGCCCCAGGAGGGCAAGGAGCTGGCGAGGCTCCGCGCGGACGTGGGCATGGTCTTCCAGTCCTTCAACCTTTTCGCGCACAAGACCGTGCTCGAGAACGTGACACTGGGCCAGACCAAGGTGCGCAAGATCGGCAAGGCCGAGGCAGAGACGAAGGCACGCGCTCTGCTCGACCGCGTGGGCGTCGCCTCCCAGGCCGACAAGTACCCCGCGCAGCTCTCCGGTGGCCAGCAGCAACGCGTCGCCATTGCGCGCGCGTTGGCGATGGACCCCAAGGTGATGCTCTTCGACGAGCCCACGTCGGCGCTCGACCCGGAGATGATCAACGAGGTCCTAGAGGTCATGCAGCAGCTCGCCCGGGACGGGATGACGATGATCGTCGTCACCCACGAGATGGGCTTCGCCCGTTCCGCGGCCAACCGTGTCGTCTTCATGGCAGACGGCCGGATCGTCGAAGAGGCCGTGCCGGATCAGTTCTTCAACAACCCGCGCAGCGACCGGGCCAAGGACTTCCTGTCGAAGATCCTTAAGCACTGAGGCTCCCACGCCGTCTCAACACCAGTCGAAACAGAGGATGTTCACCATGAAGCTCCGCAAGTCCGCTGCTGCGGCGGCCGTCGTCGCCGCTCTCGCCCTGACCGCCACGGCATGCGGCGGCGAGGAGGGCACCGCCGGCGACAAGCCGAAGGACCCGACCGGCGGGAAGAACGCGCCGAAGCTGCCCACGTACGCCGTGAAGTCCGACGTGAAGGTCGACTCCTCGGTCCTGAAGAAGGCCCAGAAGTCCGGCAAGATCGTCATCGGCGCCAAGGACGACCAGCCGTACCTGGGCTTCAAGGACAGCGCCGGCAAGCGCTCCGGCTTCGACATCGAGATCGCCAAGATGGTCGCGGCCGACCTCGGCTTCAAGCCCGACCAGATCGAGTTCAAGACGATCGACTCCGGCGTCCGCGAGACCACCATCTCCAAGGGCGACGTCGACCTCTACGTAGGTACGTACACGATCAACGACGAGCGCAAGAAGCAGGTCGGCTTCGCCGGTCCGTACTTCATGGCGGGCGCCGACCTCCTCGTCCGCTCGGATGAGAAGGACATCACGGGGCCGGACTCCGTGAAGGGCAAGAAGGTCTGCTCGATCGTCGGCTCCACTCCGCTCCAGGAGATCAAGAAGTCGAAGTACGGCGCGAAGACCGTCGAGCTGGCCAAGTACTCCGAGTGCGTGCAGCAGCTCATCAACAAGGAGGTCGACGCCGTCACCACTGACGACGCCATCCTCAAGGGGTACGCGGCGCAGCAGCCGAAGGCGCTGCGGGTCGTCGGCAAGCCCTTCACCAAGGAGCCGTACGGCATCGGCATGAACAAGGACGACAAGGCCCTGCGCAACGCCGTCTCGGACGCCGTCGAGGCGCACCAGAAGAACGGTGACTACAAGAAGGCGTACGACGCGACGCTCGGCCTGTCGAAGTCGAAGTACACCGAGCCGCCGGCCCTCGAGCGCTACTGACCGCACCCCTTCCTGTCCGTCCAACTCCCCGGCAGTGAGTTGACCGGTTCCCCGTACGCATCGCGGTGTGTACGGGGGCCGGCTCGCCCTGCCCGACCACTGCCGCCCACGAGGACATCCCCGTGAATGTACTGCTCGACCACTTCGCGGAATTCCGCGAGGGATTCATAGGCACGGTCTGGCTGACTGTGGCCAGCAGCGTGCTCGCGCTGTTCCTTGGTGTCGTGCTCGCCGGTTTCCGGGTCTCCCCGGTACCGCCGCTGCGGTTCTTCGGCACCGCCTGGGTCACCCTGTTCCGGAACACGCCGCTCACGCTGCTCTTCCTGACCATCTGGTTCGCCGTGCCGCAGGTCTTCGACTTCGGCTTCGACCCGTGGACCAAGGCGCTGATCGTGCTCAGCGTCTACACCTCGTCGTTCGTCTGCGAAGCCGTGCGGTCCGGTATCAACACCGTGCCGCTCGGGCAGGCCGAGGCCGCCCGCTCGCTGGGCATGACGTTCTTCCAGACCCTCGGGACGATCGTCCTGCCCCAGGCCGTGCGGACCGTGCTGCCGCCGCTGAGCAGCATCTTCATCGCGTTGACCAAGAACTCCGCCATCGCGGGCGCATTCAGCGTGACGGAACTGTTCGGGTGGCAGAAGATCCTCAGCGACCAGGGCTTCGCCATCGCCTGGCTCTTCCTGTGGGTGTCGCTCGGCTACCTCGTGATCACATTCACCATCAGCGGCCTGTTCCGGCTGCTCGAGCGGAGCCTGGAGGTCGCACGATGAGCTCCAGCGTCCTGTACGACGCTCCGGGTCCCAGGGCCCGGGTGCGCAACCGCATCTACTCCGTGATCGGCACGGCCGCGATCATCGGCCTCATCGTTTTCGTGATCATGCGGCTCAACGACCGGGGCCACTTCGCGTCCGAGGTCTGGAACACCTTCAACTACACCAACGTGCGTGTCGCCATCCGTGACGGCGTCTTCACCACACTGAAGGTCTTCGCGCTCGCCGGTGCGCTGTCCCTGGTGATCGGTGCGCTGCTCGCGGTCGCCCGCGCGTCGGATCATCGGGCGATCCGCTGGTCGGCCACGGGGTTCATCGAGCTGTTCCGTGCCATCCCGCTGCTGATCACGATCTACGCCCTCTGGGTGCTCTTCCTCACCTACAAGAGTGACCTGGGCATCGTCGGGGAGAACAACGGCTTCTGGGCCCTGGTCATCGGTCTGGCCATCTACAACGGCGCGGTGCAGGCCGAGGTCCTGCGGGCCGGTTTCAACGCCGTGCCGCGCGGTCAGGTGGAGGCGGCGTACGCACTGGGGCTGCGCAAGTCCCAGGTGATGACGATGCTGCTGCTGCCGCAGGCGGTCAGGTCCATGCTGCCGACGATCATCAGCCAGCTGGTGGTCACGCTCAAGGACACGTCGCTCGGCTACATCATCACGTACGCGGAACTGCTGTACGCGGCCCGCCAGCTGGCCAACACGACCCTCGTCAACGGTCAGTACATCTACGTTCCGGTGATCATGGTCGTCGGCACGATCTACGTGGCGATGTGCATGGCTCTCTCCGGGCTCGCCACCTGGGTGGAGAAGCGTGGGCGTCGCGCCAAGACGGGCATCGCCGTCGCCGCTGCCGCCGAGCCGGCCGAGGCTCCCGGAGCTCTCGACCCGTCCGAAGCCCACGGCCCGGCGGTCGACGGCCCGCAGCCGGCCGACACGGTCGCGGCGAGCCCCAAGAGCACCGCGACGGACGCCGGTAGCACCGACAAGCGCGACAAGCCCGACGAGCCGCCCAGCAAGACGAACTGAGCGCACGACAGGCTCTGAAGCCGAGAGGTGGGGGAGGCAGCGCCCGTGGGGCCGCTGCCTCCCCCACTTTCTTGGCCGCCTTCTCGGACTGCCCTCGTAGGGGAAATGGGCACTCGACGACGGGAACTGACGATTGATGTGACGATCCGACAGGGCAGTGGCGTCGGAGGTCGCGTTACGGCCGTCGTCGCTTGACGCAAGCACCGGCAATAGGTTGCATACGTTCTGTGATCGTGCACCGGGCTCCAACTGCCAGTTCCTGTACGTACGTCCAGCCACTCCGGGCAGCCCGGACCCTCGGAGCCCGTCGGGCCGGAGGGTGCGCGCCGTGGACCCGGTGATCGTCGTCGGCGCGGGTCCCGTCGGACTCGCGCTCGCCCTCGCCCTCGCCCGGCACTCGGTGCCCACCGTCGTCCTCGACGAGGGACCCGGCAAGGACGAACAGCGCCCCGCGCGGACCGTCGTGCTCCGCGACGACACGGCGGCGTTCGCCGAACGGCTCGCGGGTCACTCGTTCGGTGACACGGAATCCGGCGCCCGGTGGACGGGCTGGCGCTCCGTACGGCGCAAGCAGCTGATGCGGGAGCTCGACTTCGGCGAGGAGATCCCCGCCCCGCTGCACCTGCCGCAGCACGTGCTGACCGCCGCGCTGCGCGAAGCCGTCGCCGACGAGCGGCTCGTCAAGATCGCGGTGGACAGCAAGCTCGACTCCCTGGAACAGGACGCCGGCGGAGTGACCGCACACACACGCGGGCCCAAGGGCACGTGGTGGCGGGGCAGTTACCTGGTGGGCTGCGACGGACCGCGCTCCACGGTGCGCAAACTCCTCGACGTCCGCTTCCCGGGACGTACGGCCGTCGAGCGACACGCCGTGGCCGCGCTGCGCACGGAACTTCCCTGGCCGGGTCAGGCGTTGTTGCACCGGATGCCTCCGTGGCGCCACGGAGGCGCCGAGGTCGCGGGCCGACCGCTGGCGGGCGGGGTGTGGCGGCTCGACTGGCTGCTGCCGCCGCGCGGCGACCTGGTGACGCCCGACGCCCTCGTCGTCCGCATCCGGGAGACCCTCGCGGGCTGGTGCGGGGGCTCCACACCGCCGTACGAACTGCTCGACACGGGCGTGCACACCGTCCACCACCGACTCGCCCGACGGTGGCGGGTCGGCCGTGCCTTCCTCGCCGGGGACGCCGCACACCTGCTCGGCGCGCTCGGCACCCAGGGGCTCGACGAAGGGCTGCGGGACGCCGACAACCTCGCGTGGAAGCTGGCGCTCGGCTGGCACCACGGCGCGCGCGAACCGCTGCTCGACAGCTACCAGGTCGAACGCCGGGCCGGTGTGGCCGCCCGCCTGCGCGCCGCCGACCAGTCGCTGCCCGCGCTGCGCGGCAGCAAGGGCCTGCGCTCGTACGTCCCAGGGACCGCGCGCGGGCACGACACGCTCCTCACGGACGGCCATGTGGGGCGCGGCCCGCTCGGCGCTCCCTCGTCGTACGCCGATTCACCGCTGGCGCCCTCCCCCTCCGAGTCCGTCACCGCGGTCGACACGGAGCCCGGAGCACCGGTCGCCGATGTGCGGGTGACCGCACCGGACGGATCCTTCGTCCAGCTGCGGGACCGCCTCGGGCTCGGGCACCTGATCGTCGTCCTCGTCGCGCCGGGCACTGTGGTGTGGGAGCGGCGGCACTGGGTGACGGCCGGGATCATGCCGCGGCTCGCCGCGGCGGTCACGGCCCTGCCGCACCCCGCCGAGTTGCTCGTCGCGGAGAGCTATCCCGGGGCCGCGGCCCACTCGGTCCTGCTCGTCCGCCCCGACGGGCACCTGGTCACCGCCCTGTCCGGGGTGCGCCCGGCCGAGCTGTACGCGGCGGCCGAAGCGGCGCTGGGCGGACCGACGACGCCGACGGGAACCGGGGACGGCGCGGGGCGACCGGACCGTACGGGCGAGGAGGAGAGCTCGGCGGAGTCTGCGGGGGCGGCGAAGGCGGCACGGCGCTCGGTGTGAGCGGGGTCCGCGCCGGCAGGCCGGAGGGGGTGCGTCAGCGGGTGGAGGGCTGCGTCAGCGGGCGGCGTACGGCTTGAACGGCGTGCGGAGAGGGCGCCCGCGCCCGCATTCCGAGCCGGGGTTGACCGGCCTCCACCCCCGTGGTCTACTCCGGATCGTGACCGACACCGATGTGCGCCTGTGGCGGAGGGTCCATATGGACCTCGTCCGCTATGCAGGCTGCGTGTGTCATCCGTCCTGCTGAATTCGCATTTCTCCCTCGCGCACCGAGCACCGCTCCGGGCTGGCTCGTGCGCGCTCCCGCGAACCTCCAGGACGGTATCCGTGTCTGTTGCCCCCTCCTCCAGCGCCTCCTCCACCGCGCCCGCGTCGGCGCGCTCCTCGGCGCCCACCGCCGCCGAACTCCTCGCTTTCGTCCGCCGCACCGCGGCGGACTCCGAACTCGTCGCCTCCCTGCCGCTCGACCCCGAGGGCCGCACCTGGGTGCGTCTTGAGGGGCCCGGCGGCAGCGAGGCCTGGCTGATCGGCTGGCCGCCCGGCACCGGTACCGGCTGGCACGACCACGCCGAGTCGGTCGGCGCCTTCCTCACCGCGGCGGGCACCCTCAAGGAGAACTCCCTGGCCGCGCGCCTGCCCACCGACGGGTGGAAGACCTTGGAGCTCTCCGAGGACGTCGACCGCGAACGGCAGCTGACGGTCGGCGAGGGGCGCGCCTTCGGCCGCAACCACGTGCACGAGGTGCTGAACGAGTCCCCGACCGAGCACGCTGTCTCCGTGCACGCGTACTACCCGCCGCTGCCCCAGATCCGCCGCTACAGCCGTACCGGTGACGTACTCCGCCTGGAGTCCGTCGAGCGTCCCGAGGACTGGCAGTGAGTGATGAACAGCCGGTCGGCATCGACGAGTTGCTGGAACGCGTACGGCTCGGTCTCGACCGCCTCTCTCCTAAGGAGGCGTACGAAACAGCCGAGGGTGGCGGCCTGCTGGTCGACATCCGCTACGCGGCGCTGCGGGAGCGGGACGGGCTGATCCCCGGCGCACTCGTCGTGGAGCGCAACGAGCTGGAGTGGCGGCTCGACCCCCAGGGCAGCCATCGCGCACCGGAAGCCACCGGTCATGATCTGCGGGTCGTCGTGGTCTGCAACGAGGGGTACGCATCCAGCCTCGCGGCTGTCTCCTTGCGGCAGTTGGGACTGCGCCACGCCACCGACCTCACGGGCGGCTTCCAGGCGTGGCGGGCGGCGGGGCTGCCGGTCGTGACCACCGAAACGTGAGTACGCGCGCGTGGGCGCCCCTTCGCGTAAGGGGCGCCCACCATTGCGTACCGCTCCTTACTCCTACTCCTTGGCCGTCGCCACGGTGACGGGCAGCGGCCTCAGTGCGGCACGGCCCGGAAGGGCGGTCGCGGTCAGGGCGAGCAGGCCGGCGACGGCGATCACGGAGACGTACACCAGAGGAACGACTGTCGGCGCCGCGCTGCCGGTCATCCCCATGCTGAACGCCGTGAGGACGGCCAGCGCCACCCCGCTGCCCAGCGCAGTACCGATGAACAGGACGGCCAGCGCCTCGGTGCGCAGCATTCGCAGCACCTGACGGCGCGTAGCACCGGCGAGGCGCAGCATCGCGAACTCGCGCAGGCGCTCGGAGACGGACATCGCGAGGGTGTTGACGACGGCGATGGCCGTGAAGGCGAGGACGAGCCCCATCGCCAGCAGGTTCACCTCGGCGTTGGCCTGGCGGCTAGCTGCCTGCAGACCGTCCACGGCTGCCGGGGTGAGCACCCGCACGCCCGGGAACTTCTCGACAGCGGCCGCGAGTTGTTCCTGCGTACGGTCGCTCTTGACGAGGACGGTGGCGGCGAGCGGGTTGTCCACGTGGCGGGCGACCAGATCGTGCGCCATGGTCAGATCTCCGAACCCGAGCCCGCGTGCGTACACGGCCCGGACGGTGAGTTCTGTCTTCGTGCCGTCTCCGAGGGTGAATGCGAGCGTGCTGCCCGGCTTCAGTCCGATCCGGTCGGCGGCGAGTTCGCTCACGGCGACGTCGTCCTTGCCGAAGTCCTCGATCGATCCGGCGGTGACGTCGGGGTCCCAGGTCCGGGCGAGGTTCTCCGGGGTGACGCCCTGCGCGGGGTACTTGTCGAGCCCGACGCGCACGGTCGTCCGGACGACCTCGGTGGCGGCCTCCACGCCGTCGGTCGTACGCAGCTTGCGCGCGGCCTGTGCCGGGACGCCCGGCCCCTGGGCGGCCAGCACCCAGTCCGCGCGGATGCCGTCGCGGGCCTGGGCTCCGGCGGCGTCGTCGAGGGTGGGCTCGACGAAGAGGACGGTGCAGGCCATGCCGGTGAGGAGGGCAAGCGGGGTGACGACGGCGGCCATGCGGGCGGCGTTGCCGCGCAGGTTGGCGTGGGCGAGTTTGCCGCCGGGCCCGGTCAACCGGAGCGGGCCCCGGAGGAGTGCGGCAGCCGCTCGGACGACCAGCGGTCCCAGGAGTGCGATGGCGCAGGCGAAGACCACGACCGTCAGGAACGTCACGGGGGTCGACGCCGCCTCGGTGCGCAGCACGCTCAGCACGGCGACCAGGACGACACCTCCGACGAGGAACACCAGGCCCGCGACGATCCGGCTCCAGGCGGGCCGCTGCCGCTCGACCCGCGCCTCGGTGAGGGCCTGCGCGGGGCGGATGCGGACGATCCTGCGCCCCGCGATGCGAGCGGCGGCCCATGCGCCCAGCAGGGTGGCGCCGACGGCGACGAGCGGCGGGAAGACGCTGACGGTGCGCTCAAGGGTGGCGGGCACGGCCCCCGTTGCCACGAATCGGCCGTGCAGCCAGCCTCCGAGCGGGATTCCGGCGAGTGCGCCGATGGCTCCCGCCACCGCTCCGACGATCACCGCCTCGCGCCCGAGCAGGCTGCGGATCTGCTTCGGCGTCGCGGCGACGGCACGCAGCAGGGCGAGCTCGCGGTGGCGTTGCTGGACCGAGAGGGCGAAGGTGCCGACGACCACGAGGACGGCGACGAGGAGCGAGGTGCCGCCCATGGCGCCGCCGATGCTGATGAGCTTGACGCGTGCCCCCGCTGCGTCGAGGAACTCCACGGGCCCTCGGTCGTCACCGGCGCTGACCTGCGCCGTCGTCCCTTCGACGGCCTTCTCGACCGCCTGCTCGAGCACAGTGACGGTGGTGCCCTTGTCAGGTACGACGCCGAAGGCGGTGACCTTTCCGGGGTGCGCCGCGAGCCGCTCGGCCTCTTCGGCGGAGAAGAAGAGTGAGGTCTGGTGGGTCAGGGCGGCCTTCTCGGGCGCTGCCACTCCGGTGATGCGGTAGTCGCGCGGGCTCTGCGTCGACTGGACGGTGAGGTGGTCGCCGGGTCGCAGCCCCGCACGGTCGGCGAGGCCGCGGTCGATGACGAGGTCGTGGGAGGAACGCGGAGCCGTGCCGTCGACGAGCCGGAAGGGAGTGAGGGCGGCGGATTCCCAGGCATGCCCGTACGAGGGTGTGCCGGACCCGCTCGCCGCCCCCGGCCTCAACGGCTGGGCGAGGAAGGTGAGTTCGGGAACGACCGCGCCCACACCCGGGGCGCTCTTGATCCTGCCCTCGATGTCGCGGGCCTGCAGCCAAGCCCTCTCGGCGATCGGTTTCGCCTTGTGCTTGACCTTGGTCTTGCCCTTCTTGTGCTTGACCGTGGTGCGATGCACGTTCTGGTCGGCGGAGACGATCACGGGGGCCGCGGCGTAGCGCTCGGTCCTGATCGTGCCGCGCAGGCCGGTCTCCAGGAGGGTGCCGCAGGCGGTGATGAGGGCCGCGGCGCACATCAGTGCGAGAAAGGCGCCGAGGAATCCGCCCTTGCGGTCCCTGACGGTCTGCAGTGCGTAGCGCAGCATCATGAGGGATCGGACTCTTTTCGGTTGTCGGAGGAGGCCGCGGGCGCGGGCGCGGGCGCGGGGAAGGCCAGGAAGCGCGTGAGGACGGTGCGGGCGCCGTCCGGGGTGTCGGCGTCGGGCCGCTTGTAGCGGTTGAGCAGCGCGACGTACTCCTCGAAGAACTCGTGGAGTTCGGGGAGGGTCAGCCGGATCGTGCCCCGTGACCAGGGCAGCGCGTCGGCCCACTCGTCGGGGGCGGCGCCCTGCGGACTCTGGTGTCCCTGGCTCCGCTCCCGCTGCAGTTGCGCGAAGAGCTCCAGGTCGGCGGCGTACGAGAGGTGGTTGAGCTCGTCCATGACGAGCCGCATCTCGGGGCTCTGACGGCTGCGCGGCGGAAAGCGGCGGTCCCCCGGGACGGCCCGCCACCAGCGCTCACGTCCGCGCGCCGAGCCGCGCGTCTCCTCGACGAAGCCGTAGCGGGCGAGTTCGCGCAGGTGGTAGCTGGTCGCGCCGGTGTTGAGCCCGAGGGCCCTGGCCAGCGTCGCGGAGGTGGCCGGGCCGTGCACGGTGAGGTGCTGCAGCATCTGCTGCCGCCGCGGCTGCGCGAGCGCCTTGAGAACGCGCAGGTCGCTCAATTCCTGCGGGCCTTCGGTCCCGGGCCGGGGCCTGGGCCTGGGCCGGTTGTCGTGGTCGGTCCGGTCATCGCCCCGGGTTCGGCTGTCGTTGCCGGTCCGGTCGTCGCGCCGGGTTCGGTCGCCCTGCCCGGCCCGTTCTCCGGGCCGTTCCGCGTCGGTCGTGCCGGGTTCCTCTGCCATGCGTACACAGTCGCCTGTGCACAGGTTCCTGTGCACTGCGGCAACCCGGCGTCTCCGCAGGGGGGTTACCCCCACCCTGCGGAGCGCGAGTCGGGATGCGTGGCTCGCTCCTGCTGCCGCCCCACCCCCGTGGGAGCGGCCTGCTCAGAACGCCTCGTACCCCAAGTCGTCGGTCTCTTCGCCCTCTTTCTCCAGCGCCTGCCGGACCACACGGAGCACCATGCCCTCCCCGTATCCCTTGCGGGCGAGCATGCCCGCGAGTCGGCGCAGGCGCTTGTCGCGGTCGAGGCCTCGCGTGGAGCGGAGCTTGCGGGCGACGAGCTCGCGCGCGGTCGCCTCCTCCTGCTCCGGATCGAGCTGCCCCACGGCCTCGTCGATCAGCGTGGACTCCACGCCCTTGGTGCGCAGCTCCCGCGCGAGCGCACGGCGGGCCAGGCCCCGGCCGTGGTGCCGGGACTCCACCCAGGCGTCCGCGAAGGCGCTGTCGTTGATCAGCCCGACCTCTTCGAAGCGGGAGAGGACCTCTTCCGCCACCTCGTCGGGGATCTCCCGCTTGCGCAACGCGTCGGCGAGCTGCTTGCGCGTGCGTGGGGTGCCGGTGAGGAGACGCAGACAGATCGCCCGCGCCCGCTCGGCCGGGTCCCCCGTCGGCGGCTCCCCCTTCTCGGCCCTCGACGAGGAAGGGGAACCGCTGTCCTGGTGGCCGTCGGAGCCGAACCCGCCGCGCCGACGTCGGCGCCCACGGCTCCGTCCCTCGCCGTCCTGGAAGCCGTCGCTGTCGCCACGGCTGTCGTACCGGTCCGCGCCGTCCTGATCCACACCGCCCCCGTGGCCCCGCCCGGCAGCGCCGGTGCGGCTTTCGGGGGCGGTGTGGTCCGCCCAGTCGGTTCGTCGTGTCACGGACTAGCTCTTGGCCGCCGCGGCCTTGGACTTGGTGGTCTTGACCACCGGCGCGGGCACCGTCTTGGCGTCGTCGGCCGCCGGGGCAGCGGCCGCCGCGTCCACGCTCGGCTCCTCGGTCGGAGCCTCGGGCTTCACGCCGACGCCCAGCTTCTCCTTGATCTTCCTCTCGATCTCGTTGGCGAGGTCGGGGTTGTCCTTCAGGAAGTTGCGGGCGTTCTCCTTGCCCTGGCCGAGCTGGTCGCCCTCGTACGTGTACCAGGCGCCCGCCTTGCGGACGAAGCCGTGCTCGACGCCCATGTCGATCAGGCCGCCCTCGCGGCTGATGCCCTGGCCGTAGAGGATGTCGAACTCGGCCTGCTTGAAGGGCGGCGCGACCTTGTTCTTGACGACCTTGACGCGGGTGCGGTTGCCCACCGCGTCCGTGCCGTCCTTCAGGGTCTCGATGCGGCGGATGTCCATGCGCACCGACGCGTAGAACTTCAGCGCCCGGCCACCGGTCGTGGTCTCCGGCGAACCGAACATCACGCCGATCTTCTCGCGCAGCTGGTTGATGAAGATCGCGGTGGTCTTGGACTGGTTGAGCGCGCTGGTGATCTTCCGGAGCGCCTGGCTCATCAGGCGGGCCTGCAGACCCACGTGCGAGTCGCCCATCTCGCCCTCGATCTCCGCGCGCGGCACCAGGGCGGCGACGGAGTCGATGACGATCAGGTCGAGGGCGCCGGAGCGGACCAGCATGTCGACGATCTCGAGGGCCTGCTCGCCGTTGTCCGGCTGGGACAGGATGAGGTTGTCGATGTCGACGCCGAGCTTCTTCGCGTACTCGGGGTCGAGGGCGTGCTCCGCGTCCACGAAGGCCACCGCGCCGCCCGCCCGCTGGGCGTTGGCCACAGCGTGCAGGGTGAGGGTCGTCTTACCGGAGGACTCCGGGCCGTACACCTCCACCACGCGGCCGCGGGGGATGCCGCCGACGCCGAGCGCGACGTCGAGCGCGGTCGACCCGGTGGGGATGACCTCGATGGGGTCGTTCGGCCGCTCGCCCATGCGCATCACTGCGCCCTTGCCGAATTGCCGTTCAATCTGTGCGAGCGCGGCGTCGAGCGCCTTCTCGCGGTCGGTTCCTGCCATGGGTTCCACCCGATTTGCTTGAGTCGATCGCTTCACGTCAAAGACGCTAACGCCTGCCACTGACAATCCGCCCCGACGCCCGTCCAGCCTGTGGATAACTCGAGGTCATCGCTCACCGAAATCCTCCGGGAGCCTCCCGGGGATCTCCCCGCCCGCCCCGCAGAATCGCCGCCGGACCACCCATGAGAATGGATGTTCGAATTTAGTGTCAAGCGTGGCACGCCGTGGGGCGACCTCCCGCGTCCTCCCCTCCTTGCGCCCGCCCGGCTGCTACTTGCGCCCGCCCGCCTTCGGCGAAGCTCCGCCGGACTCCGGTGGGGCCTCCGGCCGGTTCGGCCCCCGCAGGGCGCGCCGCATGCGGGCGAGGAGGGGTGCTCCGACCTGGCGCCGGTGCCCGTGCACCCGGGGGTCGTCCGTGACGTCGTACCTCTTCACGTACGCCCCGAGGAAGGCCTGCAGCGTCGCGACGGCGGGGATGGCGATCAGCGCACCGACCGCGCCGAGGAGCGCCGTGCCCGCGATGACCGAGCCGAACGCGACCGCGGGGTGGATGTCCACGCTCTTGGCGGTGAGCTTGGGCTGCAGTACGTAGTTCTCGAACTGCTGGTAGACGACTACGAAGATCAGCACCCAGAGCGCGTACCAGGGATCGACCGTGAAGGCGATCAGCATCGGCAGAGCGCCCGCCAGATACGTGCCGATGGTGGGGATGAACTGGGACACGAGGCCCACCCACACGGCGAGCACGGGCGCGTAGGGGACTTCGAGCACCTGGAGCAGGATGTAGTGCGCGATGCCGGAGATCAGCGCCATCAGGCCGCGCGAGTAGAGGTAGCCGCCGGTCTTGTCGACCGCGATCTCCCAGGCCCGCAGCACCTCGGCCTGCTTGGCGGGCGGCAGCACCGAGCACAGCGCACGCCGCAGCCTCGGCCCGTCGGCCGCGAAGTAGAACGAGAACAGCAGGATCGTCAGGAGCTGGAAGAGACCGCCCAGTACCTGCGCGGAGACGTCCAGGACGCCGCTGGCGCTGTTCTGCACGTACTTCTGGAGCCAGTCCGAGTGGACCAGGCTGTCCTGGACCTCGACGCGGGAGAGGTCCGTGTGGAAGGTCTGGTTGATCCAGCTGATGACCTTGTCGAGATAGTCGGGGAAGTCCTCGACCATGTCCACGATCTGGCCCGCGAGCATGGAGCCCATCAACGCGACGAAGCCCGCGCTCGCGATCACCACGCCCAGGAAGACCAGGAACGTGGCGAGGCCCCTGCGCAGCCCGCGCGCCGCCATCCAGCTCACCGCAGGCTCGACCGCCAGCGCCAGGAAGAACGCGATCAATACGTTGATCAACAGCCCGGTCAGCTGATGGAACGCCCAACTGCCCAGCTGAAAACAGGCAATGAGCGCAAGGGCAAGAACCATGGCCCGCGGCAGCCAACGCGGCATGCGGGCGCCACGTCCTGCCTCTGCCCCGGCGGGGGGCTGTGCGGGCGGCGTCGTGCCGGGCGGAGCGGTGTCCTGGGTGACCTGAGCGGTCTCGTCTGTCGGTGCCACTGGGCAAGTCTCGCCCACGCCGCCACCGATCGGTCGCCACCCTCGCATCTTGGGACGGGCTTGGGACGGCTCACGCGCGCGTGGAGCCCTCCGGCACCGCCGAACCGTCCGCAGTCAACGCTTTTCTGCGGGTACGTCCATCGCCGTGCACACCGCGCGCCAGACGTCTTTGGCGTCCCAGCCGCCGTCCAGCGCTTCATGGACCGTACGGCCGCCCAGTTCCGCCATCACGTGATCGCGCGCGAAGGAGTCGGCGTACCCCGCACCGAAGTGGGCCGCCATCCGCTGCCAGAAGACCGTCAACCGCATGACTCCAGTATCACGCCCCTGAGGGTGCAGCCGGGCGCAGGGGGCTCGCCGAGAACGCTTTCCGTCCTACGGTCGGTGCATGGCCGAAACCGGAGCATCCCCCGACGCTGTGCCCTCCCCCGACGCGGCGCTCTCCCCGCTCGCCCGCGCCGAGCACTTCGTCTGGCTCACCGCGCGCGTCCTGGAGCAGCGACGGTTCGCGTACCACTTCCTCGACGGCGCGGGCGGCGCCCCGGCCGCGGACGCGGTGGAGACCGCCCTGACCTCGTACACCACCGCGGACGGCGGGTACGGCTTCGCGCTCGAGCCCGATCTGCGCGGGCCCGTGAGCCAGCCGCTGCACACCGGGCACGCGCTGGGTGTGCTGGACTCGATCCGCCGCTGCGGCGGGCAGCGGGTGGAGCGCGTGTGCCGGTATCTGACCTCGGTGTCGACGCCCGAAGGCGCCCTTCCCGCGATCCATCCCAGCCAGCGCGGCTACCCCGCGGCACCGTTCATGCCGATCGTGGACAACCCGCCCAGCGAGTTGCTCGCCACCGGCCCCGTAGTGGGCCTGCTGCACCGCAACGAGGTCTGGCACGCCTGGCTCTTCCGGGCCACGGACTTCTGCTGGGCGGCCGTCGAATCGCTCGAGAGGTCTCATCCGTACGAGATCCGGGCCGCCGTCGCCTTCCTGGACGGCGCACCCGACCGCCCGCGCGCGCGGGCCGCCGCCGACCGTCTGGGGCGTCTCGTGCGCGAGCAACGAATCGCCGCGCTGGATCCGGCGGATCTCGACGCGTATCCGGTGTCGCCCGGTTACGGACCGGGGGAGCACCACTTCCCGCACGACTTCGCGAAGGTCCCCGAGTCGCTCGCGCGCTCGTGGTTCACCGACGCGGAGATGGAGCGCTCGCTCGACTTCCTGGCCCGGGACCAGGAGGCGGACGGCGGCTGGCCGGTGCGCTGGCGGCAGTGGGCGCCGGGCACGGCCATGGAGGCGCGGCCGATCGTCACCATCGAGGCGCTGCGCACGCTTCGGGCGTACGGGCGGCACATCGATTGAGGGGGGAGCCCCGGGCCGCGGGGCACGCGCAGCCTCTTTTCCGCAGGTCGGCGCCGATGTCAGTGGCGGGGTGCACGATGGGGGCATGGTCAGCTCCGCGTCCGGTGCCCCCGACGCTCCCAGCGCTCTCGACGGATTTTCCGCCGCGACCCGCGGCTGGTTCACGGGTGCCTTCTCCGCGCCCACCTCCGCCCAGGCCGGGGCGTGGCGGGCCATCTCCGAGGGTTCGGACGTGCTGGTCGTCGCTCCCACGGGCTCGGGGAAGACCCTGGCCGCGTTTCTCGCCGCCCTCGACCAGCTGGCGTCGGCGCCGCCGCCCGCGGACGCGAAGAAGCGCTGCCGGGTGCTGTACATCTCGCCGCTGAAGGCGCTCGCGGTCGACGTGGAGCGCAATCTGCGCAGTCCGCTGACGGGCATCCGGCAGGAGGCGGTGCGCCTCGGCATGACCGAGCCGGAGGTGCGGGTCGGCATCCGCTCGGGTGACACCCCACCCGCCGAGCGCCGTGCGCTGTCGACGCGCCCGCCGGACATCCTGATCACCACGCCCGAGTCGCTCTTCCTGATGCTCACATCGGCCGCGCGGGACGCGCTCACCGGCATCGAGACGGTGATCCTGGACGAGGTGCACGCGGTCGCCGGCACCAAGCGCGGCGCCCATCTCGCGCTGTCCCTGGAGCGGCTCGACGAGCTCTTGCCGAAGCCCGCACGCCGCATCGGTCTGTCGGCGACGGTGCGCCCGGTGGACGAGGTGGCGCGCTATCTGTCCCCGAAGCGCAAGGTGGAGATCGTCCAGCCGACCTCCGGCAAGGAGTTCGACCTGTCGGTGGTCGTTCCGGTCGAGGACCTCGCGGAGCTGGGCGGGTCACCGGTCAGCGACTCCGGAGAGGGCCCGGGGGCCGAGGCGGAGCGTCCGTCGATCTGGCCGCACGTCGAGGAGCGCATCACGGACCTCGTGCAGGCGCATCGCTCGACGATCGTGTTCGCCAACTCCCGCCGCCTTGCCGAGCGCCTGTGCAACCGCCTCAACGAGATCGCGTACGAGAGGGCGACCGGCGAGGCACTCCCCGAGGACCACTCCCCCGCGGAGCTGATGGCGGAGTCGGGTGCCGCCAAGGGCGCCCCGCCGGTCCTGGCCCGCGCCCACCACGGCTCGGTCTCCAAGGAGCAGCGCGCGCAGGTCGAGGAGGACCTGAAGGCGGGCAGGCTGCCGGCCGTCGTCGCCACGTCCAGCCTGGAGCTGGGCATCGACATGGGCGCGGTCGACCTGGTCGTGCAGGTCGAGTCGCCGCCGTCGGTGGCCTCCGGGCTCCAGCGCGTGGGCCGGGCGGGCCACCAGGTGGGCGCCGTCTCGACGGGGGTCGTCTTCCCGAAGTACCGAGGGGACCTGGTCCAGGCCGCGGTCGTCACGGAGCGGATGCGGACCGGCTCCATCGAGTCCCTGCGCGTCCCGGCCAATCCGCTGGACGTGCTGGCCCAGCAGCTGGTCGCGATGGTCGCACTCGACACCTGGCAGGTCGACGACCTGCTGACGGTGGTCCGTCGCGCGGCCTCCTTCGCCTCTCTCCCGGAGTCCGCGTTCACCGCCGTCCTGGACATGCTCGCGGGGCGCTATCCCTCCGACGCCTTCGCCGAGCTGCGGCCGCGCGTGGTCTGGGACCGCGTCGCGGGGACGGTCACCGGGCGGCCGGGTGCGCAGCGCCTCGCGGTCACCTCCGGGGGCACGATTCCCGACCGAGGTCTCTTCGGAGTCTTCCTCGCGGGCGCCGACCCCAAGAAGGGTGGCGGCCGCGTCGGAGAGCTCGACGAGGAGATGGTGTACGAGTCCCGAGTGGGCGACGTCTTCACCCTCGGCACGAGCTCATGGCGCATCGAGGACATCACGCGCGACCGGGTTCTCGTCTCCCCCGCTCCCGGCGTCCCGGGCCGCCTCCCCTTCTGGAAGGGCGACCAGCTGGGCCGTCCGCTCGAACTGGGCCGCGCCCTGGGCGCGTTCCTCCGCGAGGTCGGCGCGATGTCGCAGGAGGACGCGCGCGGGCGCCTCCTCGCCACGGGGCTGGACGCGTGGGCCGCCGACAACGTCCTGGCGTACCTCGGCGAACAGCGCGAGGCCTGTGGGCACATCCCCGACGACCGGACCATCGTGGTCGAGCGGTTCCGCGACGAGCTGGGCGACTGGCGGGTCGTCGTGCACTCCCCCTTCGGAGCCCAGGTGCACGCTCCGTGGGCCCTTGCCCTCGGCGCCCGCCTCACCGAGCGGTACGGCATGGACGCACAGGTCATGCACGCCGACGACGGCATCGTGCTCCGGCTTCCTGACGCCGACCTGATGGGCCTCGACCTGCTCGACCAGGAGCCCAGCGCTCCCCCTGTGGAGTACGACGCCGACAAGCCCCCGGTGGGCGCCGGTGACGTCACCTTCGACAAGGGCGAGGTCAATCAGATCGTCACCGACCAGGTGGGCGGCTCGGCGCTGTTCGCCTCGCGCTTCCGCGAGTGCGCCGCCCGCGCGCTGCTGCTGCCGCGCCGCAGCCCCGGCAAGCGCACCCCGCTGTGGCAGCAGCGCCAGCGTGCCGCCCAGCTCCTGGAGGTGGCCAGCGAGTTCGGTTCCTTCCCCATCGTCCTGGAAGCGGTCAGGGAGTGCCTCCAGGACGTCTTCGACGTACCGGGCCTCACCGAGCTGATGGGCGACATCGAGTCCCGCCGCGTCCGTCTCGTCGAGATCACCACGCCCGAGCCCTCCCCCTTCGCCCGCTCCCTCCTGTTCGGGTACGTGGCGCAGTTCCTGTACGAGGGTGACTCCCCCCTCGCCGAGCGGCGGGCGGCAGCCCTCTCCCTCGACTCCAGGCTGCTCGCGGAGCTCCTCGGCCAGGCGGAACTGCGCGAGCTGCTCGACGCCGACGTCCTGACGGAGCTGGAGCAGGAGCTCCAGTGGCGCACCGAGGACCGCCGCATCAAGGACACCGAAGGCGTCGCCGACCTGCTGCGGCTCCTCGGCCCGCTGACCGCGACCGAGTTGACCGAGCGCGGCGCCGAACCGGACTGGGCGGAGGAGCTGGCGGCCGCCCGCCGTGCGATCCGGGTCCGTATCGCAGGCGTGGACCACTGGGCGGCCATCGAGGACGCGGGCCGACTGCGGGACGCCCTCGGCACCGCCCTGCCCGTGGGCGTCCCCGAGGCCTTCACCGAGCCCGTCAAGGACCCCCTGGGCGACCTCCTCGCCCGCTTCGCCCGCACGCACGGCCCGTTCACGTCCGCCACGGCCGCGGCCCGTTTCGGGCTCGGCGCGGCGGTCACCGACGGCGCGCTGCAGCGCCTCGCGGCGAACGGCCGCGTGGTGCAGGGGGAGTTCCACCCGGCGGGCATCGGCCAGGAGTGGTGCGACGCCGCGGTGCTGCGCCGCCTGCGCCGCCGCTCCCTCGCGGCCCTGCGGCACGAGCTGGAACCGGTGCCGCCCGCCGCCCTCGCCCAGTTCCTGCCCCAGTGGCAGCACCTGAGCGGGCACGGGCTGCGCGGCATCGACGGTCTGGTGCGCGCCATCGAGCAGTTGCAGGGCGCCACGGTCCCCGCATCCGCCCTGGAGAAGCTCGTCCTGCCCTCGCGCGTCACGGGCTACAACCCGGCGATGCTCGACGAACTGACCGCGGCAGGCGAGGTCATCTGGGCCGGGGCCGGTTCCCTGCCGGGAAAGGACGGCTGGGTCTCCCTCTACCTGGCCGACACCGCGCCCCTGCTCCTGCCGCCCCCGCACCCCCTGGAGCTCACCGCACTGCACCAGTCGGTCCTGGACACCCTCTCCGGAGGTTACGGTCTCTTCTTCCGCCAGATCGCCGACCAGATCCGCGCCACCACCCACCCGGACGCCCTGGATCCGCAACTGGCCGACGCCATCTGGGAACTGGCGTGGTCCGGCCTGCTCACGAACGACACCCTCGGCCCGATGCGCTCGCTCCTGGGCTCCGGCCGCACCGCGGGATCCACGGCCCACCGTGCCAAGCGCGGCGTCCCGCGCGGGCGCTACGGCAGCCTCACCGCGGCCGCCCGCACCGCCTCCCGCACCGGCCCTCCCACCGTCGCGGGCCGCTGGTCGCTGCTCCCTCCCCGCGAGCCCGACCCGACCCTGCGCGCGCACGCCCTGGCCCGCGCCCTCCTGGACCGGCACGGCGTCGTCACACGCGGCGCGGTCGCCGCCGAGGGGGTCGAGGGCGGCTTCTCGGCGACGTACCGCGTCCTGTCGGTCTTCGAAGACAGCGGACAGGCGCGTCGCGGCTATGTCGTCGAAGGGCTCAGCGCCGCGCAGTTCGCGATGGACGGCGCGGTGGACCGCCTGCGAGCCACGGCGAACTCCCGCGACCGTACGGACGGTTCACGCCCCTCCGACTCACAGGCCGCGGTGGTCCTCGCCGCCGCCGACCCCGCCAATGCGTACGGGGCCGCGTTGCCCTGGCCCGAGCCGCCGAACGGCGCAGGCCACAAGCCGGGCCGCAAGGCCGGTTCCCTGGTCGTCCTGGTCGACGGCGAGCTGACGCTCTACATGGAGCGCGGCGGCAAGACGCTCCTGGCCTGGCCCGCCGCCCCGGACGAGCCGATCACCGACGACCCCCGGCTGCACGCCGCCGCCGAAGCCCTGGCCTCGGCCGCCCGAGCGGGCTCCCTCGGCACGGTCACAGTGGAGCGGGTCAACGGCTCCGCCGCCCTGACGTCCCCCTTCGCCCCCCTCCTGGAAGGAGCCGGCTTCCACGCCACCCCGCGCGGGCTGCGGCTGCGCGCGTGAGGGGGCGCGCGCCGACAGCGGACCGGTCACCCAGGTCCCGAACCACAGGCCCGAACCACAGGCCCAGGCCCCAGGTGACCGGTCGACGTCATCTCAGGTTCCGTGGCGCTCCATCGGCACGACAGTCTGATGGTGCTCGGGCGGCACGACAGTCTGATGGCGCTCGGACGGGACGACGGTCTGATGGTTGTCCGGCGGCGCAAGGTGTCCCGCCCCCCGACATGCCACCCTGGACCCATGCCCGAAGGTGACACCATCCACCAGGCGGCCCGGCGCCTGCACGACGCCCTCGCCGGGCACACCCTCACGCGCTCCGACCTCCGCGTGCCCAAGCTCGCGACGGTCGACCTCACGGGGCGTACCGTCCTGGACGTCACCCCGCGCGGAAAGCACCTCCTCACCCGCATCGAGGGGGGCCTCACCCTGCACTCCCACCTCCGGATGGACGGCTCCTGGCGGCTGTACGCCCCCGGCGAGCGCTGGCGCGGCGGCCCCGGGCACCAGATCCGGGCGATCCTCGGCACCGCCGAGCGCACCGCCGTCGGCTACCGCCTGCCCGTCCTGGAACTGCTCCGCACCGCCAACGAGGACAAGGCCGTGGGCCACCTGGGCCCCGACCTGCTGGGCCCCGACTGGGACCCGGAGCGCGCGCTGGGCAACGTCCTGTCCGCGCCCGACCGCGCCCTCGGCGAAGCCCTCCTGGACCAGCGCAACCTCGCGGGCATCGGCAACATCTTCAAGAGCGAGCTCTGCTTCGCCCTCGGCGTCACCCCCTGGCTGCCCGTCGGCGAGCTCACCGAGGAGACCGCCGCCCGCGTCCCCGTCCTCGCCAAGAAGTTCCTGGAAGCCAACCGGAACCGGCCCAACCGCACCACCACGGGCCTCGACCGCCCAGGACAGCGCCTCTACGTCTACGGGCGGGCACCCCGCCTCTGCCTCCGCTGCGGCACCCCGATCCGCGCGGCCGAACAGGGCGACGGCTCCCGCAGCCGCCCCACGTACTGGTGCCCCACCTGCCAACAGGGCCCGACCCCCTGAACCTCAAGACCGAACCACCTCCGCACAGGCAGCAGCACAGGCAGCAGCACAAGCAACAGCACAAGCAACAGCGCGCACCGCCAACCCAGTTGACGCCTCGTCAGATCCCGCCGTACCGTCCCGTCATGCCCGTCAAGGCGTACGACCTCACCGGACGCACCGCATTCATCACCGGCGCCGCCAGCGGCATCGGCCGCGCAACGGCCCTGCTCCTCGCGGAAGCGGGCGCCACCGTGCACTGCGCCGACCGCGACGAGCCGGGGCTCAAGGAGACCGCCGCCCTCATCACCAAGGTTGGCGGCACCGCCCATACGTACCCCTTGGACGTGACCGACAGGGCACAGGTCGACCAGGCGATAGCCACAGCGGCAGCGACACGCCCCGCCCCGACCACCGCAGACGGCACCCCCACCACCCCCCGCCTCGACATCCTGGCCGCCATAGCGGGCGTCATGCACAGCAGCCCGGTCCTGGAGACCCGCGACGAGGACCTCGACCGCGTCCTGAACATCAACTTCAAGGGCGTCCTGTACGCCTGCCAGGCCGCGGCCCGCACGATGATCGACGCCGAATCGGGCGGCAGCATCATCACCATGGCATCCGGCGCCGTCGACACCGGCGCCCCCGGACTCCTCTGCTACGGCGCGGCGAAAGCGGCCGTGGTCCAGCTCTCCAAGACCTTGGCCACGGAGCTCGGCCCGCACGGCATCCGCGTCAACGTCGTCGCGCCCGGCTGGATCCGCACTCCCATGACGACCCGCCACGACAGCGAGAAGCAGGCCCACACCGAACGCACCATGCTGCGCATGTCACCGCTCGGCCGCGTGGGCGAACCGGACGACATCGCACATGCCGTACTGCACCTGGCATCGGACGCCGCGTCCTTCACGACGGGCCAGATCCTCCGCCCGAACGGCGGCGTCGCCATGCCCTGGTAGCCCGCGCCCTGACGGCACGCGCCCGCACCCGCCCCGCCGGTACGGCCGCCTTCCCCCACCACGCGAGGGCCGTACGCTCCCCCGGCCACCGCAGCTCCCCGTCGGGCCGCCGCGCGTACAGGCTGGGATCGGCTCCTCTGGCCGCCCTGGCCTCACCCAGTGCGCGGGCCTTGGGCACGCAGTGCACCGGCAGCACGCTCAGCCCCCACCCACCGGCCGCGACCGCCCCCTCGAGGACGCCCGCGTCGGGCGAGAAGGCGAGCCGCAGCACGCCCCACCACCAGAGAGCGCCGAGCGCCAGGACCGGCACCCATCGCACGGCCCGCCATGTCACGGCTGTCCCGCCCACGGTTGCCACAGATGCCACCTCCCGCCCAACGCGAGATCGACGCTAAACGCCGGGGTTCACCCCATGGGAGGGCGTACCGGCGGCGCTGGAGGCACCCGGCCGCGCCGAGAGCACCACGGCGCACGAACGGCGACGCCAGTCACGTACACCCCACTCCGTACGCCCCCGTCCCGCACGCCCTCCCACGGGACAGCGGCGGGACAGTGGCGTGAGACCCAGAGGGGTCAGCTGTTCTCCGCCTGGAACATCCAGTGATGCTTCTCCAGATCGGCCGTGATGCCGATGAAGATGTCCTGGCTGACCGGGTCCGCCTCACCGGTCGACTCCACACGCTCACGCATCCGCGTGATCACCGCACCGAGCGCTTCCACGAGCGTCCCGACCGCGTCCACGTCCTTGACCCAGCCCTCGGGGATCTTCCCGATGCCGCTGCTCTGCGACACCGTCGCCGCACGCCCGTCGGGCGACACACCGAGCGTGGAGGCGCGCTCCGCGACGGTGTCCGAGTGCTGCCTGGCGGTGTCCACGACCTCGTCGAGCTGCAGGTGCACGGAGCGGAAGCGCGGGCCGACCACATTCCAGTGGATCTGCTTGGCCACCAGTGACAGGTCGACCAGGTCCACGAGTGCACCCTGCAGGGCCTCCGAGACCGTCTTGAGATCCGCATCGGACAGCGGGCTCTTCACGACGTACATCTGTCTCCTCCAACACACGAGCGAATGAGGTAAATCCCCACCAACCATGTCATAAATCAATCAAATAGGTCGATTCACGGGTGGTCGGTCACCGGCCGCGCACCAAGCGGCTCACCGGCGGGCTCACCAGGGCATACGTCTGACAACACAGAAGCCCCGACCGAGTACCCGGTCGGGGCTTCCACACACTTCTCGGCTGCTCAGCAGCGGCACCGCATCACGCAGCGACGACGTCGACCGCCTCCGCTGGTGCCTTGATCGTGACCCGTTCCGGTGGCACGCCTGCCACGGATACGGAATTGAGCATCGAGCGAACCGGCGCACGCACCGGCTCCGGGACTGCTGCAGACTCAGCCAGCTCGGCGAGCGACAGTTCATCGCTCACTTCACGCATGAGCTCGGACATCCGTACGTCAAGCGCGTCGCAGATCGCGGAAAGCAGCTCGGAGGAAGCCTCCTTCTGCCCCCGCTCCACCTCGGAGAGATAGCCGAGCGAGACTCGGGCGGACGAGGAGACTTCGCGCAGAGTACGGCCCTGGCGCTGGCGCTGCCGACGCAGCACGTCACCAAGCAGGCGACGGAGCAGAATCATCGGTGGCTCCCTCCTCGGACCGCGTAGCCGCATCCTTCACGCCCCACCGTACCGCCTCGCGCGGCGGCCGTGCGGGGAGCGATGTCGTGTTCACTCAGGGCTGCAAACATCAATTCCCCCCGTTCTGTTCCGTATCCTGTGCCCGCCCATTCCCGGAACGTTCTCCGGTCAGCTGCTCGTGAAGCAACGTGAGCACGCTCCGTACACTCTCCATACGGATTTCCGAACGGTCGCCGTTCAACCGCAGGGCGGCCACTTTCCCACGGGCTCCGCCATCGGCGTAACCGGGCATGCTTTCGAAATCGGACCCCGCGGCCTCGGTATTCGGCCCCGCGACGGCAATATCCGGCCCCGCAACCGCCACGTACACGGTCCCGACCGGCTGTCCGTCCTGCGGTTCGGGCCCGGCGACCCCGGTGGTCGCGATCCCCCAGTCCGCGCCGAGGACCGTGCGCACACCGTCCGCCATCTGCCGCGCGACCTCGGGATCCACGGCCCCTCGCTCGTCCAGCAGAGTGCCGTCGACCCCGAGCACGTCCCGCTTCAGCTCCGTGGCGTACGCGGTCACCGACCCCCGGAAGACCTTCGAGGCCCCCGGCACCGACGTGATCTCGGCGGCCACCAGGCCGCCGGTCAGCGATTCGGCGACGGCGAGCGTCTCACCGCGCGCGGCCAGGAGCCGCACGAGACCGCTCGCGGGCAGCTCACCGGCCGAGACGGCCGAGACGTCCGAGAGCCCGGAGGACGTCACTTCGCGGCCTCCCGGGCGGACTCCGCAGCCGCCGCACGCGCCTCCGCCATGCCCTGCCTGCGCAGCACGACGGCCTGCTTCACATAGTCGAGCCCGGTCACCACGGTCAGCACGACGGCCACCGCCATCACCCAGAAGCGCAGGGTCGCGAGCGGCCCGGTCAGGGCGAGGACGTACATCCCCACCGCCGTGCCCTGGGCCAGCGTCTTCATCTTCCCGCCGCGGCTGGCCGGAATGACGCCGTAGCGGATCACCCAGAACCGCAGCAGCGTGATCCCCAGCTCGCGCCCGAGAATCACGCAGGTCACCCACCAGGGCAGATCACCGAGCCAGGACAGACAGATCAGCGCCGCCCCCATGATCGCCTTGTCGGCGATGGGGTCGGCGATCTTTCCGAAGTCCGTGACCAGGTTGTACGTGCGCGCCAGGTGCCCGTCGAAGAGATCGGTGATCATGGCCACGGCGAAGGCGGCCCAGGCGAACGAGCGCCAGGCCGGGTCGTATCCGCCGTTGCCGAGCAGCAGCATCACGAACCCGGGCACGAGCAGCAGCCGCACCATGGTCAGCAGGTTCGCGACGTTCCACAGGCTGGCCTGATTGACCGCCGCGGCGCCCAGCTTCCCGCCGCGCACCGGCTGGGCGCTCGAAGCACCCTGAGCGCCGGAGCCGCCCGCGGGTGCCGGGACTCCTGTCATCTGCGAGCCTCCTCGAGACACTCGGCCACCAAGTCCACGCCCTCCGTGCCGACGACCTTTGCCACGACCATACGGCCGACCTGCAGACCGTCCCCACCCGTGGCGCCCGTCAGGCGGATCTGGCCGTCCGTCTCGGGGGCCTGGTGCGCGGCCCTGCCGAGCGGGCCCTCCTCCTCATCGAGGGATTCGACGAGGACCTCGAGGGTCTCGCCCATCCGCTCGTCGGCGCGCTGCGAGGTGAGCTCCTCGGCGAGCCGGGAGATGTGCGCGAGCCGCTCGTCGACGACGTCCTGGTCGAGCTTCTGCTCGTACGTCGCCGCTTCGGTGCCCTCCTCGTCGGAGTATCCGAAGACGCCGATGGCGTCGAGCCGCGCGCCCGTCAGGAAGCGCTCCAGCTCCGCGAGGTCCGCCTCGCTCTCGCCGGGGAAGCCCACGATGAAGTTGGACCGCACACCGGCCTGCGGCGCCTTGGACCGGATGGTGTCCAGGAGCTCCAGGAAGCGGTCGGTGTCCCCGAAGCGCCGCATGGCGCGCAGCACGCCGGGGGCGGAGTGCTGGAAGGACAGGTCGAAGTAGGGGGCGACCTTCTCCGTCGACGTGAGGACGTCGATGAGGCCGGGCCGCATCTCGGCGGGCTGCAGATAGCTGACGCGCACGCGCTCGATGCCGTCGACGGCGGCCAGCTCGGGCAGCAGCGTCTCCAGGAGCCGGATGTCGCCGAGGTCCTTGCCGTACGAGGTGTTGTTCTCCGAGACGAGCATGACCTCCTTGACGCCCTGCTCGGCGAGCCAGCGGGTCTCGCCCAGGACGTCGGAGGGGCGGCGCGAGATGAAGGAGCCGCGGAAGGAGGGGATGGCGCAGAACGAGCAGCGACGGTCGCAGCCGGAGGCCAGCTTCACCGAGGCCACGGGGCTGCTGCCGAGGCGGCGGCGCAGCGGGGCGCGCGGCCCGGACGCGGGCGCGACGCCCTCGGGAAGGTCCTGGGGGGCCGGGGCGGGCTCGGCGGGGCCGTGGCCGGGAAGGGCGACGGCCGCCTGGGCGTCCTGGCGCTCCGCGGGGCTGATCGGCAGCAGCTTGCGCCGGTCGCGCGGGGTGTGGGCCTCGACGCTGCCGCCGCTGAGGATGGTGTTCAGGCGGCCGGAGATGTCGGCGTAGTCGTCGAATCCGAGCACGCCGTCGGCCTCGGGCAGCGCCTCGGCGAGCTCCTTGCCGTACCGCTCGGCCATGCAGCCGACCGCGACGACGGCCTGGGTCTTGCCGTGACCCTTCAGATCATTGGCTTCGAGGAGGGCGTCGACGGAGTCCTTCTTGGCGGCTTCGACGAAGCCACAGGTGTTGACGACGGCGACGTCCGCGTCTTCGGCGTCCTCGACGAGCTGCCAGCCGTCCGCCTCCAAGCGGCCTGCGAGCTCCTCCGAGTCCACCTCGTTACGGGCGCAGCCAAGGGTGACAAGGGCGACGGTGCGGCGTTCGGGCATGGTCTCAAGACTACTTCGTCCGCGCCTCGGCCCCGGCCGCCAGGGTTACCCGGCGGTCGGCCCGAGGCCTTCGGCCCGTCACCCTGCCGTCACCACGCTCCGTACAGATCCGCTGGTCAGCGGCGGTACGGGAGGCTGTCAGCCGACCTCGGGGTCACCCTTCGTGTACGTGAGGCGCTCCACCTGGCCGGGCTCGAATTCGTTCTCGACCTGCTTGCCGTTCACATACAGCTCGATCGCTCCGGCGTCGCCGAGGACGAGGTCGACCTTCTGCTTGTCCTGAAACGTCTTGTCCTGGCCCTGCTCGAGGACGCCGTCGAAGAGCGTGCGGCCGCTGTGGTCCTTGGCCGAGATCCAGCTGCGGCCGTCCGCGGCCTGGACCTTGACCGTGACCTTGTCGCGCGGGACCCCGGCGATGGCGCTGTCCGAGGGATCGGGCTTGGGGTCGGCGGGCTTGGTGGGCTTGGGCTTCTCGGCGGACTTGGTCGGGGCCGGGGTGGAGCCTTCGGCGACCGACTTGGAGCCGTCGTCGCTGTCGTCGCCACCGCCGAACGCGGTGAAGCCGACGAAGCCGATCACCGCGACGATCGCGGCGACCATGGCCGCGGTCCAGTTCGGGCGGCGCGGCTCGGAGCGGATGCGCTCGGCCTCGAAGAGGGGCGCAGCCGGTGTGGGCGCGGGCGGGTGGCCGCCGTGGCCCTCGTCGTACTGGGCGACCAGCGGGGTCGGATCGAGGCCGACGGCGCGGGCCAGCGTCCTGATGTGGCCGCGGGCGTACACATCGCCGCCGCATCGGGAGAAGTCGTCCTGTTCGATCGCGTGCACGATCGGGACGCGCACTCGCGTGGACGTGCTGACTTCGTCGACGGTCAGACCGGCGTCGACGCGGGCCTGCTGCAGGACGCGGCCGATCGAGGGCCGTTCCTCGGCCGGTCGGTCGCCCGCCCGGCTCTCGTCTGCCGGACTCTCGTCCGTGACGCTGTCGGTGCGGTCGAGGCGGTCGTCCGAAGGTCGGTCGTCTTCAGGGGAGTTGCCGATGGACACGGGGGCGCCTTTCGAGCGTGTAGCCACCTGCCGGAGGTTCAGTTTAGGGGGGTCTTGAAAGGGTGGGGCAACCGGGCGGACGGACTTTGTACGCCATCAGAATGGCCGGACATCCTGATGGTGGGACATCGTGCTCTTCTCTCCCTCAACTTGACGTATGCCGAAGAGAAACGGTTGCCTGCCCTTCCCTTACGGGTGAGCCTCGCTCACCCTTCTGGGTGAGCCTCCCCGCGGATCACCGCGAGCACGCCGTCCAGCTCATCAGGTTTCACAAGAACGTCACGAGCCTTGGATCCCTCGCTCGGCCCCACGATGGAGCGCGACTCCATCAGGTCCATCAGCCGCCCGGCCTTGGCGAAGCCGACGCGCAGCTTGCGCTGCAGCATGGACGTGGACCCGAACTGTGTGGAAACCACCAGCTCAGCGGCCTGGCAGAGCAGATCGAGGTCGTCGCCGATGTCCTCGTCGATCTCCTTCTTCTGCTTGGTGCCGACGGTGACGTCGTCCCTGAAGACGGGCGCCATCTGGTCCTTGCAGTGCTGGACGACCGCGTGGATCTCGTCCTCGGTGACGAAGGCGCCCTGCATACGGGTGGGCTTGTTCGCGCCCATCGGCAGGAACAGTCCGTCGCCCTTGCCGATGAGCTTCTCCGCGCCCGGCTGGTCGAGGATGACGCGGCTGTCGGCGAGCGAGGAGGTCGCGAAGGCGAGCCGTGAGGGCACGTTCGCCTTGATCAGGCCGGTGACAACGTCCACGGACGGGCGCTGGGTGGCGAGCACGAGGTGGATTCCGGCGGCGCGCGCGAGCTGCGTGATGCGCACGATGGAGTCCTCGACGTCGCGCGGCGCGACCATCATCAGGTCCGCGAGCTCGTCGACGATCACGAGCAGGTACGGGTAGGCCTTGAGCTCGCGCTCGCTGCCCTCGGGCGTCTTGAGCTTGCCGTCGCGCACGGCCTGGTTGAAGTCGTCGATGTGCCGGTAGCCGAACGCCGCGAGGTCGTCGTAGCGCAGATCCATCTCGCGGACGACCCACTGGAGCGCCTCGGCGGCCCGCTTGGGGTTGGTGATGATCGGCGTGATCAGGTGCGGAATGCCCTCGTACGCGGTGAGCTCGACGCGCTTGGGGTCCACCAGGACCATCCGGACGTCCTCGGGCGTCGCTCTTATCATGATCGACGTGATCAGGCAGTTGATGCAGGACGACTTGCCGGATCCGGTGGCTCCGGCCACCAGGATGTGCGGCATCTTCGCCATGTTGGCCATCACATAGCCGCCCTCGACGTCCTTGCCGAGCGCGACGAGCATGGGGTGGTCGTCCTCGGCCGCGTCGGCCAGCCGCAGCACGTCTCCCACGTTGACCATCTCGCGGTCGGTGTTCGGGATCTCGATGCCGACCGCGGACTTGCCGGGGATGGGCGAGATGATCCGGACGTCCGGGGACGCGACGGCGTACGCGATGTTCTTGGCCAGTGCCGTGATCTTCTCGACCTTCACGGCGGGGCCGAGCTCGATCTCGTAGCGCGTGACCGTCGGGCCGCGCGTGAAGCCGGTGACGGCGGCGTCGACCTTGAACTCGGTGAAGACGTTCGTGAGCGAGTGCACGACCGCGTCGTTGGCCGCGCTGCGGGTCTTGCCGGGGCCGCCGCGCTCCAGGAGGTCGAGCGAGGGCAGCGAGTAGGTGATGTCACCGGCGAGCTGGAGCTGCTCGGCGCGCGGCGGCAGCTCGCGGTGGGTCTCGGGCGCGGACTTGGTGAGGTCAGGCACGGGGCTGTCCGTACTCTCAGCGGTCGCCTGCGGCTTCTTCCTGAGCTTGCCGGGCACCGGCGCGTCCGTGGCGCGCGCGGGCGGCACAGGCGCCTTGTGCTCCCTCTCCTCGCGCTCCCCGGAGACGCCCTGCGTCAGATCGGCGACCAGCGGCGAGGGGGGCATGCCGTGCATCACGGCGCCGTCCAGGGCGGCGGCCGCGGCGGCGGCCACGTCCACGGCGTCCATCGGCCGGTCCATGTCCGGCTGTACGGGTGCCCTGCGCGGCCTGCGGCGCTTGGTGAGCGCCTCTTCCTCGGCGTGGTCGGGGTCGTACGCGTCCGGGGCGGGGCCGCGCCTGCGCGAGGGGCGCTCGGGCAGCGCCTCGCGCCACTGCTCGTCGTAGCGCTCGTCGTCGTCCGTGAAGTCGTAGGCCTCGGGTTCCGGCTGGATCACTCCGAGCTTGACCCCGAGCAGCCGCAGCCGCTGCGGGATGGCGTTGACGGGCGTCGCCGTGACGACGAGCAGCCCGAAGACGGTGAGGAGCACCAGGAGCGGCACCGCGAGGATCTCGCCCATGGTGAAGATCAGGGGGGTGGAGGCGCCCCAGCCGATCAGGCCACCGGCGTCCCTTATCGCCTGCATGCCGTCGCTGCGGGCCGGTGAGCCGCAGGCGACGTGGACCTGGCCGAGGACGCCGATGACGAGGGCGGACAGGCCGATCACGATGCGGCCGTTCGCCTCGGGCTTCTCCGGGTGCCGGATGAGCCGTACGGCGATGGCGCCGAGCAGCAGCGGCACCAGCAGGTCGAGGCGGCCGAAGGCGCCGGTCACCAGGACCTCGACGAGGTCGCCGACCGGGCCGCGCAGGTTCGACCAGGTGCCCGCCGCGCAGATCAGCGCGATGCCGAGCAGCAGCAGCGCGAGACCGTCCTTGCGGTGGGCCGGGTCGAGGCCCTTGGCGCCCCGCCCTATGCCGCGGAACATCGCGCCGACCCCGTGCGCCAGGCCCAGCCAGACGGCGCGCACGAGCCGGTACACGCCCCCTGTGGGGCTGGGCGCCGGCTTGGGCGCGGGCTTCTTGGCAGCGGCCTTCTTGGCCGGTGCCTTCTTCGCGGGCGCCTTCTTTGCCGCGGTTTTCTTCGCGGGCGGTCTGGCAGCGGCCTTCTTCGCCGGAGCCTTCGTCGGCGCGGCCGCCTTCTTTGCGGGCGTCTTCTTGGCTGCGGACTGACGTGAGGCCATGAGTGTGAGGTTACCGGTGCGAGCCACTGCGGACACGTGTGCCCACTGCTTCACCCGTTCGTGTCGCCCCTGTGGAGGCGGAGAACTGACGGTGATTCACCGGGTGCCCGCGGCACGAAACCTCGTCAGTGAGGCTTCGCGCCGCGTCAGTTCTGCGAGGGGACCGAAGGGGCGCCGGTGCCGGTGCCCGGCTCCAGGGCGTCAAGGGCCCGCCGCAGACCGGTGAGTTTGCGTTCGAGATGGGCCGCCGTGGCCACCGCCGCCGCGTCCGCCGACTCGTCGTCCAGCTGTTTGGACAGCGCCTCGGCCTGCTCCTCGACCGCGGCGAGCCGCGCCGACAGCTCGGCGAGCAGCCCCGCGGGCTCCTTCGCGTCACCGGCCGCCGCCTTGCCGCCGCCCTCGAGCTGGAGCCGCAGCAGCGCCGCCTGCTCCCGCAGTTGGCAGTTCTTCATGTACAGCTCGACGAACACCGAGACCTTCGCGCGCAGCACCCACGGGTCGAACGGCTTGGAGATGTAGTCCACAGCGCCCGCGGCATACCCGCGGAAGGTGTGGTGCGGCCCGTGGTTGATGGCGGTGAGGAAGATGATCGGGATGTCCCGGGTCCGCTCCCGCCGCTTGATGTGCGCCGCGGTTTCGAAACCGTCCATTCCTGGCATCTGGACGTCCAGCAGAATGACTGCGAAGTCGTCCGTGAGTAGTGCTTTGAGCGCTTCCTCCCCGGACGATGCCCGCACCAGTGTCTGATCGAGCGCAGAGAGGATGGCCTCCAGCGCCAGCAGATTCTCCGGCCGGTCATCGACCAGGAGGATCTTGGCCTTCTGCACCATGGCCCGCCCTCCTCGCCCCGGCGAAACACCGGGCGCCGCCCCAGAGGACGACTCCCTTGCGCCGCCCGTCCTTGTGCCGGTCATGGTAGCCGCACCCCGCCTGTCGCCACACCCTGTCACCGCGATGTCACTGTGCACGTAGCAGAAACGCGGTGGGAGACCAGAAGGTTCCCCGAATACCGCGGTTCTACACGACCTCCGCCACACTCTGTCAGCAACTCCGTGTGACGAAGCCGGTTCTCGGTCACTGATCGCGCATCCACTGCTCCATCACCGACAACAGGTGATCCGGGTCGACCGGCTTCGTAACGTAATCGGAAGCTCCGGAGTCGATCGCCTTCTCCCGGTCACCCTTCATCGCCTTCGCGGTGAGCGCGATGATCGGCAGCCCGGCGAACTGCGGCATCCTGCGGATCGCCGTCGTCGTCGCGTACCCGTCCATCTCGGGCATCATGATGTCCATCAGAACCACCGTCACATCGTCGTGCTGTTCCAGCACTTCAATGCCTTCACGGCCGTTCTCCGCGTACAGCACCGCGAGACCGTGCTGTTCCAGGACACTGGTGAGCGCGAAGACGTTACGGATGTCGTCGTCGACGATCAGCACCTTCTCGCCGCCGAAGTGGAAACCGGGCCGCGCCGCGGCCGGTGTCTCCTGGCCCGCGGTCGGCCACGGCTCCTGCGCACGCTGCTCCTCCTGGGCGCCGCCGACCGGCTGCCCCGGCAGCACCGAGGGCTCCTGCGCGGACGAGGAACGGCGCCGCCTCCGGAAGAGCGCGGAGGTCCCCAGCGGCTCCTCGCGGCGCACCGGAGCGATCTCCGGCTGCGCGGTGCCCTCGGCGGCGGGCGCCTCCTCCAGAGCGGGCAGTTCGCGCGGCTGGGGCGAGGGAGCCAGCTGTGCATAGCCCTGGGGCGGCAGTTCGCTCGGGTGCAGCGGCAAATAGAGGGTGAAGGTGGAGCCGCGTCCGGGCTCGCTCTGCGCGTGGATCTCGCCGCCGAGCAGCCGCGCGATCTCCCGGCTGATGGAGAGGCCGAGGCCGGTGCCGCCGTACTTCCTGCTGGTCGTGCCGTCGGCCTGCTTGAACGCCTCGAAGATGACGCGCATCTTGCTGGCGGCGATGCCGATGCCGGTGTCCGTCACCGAGAAGGCGATCAGGTCGGCGTCGGCGTCCCGCAGCGAACCCGCTTCCAGGAGCTGCTCGCGGATCGCGTTGGGCACGTCGTTGTTGGCGTGCCGGATCACCAGCTCGACCGCTCCGGAGTCGGTGAACTTCACCGCGTTCGACAGCAGGTTGCGCAGCACCTGCAGCAGGCGCTGTTCGTCCGTGTGCAGCGTCGCGGGCAGCTCCGGGGACACCCTTACGGAGAAGTCGAGTCCCTTCTCCGCGGTCAGCGGCCGGAAAGTGGCCTCTACGTAGTCAACGAGTTGGACAAGGGCGATGCGCGTCGGGGAGACGTCCATCTTGCCCGCCTCGACCTTCGACAGGTCGAGGATGTCGTTGATGAGCTGCAGCAGGTCCGAGCCCGCGCCGTGGATCGTCTCGGCGAACTCGACCTGCTTCGGGGTGAGGTTCGCGTCGGCGTTGTCGGCGAGCAACTTGGCGAGGATCAGCAGCGAGTTGAGCGGCGTGCGCAGCTCGTGCGACATGTTCGCGAGGAACTCGGACTTGTAGCGCATCGAGACCGCGAGCTGCTCGGCCCGCTCCTCCAGGACCTGCCTGGCCTCTTCGATCTCGGTGTTCTTGACCTCGATGTCACGGTTCTGCTGGGCCAGCAGCTCGGCCTTCTCCTCCAGCTCGGCGTTCGAGTCCTGGAGCGCCTTCTGCCGGTTCTCCAACTCCGCCGAGCGCTCCCGCAGTTGCTCGGTCAGCTCCTGCGACTGCTTGAGCAGCACCTCGGTCTTGGTGTTGACGCTGATGGTGTTGACGCTCGTCGCGATCATCTCGGCGATCTGGCTGAGGAAGTCCTTCTGGATCTGCGTGAAGGGCTGGAAGGCGGCCAGCTCGATCACCCCGAGCACGGTCCCCTCGAAGAGCACCGGGAGCACGATGACCTGCGCGGGCGGCGCCTCCCCCAGGCCGGACGCGATCCGCAGGTAACCGGAGGGCGCGTTCTCCACGAGGATGGTGCGCCGCTCCTTGGCGGCCGTCCCGATGAGCGTCTCGCCGGGCCGGAAGGACGTCGGCATGGACCCCATCGAGTAGCCGTAACTGCCGAGCATGCGCAGCTCGTACGCATCCTCGTGGTCGCCCCCGAGGTCCTGCCCGTCGTCCGTGGGCATCGCCAGGAAGAACGCGCCGTGCTGCGCGGAGACCACCGGCGTCAGCTCGCTCATGATCAGCGAGGCCACGTCGTCCAGATCGCGGCGGCCCTGCATCAGGCCGGAGATCCGCGCGAGGTTGCCCTTGAGCCAGTCCTGTTCCTTGTTGGCGAGGGTCGTGTCGCGCAGGTTCGCGATCATGGTGTTGATGTTGTCCTGCAGGACCTGGATCTCACCGGCCGCGTCGACCTCGATCTTCAGGTTGAGGTCGCCGCGGGTCACCGCGGTGGCGACCTTCGCGATGGCGCGCACCTGACGGGTCAGGTTCCCCGCCATCTCGTTCACGGACTCGGTCAGGTCGCGCCACGTGCCGTCGACGTCCCGCACCCGGGCCTGGCCGCCCAGCTGGCCCTCCGTGCCCACCTCGCGGGCGACGCGGGTGACCTGCTCGGCGAACGACGACAGCTGGTCGACCATCGTGTTGATGGTGGTCTTGAGCTCCAGGATCTCGCCCCGGGCGTCGATGTCGATCTTCTTGGTCAGATCACCCTTGGCGATCGCGGTGGTGACCATCGCGATGTTGCGGACCTGGCCGGTCAGGTTGGACGCCATCGAGTTCACGGACTCGGTGAGGTCCTTCCACGTACCGGAGACGCCCGGCACGCGCGCCTGGCCGCCGAGGATGCCGTCCGTGCCCACCTCGCGGGCCACGCGCGTGACCTCGTCGGCGAACGAACTCAGCGTCGTCACCATGGTGTTGACCGTGTCGGCGAGCTGCGCGACCTCGCCGCGCGCCTCGACCGTGACCTTCTTGGTGAGGTCTCCGTTGGCGACCGCCGCCGAGACCTGGGAGATGTTCCGCACCTGGCTGGTCAGGTTGTTGGCCATCAGGTTGACGTTGTCGCTCAGGTCCTTCCAGATGCCCGTGACGCCCGGCACCCGCGCCTGCCCGCCCAACTGGCCCTCGGTGCCCACCTCGCGGGCCACGCGTGTCACCTGCTCGGCGAAGGACGAGAGCTGGTCGACCATCGTGTTGACGGTCGTGACGAGTTCGAGGATCTCGCCCTTCGCGTCGACGGTGATCTTCTTGGAGAGGTCGCCCATGGCGACGGCCGTGGTGACCTCGGCGATGTTCCGCACCTGAAGGGTGAGGTTGTTCGCCATGCCGTTCACGGACTGCGTGAGGTCCTTCCAGGTGCCCGAGACGCCCTGGACCTCGGCCTGGCCGCCGAGGATGCCGTCCGTGCCCACCTCGCGGGAGACCCGTGTCACCTGCTCGGCGAAGGCGGACAGTTGGTCCACCATCGTGTTCAGGGTGTTCTTCAGCTCCAGGATCTCGCCGCGCGCGTCCACGTCGATCTTCTGGGACAGGTCACCGCGGGCCACCGCCGTCGCGACCTGCGCGATGTTGCGCACCTGCGCGGTGAGGTTCCCGGCCATGCCGTTCACGGAGTCCGTCAGGTCGCGCCACACACCGGCCACGCCGGGCACCTGCGCCTGACCGCCGAGGCGCCCCTCGGTGCCCACCTCGCGGGCGACCCGGGTCACCTGGTCCGCGAAGGCGGAGAGCTGGTCGACCATCGTGTTGATGGTGTTCTTCAGCTCCAGGATCTCGCCGCGGGCGTCGACCTCGATCTTCTGGGACAGGTCACCGCGCGCCACGGCCGTCGTCACCTGCGCGATCTGACGCACCTGCGACGTCAGGTTCCCCGCCATGAAGTTGACGGAGTCGGTCAGGTCCTTCCACGTACCGCTCACGCCGTCCACCCGGGCCTGACCGCCCAGGCGCCCCTCCGTGCCCACGTCGCGCGCCATCCGCGTGACCTGGTCGGCGAAGGACGACAGCTGGTCCACCATCGTGTTCACGGTGTTCTTCAGCTGGAGCATCTCACCTGAGACGTCCACGGTGACCTTCTGCGACAGATCGCCGTTCGCGACCGCCGTCGTCACCTGCGCAATGTTCCTGACCTGCCCGGTGAGGTTGCGGAAGGCGGTGTTCACCGAGTCGGTGAGGTCCTTCCACGTACCGGCCGCGCCCTGCACCTGCGCCTGGCCGCCGAGCTCACCCTCGACACCGATCTCCCGCGCCACCCGCGTCACTTCGGAGCCGAAGGCCGAGAGCTGGTCGACCATCGTGTTCACGGTGTTCTTCAGCTCGAGCATCTCGCCCGCGACGTCGACCGTGACCTTCTGCGACAGATCGCCGTTCGCCACCGCCGTCGTCACCGTCGCGATGTCCCGCACCTGTGTGGTCAGGTTCCGGAAGACCGTGTTGACCGAGTCGGTGAGGTCCTTCCACGTCCCTGCGGCGCCCGGCACATTGGCCTGCCCGCCCAGCTGCCCCTCGGCGCCGACCTCGTTCGCCACCCGGGTGACCTCGTCCGCGAACGTACGCAGCGTCTCGGTCATCTGGTTGATGGTCTCGGCGAGCTGGGCGACCTCGCCGCGCGCGCTCACCGTCACCTTCCGGGACAGATCACCGTTGGCGACCGCCGTCGTGACCTCGGCGATGCCGCGCACCTGCGCGGTGAGGTTGCCCGCCATGAGGTTCACCGAGTCGGTGAGGTCCTTCCACACGCCCGCCACACCCGGCACCTGCGCCTGGCCGCCGAGCTCGCCCTCCGTGCCGACCTCGCGGGCGACGCGCGTCACCTCGGACGAGAACGACGAGAGCTGGTCCACCATCGTGTTGACGGTGTTCTTCAACTCCAGCATCTCGCCCGCGACATGGACGGTGACCTTCCGCGACAGGTCGCCCTTGGCCACCGCCGTCGTCACCAGCGCGATGTCCCGCACCTGCGCGGTCAGGCGGTACGCCATGGTGTTCACGGAGTCCGTGAGGTCCTTCCACGAACCGGACATCCCGCGCACCCGGGCCTGACCACCGAGCTTGCCCTCGGTGCCGACCTCGCTGGCCACGCGCGTGACCTCGTCCGTGAACGTGGAGAGCTGGTCGACGAGGTTGTTGACCGTCCGCCCGACCTTCAGGAACTCACCGCGCAGCGGATGACCGTTTCCGTCCGCCCCCGGCGCCCGCAGCTCCATGCGCTGCTCCAGGTCGCCGTCCGCCACCGCGGAAAGCACCCGGCCGACCTCGGAGACCGGCCGTACAAGATCGTCGACCAGCGCGTTCGACGCGTCGATCGCGGCCGCCCACGAGCCCTCGCTCGCGCCGCCCTCCAGCCGTTCCGTGAGTTTTCCCTCACGTCCGACCATGCGCCGCACCCGCGAAAGCTCGCCCGTCAGATGCAGATTCCGGTCGGCCACCTCATTGAAGACCGCGGCGATCTCCGACATGACGTCGTCACCGGAGACCGTCAGCCGCTTGCGGAAATTGCCGTCCCGCATCGCCACCAGGGCCGCCAGCAGCCTGTTCAGAGCCGCCGCATCCACGGAAGCCGTCGTCCCATTGCGCGGTTTGCGCTGTTTGTTCAGGGACTGTCCGTCTTTCGCGCGCGTCTTAGTGCCCCGCGTCGCTGCGCCAGACTCCACTGTGTCCCTCCCGCAAGGGTCGACCGGTACTGCTCGGGTTGTTCTGACCTGTCTCCATGAAGCTTGCCCAGTGTTTCACCATGGCCGAACCAGGCCATAACAGTTCGGCAGCTTCGCACACCGTCCGCACACCCTCCGGGCGGAAACACTGACGACCGGCATCAGCCTGGACGGCGAAGGTAAGTAACCTTGCATCCGGCTGTCCAACCACCCCGGTCCTGCCCGGCCTGGGCGGTGGTACACGAAACAAGCGGGCATCGGAGGGGCGGCCGCACCATGGGTTCGGGAGAACTGGGCGTCGAGACAGTCGCCACTGTCGACGCCGTCGATACTCGTACGAGGAGTGCTGTGATCACCGCGCGTGCGGCTGCCACCTTCGACCCCGTCGGGCGTTCCGTCGCGACGGCCCGCTCCTTTGTGCGCGACACCCTCCAGGGCTGGGGGTTCTCCGACGTCGTCGACGATGCCGTCGTCCTCACCAGCGAGCTGGTCACCAACGCCGTGGTGCACGCAGGCACGGCCGCCGACGTCGAGTGCCTGCGCAGCGAGGACGCCGTCCGGATCGAGGTCTCCGACCACTATCCGGAGCGCGAGATCCCGCTCCAGCAGTCCTCCGTGAACATGGGCAGCCCCGACCGCGAGGGCGGCCGCGGCCTCCAGCTCTGCGCCGCGCTCGCCACCCGCTGGGGCGTCGACTACACCCCCACGCACAAACAGGTCTGGTTCCAGCTCGACCTGCCCCAGCGCTCCGTGGGCACCCGCGCCGCGGGCCCCGCGCTCCCGGCCGACCTCCTGCCCATCGCCGACGGCAGGGTCCGCGTCGCCGTCATCCAGATCGACCGCCTGGGCGCCATCTCCTCCTGGAACGAAGACGCAGGCGAACTCTTCGGGTACGTGGCCGAGCAGGTCATCGGCAAGCCCCTCAACGACCTGGCGGCCTGGCCCCACACCCCGGGCACCAGCACCGGCATCGCCGAGGCCCTCCAGCTCTCCCGCTGGGAGGGCAGCTACGGCGTCCGCAACACCCACGGCCGCGTGATCCCCGTGTACGCCTCACACCTGCGCGTCCGCGACTCCGACGGCGAACCCTCGACGGTCTGCCTCCTCGTGCGCGACGACGAGCGCGCCGTGCTCCAGACCCCGCTGCGCGGCACGGCCCCCGACCCCGGCTCCCTCAGCGAGCCGCACGCCGCGGACCCCTTCGAGGTCTTCATCGGCTCCCCCGCCCCCGACGACCTCGACGGCCTGCTCCAGCGCACCGTCGAGCGCGCCCGCGACATGCTCGACGGCGACGCGGCGTTCCTGCTCCTGGCCACCGACGACGAGACCGAGCTCGAAGTACGCGCCTCCACGGGCCTGCCGTCGGCCCGCCAGCGCTTCGCCCGCGTCCAGGTCGAGTCGGCCCCCGGACGCTACGGCTCCGCCCGCATGCCCGCCGTCCACGAGGACCTCACGGTCGTGCCAGGCGCGGTCCCGCTGCTCTCCGGCACCGGCATGCGCTCCGTCGTCACGGTCCCCCTGAAGGTGGAGGGCCGCCTCACGGGCTCCCTGGGCGTCGCCGCCGAGGCCTCCGGGCGGTACTCGAACGAGGAGGCCCTGCGTCTCCAGTTCGCCGCCGACCGCATCGCCCTGGCCGTGGAATCCGCCCGCCTCGGCGAGCTCGAGAGGCTCCGCCGCGGCTCGCTCTCCTTCCTCGTCGAGGCCTCCGACCTCCTCGCGGGCACCCTCGACCGCGACCAGACGCTGGCCCTCATGGCCCAGATGACGGTCCCGACGCTCGCCACCTGGTGCGCCGTTTACACGATCGCCGACCAGTCCGCCGAGCCCTATCTCTCGTACGTCCTGCACGAGGACGAGGAGCGCATCGACGGCGTCAAGGCCCTCCTCGCCAAGATCGCCCCACCGGACCCGGTGCCCACGCCGGGCGCCCGCGTCTGGGCGGCCCCCTCCGAAGCCGCCCACGAGGACGCCCTGCGCACCTCCATGCGCAGCCTGGGCCTGGGCGAGCCCCCGACCCTCGGCTCGGGCATCGGCACGACGCTCTCCACCGCCTCCGCGGTGGGCGGCGAGACCGTGGTCCTCCCGCTGGTCGCCCGCAACCGCGTCATCGGGATGCTCACCCTCGGCAAGCCGGCCGACGAGCACTTCCGCCAGGAGATCCTGGAATTGGCCGAAGATCTATCCCGCAGGGCCGCCCTGGCGCTCGACAACGCCCGCCTCTACTCCGAGCGCATGGCCATCAGCCAGTCCCTCCAGCGCAGTCTGCTGCCGCCGGGGCTCCCGCAGGTCCCGGGCGTCGAGGTCGAGGTCATCTACCGCGCGGCAGGCGAGGGCAATGAAGTCGGTGGTGACTTCTACGACCTCTTCCCGATCCGCGACGGCGCGTACGGCTTCGCGATCGGCGACGTCTGCGGCACGGGCCCGGAGGCCGCGGCCGTCACGGGCCTCGCCCGGCACGCCCTGCGCCTGCTCGCCCGTGAGGGCTTCGGCGGCCCCGCGGTGCTCGAACGCCTCAATGCCGCGATCCTCGACGAGGGAGCCCGCAGCCGCTTCCTGACGCTCCTGTACGGCGAGTTGTGGCCCCAGGAGGACGGCTCGGCGGTCCTGAAGGTCGTCTGCGCCGGCCACCCGCTGCCGCTGCGCCTGCGCCAGGACGGCACGGTCGAGCCGTACGCAGAACCGCAGCCCCTGCTCGGCGTCATGGACGACCTGGAGCTGTACGAGCAGACGATGACGCTCGACCCGGGCGACGTCCTGCTGTGCGTCACCGACGGCGTCACGGAGCGCCGCGAGGGAACGCGCATGCTCGGCGACGACGGCCTCGCCGACGTCCTGACGACCTGCACCGGCCTGACGGCGGGCGCGGTCGCGGGCCGCATCATGCGTGCGGTGGAGCGCTTCGCCACGGACGCCCCGTCGGACGACATGGCGATCCTCGCGATGCGGGTCCCCGGCCTCCAGAAGGACTGAGCGTTCCGGGGCGCCGCCGAGCGGCGCCCCGGTCTCCCTGGGATACAAAAAAGGCCCCCGCCCAACTGGGCGGAGACCTTTCCGACTTGAGCCCCCAAGCGGAATCGAACCGCTGACCTTCTCCTTACCATGGAGACGCTCTACCGACTGAGCTATAGGGGCCTGTTGTCCTTCGGGATTTTCCCCGCGGCAACGGAATAGATCATACCTGAAATCGAAGGTGCCTCGAACCGTCCGTGCCTCTGGACCGCCCGCGCCGACGCTGCCACTCTGCGCGCATGCCGACCCGACGCGGTACGCATCTGAGGTACGCATATCCCCTGGCCCTCACCGCGCTGCTCCTGCCCCTCGCGGCCTGCGGGTCCGACGAGGCGAACAACGCCCCGGACCAAACCCCCACCAAAAAGCCGACACCCGCCACTGAGACCCCACGCCCCGGCGACCAGCAGGTCACGATCTCCTGGAAGGGCAAAAGGCGCAGCTACACCGTCCACGCCCCACCCGGCTTCTCCCGCACCGAAAGCCTCCCGCTCATCGTCGCCATGCACCCGTATCCGGGCGACGGCAAAGCCGCGGCCGCCATCAGCGGACTCAACACCAAGGCGGACAAGGAGAACTTCCTCGTCGCCTATCCGGACGGCCTCAACAAAGGGTTCAACGCGTTGATCTGCTGCGGTTCCGAAGACGATGTCGGCTTCATCCGTACGATGACGAAGCGGCTGACCCGCACATGGAACGCCGATCCGGACCGCGTCTACGCCACCGGCATCTCCAACGGCGCCGACATGGCGTACAAGCTCGCCGTCGAGCTCCCCCACACCTTCGCGGCCATCGCCCCGGTCAGCGGCGGATATCTCGGCAAGGATGCCGAGGACACGTCCTACGTACCGAAGACCCCGGTCTCCGTCATCACTTTCCTCGGCGGCGCCGACCGCTACTTCGCCGCGATGGACCAGGGCATCGAGACCTGGCAGCGACGCCTGTCCTGCAGGGCGGGACGCCCCGGCAAGCTGAAGAAGAACATCAAGAAGACCTCGGCCGCATGCCGGGACGGCTCGCACGTGGTCGTCTACCGGCTGCCCGGTATGGGCCATGCCTGGCCGGACGGCGCGGGCGGCGGAATGTCCGACCCCACAGCAGGCATCAACGCGACCGACGTGATGTGGGAGTTCTTCAAGTCCCACACCAGGACGGCCGCGTAGGGCTCAGAAGGCCGGCTGCAGAAGCCCACCGAGCGCATTGCACGCCGACACGACGCGCTGGAGTTCGCGCCGCGTCATGGACGCGCCGACCGGCAGCGCCAGCGTCTCGTCCGCGGCCCGCTCGGTCTCGGGCAGCCGCACGTCCCGCCAGAACTCCGGCATGCGGTGCACAGGGGTCTTCACCGGCACGTGGCAGTCAACGCCCTTGGCCCGTACGGCGCGTGCGAACGCGTCCCGGTCGGGCCGCCCGTTCCCGGGCACGCGCACGACGTACTGCTCGTAGCTGTGCCCTTCGCCGCCGTCGGGTGTCATGACGCCGCTGAGCCGCCCGCTGAGATACGCGGCATGCGCCCGCCGACGCGTCAGCCCGTCGTACGAAGCGTCCGACTCGCCCTGCTCCAGGACGAGCAGCCCGTGCCGCTGCCCGACGTCCCGCAGCCGCCGCACGTCGGCCTGGTTGCCGAAGCGGTGCACGACGACAACGGCGGCCGTCCGTGGGGTGACCACGGCGGCGACGGCGTCAGGATCCAGGCAGTACGTGGTGGGCTCTATGTCAGCGAAGACGGGCACCGCTCCCGCGAGGGTCACGGCTTCCGCCACCTCGGTGTTCCCGTAGGCGGGCACGACGACCTCGTCACCGGTACCGACACCGGCGGCGCGCAACATTCCAACTGTCCCCATGTGCCGGATGTTGGCTGCGCAACGTGAACGGCAAGTAACAGAAAACAAAAAAGAGCTGGTCCCTGAACCGAAGTTCAGGGACCAGCTCTCTTATTAAGATGAGTTCGGCGGCGTCCTACTCTCCCACAGGGTCCCCCCTGCAGTACCATCGGCGCTGTGAGGCTTAGCTTCCGGGTTCGGAATGTAACCGGGC
>NZ_JBEXJR010000002.1:0-57624 GCF_040609235.1 Streptomyces sp. NPDC004732
GCTGCGCGGGGGCCGGGGCGGGTGCCTGCGGCGGCGCGGCAGCAGCCGGGGCGCCGAACGAGGGCGGCGCGGCGGCCTGGGCGGGCGGCGCGAAGGAGGGCGCACCGGCCTGCGGCGCCGGGGCTGCGGGCTCCTCCTCGGCGACCTCTCCGCCGAAGTTCCGCAGCAGTGCGTCGAGCCCGCCGTCGAAGCCCTGGCCGATCGCGGCGAACCGCCAGACGTCCTTCAGATAGAAGTCGCCCAGCATGACGGCGCGCTCCGTGGAGAACTCCGCGCCGGTGAAGGCGTAGCGCACCACTTCCTCGCCGCCCGCGACGATGCGGACGTACCCGGACGCGACCTGCGACATCTGTCCGGCACCGTCGATCGTCGCCGTGAAGGAGAGGCGCTGGATCTGCTGCGGGATGCGGTCGAGCGTGACGCGGAAGGACTCGGAGTCGCCCGCCTGGGAGCCCAGGAGCTGGATCGACTCCTCGGGCGACTTCGGCTGGTTGAAGAAGATGAAGTAACGGTCGTCCGAGAGCCGCTCGCTCGCGTCCAGGCCGAAGCAGCTGATGTCGAACGTCAGTCCCGGCGCCGAGATCTGTACGCCGACGTACAGATCGGTCCCTGCGGTGAGGTCACTGACCTTGGCCTTGTGGCCGCGTTGGAATTCCCTGGCCATACGTAACGACCGTCCCCCATCCCGAATGTGAATGCGTCGCGTCAGGCTAACCGCAAAGTCCGACAGCGAGCGAAGCCGGTACAGACCCGCTACACAACTGCGGGTTCCGGCGGACGTTCACTCCTCGCGGGCGGCGGGCAGATGGGGCAGCCGACCGGCCGCCACCACCCCTTCGAGGTACCCCCTGGCCCGCTCCGTGCGGGGGTAGGCCTCCAGGAGATGCCAGAAGCGGGGGCCGTGGCCAGGGACGAGGAGGTGGGCGAGCTCATGGACCAGGACGTAGTCCACGACGTACTCGGGCATGCCCTGCAGCCGGTGCGAAAGGCGGATGCTGCCCTCCGCCGGGGTGCAGGAACCCCAGCGGGTGTTCTGGTTCGTGACCCAGCGAACGGACTCCGGCCTGGCACTGCCGCCGAAGTACTGATCGGAGAGCTGCCCCGCGCGCTCGGCGAGCTCCGCGTCACCGAGGAGCCGTTTGCTCTCCTGGGCCGCGAGCTTGTCGAGCATCACATTGACCCAGCGCTGCTCCTCCGCCTCGGACATGCGGGCGGGGATGAGGACGACGGTGCGGTCGCCCTCCCGGTACGCGGAGACCGTTCTGCGGCGGCGGGCGCTCCTTCTGACCTCGACCGCGCTGGCCCCCGCGCCGGACGGCGACGGGCTGGTCGTGCTGCGCTGTGGAGCTCCGGCGCGACGCGCTGAGGACTCCCCAGCGACGCGAGGGGACGGGTCGGCGGGCACGCCCCGACGTTACCCGCTGGGCATAGGGGAAGTCCCGCCTCCGGGACGGTTCGGCGCTGTTCCGCTCCCCGTCTGTTTGATTAGTACGACGAATATCCACCGCCTGTGGACAACGCGACGCAGGCGTTCGGTGGGGCGGGCATTCTGGCATTCGATCGAGCGCGGCGGACGAAACCGCGCCGACCGGCCGACGGGGGACGACCATGCATCCGATCTTGAAGCCCGCGCTGCGGCGTGGCTGGCGGGACCTGAGCACCGTGCAGTTCGGGGTGGCGCCCGCCCACGCCTTGGTGCTCGGCCCGATGGACACGGCGACCAGCAGTTTTCTGACCTTGCTGGACGGCACTCGCGGGGTGCCTCTCCTGCGCGAGGAGGGCCGGCGGATGGGGCTGCCCGACGGGCACGTGGACCGGCTGCTGGGAGAGCTGTCGCGGGCCGGGCTTCTCGACGACTCGACCGGCGGCGGTCCGGCGGCCGACGCGCTGCGCGAGCGGGGCGAGACCCTGGACCGGCTGCGGGCCGATGTGGCCTCGCTGTCGCTCCTGTCGCCCGAGCCGGGCGATGCGATCGCGAGGGTCGCGGCGCGCCGGGCCATGCGGGTGCGGGTCCAGGGCGCCGGGCGGGTGGGCGCCGTCGTGGCCTCGTTGCTGGCGGGCGCGGGCGTCGGCCGGGTCGAGGTGCGGGACGGTGGGCATGTGCGGCCGTGGGACGTCGCGCCGGGCGGGCTGCCCGCCGAGTCCGTCGGGGAGCGCAGGGACACGGCCGCTCGCCGCATGGTGCGGCAGGCGGCGCCCGGCCGTCCGGCCCGGCGGTCCCCGCAGGCCGTGGAGCGGGAAGGGGCGAGGCTTTCCCTTGTGATCATCGCCCCGAGGGACGGGCTGGATGCGTATGCTCCGGCCCCCGCGGCGGCCGAGGAGCTGCTCGCCTCGGGCACCCCTCATCTCTACGCCGGAGTGATCGAGGGGACGGGCGTAGTGGGCCCCTTGGTCCTGCCGGGGACGACCGCATGCGCCGAGTGCCTGTTCCGGCAGCGCGCGGATCGTGATCCCACCTGGCCGCGGATGCTGGCCCAGTGGCGCTCGGGCCACTCGCGGCACGTGCCCGCGTGCGACCTGGCTCTGGCGGCCTCGGTCGCCGGGCTGACGGCGGGGCACGCCCTGGCCTTCCTGGACGGAGGGCCTTCGGCCTGCGCGGGGGTCCGCTGGAAGGCCTCCATTTCCGGATTCGAGTGGCTCTCAAGCCCGATTTGGCCGCATCCATCATGCTCTTGTGGGGCGGGCGTGTCCGTTAAGGGGGATCGGCCCACCGCTGATGCGAAGCCGCACGCAACAATGGCCGGGTAACCGCCTGAGAAGGCGCGGCTGTCTGGGACTTGGAGGGGCGCATGTCTGATCTTCCCCGGAAGGCGGTCACCCGTACCGCCAAACTGGCCGCGCTGCCACTCGGCTTCGCGGGGCGCGCGACCTGGGGCCTGGGCAAGCGGATCGGGGGCAAGTCCGCGGAGATCGTGGGACGCGAGCTGCAGCAGCGCACGGCCGAGCAGCTCTTCAAGGTCCTCGGCGAGCTGAAGGGCGGTGCCATGAAGTTCGGGCAGGCCCTGTCCGTCTTCGAGTCCGCGCTGCCCGAGGAGATCGCGGGACCGTATCGCGCGGCGCTGACGAAGCTGCAGGAAGCGGCGCCACCGATGCCCACCCGGACCGTGCACTCCGTCCTGGAGGAGCGGCTCGGCACCGACTGGCGCGATCTCTTCCTGGAATTCGACGACAAGCCCGCAGCCGCCGCGTCGATCGGCCAGGTGCACCGGGCCGTGTGGTCGGACGGCCGCGAGGTCGCGGTCAAGGTCCAGTACCCGGGAGCGGGCGAGGCGCTGCTGTCCGACCTCAATCAGCTCAGCCGGTTCGCCCGCCTGCTGGGGCCGCTGATCCCGGGGATGGACATCAAGCCGCTCATCGCGGAGCTGCGCGACCGGGTCTCGGAAGAGCTGGACTATGCCCTGGAGGCCCAGGCCCAGCAGGCGCACGCCGACGAGTTCGCGGACGACCCCGACGTGGTGGTGCCGCACGTGGTGCACCAGAGCGACCAGATCCTGGTGACCGAGTGGATGGACGGGACGCCTCTCTCGGAGGTGATCGCGGACGGCACGAAGGAGCAGCGCGACCGGGCGGGGCAGCTCCTGGCCCGCTTCCTCTTCTCCGGTCCGACACGCACGGGACTGCTGCACGCCGACCCGCACCCCGGAAACTTCCGGCTGCTGCCCGACGAGAAGGCGGGCTATCGCCTCGGGGTCCTGGACTTCGGCACGGTCGACCGGCTGCCCGACGGGCTGCCCCCGACCATCGGCAGGTCCCTGCGGATGACGCTGGAGGGCGAGGCCGACGCGGTCTACGACATGTTGCGCGAGGAGGGCTTCGTCAAGGAGTCCGTCGACCTGGAACCGCAGGCGGTGCTCGACTATCTGCTGCCGATCATCGAGCCGATGGCGGTCGACGAGTACACGTTCACCCGTGCCTGGATGCGCAAACACGCGGCCCGGCTGGCCGACGTCCGCTCCCCTGCCTACCAGTTGGGCCGGTATCTGAACCTGCCGCCCGCGTATCTCCTGATACACCGCGTGACGGTGAGCACCATCGGGGTGCTGTGTCAGCTGGGCGCGACGGTGCGGATGCGGGACGAGCTGGAGGAGTGGCTGCCCGGCTTCGTGGAGGAGACGGAGGAGGCCGAGGAGGCCGAGGACGGTGGCGCGGCGGTGGAGGCCTGAAGCTTCGCGGGGCTCACCACCAGTCGGAGTCGAGGCGACCTTCGATGGCTCTGAGGTTGTCCCGGGCACAGGCGTCGCAGAAGTAGCGGCGGACGCCGTTCTCCACGGAGCAGGTCCAGGTCGGCGGCGTGCCTTCGGCGACCGTGCCGCAGCGGGAGCACACGAGATTCTCCGGCTCCGAGGGCTGGGAGTTCTGCTGTTCCACCGGGCGACCATATCGCCGCACGGGAACGATCGGTGAGCACAACGCACCGCGGGGGACGGTCCGTTCGGACCGTCCCCCGCGGTGCGTTGTGTCATCGTGCCGAACCGCGTTCCGCGGTTCTTACTGCATGACCGCCATGGCGAGCGCGCGCCGGGCACGCAGCGAGGCGCGCTCCGCGCGGCGCTGCATACGGCGGGCCGCCATCAGGCGCTCGGCCGGGCGTTGAGCCTCGGCTTCGCGCATGCGTTCGTGCATATGCGCACGAGCCATGGCTTCTGGGATGAGTTGCATCTCACGGGTCCTGTTCTGGCGCGGAACGTACGCGCCGGTGGTGCTGAAGTCTGGGGTGGTGGAGCCGGCGGGCTCGCTGGTGGCTGCCTTCATCGGGGCCTGCTTCTTGGGGTCGTGCGTGAGGGGGCGATCGATCGTTCCGGCGGCGTTCATGCGACGACCGGGTTCTTGCGCGGGCGACCACGCGGCCGCTTGCGGGCAACGACGACGCCCTGGACGAACAGCTCGCCGCCCCAGACGCCCCACGGCTCACGCCGCTCCTTGGCACCCGCGAGGCAGGCCTCCATCAGCGGGCAGGTACGGCAGAGGGACTTGGCGTACTCGACGTCGGCCGGCGACTCCGCGAAGAAGACCTCCGGGTCGTAGGCACGGCAGGGAACGGGTACGCCGAGGTTCTCGATGGCGTCGTCGAGCGCGGTGAGCGCGGTGAGGGGAGTCAAGGTCGGGTCCTCCGTGGGTGCGGGCGGGGGGAGCGTCTGTGAAGGCGGTACGGACGGGGCGTGCGCTTCGAGTTGCACGGTGGTGTTTTCCTCGTCTGGTCGTGCCGGCCTGGGTCGGCCGGTTGGCGGCTGGTACCGGGTCTTGCTGTCGGCCCCTTCGCTCTGTTCTCCCTGTTCTGGGGAAAACAGAAGGGCCGCGGATCCCGGGTGGGGTTCCGCGGCCCTGAAGGCGCCGGTCTGATCGAGGATCAGACTGGATCACTCCAGGGTTCGAGCCCACGGAAGGCCCACATCGTGTGGTGCTGCGTCGTCTGCTTCCGGAATCCGGCACCGGCTGCCGCAAAGGCATAGGCCTTGGCCTGCGCCTCCGCTACTGCTGCTTCCGGTGCCTTGGTCGGTCGCTCATTGCCCTCATTGGCCTCGCGGACGGGAAGACCGGCGAGAGGCAGCGGGGCGGACATCGGACGGATGGCGGGGATGCCGCCGGACAGACCGGTGCCCTGGTTCGAGAAGCCGAGCAGGCAGGAAGCGACGACCGAGCGATCGGTCATTTTCGCGGTGCTGATGAAGCTCTCGTTGATGCTGATCACTGGAATTCGCCTCCTCTCGGCGTCTAGGGGATCGGCCGGAACCGATCCTGCGGACTATCAAGTACAGCACGGAACCTCGGCTTCGGAGAAGCCGCTGTTTCCGTGTTAAGAACCTATGGGTCTTCCTTGCGCATGCGCAAACTATTTTTTCGACGAGTTTGAATCATTCGTCGTCGGCGCCCCTTACACACTCCTGACCTGCGCAGATAGCGAGTACGTCGGCACCGAAGCGGTGGAACTTGCGGACACCCACGCCGGGGATCCGGGCCAGCTCGCCCTCGTCGTCGGGCACCGCCTCCGCGATGGCGATCAAGGTTTTGTCCGTGAAGACGCAGTACGCGGGCTGTCCCAGCTCCCTCGCCTGGCCGGATCGCCACTCCCGCAACCGCTCGTAGAGCCCCTCGTCCATGTCGGACGGGCAGTCCTCGCACCGCATGAGCTTCATCTCGCCCGCCTCGGTCAGGGTCCGTCCGCAGACCCGGCAGCGGGCAGGCGTACGGCTCTTTCGCTGCCGACGGCCGGCCACGGGGCCCGTGGCCCCGCCGCTGCCGCGCTCGACGCCACCAGGGCCGCCGCTCGCCGCCCGGGCCGCGGAGCCCGCTCCGGAGCCCGGCCGCAGTCCGTCGAGGAAGCGGCTGGGGCGACGGCCCGGACGGCCGCCCGGCGAGCGGGAGAGGGCCCAGGAGAGGGAGAGGTGGACCCGCGCGCGGGTCACTCCCACATAGAGGAGGCGGCGCTCCTCCTCGATCTGCTCGTCCGTCTTGGCGTACGTGATCGGCATCATGCCTTCGGCGAGGCCCACGAGGAACACGGCGTCCCACTCCAGGCCCTTGGCCGCGTGCAGCGAGGCCAGCGTGACGCCCTCGACGGTGGGCGCGTGCTGGGCGTTCGCCCGCTCGTCGAGCTCGGCCACGAGATCGGCGAGGGTCGCCTCCGGCCTGGCCCGCGCGAAGTCCTCCGCGAGCCGCACCAGCGCGGCCAGGGACTCCCAGCGGTCGCGCACCGCCCCGGACCCCGCCGGGGGCTCCGTCGTCCACCCCTTGGTGGAGAGCACGGCCCGCACCTGGGAGGGGAGGTCGACCACGTCGTCGAGGAGCGCGTCGTTGCCCCCGAAGCGGGCGGCGCCGCGCAGGGCCGCGCCCGCTTCGCGCACCTCCGTGCGCTCGAAGAACCGCTCGGCGCCACGCAGCTGATAGGGCACGTTCGCGTCGGCGAGAGCCTGCTCGTAGATCTCCGACTGCGAGTTCGTACGGAAGAGGATCGCGATCTCGCTGGCGGGGACGCCGTCGGCGAGGAGGGCGCGGATGCGGCGGGCGGCGCCTTCGGCCTCGGCCGGTTCGTCCGCGTACTCCGTGTAGATCGGCTCGACGCCCGGGTCCCGCTGCGAGATGAGTTCCAGGCGGTGGTCGGCGGCCCGGCCGCGGGCCTGGGAGAGCAGGCCGTTGGCCAGGCGGACGACCTGGGGGGTGGAGCGGTAGTCACGGACCAGCTTGACGACCGTGGCCCCCGGGTGGCGGGTGCGGAAGTTCAGCAGGTGGTCGGGGGTCGCGCCGGTGAAGGAGTAGATCGTCTGGCTGGCGTCGCCGACGACGCAGAGGCTGTCCCGGTCACCGAGCCAGAGCTCCAGGAGGCGCTGCTGCAGCGGGCTGACGTCCTGATACTCGTCCACCACGAAGTGCTGGTACTGGGACCGGATCTGCTCGGCGATGTCGTGGCGGTCCTGGAGGATGCCGACGGCGAGCAGCAGCACGTCCTCGAAGTCGATGACGGCTCGGTCGCGCTTCAGGGTCTCGTACGCCGCGTAGACCTGGGCGATCTCGGCGGGGTCGCGGGGGACGTCGCGGCCGGACTTCGCGGCGGCGGCCGCATAGTCCGCGGGGACGGTCTGGGTGACCTTGGACCACTCGATCTCGCTGGTCAGGTCACGCAGCTCGTTCCTGTCCAGGCGGACGCGGCAGGCCGCGGCCGCGTCCGCGACGAGCTTGATCTTGCGGTCGACGATCCGGGGCAGCGGGCCACCGACCGCCTTCGGCCAGAAGAACTGGAGCTGGCGCAGGGCCGCGGAGTGGAAGGTGCGGGCCTGGACGCCGGAGGCGCCGAGCTGGCGGAGGCGGCCGCGCATCTCACCGGCGGCACGGTTGGTGAAGGTGACGGCGAGCACACTGGCGGGCTGCAGCATCCCGGCACGCACTCCATAGGCGATCCGGTGGGTGATCGCCCGTGTCTTGCCGGTACCGGCACCGGCGAGGACGCACACCGGCCCGTGCAGGGCGGTGGCGACCTCGCGCTGCTCGGGGTCGAGCCCGTCGAGCACCGCGTCGGGAGAGTCCGGGACCTGCGGGAAGAGGGTGGAGTGCGTTGCTGATGTCACCCAGCCAGCTTGCCAGGTCCCAGGGGGCGGGTGAGTCCCGTTGTCCACAGGGAGGCGGAGCCCGTCGTACTAATGCGGGAATGGTGGCCGGGTCGCGTACGTTCGATCCATTGCGATGACGCACCCCGAGCAACTAAGGAGCGCTAAAGACATGCCGGGCACTGTGACGATGTACAGCACCACGTGGTGCGGCTACTGCCGCCGCCTCAAGGGTCAGATGGACCGTGAGGGCATCGCCTACACCGAGATCAACATCGAGCATGACCCGGAGTCGGCGGACTTCGTCGAGAAGGCGAACGGCGGAAACCAGACGGTCCCCACGCTTCTGGTTGTTTCCGAGGCCGGTACTGAGTCGGTGATGACCAACCCTTCGTTGGCTCAGGTCAAGCAGGCCATGGCCGCTTGAGTCCCCCTGGCTCTCCGCGCAAGCACCAGAGACCCCCGCACCCACATAGGGCCGGGGGTCCTCTGCTCTCCGCACTGACCTAATCAGCTTCAGACAAGCGGCGTGCGAGGCGCTCAATCCTGGCGAGCGTGGCCGACTGCTCGCCCTGTACCTCGATGATCCGATTCAGCTTCTGTGCGGCGTCCATGCGCCCATGGACCTCATCCTCAAGGCCATGGACGGTGGGCAGCTTGCCTAGCCTGGGAGACCTGTTCGACGACTTCCAGCACGAAGCGTTCCGGCTAGAGACCCTCGACGACTACAGCCGCTCAGGCAGCGTCGACGCCTACCGGCTGTTCCTCGACGGGCAACCTAAGCCGGAGGACTACAACGCGGACTGGCTCGAAGAGGTCCAGGCCCACACAGATGCCGGACGCCGCATGTACCGCGTCCACGTACTCGCACGACCACTCACGCCTTACCTGCGATTCGAGCTGGGGTGGGGCTACGCCACGAACGCCACCGCCGGTGAAGAGTTCTTCATCGTCGACGTGACCGACCAGCCCAACCCCGTCAACGGGGTCCCGGACTTCTGGCTGTTCGACTCGTCCACAGTCGCGGTCCTGCACTACACCCATGACGGCAAGTTCGTCACGGCCGATGTACTACCGGACGGATGTACGTCGACAAGTTCGATGGATTCGCAGAACACGCCCTGTACGGGGACGAGTTGAGACATCTTCTGACCCGTCTCAGAAGCGGCCTTTTACAGCAACGGGAAACGCCCTAGCTACCCCGGGCAGAGCGCGCTCATCGTGGACGCACGGCCATCCGTATCAGCGCGTACACCGTGAAAGCCGACGGCACGCAGACCGAGCCCCGGACCCTTTGCTCTGTCTTTTCAGCAGCCGAGCCGCGCATTCTTGAAGTACCGCTCCACATCCTCCCGGCTCTTATACACGCCGGACACCTTCATACGGTCCTCCCACTTGTCGGAGAGGCTCTCAACCGTAGAGCCAGAGCACTGGTCATCGCGGACAGGCTTCAGGCACTTGCCTATGTTCTTGCGGCACTCACCCTCACTGATCCCCGCAGAGCTACAGGCCGTGGCGCCGATGCCGAGCACGGCAACGGACAGGGCGGATACCGCTGTCTTCTTGAAACGCATGACCGAAAAAATACCAACGGCCATACGTCCCACCAGACCGGCAAAAGGCCCCACCGTGCGGGCCTAAGGGCCCTTCGCCACGCCACACGGAGGACACATGGCATACGGGCGGGTCGACCGCACCCGTACACCGCATCCCATGCACTCACACACAGCAGCACGCCGCTTCGTGAGATAGATGGCGTTCTTGCGACCGTCGCCGCTCACGACAAGCTCTGAACAGGAGCAGGCCTCAAACCGCCACCACAAGCATCACTGACACCACCAGCGAGCGGGAATTCCCCCTCGTACTGCTCCGGATTCCGCTCCCCCGGCCACAGAACATCGAGGTCCCGAACCATCTGCCGAGAAAAAGCCTGGTGTCAATCACACAGACCGGAAACAACGAGCTTCCTAGACTTCCGCCTACCCACGAAAATCACCGGCCTTAGAATAATCATGACGCTGATTAGCCAGCGCCCTCATACTTTCCGAACGAGCAGGCCGCCGCTCGGGGGACCGAGTAGTCACCTTGGCCGCTTGACCAGCGAAAAGAACGGTGGGAAAACACAGAACCGTCCCCACCGTTCTCTTCCCGGACGGCTCGACCCTCACGAACCCGTCGCTGGCCCAGGTCAAGCAGAAGCTGGCCGCCTGAGGCACAGCACCCACGGTGCGGGCGGGGGCTCAGCCCACGGTTCCCGGCTTCGGCAGGGGCTTCCCGTACCAGAGCTCGATCAGCCGGGCCGCAATCGAGATGCCGTAGGGAGGCAGGACCTCCCCGGACTCGAATGCGGCCCGCAGGTCTTCCCGGGAGAACCAGCGGGCCTCCTGGATCTCCTCGCCGTCCACGTTGATCTCCGAGGACGTCGCGTCGGCCATGAAGCCCAACATGAGGCTGGAGGGGAACGGCCAGGGCTGGCTCGCGACGTACTCGACGTCGCCGACCGTGACGCCCGCCTCCTCGAAGACCTCGCGCCGCACCGACTGCTCGATGGACTCCCCCGGCTCGACGAAGCCCGCGAGGGTGGAGAAGCGTCCCTCGGGCCAGTGCACCTGGCGGCCGAGAAGGATGCGGTCCTCGCTGTCCCTGACCGCCATGATCACGGCGGGATCCGTGCGGGGGTAGTGCTCGGCGCCGCAGGCCTGGCAGCGGCGGATGTGGCCCGCCGCCGCGATGACGGTGCGCTCGCCGCAGCGCGAGCAGAAGCGGTGCAGCCGCTGCCAGTTCTCCAGGGCCACGGCGTGCACCATCAGACCGGCGTCCCGGGGCGGCAGCAGGAGCCCCGCCTCGCGCAGTCCGGCGGGGCGCGCCGACTGGTCCATACGGCCCGGCAGGGTGTCCTTCTGGAGCGCGAAGTAGCTGACGCCGTCGTCGTCCGTGCCCAGGAAGTAGCGGTGCTCCTCGGTGAGGGGCGCTTCGAAGGCGGGCGTCATCACCAGTTCGGTGTGCCCCTCGGACGTCTCGTCGATGAGCACCTGGCCGCCGGAGACCACGAAGACCCGGGTGGTGGGGTGGCTCCAGGCGGCGGCGAGCCACGCCTCGTCCATGCGGTGGTGCGCGGCGCGGTCGATGCCGCTCGGCGCGGTCAGCGAGACGGGTCGGTCTGCGGTGCGGTCGGTCCAGGTGGTCACAGGTGCTTCCAACTCCCCCGATGGAATGGGTGGTTCAGCAGGGCGTGCGGCAGGACGTGCGGCGGTGCGTGGCGCGGGACGTGCTCGGCGGCCGGGCGGATCTCAGTGTTCATCGCGGTTCGTCGCGCCAGTTCTCCGCGAGGTCGCCCCAGAGGTGTGCGGTCGTCTCGACGCCCTTGAGCAGCAGGTCGATCTCGACCTTCTCGTTGGGCGCGTGCCAGCCGTCGGAGGGGACGGAGATGCCCAGGAAGAGCACGGGTGCGCCGAGGACGTCCTGGAGGTCGGCGGCAGGTCCCGATCCGCCCTCGCGCGTGAAGCGGATCTTCTGCTCGAAGGCACGGCCCATCGCGCGCACGACGGACTGCAGGGCGGGGTGGTCGAGCGGGGTCAGGCACGGGCGCGTGGCGGCGGCGAAGGTGACCGTGTGGCGGATGCCGGTGGGGATGCGGTCGGCGGCCCAGGCGCGGACGGCGTCCTCGATGTGCTCCGGGTCCTGCCCCGCGACCAGCCGGAACGACAGCTTCACCAGGGCGGACGACGGGATGATCGTCTTGCTGCCCACGCCCTGGTAGCCGCCGCCGATGCCGTTGACCTCGGCGGTGGGGCGGGCCCATATCCGCTCCAGGGTGGTGTGTCCGGCCTCACCGTGGGTGCCGTGCGAGTGCGCCGTGCTCAGCCAGCGCCCCTCGTCGAAGGGCAGCTCGGCGAAGAGCGCGCGCTCGCGGTCGGTGAGTTCGGTGATGCCTTCGTAGAAGCCGGGGATCGCCACGCGCGCGTGCTCGTCGTGGAGGGCGGCGACGAGGCGGGCGACCTCGGTGGCGGGGTTCGGCACGGCGCCGCCGAAGGATCCCGAGTGGATGTCCTGGTCGGGGCCGTGCAGTTCGATCTCGCACTCGGCGAGGCCGCGCATGCCCGTGCAGACGGTCGGGGTGTCCTCGGACCACATGCCGGTGTCCGAGACGATCACCGCGTCGGCGGCGATGCGGTCCTTGTGGGCTTCGATGAGCGCGCGGAAGTGCGGGGAGCCGGACTCCTCCTCGCCCTCGACGAGCAGCTTGAGGTGGACCGCGGGTGCGGTGCGGCCGGTGGCGGCGAGGTGGGCGCGGACGCCGAGGGTGTGGAAGAAGACCTGGCCCTTGTCGTCGGCCGCGCCGCGCGCGTGGAGGCGGTTTCCCTTGAGGACGGGCTCGAAGGGGTCGGTGTCCCAGCCGTCCTCGCGGGCCGCGGGCTGGACGTCGTGGTGGCCGTAGACGAGGACGGTGGGGGCCTCGGGATCGTCGGAGGGCCACTCGGCGAAGACGGCGGGCGCCCCGGGCGTCTCCCAGACCTCGATGGTCGGGAAGCCGGTCTTCTTCAGGGCGGCGGCGAGCCAGTCGGCGCTGCGGCGCACGTCCTCGGCGTGGTCGGGCTGAGCCGACACGGACGGGATCCGCAGCCACTCGGCGAGGTCGTCGAGGAAGGCGGCACGGTGGTTCCCGATGTACGTGCGGACGGCGCTGTCCGGTGTCTCGCTCATGGTCACGAGCCTATCCGCCATCCGGGGTGGGCTCGTCCTGCGGCTCGTGCCCCGGGTCATCGGCCGGTTCCACGGCCGGTTCCAGGGCCGGTTCCTCCAGGAGCAGGCGTTCGAGCTGGGCGCGGCCCGGCAGGTTCCTCGGGCGTGCGGTCTCGCCGCTGCGTACGTAGAGGAAGGCGGCCTTGACCGATTCGAGGGGGACGCCCTGCTGCTCGGCCCAGGCGAGTCGGTAGACGGCGAGCTGGAGGGGGTCGGCCGTGCGGGTGCGGCTGGTCTTCCAGTCGACGATCTCGTACGTCGCGTCGGCGCCGTCGCCCTCCTTGTAGACGGCGTCGATGCGGCCCCTGATGACACGGCCCGCGATGACGAACTGGAAGGGGACTTCGACGCGGTGGGGCGCGCGGTGGGCGTACTCGGTGCGTTCGAAGGCTTCCTTGAGGGATTCGAGGTCGCGCTCGTCGGCGATCTCGGACTCGTCGGGGGCGCCGCCCGGCAGGTCCTCCGGGGGGAGCAGCGGCAGGGTGAGCTCTTCGAAGCGGGACTCGATCCAGGCGTGGAAGCGGGTGCCGCGGCGGGCCGCCGGCTGCGGCGGGCGCGGCATGGGCCGGGCGAGGTCGCGTGCGAAGCCGTCGGGGTCGGCGGCCAGGTGCATCAGCTCGGACGCGGTGAGCGAGGGCGGCACGGGGATGTCCCTGACGGCTTCGCGGGCGCGCAGGAGCTCGCCGGTCAGGGCGTCCAGGTCGCGGTCCCAGGAGGCGAGGGTGCGGGCTTCCTCCGGGGTGAGGCGGGGGTCGGGCTCCGCCGGGGCGGGGTGGGGGCGGGCGTCGGGGCGGGGTGCGGGGAGTTTCACGTGCGCGGACTCGGGGCCCGGCGCGGCTGCGGGGTGCGGTGCGCCCGCGGGGTGCGGGACCGTCGGGCGTTCCGTCGGGCGTTCCGTCGCCAGGGAGTCCCAGTCCGCCGGGTCGACGTCGGCATCTGCGTCGGTGTCGGTGTCGGTGTCGGGGAAAGCAGCGTCTTCGTAGCCGCCTTCTTCGTCCTCCGGAGGGGGTGGCCATTCAGGGTCGTCCGCCGGGGGCACGTCGTCGTGCGCCGACGGGTGGGCCTCTTCGTGGGAGCGGGCGGGCTCCGGTGCGCCCTCCCCCGTCAGGCGGTCCAGGTGGGCGAGGACGGTCTGCGCGGCGGCCCGGCGGCGGGCCAGGGAGGCGTCGTCCAGCGGGAGCGGCCATGCCTGGTCGGCGCTCGCCTCGTGCAGGGCGGGGTTCTCCTCGTCCTCCGCGGGCTCGTCGGCCCAGGCCTCGATCTCTCCGTGGCCCGCCGCGCAGTGGTCGTACAGGGCCTGGAGGAAGTCCGAGGGGCCGCGCGGCTTCTTCTGGGAGGGGCCCCACCAGTGGCCGGAACCGAGGAGCAGGGAGCGGGGGCGGGTGAACGTCACATACCCGAGGCGGAGTTCCTCGGTGCGCTGGTGGTCCTTCATCGCTTCGTGGAAGGCCTTCATGCCCTTGGCGTCCCACGCGTCGACGTCGGGCAGCGTGGCCGTGTCGCCGCGCAGTCCGTGCGGGACGACCTTGGCCTGGGCGGTCCACTTCTCGCGGCCCTGCGCGCTCGGGAAGGTGCCGGTGACCAGTCCGGGGACGGCGACGACGTCCCACTCCAGGCCCTTGGACCGGTGGGCGGTGAGCACCTTGACGGTGTTCTCGCCGCCCGGCAGGGCGTTGTCCAGGCCCTTCTCGTACTGGGCGGCGGTGCGCAGGAAGCCGAGGAAGGCGAGGAGTGTCGCGCCGCCGTCGTTCGCGGCGAAGGAGGCGGCGACGTCCAGGAAGTTCGAGAGGGTCTCGCGGCGGCGGGCCGCAAGGGCGCCCGGGGACGCGGAGAGCTCGACCTCCAGACCGGTCACGGCGAGCACGCGGTGCAGTACGTCCATCAGCGGATCGGACAACGAACGGCGCAGCTCGCGCAGCTCGGCCGCGAGCCGGGCGAAGCGCACCCTGGCGTCCGCCGAGAAGGGCAGTCCGTCGTCCGCTCCGGAGGGGTCGTCCGGCGCGAGGGGTGACTCCAGGAACGTGTCCAGCGCGTCCGCGAGCGATATCACCTCGGCCGGGTCGACCCCCTCGACGGCTTCGGCGAGGCGCCGGTCCGGGTCGTCGGGAGCGGCGTGCCCCGGGCGCACGAGGAGGCGGGCGCGGCGGCCGAGGAGGGCGAGGTCGCGGGCGCCGATGCGCCAGCGGGGGCCGGTCAGGAGCCGCACCAGGGAGGCGTTCGCCCCGGGGTCCTGGAGGACCTCGCAGACAGCGACGAGGTCGGCGACCTCGGGGAGGTGCAGCAGTCCGGAGAGGCCGACGACCTCCACCGGGATGTCGCGGGCGACGAGCGCGGCCTGGATCTCGGCGAAGTCCGTGGCCGTGCGGCACAGGACGGCGATCTCGCCGGGTGCCTTGCCGGTGCGCACTAGGTGGGCGATCGAGTCGCCGAGCCAGTCGATCTCCTCGGCGTGCGTGCGCAGCAGGGCGCAGTGCACCACGCCGTCCCGCTCGGCGCCCGGGGCGGGCCGCAGCGCCTCCACGCCCGCGTGCATGGCGCGCAGGGGCTCCGCGAGGCCGTTGGCGAGCTCCAGGAGGCGGCCGCCGCTGCGGCGGTTCTCGCTGAGCGCATGGCGGGCCGCGGGGCTGCCGTCGGCGTGTGCGAAGTGGTCGGGGAAGTCGTCGAGGTTCGCCACCGAGGCACCGCGCCAGCCGTAGATGGCCTGGCAGGGGTCGCCGACCGCGGTCACCGGGTGCCCTGTGCCGCCGCCGAAGAGGCCGGACAGGAGGATGCGCTGGGCGACCGACGTGTCCTGGTACTCGTCGAGGAGGACGACGCGGAATTCTTCGCGGAGGATCTCGCCGACCTCCGGGCGGGTGCGGGCCAGCGTCGCGGAGAGGGCGATCTGGTCGCCGAAGTCGAGGAGGTCGCGGGAGCGCTTCGCCGCGCGGTACCGGCCGACGAGCTCGGCCAGTTCCAGTCGGGCCGCCGCCGTCTCGGGCACCTTGCGCAGGTCGGCGTTGGTGAGCTTCACGCCGTCCAGGGCTGCCAGGAGTCCGGTGTCGTACGCGTGCAGCTGCTCGGGGCGCACCAAGTGCTCGGCGAGCTCGCTGTCGAGGGCGAGGAGATCGCTGACGAGGTCGGGGAAGGAGCGGGTCAGCGCGGGGTAGGGACCGGGGGCCTCGCGGAGCACGCGTGCGGCGAGCTGGAAGCGGGTGGCGTCGGCAAGGAGGCGGGAGGTCGGCTCCAGACCGATGCGCAGGCCGTGGTCGGTCAGGAGGCGGCCCGCGAAGGCGTGGTACGTGGAGATGACCGGCTCGCCCGGCGGGTTGTCGGGGTCGACCGCGTCGGGGTCGGTGACGCCCGCCCTGACGAGGGCCTGGCGCACCCGCTCGGCGAGCTCGCCCGCCGCCTTGTTCGTGAACGTCAGGCCGAGGACCTGCTCGGGGGCGACCTGGCCGGTCCCGACCAGCCACACCACGCGTGCCGCCATCACCGTGGTCTTGCCCGACCCGGCTCCGGCCACGATCACCTGCGGGGCGGGCGGCGCGATGATGCAGGCCGTCTGCTCCGGGGTGAACGGGATGCCGAGGAGCTCCTTGAGCTGCTCGGGATCGGTGATGCGAGGTGACACATCAGAGAGGCTAGCGGTGGCCACTGACATCCGGGGCAGGCCCGGACCCGGGCGGCCACCGCCCGCTCATGGGACGCGTGGGGTCAGGAACCGTTGGCGAGCTTCTTCGGGTCGACGACCTCGCTGGCCGGCGGGGCCTTCACGTCGACGGCCTTGCCGTAGTCGCTGAAGGTCACCGTGCCGGGCTCGTCGCTGTCCTTGTTCACGACCTTCAGGAAGTAGGGCTTGCCCTCCATGGCCACGTAGAACGTGGTGGTCTCGGAGCCCTTCTTCTTGGTGAGGACGGCAGCCTTCTGGCCGTCGACCTCGGCGTCGTCCTCACGCTTCAGGTTCTTGAGCTTGTCGGACTTGAACATGTCGTCCGGGTTGCAGACGCTCGTGCCCTCCGCACCCTTCACCCAGCGGCCCTTGAGGAGTTCGGCCGTGCTGGCGCCGCCCTGGGACTCCCAGAACTTGTCGTCGGCCTTGACGTACGACGTCTTCCCGGTGGCGAGGAACTCGGCGGTGCCCTTCTTCGGCGAGCCCATCGTGCCCTTGCAGTCGCCGGACTCGGCGACGGAGAACTGGATGTTGCTCACCTCGCCCTTCTGCTCCATCTTGCCCTTCATCGTGAAGGAACCGGCGTCCTTGGACGCCTTGGAGGCCTTGTCGGCGATCTTGTCGGCGCTCATGCCGTCGAAGGGGTCCTTGTCCCCGTCGCTGCTGCAGCCCGTCACGCCGATGACGGCGGCGGCACAGGCGACGGCCACTGCCAGGAGCTTCCGGTTGGCTGCCATATACGCGCATCTCCTCGAGAAGGTGCACCCTCGACCAGGGCACAGGATGTCTTTACGGAGACTTTAGATTGCTCCGGGGGGTGCTATGCCCCCGGGTGACGGGACGTGACAATCGCCACGGGTGGGGTGGCTCCGCGTCACTCCACCACATGGCGGCCCTCCGGACGCGCACTGCACGAGGCGCGGAAGGCGCAGTGCGTGCAGTGCTGGCCGGTCGTGGGGGCGAAGCGTTCGTCGAGGACCTTGCCCGCGGCCGTTGCGAGGAGGTCGCCGATCCACTCTCCGGAGAGGGCCTCCTGGGCCTGCACCTTCGGGAGGGCTTCGCCGCCGTTCTTCTTGGCGGCGCCTTGGCGCAGCTGCACCAGTTCGGCACCGCCCGGCTCGGGGCGTACGCCTTCGAAGAGCTCGTCGGCGGCGCCCTCTCGGACCGCCAACTGGTAGACCGCGAGCTGTGGATGGCGGGCGACCTCGGCCGCGCTCGGGGACTGCTTGCCGGTCTTGAAGTCCACTACGTAGGCGCGGCCTTCCGCGTCCTGTTCGACCCGGTCCATGGAACCGCGCACACGTACTTCGTAGGGCCCTGCTTCCAGCGTCACGTCGAAGCCGTGCTCGCTGGCGACGGGGGTGCGGCTCGCGCGGTCCATCACATGCCACTGGAGGAAGCGCTCCAGCGCCACGCGCGCGTGCTCCTTCTCCTGCGCCGACTTCCAGGGCGCGTCGAACGCGAGCGCGTCCCACACCGAGTCGAGGCGCTCCATGAGGACGGCAAGGTCGGCGGGGGTCCGGCCGGAGGCCACCTCGTCGGCCAGGACGTGCACCACGTTGCCGAAGCCCTGGGCGGTGGTCGCGGGCGCGTCCGCCTTCACCTCGCGGCCCAGGAACCACTGCAGGGAACAGGTGTTGGCGAGCTGGTCGAGTGCGCTTCCGGAGAGCACGACGGGCTTGTCGCGGTCCCGCAGGGGCACCTCGCTCGCCGTCGGCTCGTACATGCCCCACCAGCGGTAGGGGTGCGCGGCAGGCACGAGGGGGCGGCCGTCGGTGTCGCCGAGCGCGGCGAGGCGGGCCAGGCGCTGGGCCGCGGCCTCGCGCAGGGGTCCGGAGACGCGCGGGTCGACGGTGGTGGCGCGCAGCTCGGCGACGAGTGCCGCGACGGACAGCGGACGGCGCGGGCGGCCCGTTATGTCCTTGGGCTCGACGCCGAGTTCGGTCAGGAAACGGGACGGCTGGTCGCCGTCTTCCGCGGGTGCCTTCACCGCGGTCACGACGAGTCGTTCCCGCGCGCGCGTGGCGGCGACATAGAACAAACGGCGCTCTTCGGAGAGGAGCGCTCCGGGGGTCAGCGGCTCGGCGAGGCCGTCGCGCCCGATGCGGTCCGCCTCCAGGAGGGAGCCTCGGCGGCGCAGGTCGGGCCAGAGCCCCTCCTGGACGCCCGCGACCACGACGAGCCGCCATTCGAGGCCCTTGGAACGGTGTGCCGTCATCAGACGCACGGCGTCGGGGCGGGCCACCCTGCGCGTGAGCGTGTCCGCGGCGATGTCCTGCGCCTCGGTCTCCTCCAGGAAGTTGAGGGCGCCGCGACCGCCCGTGCGCTCCTCCGCGCGGGCCGCGGCCGCGAACAGGGCGCACACGGCGTCGAGGTCACGGTCGGCGTTGCGGCCCGCCGCGCCGCCGCGCCGGGCGGTGCGTTCCAGGCGCTTGGGCCAGGGCGTGCCGTCCCACAGCTCCCACAGCGCCTCCTCGGCCGTGCCGCCGCCCGCGAGGCGCTCACGGGCCTTGCGGAGCAGCGCGCCGAGCCGCTGGGCGCCGCGGGCGTACGTCGGGTCGTGCGCGACGAGCCGCTCCGGCTCGGCGAGGGCGCGGGCCAGCAGCTCGTCGGAGGGCGGCGGCAGGTGGTTGCCCGCCGCGCGCTCCTCCTCGCGCAGGGCGCGGCCGAGGCGGCGCAGGTCGGCGGCGTCCATACCGGCCAGCGGGGACGTCAGGAGGGTGAGAGCGGTCTCGGTGTCGAGCCAAGCGGGAACGGTCGCTCCGGTTCCGGGCCTCTCTTCCTCTCCCTCAGCCTCTCCCTCAGCCTCTCCCTCAGCCTCTTCCTCTCCCTCAGCCTCTGTTTCTCCGTCCGCCTCTGTTTCTCCGTCCGCCTCGGACTCGGGCTCCTGGTCCGGCTCAGGCTTCTGCTCCTGGTCCGGCGCCGACGCCGCCTCCGAATCAACCGCCATCGCCACCACCCGCAGCGCCGTAAGCAGCGGCGTCACCGCCGGTTCGTGGCGCAGGGCGATGTCGTCGCCGTCGATCTCCAGGGGGACGCCCGCCGCGCTGAGGCTGCGACGGACCGCGGGGATCGTGCGGGCACCCGCGCGGACCAGGACCGCCATGTCGCCCCAGGGAACGCCGTCCTCCAGGTGCGCGCGGCGCAGGATGTCCGCGATGTTGTCGAGCTCCGTACCGGCCGTCGGGTACGTGTATACCTCGACGCCGCCGCCGTCCCTGACCGGCGTCGGCTCGCGGTGGGCCCGCACCTTCTCCGCGGGCAGCCGGGTCAGCGGCATGCGCCGGGTGAGCAGCCGCGTGGCGGCGAGGAGCCGCGCGCCCGACCTGCGGGAGGTCGCGAGGACCTCGACCGGCGCCGGAGACCCGTCCACCCGCGGAAAGGCGTCGGGGAACTCCAGGATGCCGTTCACATCGGCACCCCGGAAGGTGTAGATCGACTGGTCGGGGTCACCGAACGCGACCAGGGTGCGGCCGCCCCCGGCGAGCGCGTGCAGCAGCCGCACCTGCGCCGGGTCGGTGTCCTGGTACTCGTCCACGAAGACCGCGTCGTACTGCGCGCCGAGCGCCCGCGCCACCTCGGGACGCTGCGCGAGCAGCACCGCGCGGTGCACCAGTTCCGCGTAGTCGAGCACTCCTTGGAGGTCGAGCACGTCCAGGTACTCGGCGAGGAAGGCCGCCGCCGCGCCCCAGTCGGGACGGCCGCTGCGGCGCGCGAAGGCGTCCAGGGCGTCCGGGCCGAGACCGAGCTCACGGCTGCGGGCCAGCACCGCACGCACTTCGTCGGCGAAGCCGCGGGTGGTGAGGCAGGCACGGAGCTCGTCCGGCCAGCGGATGTGGCCGTGCCCCTCCTTGGCGAGGTCGATCTGTCCCGCGAGCAGTTCCCGTACCGCCACGTCCTGCTCGGGGCCCGACAGGAGCCGCAGCGGCTCGACGAACAGCTCGGCGTCCTGGTGGGCGCGGACGAGGGCGTAGCAGAAGGAGTGGAACGTCGTGGCCTGCGGGGCACGCGCCGCTCCTATGCGCAGCGCCATGCGGTCGCGCAGCTCCACCGCAGCCTTGCGGCTGAAGGTGAGCACCAGGATCCGCGCGGGGTCCCCGCCCTTGGCGACACGCGCGGCGACGGACTCCACGAGGGTGGTGGTCTTGCCCGTGCCGGGCCCCGCCAGGACGAGCAGCGGGCCCCCCTCGTGGTCAACCACACGGCGCTGACCTGCGTCCATGCGAGGGGGATCCATCAGCGCCGGCGGCGTACGCACCAGTCGGTAGCCATCTCGGGTCCCCTGTCGTACCTGGTGGTGCGACGGGTGCCGGATGTGCCGAGTGGAAGAAGGGGAACTCACGTGGGTCGCCGGTCCTGGTGGGTGTGCTGGTCGATGAGCGGCTGCGCGGTGGCCGCGGGGTGAGGGGGATGCGTGCTGTCGACGCTACGCCAGTGGGCACGGAGGACGCGTGCCTTCCCCCGTACGGGCCACTGGTCCCCCGTCGGGCCGCCGGATGCCGGAAGCTGTCAGGTGTGATCCTCCGGAGCCGCACCGTCCCACCGCGCCTGCCGCATGTCGAGCTTCGGGACGTGCCCCTGCGCGGCACGCGAAGCCTGCCGCAGCGGCGTGCCCTCCTCGCGGTACCGCTCCAGGGCCCTCAGCTCGTGGCCGGGAAGGAGCACGCCGTCCGAGCGGACGACACGCCACCACGGAACGCCCCCTCCGTAGAGGGCCAGCACGCGCCCGACCTGTCGTGGGCCGCCTTCCTCCAGCCACTCGGCGATGTCCCCGTAGGTCATCACCCGCCCCGGAGGAATCAGTTCTGCGACCTCGAGGACCCGTTCCGCGTACTCCGGCAGCTCGCTCATCCGGACCATCCTGCCGTACCCCACCGACACGGTGACGGGCTCGGCACGGAGTGTGCCGCGACCCCTGCGACAGGGCGCAAAGTGTCGTTTCGTGACCACTTCGCAGCCTTGCGTTGCCCCCTGCTGCCCCCCTTCACGGGCGGGACATGCCACCATCGTGCGGGCGATGACTGGTGATACGAGATCAAGAAGAGACGACGGAACGGCAGGGCGTGCATCCCGATGAGAAGGCGGGCACCTCTGCGTCCGAGTCACACCTGGACACCGGTGAGCGCGCCCTGAAGAGCGAACAGAGCGAGAAGAACGAACAGAGCGGAACGAACGGACCGACCGAGTTCGACGACGGCTCCGACTGCGCCGCGGGCGACGGGGCGCACACCGACCGCGTGGAGCGCGACGAACCGCTCCTCGCCGCTCGTGTGCACCGCCCGTCCGACCTCATGCGGCTCCTCGTCGGCGTCCTCGCCATCGCCGTGCTCCTCTCGATCGCCGCGTTCGCGCACGGCACGACGTCCGGTCTCGAACAGGACATCGACAAGGGCACGGACCGGGCGCCGGACCTGCTGATCAAGGTCGCGGGCCTGGTCGCAAGCATCGGCGTACTGCTCGTCCCCGTCGCGTTCGCGATCGAGCGGCTGATCAAGCGGGACGGGCTGCGCATCGCCGACGGCGTCCTGGCGGCCGTGCTCGCGCACGGCGTGACGCTCGCCACCGACCTCTGGGTCGCCAAGGCCGCCCCCGGCTCCATCCAGGACGCGCTGACCAAGCCGTCCCCCTCGGACCTCCACGCGTTCACCGATCCGGTGCACGGCTATCTCGCGCCCGTCATCGCGTACATGACGGCCGTCGGCATGTCCCGCAGACCACGCTGGCGCCTGGTGCTGTTCGTGGTGCTGCTGCTCGACGCGTTCACGATGCTCGTCACCGGCTACACGACGCCCTTCTCGATCATCCTGACGGTGCTCATCGGCTGGGCCGTGGCGTACGGAACGCTCTACGCGGTCGGCTCGCCGAACGTGCGGCCCACCGGGCAGACGCTGCTCGCGGGCCTGCGGCACGTCGGCTTCCACCCCGTGAGCGCCTCCCGCGAGGAGTCCCCCGACAGCGAGCACGGTGATCGCGGCCGCCGCTATTTCGTCACCCTGGAGGACGGGCCTCCGCTGGACGTCACGGTCATCGACCGCGAACAGCAGGCGCAGGGCTTCTTCTACCGCGTCTGGCGCAGGCTCACCCTGCGGGGCATCACCCAGCGGCGCAGCCTGCAGTCCCTGCGCCAGGCGCTGGAGCAGGAGGCCCTCCTCGCGTACGCGGCCATCGCGGCCGGGGCGAACGCGCCCAAGCTGATCGCCACCTCCGAGCTCGGCCCCGACGCCGTGATGCTCGTCTACGAGCACACGGGCGGCCGCACCCTGGACTCGCTGCCGGACGACGCCATCACCGACGAACTGCTGTGCGACACGTGGCGGCAGGTACAGGCACTGCAGTCCCGCCGGATCGCACACCGCAGGCTCGCGGGGGACGCGATTCTGGTGGATCGTTCCGGCACCGTGATCCTCACGGATCTGCGGGGCGGTGAGATCGCCGCGGGCGACCTGGTCCTGCGCATCGACATCGCCCAGCTCCTGGCCGCACTCGGCCTGCGGGTGGGCGCCGAACGCGCGGTCGCCACCGCCGTCGAGATCCTCGGTCCCGACGCCGTGGCCGACTGTCTGCCGCTGCTGCAGCCCATCGCCCTCACCCGCTCCACCCGCTCCACCCTGAGCAAGCTGGCCCGGGAACGGTCCCAGCGCGAGCGCGACGCCGTCCTGGAGGCCTCCCGCAAGTCCCGGCAGAGCGTGCGCGCCGAGGTGACCGAGGACGGCCGGGCCGACAAGCAGTCCTCGAAGCAGGAGAAGCAGGCGGCCAAGCAGGAGCGGCAGGCCGAGAAGCAGGCCATAGACGACGCCCTGGACCAGGCCCGCGAGGAGGACCTGCTCACGCAGATCCGCCACCAGGTGCTGCTCATCCGTCCGACGGCGCCGGTCGAGCCCGCGCAGCTAGAGCGAATCAGGCCGCGCACGCTGATCAGCTTCATCGCCGGTGCCATCGGCGCCTACTTCCTGCTCTCGCAGCTCACGCACGTCGAGTTCGGCACGCTCTTCCAGGAGGCGGAGTGGGGCTGGGTGGCGGCGGCCGTGGGCTTCTCCATGCTGAGCTACTTCGCCGCCGCGATGAGCCTGCTGGGCTTCGTGCCGGAGCGGGTGCCGTTCCTGCGGGCGGTGGCGGCGCAGGTCGCCGGGTCGTTCGTGAAGATCGTGGCGCCCGCGGCGGTCGGCGGTGTCGCGCTGAACACACGGTTCCTGCAGCGGTCCGGCGTGCGCTCGGGGCTCGCGGTGGCGAGCGTCGGCGCATCGCAGCTCTTCGGGCTCGGCTCGCACATCCTGCTGCTGCTGATCTTCGGCTATCTGACAGGGACGGAGAAGACGCCGTCGTTCACGCCGTCCCGCACCGTCATCGCCGGTCTGCTGTCGGTCGCGGTGCTGGTCCTCGTGGTGACCGCCATCCCGTTCCTGCGGAAATTCGTCGTCACGCGCGTGCGGTCGCTTTTCGCCGGTGTCGTGCCGCGCATGCTGGACGTCCTCCAGCGGCCGCAGAAGCTGCTCACCGGCATCGGCGGGATGCTGCTGCTCACCCTGATGTTCGTGCTCTGCCTGGACGCCTCGGTGCGGGCCTTCGGCAACGAGGAGATGACCTCACTCAGCCTGGCGAGCGTCGCGGTCGTCTTCCTCGCGGGCAACGCCCTGGGATCGGCGGCGCCCACGCCTGGCGGTGTGGGTGCGGTCGAGGCGACGCTGACCCTCGGTCTGATCGCGGTGGGGGTGCCCAAGGACGTGGCGGCGCCCGCGGTGCTGCTCTACCGGCTTCTCACGCTGTGGCTTCCGGTGCTTCCGGGGTGGCTGTTCTTCAACCACCTGACGAGGAAGGGGCTGCTCTGACCCGACCGCCCCGAGCGGTCTCGGAGCCCCGACCGCCCCGAGCGGCCTCAGAACAGCAGCAGGAGCACGGCGAGCAGCAGCGCCGCTCCGACGACCTCCACCGCCCCGACCACCGGCACCTTGAGGCCCTTCCCCGGCAGCACCACCGCGCGCGCGAGGTAGGCCGCGAACAGGACCGCGAGCCAGGGACTGATCGCGTACGCCGCGGGCACGGCGAGTGCGTGGTATGTCACCGACGCCCGGTAGTACGCGCGTGAGTCGCGCTCCCGGATCATCGTCTTCACGTACGGCACCGTGCCCGCGAAGAACAGCAGGCAGGCGAGGGCCGGGCGCCACCCGTCGGAGAGCGCGCCGCCGCCCATCCGCAGCGTGACGAGGAGCATGCCGCAGGCAGGGACCACCGCGGCCAGGCCGTTGAGCAGGGCCCGTTCCTTGTTCCGCCACGCATACCAGGTGTTGATGGCCACGAAGGGTGCGGCGCAGGCGGCCACGAGCAGCAGCCAGGGGTACGCGAACAGGAGCGGCACCCCGAACACCGCGGAGACCGCCGCGGCGGCGAGGGCGGGGCGCACATGGCGGCGCGGGGCCCTCGGATTGCGGGAGAGGCGGCGCAGCCGGAGCCACTGCTGTGCGTGGAACGCGGTGACGTACCCCGCCAACCAGGCCACGAACAGCGGCAGATGGGCCCACCTGGGCCCTTCGCCCGAGCCGTCGCCAAGGAACACGCCCACCGTGAAGGGCACCGCGAGCATGGCCCACGCGCCGTGCTGGTTCGGCAGCCACGAGCGGAGTGCGCTCCGCTTCTTCCTACCCATGCGTACCAGCATCCCAGCACAGGGCCCGAGAAATTCCGGAAAGAGGTCACCCCTTAACAGGACCTAAGTCCCCGGGGTCCCAACCTCCGCCAGGCTTAGGGTCGTTGCAGGCAGCACGTGCCGTGCGGCCTTTTCTTCGGGACGGCCAGGAGATGTGACGTTGCAGCAGAGGAAAGACATCGCTGAGACGCTCGTGAAGGCCGGGAGTTTCTTCACCCGGGCCGCGGAGACTTCCGCGGATCTGCACCGGGTGCAGCACACCGGCGGCCGGGACGGAGAAGCCTTCTACCGCGACCGGTGGAGCCACGACAAGGTCGTGTATTCCACGCACGGCGTGAACTGCACGGGATCGTGCCGCTGGAAGGTGTACGTCAAGGACGGCATCATCACCTGGGAGACGCAGGCCACGGACTATCCGTCCGTGGGCCCCGACCGTCCCGAATACGAACCCCGCGGATGTCCGCGCGGAGCCTCATTCTCCTGGTACACGTACTCCCCCACGCGCGTGCGCTACCCCCATGTGCGCGGAACGCTTCTCGAGATGTACCGGGAGGCGAAGGCGCGGCTGAAGGACCCCGTCCTGGCCTGGGCCGACATCCAGCGCGACCCCGAGCGCCGCAGGCGGTACCAGCGGGCGCGCGGCAAGGGCGGCCTGGTGCGGGCGAGTTGGGACGAGGCCGTCGAGATCGTGGCGGCGGCGCACGTGCACACGATCAAGGAGCACGGTCCCGACCGTGTCGCGGGATTCTCCCCCATTCCCGCGATGTCGATGGCATCGCACGCCGCGGGCGCCCGTTTCCATTCCCTCATCGGCGCCCCGATGCTTTCCTTCTACGACTGGTACGCGGATCTTCCGGTGGCCTCTCCGCAGGTGTTCGGCGACCAGACGGACGTGCCGGAGTCGGGTGACTGGTGGGACGCCGCGTATTTGATGATGTGGGGCTCCAATGTGCCGGTGACGCGGACTCCGGACGCGCACTGGATGACGGAGGCGCGCTATCGCGGGCAGAAGGTCGTCACCGTGTCGCCGGATTTCGCGGACAACACGAAGTTCGCCGACGAATGGATGCACCCGCACCCCGGAACGGACGGCGCACTGGCCCTGGCAATGGGGCACGTCATTCTCCGGGAGTTCTTCGTCGAAAAGGAGACACCGTTCTTCAAGGACTATGTGCGCCGCTATACGGACCTGCCTTTCCTGGTCACGCTCGACGAGACCGACAAGGGCCTCGTGCCGCACAAGTTCCTCACCGCGGCGGATCTCGGCGAGACGGCGGCGGAGAGCGAGAACGCCCGGTGGAAGACCGTCCTGATCGACGACGCGACGGGTGAGCCGACCGTCCCCAACGGCACGCTCGGCCACCGCTGGGGCACGTCGGAGACCCCCGACTGGAACCTGGACCTCGGCGACACCGTGCCCCGGCTCACGCTCTACGGAGAGGGCACCGCGGAGATCGTGCTGCCCCGCTTCGAAGAGGGCGGGCAGGGCGACGGCGGTGTCGTACGCCGAGGAGTTCCCGTCCGGCGCATGGGCGACCGGCTCGTCACCACCGTCTACGACCTGATGCTCGCCCAGTACGGCGTCCCGCGCGCGGGGCTGCCCGGCGAGTGGCCGACCTCCTACGAAGACGCCTCCCAGCCCGGCACGCCCGCCTGGCAGGAGACCCTGACGTCCGTGCCCGCGGCGCAGGCCACGCGCGTGGCACGCGAGTTCGGCGAGACGGCCGAGGCCTCGCAGGGGCGCTGCATGATCCTCATGGGGGCGGGGACCAACCACTGGTTCCACGCGGAGACCACCTACCGCGCGTTCCTCGCGCTGCTCACGCTCACCGGCTGCCAGGGGCGCAACGGCGGCGGATGGGGGCACTACGTAGGGCAGGAGAAGTGCCGCCCGGTGACCGGCTGGGCGACGCTCGCGAGCGCATCCGACTGGGGGCGGCCGCCGCGGCACATGATCGGCGCGGGCTGGTTCTACCTGCACACCGACCAGTGGCGCTACGACACGCTGCCCGCCGAATCCCTCGCGTCCCCGCTGGGAGAGGGCCGCTTCGAGGGGATGACGGGCGCCGACTGCCTCGCCGCCTCCGCCCGCATGGGCTGGATGCCGTCGTACCCGACCTTCGACCGCAACCCGCTGGATCTGGGAGCGGCCGAGGATCCCGTGGCCGACACCGTGCGGGAGCTCAAGGAGGGCACGCTGGGCTTCGCGGGCGAGGACCCCGACGCGCCCGGCAACTGGCCGCGCGTGCTCAACGTATGGCGGGCCAACCTGCTCGGCTCGTCCTCCAAGGGCAACGAGTACTTCCTGAAGCATCTGCTCGGCACGCACTCCAACCTGCCCGACGACGGGCCGCGTTGCGCGCCGCGCGATGTGAAGTGGCACTCCGAGGACGTCGAGGGGAAGCTCGATCTGCTGCTCTGCCTCGACTTCCGGATGACGTCCACGACGCTGCTCTCCGACGTCGTCCTGCCGGCGGCCACCTGGTACGAGAAGCACGACCTGTCGTCCACCGACATGCACCCCTTCCTGCACGCCTTCACACCGGCCGTGGACCCGCCCTGGCAGGCGCGCACCGACTACGACGCGTTCCTCGCCGTCGCGCGCCGGTTCGGCGAGCTGGCGGGCGAGCACCTGGGCGTGCGCCGCGACCTCGTCGCCACGGCGCTGCAGCACGACACCCCGGGCGGCGAGATGGCCCAGCCCGGTGGTGTCGCGCTCGACTGGTCGAAGGGCGAGTGCGAGCCCGTCCCCGGGCGCACGATGTACAACCTGGCCGTCGTGGAACGCGACTACGGAGCCGTCGGCGAGAAGTTCGCGGCGCTCGGCCCGCTCGTCGACGAGCTCGGGGTCACCACGAAGGCGGTCACCTTCGATGTCGCCGAGGAAGTCGCGTACCTGAAGGAGAAGAACGGCACGGTGCGCGGCGGCACCGCCGACGGCAGGCCCCGTCTGGACACCGCCCAGCGGGCCTGTGAGGCGATCCTGTCGCTCTCCGGGACCTCCAACGGCCGCCTGGCCACCCAGGGGTTCGAGACGCTGGAGAAGCGCGTCGGCACGGAGATGGCGCACCTGGCCGCCGAGGCCGAGGGGAAGCGGATCACCTTCGCGGACACCCAGGCCCGCCCGGTACCGGTCATCACGTCGCCCGAGTGGTCGGGCAGCGAGTCCGGAGGGCGCCGCTACACCGCGTTCACCGTCAACACCGAGCACCTGAAGCCCTGGCACACGCTCACCGGGCGCCAGCACTTCTTCCTCGACCACGACTGGATCCACGAGGTCGGCGAGGCGCTGCCCGTCTACAAGCCGCCGCTGGACATGCACCGCCTCTACGGAGAGCCCGAGTTGGGCTCCCGGACGGAGGGCCGCGAGGTCGCCGTGCGGTTCCTGACGCCGCACAACAAGTGGGCGATCCACTCCCAGTACCAGGACAACCTCTACATGATGACGCTCGGCCGCGGCGGGCAGACGGTGTGGATGTCCCCGCAGGACGCGGACGCCATCGGCGTGAAGGACAACGAGTGGATCGAGGCCGTGAACCGCAACGGCGTCGTCACGGCCCGCGCGATCGTGTCCCACAAGATGCCTCCGGGGACGGTCTACATGAACCACGCCCAGGAGCGGACCGTCGGCGTCCCGAAGACGGAGAAGACGGGCCGCCGCGGCGGCATCCACAACTCCCTCACCCGGATCATGCTCAAGCCCACCCATCTGGTGGGCGGATACGCCCAGTTGACGTGGGCGTTCAACTACCTGGGCCCGACGGGCAACCAGCGTGACGAGGTGACGGTCATCCGCCGCCGCGACCAGGAGGTCTCCTACTGATGCGCGTGATGACGCAAGTGGCCATGGTGATGAACCTCGACAAGTGCATCGGCTGCCACACCTGCTCGGTCACCTGCAAGCAGGCGTGGACGAACCGCAAGGGCACCGAGTACGTCTGGTTCAACAACGTCGAGACGCTCCCCGGACAGGGCTATCCGCGCCGCTGGGAGGACCAGGAGCGCTGGAAGGGCGGCTGGGAGCGGACCAGGTCCGGGCGGCTCCGGCTGAGGGCCGGAGGGCGCCTCAAGCGGCTCGGCCAGATCTTCGCCAACCCCGAGCTGCCTGAGCTGTCGGACTACTACCAGCCCTGGACGTACGAGTACAAGAACCTCACCGACGCCCCGGCGGGCGACGACATGCCCGTCGCCAAGCCGGTCTCGCAGGTGACGGGCGAGCCCATCGGCACCATCGAGTGGGGCCCCAACTGGGACGACAACCTCGGCGGCGCCCCGGAGCACGGCCCGAAGGACCCGCTGGTCGAGAAGGTCCGCGACGAGGTGGGCGAGAAGATCCGCTTCGAGTTCGAGCAGAGCTTCATGTTCTACCTGCCGCGGATCTGCGAGCACTGCCTCAACCCCGCGTGCGTCTCGTCGTGCCCCTCCGGAGCGATGTACAAGCGCGTGGAGGACGGCATCGTCCTCGTCGACCAGGACCAGTGCCGCGGCTGGCGGATGTGCGTGACCGGCTGCCCCTACAAGAAGGTCTACTTCAACCACGCCACCGGCAAGGCCGAGAAGTGCACCTTCTGCTTCCCGCGCGTGGAGGCCGGGATGCCGACCATCTGCTCGGAGACCTGCGTCGGGCGCATGCGCTACCTGGGCGTGATGCTGTACGACGCCGACAAGGTCGCCGAGGCCGCCGCCGTGGAGGACGAACAGGACCTCTATCCCGCACAGTTGGAGTGCTTCCTCGACCCGCACGACCCGGCGGTCGTGGCCGCAGCGCGCGCCTCGGGCATCACCGACGAGTGGCTCGACGCGGCCCGCCGCTCCCCCGTGTACGACCTGATCAGGACGTACCAGGTGGCGCTGCCGCTGCATCCGGAGTACCGCACGATGCCGATGGTTTGGTACGTGCCGCCGCTGTCCCCGGTGGTCGAGGCGGTGGCCGCGGCGGGCCGCGACGGGGAGGACGCGGGCAACCTCTTCGGAGCGATCGACGCCATGCGGATCCCCGTGGAGTACCTCGCCGCGCTCCTCACCGCGGGCGACACCTACGCCGTGGAGGCGGTGCTGCGCCGGATGGCCGCCATGCGCGCCTACATGCGCCGCGTCAACCTCGGCCAGGAGCGCGACGAGTCCATCGCCTCGGCGGTCGGCCTCACCGGCCAGGAGATGGAGGACATGTTCCGGCTCCTGGCGATCGCCAAGTACGAGGACCGGTACGTGGTCCCGACCGCCGCCCGCACCGACGCGGACGCCCTCGCGGACGCGCATCCCCTGAATGACATGGCCGAGGGCTGTCCGGTGGCCGATGCCCCGGGCAGCGCCTCCGAAGAGCGCGTCATGCTCAACCTCAGCCCCACCCGGAGGAGCGCATGACCCCCGACGCCGTCGTCCGGCTCGTCGCCGGGCGGCTCCTGCAGTACCCGGACGCGCAGCTGTACGCGGACCTGGACCTGCTCCACGAGGCGACCGGCCACCCGCTGCTGCGGGAATTCATCGCCCACGCGCGCGTGCAGCGCCCCCTGGACCTCGCCGCGCACTACACGGGCGTCTTCGACACCCGCAACCGCCGCTGCCTGTACCTCACTTGGTGGTCGGACGGCGACACCCGCAACCGTGGGCTCTCCCTGGTGCGCATCAAGCAGGTGTACCGCGAGCACGGCCTCGAGTTCGCCTCCAAAGAGCTGCCGGACTTCCTGCCGGTGCTCCTGGAGTTCGCCGCGCGCGAGGAGACCGCGGGCACCGCCCTCCTGGAGGAGCACCGGGCCGGACTCGAACTCCTGCGGCTCGCCGTCACCGACGCGGACACCCCCTACGCGCGCGTGCTGGAAGCGGTCTGCGGGACGCTCCCGGGCCCCTCTCCGAAGACGCGTGCCGAGGCGAAGGCCCTCGCCCGCAGCGGGCCGCCCCGCGAGACCGTCGGACTCGAACCCTTCGGCCCCGGTGTGGACCTCCCCTGGCCCACCGTCCCCGCCGCCCAGGAAAGGACCCCGGCGTAATGGACCTCCTCCTGTGGGGTGTCATGCCCTATGCCGCCGTCACCCTGCTGATCGCGGGCCTGGCCTGGCGGGCCCGCTACGACCGGTTCGGCTGGACCACGCACTCCTCGCAGTTGCAGGAGTCACGTCTGCTGCGCATCGGCTCGCCGCTCTTCCACTTCGGGATGGCGTTCGTGGTGCTCGGCCACGTCGTGGGTCTGGTGATCCCGGACAGCTGGACCGACGCGGTGGGCGTCAGCGACCACACGTACCACCTGATGGCGGTCTCCACCGGCGCGGTCGCGGGCGTCGCGGCCGCCGTCGGGATCGGCATCCTCGTGTACCGGCGCTGCAAGGTGCCCGCCGTCCGCAAAGCCACCCTCCGTAGTGACCACGTGATGTACACGGTGCTGCTCGGCGCCATGCTGCTCGGGCTCGTCGCGACCGTCCTGAACTCCTCCGGAGCGGTCGACTACAACTACCGCGAAGGCATCTCCGTCTGGTTCCGGAGCCTGTTCACGCTCCAGCCCGACTACCGGCTGATGGGCGCCGCGCCCCTCGCCTTCAAGCTGCACATCGTCTTCGGCTTCGCGCTGTTCGCGCTGATCCCCTTCTCGCGGCTCGCCCACATCTTCAGCGCGCCCTTCAAGTACGTCTTCAGGCCGTACGTGGTCTACCGCAGCCGGGACCCGGAGCAGCTCGCGAACCGGCGGCCGAAGCCGGGCTGGGAGCGGGCCTCGTGAGCCGGGTCGTGCGGCGCCCGCGGCACGCCGTCGCCGAGCGCCCCTTCATCGTCATCTGGGAGGCCACGCGCGCGTGCCCGCTGGCCTGTCTGCACTGCAGGGCCGAGGCACAGCCCGCACGGGACCCGCACGAGCTGGACGGCGCGGACGCCCGCCGCCTCATGGACCAGATCGCCGCCTTCGGGAAGCCGAGCCCGCTCTTCGTGATCACGGGCGGCGACCCGTTCCAGCGGCCCGACCTCACCGACCTCGTCGCGTACGGAACGGCGCTCGGGCTCCGCGTCGCCGTCTCCCCCTCGGGGACACCGACGCTGGACCGCGCGAACCTGGCCGCGGTGCGCGAGGCGGGCGCCGTCGCCCTGTCCCTGAGCGTCGACGGATCCACGGCCGAGCGGCACGACGCCTTCCGGGGCGTGAACGGCGTCTTCGAATGGACCCTCGACGGCTGGCGCACGGCCCGCGAACTCGGCCTGAAGGTGCAGATCAACACCACCGTCACCCGCAACAGTCTGGAAGACCTCGCGGACATCGCGGCCCTGGTGCGCAGGGAGGGCGCGATGCTGTGGAGCGGCTTCGTGCTCGTGCCGACGGGCCGCGGCGAACAGCTCTCCTCGCTCACCCCCGACGAGGTCGAGGACGTCCTGCACTTCCTGTACGACACGGGCGCGGTGCTGGCCACCAAGACCACCGAGGGCCACCACTTCCGCCGCGTGGCGCTCCAGCGCACGCTGTTGGAACGGCACGGGGAGCAGCCCCAGTTGGGCCCCCTGTACGCACGCCTGACCGCACGCGCGCGGGTGCTCGGTCTGCACGGCGGGGAGCGGCGTGCGGTGCGCAGGCCGCCCATGGACGTCGGCTCGGGGCGCGGCTTCGTCTTCGTTTCGCACACCGGAGAGGTCCATCCCAGCGGCTTCCTGCCGCTGTCGGCCGGGAACGTGAAGCACCATCCGCTGATCGACATCTACCGCGGCTCCGCCCTGTTCGCGACGTTGCGCGACCCTGCGCTGCTCGACGGCGCGTGCGGGCGCTGCGAGTTCAACACCGTGTGCGGAGGCTCCCGTTCACGTGCGTACGGGGCGACGGGCCGGGTGCTCGCCGCCGATCCCTGGTGCGCGTACGAGCCGGGGAGCTTCCCCTACCAGGACGAGCTGCGGGAGCTGCTCACGGAAGGGAGCGCGGCATGACGCGTTCAGTGATCGTCGTCGGCGGGGGCATCAGCGGTCTCACCGCGGCCTGGCGGCTGCGCGGCGACGCGGAGGTGACCGTGCTGGAGGGCGCCCCCCGCATCGGCGGCAAGCTGCGCACCGGCACCCTCGCGGGGGTCCCCGTCGACGAGGGCGCCGAGTCACTGATGGCGCTGCGTCCGGAAGCCGTGCGCCTCGCGCAGGAGGTCGGCCTCGGCGACGCGCTGTGCGACCCGGCCCCCGCGCCCACCACCCTGTGGTCGAACGGCGCGCTGCGCCCGCTGCCGCCCGGCCACGTCATGGGCGTCCCCACCGAACCCGATGCGCTGGCGGGCACGGGGCTGCTGTCCGACGAGGGGGCGGCCCGGCTGCGCCACGAGGACACGCTGCCCGCGGAGCCGGTGGCCGATGACGTGTCCGTGGCCGAGTACCTGGGCGGCCGGATCGGCCAGGAAGCCGTCGACCGGCTCGTGGAACCGCTGCTCGGCGGGGTCTACGCGGGCCGCCCCGACCGGCTCTCGCTGCGCGCCGCGCTGCCGCGCGTGGCCGCGGTCGCGGAGCGCGGGGAGCCCCTCCTTGCGGCGCTGCGCCGGATGCGTACGCCCGGCGGCGGGGCCTCCCCGCGCGCGGGCGCCCCGCGGACCGTCCCCGTCCAGGGGCTGCGCGGCGGCACCGGGCGCCTTCCGCTCGCCGTCGCCGGGGCGAGCGGGGCCCGGGTGCTCACCGGCACGCGCGCGCGTGAGCTGCAGCGCACCACGGCAGGACGGTGGCGGGTCCTCGCCGTCACGGGTGACGGTCCTCTCCTCCTGGAGGCGGACGCGGTGGTCCTCGCCGTGCCCGCGTACGAGGCCGCGGAGCTGCTGCGGCCGCACGCGCCGCTCGCCGACGCCGACCTCGGCGCGATCCAGCACGCCAGCACCGCCGTGGTGACCCTGGCGTTCCCGCGGGCGCAGGCGCTCACCCGGGCGGACGGCAGCGGGCCAGGCCACGGCCCCGGGGACGCGTTCCCCGAGGGCAACGGCTTCCTGGTGCCCGCCGTCGACGGCCGCACCCTCAAGGCCGCCACGTTCCTCAGCAACAAGTGGCGGTGGCAGCGCGAGGCGGCGCCCGACGTGTTCCTGCTGCGTACCTCGATCGGCCGCGTCGCCGAGGAGCACCGGCTCGCCGTCCCCGACCGCCATCTGGTCCGCAGCTCGGTCATCGAGCTGCACCGGGCCCTCGGCTCCATCGGCGAGCCCGTCGCGGCCCGCGTCACCCGCTGGGAGCGCGGCCTCCCGCAGTACGGCGTCGGGCACATCGAGCGCGTCGCCCGCGTCCGCGAGGCCGTCGGCAAGCTGCCGGGGCTCGCGCTGTGCGGCGCCGCGTACGACGGCGTGGGCGTCGCCGCGTGCGTGGCGACGGGGACGGCCGCGGCCCAGCAGATCGCGGAAGGCTGACGCGGGGGCCGGGGCCCCCAAGGCAGCCCCCAAGCCCCCTCCTGCCCCTCCATACCCACACCAAGTGGCTGATTCCTCACCCACACGGACCGCGCCCCGAGCGCCCCGTCAGGACCCGCCGCAGGATGGGCACATGCCCACACAGTCCAAGCCGCGCGCGACCGCTCTGGCCGCCGCCACCCTGCTCCTGTCCGCCACCCTCGCGGGGTGCGGCGGCAGCGACGACTCCAAGGACGAGGATCTGTCGGCTCAGAAGCTGAGCTGGAAGGACTGCCCCGCGCCCGACGCCGCGGAGGGCGGCGGCGACGCCCCGTCCCCGCTGCCCGGCGGCGCCGAGTGGCAGTGCGCCACGATGAAGGCTCCCCTCGACTGGTCGAAGCCCAAGGGCGACACGGTCGACATCGCATTGATCAAGGCGGCCACGAGCGGCGACAAGGGCGACCGCATCGGCTCGCTCGTCTTCAACTTCGGCGGTCCCGGCGGCTCGGGCGTCACCACGCTGCCCGCCTTCGGAGAGGACTACGCCAAGCTGCGCACCCGCTACGACCTGGTGAGTTTCGACCCGCGCGGCGTCGGCCGCAGCGCGGGCATCAAGTGCGAGGACGACTCCGACCTCGACACGTACTTCCAGCAGGACTCCACGCCCGACGACGACGCCGAACAGAAGAAGCTCCTCGACAACGTGCGGGGCTTCAACAACGGCTGCGACAAGAACGCGGGCAAGACGCTCCCGCACGTCCGCACCACCGACGCGGCCCGCGACATGGACCTGATGCGCCAGGTGCTCGGCGACGACAAGCTGCACTACTTCGGCATCTCCTACGGCACGGAACTCGGCGGCGTCTACGCACACTTGTTCCCCAAGAAGGTGGGACGGGCCGTCTTCGACGCGGTCGTCGACCCCACGGAGACCGCCGAACAGGGCTCACTCGGCCAGGCGAAGGGGTTCCAGCTCGCGCTCGACAACTTCGCGAAGGACTGCACGTCACAGCTGGCGGACTGCCCGGTCGGCGACACCGAGCAGGACGTCAAGGACCGGATCGCGAAGCTGCTGGAGGACCTGGACAGCAAGCCGATCCGCGGCCTCCCGCCGCGCGAGCTGACGCAGACCGCCGCCACCAACGGCATCGCGCAGTCCCTGTACTCCAAGGACTTCTGGCCGTACCTCACCCAGGGCCTCGAAGAGGCCTACGACGGCGACGGCAAGATCCTGATGGCGCTCTCCGACTCGATGAACGGGCGCAACGAGGACGGCGAGTACAGCAACATCCAGTCCGCCAACGTCTCGATCAACTGCGCGGACGACAAGGCGCGTTACGACGCGGAGTTCGTGGAGAAGAGGCTCCCCGAGTTCCGCAAGGCATCCCCCCTGTTCGGCGACTACCTCGCGTGGGGCATGGTCGGCTGCACCGACTGGGCGGTCCAGGGCCAGGCCGACCACCCCGACGTGAGCGCCGAGGGCGCGCCGCCCATCGTCGTCATCGGCAACACCGGCGACCCGGCCACGCCGTACGAGGGCGCCCGCAAGATGGCGGACGAGCTCGGCAAGGGCGTCGGCGTCGAGCTGACGTACAAGGGCCAGGGACACGGGGCGTACGACAGCAAGAACAAGTGCGTACGCGGTGCGGTGGACGGCTACCTGCTGGCAGGGACGACCCCGAAGGCGGGCACGGTCTGCTCCTGACCTGCACCGTCCTGCGACCCGGCGGCCCGGCGGGCCCACCCGTGAGGGCCCGCCCCGGCGCTGTCGGTGATCCCACCTAATATGGCCTGACTGTCTTCCGAGGGGGGAAGCGCCTCTATGCAGCGTTTCGTACGGTCCGCGGCCCTGGCCGCAGCAGGAGTGCTGGTGGCGGGCCTGGCCGCCGGTTGCGGTGCGTCCGACGACGGGGACGGGAGCGACGGGAAGAACCCCTCGGCGACCGGTCCCGAGCCGAAGCCCAAGCCCGACCCCTCATCGACCCTGCCCGCCTCGCTGACCTCCCAGAAGCTGGACTGGAGCGGCTGCAAGGCACCCGAGGGCGGCAGCGCCCCGGGCGCCGAGTGGCAGTGCTCGACGCTGAAGGTCCCCCTCGACTACGGCAAGCCGGGCGGCGAGACCATCGGGGTCGCCCTGATCCGTGCCAAGAGCACGGGCAAGGGCGACCGTATCGGCTCCCTCGTCTTCAACTTCGGCGGCCCGGGCGGCTCGGGCGTCTCCGGCCTCCCGTCCTTCGCCGACTCGTACGACTCGCTGCGCGAGCGGTACGACCTGGTGAGCTTCGACCCGCGCGGGGTCGCGGGCAGCGAGGGCGTGCGCTGCCGGGACGACGACGCGACCCAGGCCGCGGAGAAGAAGGTCGACCTCACGCCGGACACCGCGGCCGAGGAGAAGGCGTACTTCAAGGACGCGGCCGACTTCGGTGCGGGCTGCGCACAGGCCTCGAAGAAGCTCATCGGGCACATCTCGACGGCCGACGCCGCCCGTGACATGGACGTCCTGCGCCAGGTCCTCGGCGACGACAAGCTGCACTACTTCGGCGTCTCGTACGGCACCGAACTCGGCGGCACGTACGCCCACTTGTTCCCTCGGCGCGTCGGCCGCCTGGTGTTCGACGCGGTCGTCGACCCGAGCGCGGACTCGATCGGCCACGCGGAGAACCAGGCGCGGGGCTTCCAGCGCGCCCTCGACAACTACTTCAAGTCCCGCGGGGAGGACCCCAAGGCGGGCGCCGCGAAGATAGAGAAGCTGTTCGAGCGCCTGGACGCCGAGCCGATGCGCACTTCGAGCGACCGGAAGCTGACGGAGTCCCTCGCGCACACCGGAATCCTGGTCACCCTCTACAGCAAGCAGACCTGGCCCTCGCTGACCCGCGGCCTGGAGGACGCCGAGAAGGGCGACGGCTCGGCGCTGCTCCAGCTCGCCGACGCCTACAACGAACGCGATGCCTCGGGGCGCTACAGCACGCAGAGCCACTCGCAGCGGGCGATCTCCTGCCTGGACACCAAGGCGCGGACCACTCCTGCGGAGGCGAAGCAGCGCCTGGACCGGTTCCGCGGGATATCGCCGGTGTTCGGGGAGTTCCTGGGCTGGGACACGGCGGGCTGGTGCCACGAGTGGCCGGTGGCCGGTCTGCACGAGTCCCCCGAGGTGAGCGCGGAGGGCGCCGCCCCGATCCTCGTCGTCGGCAACACCGGCGACCCGGCCACGCCCTACGAGGGCGCCCGCAAGATGGCGGACGAGCTCGGCAAGGGCGTCGGCGTCCACCTGACCTGGAAGGGCGAGGGCCACGGGGCGTACGGCAACGGCAGCTCCTGTGTCGACGGCGCGGTCGACACGTACCTGCTGGAGGGCACCCCGCCGAAGAACAACAAGACCTGCGACTCCTGACCCAAGAAATCTGATCAAAAACCTGATCAAAAAAGGGGGCCCGCACCTTGAAGGTGCGGGCCCCCTTTTGGGCCGTTCAGGCCCTACGCCTAGTAGACCGGCTTGTCGGGCTCGATCTGGTTGACCCAGCCGATCACGCCGCCGCCCACGTGCACCGCGTCCGCGAAGCCCGCGGACTTCAGCACCGCGAGGACTTCCGCACTGCGGACACCCGTCTTGCAGTGCAAGACGATCTTCTTGTCCTGCGGGAGGTCCTGGAGCGCGTTGCCCATGAGGAACTCGTTCTTCGGGATCAGCTTGGCGCCGGGGATCGAGACGATCTCGTACTCGTTGACCTCGCGGACGTCGATGATCTCGATGCTCTCGCCGTCGTCGATCCACTCCTTGAGCTGCTTGGGAGTGATCGTCGAACCGGCCGCCGCCTCCTGGGCCTCCTCGGACACGACGCCGCAGAAGGCCTCGTAGTCGATGAGCTCGGTGACGGTGGGGTTCTCGCCGCAGACCGCGCAGTCGGGGTCCTTGCGGACCTTCACCTGGCGGTACTGCATCTCCAGGGCGTCGTAGATCATCAGGCGGCCGACGAGCGCGTCGCCGGTGCCCGTGAGGACCTTGATCGCCTCGGTGACCTGGATGGAGCCGATCGACGCGCACAGCACGCCGAGCACGCCGCCCTCGGCGCAGGAGGGGACCATGCCGGGCGGCGGGGGCTCCGGGTAGAGGCAGCGGTAGCAGGGGCCGTGCTCGCTCCAGAAGACGGACGCCTGGCCGTCGAAGCGGTAGATGGAACCCCACACGTACGGCTTGTTGAGCAGCACACACGCGTCGTTGACCAGGTAACGGGTCGCGAAGTTGTCGGTGCCGTCGACGATCAGGTCGTACTGGCTGAAGATGTCCATCACGTTGTCGGCCTCGAGCCGCTCTTTGTGGAGGATCACGTTCACGTACGGGTTGATGCCGAGGACCGAGTCCTTCGCGGACTCCGCCTTGGAGCGGCCGATGTCCGCCTGGCTGTGGATGATCTGCCGCTGGAGGTTGGACTCGTCGACCTCGTCGAACTCGACGATGCCGAGCGTGCCGACACCCGCCGCGGCCAGGTACATCAGCGCCGGCGACCCGAGGCCGCCGGCGCCGACACACAGCACCTTGGCGTTCTTCAGCCGCTTCTGCCCGTCCATCCCGACGTCGGGGATGATCAGGTGGCGGGAGTACCTGCGAACCTCATCGACGGTGAGCTCGGATGCGGGCTCGACCAGGGGTGGCAGCGACACGGGGACTCCGTTGGTCGGTAATGCGGAACGGTTGTTCTGCAAGTAACACTGCCACGCCCTTCTTCATTCCGAGACACCCGTTCCGATGCGCGAGACGATTTCGTCCCAGTAGCCGGGCATGGACTCCCAGGGGTCACCCACGCCACCCCCGTCCACACGGTCCGTGAAGTAGATCGTCGAGGCGCCCTGCCAGCGGGCGATGCGCAGCGCCTCGTCCAGATGCCCGCGCGGCATGCCGTGCACGAAGTGGCAGAAGCGCTCGGGCGGATAGTCCGCGGTCCACTCGGCAACCTGCGACCAGCGGTAATCGCTCCACGGGCCCGTGAAGGTCACCAACTGGTCGCCCGTCTCGGCATAGCCGGGGTACGGATGGGTGCCGTGCCCGAGCACGATGTGCGCGTCGCCGACCAGGGCCCGCAGGGTCGTCACCGTCCTGCGCACCTCCGGGAGCGCGGCCCGCTCGGTCGGGCAGCGGTCCAGGGAGAAGCCGTCGACCTGGTACCAGTCGAGATAGCGGTGCGCGTCGGAGATCAGCTCCCCGAAGGCGCGTGCTCCGTACGTCGTGTCGAGGTGCCCGAGCACCCGGATGCCCGCGTTCCGCAGCCGTCCCGCCGCCTCCAGGCAGTGCGGGTCAGGACGCTCCCCGGGACCATTGGCGACATTCAGGACAACCCACTTCAATGGGGTGCCGGGGCGGGTGAGTTCGGACCATTCGACGGGAGCCACGAGGGGGTGGGCGAAGCCCGGGATGCCGAAGCCGATCCGTACCTCGGTGCTCGCGGTACCCCTCGTGGTCCTGGTCAGATGCGGCATGCGGCCTCCATCCAGATATCGGCCAGTGACTCTTCGAGATTGATGCGGGGCCGCCAGCCGAGCCGGTCCCGCGCCGTGCGTACATCGGCCTGCTGCCAGCTCCCGCAGCCGTCCGGGTAGGGGTACGCGGCCGCGGCCGGTCCCCCGTGCTCGGATTCGCCGCGGGGGTGGCCGATGGATGCCCGCACGGGCACCTGGTCGAGTTCGTGCAACGCGCCGCCGTACCCCGCGACGCGGGCCAGGACGGCGGCCGCGTCACGTAGTCGTACGGCGCGTCCGGCCCCGATGTTCACGACACCCTGGGCCGCGGAGAGCGAGGCGGCGTGCACGGCGCGCGCCACGTCGCGTACGTCCACGAAGTCCCGCTGCACGCCGAGCCCCCCGAGCTTCAGCTCGCCGTCCCCCGCCTGCATCGCGCGCCGCATGGCCTCCGCGAGCCGCCCGAGCGGCGACCCGGCGGGCGTGCCGGGGCCTGCGGGCGAGAAGACGCGCAGGACGACGGCGTCGAGCCCGGAGCCGAGCACGAGTTCCGTGGCTGCCAGCTTGCTGACGCCGTAGGGCCCGCCGGGCCGCGGCACCGCGTCCTCGGCCGTCGAGGAGCCCGGCTGGCTCGGCCCGTACTCCGCGCCGCAGCCGAGCTGCACGAGGCGCGCCCCGCAGCCGCTGCGCCGCAAGGCCTCGCAGATGGTGGCGACGGCGACGGTGTTGTGCCGGGTGAGGTCGCGGGCACCGCCCCGGGTGGCCCCTGCGCAGTTGATGACGACGCCCGGGTGGACGGCGTCCAGGAAACGGGTGAGCGCGCCGGGGCTTCCGCTGGCGAGGTCGAACCGTACGTCCGAGTCGTCGCCGCGGCCGAGCGCGGTGAGCTGCACGGCCGGGTCGGCAAGGAGCCGGTCGGCGACGAACCGGCCGAGGTATCCGTTGGCTCCGATCAGCAGCACCCTCATCGGGGGCCTCCCGGGGTGGCCGCTCGGCGGCGGGGACGGCTGCGGGTGGTCATCTGTGTTTCTCCTTCGGGAAGTTGCCGTGGTGCACGGGATGAGCCCGCGGTGTCGGCCCCGCGGGAGAGTGGTCCTGGCGGTCTGCGGGGCGTCGGTTCACGAGTTGGGTCACCTGTCGATTCACGGCGCATCACGGGAACCGGCGTGGGCCGAGGCCAGGGTCAGGGTCCTGGCCGCGTGGACGAGCAGGACGAGGGCGGCGCCGCCGCACGCGGTGGCCGGTACGACGCCCGGGCCCCATGCGTCGACGGCGGCCGTGACGGGGACGGCGAGCGCGTCGCAGCCGGGCAGCCGGGCGGCGAACACCAGGGCCAGGGCGGCCGCTTCGCAGGCACCGGCGGCGCCGAGCAGCAGGGCGGGAGCGCGGGTGAAGCCGTAGACACCGAGGAGCCGCGCGAGCAGGAGCAGTGCGCCGAGCGCGGCGGCCCCGGCCATCGCGGGTGTGCCGTGACCGGGGCCCGCGCCCGTGTCGCGCAGCAGCGCGTGCACCCCCGCGAGCAGCGATCCGAGCGCGCCAAGGAACAGTGCGAAGGCACCGAAGAGCAACGGCCTTACGGAGGACGCGAATTCATCGAGTCCGCGGCTCGCGGCGAGGCGGCCACCGGACCGCACCGCGAAGAGGCGGGCGCACCAGACCGCGGGCGCGACGGCGAGGGAGAGCCCGAGGAGCGCGGCGACCGCCGGGTCCCAGAGGTCGCCGGGACCGTCCGGGCCGCCCGCGACGGCGCCGTTCAACAGGCCGTCGCCGAGCAGGGCGTACGCAAGGAGCCAGCACACCCACGCGCGCGTGGCGGGCACCGGACGGGTGACGGCGCGCAGCGGTCCGTGCCGGAGGGCGATGCGCAGGGCCACGGCGACGGCGAGTGCGCCGCCGAGCGCGGCCACGAGCCGCAGGTGGCCCTCGCTGAGGGCGAGTCCCGCGACGGCGGCCGCGCACACGGCGCCGGGCAGCAGCGCGAACAGGGCCCAGCCGGAGGGGACTTGCCTCGACGGAGAAGTCACGGGGCGTACGGCGAGCGACGGCACGCGCCCGCCGGGGAGCCCGGGCACGCGCGCGTACATCTCCTCGGCCAGTGCGAACACGTCCCGGTGCCGGAAGCGTGCGGCGGCCCGGTCGGTGACGCCGTGCGCCTCCAGGCCCGCCGCGATCTCCAGCGGGTCGACGGCACGTTCGCACAGCTCCCGGTGCCGGTGCATGAGGGCCTTCACGGGGTCGGCGGCGCCGCGCCGAGGGGGCCTGGCGCGGGCGGCGACGCGGGCGAGCGGCGACCGGGTTCCGGCGCCGCGCCTGCCCTTGCCGCGTGCGTCCCAACCGCTGTCGCCGTCGTCGTCGCCGCGCTCGCCCTCGCCGAAGGCGGGGACGGACACGCCGTCGCCGAGCGGAGCCGCAGCGGCCCCGTGCGGCCCGGGCAGCCCGGGCAGCCCAGGCAGCCCGTGCAGCAGCTCCTCCGACCGGGAGTCCCAGGCGCTCGCGCCCGCCGGAGCCCGCGGCGCGTCCACGGCGCCGGGCGGGTCGGCGCTCTCGTATCCCTCTATCCGGCTAGTCCGGCTCGTCCGACTCATACGGCAGCCCCCTTCAACTGATCCCGCACCTCTACGCCTCCGGGCGCCGGGGCCTCCTCCGGCACGGCCCAGCTCGGCACCCCGCACTCGGCCGCCCCCGGCTCCATCCCGGCCGCGGGCCCCACCGCGACCGCCCAGCGCCCCGGGACATACGCCTCCGCCGGGTGCGCGAACGGCACCGGTTCGCCCGCCTCGTCCACCGCGTCCCTGCGGACGGGGCAGTGCGAGACGATCTCCAGGTAGATGCTTCGAAATGCCGCGATGTTCTGCTCGACGGTGAAGAGTTCGAGCGCGCGGGCCCGCGCCGCCGCGCCGAGGCGCGCGCACCGCTCGGGGTCGCGCAGGAGCGCCGTGCACGCCTCCGCGAGCGCCCGCGGATTGCGCGGCGGCACGACGAGCCCCGTGCCGCCGATGACCTCGACCACCGCGCCGACGTCCGTGGAGACGGTCGCGCGTCCGCAGAACATGGCCTCGACCAGACTGATCGGGAAGCCTTCGACGACGCTGGACAGGACGACGACGCCCGCTGAGGCGTACGCGTCGGCGAGGCCGGGCACGTCGGGCCCGCCGATCTCCTCGAAGGAGACGGGGTTGTCGCCGACGGCGTGCGCGCCCGCCGCCTCGTCCGGGAAGAGCTGCGCGGCGAGGGCCCTGCAGTGCGCGAGGTAGGCCTGGGCCTCGGGCCCCTCGGCGGGTGCCCCGACGATCCGCAGCCGCGCCCCCGGCACCTCGTCGCGGATCTCCGCGAAGGCGTGCAACAGCGAGATCAGGTCCTTGGCGGGCTCGACGCGACCGACCCACAGGAGCGTGTCGGGGGCGTCGGCGAATTCGTCGTAGCCCCCTTCGCCGATCTCCGCGAAGCGGTCGGCCTCCATGCCCGGGTGGACCGTGCGCAGCTTGGCGCGGTCGGCGCCGCAGCGCTCCTGCCAGCGCCTTGCGTGGGTGTTGCCGGGGGTCACGACCGTGGCCGCGCGGTACACCTCCGCGGTGAGCAGGCCGTGGAAGGAGGCGAGCAGCGCCCGCGCGGGGGCGCTCAGGTCCGTGCCGCCCGCGGCGAGGTAGTGCGCGCGCAGCTGCACGCCGTACTCGGTGACGAGCAGCGGCACCCCCGCGAAGTGCTTCGCCAGCAGCCCGGGGAGGGCCGCGGGCCCGCCGGACGTGGCGTGGCACAGGTCGACGGCGCCGAGTCCGTCGGACTCGTACCAGTCGAGGGAGAGCGGCCGCAGCGCTCGCTCGATCAGGCCGACGGCGGCGAGCAGGTCGGGGACGCGTGCGGCGTGGGCGACCCGCAGCGCGCCGGGTGCGTGGCAGGCGCTCTCCAGGGCGCGGACGGCGGACTCGGAGCGGAGCGCGCCGACCAGGCCGCCTTCGTCGCGGGCGAGTTCGGCGAGCCCGTACAGAGCGTTGCCGAAACGGTCCGCCACCTCGTCGCGATCGCCCCGGCACACCACGTCCGCAAGCTCTCCGAAGCACTCGGCGAACCGCCGCCGCGCCCGCCGTCCGCGCCCGCCACGGGGGCCCGCGGCGCAGAGCGCCTCGTCGTCGACGGTCCAGAGCGGCGCCGTGCGCACCCGGGCGACCTGGGGCGGCAGCTCGACCCAGCCCTGCGCCTCCTGCCGCTCGCTGCGGCTGAGTGCGTAGATGTCGAACTCGTGCTGCCCGAGCCCGCGTACGAGCCGGTCGCACCAGAGCCTCGCCTCACCGCTCACATACGGATAGCCACCCTCCGTAAGCAGTCCGACGCGCACGAGCGCACCCCCGATCTCCCGTTCGGTGAGCCGCCGTTGGCCGGCGGCTCGCAGCGGGACGAACGTAAGCGGTCATGCAGGTGGCGCGACGGACGGTTGTCCATCGCGCCACCAAAAGGGGTGAACGGCAGTAACTTTCCCGCGCCGGTAGCGTTCTGTCGCGCTATAGCAGTTCAGGAGCCCCTTTTCGTCACCGAGCGTCAGGCTGCGGCCAGCTCCTCGCGGGCCTCCCGCCGCCGCGCCGCCGCCTCCGGGTCCAGCGCGGGCACGGCCGCGAGCAGCCGCTTCGTGTACGGATCCTGTGGCGCCCCGTACACCTCCGCCACGGAGCCCTGCTCGACGATCCGCCCCTGCCGCATCACGGCGACCCGGTCGCTGACCTGGCGCACCACGGCGAGGTCGTGCGCGACGAAGACCAGCGCGAGCCCCAGCTCGCGCTGCAACTCGGCGAGCAGCGCGACGACTTGCGCCTGGGTCGTCACATCGAGCGCCGACACCGGTTCGTCGCACACGATGAGGCGCGGCTCGGCCGCGAGCGCCCGCGCGATGCCGACGCGCTGGCGCTGTCCACCGCTGAACTCGTGCGGGTAGCGGTCGTAGTGCGCCGGTTCGAGGCCGACGCGTTCGAGGAGTTCGCGCGCCCTCCCTCGTACGAAGGAGTCGCTCTCGCCCCGCGCGCGCAGCGGGTCGGCGATGGACTCGCCGACGGAACGCCGTGGGTTGAGCGAGGAGACGGGGTCCTGGAACACCATCTGCACACCGGGCGACACCTGCCCGCCGGGCTGCTCCACACCCCCGTGGAGGAGCTGCCCGGCGCTCGGTGCCAGGAGGCCGACCAGCATGCGCCCCAGCGTGGTCTTGCCGCTGCCGCTCTCCCCGACCACGCCGAGGGTCTCCCCCCGGCGGACGGTGAGCGAGACGTCGTCGACCGCGGTGACCGCGCGCTTCCCGCGCCCGAACTCCCGCCGGAGGCCGACGGCTTCGAGCACGACGTCGCCCGGCTCCCCGGCGGGCGGCACCAGCGGCGAGTCCACCCGCGGCACGGCCTTGAGGAGCTCCTGCGTGTACGCCTCCCGTGGCGCCCCCAGGACCTCGCGCACCGCGCCGCGCTCCACCGCGCGCCCGTCCCGCATGACCAGGACCTCGTCGACGCTCTCCGCCGCGACGCCCACGTCGTGGGTGACGAGGAGGAGCCCCATGCCCGTCTCGGTCCGCAGCGTGTGCAGCAGGTCGAGGATCTGGGCCTGGACGGTGACGTCGAGCGCGGTGGTCGGCTCGTCGGCGACGAGCAGCGCGGGCTCGCACGCCAACGCCATGGCGATGAGCGTGCGCTGGCGCATGCCGCCGCTGAACTCGTGCGGACGGGAGCGGGAGCGGCGGGCCGCGTCGGGGATGCCGACCCGGTCGAGCACCTCCACGGCACGCGCGCGTGCCGCCCGCCGGGACGCTCCGGTGTGCACCCGGTACACCTCGGCGATCTGGTCGCCGACCGCGTAGTACGGGTCGAGCGAGGAGAGCGGGTCCTGGAAGACCATCGCGGCCTTGCCGCCGCGCAGCCGCCGCAGTTCGGCTTCGGACGCCGCGCCCACGTCGACGCCGTCGACCAGCACCGTCCCTTCGACGTGCGCGCCCGTGCCCCGGTGGAGGCCGAGCAGCGCGGACGCCACCGTGGACTTGCCGGATCCCGACTCGCCGACGAGGGCGAGCGCGCCGCCCTTCTCCAGCGTGAAGGAGAGGCCGTCCACGGCCCGGACCACACCGGCGCCGGATCCGAACCCGACGCTCAGGTCCTCGACTCGGACGAGACTCATGACAGCACCACCCGTCGGTCGGCCACCGCGTACAGGACGTCCGCGACGGCATTGGCGAGCACCACGAAGAAGCCGGTGACCATCACCATGCCGACCACCACCGGCAGGTCGACGACCTTGACCGCGTGCACGAGTTCACGCCCGATGCCGGGCAGGCCGAACAGCGTCTCGCTGAGCACGGCACCGCCGAACATCGACCCGAAGTCGTTGGCGGTCAGCGCGATGACGGGCGCGACGGCGCCGCGCAGCGCGTGCTTCCCGATGATCGACCGCTCCCCCACGCCGTACGCGCGAAAGGTCCGCACATGGTCGTCGGCGAGGGTCTCCAGCATCGAGGAGCGGGTCAGGCGCGCGTACTTGGCGGCCTCGATCAGGGCGAGCGAGAGCCAGGGCAGGAGCAGGTTCCACGCCCACTGCGTCGGATCGTCCGCGAAGTTCACGTACTGCGGGAAGGGCAGCCACTGCAGCTGACCGCAGACCACGATCATCAGGAGCAGGCCGATCACGAAGACGGGCGTGGCGGTGCCCGCGAGCGTGACGGCGGTCAGCACGCGCTCGCTGAGCCGCCCGCGCCGCCAGGCGGAGAGCACGCCCGTGCCCACCCCGAGGATGAGCCAGAGCACCATGGCGCCCAGCGCGAGCGACCCGGTGACCGGCAGCTTCGCGGTGATCAGCGCGGTGACCTGCTGGTCGCTCTGGTAGGAGATCCCGAGGCAGGGCGCGTCGCAGTGCTCGGTGCCGGTGCCCGTCGAGTAGTCGTGGCCGACGAAGATGCCCTGGAGGAAGTCCCAGTAGCGGACGTACAGCGGGTCGTCGAGCCGCAACTGCTCGGCGACCTGCTGCACTTGGGCTGGGGAACAGCGCGGGCCACAGGTGATCTGGGCGACGTTGCCCGGCGCGGCGTAGAACACCACGTAGATGATCACGGAGATGGCGAGGAGCGTGACGGCGGCGCCCAGCAGGCGCCGCACCAGGAATCCGGAGAACCCGGCGAACCCGCTCATGCCCGTGCCTCCCGCTTCCGGCCCGTCCCGACCCGCAGCCGCGAGGCGGCCCGCGGATCGAGCGCCGTGCGCACGCCGTCACCGAAGACGGTGAGCGCGAGCACGGTGAGGAACAGCGCGCCCGCCGGGTACAGCAGGTACTGCGGCGCGGCCTGGTACCAGACGTCCGCGGCCGTGAGCATCTGTCCCCACGACGCGGTGGGCGGCTTCACTCCCACGCCGAGGAAGGACAGCGCGGCCTCGACCGTGATGTTGACCGGGACGAGCAGCGCGGCGTAGGTGATGACGGGCGCGGCGAGCGCGGGCAGCAGTTCGCGGCGGGCGATCCGCACGGAGCCCCAGCCGCTGAGCCGCGCGGCGGCCACGTGGTCGAGCTCCTTGAGCGTGACGGTCTGCGCGCGCACGATCTTGGCCATGTTGCCCCAGGCGACGAGGCCGATGACGAGGGCGACGAGCACGGGCCGCGGGAAGGTGCTGGGCACGATCGCCATCAGCGCGAGCGCGAGGACCATGAGCGGCAGGGCCACGATGACGTCGGTGGCCCTGCTGAGCACCTGGTCGACCCAGCGGCTGCCGAACCCGGCGGCGATCCCGACCGCGACACCGATGACCACCTGCACGACGGTCGCGGCGAGCGCGACGCCGAGCGACACCCGCGCCCCGTACACGAGCCGCGCGAAGAGGTCACGCCCGGTCTGCGGCTCGACGCCGAGCCAGTGCTCCCCGCTGATCCCGCCGAACGGGCCGACCGGCACGCCGCCGCGCGCCGAGTCGATGAGGTCCGGGTGGTACGAGGTGGGGTCCTGCCCCTCCAGGGCGGTGAGCAGCGGCGCCGCGAGCGCCACGAGGACGAGCAGCGCGACGACGCCCGCCGCCACGAGGGCGGCGCGCTGTTCGCGCAGCCGCCCCCAGAAGACCGAGCGGACCGTCACGACGACTTCACCGCGACCTGGGAGACGTCCAGGACGCCGGTCCAGTCACTGATGACGATGTTCTTGACGTCCTTGCCGTACAGGCGCTTGTAGACGGGGTGGAACAGCGGCACGGTCAGCGCCTGCTCGCCGATCTTCTTGTCGAGGGCGCCCCAGCGCTCGGCGGCGGCCTTGAGGTCGGTCAGCTTGTTGATCTCGTCGATCTCGTCGTTGACGGACTTGTCGTCCAGGAAGCCGGAGTTGAAGTTGGCGCCGTCCTTCACGATCTGCCGGCCGTCGAAGATCGGGGCGAGGAAGGGACCGCCGGAGGGCCAGTCGGCGCCCCAGTGGGCGAGGAAGAGGCCGGGCTCGTCCTTGGCGCTGTGGACCTTGTCCTTGTAGTCGTTGTCCTCAAGGCCCTGCAGCTTGACGGTGATCCCGGCCTTCTTGAGCGCATCCTGGACCGCGGTGGCGATCTCGGGACTGGTCTCGAAGTCCTTGGCGTTGGAGTGCGTGAGCGTGATGGTGAGCCCGTCCTTGTGACCGGCCTCCTTCAGGAGCTCCTTGGCCTTCTTCGCGTTGCCGGACGTGCCCGCCGGGAAGTGGTCGTACTTCGTGTATCCGAAGGACTTCTGGTTCGGCAGGTACGTGGTGGCGGGCTCGGCGAGCGAGGAGCCGCCCGCGGCGTTGACGACCGAGGAGCGGTCCACGGCGTAGGAGATCGCCTGGCGCACCTTGGGGTCGTCGAACGGCTTCACCTTCGGGTTGAAGGCGAGGTAGTTCGTGTAGCCGAAGTGTCCGGTGCCGACGTGCGAGGCCAGCTCCTTGTCGCCGCTGACCTTGGCGAGCTCGGCCGGGCCGAGGTTGGTGTCGGTGGTGACGGCGGCGGCGTCGTCGCCCTGGCTCGCGGAGAGCCGCTGGTTGATGACGGACGAGTCGAGCCCGGACCGTACGTCGATGACGTCCGGGTAGGCCTTGCGCTCCGGGTCGTTCTTCGCGGACCAGTGCGGGTTGCGCTCCAGGCGCAGCCGCTCCCCGTCGTTCTCGTTCTTGACGACCTTGTAGGGCCCGGACGAGACCGGGTGCTCCTCGTACTTCGTGCCCTTGTCCTTGCTCTTCGGGACGGGCGTGAACTGCGTCTGGGTCGCCAGGTAGGGGAATTCGCCCTCGGGCTTGTTCAGATGGAAGACGATGGTCCGCTCGTCGGGCGTCTCGATGGACGCGAGCCCCTTGCCGCTCTTGTCCTTGTAGGGCCCCTCGTACTTGTCCCCGCCGACGAGCCAGTCCCTCAAGTAGGGCGCGCCACCGCTGAGTTCGGCGGCGAAGGACCGCTCGATGCCGTACTTCACGTCCGCCGAGGTGATCGCCGAACCGTCCTCGTACTTGACGCCCTTCTTCAGGGTGTACGTCCACACGGTGGCGTTCTTGCTCGGCTTGCCCAGGTCCGTCGCGAGGTCCGGGACGACCTCGGTGCCCTTGGCGCCGTCCTCGCGGTTGCGGGTGGTCAGCGTGCGGAAGACGAGGCTCGGCACGTTGCCGCCGCCGGAGGTGTACAGCCGCGCGGGGTCGAAGTCGGTCTGCGGGTCGCGGTTGAGGACGCTGAGCGTGCCGCCCTTGGCGGGCGTGCCGTCGCCGCCGCTCCCGGCGTCGTTGTCCTTGGGGCCCGCGCAGGCGGCGACGCCCGAGGCCAGGACCAGGCTGACGGATGCCGCTGCCACGCGGCGGGCTATGACGGACGATTGACGCATCGGAAGAAGACCTCTCGGGGGTCGCCGCGGAATGGCGGCGGGTCAACAGGAAACGAGCGGGAATGAAACGGAGCTCGCCCCGGAGAAGGCGCGGAAACGCAGCGGAAAAGAGCTGCGGACAGCCGGGAGCGGCCTAAGAGGGCCTGGGCTGGGAAGAGAGCGACGCACTCGCCGGGGCGGGCGTCAGCAACAGTGGATGTCGGCCACGCAGAGCGCGGTCACGCCGAAGAGCGCCAGCTCAATGGCGGCGCTCGAAGGGGCGTGACTGTTCGACATGCGGAGAAATATGAACGAACTTCCGACAAATGTCAAAGTGGCTGCTCAACTCTTGGGAAATGCCCAGGGGTTGGCCTTGCACTTGATGCCGTCGTGCTCCAGGAACTTCGTCTGCTGCTGCATGACGGGCGCGAGGTCCCCGCTCTTCGAGCAGTCCGTGTGGTTGAAGCCGAGCCGGTGTCCGACCTCGTGGTTGATCAACATCTGCCGGTACGGGTAAATGACGTTGCCGAACTTCTTCTTGACCTCGTCACCGTAGGTGGGCGCGCCCTGGGCCCACCGATAGGCATTGATCATCACGCGGTCCGTCGCCGCGGAATCGCACGACACGTTGTCCTGGGTCGTGTCGAGACCGGATTTCGCGCACCAGACGCCGGTCGTCCCCGGGCTCGCCAGCGTAATGACGAAATCGGGCTTCCCCGACGATATTCGCTCGAAAGTGCGGGCTCCGGCGTGGGCCCAGCTCCGGTCGTCGTTCAGGGTCTTCTGCACGGCCTGCGCGAAGAGTTTCCCGTCCAGACCGAGCCCCTTCTCCACGTCGACGCGGTAGCGGAACTTCTGCCCCTTGCCGGGCGCCTTCTCGAACCCGGCCATCGCCTCGAAGTCCCCGGACGCCTTGAGCTTCGCGTCCAGCGGGTACTTCTCCTTCATCTTCTCGTCGTACGTCGCCGGGGCCGCCTTCTGCTGATCCGCAGGGGTGGGGCGGCGGTCCGAGCGGGAGGCGGGGTCCTCGGTGTCCCGCGCGCCGCCCGGTGCGGCGCGGGACTGCGGGTCCGCGTCATCGGATCCGCCCGTCATCTGCCCTGCGACGACGACCGCGAGCACGGTGGTCACGGCGGCGGCCGCGATGCCGGTGAAGGTGCGGCCGCGGCCGCCCTTCTTGCCGTCGCCGTCCTGCCCGTCGGCGAGGTCGCCGTCTCCGTTGCCTTCGCCGTCTCCGTCTCCGTCGAGGAAGTCGCTGTTCTTGTCGTCGGGCCGGGGCTCGGCGGCCTCGTCCCAGGCGGTGACGGAGGCGTACGGGTCGCGGGGAGCCTGCGGCTGCGCGCCCGACTCGGGGCCGCCGCCGTCCGGGAAGGCGGCCACGTAGTCCTGGCGGGGGCCTGGAAAGCCGGGGCCGCTCCCGATCCGGGGCCCGCCACCGGTGCCGGTGACATCGCCCCAGCCGCCGCCGGGCTCCCGCTGCTCGGGGTGCCCGCCACGGACGTGCGACGCACCGTGGTGCGGCGTCTGCCGGGGTACGCCGTGCACGGGGGTGCCATGAGCGGGGGTGCCATGCGCAGGCGTCCCCTCGACCGGCCTGCCGTCCACCGGCCTGCCGTCCGCCCCGCGAGCGCGTCTGCGACGCCCGGTGCCGGGCCCCGGCTGCGGGCCCACGCCCTGCGACTTCGGTATGCCCGAGGTGCTGGTGTTGTCAGTCGTGTCTGCCGGACCCCGGCGGCTGTGCCGTCCCACGCCCCGCCTCAGCTCCCCGAACCCACGCGCGCGCCACCAGGGCCCGCGGTACTCGACTCACCCAGGTCGACGAGCAGTTCACGGAAGCCGGTGGCGACGGTCTCGGGATACTCCATCATCGCCACGTGCCCCGCGTCGGGCAGTGTGAGCAGCCGCGAGTCGCGGAACGCGGCGGCCGCTCTGCGCGCCATGCGGTAGGAGACGAGCAGATCGCGGCCTCCGTAGACGAGCAGGGTCGGGGCGAGCACGCGCTCGGCCTGCCGCCACAGCCCGTGCTGGCCGCCCAGCGTGTAAGCGTTCACTATGCCGCGCGCCGAGCGGGCCATCGCGTCCCAGAAGTAGGGGAGCTGGAGCCTGCGCTCCATCTCGTGGACCGCCGCAGTGAATCCTTCCGGCGTGACCCTGCCCGGGTCGCCGTAACAGAGCCCCATGACGCCGCGCACCCGCTGCTCGGCCGTCCACTCCCTGGTGAGCCGGGTGAAGAGGGATGCGACACCCGGCACCGCGAGCAGCCCGGTCGGCACCGCGGTGCGCTGCACCCGCAGCTCCGGCAGGGCGGGCGACACCAGGGTCAACGTGCGGACCAGGTCGGGGCGGACCGCGGCGACGCGCGTGGTGACGGCGCCGCCCATGGAGTTCCCGAAGAGGTGGACGGGGCCGCGGCCGCTCGCGTCGAGGTAGCGGATGACCGCGCGGGCGTGCCCCGTGACGGAGTAGTCCCCGTCGTCCGGTGGCGGGGAGTCCCCGAACCCCGGCAGGTCGAGCGCCTCGCAGTCGACGATGTCCGCCAGCAGCGGCATCAGGGCCGACCAGTTCTGCGAGGACCCGCCGAGCCCGTGCACGTACAGCGCGGGTGGCAGTCCTGGACCGGTCGAGGGCCGGGAGCGCACGGTCAGCGAGAGCCCTGGCAGTGCCACGGAGTCGAGCCGCTCGCCGTCCGCGACCGCCACTGCACCCGGCTTGGGCGCGACGGCGGAGGCCAGCAGGCTCGGCAGCTCGGTCGAAGACATGCGGCAATGTTACGAGACGATCACGCGGTAGTTCACGTGTTCGCCGTCACAGATTGTGCTCAGATCGCGTAGCGCCTCACGCGTGCCTCTTCTACGCTCGAATCACCTGGGACAACTTGCAGAGAGAGTCACGAAGCGTCATGGAATGAGGGAGTACGGGGCACTCGCATCACCAAGCCACCCAGTACCGCAAGGGAAGCGAGCCACACATGAGTGTCGACCCGACCGACCCCGACACCTTCGAGACGGACGACAGCGCGGCCGAGGCCGATGTCGAGGCCCCGGAGGCGGACACCGCGGAGCAGCACACGGACCTCACCCCGAGCCGGGACGACTCCCTCCAGGAGGCCGATCCGGCCGCGGCGAACGAGGCCGACCTCGCGGAACAGGCCCGCGTCGTCAGCATCGACGAGGACGACTACCGCTGAGACAGAGCGGGGCTGTCGTCGGCCGACAACACCGACCTGACCGTGTTTGCCCTGCTACGCACCGTTGGAGAGCCCATCTTCGATGGTCCAGTCCATGAAATTCTGCGCTCGTACCGCGCACATCGCTGTTACCGAAAAGTACGATGGCGGCGCGGCGCTCACCGCACATCGGACGATTTGGGAGGCGGCGTGACAGCCATCGAGCAGACAGAGGCAGCACGCCCGCGGGGCACACGCCTGCCGCGCCGTGCCCGACGCAACCAGCTCCTCGGGGCGGCCCAGGAAGTTTTCGTCGCGCAGGGGTACCACGCGGCGGCGATGGACGACATCGCCGAGCGCGCGGGCGTCAGCAAGCCCGTGCTCTACCAGCACTTCCCGGGCAAGCTCGACCTCTACCTCGCCCTGCTCGACCAGCACTGCGAGTCGCTCCTGCAGTCCGTGCGCACGGCGCTGGCGTCCACCACGGACAACAAGCTCCGCGTCGCCGCGACGATGGACGCCTACTTCGCGTACGTGGAGGACGAGGGCGGCGCCTTCCGGCTGGTCTTCGAGTCGGACCTGACGAACGAGTCGGCCGTGCGGGAGCGCGTGGACCGCGTCACCCTGCAGTGCGCCGAGGCGATCTGCGAGGTCATCGCGGAGGACACCGGCCTGCCCCGGGACGAGGCGATGCTCCTCGCCGTCGGCCTCGGCGGATACTCCCAGGTCGTCGCCCGGTACTGGCTGGCGAGCTCCAGCACGGTCCCGCGCGAGAAGGCGGTCCAGCTGATCACGTCGCTCGCCTGGCGCGGCATCGCGGGCTTCCCGCTGCACGGCGCCGAGGGCCACTGACCCCCTCGCCCTTTTGTTCCCGTCCCGTGTTCGCTACCGGCGTTCATGGCCGCGGCCGTCCCCGTCCCCTCACCGGGCTAATGTGTGCTGGGTACGGCGCGGACGGCCGCGCACAGACTGACCGTCGGAGGGACAAAGCCGTGGAGGTCAAGATCGGCGTGCAGTACGCGCCCCGCGAGATCGTGCTGGAGAGCGGCCAGAGCGCCGAGGAAGTCGAGCACGCGGTGTCCGAGGCGCTGACCGGCAAGTCGCCGCTGCTGAGCCTCGTGGACGACCACGGCCGCAAGGTCCTGGTTCCGGCCGACCGCCTGGCGTACGTGGAGCTCGGCGAGCCCACGGCGCGCAAGGTGGGCTTCAGCGCCCTGTAGGACACCCTTGGTGGATCTTCACAGGAACGGCCCGGTGGTTCTCAACCACCGGGCCGTTCCTGTGTGTTGGCCGTTCTTGTCCGTCATACGGGGGATGCCGACGCCGACCGATCATGGAGGGTTGCGTTCCGGCCGCCGGGGGTAGACCGGCTACGACCGATTTGCACCGGCCGCAAAGGGAGGGCACACACCGTGATTCTGGAAGCACTCGGCTCCACACTGCTCGGCCTCGCCCTGGCCTGGGCCGCCGCGCACCGCTTCGGGCACCGACTGCCCGCGCGCAACCTGGTCCTGGCCACGGGCCCCGCAGGCGCACTCATCGGCGCCTTCATCACGCACACCGCACTCGGCTCGGGCCACGCCCCCGCGACGCTCCTGGGAGCCGTCGCCGTCTCCGTGGCACTGCTGTCCCTGCTGCTCCGCCCGACCCGCACAAGAATGCGCCGCTCGGCAACGGCATAGCCGCGGGCGGCGCTGCGGGCCACTCAAAGGGGGCGGCGCTGGGGGTAGCTCAAGGGGCGCGGGGAACTGCGCGACCGGCCACGAGGCACCCGCAGCCGACCACGCCGCGGACCACCCAAGGGGCGCGGGGAACTGCGCGACCAGCCACGACGGACCCGCAGCCGACCGCACTCCGGCCAGGCCCCGAACTACGCCGCCAAGCCCAGCGCAGCCATCCGCTTGGTGTGCGCCTCGGTGATCCGGGAGAACATCCGCCCGACCTCGGCGAGGTCGAAGCCGTCCGCCACGCCGCCGACGAGCATCGTCGACAGCGCGTCCCGGTCGGCGACGACCCGCTGCGACTGCGAGAGGGCCTCGCCCATCAGACGCCGCGCCCAGAGCGCGAGCCGCCCGCCCACGCGCGGGTCCGCCTCGATCGCGGCGCGCACCTTCTCCACGGCGAAGCTCGCGTGCCCCGTGTCGTCGAGCACACCCAGCACCAGGGCGCGGGTGTCGCCGTCGAGGCGGGCCGCGACCTCGCGGTAGAAGTCACTGGCGATCGAGTCGCCGACGTACGCCTTGACCAGGCCCTCCAGCCAGTCGGACGGCGCGGTCTGGCGGTGGAAGCCGTCGAGCGCGGCGACGAACGGCTCCATCGCCTCCGTCGACTCCACGCCGATCGCCGACAGCCGGTCCCTGAGCTGCTCGAAGTGGTGGAACTCGGCCGACGCCATCTTCGCCAGCTCCGCCTTGTCGCCGAGCGTCGGCGCGAGCTTGGCGTCCTCCGCGAGCCGCTCGAACGCGGCGAGCTCCCCGTAGGCGAGCGCGCCGAGGAGGTCCACGACCGCGGCGCGGTACTGGGGCTCGGTGGCGGCCGTCGCCCAGTCCTGGGCGGCGATTCCGGTGGGTTCGGGGGCGGATTCGGCAGCGGTGTCGGGGGTCTCCATGAAGCGCACAATAGCCCGCTTGCCGGACGTCGTAAGGCCCTGGTCAGTGACTGTGACGACGACCATGTGACCAATTCGCCGGACACACATGCGAGATTCCGCGGTACAGTGGTAATGCGCCTGCCGAATATTCGACGGGCCGTACGAATGAGGATGCCCGGTCGGTGGCCCGATCGGCTCCGACCCGACAGCCCTCCGGGCGGTACGCACAGGTGCGTGCGGCACGAGGAGGGAACCTCAGCGGTAAGAGCGCTCGAGCGCCGGCAGTGGTCCCGCGCCCCCGGCCCGCCCCCCAAGCGGCCCGGCGGTAGTGGCACGGTCACGACCCCCAGCGTTCGCCTCAAGCCGCGTCTCACAGAAGAGGCATAGCCCTGACTACGACTTTCCGAGAGCTCGGGATCCTTCCCGAGACGGCCGAGGCGCTCGAAGCCGTCGGCATCATCAATCCCTTTCCCATCCAGGAGCTCACGCTCCCCGTCGCCCTCTCGGGGACGGACGTCATCGGCCAGGCCAAGACCGGCACCGGCAAGACCCTCGGCTTCGGGCTCCCGATCCTCGAGCGCGTCACCGTGCCCGCCGACGTCGAGGCAGGCCGCGCCAAGCCGGAGCAGCTGACCGAGGCGCCGCAGGCCCTCGTCGTCGTTCCCACGCGCGAGCTGTGCCAGCAGGTGACGAACGACCTCCTGACCGCAGGCAAGGCGCGCAACGTCCGCGTCCTCGCCATATACGGCGGCCGGGCCTACGAACCGCAGGTCGAGGCCCTCAAGAAGGGCGTCGACGTGGTCGTCGGCACCCCGGGCCGTCTGCTCGACCTCGCGGGCCAGCGCAAGCTCGACCTCAAGCACGTCAAGTGCCTGGTCCTCGACGAGGCCGACGAGATGCTCGACCTGGGCTTCCTGCCCGACGTCGAGAAGATCATCAACATGCTGCCCGCGAAGCGTCAGACGATGCTGTTCTCGGCGACCATGCCGGGCGCCGTCATCGGCCTGGCCCGTCGGTACATGTCGCAGCCCACGCACATCCGCGCCACCGCGCCGGACGACGAGGGCCAGACCGTCGCGAACACGAAGCAGTTCGTGTACCGCGCGCACAACATGGACAAGCCCGAGATGGTCTCGCGCATCCTGCAGGCCGACGGCCGCGGACTCGCGATGATCTTCTGCCGTACGAAGCGGACCGCCGCCGACATCGCCGAGCAGCTCGAGAAGCGCGGCTTTGCCTCGGGCGCCGTGCACGGCGACCTCGGGCAGGGCGCGCGCGAGCAGGCCCTGCGCGCGTTCCGCAACGGCAAGGTGGACGTGCTCGTCTGCACGGACGTCGCCGCGCGAGGCATCGACGTCGGTGGCGTGACGCACGTCATCAACTACCAGTCCCCCGAGGACGAGAAGACGTACCTGCACCGCATCGGCCGCACCGGCCGCGCGGGCGCCAAGGGCATCGCGATCACCCTGGTCGACTGGGACGACATCCCGCGCTGGCAGCTGATCAACAAGGCGCTCGACCTCGGGTTCAGCGACCCGGTCGAGACGTACTCCAGCTCCCCGCACCTCTATGAGGAGCTGGACATCCCGGCGGGCACCAAGGGTGTGCTGCCCCGCGCCGAGCGGACCCGTGCGGGTCTGGGCGCGGAGGAGGTCGAGGACCTCGGCGAGACCGGTGGCCGCGGCCGCGGTGGCCGCTCCGGCGGTCGTACGCAGGACCGTGACCGGGACCGCAACCGCGACCGGGACCGGGACCGTTCGGGCCCGGCGTCGTCCGAGGAGCGCGAGCGCCCCGCGCGCACGCCGCGTCGTCGCCGCCGCACCCGTGCGGGCAGCCCGCTCGACGCCACCGCGACGGCGACCGCCGCTCCGACGGCCGAGGCGAGCGCCCCGGCCGCCCCGGCCGCCGAGGTGACCGAGCCCCGCACCCCGCGCCGCCGTCGGCGCACGCGTTCCGGTGGGGCGTCCGAGGCTCTGGCCACGGCCGAGAGCACGGCCGTCGTGACGGAGGCGCCCGCACCGGTCGCCGCCGCCCCCGCGGCCCCGGCCGTCGAGGCGGAGGCCCCGGCCACGAAGCCGCGCCGCCGCACCCGCAAGCCCCCGGAGGAGGTCGCGGAGAAGGTCGCCGAAGCCGCCACCGTCGAGGTCACCGCGCCGGAAGCCGAGGCCGAGAAGCCGAAGCGCCGCACCCGTAAGGCTGCGGAGAAGGTCGTCGAGGCCGCCACCGTCGAGGTCGCCGCGACCGACGC